>CAVRBJ010000049.1:0-28739 GCA_963718965.1 uncultured delta proteobacterium | reverse complement strand
AGTGACAGAGATTTTAGTTTTTTGGTTTTAGGTGAGGATATAGTCTATTGACAAGTTTTGTACTTCAATGTACATTCTGTACAGAATGATGCAATCAAGGAGTCAACGCAATGAAAACAGCAACTTTTACCGATTTTCGAAAACACGCAGCAGCATTTTTTGATGAGGTTGAAAAGGGGGAAACTGTTCGGGTTCTTCGGCACGGCAAGCCCATCGCTACCATAGTGCCTGCGGAGCAGGAAGACCAAACGGTTTCCTGGAAAAAACCGGCCCTGCGGCTGACGCTCAAAGGGTCATCTGTCAGCAGGATTATTCTTGAAGAAAGAAAGCTTTCTGAGAGATGAAGATTTTTTTCGATTCTTCAGCGCTGGCAAAAAGGTATATCGACGAAAAAGGCAGCGCCCAGGTTGAAACCTTGCTGCAGAAGGCAGGCAGTCTGGGTGTTAGTATAATTTGCTATCCTGAAATAATTTCTGCTTTTTGCAGATTGAAACGTGAGCGATTGCTGTCACAAAAGCAATACGGCTCGGCCAAAGCAGCGCTCATGAGTGATCTGGCCGATGCCGCAATCTGCACTACGTCCCCTGCGGTTGTTAAACAGGCAGTTGATCTTCTTGAATCAAACTCCCTGCGGGCAATGGATTCGCTGCATATTGGCTGTGCGCTTGAGTGGAAGGCCGATCTTTTCGTAAGTGCTGATATTCGCCAAATTGCTGCGGCTAAACATGCCGGACTGCAAACAATGCTTATATGATGAGGCTAAGCGAAAAACCACAAGGATAAATCATAGGCAGAACACAGGGTCACACCGTAAATATTATTTACAGGGATTACAACTGCGGGCAGGAAGCAGGGTCACATCCTAAATATTAAATATTCACAGGGATTACAACTGTGGGACTCCCAAAAAAAAATCACTATCCGCACTGCACCCGCGCCCTGCTGCTACACCTATTTATCTCCGGCGAGAACACTGACGAAGCAATTGTGTGACAAGCTGTCGCCAAATTGCCGGGGGCGGCATAAACAAAAAACCGGCTCATAGCGAGCCGGTTTTTTATTTTTGAATGCAGTGCCGTTCAAGCTTTATGCGGCAGGCCGCTGCCGCGCTTTTTATACTTCGTGTGCAGCAGCTCATGTGACTTGTGCCCCAGGGGCTTCTCAAGGAATGTCTCATAGAGCTTCTTGACGGATTCATTTTCATGGGACTGCCGCTTCTTCTGCACGCCGGCATCATCGCGGTAAAGTGCTTCGGAGCGAAGTTTTCTGATTTCATTGGTCGTGGGGATGGGCTGGCCGCCGCCTGCGATGCACCCGCCCGGGCAGCACATGATTTCGATGAAATGATAGTCTGCCTTCCCTTCGCGTACACGGTTCATAAGCTCGCGGGCATTGGCAAGGCCGTGGGCCACGGCAACGCGCACTTCACCCAGATCGCCCACGGTGACGGCTGCTTCCTTGACGCCGTCTAAGCCGCGAACGGGCGTGATATTGAGGTCGGGAAGATTCTTGCCCGTGACCACGGCATACACGGTGCGGATGGCAGCTTCCATAACGCCGCCCGTGGCGCCGAATATGGTTCCGGCACCGGTGTACTCGCCCATGGGAGCATCGTAGTCCTCATCGGGCAGGCCCGTAAAATCGATGCCCGCCTCCTTGATCATGCGGGCAAGCTCTCGGGTGGTGAGCACATAGTCAACATCCTGAAAACCGCTGCCTGCCATCTCGTCGCGCAGGCATTCGAACTTCTTTGCCGTGCAGGGCATGATCGAGACAACGACTATATCTTTGGGATCAATGTTCGCGATTTTGGCATAATAGGTTTTGGCAATGGCGCCGAACATCTGCTGGGGCGACTTGCAGGTTGACAGGTGATCCAGCAGGTCCGGGAAGAAATGCTCGCAGAATTTGATCCAGCCCGGCGAGCAGGACGTTATCATCGGCAGCTTGCCGCCTTTCTTTACGCGCTCCAGCAGCTCGGTGCCCTCCTCGAGTATGGTCAGGTCTGCTGCGAAATTGGTGTCAAACACCTTGTCAAACCCCAGGCGCCGCAGGGCCGCAATCATTTTGCCCGTCACCAGGGTGCCGGGGGCCATGCCGAACTCTTCGCCAAGGGCCGCGCGGATGGCAGGGGCCTCCTGAACGATCACATGCTTTGAAGAATCCTGCAGAACTTTCCAGACATCGGCTATATCATCTTTTTCATACAGCGCCCCCACCGGGCAGGCCATGACGCACTGGCCGCAGAAAACGCAGTTGGTCTGCATAAGCGGCAGGTTGAAAGCGGTGCCCACCTGCACATCATCGCCCCGGAAGGCAAGGGACAGAACCGCCGGCGTCTGGACCTGCTCGCACACGGTCACGCAGCGGTAGCATTTGATGCACTTGCGGCTGTCGCGAACAATGGACGGCGAAGACCTGTCCAGCGAGGCCTCTTTGTTTTTTTCAGCCAGCGCGAACCGGACCTCCCTCAGGCCGACCTGCTCGGCAACCTTCTGAAGGTCGCAGTTGCCGTTGCGCACGCAGACATTGCACTCCGTCGGGTGATTGGACAGCAGCAGCTCAACATTGAGCCTGCGGGTTTTTCTTACCCGCTCTGTTGCCGTATGCACGACCATGCCATTTTCGACGGGATAGACGCATGAGGCAACAAGGTTTTTCATGCCCTCGACCTCCACGACGCATACGCGGCAGGCGCCCGGCTGATGCCCTATTTCAGGCCATGTGCAGAGCGTCGGGATTTTGATGCCGGCCCTTTTTGCCGCATCCAGGACGGTTGAACCCTTCTCAACCTGAACTTTTGTTGTATCGATTGTAACCGTTACCAGGGGCATTGCAGATCTCCTTTATAAACTTGCATGCCTGCAGGCCGGCAAGCCCGCACGCCTTTTATTCATGATCGCAGCCGTCGCAGCGCTGGCACCGGCAGGCCTCTGCCCAGGCGATTTCAGCCGTATACCCAAGCTCCACTTCCTTGAAGCTCGCGACGCGGTCGCTGGGCTTCAGCTCGGGCATTTTGCCCCGGGGCGTGGGCTGCGGCTCTTCATCGACTTCAAAGGGGATCATGATCTCTTCTTCGGCAGGGGCCTTCCAGGGCTGCTCATTATTTCTAGCGCGGATGAAGGAGTCGACTTCATCGGCAGCCTGATGGCCCATGGCAATGGCCTCGACAACCGTTGCCGGCCCCAGCACCGCATCGCCCACGGCAAAAACATTTTCATCCGAGGTGCGGGTTTTAGCTTTGGGCTGAATTTTGAATGTGCCGTTACCCGTGACCTGAACAGCCGTATCAGAGGGCAGGAAGCTTGTGTCGCCTGACTGGGAGATTGCCGGTATCACGCAGTCAAAGTCCCTGATGAACTGATCACCTTCTATCGGCACGGCCTTGCGCCGGCCAGAACGGTCAAACTCGCCAAGTCGCATGCGCTGGCATACCACACCCGTGAGCTTGCCGGCCTTGCCGGTGAATTTCACCGGGTTGACGAGGCACTCGATTTTCACGCCTTCCAGTTCGGCAGCCTCGATTTCGTTTGCCCAGGCAGGCATGTCTTTCTTTTCGCGGCGGTAGAGGATCGACACATCGCCAGCGCCGAGGCGGACCGCCGTGCGCGCGGCATCAATGGCCGTATTGCCGCCGCCGATAACCGCAACCCGTTTGCCGACTTTTGCCGGTTTGCCGAGATTGACCTCGCGCAGGAATTCGACCGCGCCCCAGATGCCGGCAAGGTCCTCGCCTTCAATATCAAGGGTCCAGCTCTTATGCGCGCCCGTTGCAAGCACGACGATATCATGCTCTGCCTTAAGCTTGGCATACTCGATATCCCGGCCCACGCGGCAGTTTGTTTTAATCTCAACGCCCAGAGCTGCTGATATCATCGATTTCAGCCTGTATGACTGAACGGCTCAGGCGGTATTCGGGAATGCCGTAGCGCAGCATGCCGCCGGCAAAGGGCAGTTCCTCAAAGATCGTCACCTGATAGCCCCGTTTGGCAAGGTCCTGCGCAGCGGTGAGGCCGGCGGGGCCGCCGCCGATAACCGCTATTTTTTCTGCGCGGGTCACGGGAGCTGGCTCGACCCGGGGCCGCCGGGTATTGTCCGTGACATAGCGCTTGAGCCAGGCAATGGCCATGGACTCATCCAGCTGGCTGCGGCGGCACTTGGATGCGCAGAACTGCGGGCAGATGCGGCCGCACACCGCCGGGAACGGGTTGGTGCGCTTCATGAGGCGGTAGGCATCATCAAGCCGGTTTGCCCGCACAAGCGCTATATAGCCGGGTATGTCCATTTCAATGGGGCAGCCGTGCTGGCAGGGCGACTTGAACATTCCCGAACACACGCAGGCCGGACATTTTTTTTCGTAAATATGGGCCTCGTACTCATGGCGGAAATAGCGAAGGGTCGAGAGCACGGGATTGGGCGCTGTCTGTCCCAGTCCGCACAGGGCCGAGTCTTTGATGCCGGAGGCAAGCTCCTCAAGCATTTCGATGTCGCCGTGGCGGCCTTCGCCGTGGCAGATGCGCTCAAGGATTTCAAGCATGCGCTTGGTGCCTTCGCGGCAGGGCGTGCACTTGCCGCAGGATTCTTCCTGGCAGAACTCCATGAAGAAGCGGGCCGTATCGACCATGCAGGTGTCCTCATCCATGACGATGAGGCCGCCCGAGCCCATGATGGCCCCAAGCTTTGCTATTTCCTCATAGTCCGTGGGGGTGTTGAGGCCGGAAGCCGGCACGCAGCCGCCGGACGGGCCGCCCAGCTGCGCAGCCTTGAACTGCTTGCCGTCGGGTATGCCGCCGCCGATGTCGAAAATGATATCGCCGATCGGTGTGCCCATGGGCACTTCCACAAGGCCGACATTAGTGATGGCGCCGGTTACCGCGAACACCTTGGTACCCTTGGAGGTCTTGGTGCCCATGGAGGCGAACCACTGGCCGCCTCTCGTAATGATCTGGGGGATATTGGCAAATGTTTCCACATTGTTGAGCACCGAGGGCTTGCCCCACAGGCCCTTCTGCGCCGGGAACGGCGGCCGGGGCCGCGGCATGCCGCGCTTGCCTTCGATGGAGGCCATGAGGGCCGTCTCCTCGCCGCAGACGAAAGCGCCTGCGCCCTGATAGATATGTATATCAAGGCTGTAGTCAGACCCGAGAATCTTCTCGCCAAGCAGGCCGTACTCGCGGGCCTGGTCGATGGCGATGGTGAGCCGCTTGATGGCAAGGGGGTATTCCGCGCGGCAGTAGATATAGCCCTGGCGCGCGCCGATGGCGTAGCCGGCGATGATCATGCCTTCCAGTACGGCATGGGGGTCGGCCTCCAGGAGAGAGCGGTCCATGAACGCGCCCGGGTCACCCTCATCGGCATTGCACAGAATATATTTCACGTCGCCCTCGGCCGTGCGGGCAAACGACCACTTCATGCCCGTGGGGAAACCGCCGCCGCCGCGGCCGCGCAGGCCTGATGTGGTCATTTCGGCAATGATCTGCTCGGGCGTCATTTCAAGCAGGGCTTTGGCCGCGCCCATATAGCCGTCCCGGGCTATGTATTCATCGATTTTTTCAGCGTCGATAAGCCCGCGGTTTTTAAGGGCTATGAGCACCTGCTTGCCGAAAAAGGGAATATCGTGAATATGGGGAATGGGCTTTTCCGTCACGGGCTCGTGGTACATGAGCCGCTCGACAGGCCGTCCCTTGATGATATGCTCCTCGATGATCTCGGGAACATCATCAACGCTTACCTTCTGGTAGAAAATCCCTTCAGGGTAGACGACCATGATAGGGCCCGCTGCACAGAAACCGTTGCAGCCGGTCTCAGCCACCACCACTTCACGGGCAAGGCCGCGCTTTGCAATTTCCTGCACCAGCGCAGGATGTATCACTTCGCTGCCCGTGGCCTTGCAGCCGGTGCCGCCGCACACCAGTATATGAGCGCGAAACACTTTCACCTGTCACCTCCCCGGGCATCCTGCTCTTTGCCCCGCGCCATAACAAATTCGCTCTGAATCTTTCCGCCCAGTATATGCTGCCTGAATATCTGCCGCATCTTGCCCGCCGTCAGGCACTCGTACACGATAGGCTCCCGGTCCTGCTCTTCAACCGTCACCAGAGGCTCGCGGCTGCAGATGCCGATGCAGCCCGATGTCGTGACGAGGACATCGCTGACATTATTCTGCGCAAGCTCGTCAAGCAGTGTGTCCATAATGTCACGGGCACCTGAAGCGATGCCGCAGGTGCCCATATGCACAGTGATTTTCGCGCGCTTCCGGCCGGAGCGGAACTGGTCCTCCATAAGCACGCGCTCTTTTATCTTTTTTAAATCATCAACTGTCAGCTTTGCCACGGCCAGTCTCCTTATTTATATAAAGCAAGTACGCCTTCAAGTTTTGCGGGTTTCATCTGCCCGTGCGTGTCTTCGTCGACCACGATAACCGGCGCAAGGCCGCATGCGCCCAGGCACCGGACGGTTTCAAGGGAGAACCTGCGGTCTTCGGTGCAGCCGCCAGGCTTAATGCCGAGAATTTCCTGCAGCCGCTCCAAGAGCTTCTGTCCGCCCCGCACATAGCAGGCCGTGCCGAGGCAGACCCGTATATTGTGCCGCCCGCGGGGAACCATGGTGAACAATGAATAAAAGGTTACCACGCCGTACACATTGGCAACCGGGATGCCAAGCCCATCGGCCACGAGCATCTGCACGGCTATGGGCAGGTAGCCAAGCACCTCCTGCACCTGCTCAAGCACAGGAATGAGCGCGCCCGGCTTGCCTGTGTGCGATGCGATGATGGCATCGACTTTTTTGAGTTGATCCGCACTGAAGTCCTCGAGCCCTCCAAAAGCATCTGCTGTCTGCGTTCCCACAACCATCTCCCTCGTGTTATTTGATTACGTCGTTTAAGGTAATAAATTATACAGCTTTTCGGGCTTCTATCCAATTGTTTTTTCTTTGAAATATTCAATCCAAGAGCTATTAAGGCTCGCACATTGCTTTATGCCCCGTATACAATAACGTCAAAGCCTAGGCCAAAAATATTTATGCAGAACAGATGCCATTTAAAATGTTTTTTAATAAAAGAAAAATCAGAGCATTAGAGCTGGGCTCCATTCCGAACCGCTGATTCTTCTGGCTAAAAGGCCAGATGCATTGTCAAAAATGACAATGCATTTTGGCAAAAAGCATTTTTTTGTCCTTCGGTTGCCGCCCCTCATTTTTTATACCGTGGTGCCGCTGCCAGGCCTATCTCCAAGACAGGAGGATAGCTTTTTGGGGAAAGCGCCCAACATTCCAGCTTAAGCCCGCTAGCCGAGAGTACAGGCGCATGACCGCAGGCTGCAACAATGGCCACTATCAAGTGCCATCCATTTTGCGGTTGACTAAGGACTGCGGTTCCATTAGACTATCTAATAACGTAAAAGCTATTCAACCTTCTGATTTTTCATCTTTTATTTTTTTTCTATGGCACAAAAAAAGAAACAGACACGACATATCGCAGAAGTTGCCGGTATCATGCTTCTCGGTTTTGCCGTTTTTCTCATGTGGTGTCTCATTAACTATGATCCCCGTGATCCGTCATTTGAAACGGCGTGAGCGCCATCCCCAAAGATTTGTGGAAGCGCGGCGGGCTGCTGGGGGCATGGATGGCAAGTTTTCTTTTTTGGACAATGGGCTTTGGTGCTTTTATACTGCCGGCCGTAGCGCTGCTGGGGGCGCTGAAAATACTGTTCCGGCCCGTGGTGCAGAAGAAAACGTATCTGAATTTTTTTTTATGCCTGCTGCTTTTTCTGATTTTTGAAACTTTTTTCAGCCTGTATCTGGGCAAGCTTGCGGTTTTGAAATATTCTTTCCATGCGGGCGGAGCGCTCATCGGCAAAAAGCTTGCCGACCTGCTGACCGGCTACCTGGGCTCGTTCGGGGCCTATCTTTTCCTGTTTCTGGGGTTCTTGTTAACAATCATGGGCCTTACGCGCATCTCCTATGTGACGCTCTGGAAAAAATGTGCCGATCCGGCGGGCAGGCGCCTTCTGGAAACCATGCAGGTGCTGAAAGAACGCTACCGGACAGCAGCAGCACGACGGCTGCTTGAGAAAAAAAAGAAAAGCATGAAGCTCAACGGCAAAGCGGCTCCTTCGCGACGTGCCGTGCGGGATAGTTTTAACTTCAGCCTTGACGATATGGCGCCCAGAGAAGAAGAATTTGCTGCTCCGGCTGCTGTGTATGAGCGCGAGCCCGTGCCGCCGCTGACCGAGATACCCATAAAAGTTCCTGCACCCAAAGCAGCCAAAAAGGTGACTCCCGATGATGGCGAGGAAGAATTTTCGCCTATGCCGGGGCAGCCTGCAAAAGAGTATAAGCTTCCGCCCCTGTCGCTGCTGGACTCACCTGCGGAAAAAGATATAACTATAGATCATGAGGACCTGCGCAACAGCGCTGAAATTCTGGTGCGCAAGCTTGACGACTTCGGCGTGCTGGGCGTGGTTGTTGAGATCAGCCCGGGCCCGATCATTACCCGCTTTGAATTCGAGCCCGCACCCGGCATCAAGCTGCAGCGCATCATCAACCTGCAGGATGATCTGGCCCTTGCCATGAAAGCAATGAGTGTGCGCATTGCGCCCATTCCGGGCAAATCGGTCGTCGGCATAGAGCTGCCCAACAAAAAGCGCAAGACCGTCTACTTCAAAGATATCGTATCGCAGGGAGAATTTATCGAATCTGCATCGCGTGTCACCATCGGCATGGGGAAGGATATTGCGGGCACCCCGATCATCAGTGATCTTACCCGCATGCCCCATCTGCTCGTGGCCGGCACCACGGGCTCGGGCAAGAGCATATTTGTGAATACTATCATCTGCAGCATTCTTTTCAAGTCAACGCCCGAAGAAGTGCGCTTTCTCATGATCGACCCGAAGCGGATCGAGCTTTCGCTCTACGAGGGCATACCGCATCTGCTGCACCCCGTGGTGGTCGATCCCAAGAAGGCTGCCATTGCCCTTCGGTGGGCTGTTGAGGAAATGGAGCGCCGCTACAAGCGCATCGCTGAAAAGGGCACGCGCAATATTGTCCAGTATAATAAAAAGCTTGAGGAAGAAGCCGAGGAAAAAGCCGAGCATGGCGAGGGGCATGAAAAAATGCCCTATATTGTTATCATCATCGATGAGCTTGCCGACCTCATGATGGTGGCGGCGCGCGACGTGGAAAGCTATATAGCCCGGCTCGCCCAGATGGCCCGCGCTGCAGGCATGCATCTGCTGGTTGCCACGCAGCGGCCCTCGGTTGACATTATCACCGGCCTCATCAAGGCCAATTTTCCGAGCCGCATTTCGTTTCAGGTTTCATCAAAGGTGGATTCGCGAACCATTATCGATACCATGGGCGCCGAGAAGCTTCTGGGCATGGGCGACATGCTGTTCATGCCGCCGGGCACCTCGCGGGTGCAGCGCATTCATGGCGCACATATCACCGAGAAGGAGATCAAGCGCATTACCGATTACGTGAAGAAACAGGCCAAACCGTTCTATGATGAGTCGATCCTTGCCGTGAAGGAAGAGGATGCCGACAGTCCGGTTGAAGAGGAGTATGACGAATTCTATGATGCTGCCGTGCAAATTGTGACCGAGACGCGGCAGGCCTCTATTTCCATGCTGCAGCGCCGCATGCGCGTGGGCTACAACCGTGCCGCCCGCATGATCGAGCGCATGGAGCGGGAAGGTGTTTTGGGCCCCAGCGACGGCATCAAACCGCGAGAGGTTCTTGCCCAGAGATTATGACGGCAGTAGGCACTCTGCAGAAAAGTGCTCTGTCACGGACCCGTACCTTATGAAAGGACCGCAATTCATGAAAAATCTTTTTCGAGCGGCATATGCAGCGTTTCTGGTGATGCTGGTCAGCCTGCCCGCTGCCGCCGCCCAGAGCGAAATAGATCGCTGTGTGAAGAACCTTGAAAAGCAGTACGGCGCCATGAAGGATTTTCATGCCGACTTTGCACAGGAAACACAACTGGCGTCGATAAAACGGGTGGAAAAAGGCTCCGGCGCGGTCTGGTTTAAAAAACCGGGCAAAATGCTCTGGGAATACAAAACCCCCCAGGCCCAGAAAATAATTCTCGACGGCAAGACACTCTGGTTCTATGTGCCCGAGGACAAGCAGGTCATGAAAAACAATTTTTCCACCATTCCTCAGCATATCGTCGTTGACCTGTTCCGCGGTAAAATAGCTATTCAGGAAAAATTCAAGGTTTCCTTTATTCAGGAGGAGATGAAAAACAGCCGGAAGGAAATCTCGCTTGAACTCATACCCCTGGCCTATGATCCAACGGTAAAGAAGCTCACCGTGTGGGTGGATCCGGAAAAATTCTACATCATGCGCTCCTGCCTTGAAGATGAATTCGGCACGAAAACCGTGCTGGTTTTTTCCAATATTACGACAGATAAAAACATTCCGGATTCGACCTTTGAATTCACCCCGCCGCCGGGAGTTGAGGTTTTTGAGCCCCCGCAGGTGCAGCAGTAGAAGGCGGGGTCGATGTGATGTCCCGCCTCAAGGCGGGCATCCCGGTAGTAAGATTGATTTTTTCAAGACGTGCCGCTTGCGCGGCACATTCCGGTCAGCCATACTGTGTAGGTAACGGCATGTCTCCTGTAGAAAAAAACCGACGGCACAGTCTGGAGCTCAAGGATGTCTGCGAGCTGCTGCTCAAGCGCGGGGTGATTACTCCCGAGCAGCAGGCGATGGTCCTTGAAAAACAGCATGAACAGATGGAAAAGCTGCTTAAACTCCAAACCCTTCGCTCTCCGGGCGAGAATTTTGCCATCGTACCTGCCGACATCATCTCCTCTCTCAATCTTCTGGATCAAAAGGCGGGCAAGGGATTTATAACCGAAGAGACCGTTATGATGGAGGTGGCGGCAGCGCTCGGCATTGCCTTCAAAAAGATCGACCCGCTGGAGCTCGATCTTGAAGTGGTGACCCGCACGATTTCAAAGGCCTTTGCCATCAAGAACCTGGCAGTCCCGGTTGCGATTGAAAACGGCGAGTTGAAGGTTGCCATGATCGATCCGTTCAACCGTGAGGTTCTTGATGACCTGCGCCAGGTACAAAAGCTGCGGGTGACGCCGGTGATGAGTACCAAATCCGACATCATCAAGCTCATCCGGGAATTTTACGGATTCAAAAAATCAATCATCATGGCTGAGCGCGAGCTTGGCTCAGCGTTTATCGACATCGGCAACTTCGAGCAGTATTCAAAGCTCGGAACAGTCACCGAGATAGAATCGACGGATAAATATATTCAAAACGCCGTCGATTATCTTTTTCGATATGCTTTTGAGCAGCGCGCAAGCGATATTCACCTTGAACCCAAGCGTGACAAGGCTATCGTGCGGCTGCGGATCGACGGTGTGCTGTACGTTACCTATACGATGCCGCTGGTTGTGCATAATGCGGTGGTATCGCGCATCAAATCCATCTCCCGGCTCAATATTGCGGAGAGGCGCCGGCCACAGGACGGCCGGATTAAGCTCAAGGATAAGAGCCGCGATGTGGAAATCCGGGTGTCGACCGTGCCGGTTGCTTTCGGAGAAAAAGCGGTTTTACGCGTTTTGAACCCCGACGTGCTGTTTCAGGATCTGGAAAATCTGGGGTTTACGGCAAGCGATCTCATCCACTACCGGGAGTGCCTTGAAAAAACCCACGGCATCATTCTTGTAACCGGCCCCACGGGCAGCGGCAAGACCACCACTCTTTATTCATCCCTGAAAGCACTTGCAAGCCCGGATAAAAACATTACCACGGTTGAAGACCCGATTGAAATGGTTTGCGAAGAGTACAATCAGATCGCCGTGCAGCCGTCGATCGACATTACTTTTTCATCAATCCTTCGCAACATTCTCCGCCAGGATCCGGACATTATCATGATCGGTGAAATACGGGATCGCGAAACAGCCAAAAACGCCATTCAAGCTGCTTTGACGGGCCATCTGGTCCTCAGCACACTGCATACAAATGACGCTGCGTCAGCCTTCACCCGCCTGGCCGACCTGGGCGTAGAGCCGTTTTTGATAAGTTCAACCATGCTTGGCGTCATCGCCCAACGGCTGGTGCGCATCATCTGCCCCCAGTGCCAGGAGGCTTTTACCCTGTCCAGTAATGATCTGAAGCGTCTGGGCATCGGGTTGTCCGATGATAGCGAGGAGGAAACTATCGAGCTCAAAAGGGGTGCCGGCTGCCGCCAGTGCCGCACCACGGGGTATCAGGGGCGCGAGGGCGTTTTTGAGGTTCTGAGGATGACTGAGGAGATAAAAAAGCTTATAAACGAGGGGGCGCCATGCAGAGGCCATTAAAAAAACAGCTTGCAGGCAGGGCATGAGGCCTCTGCGGGATAATGCCGCCGCCAAGATACTCAAGGGCAGAACAACCTATACCGAGGTGCTCAGGTGCATCAGCCAAGAAGATTAAAGGACAAAATAAAGACGCTTGATGAATTGACGCCGATTGTGCAGCAGGCAAAATCCGGCAGGCGCTTGGTAGTTTTCACCAATGGCTGCTTTGATATTCTGCACGCAGGTCATGCCAAGCTTCTTGAGCAGTGCCGCCAGGCTGGCGATGTACTTGTCGTCGGGCTCAACAGCGACGCCTCTGTCAGGCAGCTCAAGGGCCCTGCGCGGCCGATCGTAGCTCAGGAGCAGCGCGCCGAGGTTATGGCAGCCCTTGAAGCGGTTGACTATGTGGTGATTTACGACGAGCTTGATCCTCTGCAGGTCATCACCCGGCTTGTTCCGGATGTGCTCATTAAGGGTGGCGACTGGACCCCCGAGACTATCATTGGACGCGATATCGTCGAGGCCGGAGGCGGCCGTGTTTTTGCAATTCCTCTTATGGATGGCGTGTCGACAACAGGGATAGTCAACAAGATGAGAGATGTATAAAATTTGAAAAAACAAGCCGGAGGGGGGCTTTAATTTTTATTTTATTTATAACTGCATTGCGCACTATTTTTTTAAAAGCACATGGTTTTACCGGGCGTTATTTCAGAATAAAACTCAAATTCAGACACGCAATCCCAGCGAGACTCATTTGTTTGATAAAAAGCCGGTAATCAAATATCTCTGTAAAATTGAATTTGCACAGTACAGCAGATAATTAAGATTACAAAAAAGGTCTCTACTCTTCCTTTTTTACAATTATTGGAACATTTATTTTTTTTAATTTAACCAAATGCATGTTTTTGTATAAATAAGTACTTGGCATTTTTATTGCATAGTTAACGGATTGGATACACTTTAAAATATTTTAATCACTAAAACGTGATGTTCCCGTAAAAAGTCGTTACCCCGGTGAAAACCGGGGTTCAGTGCTTTGTAAGTACATGAAATTCCCGGATACCGGCTTTCGCCGGTATGACAATTTAGTTGATTTTTCGACTTTTTACAAGAGTGTCAAACGTAATTGTATTTTAGGCTCTTATCATAAAAGCGGGTCATATTGGTTATGCTAATAAACCATAAAGGATTTACCTTGGTTGAACTCATGATTGTCGTTGCTATCGTCGGCATTCTGGCGGCTGTAGCAGTTCCCAACTTTATTGCTTACAGGCAAAAAGCACGTATCGCTCAGGGTGTGGCAACAGCGGAGTCAATTAGAGGTGCAATAGCTAATTATGCTGCTGATTCAAAAAACAATACTTACCCGACAGCTGCTCAAATGTCGGACTGGCCAATGTTTCGCACTTTATGTAATGCCAATGGAACAACACTTCTGGCGAATATGGAAAAACAAGGCTATACTTATTTCAAGTATCATGCAATTGGCAAACCGCCTGCAAGCACTCTGGACACCTGTGACAATATGGCGGGCGGTGAGGAGTGCGCTGATTACGAAATTATTTTTCATGCCCTGGGTGTGCCTAATAATATAGTAGGATCCCAGATTTCGGTCTCACCAAGCGGTATTATACGCCAGACATGGTAGGCATTTCAAAATCAACCTCTCCTAACTGAATACGTTTTCCCCGTTGGAATTTTTTTAGAAGCATAATGCAAAAATGAAACTTTACGGACGGCGGTTTGCTGGCACCGCTCTATAGTTCGTGGATTTAGAGACCTGCCTGTTTGAGCATCGCATCGAGCACTTTCGAGGAATCAAAATACTCATTGGCTATTTCACAGGCTGCTTTAGCATGGCGGCCCCAGTCGGCGCGGATCTGCTCAATCCCCGCAAGAGCCTCATCTATAGTTGTAAAAGCCAGAACGCCCTCTCCTGTAGGAATAAAATCGCTGAATCCCGTATCCTGCACCACAACGGGCCGGCCTGCTGCCATATAGCAGGCACTGCGGCAGGAGAACCAGCCGCTGCGGGTGGCGACATAGGCGTTTTTAGCCATGCTGAACTCGGCCATGCTGTGCTGAATATAGTCGCGGTATATCCATGGCGTGCTGGACATGTCATAGCCGTCTACCAGCTTCCAGCCGTATTCAGCAAGCTTTTCCGTGGGCGCTTTGCCGCCGCCAAGGGCAAGCTCAAGCATTGCGCTGGTGCGCTTGGGCAGATCGATAAATTTTTCAAACTCAACATTCTTGCCTCCATACTCCACACCGTTCACCACCGGCCCTTTCTCAACGGGCTGCCATGAAAGCACTGTAGTGAAAAGCCCGCGCGTGAAGGCAGCCTCTGTTTTCCAGCAGTCTATGACGATGGGCTGCCGCGTGGGGCGCCAGGTAAAAATATCCGCGGGCACCCGGCAGTAGTCTTTGCCCACATGCTCGCCGAATGAAAAGTGCGCATCATAGCATTTCATTTTCTCAACAGACTGCTGCTGCTTTTCATCTGCCGTTCCCGCCACATACGCAGGAATGCTTGTCTGGGTGTAGAGGGGATCGGAATCAAGCAGTATTTTCATGGGGATTTTTGCATACTCTTCCCGCAGCTGACAGGTGGTGGAGATGTTGATGAATACGTCAGCCCGCTGCACCACGGCCTGCAGCTGCTCACGGGTGAGGCCCCAGTGGTTGTCGTGGTGTCGCGAAAGCAAAACCGCTTTTCAAGCCCCGGCTCAAGCCTTTTGAGGCAGTCGGCCAGATAGGCGGCGTTAGCCGCTTGCATCATCGGTGAAGGTGCCCTGCAGCGGGTCGAAGGTCCAGTTGCCCGAATCCTCAAGATAATAGGCGTCATGGCCCATGCGCGACAAAGCCCAGCAGATACTGCAAATAGTCCCAGGCAACGCCGCCGATGGGAAATGTTGCCGCCATGCCCGTAACAATGATGGTGTGTTTCTTCATGAGCGCTGTCCTGAGATTACCTGCAGCGCCGGGCCGCGACGGTTGCCTGCTGTACTGCATATCGTGGAGCCGGGCAAACTCGCCGCCCCTGGCAAGAAGCTTCTCAAAGGAGCCGGCTTCGATGATCCGCCGTTCCTTGATGACCAGAATCAGATCGGCCCGCTTCATCATGGAAAGCCGGTGCGCGATCACGAAGGTCGTGCGGTGTTTGATAAGGCGCTCCATGCCTTCCATGATAAGTGATTCTGTCTCGGCGTCAAGCGCCGAGGTCGGCTCGTCGAGAATAATAACCGGCGCGTCCTTCAGAAAGGCGCGGGCGATGGAGATGCGCTGGCGCTGGCCGCCCGAGAGATTGCCGCCCTTTTCAGCAAGCACGCTGTCATAACCCTGCGGAAGCGCCATGATAAAATCATGGGCATTGGCAAGCTTTGCCGCATGCACCACCTCATCAAGGGTTGCATTTTTTCTGCCATAGGCGATATTTTCGCGGATGCTCATGGGGAACAGCTGCGTATCCTGCAGCACAACGGCAATCTGCTCCCGAAGACTTTTGAGTGTTACGGTTTTCAGGTCCTGGCCGTCAATGGTGATGGCGCCGTGCTGCGGATCAAAAAACCTCAGCAGCAGGCTCACCAGCGATGTTTTCCCTGCGCCGGTCTGACCCACTACGGCAACCATTGACCCGCCGGGGCAGGTAAAATTGACGCCCTCAAGAACCGGGCGCTCAGGGTTGTAGCCGAAATACACATCCTTATAGATGACCTCGCCTTGTGCGATGTGGAGCGGTTTTGCATGCGGCAGCTCTTTCACCGATTGATCAGTGTCCAGGATGTCCATGACGCGCTGGGCCCGCGACAGCGATGAGCGCACATTTGCAACCGTATCGGACAGCGAATTGACAGGCGAATACAGTGACGCAAGATAGGCGATAAAGACCAGCAGCTCTCCTGTGGTCAGTACTCCTTCAAGCACATGGCGCACGCCCACATACAGCACCAGGGCCGTTCCTGCTGCGGTCAGCGAGTTCACCAGCCATCCATAGACTGTCTGCAGGGAATACAGCGACAGCTTCCGGTCAAACGAGGTCTGGCTTTCCGTGACGAACCGGGTGCGCTCTTTATCCTCGCGGGCAAAAGCCTGCACGAGCGATATGGATGAAAAAATCTGCTCCACTGTTGAGTACAGCTGGCTTTCCATGGTGCATGACTCGGTCGAGAGATTGCCGATGCGCTTGCTGACCCTGGAAATGACCAGAAAGAGCAGCGGCGCAACACCTACTGCATACAGGGTCAGCTCGGGATCAAGCTGCAGCAGTATGATAAGCATGCCGATCAGAAGCGCCGAGCTTGTCAGCGAGGTAAAAATGCCATTCATCAGAAGCGTCTGCACGGCATAGGTGTCGCCCATGAGCCGGTAGATGAGATCACCCGTGGGCCGCTGCTGGTGAAACAGCAGCGACTGGCGCTGCAGATGATCAAACAACTCGCAGCGGAAGTCCTGCACCATGTTCTGGCCGATGCGGATGGTAAGGTAGTTGTTTAACAGCTGCACAAGTCCCGTCGTGATATGCGTGAACAGCAGCAGCCCCAGCACGATGGCAAGCTGCATGCCCGTGGCTATGGCCCCAAAGGAAATGTCTCGGCCATAGACTATAAACGGCTGCTTGCCGATGATCTGGTCAACAGCCATCTTGAGGGGCCAGGGCTTTAAAAGTTCAAGGCCGCTCACCAGCCCCACGAGACACAGGGAAAACATAAAGGTTGCGCGATAGGGTTTTAAATAGGTCAGAAGACGGAGAAAAGTGTTCACCTGCTACACCGTCCCTTCAAGATCGGGCTGTACCCGGGCGGCAATTCGTGCATCGGCCGGATCGGCCAGAAGGTCTGCGGCTGCGCTGTGATTTTCCATAAAACGATGCATGATGATCGATACAATAGCTGCGGCGCGAAAATGATCACATCCGACAAGACCGATGAACCCCGCCAGCAGGCACAGCAGCGCAATTGAAACCACAGTTGATGATAAAAGCAGTGTGCAGACCGTCAGCGCTGTTGCCGCAACATAAAAAATTGTAGCCGGATGTCGACGGGAGCACAGATCCTGCAAGGCGCACGAAACGTTTTTTTCCGCCGTGATGCTCCACGGTGACCCGCAGCTGCACCAGGCTCCACAACCCTGTTTTCACCTGCATATCCCATGGCGGGATGCTGGTTGTGGACGCATAGCCGGAATCGATAGTCGGCTTGATATTCAAAAGCTGCATCATGTCTATAAGTTTGTCGAGCACTGTTTCACGCTCAAGACTGTCATGGTTCCAGAAAAAGTGCTGCAAACGAAAATCCGTTTCTTATGAGCCTGCAGGTGTCGCTGCAAACCGTGCCCAGCCCGCTGCCCCGCAACCAGCTTCGCGTGGTGAGCTGATGGCCCTGGCGAACCTTTTTGGAGGTTGCCGCAAGTTGCAGCAGTGTCCGGTAGCGCGTCCAGCCGCGCAGCACGGGCTGCAGGAACGTCAGCAGTGTTATGAGCCCGCGGGAACACCAGTCATCATACTGTTCGGGCAGCTTTGCATGAACGGCGCAGTTGGCGCACCAGGCAATCGTTGCGGCAAGCATGCCCGGCGCCTGCAAGACCCAGCAGGGGCAGGGCAAAGCCGAGGACCGCAAACAGAGCGCCCGCGGCAATCCACTCAAAAGACAGCGGCAGATAGTTTGCCACACTGGCTCGCGCGCTGTAAAGTGTCTGGAAAAGTCCGCAGCCGAAGGTTCCATGATACACAACTGGCCGGGCACCAAGGATATAGCTTGAAATATCGCCGTAGATGCGGCCAGACCAGCGCGAGTTTCCCAGCACATTGAATCGCTCGGGGTGCTTGGGGGCCAGCAGGGCCTCGGCCCGGCCATAGCCCATCTGCTGTTTAAGATATGCCTTTACCGTATTCCTGCGGTGATGCCACACAAACATGGGGGCGCAGAACCCGATTTTGCCGCCTGTTTTTTCAATGCGCCAGCAGAAGTCCACATCATCGCCTGCGGCACGGTAGGTGGGGTCAAAGCCGCCTATGGCGAGCATGGCATCTCTGCGGAAAGCCATATTGCAGCCGGGTATATGCTCGGCAATTTCATCGGTTACCAGCACATGGGTCGGCGCGCCGGGGGAAACCGACACGCAGGCCGCCACGCGGTTATCCTCGGCAGGCGCCAGATTGGGTCCGCCCACAGCGGCAAACCTGCCGTCTCTGAAGGCACAGCGCCATGTAGTGCAGCCAGTGCGGATCCACGCAGCAGTCCGAATCGGTATAGGCGAGAATCTCACCCTTTGCCGCGTACATGCCCGTATTGCGCGCAACCGAGAGCCCCAGATTGGGCTGATGGATTGTGCGGAATATATGGGGATGCAGGCGCGCATAGCGGTCCGATATTTCGCCCGTTGTGTCTGTGGATCCGTCGTTTACCACGATTACTTCAAAGTTCGGGTAGCTCACCTGCAGGAAAGATGCAAGGCAGCCCTCCATGGTCGACTGTGCATTGTAGGCGCAGACCAGAACCGAAATCATGGGCTGATATACTGCAATGTCGGGAATATTTTGCCTGTAGGCCAGACTGACCAGTGCTAAGGCTGATTTCGGGTTGCGCTGTGCATCGACAAGGCCGAAGGCCCAGTCATCGATCAGGTGACCGCCCGTATACCACTCATCTGTCCAGGCGAAAACACATGATCCGCTCACGCCAAGTTCATAGGCGGCGCGAATCTGCCACGCAAGCGTTTCGGCTTGTGTGTCCTCTCCGTTTCGCATGCTGTCAAGGCCGAATTCGCTCAGCACCAGCGGCAGCGAGCCGGCTACATTGTGCAGCCGCTTGACATAGCTGCGGAACGACGGCTCATCCTGCAGGTAGACATTGATGGAATAGAAATCAAGAAAGTCCAGCTGCAGGTACTCGGTGGATGGATAATTGGCATAGGTGGCAAGAGCTGAGGGGTCCTCTTCATGCACAATGTCAACGAGCGCTTTGAGGAACTGCTCGGTTTTTTTCGCGCCGTGCCAGCGTACGATATGGCAGGGTATCTCATTGCCCACCAGGTAGGCAAGCACTGCGGGATGCCCGGTGCAGGAGCGCACAGCCAACCGCATGGTCTGCTTGATCTTTTCCTTGACCTCCCACTGATCAAGAAAGCATATATGCTGCGGCCAGGGAATGCCGATCAGCACATAGACGCCGTGGCGCGCGGCAAGATCCAGGAACCAGCGCGGGGGCACATAGTAGATACGCACCGTGTTGATGCCGGCAGCAGCCATCATCTGGAAATCATGGGCCACCTGCGATGGCTCGGGCAGGGGCTCATCAGCCATATTGGGCGGAAACGGGCCATAGGTCACGCCCTTGATGAAAAATTTTTGATCCCCGAGAAACAAAAACCTGCCATGTACGCACGGCCGCTTTGTTATTTTGCAAGCCTCGCTGGTTGTTGTTATTTCCATCTTGAACATATGCTTTTCAATGCCTTTCCCGGTTTCAATGAATACTTATAAAAGACTGGAGTAACTCCTGCGGCACAGCATTATACCGCATGCTCTTTTTCAACTCGGATGTTTATTTATTGTGATCATTAGTAATTTTTTATATTTAAATAAATTTTTTGTGATTTCCTTTGAGCATCAATGCCTCACGCGTTATCAGCTGCAGGCTGCATGCGCTGTAATTTGTAACTTATTAGTGATGGTTTATTTAGTTACTGAATACAAAAGACATGCCATGACCGTCCTGGTTAAGCTTAATTATCTGAAATAGCTTCATTTTTTATTTTTAGTCGATATTTTCAGGTTAGGTTATGAGAGGGTGTTTGTTTTTTGCTGCATTCTACGTAGATCAAAAATTAAACCTACATGCGTTATTTATTGGGCAACATGCGATATCCTTCAGTAATCGAGGGTTGTTGGTTAATTAGAAAAATAAGAATCAAAAACTTTTTAGGTTAACCATTTGATATGGCTTGTCTTTTTCAAACATACTCTAAGCGCATATAAAAGATAAATGCCCTGTTTATTCAAAATCCATAGTGATGATAAGAATTATAGAGTTGTCTTTTTTAAAAGACATTAAGGTGGTTATTAAATACACAAAATCGGTCTTTCAGCCGAGATTGATTTTCCTGCAGAGGGGTCAATCTTGCCAATCAGCTTATAGCGTATGGTTATGTCGTTGTTATCATGGATCATCAGCCCGGGAGTATGACAAAAACAGATGCAGGGAAATTTAGAAATTGTACAATTGAAGTACAGAACAACATCCTTGGCTGGCAGTCAGGCACCGGCTGTACGTCTATCGCGCACTGGATTCTCGGCGGGCACTCCGCAGGCGGCACCCGATCGCAATCTTGCCTATGCCATGTTCAACATTGACCCCTGCAATAGCGAAGGTGCAAGCCGCATAGCCCTTCCCGGTCTGTATTGGGGTTTTAATGTGACCACCTGCTTCGTTGAGAAAACCGATGCTGCCATGGCGGCATATTATGATTGCGCCGGCTCCGGGCATTCTACAGAGTTAATAAAACCTGCTCATGGGACCCCTGCGGTTATTCACCCAAGTTCAGTAATGCTGCTTTTTACGGCACGTGGTCAACGGCCACTATTGCGGTGGGCACCACGACGCCGACAACCCTGTTTGTTGACAGTAATGCTCCCTAAAGCCCTGAAAGCGATAGACCTGTCAAAACAAAAGCAGCCGCTAATAAGCTTATTAGCGGCTGCTTTTGTTGTCACAGAAATTGCGCGGCATAAGACCGTCTGCCGGGATAGGGTTGCAGACATATCGTGACCGGTCGCAGTCTGCTGCTGCGGTACAGGCATCACCGGTTACTGCAGCGTGTCGAACAGCGCTTCATCGCCCACCGTAATGTTGTGCTCCCTGCAGAAAAACCCGTTTACTTCCAGGACATACTGCGAGGCCCCGTCAATTCCATACGGGCCTTCAGTAAGAGGCGCGGCGTTCTCGACCCATCCGACAATACGCCTGTCACGGCCAATAAAGATAATATCGAGGGGAATATAGGTGTTTTTCATAGTGAAAGCCTGCTTGTTTTCGCTGTCGAAAAGAAACAGCATTCCCCGGTCATGTGCAAGATGCTGGCGGTACATGAGGCCAAGCTGCCGCTGAGATTGTGTGCGCACCGTCTCAACGGCAACACAGACCACTGCCCCGTCTTTTTTTTGATGCACGCGTCAGGCGACTTTTGGCCGCAGGCAAAAAAAGGCAAGGACAAAAAAATCCAAAAAAAACACCATCTTTTCATGGGAATACGTTTAAAAAAAACAGGGTTCATGCCAATACAGTTTTATTATATGCGAAAAGTTCCTACGCAGGCTGACCCCTTTGGATTGGGCGTGAATCTACTGTCAGCAGGGTTTAGCCGCAACGCATGTTAGTCCGAATTCATGATAATCATAAACACCCGCCCCTCCCCGCGCGGGTACCAGTGACAGTGAAATAGTCTTTTATGGCTGCGGTGCTCCTGCACCGCCTGATACATGAAGGCGCAGGGTTGTGAACATCTTTGCTCCTTTACCAATGATTTCTTTCCAGTGCACAAGTATGGCAGAGCCCTGATAGGTTTTTTCAAGGCCGTTTTCCGACTGCGAAACGGTATCAATAGGGAAAAACCACATGGTAGCTTCAGGGGTAAGTGTAAAATCAACGGCAAGACCTCTCCATGTATCGTGCAGAGAAAACTCTGTAATGGCGGCAATATCTTTGCATGCATTCATGGGGAATTTTTGGCCGTGCACCAGACAGAAGCGCTGCGGATCCTCCCCTGCAAGCAGGGTCATGTTAAATTCAACACCAAACCAGACAGGCATATCCCGATCGCTTTTGTTTGTCAGCTCATACTCGGCAGTAATGGTGCCGGCCGCATTATCAAGGGTGAAGCGTTTTTCAATACGCACAGGCAGTTGGGAATAATCCTGATGCAGTATTCCATCGCGGGCAAGGGTGAAGCGGACAGAAGGGATGTCGCCATCTTTTTCCAGGTTTGAGAGGGCGTACGCAGCGCCAACAAAATCTCCAAGCTCCATATAACGGGCTTGCCGGAAACCGTCAGCAGTGGTCGCCTCTGCAAGAAAATGATCAATGAATGAAAAACGCTCATACCAGTCATAGGCCAGAAGCTCCTGCAGCCCCTCATCTTTTACTTTGATCAACTGCTGAGGTGGCAGTGGCGGGCCTGATTCATCTGGCGGGCTATCGCCGGGGGCTGCGTGCTTGAGCCTGCGGTGATACCCTTCCATTTTTCTGGTGAAGGTGTTGCAGAGATTGAATGAGCGGGGCCGGTAATCAAGCTCGAAAAGCGCGCCGCCATCCTTGGGGGAAAAACAGGCGGTAAAGGTGCTCCCCGATATGATAAGGCGCTGCGAACGGTCGCGCATGAGATCAACGATCCGGGCCTCGCACCAGGGGGTTGTGCCATGAATCTGGGCATCCAGAAGATTTTCGGCATTAATGAGATGCTCATAAACGCCCTGGCGCAGATAATTGAGATAGACGCCGCCGAAAAGGCCATGCCAGTAGGCGCAATTGCACTGAGCCCGGTACAGCTCCCGGCGCGCCTGCTGAAGCGGGGCTGGCACAGATGGGGTGAGTGCGCGCTCACCTGTTTCAACCCGTTCGCTCACGAGAAGCATCTTTTTATGCATGCGGTTGCTCTCGGGGTATTTAGCGAGAAAGTTGGCCCAGTGGCCGCCGCGGATAAAAGAGCTGTATTTTTCACGAAGGCCAAGGTCTTGAAGCTGCTCGAGCATGTGATTGTAGCGGCAGCCCGCGTCTGCGGGCAGGGCCCACTCCATCATTTCATCATAGGTGATGCTCGGCAGATAGATGAAGCCCTGCGCCTCGTGCTTATCCATGTACTCCGAAGCGGTCATCATATGGATCATGTCGCGGTTTTTTTCCAGAGCGGTAAAAAAAGTTTCGAGCCAGCCTTTTTCATAGACCCAGCTATGTGTTCCCGGCCAGACACCGAACTTTTCGCCGTCGTCGCCATAGGTTATGGCTATGGGTGCGTCCGTGCTTGCGCGATAGCGCAGATAGTCGATGGTCTTTTCAGGCGGCCTGGAACGGCACGGCATAGCGAAGCTGCATATCTATAGGAAAAACGGCTAGACTGCGGCCTTCGCGCTCGGTCAAATAGTAGCCGCAGATCTGCTCATGGGAAAGGCCGGTATGCAAAAAATGCGTGCTGTCAAGAAAGGTATAGGAGAGGCCGGCATCGGAAATGAGACGCGGCAGCACCGGATCCCAGACGCGTTCCGGCACCCAGGCGCCACGGGGACTGCGGGCAAACAGCCTTTGCAGTTCGTCGCTGAGCAAGCGCATCTGGCCTGCCGCATCGATATCGCGCAGCATGGGCAGAATGGGTTCGTACAGTGCCCCTCCCAGAAGTTCCACCTGCCCCCGCTCTGCCAAGCCGCGCAGCGTTTGCAGAAAGCCCGGTTCATGGTCTTCCAGCCATTCAAGCAGGGAGCCCGAATAGTGAAGAGTTGCTTTAATACGTGGATGGCGTTCAAGAAGTGTAAGAAAAGGTTCGTAGGCGCGGTCGAAGGCATCCCGGAACACCTGTTCCATATTGCCCACAGGCTGATGATTGTGTACACAAAAAATGAAGGTGGTCTTTTTCATGAATGGCGCCGATCAACAACACGGGTACATGTGGGGGTTTGTTGCTGCCTGCGGCGGCCGTCGGGGACTGCGTCGAGGGGCTGCCGAACTAAAGGCTCCGCGCCAGCGGAGCAGTGTACGCACGTTTAGCCTTTTGTCGCCTTTTCCCGTTGCTCCTGCTCTTCCTTGCACTTGATGCACAGCGTGGTCACGGGCCGTGCCTTGAGCCGGCCTTCGGAAATATCATCGCCGCAATCCTCACAGATTCCGAAAGTGCCTTTTTCGACGCGTTCAAGAGCCTGCTCTATTTTAGCAATTAATTTGCGCTCGCGGTCGCGGATGCGAAGGACAAAATTGCGGTCAGATTCAAGCGTGGCCCGGTCATTGGGATCGGGGAAGGTGTCATCCTCATCATTCATTTCATCAACAGTTTCCTGTGCCCCGCCGGCAAGATCTTGCAATCTATTAGAAAGCAGGTCCTTGAAAAACTCCAATTGTTTCTTATTCATAACCGCCACCCTTCTGACATCATTATTAAATAAAAATGTAGCACAACATTTTTCAGGAATACACAATAAAAATGCTACAGCCCTTCCCGTGCATAGATTCCGCTTTTGCCCCCGCTTTTCCTCAGGAGTTGTATATCGGTGATGGTCATCCCGCGGTCAATGGCCTTGCACATATCATAGATGGTAAGGGCTGCCGTTGAAACAGCAACAAGCGCCTCCATTTCGACGCCGGTTTTGCCTACGAGCCGCACCGTAGCCTGTACCTCGACGCAGCTTCGCTCTTCTTTCGGCAAAAAATCCATGGTGATCGACGTAATGTTGAGAGGATGGCACATGGGGATAAAATCCCCCGTGCGTTTGGCGGCCATAATGCCTGCAACCTGCGCCACCCCGAACACATCACCCTTTTCTATCGTGCGGTCGATAATTCGACGGAGGGTTTCCCGTTTCATGAAAACAGTGGCCGTAGCGGTGGCCTCACGCTCGGTGTCGAGCTTGGCGCTTACATCGACCATGCGAGACCGTCCGGAATCGTCAAAATGTGTCAGCTGATTTGCATCCATACTGGCAGTTCCTCAAAAGACCATGGTGTATCTTTTGAACTTCTATAAGAAAAGACCGGGTGCGTCAAGCCTAATCTGTCCCGTGGGCAGGAATGAGAGCAATCATTGTTTTTGACTTTTCGGGGTGCATTTTTTATAGTCACTTCAAAAGCAGAATAGATATTAAAGGAGGGCACAACATGCTGCTGCAGCTTGGTGAGATCAAAATAAAAAAAAGAATAAGAAAAGAGCTGGGGGATCTTGAGCCCCTTATGAAAAGCATGCGAGATTACGGGCTGATGAGCCCTGTGGTTGTGAACAGCCGGCTTGAGCTTATAGCCGGCCATCGCAGGCTTGAGTCCGCTCGAAGGCTGGGCTGGGTGAATATTGAAGCTACTATGATGGATATCTCGGGCGAACTGCCTATGCTGGAGCTTGAAATCGAGGAAAATGTACAACGCCGTGATTTTTCACCTGCGGAGCTTGCCGAAGCGCTCAAGCTCCTTGAAAAACTGCGCAATCCCGGATTTTTAAGACGGGTGTGGTGCGTGATCAAGCGTTTGTGCGAACGTTTTTTTGGCCTGCAGTTATAGAGGGGTTTTTCTGTTGGCAAGAGCATACCTGCCCTGAGCCGCACCCATCCAGGAACCATTCCGAATAACAAGACACGGCATAATAACTATGCCGTGTCTTGTTGTAACCCCCTAAGGAGCAGCCCTGCAAAATATTTTCAAAACGCCGGGGAAAGTTGTTATGGGATTTCCTTTTTCTGGCCTTCCTCGCCTTCGACGGCCCCTGCAATTTTGAAGATAGGCAGATACATGGCCGCCAGCATGGTCCCAACCGCACCGCCCAGAAAAATCATCATTATCGGTTCAATCAGCGTCGTCAGCGTATCAACGGCCTGATCAACTTCTTCTTCATAAAAATCGGCAATTTTAGCAAGCATGGTATCCAGCGCGCCAGTCTGTTCACCAACGGCAACCATCTGGCAGACCATAGGTGGAAAGACGCCGCTTTTCATGAGTGGCTCGGCAATTGTTTTGCCTTCGCTGATGCTTTTTTTTGTGGCATAAATAGCTTCTTCAACAATTCTATTGCCGGCTGTCTTTGCTACAATTTCAAGGCCATCCAGAATGGGCACGCCGCTTGACAGCATGGTGCCCATGGTTCTGGTAAAACGGGCAACCGCTATCTTGCGAATCAAATCGCCGATGACGGGCATTTTCAGCATGTATGAATCAAAGAGATACTCGCCCTTCTCGGTGCTTTTCCATTTTTTGAAAGCAAAAACGAAAAGTCCGGTACCTCCACCAATCGCCCACCAGTAGGCCCGCATAAAGTCGCTTAGATCAACCACTGCCTTCGTGAGGCCGGGAAGTTCACCACCGAAGCTGCTGAACATTTCAGCAAAAACAGGGATAACAAAAATCAGCAGGACAAGAATAACGACAATGGCAACAACGCCGATAACCGAAGGATAGATCATTGCGCCCTTGACCTTGCTGACAAGCTTTGCATTTTTTTCGATATATGCCGCAAGTCGCTGCAGGATGGTGTCGAGGATGCCGCCGAGTTCGCCGGCGGCACACAGGTTTACATAAAGATTATCATAAACTTTCGGATGTTTTTTAAGCGCCTCGGCAAATGCCGATCCGCCTTCCACATCTGTTTTGATTTGTGTTATTATTTTTTTGAATGTAGGATTTTCCGCCTGGCTTGCAAGAATTTCAAGACCCTGGAGAAGAGGAAGCCCTGAGTCGATCATCGTAGAAAACTGGCGGGTGAAAAGAATAAGATCTTTTGTTGTGACCTTCGGCTGAAAAAAGTCCATGTTCGCGAAAATATCTGTGGGTTTTGTTTTGACTTCCCTGAGCCGTATGCTTTTTTTGCGCAGCAGCTCGCGCAACACCGCTTCGTTTGGGGCCGTGGTTTCACCTTTCAGGGTCGCGCCCTGCTTGCTTGTGCCTTCCCATTTATAAACCGGCATGACATACCTCTGGCAGGAGTTTCTTAAAAAGAAAATTGGCGGTGAACAGCATCTGTATTTCAGTCATCGCGCACCGACGATCTGAGCACCTCTTCAAGGGTGGTAACGCCCTGAATCATTTTCTGAATGCCGCTCTGGCGCAAAGTTTTCATGCCCAGGCTTATGGCCTCCCGCTTGATTTCAATGGAAGAGGCGCCCTGCAGCACGAGCTCTTTGAGCGGGTCTGACATGGTCATTACTTCATACAGCGCGATGCGGCCCTTGTGGCCAGAGCCCTTGCAGGTGTCGCAGCCCCTGCCTTTATACATCACAACATCATGAAAGCCCTCGGGCACCGGGCCCAGCTTTGCGAGCATTTCTTCTGAAATACGGCCTCTGGGCTCCCTGCAGTCGGGGCATATCTTGCGCGCAAGGCGCTGCGCAACGATGAGATTGACGGCCGATGATACCAGAAAGGGCTCAATGCCCATATTGAGCAGGCGGTTGATCGTGCTGGGTGCATCATTGGTGTGCAGGGTGCTCAGCACCATATGGCCCGTCAAGGCTGCCTTGATGCCGATTTCAGCTGTTTCAAAATCCCGGATTTCGCCAACCAGGATGATATCGGGATCCTGCCGGAGAAATGAGCGCAGGGCGGAGGCGAAATTAAGGCCTATATCTTCATGAATCTGTACCTGGTTGATGCCTTCAAGGTTGAACTCGACGGGGTCTTCGGCCGTTGAAATGTTTTCAGTCACCTTGTTCAGCTCCGAAAGGGCTGAGTAGAGCGTTGTGGTTTTGCCGCTGCCGGTTGGCCCCGTCACGAGCACCATGCCGTAGGGCTTGTAAATGCCCTCCTTGAAATCAACTATTTGCTGCTCATCGAATCCGAGCTTGGTCATGTCGAGCTGGAGATTTGATTTGTCCAGCAGCCGCATGACCACTTTTTCCCCGAACAGCGTGGGCAGCACCGACACGCGGTAATCCATTTCGCGGTTTTTGCCCATTTTTAATTTAATGCGCCCGTCCTGCGGCATCCGCCGCTCGGCAATGTCCAGCTTTGCCATGATTTTGATGCGCGACACAATGGCATTGCGCATTTTCATGGGCGGCTTCATGACTTCCGAAAGCGTTCCGTCGACGCGGTATCTGATCCGGAAGCTTTTTTCATAGGATTCAATATGAATGTCGCTGGCTCCCCGCTCAACAGCCTCCGAAAGAACCGCGTTGACCAGTTTTATGATCGGCGCGTCCTCGCTTTCCTGGGCAAGCTCATTGGGGTTAAAGTTATCTGATATGTCAACACTCTCAACACCCACATCATCAAAATCACTCAAAAGGCTGTCTGCCGAAGTGGCTGTATTATAATAATGGTCTATGGAGGTCATAATCGCCTCATCGGCCGCAACGAATGGCTCGATTCGGTAGCCGGTAAGGAATTTCAGATCGTCCAGGGCAAATATGTTTGACGGGTCGTTCATTGCGACGATCAAGGTCGAGTTTTTAAGAGAAATCGGCAGAACCATATATTTTGTAGCGACTTCAGAGGAGATGATACTGATGACATCCGGATCTATGGTAAATTCCGAAAGCTTCATGGCAGGCAGGCCATGCTGTTCGCTTAAAGTCTGCAGCAGGACGCTTTCTGTAACGATATTCAAGCGCGTAAGCGCGACTCCGAGCTTTATGTTTTTTTCTTTTTGAAAAGCCAGCGCGGCGTCAAGCTGCTCAGGGGTAATGGCCCCTTTTTTTAAAAGCAAACCGCCAATTTTTTCACCCATACAATTAAACATCCTTGTAAAACAAGTTGCGAT
>CAVRBJ010000048.1:0-22006 GCA_963718965.1 uncultured delta proteobacterium | reverse complement strand
GCCCCCATTTTATAGTCTGCCCAGCCTAAAGCAAATTCCAATTAATAATAAAGGAGACAACTATGCCCAACATTGCCAATGTCCTGAAGGATGAAATCAAGCGGATAGCCCGTAGGGAAATTAATTTGACCCTCACTCCTCTAAAGGTTTCAAACGCTGCTCTCAAAAAGCTCGTCTATGAGCACAAGAAGCGAATCGCCGCCCTTGAAAAAGAAAACAAAAGACTTGCCGCGCTGCAGGTCAAAATCCATAGACCGGTTCATGATAATGCCCCCAAACTAAAAGAGGATAATTTCCGCATCACGGGCCAACAGGTTCGAAGTCTCCGGGGTCGTCTTGGTATTTCTCAGGCCCGGTTGGCACAACTGCTAGGTGTCTGCGATAACATTGTCGCCATTTGGGAAAACAAACCTGGTCGTTTACAGATTCAAAGATCGGAGGTCAGGAAAGCTCTGTCTGATTTAAAGGAGATGAAGAAGCAGGATGTGCTTGACCTGGTTAAACAGAAGAAGCGTGGGAAAGTTTCAAAGGGAAAAAAGTAGCAATAAAGAGTAAAGGTGCCGGCTTAAAGAGAAGGAATTAAAATGCCTGAAACAACACGCTTTTGGATTGAAACCTCCTTCAATATTTTGTACCTCATCACGGTATGGTGGATTGTGCTTGTAATGTACAACCGCCGGAACCTAGTAGCAGCCAATGACCGAAAAACGGCAGCTTTGATCTTGTGGGCATTTTTCTTTCTCGGACTGGGAGACATAGGCCATGTAGGTTTCAGGTTGGTCGCGTTCGCGCTCAACGGCCTTGAGACAAGCGTGAATATATTCGGCCAGCAGTTGAGAATAGCGCCCATGGGTTCATTGGCAACAGCTATCACCTTCACCTTTTTCTATATTATTCTAATTATGGTCTGGAAGGAACATTTTAATAAAAGCTATGGCTGGTTCTGCTATCTCCTGTTTGCGATTGCCGTTATCAGACTGCTGCTCATGACCCACCCGTCAAACCATTGGAACAGTCTTGAACCTCAGCAGCCATGGTCTATATATCGAAACGTTCCGCTGATGCTTATGCAGCTAGGGGTCGCTTATTTGATTTTACGAGACGCAATTTTTCAAAACGACAAAACGTTTAAACGGATAGGTGTTTTAATTCTTGTGTCTTTCGCCTGTTATGCCCCGGTTATCTTTCTTCACAAACAGGTGCCGCTCATCGGTATGCTGATGATACCCAAGACAATTGCCTATCTTGTAATTGCGTTACTGGGGCTTTATAAATTTTACCCTAAAAACCCTCCGCTGGAAATGTGCTTACTTCAGTAACATGATTACCTTCGTGTGTTGCTCTGTACGGCACTCAACTTATTGCAAGTTGCGTTTGGTAAACATAAATTTTTAGGATTTTTATTACTCCAGGATGAGAGCCGTAATGTGGCGTTTTAGTCTGACAAGCACTGCCTTTACCCCTGCTTGGCGCTTACTGGTTCGGACAGTCTGTCGTCTTGAGCAGGGTGATATCCCCAAGGCCGATGTGGAGGGTGTTCTGAAGAGCCGACTCCAGCGCCGCCAACTCGGAGCTGTCGAGGGAAGCCAGGGACACGCGCGTAAAGACGATCGTTCCGTAATCATGGATGCTATTTCCGGAATCTGCGGAGCAGACATGCATGACAATCACGTTGGGGGTTTTGTGCACCACATAATATAGTTCATAGTATCCGGTATAATTGTCGTAGACGAGCTTCATGACCCCATCTGTGGTCTTGGTGAACACGCCAAGATTCTTGCAGATCCTGGTTTCGCCTGCCCGAGTTATCGGCAGGGAATTCTCAACGATTATTTCCGTGTCGCTCAGCTCCGTAAAGGCGTACCGCTGACAGTCATTGAAGATCACGTAGTCGTAGCCTTTGATTCCGGCGTTCCACCAAATGCCATCGATATTGCCTACATCAATGGGCTTCGTTTCCGGCACTTTGCACTGCGGAAGCGATGAGAAGTCGAGCTTGATACAACCGTTATCAAGCCCGCATTGTGTGAATGCGTTGATGTTCTGAGACTGATAATAGGCGCCGCAAATTGTCGGGCAGAGCATGTTATCGTCGCCACATTCCATAATGCAGCTTAGCCATGAGTTGCATTCCGTATCCCCTGTGCACGCGACGATTTCATCCAGGCACAGGGAAGTGATGCAGCGCTGCGCATTATTAAAAGCCCATTTGACCTTGCCTTCGCAATGGCCAATAAGCACTCGATACTCTTCCTTCTCAAGAGCCGCTCCTTTAAACGTTGCCCGCATGAGCATAAACCGTTTTAAAAAGACCCGCGTGCTTACTACCTCTATCGCATCTGATTCCCATTTTATAACCGTTTTATTGTCAAATTCCGTGCTTCGCTCGCCAACTATGAGCAGGGTTCTGGTTTGGTCTTTGTCACCAATCAACCAGCCAAGTATTTTGGGAATGATGTGTACCGTGCAAGTCGGGCAGATTTCATTATAAAAGAAATCGTTATCGTTGCAGTCCGGCCCGGCGCTACAGTTCTCGCCATATGTGTCATAGTCGGCATCAACACATTCAGGGGCAGCCGCTGCACTATGTGTATTGTCAATCGAACCGGTCATGCCGGTAGTGCCGTTATAGGTTAATGCACCTTGGTCTTTATCACAGGAGTTCAAGATGACAAACGAGACGAGCATGTATAGGGTTATGCATGTTGTCGTAATTTTCACGGCTTTTCCTCCGGGCATTAAGGGGCAGACTGATAGGAGAGTGAGGGAAAACTGATAGAGGCTCGCTTTGGAATGGGCAGACTATAAAATAGGGGTCATTGATTGTCAATACAAATAGCGGGGACCTTCACGGGACGGAAGGATAGCAAAAACAGATAGAAACGGTTGTGCTATTTTTTAATAGTACAACCGTTTCCTTTATTTTCGGCGCTTTCTGACTGCCCTCTAATTTTGTTTTTTTAGGGCCTGCAAATTCACCTGTGCAGCCAATTCGTTCTACGGCTGCGGGGTTAATTCAAGCTTATCGGGATTAAACCCGCGATCTGCCAGCTGTTGAACAAGATCGGTATAAAACTGATCGTCCATGGTCGGTGTTCTGCTCAAAATATACAGGACACTCTTCCCGGGATTTGAAACAACAGCATAATCATAGTTTTCCCCCAGATCAATAATCCAGTAGGGAAACTCAAAGTTCTCAATGCTGGCCCGGTCAAAGCGCACTGCAAGTTTGGCGTTGGTTTTTTGGTCTACTACGCGGGCAACGCCCTGGATGCTGGTAGGCGCCCCGTCAAGTGACCCCACCCGGCCCTGGTTAAGGACCCTGACGGTTCCATTATCATTGAGCGTGTAGAGAGCGGTAACCGCCACGGCATTTTCATCAAACGATGTTGGATAGCGAGCTATTTCATACCAAAGCCCGGCATAGCGCTCAAGGTCAACATAATCTACTGTTTTCGGCGGCAGCAGCTTGCACCCTGCAGCAAAAACAATACAAAACAGCAGGCAGAGCATTACCTGAAAACTTTTTGATACATGCTTTTTGTGGCCCATCATAAATCCTTTCTCTATTATTTGTTGCCGGTTAATGTGATGCCGGTATGTCTTCCATGGGCATGGGATTGCAGAGGCTGGCGCGGTTGTCGGCCATCCTGCCGCAGTTCATGCACATGAAGTCGGGCTTTTTTGCAAGCTCCTTTATAAGGTCGAATTTCTCTTCGCCGGCAATCTCGCAAAGGTGCTGCGTATGGTCGCCGGAGCATTTTTCGCAGATGAGGGGCAGCTCGCTATCAACACGAAAATGGACCAGAAACTTGACAAGCTTGCCCGCTCCCGGATGCACGCATTGGTCGGTGATCTTGCGGATCTCTTCAAGTAATGGCCCTGATGTCTCCTCCTTTGTTTTGTGGAGATAGAACCGCCTGCCGCCAAATCCGCGCTCTTCTGCAAACGCATACACAGCTTTGGCGTTTTCCTGCAGGTTAGTGTGCGTGAGCCGGTCGGTCATGCCGAACACAAACGAGCCGTCTTTTTGAACCTGCGGCCGGGAATAGATCGCAATATTTATTTCTCCCTGGGCATTAGACGTGGCCAGAAAACCCTTGCCGTTGGTATTGCTGAAATATTCTTTTGCGTCCATTGATACCCTCCTGCTATGTGGTTTAGTGAAACAAAATCATATTAACTATATAGCATATGGATTTTAATTAATTTACAGTCGTTCAGACTTATTCTGCCTCGGAAAACATTTTTATCAACTCATTCTTGCGTTTTATTGTTGGAAGGTCATAAGGGCATTTTTTTTCACACTGACCGCACTCTTCACAAGCCTGCCACCAGATCATCAAATTCTGCCCCATTTTCTTATCCAGTTCAGACATGTCATCGTAACGCAGCCCCCTCATCTTTTGCCATATAACATGAATAAAAACAGGAATAAGTATATCATTCGGACACGGAAGACAGTAGCTGCAGCGCCGACAAAACTCTTTTCCTAAAGGGGCTACCTCTTCTTCAAAAGCTTTAAGCTCATCCGGTGTCAGAGGTTCAGTGCGTTCGGCATGTTTCAAATTTCCGTTTAACTCTTCGAGGGTGGCAACACCGTTTAAGATAACGTCAACAGGATAGCCGTTGAAAAACCTGAAAGCCTTTTCAATATTTCTGATGGAACCGCCAGCCAGGGGTTTCATCACCAGGGTTCCAATATCCATAGACCTCGCAAGAGACAATAATTGTTTCTCCGGCTCCCGTTCAATCACGTTAAAAGGAACCATTACTGTATCAAACTCGCCGGTCTTCATCAGGTCGATTACAAGATCTACATGATGGCTTGTTAATCCAATAAAATCTATAATTCCCTGATCCCTGGCTTTTTTGAAAGCCTCCATGGCTCCACCTTTTCCCATCACTTTTGAGACCTCTTCAGGATAAAGCTCATGCACCTGGTAAATATCGATTTTGTCCGTCTGTAATTCTTTTAGGCTTTCATCAAGATCCGCCATGACCTCATCATATTTTCGACTGTGAGATTTGGTGGCGATAATGCATTCCTTTCTCCTTGTCTTCATTACCTGGCCGATCATGGTTTCAGAATCCATGTAAACCCTGGAGGTATCAACTAAGTTAATGCCGTAATCCAGCGCGGCGTTATACACCTGGTTTATGGTCTCTTCATCCTTACCGCCCATCATCGTAGAAAGAGGGATGCCCCCCAAGGCCCATCTGGTGACTTCAAGATTTGTTCTTCCTAATCGGACTTTTCTCATAAAGCTACCTCTGTATAAAAGTACGTGGTCAAATTTATGATTTTACTAAAGCAACTGCTCCCGTATTTCTGAAGTATCAAAAACCAAAACTTCTTGCCAGTTCTAATTGCAGGAGCTTTGCATGCCTTATTGCATCATAGGGTTGAAAAACTTTTATTTTCAGGGTTATTGTTGCTTAAGATTAGAAAGCCATAATATGGATTTTTTGTGAGCCCACTAAGGACATAACATATATATGATCAATAATATTCAGAGTAAGGATTTGTGTCCCCAAAACCGCTGTCCCACATCTTGCCCCGATATATGCCTTGACGCACAGTCGCCCTAACTCTATATTGTATGTATTACTTCCTAAAGGAAGTTCCTATAAATCAAAGGAGGTCAAGTATGGCAAAAAATGATTTAAAGAAAAGTGTAGCTGAATTAATCAAACGCAACAGATATTCTAAGCTCATTACTTTCGGACCGGATGGAGCGCCCCACGCAAGGGTTATGACCAACCTTCCCCTCGGCAATGATATGGTTTTGTGGTTTGCCACAGGATTAAGCACCAGCAAAATAAAGGATATCAAAACAAATCCCAACGTGAGCGTGTTTATCGATGACCAGAATGATTTGACCAACGCATCCATTATCGGGAAAGCAGAAATTGTCACAAATGCCCAACTCCTTAAAAAATATTGGCAGGAACCATTTCGTTTTTTCTTTCCAATCGGCCCTTCTGATCCCGATTATTGTTTGCTCAAGATTACCCCTAAAAAGGTTGAGTACCTCAATCCGGGGCAGTTGTTCCATGAAAACCGCACACGTGTGATCATTAAGCTTTAATTACACTCGGGTCACAGGAAAAAATATTTGAATCCTAAATAGGGATAATTGAGGCATTACGAAGGCCTGGCTGCTAGAAATAGTGGCCAGGCCTTCTTTATGAAAGTTCAAGATACGTTTGTTAAATCTGGAATTTTCTAGATTTTGTTTTGTCCAGTTATAAAGCCGTAATGTGGAGTTTTTGGCAAATAGGCACTGGGACAAGATGTATTGCTGTTTGCCCTTCGGACAGTTGCAAACAATCCGTTTTACACTTCGTGACGTTTTATTCAGGGCCTATAGTACCCTCTATCACCAATCATAACAAACGGTACCCAGTAGACCGGATGGCTGTATTCTGGTATTGCCTTTAAATCAAGCTGTGCCTGCAGGAGAGCAAATGGGCATAGCCCACCCACGAAACTGGGGCTGGTTCAAAGATGCTCGTGCCCCCGGCCTTAGCTTTATTTCTTTTGTTCCGTCACGGGGATATGCACCTCCGAGTGCTTCAAAAACCATGGCACGAACGGGGCGTCCCAGTATACGGCATAGGCAGCGCCGGAGGACTGGTAGCGCTGGTTCTCCCGCAGCCAGGCGGTAAGCTTTTCCCTGTTCTTCTCGAATTTTTCTTTTGTATAGCTCCCTCTGATGCCGATCGAAACGACCGCTCGCTCCGGCAGGTTCACCACCTTCACCTCTCCCTGTTCGGGCAGGTTTTTTGCGCTGTCGGCGCTGCCCACATAAAACTTCATCTGGGCATTCTCGATCTGCGCCTCCACCGGCACCGTCATGGAAACATCGTTGGCGCTTATGTAGCGGAACAGGCGCCTGAACATGTCGTTGTTTCTGTCAAAGTAGCCGCCGGGACTTTCGGTAACCATAAGCTTTGCGGCCGGTATGGTTTTTATTTCTATCGCGCCTTTGGGCGTTTTGGGGTAGGCCGCCTCATAGGCGTAGCCGGTTCCTGCCATACAATACACTCCCATAAAAAGTAGTGCGATAAGCGTTTTTATCGTGAAACCCGCCCGGACTGATAAAAAAGGGCTCACGTTTTTAATGGGCATATGCACGGCCTCCTGTCTCAGGGATTAAGATTCTTCCGGTAATCCATCTACACAGATTTTTACAACACCCTCAAACGGCAGGACCATTGCTGACCCTGCCGTTTATCTAAGTACTCATAGGGTGTCTTTAGAAAGAATATTTTTATTTATGGTCTACTCCTGCACAGAGGCATTACTTGGGCAGCATTACGGTGTCAATGACATGAATCACGCCATTGCTGCACATAATATCTGTTTTCGTTACCTTGGCATTATCAACCATAACAGTTCCGCCCATAACGGTTATCTTCAGCTCCTGACCATTGACAGTTTTCGCAGTTTTCAGTTTGGTAACATCTTTAGCCGTCACTTTACCCGAGACCACATGATACGTCAGGATGCCCTTCAGCTTTTCTTTGTTTTCCGGTTTAAGTAAATCATCAAGAGTTCCTGCCGGTAATTTAGCAAACGCCTCATCAGTGGGGGCAAAAACGGTGAATGGTCCCTTACCCTTCAATGTCTCCACTAATCCAGCAGCTGTTAATGCTTTGGCCAGGGTATTAAATGATCCTGCGGCAACAGCTGTATCAACTATATCTTTTTTATCACAGCTTGTTGCCCACCCATTTGTGGCAATTGTAAATATGAATAAAAATGCAACTAATGAATAATTAAAAAATAATCTTTTCATAAAATTGCTCCTTTTAAATTAAATAAATTAATTGAACAAGTTTAGTTTTAACTCTTTAAAGCAACTTCCGTTAATAATTAAAAACTATTGCGCAATAACCTCCTTCCCTTTGTGATATATAATATAAAAGAAAATACAGCTCTCTGAATCTTTATTTTTCAGTGTGAGCCTTCAAATTTTTAGACTGAGGAGTATTACTGTGGTATATAGATTAATAAATTCATTTGCGCAAGTCGCAAACCGCAGAATGTGTGGTATCGTACAAGGGTATGCCGGCAGAACATGTAGTGCGCCATTGCAATGCTGGAAAATTTACAATAATGACTCACTGGCTGAATACATAAACCGGTTACAACTAAAAACCTTCAGGAGATTGACTATGCGGAAAACTATTTTATCACTTATAGTGGCAGCTCTGTTTTGTATGTGCGCCTGCTCAACCACAAAAGAGAACGGCACGATGAAACCTTTGCAAGTTGTCCCTTCTGTAAATATCGAAAAGTATATGGGAACCTGGTACGAAATAGCCCGCTATCCGAACAGCTTTCAGAAGGATGACTGTGTGGCAACGCAGGTTCAGTACTCGCTACGGTCTGACGGCAATGTGAAGGTTTTCAATGCCTGCCGTGAGGGCAGCGTCGATGGCAAAGAAAATTCGATTGAAGGCAAAGCCTGGTCGGTTGACAAGGAGACCAATGCTAAGCTGAAGGTGCAGTTTTTCTGGCCTTTTAGTGGTGATTACTGGGTCATACAGCTTGATAAAGATTACAAATATGCTGTGGTTGGCCATCCGAAGAGAACCTTTCTCTGGATTCTTTCCAGAACACCCAGTCTTGATGAAACCACCTTCAATTCTATAAAGCAGAAACTCATAGAGCAGGGTTATGATCCGGCCAAGATGCTTATTACACCGCAAAAAAAAGGCTGAACCGGTAGATGGTTCTCTTATTTTCGAGTCCGCCGCTAAATGGCCCAACCACTATATATAGTGGTTGGGCCTTTTCTCTTAAAAGTCCACACTACGTGATAATTGTTTGAAATACTAATAATGCCATATTACATCTGAAATCATTGAATAAATTTTCTATAAATTATTCTTTTGATTGTGTAAAAAAGAAGCCCACGATCTTCTAGACCATGGGCGTTCTTTTTTGGTTGCGTATAGGTTGCGTTTCGCCGTGAATGATTGTTGTTTAATGTATTGTGTTGCGCACCTAAAGTGTTGAAATACCTAAAATGCCTTTGCTTTTCGTAGCCTGTCACGCCGGAGGTCGCGGGTTCGAGCCCCGGTCGTCCCCGCCACATATTAATGAAAGATTAAGGGGTTAGCCATTAACGGTTAGCTCCTTAATCTTTTCTGGAGAGTTTGAAACACTTTTGGAAGCACCTTTTTTACCGCCTTCTAATAACTTCAGGGCATTCCTTACATCTGAAATGCGATGCAGATACCTTTCTGTTGTTGCTAATCGCTCATGCCGCATGATTTTCTGAATTACCTTTGAGGCCACCCCTAAATCGGAAAGCATCGAAGGTGCAAGGTGTCGAATTGCATATAATCCAAATTGCTACCTTCGCATGATTGCATAGACGCTTTAACCATCTCCGTTTATCCACATACGGTTTGCCTGTTTCAGGATTCAGGAAAACCCATTCAGAGCTATTATTCTGTCGATGTAGAAGTAGAGCGGTTGCACAATGTCCCGGCAAGGGGCTAGTTGCTCATAAGTTGATTCTGGTGTCATTTGGAAATGGCAGGCAGTTAAGCAACCGCGTAAAACTTAACCTCGCTGGTCGATTTGGTGATGACAAAGATTCTCTCGTTATTGCTGTTAGGGTCAGCAGGAAAGACGATAAAACCCGGCCGGTTGGGTGTATATCCCTGCGTGTAGCCGATCAGGGTTTCGCAGTCCTTGAACACGATACGGATTTTTTTACCGAAACCTACGCGTTCGGCATCAATTTTTTCCTGATAGGCAGGATTTCCGACAAAGCTTTTAACGAAGAAAACTGCCTTCAAGTTGAGAAAATTGATCTGGGTGTTGGTTCCCGTTTTGCTGTCTTTCACGTTAAACGTCTCCTTGTTCGGGAAAAAGTCCTCGGTTGTTCCCTTCAGAATTTTGCCACCGACGAAATGGAGCACAACTTTATTTACCATTACTGGCCCTCCTGAACGTTTTTTGACTTGCAGTGATTATATCGGCAGAAGGACCTAACACTTGAGTTGTTTGGGCAGATGCTTTTAATGGGAAATGCCCCCTTTAAGAACATCATTTATGCCTATATTAATGCTTGCCACCATGTGTTCATTAGGAGTAAATTTTATGACAACTAGTGTTCATTTTGAGCACATTTTGGCTGAAAGCTTGATCTGTCATGAGTAACCGCACATTTTCGCTTTCATTTATTTATAGAAATAGTATTCTTTTTTGTCCTTGGTATTCAAGAAAAGATAAGTTTTTTCAATATTATTATCGCAGTAATAAGGTTTTTCAGGATTACTGTATCCTGATAGTATGAGCAGCATCTTTATTGGCACAGTATGTGTATTTTATAAAGATGTGAACTTCAGTAAAAATGTGCTGAAGTACATTCAGTTACTGTTATTGATAAAATTTCTACAAGTTTGCACACCATAAGAGAGGGAGATAAATGAACATGAGTCCACTCATTGCAGCTAGACAAACCGGGAAAGAAATTGTAATAGCCTGTTTGACATCCATTGGATCCTTTGTCAGTAGGGTGTTTCGGAGAAAACAGCTGGAGCAGCAGCGAGCAAAAAATAGGGGATGTTGTTTTTGACCTGGAGAACCGTTTACGGAAGGTAACAATCGAGCTCCTGCGCGCCAAGGAGTTATCACCATCAAGGGTCCAGGAACTGACGAAAGAGAAGAACAAGCTGCTTGCAGAAATTGATGCCTTGAGCCGTACCACCGGGGTTAATAGCACCCTCTGCTCATCAGTTCTTTAATAAGTTTTTTGCACGCGCCCCTTCAGCTTTCATTCCCGTCAGAGTGTTTGCGATGGCAACGAAAGATGAGATGCGGGCTACACAGCAGTATATTTTGGCTGCAGTATCTAATAATCAAGTGATAAGTTGATTTTAAACCAGGACAGAAACAATGCAGAACATGGAAGAATCTTTATACGCAAAGATGCGTGACAAGGAACGCTTCGATATCAACCTAAAAGCTACCTACATTATCAAAGGGCAGGGTACGCAGCATCAGGAATGTCAGATATCCAATCTGAGCTCAAGCGGCGCTACAGTCCTCTTTCCGCTCACTGCAAGTCTTAAGAAAGGAGCTGTTATTGTAATGGATATTTCCATACCGAACACGATTATGCATATTCCTGCTGAGGCCGCAATCATGTGGATCAAGCCGCACCCCAATGAATTGATAAGCGGCATCAGGTTCAAGGCTATACTCAGTGCTACCATGATCCAACAGCTTGTTAAAAAAAAGCCGGAAGTCTCTTGTGCGTTCCAGTAAAGAGTCGTCATGGCAAATTTGGGCAACCAGTCAAGGGCTCAATTGTATTGTTATGAAAGCTCAAGTTTTCAGGCGGCAGGGAACAACAGAGCTCTTGCCGTTTAGCGTGTCTCAAATTCCGGCTTTCTAGTTGGGCAATTCATTTCTTCCCGGCCAACAATGTTACCAGCAACTTATTTTCTTGCAGCATCAGATTCATCATCTTCAATTGAACATTATTAGCGTGATATATCTGCTGGTAAATCGACTGCGTCTTATCGGCCTTTAGAGCTTTCACGTAGTCTGCAAAAGCCTCAGCCCTTTTGGTTTCGATTTCCATGACTACCTTTAATGCCTCAGCAGAGGCTTCCTGCCGCTGCATCCGCTCATCGATGCTAAAATATAAGTCTACTGTTAGCAGTCCTGTGATGATCAATAGCAGGGCCGTGGAGGCCTTGACACGCCTGGTTTTTTCTTGCTGGTTATGTTCACTGCGGCGAACTTTATCTTTCGATCTTTGGGCTCTTACTGGTTCTTTTTGCTGTATGTTTAATCCAGCTATATCTTCCTGCTTTTCATTTTTCAATTTTTCAGCTTCAACCTTTTGCCTTTCTTCCAATGTTGAATAATGTTTTTCGATAATCACACCGCATTCTGGACATATATTAAAATCTTCATCTGCGCTGTAGTAATTGCATTTGGGACAAAATGTGGTGTTTCCCATAGAGCCCTCACCCCTCCTTGAATAGTTACTCCGATACTTTATAGAGAACTTTGTAATTTTTGAACTCCAACCATAGAGACCATATTTCAAATTTTAAGAATATTGTCAAATTTATTCTGTCTCATTGTTGAAGAGAATATTTTTGGGTTCTCGTGCCTCAAAAGGCATAACTTCTACATATAGCAGGGATGCTTTTTTCTTAAAGTGCACACTACGTGATAAAATGTTAAAATGGAAAAAATGCATATTATACATGACATCAAGCAAAAATATTGCTGATGTAGTAACGCTAATTTTCAGTTGAAGTTATAGGGAGGGAGACAATCCGCATAAATTAAGTTTGATCGGGCCGGGCCGCCCCTGCTTTATAGATCGAAAACAGTGAGTTTTCTGAAATGAGCGGTGTTTGATAATAAAAAAAGGCGGGTTAGCACCCGCCCTAAGAAATTATGATTTACATATTGAAGAACGGCGAGCCCGCTTATGAAGACGGCCGTTCAAGCACCCATTTGTTGACCATTGCAAAAACAATTTCCCGCTTGATGGGCTTGGCCATATAGTCATTCATGCCCGCATCAATGCATTTCTGGCTGTCTCCCTTCATTGCATGGGCGGTCATGGCAACAATGGGTATTTTATCAAATCCCCGCTGTCTTATTTCACGCGTTGCGTCGAGGCCGGAGAGCTCGGGCATCTGTAGATCCATGAAGATAAGGTCGAATGATGCAGTCTCTTCCGTGCATATGTCGACAGCCTCCCTGCCATTGTTCGCCACTGTAACATGGTAGCCGGCCTTGGTCAGCAGGGTCGTGGCCAGCTTCTGGTTGACAAGGTTGTCTTCGGCCAGCAGAATCGATACGGCATGCTTGACCTCTTCGCGAACGGAATACTGCGTCATGATTTTCGGCTGTGCGCCTGATTCCTTGCCGGAAACCGTTTTTGTCTTGCTCAGCAGCAGCTCAACCATTTTTAAAAGCTTGTGCCGGTGTACGGGTTTTGGCATATAGCCGCTGAAGCCAGCCGCCTGGCACTTGCGGACACTGCGGACGGACAGGGACGATGAGGCGATGAGCGGAAACCCGCCGCCGGGCATTTTCTGAATCCGCTGAGCTATCTCATAGCCGCTGATGAGGGGCATCTGAATGTCAAGAATGCCCAGAGCAAAAAGGTCGCCGGTTGCCTCTGATCTGCTTACGGCGTCAAAGGCCTCCTCTGCCGTGCTTGCCGTCACCACGCGCATGCCGGCATGTTCAAGCATATGCTGCAGAATTTCGATATTGTTAAAGTTGTCGTCAACCACGAGAGCTTTTTGATTTTCCAGAGACTCATAGCACAGGCGTGGCGCGTTTATGCTGGGTGCTTTTTTCATGACTGCCGTGAAGTGAAACGTGCTGCCTGCGCCGGGCGTGCTTTCGGCCCATGCATCGCCGTCAAACAGGCGTGCGATTCTGCGGCAGATTGACAGCCCGAGCCCCGTGCCGCCGTATCTGCGGGTGGTCGATCCGTCTGCCTGCAAAAAAGGCTCAAAGATTACTTTGAGTTTGTCATGCGGAATGCCGATGCCGGTATCGCGCAACATAGCGTGCAGCTTTACCTCCGAGCCGGTTTCAGTGTCCACATCAAGGGCAAGCTCTATTTCTCCCTGGTCAGTAAACTTGGCCGCATTGCTCAGGAGATTTGTCAGGACCTGCTTAAAGCGGTACGGATCGCCGATGAGTTTGAACGGCACAGTGTCGCCCACGCGGAGCAGCACTTCTATCGGCTTGCCGATAACACGGGGGCGGAGCAGTTCGCACACATCGTAGCAGAGGATTTCGGGGTCGAATTCAATCGACTCGAATTCGAGAACGCCTGATTCTATTTTGGAGAAATCAAGAATATCATTGATAAGCGCCAGCAGCGTCTCGCCGCTGCGCTTAATGGTTTCAACAAAATCGCTCTGCTCCGGTGAGAGTTTTGTATCCATGAGCATATCTGCAAAACCGATAACGCCATTCATGGGCGTTCGTATTTCATGGCTCATATTTGCCAGAAATTCGCTTTTTGCAATATTCGCCAGTTCAGCCGCTTCAGCCAGCATGCGGGTTTCTTCCATTGCTTTTTGGAGTGCCCGGTCGACGATTTTGCGCTGCGTAATATCGCGGAAGTTGCAGATAGACCCGCGGCGCTCGTCGTTTTTGTCTTTCAGAATCGCTATGGTAGCCTCGACGGGAACCACCTTGCTGTCTTTTTTGAACAGATAGAAATCATAATTTGCGACCCGGCCCTTTTCAAAAAGCTCATTGGCACGTTCAACCTGGCGGTTTTGATAGTCATCCCCTATTTCGACTGTTTCGCCGGTCGTGCTTTCGAAAACGCCGTCAAAGGGGCCCATCTCGATCAGGTGCCTTCCAAGCATCTCTTCGGCGGTAAACCCGAGCAGATGCTCCATGGCAGCATTGACCGTTACCACATGGCCGGTAAAATCAGCGATTAAAATAGCATCGCCGGAATTTTCCAGAACGTATTTGTAGTTCTCCTTAAGCTCCCACAGCTTTTCGTCATCAGCGCCTTTATCAAGTGCCGGAGCTGCAGCAGGCTTTTTGCCCATCAGCGGCTCAATCATGCCTATTGCCATGGTCACGGTGCCTGCCGCATCACGAATCATTGCAGCGCGCAGGCGAAGGGGAACAAGTTCACGCTGCTTATTTACAAGCGACATTTCAATAGGGCTCTGTTCGGCACGCTGGAAATGGTGCAGCTTGATGGCATAGGTGACCTTTTTGACCCGCTCTTCTTTGTGGACAATATGAATAAAATTTTTGTCTGCGAGGTCTTCCTCTGTGTAGCCGAGAATGGCGGTAAAGGCGGGATTGATACGAAGGAAATGCCCCTCAGGATCAATGAAAAAAATTCCCTCAAAAGCATTTTGCAGGATATGATCGCAATACTGCCGCACGGTTGGATCATTCTGTGTGGTCATGGCCCAAGCTCATATGTGTGAAAGTTTGAACTAGCACTGATGCTAAAAAGAAATTTGTATTTAATTGGCCCTGTACCTGCTTTTATATATTTTCATGGTTGTTTAAAAAAAGCCAGAATTCAGAAGCCAGACGGGAAGCCGCATGGATTTCCAGCATTGTAAGCAAATTGGAATTTATCCCATACCCCACAGCATCTGCCGGAATCAAATACGCAAGCAATAAGATTTTTCCTGCAATTTAAATCTTTAAACTTTTTTGTTTTTTTCATGCTGAATTTCGACTCCTGAATTCTGAATTCCAATTCATTAAACAGCACGACCTCAATAATAAGCCTGCAATCATATTATAAACAAGTTTTAGCGAATAAATATTATTTTAACGCTAACCCCTTTTTTTATAAACTATAATTAATTAAAGCCAGGATATTTTTTTGTTGTCATTAATTAAATTGTATTTTATGCTTAATGAGCACTATTGTTTTATATATGCAAGCATTAAAATTATGGCTGAAAAAAGAAAAATTACGCGATCTTTAAAAAGGCTTAAGCTGAAATACGGCGTCAGTCGTGCGACAAGCTCTTGCCTTTACGGAAGATGTCTCGGAAACAGGCGTCTTTGTAAGGACGGTAAATGTCATGGGTCCTGGCGTTATTATGCTGGTTGAGCTTTTTATGCCTGATAATTTGCCCGTAACTTTTGAGGCCAAGGTGGTCTGGAGCAGACGTGTGCCGGGAAGCCTTATTCATCTGTCAAAAGGCGGCATGGGCTTGATGATAACAAAATTTCTATCCGGTGAGGAAAAATATCTCGATTTCTGCCGCAGCTTGCGGACAAAAACACAGCACGTTCAGGGTATCCCACCCCATCCCCCTAATGTTTCCCGGGATAAGCAGCCTTAACGGTTGCATTGTCAGAGACTGTATCTGCTTCCTTTAAGTCCTTGCAGGACGGAGAAAGACTCTCTATTGCAGATTTCTCAACAATAAAAACCTGTTGCTGAGACCCCGGCTTTACAAATTGCTGAAAGGCATTTTTATCCGCGCCCACAAAAAGCACCTCCCTTGTGCCGTCGTCGAATACGGCGGTAATGGTGCGCAGGGGCTTATCGAGCCTGGCCTCTTTGGGTTTCCCGTCCATGAAGTCAACCGCTTTAAGCGCTGCAAAGCTCTGGACCGCCTGCATCGCGGCATTTTTTTCCACAGCGAAAGTCCGGCCATCGCAGACTGCCTGCCATGCGCCCGCCGCATCTTTCCTGAGCTGCAGGTTTTTGTCGCCGGCAACAGTGTACCGGCCAATCCTGTCTTCGTTGAGCTTCCATATCGTTTTATCACGCCAGTCTTTAAGCTCCCTGTCGGCCATGTTTTTTAAAATTCCAGGCACGAGATACACTGTCCCGGCGTCTTTGGCGCGCACATAGGTGCTGAAAATATCAGGGCCGTTTTTCCCGAGCAGCACATGGGCACACACGTTCTGCCCGGCATCCTCTATTTTTACGGCAACAGCTTTTCCGTCGGAGACATCAAATGATCGAAATTTTTCGGATTTCTGGATGCCACTGTGGCAGACTTCATTTTGCCGATCTGTTCAAGCAGCGATGTCACTGCAGCCGTATCGGCGCCATAGGTTGTATCTCCGGCTGTCAGCTTCCAGGCGTCGCCATGTTTTTTTAGGGAAACAGCAGCCTTGCCCGGAGCAGTAATCGTTATGGCTGCAGCCCGGGACGCGTCAAAACCTGCTGCAAGGGGCAGTTCGATTTTCTGCTCTTTTTTTGCTGCGGCCTGCTCCGAGATAAAATAGAGGGCCGCAAGAGCTGCAAGCACCACGGCAAGAAAAAGCATTTTTTTACCGTTCATCACCACTCCTTGACAGCAAGCCGCTTGCGTCGCCTGCGCAGATACGCTGCACAAGGCCAAAAACCGCCACCAGTACGGGCACCGCACACATATTGCCCAGCCGCACGGCAGCCTTTACATTGTCCGTCATGACATAGAGCGTGCTGTCGCCCGATTCCCGGGCCCTGATACCCATAAGCGTATCGTCGGCCGTGCACCAGTCTACTGCATTCAGAAAGAAAGCCCGGTTGCCGTCAAACTGGTTTATGAAATTGTCGGTTATGAACCGGGCGTTGCCCGTCACAATGATTCTCGTGTCAGGGCTTTGCTGAATAACCGGGGGCTGCGCAGGCTTTTTGCCTCCGCGTCACCGGACGGGCAGGTTCTTCCTCGAGCATCCTTGTCAGCCGGCGGCACGGGCTTGTCGGCAAAATAGCTTGAGAAAGAGCCGCTCATGGCAATTGCCAGCACATGCTGCCGCATCTGGTTTTCAGGAGCGTCAAACTCCTGTTTGGGGCTGAGATCAAAATAGCCCTTCATGGTCCAGGAATAGGGGCTGCTCTGGGCAAGCACCGAAACGGTCCTGCTGCCGGTCTTCTCCTGCAGCAGCTCAAGCGGGCTTGCCCACGGCATGACCATGGTTTCGATACTGCTCACAATGGGATTATCGGTCTGCGTGTTTTGCCGGACCACGCGCACCCAGAACGGATAGGGAAGAAAAACATCGTTCGGCCCGCTTTTGAACGAGGCGTTTTCGCTCAGCTGGTCAAGCACCAGTTCGGGAGCCACCCTGACGCCGTAATGCTCGAGCAGTTTCAGTACCGGCGATTCAATCAGCGTGCCCTGCATGCCGCGCTGCTGAATCTCGATGGCATCAATAAGAAAAACAGCTTTGCCGCCCGTCATGATGTACTGGTCAATAGTAAAAAGTTCGCGCTCGGTGAGCTGCTTTGGTGATGCAACCACCAGCACGGCCACCTCTGCCGGTATTGTCTGGCCGCCTGTTGTGGCGACAGTGCGGGTGTAATACTGCTCACGCAGTTCATTGTTCACGGTTCCCAGTTCTCTGTCCAGCCCCGGCTCACCGTGGCCGCTCAGAAATCCGATCGTTTTGACCTCTTTTTTCTTTACGCGCAGTATTTTGCCCGTCAGGTCATATTCAAGGGTGGCCACATCGGTCAGGGCCGGTATTACCTCCTTGCTGTCACCGTACAGTACGGCAAGCCCCATATACACCGTGGTGACGGCGGCCTGATCCTTTTCAATAATATTGAGCCGCAGCTGTGGTATGCCCATGAACTGGAGCTTCTGCTGCAGCGACGGATCATCTGCCGGGTCGATATATTCGATGTCAAGATTGCCGTTTGCGCAGATGCGGTACTCCTCCAGCATATCCTTTACCTGGTCGACCAGCGGCGCCATATAGGGCGGCAGCTTGCGGGAGAGGTATACCTTGATGTTGACGATATCGTCCAGCCCTGCGACGGCTTTTTTCGTCGCCTCCGACACGGTATATTTTTTCGTCGCCGTAAGATCAGCCCTGAAAAAATGCCGGTAGGAGAGGGCATTCACAAAAACGAGAATGCCCGCCGCGAGCACGCCAAGCACCAGAAAGTTTGTTCCCCTGGTCAGTTTTTTGAATCCTGTGCTTTTCATAGCCTTATTTTCTGCCTTCAATGGTCATCTGGTTTAACAAAAGAAAAAATCCGATCATGGACATATAGTAGACAATATCGCGCGAATCAATCACGCCGCGGCCGATGCTCTGGAAATGCGCACCGAGACCAAGGTAGGAGAAAACCGGCCCCCATGAAGACGGAACGCTGTAGAGCACCATGTTCTCGCCGACAATCAGGAAGGCAAAGCCGATGACGATGGCAACGATGAAGGCTACAATCTGATTTTCCGTTATGCCCGATGCGAAAAGCCCGATGGCAAGGCAGGTGCCGCCCAGCAGGCAGGCCCCAGCATAGCCTCCCCAGATCGGCCCGGATCAGGGTCGCCGAGCAGCACCACAGTGAGCACCAGCGGAAATGTCAGGGCGAGGTTCAGCGCAAGGAAAGCAAAGGCCGAGAGAAACTTGCCGAGCACGACTTCGTAGTCGCGAACCGGAAGCGTCATGAGAATCTCTATGGTGCCGAGCTTCTTTTCCTCGGCCCATGAGCGCATGGTGATGGCGGGCGCAAGAAACAGAAACAGCCAGGGCAGCAGGCCGAAAAACGGCCGGAGGCTTGCCTGGTTGGTCAAAAAAAACGTTCTAAAGAAAAGCCAGTTGGTCACAACCAGAAAAGCGATGATGAAGATATAGGCAACCGGCGAGCTGAAATAGCTTTTGAATTCTTTCCAGAAAAGAGCGCGTATATTTTTCATGATGCCTCCCGCATGGTCAGGTCAAGAAACACGTCTTCCAGATTGATGCTCTTGCGGTACAGCTCCGTAAGGCTCCAGCCGCCGGCTGCCACGGCGAAAAATATTCTTTCGCTGACCGCATCAGCCTCGCGCGACAGCAGTTCAAAGCGCTGCAGGCCGCCGTCCTCTCCGAGATGCCTGACCTCGACAACGGCTTCAATAGCCGCCAGCGCCGCTTCCACGCGGTCGCGGGGGCCCCGGATGGCCGCCACAATCGCCTGCCCGCCGCTTGACAGGGCCGAGAGTTCTTCAGGCGTGCCGCTGCCGACGATGCCGCCCCTGTTGAATATGAGCACGCGGTCGCAGGTTGCGGCAACTTCCGGCAATATATGGGAGCTTAAAATGATCGTCTTTTCCCGGCCGATATTTTTTATGAGATGCCTGATTTCGATGATCTGGTGCGGATCCAGGCCGATGGTGGGCTCATCAAGGATGAGCACGTCCGGATCATGGATAAGCGCCTGCGCCAGTCCCAGGCGCTGGCGATAGCCTTTTGAAAGCTCTCCCACATCTTTTGCCGCCATGGATGCAAGGCCGCAGATATCGATCACATGCCTGAGGCGCTCCCGCACCCTGCCGCCGGCGATGCCGCGCAGGGAGGCTATGAATTTGAGGTACTCGATTACGCCCATGTCAAGGTACAGCGGGTTGTTTTCGGGCAGATACCCGATGCGCTTTTTGACCTCAAGGGGATGGGCCGTGATGTCAAAGCCGGCGATGCGCGCTGTGCCTGCATCGGGCGAGATATAGCAGGTGAGCATGCGCATGGTTGTTGATTTACCTGCGCCGTTGGGGCCCAGGAATCCAATGACCTCGCCTTTCTCAACCCGGAACGATAGGTCCTGCACGGCCCGTGTAGCTCCGTAGCTTTTGGAAAGGTGCTCGACATCTATCATGGATGAAACCTCTATACACAAAAGTATTCTGGTATGCAAGAGTATACCGTGATGGCCGGATGACAGTAAATGGAAAATGGTAATGAAGCGGCCGCTGGTTGTCAAGCAAATTTTAAACAACGGGCACGGCGCATGCCGCAGCAGGCCCTGTCTTTTTTTTGATGGCGTCCGCATGATGCATTGTTCACTTTTCCGCATAAGCGGGCAGTGACTTCATCCGGGGAATATGGCATAGTAGTCAGTCATAAGGAGGCTCTATGAAGCTTGCGACTGCCGCAGCAGCCTGTCTGCTGCTGTCCCTGTGTCCGGCGGCATGGTGTTTTGATACAGCACAGCTCCGCAGCTTTTCCGGCGAGGAGCTTGTGCGGCAGGTGCGGGTGTACCGATGCACCGACAAGGATCTGGATGCTCTTCTGCCGGAGCTGCACCGCCGGTTCCCGGCATTTGACGACCGGGTGAAAGCCCTGGCGCAGATGTACCTGGGCGCGCCCTATGTCGCCGACCCGTTACCAATGAAACCGCGGACTGGCTGCCCTACGGCGCCACCAACTGCACCATGTATATTCTGTATATAGAGGCCTTTGCCAACAGCCGCTGCATGGCTGAAGCCCGGGAGCATATGCGCCTGCTGCACTACCGCGGCGGCAGGGTCGGCTTTGCCGAGCGCTATCATTTTACCGAAGACCGCATCACCGATCCGGCAAACAGCTACTTTGCCGAAACAACCGAGAAATATGTGCGTGACGCGCAGTCGCTTCGCCGTATCGGCCTTGAGCTTAACCGCAGGAAAGACGGCTCGCTGCTGTTTGGCGACCGGCTGGGCCGGTGGACGAAAAAGGTGGCGCTGTCCTATATTCCCCGGGCAGGCTTTACCCCGAGGATGCTTGCCCCGCTTCCACGGGTGCTGGGCATTGCATTCGTGAAAAAGGCAAACTGGGATCAGGGGCTCATCGTCGGCCATGAAGGCCTGCTCATAGACGGCGATCTGTATCACGCATCGCTCAAGGGCGGGGTTGTTGTGGAAAAAAATTATCTCGCGGCCCGTTTCCCGGCTTCACCGTGGGAGGGTATGATACTGTTCCAGCTTGCACCCCGGGCTTTTGCTGCAGATACTGCTTGCCGGTAGCGCGCTGCGCACTGCACCATATGGCCTTGACATTATCGGCTAATCTGTCATATATAAAGCAGGTAACGGCAGTGGGCCGCACCGCTTGCTTTCCGTCATCAAATATCTTGCTGGTATCCGCGCCCCTCCTTTTTCAGGCCTTTCAGGATTCCCGCTGGAAATAATGTGATTACCCGAAGTGCCGTATGCGGCATACTTGAAGCATCGGCAGAAGCACATAAACTTTTTTGATTATTATGAAGGAGAAACACATGGCAGCACTTGTACAAAAAGGCGATACCATATCCGTGCATTATACCGGAAGGCTCGCCGGTGGAGACATTTTTGATTCATCCGAAGGCCGTGAGCCGCTGAAATTCACCGTCGGCGCCGGCCAGATGATACCGGGCTTTGACGCCGCTGTTGTGGGCATGGCCCAGGGCGAGAAAAAAACGGTCAGCATTGCGCCTGAACAGGCCTATGGCGAGCGCAGCGACGACTTCCTGTTTGATTTTCCCCGGGCCAATGTGCCTGAGGGCATGGAGGTCGAGGAAGGCATGCAGGTATATCTGCAGGACAATGCGGGCAATCCGGTTCCCGCCACGGTGGTGGCCATAGGAGAGGAAACTATCAAGATGGACTGCAATCATCCCCTGGCGGGAAAAACGCTTGAGTTTGATATCAGCATCGCGGAAACCGGACTTAAGCCTGACAAGGCCTCCTGCGCGCCGAGCAGCTGCGGGTCATGCGGCTGCGGCTGCAGCAGCTGACAAAGACGGCCACTGCCGCCAAAGAAATTTTT
>CAVRBJ010000047.1:0-9922 GCA_963718965.1 uncultured delta proteobacterium | reverse complement strand
ACCCCGCACCAGTCTGAAGTGGCTGCAAGGGAGCCGCTCAGTGTATTCGCACCTGCAGGCAACGGGTTGGAGTACGTATAGTACGTGTTGGATCCGGGTACTGCATGCAGCGAACCGGAGGCATTCCAGACAGCAGCTGTAAGCGTTGATGCCCGGGCGGAAATCATCCCGATTGCAACGGTGCCGGAAGCAGCCGTAGCCCCCGCAACACGTACAGGGTTGTCATACGATTCATTGCCGGCGCTGCCGTCAAAACCGGAGTTTGACAGATAAAAAACTGCGCCCCACCAGTCTGAGTATGCTGCATTATTAAAGCTTAAGGTGATTCTGCTGCCTGCGGAAAGAGCCGCATCCGCGTTTGCAGACCAGATGCGCAACACGGTAGACTGTGATGCCATGGCATCTTGTATGATATCCTGCGAGTATTCATTCGCCCCCGTTGAGTCTGTTATACCCACAAGAGTCTTCGAGGATATAGCTGCTCCTATCGCAATCACTATCCTTGAGTTTTGAGGAATGCCTGCCGGCAGCGTTATATCAAGAGAGGCTGCACGCGATACAGCGCTGAAACGCATAACCTCTGCCCCGAAAGAAGGGGCGCTCCCGTCGTATATTGATGTCGTTGAAGAACCGCTTGAGGTTGTAGACGGTATAGAGGATGTTGTTGTCGGCGAGCTGGTCGATGAGGTCGCCGGCACCGTGCTTGTCGTTGCAACGGAGGTGGCCGGCGAGCTTGTCGTTGTCGGTATGCTTGTTGTCGTGACTGAGGTTGTCAGGCTTGTGCTTGTCGTGGTGCCGCAAGCAGGTACGTATAGGTTATTTCGTTGGAAAAGCCGCTTACCCTTAGGCATTGTAGGCCTTGAAGGCGAAGTAATAGGTATGCCCGGGTGTCAGAGTTGTAATCGTATACTGCAGAACATTGCCCGCATCAATTTCGGTTGAGGGATTTGTCAGAACGCTCTGCTCGCCATAAAATATTTTATAGCCGGTGACAGGATCAGGGCTTTGATCCCAGGCGAGGGTGACATTCGCAGCCTGACTATCGGCAGCGCAGAAAAGGGCGGTCACAAAAAAGACTAACCCAAGGCACATGGAGAAATATGCTTTTAAGAAAAATGACGGACGCCGGTTTTCTTAAAAATCCGTACTGCTTGTATCTCTTCATGTATCTGCAATTGACAATCACGCATCTTTTTTCACCTTAACACTGATAATCGTATAAGCCCTTACTCCGGCTATAAAACAAAACAGGCCTCTGTCCCATGAGTAGGATAGAGGCCTGCCGGTGAAAAACATATTTAACCCCGGCAGTTCCTCTGTCCTTATCTGTAAGGACCGGTAACTTTGCGCACTACCCTTGCGGAATAGCTCGCCTTTTTCGGTTCTCGATGCCGCTTCTCTTTTTGCTTCACAACTGCAAAAAGATTATCGATTCCCTGAACTGCCTGTAAGGCTCCTTAAAAAATAATCGCTTGATCTCCAAAAAATTAAGCAGAGAGAATGTATTTCTTCAACCAAGGCTAAAATCTCTGCAATTACCCTGCCTTCGGTTATAAAACAAAACAGGCCTCTGTCCCATGAGTAGGATAGAGGCCTGCCGGTGAAAAACATATTTAACCCCGGCAGTTCCTCTGTCCTTACCTGTTAGGACCGGTAACTTTGCGCACTACCCTTGCGGAATAGCTCGCCTTTTTCGGTTCTCGATGCCGCTTCTCTTTTTGCTTCACAACTGCAAAAAGATTATCGATTCCCTGAACTGCCTGTAAGGCTCCTTAAAAAATAATCGCGCTATCTCCAATATTCAGCAGAGACAATTATTTCAACCAGGCTAAAATCTCTGCAATTACCCTGCCTTCGGGTATAAAAAAAACAGGCCTCTTCTTATGGGTAAGTAGAGGCCTGCCGTAAAACACCATATTGTTCCCGGCAGTCCCGCTATCCTTACCTATAAGGATCGGTTACTTTGCGCACTATCCCTTACGGAATAGATTGCCTTTTTCGGTTCGTACAAATTTAGATATGCTGCCCGTAATGAACAACACTCTAAATTAGTATATAGCATATTAAAAAAAAATTGCAAAATAATTTAATCCGCCTTTCAAAAAAAAATGGCCGCTTATTCTCAGTATCACTTGCTTGCGGGGCATGACATCTTGATTTTGCAGCCAACTACCGTTTTTGTGAGACCATAAAATGGACTTTGGAGGCCCTCCCCGATGAAGAAACCGCTTCACATTCAAAAAGGGGGTCAATTCTTATCTTGTGTACAAAGCATTGATTGCGCTAGAATATATATGCTAGAATATATATATTAGATGCCACCAACTAAATCCTTCTATAAAGGGGGCGCCGTCATGAGCGAGGGAACATCATTCAACAGTTCCGTCCTGACAGAAATTGCCGAAATGAAGCGGCTCTATAGCGCTCTTGAGGCGTCACTGCCGAAGGGCAAAAACGGCCAGAACATCTGCATTGCCGTTACCAGCGCTGAACCGGGCGAGGGCAAGACAACCATGCTTGCAGGTCTTGCCGCTCTTGCCGCACAAGAAACCGGCAAGCGCGTACTTGCCATGGACCTCAACTGGCATGCTCCGTCGCTGCACAGGCTTTTCGGCGCAGAGCTTCTTGACCCTGCCAGGGCCCAAAACGGAGCCGCCATAACAGACATGGTGCACCATGTAGCGGAGACCCGTCTGGACATTCTGCCTGCACTGAATGAACAGGCTTTGGGGCCAGCAGTGCAACGGCGAGGAGCAGAAGCTGGCTGAAGGACTTCTCGATAAGGCCCGGGCGGCCTATGATATCATCTTCATTGACACATCCAAGATTTTTCCCACCAACCGCAGCATGATCGATCCTTTGGTGATCGCTCAGAAAGCCGACGGGGTGGCGCTCGTCATAGCCTCCGGCAAGACCTCGCGCCAGGTGGTGAAGCAGGCGCAGTTCGCCCTGGAAACCGCAGGAGCTGCTATTCTGGGCGTCATCATAAACGACTGGCAGAATCCGCTGTCGTAAAACCTTTTAGAGATGGGGGCACAGCCATGTTCAGCTTCTTTGTAAAACGCTATCTGTATAAAATATCCTCGCAGCGCGGCCTTTTCATCCTTGCCCTGATCCCGGCATTCGTGTATCTTGCCGCCGCTGCCGTTCAAATGGACCGTTTTACCATTTATCAAGCAATAAAGATCGCGCCGGATATACCGCTGGCAGCTGTCAAACAGCCCTTCCGATGTCACATCGATCGACTGGTTTGTGACGCACCAGGATGAGCTGTTTCTGGATGCCTATACGCTTCAGACACTCAGCCGTGAACTGCAGAAGGAACTGCCGCCGCAGCCTGCCGTCATGACAGAGGCTCAATTGAGGCGGGTCATCAAAAAAGCACTGTCTCTGTCATATGAAAAAGACATGCTCCGCATAAGCTACAGCGGCGCCAATCAGGGGATGGGTGAATTCCTGGCTGCTTTTTATGCCAAAAAGATACTTAAAAAGGCCGAAGACGGCGTACGGCGGCAGGAGATGCTGCCGGCCAGGCAGGTGCAGCAGGAAGGCAAGGTTTCTCCCATACCGAAATCGCAGCCCTATAGTGAACTCAAAGGCGGGCTGACCGTTGAAAGCGAAAAGGCGCTGTGGAGGAGCGAGCGTCTGCCGATGACAGTGCTGCTTCTTGCGGCAGGTCTGGCTGCAGTACTTATCTGGATCGGCATTCTGGAACTTCTGGACCCCTCCTTCAAGTCGGAGCGGCAAATAGCGCGCATCCTGCGCCTGCCTGTTTTAGGCACTGTACCCAATGTGTTCAGGCTGTCAAAAGTCATTGGCTCAGAGCGTAAGAAAGACTTGTGATCATCAGATCCATAAAACGATTCAAGAAGTTGCAGAATTTCATGGAAAACTGGCGCTCGTCATTTTTCTTAAAAGCATATTTCCCCGCGTGCCTGGGCTTCGTGTTTTTTGTGACCGCCCTTTTCTGCGCTGCCGATAGTCAAGCTGCAAATGTAACCCTCGCCTGGGATCCAAGCCCTGATCCTGTCACCGGCTATAAAATATTTTATGGCGAGCAGAGCGTTCTGACAAATCCGGCAACCGAAATTGATGCGGGCAATGTCCTGCAGTATACGATTACAACCCTTACGCCCGGGCATACCTATTACTTCGCCCTCAAGGCATACAATGCCTACGGGCAGAGCGGCTTTTCCAACGAAGTAACCTATACACCTGCTTCAGGCACCACGACAAGCACAAGCCTGACAACCTCCAGCACGGCAACCAGTATACCGACGACGACAAGCTCGCCGGCCACCTCCGTTGCAACGACAAGCACGGTGCCGGCGACCACATCGACCAGTTTACCGACAACATCAACATCCCTGGCAACGACAACCTCAAGCGCTTCTTCAACCACATCAACAGGCGGAGGGAGTACCCCTTCTTTCGGGGCAGAGGTTATGCGGTTTAACTCTACACTGCAGGCAGCATCACTTGACTTAACGCTGCCGACGGGCATTCCTCAAAACTCCAGGATAGTGATTGCGGTAGCAGCCTCTACCTCCTCGCGCACCCTTGTCGGTATAACGGACTCAACGGGGGCGAATGAATACGTGCAGGATGTCATACACGACGCCATGGCTTCACAGTCAACCATATTAAGAATCTGGTCTGCAAACGCGGATGCGGCTCTTTCTGCGGGCAATAGAATTACCTTAAGCTTCAATAATACATCATACTCAAACTGGTGGGGTGCTGTTTTTTATCTGTCAAACTCCAGTTTTGACAGCGGCGCAGGCACTGGTTCATGGGGAAGCAGTGTAAGTGTCACGGGAACAACGGCTGCTTCAAACACCCGTGCGATCGGCATGATTTCAGCCCGGTCTGCAACGCTTACATCCGCTGCCTGGAATTCCTCCGGTTTGCTGCATGCAATAACCGGTTACAACACATACTATGTTTTCTCCAACCCTTTAAATGCAGGTGTAAACACACTGAGCGGCGCACTTGCTGCCTCTTCAGACTGGTGCGGGGTATGGGCTGCATATAAAGCAATAACTTCGATTACGACAACAACGGTAGTATCTACCTCAACCTCAACGAGCATACCGACAACGACAAGCACGGTTGCTACTACCACGATGCCGACAACGAGCACGGTTCCGACGACATCGGTTACGACAACCCCGATAACGAACAAGAACTATAGTATCATGGGGGGCAAGGGCGCAAACTTCATAGACGGCGGTGCTTCAGAAGCGAAAAGCGAACAAAACGCTTTAGCAGAGCCGGAACAAATTTTTACTGCTCAGGGTGCGATTACGATATTCGATGAACCGGATATCCCCCTTCAAATTTCCGTAGGCTGGAACGAATATAATGCCCTGAACGGCGAAGCGCGCATAGCAACCGGCGATATTGACGGCGACGGAAAAGAGGAAATCATCATAGGCCTGGGGCCTGTTGAGGGAGACCCCGCAATACCCGGCGGGAAATTTCAAATTCTCGATGATGACTTCACCAGTTTGGGATGGGGGCAGATAGACTGGAGCGCATACAACAGCATGAATGGCGAGTCTTGGCCTGCCTGCGGCGATATCGACGGCGACGGCGTGGATGAAATTCTCATCGGGCTGGGCATCGGCGGCAATGGCAGGGTCGAGGTTTTTAATTTTGATAACGGACAAGCCGTACATGCAACATGGATAAAAGTTGGCTGGGAAGAGTACTGCATCGCGGGAGGCGGAGTGCGCCCGGCCTGCGGCAATATCGATTTTGACCGCAAAGATGAAATCATCCTGGGTCCGTATCCGGTCAATGATCTTTTTCTGCCTGAGGGGAAATTTGAAGTGCTGGACGGCAACGCCAGACATCTTGCCTGGGGTGTTGTTGACTGGCCCGATTACAATGCCCTCAATGGTGAAACCCGCCCCGCCTGCGGCAATATCAACCGCACGATGCGCGACGAAATACTGCTTGGCCTGGGAACGAACTCAGGAGGCAGAATCCCGGTGTATTCATACGTCCTGGGCAAAGTCACTTTAAAAAAATGGCTTGAAGCAGGTCCCCCTGATTACAGGGCTGAAAATGGGGAAACCCGGCTGTCCTGCGGCGATATCGACGGCGACGGCCTTGATGAAATTCTCGTCGGCTTCGGCCCCGGAGGTCAGGGAATACTGGAACTGCATAATGATGGGCTGCATGATTTCAGCATGATGTCTAACATGCTGATGCCGGATGAAGAATACAATATTGCAATCGGCGAAACCTATCCGGCAATCAAAGGCATAAAAAGCAAGTTCCCGAGAATTATGAATTTCTTTTTGAAATAATTAGACTTACAGGCTGGTGCGCCTTCACCTTTGATTTTGTAGACCCCTTCACTCCAACCCTCTCCCCCCAGGGACGAGGGATCCTGTTTTTTTACCCTCCCTTGATGGAACATTCACTATTCAGAAAAACTAAAAAAATTACTCAAAGGGTTAAGTTTATAAAAAAAAAGCCGATAAACCACAAAAGGTCTTTTTTAAGAGGGGTGATGTATGCCAGCATATAGAAACGATCCATTTGAACAATACAACCGCGAAGAAAAATATTGTAAATAAAACTTTTGCCCCCTATAATGCCGTACTAACTATACTCTTTTGAAGCACTGCCTGTCGAAAGGGTTAAGGGAAGCTGTGCGGGCCGCAATGTATCTCGCAAAAGCTGCAATCCAAAGGTGATCTCTTACAGCTTCGCGCACTGTTTCTCCGTATTTGCCGTGTAGCACAGCGTATGAAAACTGCACCTGGCAACCAGAGAAAATTTTTCCGCGCCGGGGTTGCCCTGGCCGGTTGCAAAAAATATGAATACTGCATCAGGTTTTTTTTCATCTATGATGAGCATAAGCAGCCATAAAATGCGTACCATAGTTCTTTCCTGCCTGCTGATCCTGCTTGCGGGAGGCTCTTCTCCCGTGCACTGCGCATGGCAGAGCCGGGAGATCGCCGGCGGAGAGAACATACATCCGTCAATGCAGATCGATGCTGAAGGGGCGGTACACCTCGGCTATGTCAGCGTTTCTTATGATGACAATGGCGATTTCAGTGCCGCCGAGCTGCGCTATGTTGAGATGCGCAACGGTACTATAGAATCGGAATGGGTCGTAGATAAGCTCGAAGCAAATCCTTTATTGGCGGGGGGCAACTATATCGCCCTTGCTCTGGATAGTGACGGTCGGCCACACATTGCCTACTGCACCGCTTATGATGGAGCTTTGAAGCATGCCTATGTGGACACTGCAGGCTGGCACACGGAGATTGTGTCGCCGAATGGCGCAACCCCGTATGTCTCTCTGGCTGTGGCTGCCGGCGGCATACCCTATATCATCTACTATGATGCGGCGCAGAGCGCTTTGCAATGCGCTATGCGCAGGGGCTCTCTTGGGAGCTGACGACGGTTGATGCCGGGGCTGCCCCGCAAAGCTCTCATTCCATAGCGGTCACACAGGACGGCACGCCGCATATCGCCTACTATAGTTCATCTGAGAGCGTTCTCAAGCATGGCTGGAGAGAGGACTCAGCCTGGCGCTCCGAGGTTGTGGATGTCCGGGACACCGGAGGGCTCTATGCTTCGATCAGCCTTGACAGCACCGGCCAGCCCCATATCGCCTATTACACGACCGACATGCGGGCCTTGAAGTATGCCGTGCGCCGGGAAGGCCTGCTGGGCGGCGAGTGGAGAATTATGTTTGTTGTGTCGGGCCTATTTGATTTTCTGCAGCTTATTTTCGGGATGAGCGATGATGGCGCCTTTTGCAGCCTCAGGCTCGACTCGCAGAACCAGCCGCATATAAGCTACTACAATGCCCTGCTTGCCCGCATTGAGTACGCCTCGTATAACGGCTTTCGCTGGCAGAGCGAAACGCCTTACAACGATACATTCTCCGGCCCCTATAACTGCCTGGGTCTCGATGCCGACGACCATCCCTATATTGCCCTGTTTACCTCTACTGCCAGAATCAGGCGTAACTAAAAAACAGTGGTCTGGCAGCCCCGCTCTCGTCGCCCGGCAACCTTCTGGCACAAACCGACCCTTGCATCCTATGCCCCTGCCGGACATGTTCGCATGTCGAAGCGAGCACTCTTTTTATTAAACTGTCTTTCCCGTGAACCCTTCTTTTCTGAAGCCAGAGAAAAAACGCGCACTTGCTATCCCCGCAAGAACGCCCGCCATATCAATAAAAAAATCAAATTTTGCAGGACTGCGGTCAGTTGTTGCAAACTGCACCAGCTCGGTCAAGGCGGCAAAAGACACCAGCACTATAAAGATACCTGCAAGCTGTTTTAATGAGAGGGTAATCCTGCCGGCAGTCTTTTTTATTGCCCCTGCCCATGAGGTTGAAACCAGCCCCAGTAAAAAAAACAAAAACACGTGCCCGCCCTTCTTAAGCCAAAAAACCTTAAGGCCGAAAGCACCGGCAATCATTTCCAGAAAGTATTGAGAACAAAGAACGCCGATAAAAATAATTGCCAGTATGCCAAGCGGCAGCCACCCCTTTTTTTTTAGTACGCCGAACGAACGTATCGCGCTGATTGCCAGCACGAGCGCCGCGACAAGCAGTATGCCTCTCAAAAGAAAATAGCTGGTGTTTGTATAGGCCGGCCAGAGTGAAATATCATCACACCAGAGAATGCCTGATCTGCTGCTGTTTTGAACAACAACCGTTGCAGTTGCTGCGGATGCAGGAACAGGAAAAACTTTTTCGTATTCCTTCCATGTGGAAGTCCCGGTTACAACACCTGCCACATGAGGGTAGTCCCAGCGGGATTTACCGTTTGTATCGGTAAAGTAAAGCACTGCGCGAGCAGTATTCCAGTTGCGTACTCCTGAACAACCCCTTCGGTTCGCATTTTGCATCGAAGCAGCAAAAATTGATACTCCTGAGGATTTTCAAGTGTCCATTTTACAGGGCCGCTTTTATCATCATGCGCAGTAAGTTGTATGCACGCGCTTCCCGAAAAACCGCCGTCCGGGTCCAAAGCAACCCCCTGCTTTGACTGCTCCCACGACTCCAATGGCCCCTTATGGGCGGCAGTGCCCGTTTGCGGCATTGATTCAAAGTCACTCCACACTAGCTCAGTGCCGGGAAGGTATGGGGGACATACACAATCAGGCAGATAAAGCCACATAGCCAGGCTATGCCGCCGGCGATGTAGAACCACCATACCCTGGAAAAAGAAAATGGCGCGGCGCTCGTCTTCATTGTTTTAGCAGCCTTTCACGGGTTCCGGCAGCTGAAGCACTTTTTTACCGGAGTCCTGCCTTGAAAGCCTTGCCTTGCAGGCGGGGAGCATCACTATAGACGCTAGCAGATCTTCACATTTAAAATAGTTACATGCACCCTCCCCTTAATCAACCCTCCCATAAGAGGAGGAAAAGGAAAATTATAGGCTCCCTCTCCCCTTGTGGGAGAGAATCCCCCCCACGGGGGCCTGCAAAATCAAACATGAAGGCCCGCTCGCGAAAAGCTTACCGTAGAGACCATTGCGGCTTTCATACGGCGGCGGCAGCGCCCAGGTGCCGCAGCAGCCTCCCACCATGACTTCGCCCGAATGCGGATTTATGACAATACTGCTCACGCTCAAGCGGGGCAAATTCAATGTCATATCCTACCCAGGTCATCCCGGCATCAAGACTGCGCCACAGGGTGCTGAAACCGGGAGCGTGCATGCCGGCATATACTATTTCAGGATGGCGATTGTCGATCGCCACGGCCCGTACGATATTCTTCGGACCATCTGCGCCGGCTGCGCGGTTCAGCAGCCCGAGGCTCCTCCATGCCTTTCCTTGGCAGCTTCACCGCAAGATCTCCCCGGGCGTCCAGAGTGTATATTTTATTATTATCCACGGGATCAACCGCAAAGGCCGGCTTCACATCATGAAGCGCAAAAGG
>CAVRBJ010000046.1:0-22714 GCA_963718965.1 uncultured delta proteobacterium | reverse complement strand
GTCATTTTTCTCAAAAGCATATTGTCCCATATGCCTTGGGTTAGTCTTTTTTGTGACCGCCCTTTTCTGTGCTACCGATACTCACGCTGCCAATGTGACCCTGGCCTGGGATCAAAGCCCTGATCCTGTCTCCGGCTATAGAATATTTTACGGCGAGCAGAGCGTTCTGACAAATCCCTCCTACCGAAATTGATGCGGGCAATGTTCTGCAGTATACAATTGCGACTTCTGACGCCCGGGCATACATATTATTTCGCTTTCAAGGCATACAAAATGCCTACGGGCAAAGCGGCTTTTCCAACGAGGTAACCTATACACCTGCTTCAGGCACCACGACAAGCACAAGCCTGACAACCTCCAGCACGGCAACAAGTATACCGACGACGACAAGCTCGCCGGCCACCTCCGTTGCAACCACAAGCACGGCGCCGGCGACCTCATCAACCATCTCGCCGACAACATCCACATCTATACGACGACAACCTCAAGCGCTTCTTCAACCACATCAATAAACGACGGGAGCGCGCCTTCTTTCGGGGCAGAGGTTATGCGGTTCAGCGCTGCATCGCGAGCTGCATCTCTTGACTTAACGCTTCCGGCAGGCATTCCTCAAAACTCAAGGATAGTAATTGCGGTAGCCGCCGCTCATATCCTCGAAGACTCTTGTGGGGATAACAGACTCAACGGGGGCGAATGAATACTCGCAGGATGTCATACGGACGCCATGGAATCACAGTCAACCGTGCTGCGGATCTGGTCTGCAAACGCGGATACGGCTCTTTCCGCAGGCAGCAGAATCACCTTAAACTTCAATAATGCATCATACTCGAATTGGTGGGGCGCTGTTTTTTATCTGTCAAACTCCAGTTTTGACAGCAGCGCAGGCACTGCTCATAGGGAGCACTGTAAGTGTAACGGGAACGACGGCTGCTTCCAACACCGTTGCAATCGGCATGATTTCAGCCCGGTCTGCAACGCTTACATCTGCCGCCTGGAATCCGTCCGGTTTGCTGCATGCAATAACCGGCTACAACACGTACTATGTGTACTCCAACCCGTTAAATGCAGGTGCAAACACAATGAGCGGCGCACTTGCCGCCGCTTCAGACTGGTGCGGGGTATGGGCTGCATATAAAGCCATAACTCGCTCTCAACAACAACAGCACCCGCCACATCAACGTCAACGAGCATACCGACAACGACAAGCACGGTCGCTACTACCACGGTGCCGACAACGAGCACGGTGCCGACGACATCGTTACGACAACCTCGATAACGAAGAAAAAATATAATATCATGGGAGGAAAGGGTGCAAACTTCATAGACGGTGGTGCTCCGGCTGCGAAAAGCGAACAAAATGCTTTAGCAGAAACAGACCAGATTTTTACAGATCAGGGTGCAATTGCAATATTCGACGATACCGATACCCCCCTTCAAATTTCCGTGGGCTGGGACGAATATAATGCCCTGAACGGCGAGGCGCGCATCGCAACCGGCGATATTGACGGCGACGAAAAAGAGGAAATCATAATAGGCCTGGGGCCTGTTGAGGGAAATTCCGCAATACCCGGCGGGAAATTTCAAATTCTTGATGATGACTTCACCAGTCTGGGATGGGGCCAGATAGACTGGAGCGACTACAACAGCATCAATGGTGAGTCCTGGCCTGCCTGCGGCGATATCGACGGTGACGGCGTTGATGAAATTCTCATCGGGCTGGGCATCGGCGGCAATGGAAGGATCGAGGTTTTTAAATTCAATAAACGGAGAAGCCGTACATGCATCATGGATAAAGGTTGGCTGGGAAGACTACTGCATCGCGGGAGGCGGAGTTCGCCCGGCCTGCGGCAATATCGATTTTGACCGCAAAGATGAGATCATCCTGGGGCTGTATCCTGCCAATGATGTTTTTCTGCCGGAGGGGAAATTTGAAGTGCTGGACGGCAACGCCAGACATCTTGCCTGGGGCGTTGTTGACTGGCCCGATTACAATGCCCTCAACGGCGAAACCCGCCCCGCATGCGGCAACATCAATCGCACGGTGCGCGATGAAATACTGCTTGGGCTGGGAACGAACTCAGGAGGCAAAATCCCGGTGTACTCATACGGCCTGGGCAAAGTCACTTTCAAAAGATGGCTTGAAGCAGGCGCCCCTGATTACAGGGCTGAGAATGGCGAAACCAGGCTATCCTGCGGCGATATGGACGGCGATGGCCTTGATGAAATTCTCGTCGGATTCGGACAGGGCGGTCAGGGAATGATGGAACTGCATGATGACGGGCTGCATGATTTCAGCATACTTTCGAGCCTGCTGATGCCGGATGAAGACTACAATATTGCAATCGGCGAAACCTATCCGGCAATCAAAGGCATAAAAAGCAAGTTCCCGGGATTATGAATTTCTTTTTGAAATAATTAGACTTACAGGCTGGTGCGCCTTCACCTTTGATTTTGTAGACCCCTTCACTCCAACCCTCTCCCCCCAGGGACGAGGGATCCTGTCTTTTTACCCTCCCTTGATGGAACATTCACTATTCAGAAAAACTAAAAAAATTACTCAAAGGGTTAAGTTTATAAAAAAAAAGCCGATAAACCACAAAAGGTCTTTTTTAAGAGGGGTGATTGTATGCCAGCATATAGAAACGATCCATTTGAACAAATACAACCGCGAAGAAAAATATTGTAAATAAAACTTTTGCCCCCTATAATGCCGTACTAACTATACTCTTTTGAAGCACTGCCTGTCGAAAGGGTTAAGGGAAGCTGTGCGGGCCGCACGGGGAAATGTATCTCGCAAAAGCTGCAATCCAAAGGTGATCTCTTACAGCTTCGCGCACTGTTTCTCCGTATTTGCCGTGTAGCACAGCGTATGAAAACTGCACCTGGCAACCAGAGAAAATTTTTCCGCGCCGGGGTTGCCCTGGCCGGTTCAAAAAATATGAATACTGCATCAGGTTTTTTTTCATCTATGATCAGCATAAGCAGCCATAAAATGCGTACCATAGTTCTTTCCTGCCTGCTGATCCTGCTTGCGGGAGGCTTTTCTCCGTGCACTGCGCATGGCAGAGCCGGGAGATCGCCGGCGGAGAGAACATACATCCGTCAATGCAGATCGATGCTGAAGGGGCGGTACACCTCGGCTATGTCAGCGTTTCTTATGATGACAATGGCGATTTGAGTGCCGCCGAGCTGCGCTATGTTGAGATGCGCAACGGTACTATAGAATCGGAATGGGTCGTAGATAAGCTCGAAGCAAATCCTTTATTGGCGGGGGGCAACTATATCGCCCTTGCTCTGGATAGTGACGGTCGGCCACACATTGCCTACTGCACCGCTTATGATGGAGCTTTGAAGCATGCCTATGTGGACACTGCAGGCTGGCACACGGAGATTGTGTCGCCGAATGGCGCAACCCCGTATGTCTCTCTGGCTGTGGCTGCCGGCGGCATACCCTATATCATCTACTATGATGCGGCGCAGAGCGCTTTGCAATGCGCTATGCGCAAGGGGCTCTCTTGGGAGCTGACGACGGTTGATGCCGGGGCTGCCCGCAAAGCTCTCATTCCATAGCGGTCACACAGGACGGCACGCCGCATATCGCCTACTATAGTTCATCTGAGAGCGTTCTCAAGCATGGCTGGAGAGAGGACTCAGCCTGGCGCTCCGAGGTTGTGGATGTCCGGGACACCGGAGGGCTCTATGCTTCGATCAGCCTTGACAGCACCGGCCAGCCCCATATCGCCTATTACACGACCGACATGCGGGCCTTGAAGTATGCCGTGCGACGGGAAGGCCTGCTGGGCGGCGAGTGGAGAATTATGTTTGTTGTGTCGGGCCTATTTGATTTTCTGCAGCTTATTTTCGGGATGAGCGATGATGGCGCCTTTTGCAGCCTCAGGCTCGACTCGCAGAACCAGCCGCATATAAGCTACTACAATGCCCTGCTTGCCCGCATTGAGTACGCCTCGTATAATGGCTTTCGCTGGCAGAGCGAAACGCCTTACACGATACATTCTCCGGCCTATAACTGCCTGGGTCTCGATGCCGACGACCATCCCTATATTGCCCTGTTTACCTCTACTGCCAGAATCAGGCGTAACTAAAAAACAGTGGTCTGGCAGCCCCGCTCTCGTCGCCCGGCAACCTTCTGGCACAAACCGACCCTTGCATCCTATGCCCCTGCCGGACATGTTCGCATGTCGAAGCGAGCACTCTTTTTATTAAACTGTCTTTCCCGTGAACCCTTCTTTTCTGAAGCCAGAGAAAAAACGCGCACTTGCTATCCCCGCAAGAACGCCCGCCATATCAATAAAAAAATCAAATTTTGCAGGACTGCGGTCAGTTGTTGCAAACTGCACCAGCTCGGTCAAGGCGGCAAAAGACACCAGCACTATAAAGATACCTGCAAGCTGTTTTAATGAGAGGGTAATCCTGCCGGCAGTCTTTTTTATTGCCCCTGCCCATGAGGTTGAAACCAGCCCCAGTAAAAAAAACAAAAACACGTGCCCGCCCTTCTTAAGCCAAAAAACCTTAAGGCCGAAAGCACCGGCAATCATTTCCAGAAAGTATTGAGAACAAAGAACGCCGATAAAAATAATTGCCAGTATGCCAAGCGGCAGCCACCCCTTTTTTTTTAGTACGCCGAACGAACGTATCGCGCTGATTGCCAGCACGAGCGCCGCGACAAGCAGTATGCCTCTCAAAAGAAAATAGCTGGTGTTTGTATAGGCCGGCCAGAGTGAAATATCATCACACCAGAGAATGCCTGATCTGCTGCTGTTTTGAACAACAACCGTTGCAGTTGCTGCGGATGCAGGAACAGGAAAAACTTTTTCGTATTCCTTCCATGTGGAAGTCCCGGTTACAACACCTGCCACATGAGGGTAGTCCCAGCGGGATTTACCGTTTGTATCGGTAAAGTAAAGCACTGCGCGGGCAGTATTCCAGTTGCGTGCTCCCTGAACAACCCCTTCGGTTCGCATTTTGCATCGAAGCAGCAAAAATTGATACTCCTGAGGATTTTCAAGTGTCCATTTTACAGAGGCCGCTTTATCATCATGCGCAGTAAGTTGTATGCACGCGCTTCCCGAAAAACCGCCGTCCGGGTCCAAAGCAACCCCCTGCTTTGACTGCTCCCACGACTCCAATGGCCCCTTATGGGCGGCAGTGCCCGTTTGCGGCATTGATTCAAAGTCACTCCACACTACAGGCTCAGTGCCGGGAAGGTATGCGGGACAGTACACAATCAGGCAGATAAAGCCACATAGCCAGGCTATGCCGCCGGCGATGTAGAACCACCATACCCTGGAAAAAGAAAATGGCGGGGCGCTCGTCTTCATTGTTTTAGCAGCCTTTCACGGGTTCCGGCAGCTGAAGCACTTTTTTACCGGAGTCCTGCCTTGAAAGCCTCGCCTTGCAGGCGGGGAGCATCACTATAGACGCTAGCAGATCTTCACATTTAAAATAGTTACATGCACCCTCCCCTTAATCAACCCTCCCATCAAAGGAGGGGAAAATTATTGGCTCCCTCCCCCTTGTGGGAGAGGGTCGGGGTGAGGGGGCCTGCAAAATCAAACATGAAGGCCCGCTAGGGAAGAAGCTTACCGTAGAGACCATTGCGGCTTTCATACGGCGGCGGCAGCACCCAGGTGCCGCAGCAGCCTCCCACCATGACTTCGCCCGAATGCGGATTTATGACAATACTGCTCACGCTCAAGCGGGGCAAATTCAATGTCATATCCTGCCAGGTCATCCCGGCATCAATACTGCGCCACAGGGTGCTGAAACCGGGAGCGTGCATGCCGGCATATACTATTTCAGGATGGCGATTATCGATGGCCACGGCCCGTACGATATTCTTCGGACCATCCGCGCCGGCTGCGCGGTTCAGCAGCCCGAGGCTCCTCCATGCCTTTCCTTCATACACCGCAAGATCTCCCCGGACGTCCAGAGTGTATGTTTTATTATTATCCACGGGGTCAACCGCAAAGGCCGGCTTGGCATCATGAAGCGCAAAAGGCCAGCCCGGCGCGGCATACTCGCGCCATGTCGCGGCCGCATCATCAGAGCGATACAGAACGGTCCGCTCTTTGTTCATTGCATACACCGTATCGGGCCTGGCCTGGCACATGCCAAGCATCACGGCATCCCGTGCAGCAAGCCATTCAATTTTTTGAAATGATTTCCCGCCGTTGCTGGATATCTTATTGTCGGCATACACGACCGACGTTTTCACCGGATGAACCGCGACAAAAAGATTGTTGCGCAGCTCATCATCAACAATCTCCCAGCTAAGGCCTGAATCCTCAGACCGCACGAGTTTCTTTTCCCAGGTATCCCCTGCAGCTGAAACAATAATTTTCGTTCCCGGCTGAAGCCCGGCGCCATGCATGCTGGTCCAGGGAATTTTTTTAAAAGGCCCATCCCGCCACGACTTGGGCACGCCGCGCCGGAAAAAAAACGCACCTCCATTTTCCGTAATCGACATCCCGACATCTTCATTAAAAAGAGCAAAACGCTCAGGGTTTTTCAGATCAAAGCCAAATAGAGCCATTCCACCAGCCGCTGTTGTACCCCGTGAACCGTGTCGAGCTGTCTTTAAAATGTACGCCGTCTGAGGTTTTCCATAAAGCCGCCAGGGTGAAGGCAACGCTTCACGGGGGTCGGATGGATTGGGCGCAATACCTGTCAGGGCATCCTGCATGCGTGTCTTATATTCCCGCCCCAGCCCCTGCGCTGGCATTAATGAAACGGTCTCCCAGGTCATGCCGCCGTCAGCACTGTACAGCGAATCTTCCTGCCCTGTCAGATACAGTATCAGGGGATGGCCCGAATTAATAAACACATGCTCCGCAGGATACTTTTTTATTAGCTCAAAGGCTGCACCGCTGTCGCTCGATCTATAAAGCCCCTGCCCTTTTAAAACCGCATACATGACAGCCCGATTCTTTTCGTCAAACGCAAGCGATGAGACCTCACCTCCCGGCAGATTGCCCGCAGGAGCGAGGGTTGCACCCCGGTCGCGACTGACCAGCAGGCCCTTTGCCGATGCTATGAAGAGTGTCCTGCTGTCCTGCGGGTGCGTCTGCACGCCATACACTCTCCCGAATCCTGAAAGCGCTGCCGCTTTAGCCCATAAAACTCCCCCGTCCTCGGACCGGTACAGCCAGTCGTTAGAAATGGCTGCATACCAGCGCCGGGCGCAGCCGCCGCTGATACTTGCCCCGTCCCATGCCAAATTATGTTCGTAGCGCCTGCTGTTGCCGATTTCACTGCGCACCGGCAACACAAACCGCCAGGTATCGCCGCCGTCAGCTGAACGGTACAGACCCTGAAAGCTTTCATTCATCCAGTCCCAGCCATTATCCATTATTGCCAGCACGACAACGGGATTAACGGGGTCAACTTCTATGGACTGACCCGCTAATGCAAATAAACCTTTGCACAGAGGTTTCCGCCATGTAGCGCCGCTATCGCCGCTGCGCCATACCTGCCCGCAATCATGGGAAAGATAGATGATGTCGGGGTTGGATCTGCTCCGGGCAATGCCCTGACAGTGCTGTTCGGCCTCGCCGCCGGTCATGCCCTGCCGGTATTCTTCTTCCGATCTGACCTCCAGTGCCCGCCAACCTGACAAAGAGGGGTCTGATGATGTCGTATTGTCTGCTAGAGCCGCCGGTGCGGTGCTCAGCAATATCCCCAGACATGCACCGATACAGTATCTTTTTACCATTGTCCGCCCGCTCCTTGGTAGATTACCTAAACGAAACTCATTTTTTGCAGGTTCGGTTAAGCCCGGAAGAACCAGTTGATGTTCATACCTCAATCCAACCTACGCAAACTCAAATGCTTACAAAAAAGAACCGGCATAAGGGAGAACCCAACAAATGTACTGAAAAAGCGCGCCAGCTTTGCGCCAAACAGAGCCGTTTCACCTGCGCCTGATGGCACCTTTTCTACCTCTATTAATATACCAGCTTTTGTCAAAAATTAATGGATAAAATTTATTTTTCTAATATAATGCCATTAATAATCAAAAGCATATCTCTGCAAATATATTATTAATGCCCCCGCTTACACAGCAGGGCTTTCATGGCAGGATCCGGTTAATCAGCTTATACATAAAGAGGTTTGAAGCGACCATGATCGGCATTGTAGAAAATGAGTTTGACAGCCTTGTTGTAGCAGAATTTTTTGAGCTCTTCAAAACCGAATGGAGCTTTGTACAGCCGTACACAACCTATGATGTGATTATCACCAGTGGAGAAAAGGAGGTCCGTCAGGATGCCGCACTGGTCATTATTTATAATTCTCAGAGAATTCCTTATGATACCGGCAAAAATTATACACTCGAAAAAAATGAAAAAAAAGGATTAGTGACCTGTTTTGATGCGGAGCTTCCGCTGTATTGCCGCAGTTCAACCGTATCGTCGCAGGATACGCACTCTTCGTTACCGATTACAGGCGCGATGATTGCGAGAGTCGAGGATGCCGCACATAAAACAACGGTCTACAGGCTCGGTTATGATTTATTTGATGAAGCACGGCACCTTTTGACGCAGGGGCAGCCGCAGCAGCATGCTCATATACCAACGCTGGATATTCATATTGATATTGTTCGAACAATAATTTTATGCGCGGGCATTCCTGTTGTCGAAATCCCTCCGACACCGGCAGGCCATGATATCATTGGCCGCCTGACCCATGATGTCGATTTTGTAAACATACGGGATCATGGCTTTGATCATTCGTTTTTTGGCTTTTGCTATCGTGCGCTCATCACCTCAGCTGTCGACCTTGTAAAAGGCCGGATACCGGCACGTAAGGCGCTTAAAAATTATCTGTCGGTGCTGTCCCTGCCGCTGGTGTATGCGGGAATTTTAAAGGACCCATGGGAGCAGGCTCATCACTATGTTTCATTGGAAAAAAACTACAGGTCGTCGTTTTTTTTTATTCCCTTAAAAAACAGCGCGGGGCGCAGCATCAACAATGACCGATCGCACTGGATGCGTGCTGCGCAGTATTATATTACAGCGGTCAAAGATATTATTGCCTATTTAAAGGACAACAAAAAAGAAATCGGGCTGCACGGCATCGATGCCTGGGCTGCCTGCAATCGGCTGCCATGAGAAGCAGGTTATAGAAAAAGAAAGCGGCAGCTCACCTGCCGGCATACGGATGCACTGGCTGTATTTCTCTGAGAAGTCACATGAAATCCTTGATAAAACAGGCTTTGCATACGACTCTACCATAGGATACAATGAAACAATCGGGTACCGGGCTGGAACAGCGCAAGCCTACCGGCCGCCCGGCAGCGCTGCACTGCTAGAGCTGCCGCTCCACATACAGGATGTGGCTCTGTTTTCTCCATTGTTTCTGAATTTAACTGAAAAAAAAGCATTGCCCGTATGCCGCCAGCTGCTGGAAACAACAAAAAAACATGGCGGCGCGGTTACCCTGCTCTGGCATTTTAATACGATAGGCCCGAAAAATTCGGGGGAATTTATGCGGCGCTCATCAAGGCACTGGAAGACATGCATGCATGGATTTCAAGCGCAGATGAGGTGGTTGGCTGGTACAACAAAAGGCGGGGAGCTGCTTTTCACATACAGAGCATCTCCAAAGATGAACTGTGTATCAGCATGCACGAGGGGAGCAGCGCTGCAACCCCTCCTTTAAAAATCAGAGTCTATTTCCCTGTTGATGGTGATACTGGTTCGTTGCATGCAACAGTAAAAGAAACAGTTTATTGATGCCGCCTGGAATGGCAGGCGGACATGTTTGTATTCCGTTAATTGAAAGGGGAATGTAAAAGATTTCGTCCGCAAAATGATTTAACGTAATTAGAGAAATCTCCGAGTATTTTTTTCATTGTGAACTGCTTTTTTTTCGACCGGGGAGACCGGATTTTCGAAGCTTGATTCCAGCTTTAGGAATCGCTGCATGCGAAAAGGCAATGCACTACACTATTAGAAAAATGCATGACATACTCGTCTAATTTTTTTATAAAGAAACAGAATGATTGATTTTAAATAGGCATGTTACAGTTATATTGAAAAAGGTTGATTTTTAGTGTGTCCGGACTATTATGCCCGCTATAAATCACGCTATTATGCAATTGTTCAAGCGATTAAATCACTTCAGTTGAAACAGAATGCCAGTTTGTTTGAAATTGGCGGGGGGCAGGTTGGGATTCTTTGCAATAAAATTATGGGGGTTGAGGGTACAGTTGGTGATGTGTCGGATACCATACCAGCAGCTATATTAAAGACGTTGGATTAAGTTTTGTAAAATATGATTTAGTCAATGATGAACCTTTTTGTGCTAATAGTTTTGATGTTGTCGTACTGTCGGAAGTTATCGAGCATCTTCCCATACCGCCATATCTTGTTTTAACAAAATTAAGGTCTATGCTTAAAAAGGGAGGTAATATTATTTTAACTACGCCCAATTTATTATCGATAAGAAATATAATGATGCTTATTATGGGTAAAAATATTTTTGAAAATTTTTTTTACCCTTCAGCCGATCAGTACTGTCAGGGGCATATTGTAGAGTATTCCTCGGAACATCTTAAATGGCAGTTGAATGAAGCCGGCTTTGATAGGATAGAGATACGACTCAAACAATTTGATCATGTGCCCAACAAATTCATTTTTAAAATTTTATATTTTATTGGAAAATTTATTTTTATTATTCCTCGATTAAGGCAAAATCTTATCGCAATTGCACGCAACCCCCAATAAGGGCTTTATTCCAATATTGTATGTTCAAAGAATCAGCATATGTCCTCATAACGCCGGCACGCAATGAAGCGGCTTATATTGAGAAGACAATTCATTCGGTTATAAACCAGACCATTCTTCCTTTAAAATGGGTGATTGTCAGTGACGGCTCAACTGACGGGACTGATGAGATAGTAAAAAAATATCTCGCCGCAAACCCCTTTATGCAGCTTTTAAAGAGAGGGGGACAATAAAAGAAATTTCGGGTCAAAAGTACGGGCTTTTAATGCCGGATACGCAGAACTTAAAAATTTAGACTATGCTTTTATCGGCAACCTTGATGCTGATATATCTTTCCAGCCGGACTATTTTGAAATAATTTTACAAAAATTCCGACAGAATGAAAAATTGGGGGTGGCCGGTGGAGTTGTTTATGATTTTTACATGGGAGATTTTCATAGACAGCAGACAAGCTTAGAGAGCGTTGCCGGAGCCTGTGCAGCTTTTCCGCAGAGACATGCTTTGAAAAAATCGGCGGTTTTTCCTCTTAAGGATGGGTTGGAAGACGCTGTTGCTGAAGTTACCGCAAGAATGCATGGCTGGGAAACCCGATCTTACGATGAGTTGCAAGTTTTTCATCATAGGACGTGTTGGCACTGAAGGCCGAAGCAACTATGCTGTTGCATTAAGGAGTGGGAAGCTTGATTATATGTTCGGGTTACATCCCTTGTATCAGTTTTGCCGGTCTTTACAGATTGTTTTTAAACCGCCAATAATTATGGGCTCTTTTTTGAAAATTTATAAATATTGGCTGTGTTTTTTTGAAGAACAGAACGTTCTGTTTCAAAAGAATTTGTTCAGTATCTGAGAAAGAACAAAAAAAGAAGGCCATTGGTTTTTTAAAAAAATACTAAAATAAAGCAGACAGAATTCTCTATAATGTAGAAGCGATTTGGATAATGAAGAAAAATAAGTCATTTAAAAATATTGCAGAGTAACACCTTATTATTTCCCCAGCATTGGAGGGGTTTCCGGTGTTGCCCAGTATATTTCTGAAGAGTTAGTGAGCCGGGGCCATGAGGTAACGGTTTTCACTGCAAACAGGGATCATGCTTGACCGGCCAAAAGTAAAATATCCAAGTCTTGATGAAATAAATGGTGTTTCAAGTTAAAGGCTTTATGAGTGTTTTCAACTTACAGCATATGAGTTTTGCCCGGTGCAAATTGCAGATTTATTAAAAGTATAAGTTTGATATCATTCATTCTCATGCCTATCGTCACCCTCATAATGCAATCTATCATCTGCTTGCGGGAAATCTGAAATCAACACCGGTAATTTGCATGGGCATTGCCCCTTTCATTCTACAAATCGATAAGAAAGCAAAAGCGTTTCTATCTTAGTTTTGGCAAGGAAAAAATCTATTCTATGTATGATGTTCATTGGGTAAAATAATGCTCAAAAGGATACAAAAAATTTTTGCGCTCACTGAATATGAAAAAAAGAAGTATCAAGAAATTGGTGTTCTCAGTGATAAAATTTTAATTATACCAAATGCGGCAAGTGATGAATGCTTTCAAGCCTATAAATCATAACCCCATTTGTTGAAAAATATAATCTTGCCGGCAAGACCCGTTGTTTTGTTTCTTGGTACTCGAATTTATGGAAACGCCCGGATGTATTAATCAAAATGCTTCCTGAAATTATTAAAACAGTACCGCACGTAATGCTTTTATTTGTTGGCCCTGATGCCGGTATGATGAATCATATCGATCAGAAATTTAGCGGTCCAGTTAAAAGTATAGAATAATTATAAATGGATAGGACCGCTTCATGGTGAAGAAAAACAGCAGGCTCTTCAAGGCCGCAGATATTTTTAATGTTACCTTCTGATGATGATTCGTTTCCATTGGTTTTTCTAGAGGCTATGGCTCATGGTAAACCTGTAATTGGCAGTGATGCTGTTGGCCCATCAGTCAGTTATTAAATGGTGGCAGGATTTGTGTTAAACCGGCTTTATTGTCCCACTCGTGGAAATATTGATAAATTTGCGGGTGCAGCTTTGCAAATATTAACCAACCTTTATTTTTGAATATGGGGCTAATGTAAGAAGGCAACTGCCCTGGCCACATATACAGTGTTTCCTCAGTAGTAGATAAGATAGAAGAAACATATCATGAGTTGCTTGAAAAGCAAACACCTTACTGTCTGATATGCAACTTTGTGCGGCATAGCAGGAATATTTAATTATAAAGGCAAGGCAGCTCACGTTGACGTCGCGCTTCTTCAGCGGATGTGTTCAGTCCTTGCGCATCGGGGCCCTGATGATGAAGGTTGTCTATGTTGGATCAGCAGAACGGCGTCGGGTTAGGGCATCGCCGCCTCAGCATTATTGACTTGCAGTCCGGCCATCAGCCCATGACTAATGAGACCGGAGAAGTATGGATCGTTTTTAATGGAGAAATTTATAATTATCCTGAGCTGAAAAAAGATTTGGAGGCAAAAGGCCATACCTTTAAAACAACATCCGATACGGAAGTGATAATCCATTGGTATGAAGAGCATGGTGAAATAGGTTTTCAGTTTCTCAACGGCATATTTGCTTTTGCACTATATGATAAACGAAACAGCAGTGTTATTGTAGCCCGGGACCATTTTGGCGTTAAGCCTCTTTATTATGCCTTTCACAAAGGATCTTTCCTTTTTGCCTCGGAAATTAAGGCTATTCTTCAGGATGCTGCCTTTCCACGAGAGCTCGATCTTGAGGCTCTTAACAGTTTTTTAACCTTCCGTTACAATCCTTCTCCGCAAACACTTTTTAAAAATATAAAAAAACTTTTACCCGGCCATTATTTGAGAATAACAAAAGACGGCCGTGCTGAGATTAAATCATACTGGGAGTATGTTCCACGAACCAATACCGGCATCTCTGAAAATGATGCTGTTGCAGAATATCAGCGATTGCTGGAGCAGGCTGTGCGCAGACAGATGATCAGCGATGTGCCGGTGGGGTTGCTGCTGAGCGGCGGGATAGATTCCGCGGTGCTGGGTGTTTTAATGAGTCAGGCCTCTGAAAAAAAAATAAAGACTTTCACCATAGGCTTTCCGGGAGAAGGTGATTATAACGAACTCGCTTTTGCGCGGCAGACAGCAGGATTTATAGGCTCTGAGCATTATGATATGGAAATATCGCAAAAAGACTATATGGATTATTTTTTTAAATCCTTTGAGGCTATCGAGGAGCCCATAGGTGAGCCGACAGTATCTGCCCTTTACTATGTTTCCAAACTCGCTTCAGAACATTTAAAAGTAGTTCTGGCAGGTCAGGGGGCAGATGAAGCCTTTGCCGGCTACCATCGGTATATCGGCATAAATTACATTAACAAATTGCATACTCATGTTCAGGTGCATCCCCTTTGGTTTTTTTGCCGGACTATTGCCGAGAAATGAACGCATAAAGCGGGCTGCGTATGTTGCAGGTTTTGCAAAGGAAGAAGAACGGTTTCTTGCAACATACACCATTTTTACCCCTGAAATGAAAAAACAGCTTTTTAAAAAAGAACTGCTACAGGAGATTTCTAATACCGATAGCGAAGCTAATAGACAGGCTCTATTCTCAAACCGGCAATTACAAAGACCCGCTTTCCAAGATGCTTTTTATTGATGCCCGCATGAAATTATCCGATGATCTTTTAAATTTTAACGATAAAATAACCATGGCTAATTCTTTGGAGATGCGGGTCCCGTTTCTTGATTTAGAGCTGATGAAATTTACAGAATCCTTGCCCGCATCTTTGAAATTGCGCGGGCTAAAGGGTAAATATCTCCATAAGAAGGCCATAAAAAAATGGCTTCCCGACGAAATCATAAAAAGGAAAAAGCTGGGGTTTGCAACGCCGATGGATGAATGGCTACAGAAGGATTTGGCGGATACTGCATACGCTATATTTAATGATCCGCAAGCTGCTTCAAAAGAATATTTCGATATCAAGTGTGTCAATCACATGCTGCAGCAGCATAAGCAAAAAAAAGAGGATTACAAAAGACATATATTCATGCTTTTATCATTTGAAATCTGGCATAAAAACTTTTTTGAAAAATAAGAGTCGCTCTAGAAAACCCCCTCAAATAAACAACCACCCGCATTTAGCGGGTGGCTTGATTTGCCCTGAAAGGGCGGAACGAAAAAAAAGGGCGTGTTTAATTTGCCTTCTTGAGGAAACATCGTTTATGGCGATGGTTTTCAAAAGAGAATAAACTGAAAAACATTTCTATTTGGTAGCCGTCTTTCAGTATAGTACACGCAAACCTGTGCCGACAGGTGGCGGCTGGCCGCTGTCGCAAATTGATACGCACCTCTATCCCATGTTGCCGTAGCACCACGAGTTCTCCCATCGGGGTCCTTATTTATTCTGGAAGCAGTTGCTATGTTGAGCTGCAGGTATAATGCTTGCAGGATTAACACCGGCATTGGTGCCGGCTTTTAAATGAAGGTCTAAAGCACTTAGCAAATGGATTGCTCGTAAAATTTTGCCTGTTTGTGTCTAAGTATATGGGTTGCTCTGTAATCGTATTTGAGTATTAGCACCATCTGTCGTTATGCCACCATATCATTGGTAGATATGTTATTATACCACCATTGTGTGATAATGTCCCACCGGCCCATCCGCCGCCATCGATTAAGCTTACACTCTACAACAATATTGTTGAACACCTGTAATCGGAGCTTAACCGGACGGAGTAACAGTCATGCACACCGGCCGCGCCATCCATAAAGTGGCTCCGTTCTCTTCACCGAGGCTTTTATGTTGTAAAAGGTATTATTAAAAACATAGATGTCGCTGGCCCGCGATTGCAACATTTGTAGTAAATAGACATATATGCAGAGCAGCCCTGATCACCAGCATTGCCCCTGATTTCTGTTGCATTTGGGTATACCGCCGTTATAGAAATACATTGTTTCCATAAACATACCACTTATATCCATTGCCAAGGGAAATCATGGATGTGCCTTCTATATCCTCAAAGGTGCAGTTTTTTGACCACCACATTTTCGGCAACAACCTCGGAGCCACGGGCATTTGTTTGTATGGCTTCACCGTGCGAGTCGGAATTGCTTTCGTTTCGGGCAAAGTAGCATCTGTCAAATACAGACCCTTTAACCCCAACATACATAGTAAAAACATTATCAGTATCGTGGAAATAACAATTTTTAATATTTATGTCTGTTGAGTATACATTAGACGCAGTATTAACACACCGAATTAGACTCGTATCAAGAACCTCTCGTTCGGTTGCTCGCCAAGGTCAACACCTCTGCCTTCAAAGTCAATATGCTTTAATGTTAATATGAGATACTACAGTAGAGGCGTTCAAATCATCTGGTGCGGTAACGTGATAGGTGTTCCCAAGTGCTGCCCCCAAAGCACGGGTCCTAAAACCATAACTATTGGCATTATTCCCTGTTCCTATTGCTCCATCAATCTCCCAATAATTCGATGTGAAATAAAATATCATCAACAAACCACCAGCAGCAGGAGTCGTCCCCTGAAAAATTGCTGTGCCAGACCCCATTGTTGCAGTGTTCCAACCCGCTATTGCGCTACAATCGGCGGCTGTGGCTTTCTTTATAATTATCTGTTGAGTACCACTATTGGGCTCACTACATCTGATAACGCACGGATAGGGAGCTCCTTCTGACGTGGTGTAGGTACCGTCAGCGACATAATATGTATTGCCTCGTACCCAAAAGCCGTTCCAGTTGCCGGTCGTGAACGGAAACACTGCAATGTTGTTCCAGTCGCTGCCGCTGCCATTGCCTGTTGCCGATGGGCCTACACAGATATTGGCCGCGAAAGCGCTGCCCGGGATAAAAAATATACAGGCTGCCAGTATGATTACAACAGCCGCTTTAGCCGGGAGCAAAATAGATATTTTTTATGTTCATAATAAAATATCTCCATGGTTACAAATATTGTTTTTATGTTGCTTTATAAATTATAGTTAATTAATTGCATTGGCGCAAGTGTAACCTTCTAACCCGGCGCAACCTTTAACAGGTTTTTATGCAGGGCATAGCGGTGCAACCAGAGCATTTATTAATAATAATTTTAAAGCCGGTATTGTTATTTACCTTATTGATTCATTAAATTTTATAAAATCGTCCGCTGTGTGGTGGGCGGAATCCAGAATAATACCTCACCTTTATTTCTTTCTATTGAGGCTATAGATCTCTTTAATCCACTTCATGAATGGCGGTATGGTGAAAACACTTGCTGAATACAGCAGTAAAAATGCTGCTGCATACATGAGAGAAATACCGGGCTTCATTAAAGTATCTTTTGCAAAAAAAAGGCAGATGACTACCGGTATGCTCCCGACGAAAAAAGGAGAAAACAGGCTCGCCATTTTTTTGAACTGATCAAGGCCGCTATAGCCCATATTTTTAAAAACCGTCAGCCAGATCAGCGATGTGAGCAGGGCTCCCGACAGGCAGGCGCTGATGGCAATCCCGTTGATATCAAGCCCGCAGCGCACAAGAACAATATTACCCGTAAAATTTGCAGCAAGGCATATAAGGGAATAGGCAAGCAGCACATTGAGCCTGTTGTGCGCGATAAGATAGTTGGTGCCGCTTGACAGCATACAGGTGAAAAAAGAGCCCAGCAGCAGTATTTGCGCCGATTGAAGGCCGGGAAGATATTTGGGAAATATCAATGCGTATGCCGGCGGCGCTGTAAAAATAAGTATGCCGGTCAACAGCGGAAGTATCAGGCTGAGGCCCCGCGCAGGCGTAACGACAAAAACCGAAATATCCTGTCTGTGTCAGGTTTTTGCCGACTCCCTCATTGATTTTTGGATACAGGACGCGGGCAACAACCTGGGGAATAAGGATAAGCATGCCTGATAATGCTGTTGCCCAGGCCATAATAGCCGGTCTTGGCCGCCCCCAGCATGGACATGGAGACCACCCGGTCGGCGGAAGACTGAAGAATGAATATCCACATAACGATTGTAATGGGAAAGCCGATGCGGATCATTTCCCCCATCAGCCGGGGATTGAAATTAAGGCCGATTTTTCCGCATACTTTAGTGCTCATGTACGCGGAATAGAGGCAGGTCAGAAGCTCATGTACACACAGGCCCCAGATAACCCCCGTTCAACCCCCAGAGCCAGCCGAAATATATGAGAAAAACAAAACGCAGGATGGCGCGTATGGTTCGATAAGGCCAACTGTTTTGAAGTTTTGATGAGCGGTTAGCCTGATAGTAAAAATATCCGGAAAAAAAACAGATTGCGGACGTGACAAACGTTATCCGCACTATGGACAATGAGTATTCCTGATAATCTATAGGGATAAAAAAATCGAAAGAAAAACCGATGAGAACCATGAGAAAAGCAGCCAGTACAATGGAAGCTAAAACACTTTCTTCAACATCACGGGCTTTTTCAAGTTCCCCCCGGCCCCTGTAATAGGGAAATTGTTTGATCAAGTGTTTCAACGGTTCCAAAACACAAAATAGGAGCATAGGAGATGATAAGAAGATGGTTACCAGTACCCCGTAATCGGCGGGCTCAAGTATTTTTGCGGTAAGAAACGAGGTTCCGATACCGAGAATTTTTGAAAATACAACGGCAAACTAAAAAATAAATAATATTGTACAGGGTCTTGTTCATCTGGTGACTTTTTCCCAGGACCCTGTCGCAGATTGTAAAAACGTATTACTCTGGCGGGCATTCCGACAGCAACGGAAAAATCAGGGATGTCGCAATTGACGACTGCATTTGGCACCGATAACACAGTGCCTGCCGATTGTCACGCCGGGAAAATAACCGCATTTTGCCCGATCCAGGTCTCCGCGCCTATTTTCACCCCGGCAATTCTGCTGATTCCCTGAGTCGCCTATTGGTCGTGCAATGTCACGGTATTCATGCTCGTGGTCTGATATATAGACATTTCTTGCAGTAAAGACATGATCCTCTATGATAATTCTTTCAGCCGCTGAAAGCGTCGAGTCCATGCCCAGGGCGACATAATTGCCAATACTGATTAGCCGGGGACGGATTTTCTTTGCCGAGTCCAGTACCTGTATCCAGCAGTTTTCATGGATTGTGCATTTGCTGCCTATTTTTATCCGGGAGAGGTTTCTGAATCTGAAGGGCGGATACACTGATGTTCTTTGCCCATGGAATAAAAAAGAGGCATAAAATAATCTATGAATTTTGGCAATGAGTCTTTTAAAAAATAATAATATGATTTCTCCAGCATGCTTTATCACCTCAAATAAATTAAGGACTATCATGTCACGCGAGGCTCAGCCGGTATGCGGCCTGTTTTGACGTCCCGCAAATGCCTGAAATTGATTGCTACCAGTCCAATATAGAAAATATACAGATTATCAAAATACGTAACCGACATCTGCGATACATTATGCATCAGCAGTACCGTACCCATTGTCCAGAGGGTAAATTGAGTATTAAAGGGATACTGTTCTGATTTTACGTAAGGCAGCGCCAAGAAATTTAAAACAAAAAACGATAATCGAAATAAAAAGTATCATTCTTAGCAAGCCGCCATGAACACCTTCTTTGATGTAATTATTGGTAATATCGCAATGATTGGGATAGAGCCGCCTAAAGCAATCGGCATCCAGTGGGCCGTATAGGTGGAGCCGATAAGCCACCATTCATTAAAATAGTTTATTGTCTGCTCAATCAGCAGAGAACGATAGAAGCCGGTTCCGCCGGTTATGTCACTTATACGCGCAAACAAGTACCAAACCGGCGCCTTCATCACAAGTGCCAGGGAGCTATAATGCAGACAATGCCCCAGCGCACAAAACGCATGGAGCGCCGCAACGGCCACAGGCATAATCCTGCACCACCAAAAGACAGGGCCATAAAGGCCCGCTTGAGCTTGCCGTACAGTAACGACGGCTGCAGAGATAAGCCCAGGCAGTTGCAACCGATTTTGTTCTGCTTGAACCAGAGGCTTACAAACCAGGGCAAACAGGTGGCGCCGAAGGTGCCTGCAAGGATTGGGTGGGAAAATGTTCCCTGGGCACGCAATTTCCCGTCGCGGATTTCTGAAAATTCAGGCACGCCGCCTAAAACGGAAAATAAATTTTTATGGGAGAAGTGCTCAAAGAGCATGAAAACAGCAAGGGGGATAATGAGTAAGGCAAGAGCTTTTTGAAATATATCGATATCGTCGAAATTGCGGAAAAGGACTCTGAAAAGAAAATATGCGCCGATTGTATCATAGGCAAAGCCAAGGTGATTTTTAAATTCTGCGCCGGTCTGATCAGCAGGGTGTTGCGTGACAACAGCGACGAAAAATAAATAAACACCATCTATCAAGCCTGTTGAATGTAATGGAAAAAATTTCCTTTCGCACCAGTATCCTGATCCAGGAAAAAAGGAGCAGAATGCGAATCATGGTGAAATTCGCCGTGCCTATTTTAACTGCCTGGCCTAAGGTGATATACAGCATGCAGATAAGAACGGGCACAATAACAAACCGCCGGGGGAGGAATACGACGAAAAGCCCGAGCAGGAGCGTCACACATAATGTGTACGGGTTTAAATCTTTAATGTCTCCAAGGGGTTCCATGCTCTACAGTTATGTCCTGAAAAATATTTTTTTAAGCCGCAGAAGCTGCTCTTTTCTCAGATATGCTTGTACATCATCGGGCACGCACAGGGGCGTGTTTTTAAGCAGGGCCTGAAAATACCCAGTGTTCGTGCACAGCTCCCCAGCACACAGGGCCGCTGCGGCAGCCACGAGAAAAAACGAAATAATTGAAACAGGGGATGGTAGCCGTTCACATATTCCTCTACTCCGCGCTTGAAAAGCGCATGCAGGAGTTTGCCTTCTCTCGGCGCCCATGCGCCGGTAATGGTACACCTGCAGGTCCTCAAATGTTTTTACTGTCCAGCCATGCATGCGCGCCATGACTTCTGCTATCATATCAATGCCCCCTTTGGGCAAAGAAAGATAGCCGCCGATGTCTTCATAGCACTTTCACCGGAAGAACTGCAAAGCCCCTGCTACGCTCCACTCAAAGCTTGCGGGCATGGCAGTCCAAGAGCGGCCGTCATGCTCATAAATAACGCCGCCGCCTATTCCCTGCCCCGGAACCTGCTCCATTTTTTGCAGGAGCTTTTTAAAAAAGTCGGGCTCAAAAGAAATGTCAGCATCCAGAAAACCGATAAAGTCCTAGGTGCCCGCCCAGACAATCCACCCCCGCCCTGATAGCAGCGGCTTTTGACCCGAAATTGCGTGTCGTATCAGGCGGCCGGTGAAGGAGCTTTATGAAGCTGAACTTCTGCTCATAGGCCTGCACGATCTCATCAGTACGGTCAGTTGAGCCGTCGCTGACAATTACCCAGGCAGCCGGCAGCACCGACTGGGCTGCTACGGACTGCAGGGTCTTTTCAATATATTTTGCCTCGTTTCTTGCAGGCGTAATGAGAATATAAGTCGAGCGCTCTGTCATGGTCTCTCGCGGTGGCTTGATGCCCAACGGCTTGTCGAGGGGAATATTATTGCTTCAGCACATCCTTAAAAATTTCCACATACTCTTCCTGCGCCCTGCTCCAGCACACCCCGTCATATTTTTTCTTTGCGTTTAGTGCCAGGCTCTGTCGCAGGTCGGCAGACATATATAAATCATAGATTGCTTCAGCCAGAGCATCAGGGTCGCCAGCCTTGAAAAATTTCACGCAGCTGCTGTCAAACAGCTCTGTTATTGCATCATAGGGGGGGATAACGGCCGGAATGTCCAGTGCGACGTATTCAAACAGTTTATTCGGCTGGCACAGCTCCGCAAACGGAGAGGGGAGAATCGGAACAATGCCGATATCGCTTGACTGTATATAGTCAGAGATTTTTTCAAACGGCACATAGCCCGTGAAGGTTATAATATCAAGGCATTGTAATTTTTCAGCAAGATTGAAAACCGCCTGCTTTTCTTCCCCGTCGCCGACAACTAAAATCTTCAAGTGGCTGATCTTTTTTTTCAGTAAAGGAATAGCCTGGATTAAAAGCTCATGGCCGTAGCGATGCTCTATGGTGCCATGAGTAATAATGGTAAACGGGCGGCCCTGCTTGTTGCTGTCACGGGGGCCGGCATGGGACACAAGGTCCTGGTCCGGGACATTTCTCACGATGCTCAGCCTCTCGGGCTGTGCGCCCCGCTCAATAAAGCGGTTGCGTATGGTCGAATTTACCGTAATGGCATGCGAGGCATATTTTATAGCCAGCTGCTCGATAAAAATATGCACTTTAAGTATAAACGTTTTTTTCTGTTTCCCATATTTTGCAATCCACAGCTCCGGCGTCGGCTCGTGCAGATCAAGAATCACTTTTGCGCCAAGCAGCTTTGGGAAAAAAGCGGCAAAAACGAGCCAGTCAGGCAGCGTGTTGACTTGAATGACCGCATAGCGATGTTTGAGCTGTAAAAACAGCAGCAGCAGCATGGATTCAAAGAACGTTAATGCGTATTCAATCAGATATTGCAGAATGGTGCCCCGCTTGTGAGAATGGGGCAAACGGTACACCCGCGCGCCGTCAATGACCTCAAACAGCTGCTGGTCCTCTGCTTTCAAGCAGATGACATCAACAGCAAAGCCGGAACGCAGCAGGGCTTTAACCTCTTTTAATACGCGAACATCATGAGGATAGCTTCCATGCCTCAGTACGCAAACACGCACCTTTTGATTGGAAGCCACATACGTATAAACTTTTAGCAGATTAGCAATCTGCTTCTGCCAGGACAGTGCATTCTCAACGCGGGCTTTGCCGATCGCGCCCAATGTATCAGACAATTTCCTGTCTGATAATAATTTTAAAATGCCTTCTGCAAAAGCTTCGGGATTATTATTTTCAACATATAATGCCGAGTCCTGAGCGGAAAAGCGCGCCTCTTTGAGATCAAAAGAGACGATAGCCTTGCCGAGTGTCATGAACTCCATAATCTTGTTTCATTC
>CAVRBJ010000045.1:0-13502 GCA_963718965.1 uncultured delta proteobacterium | reverse complement strand
CAACCTTGAATACTTGTATACAATTATACATACATACAAAAACAGCAATGGAGGTAAACGGCTATGCTTAGATTCAGCAGAAAAACCAATACGCTGATACACACCAATTTTAAATACACCCTGCAGGATGTGCGCGACCCGAACCTGTACCGGGAGCTGTACAGCTATGACGAGATACCCAAAATTCCGTTCAACCATATGCGGGTGCCCATGTCATGCCCCGATGACCTCTGGATAAGCGACACCACCTTCCGCGACGGCCAGCAGGCCCGCGCGCCCTACACGGTCGAGCAGATCGTGACCCTGTACGACCTGCTGCACAAGCTGGGCGGGCCCAAGGGCATTATCCGGCAGAGCGAATTTTTCATCTACAGCGACAAAGACAAGCAGGCCGTGCGCCAGTGCCAGGAGCGGGGCTACCGGTTTCCGGAAGTGACAAGCTGGATCCGGGCCACCAAGAACGACTTCAAGCTCGTGAAGGAGATGGGCATCAAGGAGACGGGAATCCTGGTGAGCTGCTCCGACTACCATATCTTCAAGAAGCTCCAGACCAGCCGCAAGCGGGCCATGGAGCAGTACCTCGACATCGTGAAGGCAGCCCTTGATATCGGCGTGCGGCCCCGCTGCCATTTTGAAGACATCACCCGCGCCGACTTTTACGGCTTTGTAGTGCCCTTTGCTCTCAAGCTCCGCGACCTGATGGATGAGAGCGGCATACCCATAAAAATACGGGCCTGCGACACCATGGGCTACGGCATCTGCTATCCCGGCGCGGCCCTGCCCCGCAGCGTGCCCGGCATCATCTACGGCCTGTATTTCCACGCCGGTTTCCCCAGCGCTCTTATCGAGTGGCACGGGCACAATGATTTTTACAAAGCCGTCACCAATGCGGCCACGGCCTGGATGTACGGCGCATCGGCTGTGAACTGCTCGCTGCTCGGGATCGGGGAGCGCACGGGCAATACGCCCCTTGAGGCCATGGTGATCGAGTATGCCCAGCTGCGCGGCACCACCGAAGACATGGACCTGACGGCGATTACCGAAATCGCCGCCTACTATGAGCGGGAGCTTGGCTACGATATTCCGCCCATGACGCCGTTTGTGGGCAAAAAATTCAACACCACGCAGGCGGGCATCCATGCCGACGGACTGCTGAAGGACGAGGAGATCTACAATATCTTCAATACCGATAAGATACTCAACCGGCCTGTTGCCGTGACCATCAATGCTCACTCGGGAGTCGCCGGCATCGCGCACTGGGTCAATGACCACTTTGCCCTCGAAGGCGCCTACCGGGTCGACAAGAAGCATGCCGTCATCGTGGCGCTCAAGGACTGGGTCGATCAGCAGTATGCCCGGGAGCGCGTTACTGCCATCGGCGATGACGAGCTGGAAGAGGCGCTTAAAAATATAGACCCCGAATACTATGAGCATCTGAAAAATTACGCTTAAATCCGGCAAAGGAGACACTGGACAGCTATGCATACCATAACACTGATACCCGGCGACGGCATCGGGCCGGAAGTGGCCGAAGCGACGCGGCGGGTGATTGACGCAACGGGCGTGGCTATTGCCTGGGATGAGCAGAACGCAGGCGCAGGCGTCATAGACCGGTGCGGCATGCCCCTGCCTGCGGCAGTGCTTGAATCGATCAGGAAAAACCGCGTAGCGCTCAAGGGCCCCATCACCACGCCCGTGGGCACGGGCTTCAGGAGCGTGAATGTGTCGCTGCGCAAAGAGCTCGACCTGTATGCCAATGTGCGGCCCTGCAAAACCTATGCGGGCATTGCATCGCGCTATACGGACATCGACCTTGTCATCGTGCGCGAAAACACAGAAGACCTGTATGCCGGCATCGAGCATATGGTGGGCGATGATGCTGCCGAAAGCATCAAGATAATAACGCGCAAGGGCTCGGAGCGCATTGTGCGCTATGCCTTCGAGTATGCCGTGCGGGAAAAGCGGCGCAAGGTGACGGCCGTGCACAAAGCAAATATCATGAAATGCACCGACGGACTGTTTTTGAGCGTGGCCCGGGCCGTGGCGCTGGAGTATCCCGCAATCGAGTTTGAAGACATGCTTGTTGATGCCATGTGCATGAAGCTGGTGCAGACCCCGGCGCAGTATGATGTTCTGGTTCTGCCCAATCTCTATGGCGATATAGTATCGGACCTCTGCTCCGGGCTTGTGGGCGGCCTGGGCGTGGCACCCGGCGTTAATATCGGCAAGGGCCTTGCGCTGTTCGAGGCCGTGCACGGCAGCGCCCCGGACATTGCAGGCCGCAACATAGCAAACCCCACGGCCATGCTGCTTTCAGCAGTGCTCATGCTGCGGCATATAGATGAGGGCGCAGCCGCAGACAGGGTTGAAGCAGCCATTGCCGCGGTACTCAAAGAAGGCACAGAGGTGACGGCTGATCTCGGGGGCAGGGCTTCGACAAGCCAGTATGCAGATGCGATCATAGGCAGGATGCAGTAGGGGCAGACCGGCGTGTCTGCCCATAACAAGGGCGCACACACAGGTGCGCCCCTACGGGATGCCGGTTTTTGCCGACATGGCGAGAAGGAGGCATTGTGGGGCTTTTTATACGCCCTGTTGTTGGAGCAATGGTAAAAAAAATACTCCGGCTGAAATTGCTTCGTCGCTTTGCCTCCTTGCAATGGCATTAACTGAATGCTTTTTTGTAGTGTCATCGCGAGTTCGCCGCTGCGGACGTGACGATCTCATATTTTGGACAGCAAGGGTTTTATGCAGGATCCCACATTCAAAAAAAACCCGGACAATGACACCGCAGGCCTGCGGCGCAGGGTATTTGCCATTATTGAAGAGGCGGTCTTAAACGGCAAATATGCACCAGGGGAAAGCCTTACCGAGGCGCGGCTTGCAGGCGAGCTTGGCGTCAGCCGCACGCCCATCCGCGAGGCCCTCACCCAGCTCGAGCATGAGGGCCTGGTGCAGCTTGTGCCCAACAAGGGCGCTGTGGTCACGGGTATTACCCAGAAAGACATTCAGGATATCTACGCCATCCGCATGATGATCGAGGGGCTGGCAGCCCGCTGGGCAGCCGAAAACATCGGCGACGAGGAGCTTCGGGAGCTTCAGGAGGCCATCGATTTAGAGGAGTTTTATACCTCAAGGGGCGATATCGGCCGGCTCATGAGCCTTGACTCCAACTTTCACCAGATACTGTACCGCGCATCAAAAAGCAGGCCCCTGCAGTACATGCTGCACACGTTTCATCACTACATCCAGCGCGCCCGCAGCCAGTCAATTGCTGCCCCCGGCCGTGCCCAGCTGGCCCTTGAGGAGCACAAGGCCATTCTTCAGGCCATCCGGGAGCGCGACGGCGACAGGGCCGAGCGCATCACCATCGAGCATATCCGCAAAGCAAGCATGAATCTGCTGAAAACCATGGAATTGATTGCTTGATACATGGATAGAAGCTTGCTTTGAGAGGGGGCGGGAACAGGGCCAGGGCAATTGTGTCTCAAGGTGAATGTTGACGCGAGAGGCGGGACGGGTGTTTGGGCGCTGCCTGCGATGCTGAGACACAATTTCTTGCAGCGCGGCGCGCGGTCTGCTATGTAGAGGTGTGTCAGCTGCAAAGGCTGTTTGCGTGCGGGCATCTTGCGGCATGCCTGTCTTTCCAGATTATTACTTGTTCGTTCGACGGAGACACCTATGAAAAGCAGCGGCATACCACTGCCACTACTCGTACTCTTTGCGGTTTTAGCTGTCGTCGGCACCCGGATGCATGTCGACTGGATAGACACTCCTAATGTCGGAGGGCAGCATACAATCCACCAGCAAATCGTCACACACACGGCGCCGGCGCCGTATCAATATCGCATTCTCCAGCCGCTGTTTGTCGATACTGTTTTAAAGCTATCGTCTTGCGACTACGGAACATGGGGATATTTTTTTCTATTCAGGGGGGCGTATGCCTCGGTCAGATTCTTTTCTATCCTCATCACGCTTACCGCAGTATTCCTGGCATTACGGATGATATGCACCCGGGGCGCAGCGGCTTGGGGAGCAACACTGCTGGCAGCGATTCTTCCGTTTACCTATCGGTACTACTACTACCAGCCGACCTCGGTTCTGGAAATGGCATTTTTTGCACTCGGGCTGCTCGCTACCTTGAAACGAAAACCCCTGGCGCTGCTTCCATTGGTTGCCCTCGGAACGCTCAACCGCGAAACCATGTGCTTTATCCCGCTTCTGTACTTTATGTATTGGCTGCCGGATCTTAAGAGAGAGGAATACAAATGGCTTGGCGCCTCTGCGTTCATATATGTACTGATTATGGGCGGCCTTCGTGTTTTGTGGCCGGCTTCGAAGAGTCTTCTTGACGTGCCTTATTATGTGTCGGAGAACCTAACCCTTTCCAGAGGCAACCTGGACCTTTTAGTCCTTCTTTCTCCGTTCATTGTTTTACTGTTCCGGGTCAAACGGATGCCGGCATCATTTTGGAGACTGGCTGTATGCTCAATCCCCTGGCTGGTTCTGCATTTTCTCACTTCCCAATGGTACGAAATCAGATACTACATGCCGATGTTTGTCTGGCTTCTTCCCTGCCTGGCATATGTCCTGGTGCCTGAAGATATGCTGCGTGAAAACACACTGGAGCAAAAAAAGTAGGGCCAAAGGATGCTGATATGCAATTTCTTGCGATTCGGAGGGCGGTCTCATCCTGCCCTTCTCACCTCAAGGGACGAAGGAATTCCTGTTTCATACATAGTGGAGCTGAACCTGCGGTAAAAAATGCCCGGCATGCGGGCAGTCCAGGCGGCGATGCTTATTTTGCTGCTGCCGTCTGAAGCGTTGTGGTTTTTAAAAGCTCGCTCACGCGCTGCGGGAATTCATCTTTTTTGCCCATCTGCAGGTAAAAAACCTCTTTAACATTCAAGCCCAGCCCGGCCCCGTATTCCTTGATGGCCTTTACCTTGCCATCGGAAAGCTTGCCGCCCAGGGTTACAAACACATACAGGTCTTTGCCTTTCAGCGCCTGCCTGTTCAGCTCCATGAATGACCGTGCAGGGGCGCAGAGTTTCATAAAATAGATGGGCGCTGCGATAATAACGGCATTGTAGGGCGTGAGGTCTCGGGATATTTTTTCCTGATCATCGGGTACGCCGAAGAGCTGCTCGCCTGCAATTGAAAAAATGCCGCGGTCCTTTTGCGAGTTGATTTTCTCCATGTCGCAGCCGAGCATTTTTTGCAGAGTTTCTGCCACAAGCTGCGAGTGGCCTTCCCGCGAGTACCAGACAATCAGCGGCTTTACTGCCGAAACCGCCGCGGTTGCATTGTCTGATGCGGGCGCCTGCTGCTGGGCTGCGCAGGGCAGCACGGCAAGACAAAACATAAAAACACAAAAAGCCATGAATGGAACACTGCAGATACGGTATTTCATGCTGAGCCCTTTCCTGTCTGTTGTATGGTGATGGATCGGAAAATCCTGCCGCGAGAGCTTCACGGGCGGGCAAACGCTTTCTCTATGCCGGGCACAAGCGCCGCTGCTTCCTGAACGATGCGCTCTACTGTTTTCTCAGTCTTCCGGCCGTCGACCTTTTCGGTTACGGCAACCTGAAAATGGCCGCAGTATATGCCGCCTGCTTTTTCAACAAGAGCCCGGGCCTTTTCAATCCGCTCCTTTTTTTCAAGCACATTGGTGGTCGAGAAGACAAGCACCTTTTTACCGTCAAACCGGTTGCGGGCAATTCAGTCCCGGGCAGCTTTAAACGTATTATTACAACAGAGTGAGAGTATACCCTCAAACAGCACGAAGGTCAATGCCCATGCTGCCTATACTGCATGCCCGTGTTAGAACAGCAGCGGGATCATGCTTGACGCTTCGTTAAGGGCCGACAGGTCGGCGGACTGGATCATCTGGATACTGCTGTAGCCCCGTGTCAGGAAGTTTACTCCCGCGATCTGCAGCCCGGCCGCAGCAATAAGGGTAATAACCAGAATGTTCAATGCTTTTTCCATAATAGACTCCTTTGTACACATGTTATGCCCGGTCTTTTTCCAAGCTTACACCTGCACTATAGCCTTTTGATTCTGACAGCAGGCTGACACTAAGATTACATTTTGGTAATCTGTTGCGGCCTTTCCCGGATGTGGTGTTGCGGATTGACAAACAGCACATTGTTTTGTATTATTTTAAATAATAGAAGAGCGTTTGCGTTTGCCATAGACGCTTTCGTGGCAGAATAAGCCCATTTTCGCAGAGCACTGTTGAGGGATTATTGCATGGAACTTGCCGCCATCATTTTTCTCTGTCTTTTGTTCCCCGCAGGAGCGGCCTACAGCTATATCCGCGCAAAAAAATTGAAAGAAGCTGGTAAACAAGTGCTTGAAGCTGCTGTTTCGAGGCATGGTGCCCGCATAGGTATTGACCGGCCATTCACATTGACGACCAATAAAAAATGGTGCCGCGTGCGCACCGTTTTCAAATGGAAGGAGCCCATAGGGCATTTCGACGACAAGCTGCACCGCTACCGGCTGAGCATTGAAACCGGCAGCGGCCAGGAGCTGTACGCCGAAGAGCGCTCCATGACCGAGTTTTACGGATCCTGCTGGTTCCAGAGCCCGAAATTGAAGCGCCGCACTGATACGCGCTGTATCTGCGATGCCGTGCTGGTTGAATTTCTGCCGCCCTGGCCCGGGCAGTACACGCTGAAGCTTGACCTGCAGGCTGTTGAAGGCGCCTCCGAGCTGTTAAGCTTCACGGTCATGGTAAGCGAAGGGGTTGTGCCGCTCAAGCGCAAGCCCTATTCGCATGCCTGTGTCGATTTGCGAAAAAACGCACCACGCAAGGAGTCTGAAAATGAAGAAAGCGATTTCCCCATCGATTCTCTCTGCTGATTTTTCACGGCTGGGCGACGAAATCAGGGCCGTAGCAGCTGCAGGCGCCGACTATATACATATCGATGTGATGGACGGCCACTTCGTCCCCAATATTACCATCGGCCCCCTTGTCGTAGAGGCCGCGCGGCGCGTGACCGATGTGCCCCTTGACGTGCACCTGATGATTGAAAACGCCGATGCCTATATCGACGCATTCGCCCGGGCAGGCAGCGCCATACTCACCGTCCATGCCGAAACCGGCTATCACCTGCAGCGCACCCTCCGGGCCATACGCGACAGGGGCATGAAGGCGGGCGTGTCGCTCAACCCGGCAACGCCCCTGAGCGCCATTGAATGCGTGCTTGACGATGTGGACATGATTCTTATCATGACCGTCAACCCCGGCTTCGGCGGCCAGCAGTTCATACCTGCCATGCTGCATAAAATACGGCGGCTGCGCGATATGCTTGACAGCCTCGACTACGATATAGCAATTGAAGTTGACGGCGGCATTGTTGCCGATAACATACAGGAAGTGTGCTCTGCGGGGGCCGATATGTTCGTATCGGGGTCCGGCATATTCAAAACCCCGGATTATGCACAGACCATTGCTGAAATGAAACGCCGGATAGCCTGATCACAGGCAGGCCTTTATAATTAAAACCGGGAGGGTAACAACCTCACCCGGCCCATTTCTTATACAGACCGGGGATTTATTAAAACAGCCCGGGCAGTTCTTTGTATTCTTTTTATTGTAAAAGCGGTACATGGATCAGCGACCTTAACCCCGGCCGGGGGTTTTGCATGTCTCAGGTGAGGGCTTCAAAACAGAAGTGCACCTTGTAAATTTTTTCACAGAAGGAGGCATGTATGGCGGGCAAAGGCGTTTTATCAGTTTATTACACCAATGGCAAAGTACAGTGGTTTGAATTCACGCGTGCCGAGGATACGGCAAACATCGGGAGCCGCATTCAGGACATCATGAAAAGCAATCAGCTTATTCTCGACCTGGAAGACAAAACGCTTATCATACCCTTTACCAGCATTCAGCATATTGAAATATCGCCTCCCCTGCAGAAGCTGCCCATGACGGCCATTAAAGACATTCAACAGCTTCAGGAGTAGGCGCTCCGGTTCATTGCAGGGCTCTAATTGATATTGAGGTTTTACCCGCTCAGCAGAACCTGCCCAAAGGCTTGCTGTCCGGCGCGGAAGTAATGGGGTGATGGTCTGCCTTCTGCTGCAATGACACTCATGGTTTTCCGTGATAAAGGAGAATAATTGTGCAATTGGCGATGATCGGTCTCGGGAGAATGGGCGGCGACATGGCGCGCCGTTTGATGCGCGCAGGCCATGAGGTCTTCGTGTACTCAGCCACTGCCAAAACACGGGAAAATTTTGCCCGTGAGACCGGGGCTTGCGCAGCCTCCTCCCTCCGGGAGCTGAAGGCCCTGCTGAAGCCCCCGCGAATTGTCTGGCTGATGGTGCCTGCGGCTGTGGTCGATACGGCGCTGAGCGAGCTGGCAGGCTTTGCGGAAAAGGACGATATAATCGTTGATGGCGGCAATTCCGCCTATGTTGACGATATCAGGCGGGCACGGGAGCTTGCCGTTAAAGGCGTTCATTATGTCGATTGCGGCACCAGCGGCGGCGTCTGGGGCCTTGAGCGGGGGTACTGCCTGATGATCGGCGGCGAAGACGCGGCAGTCAAGCGGCTTGATCCCCTCTTTTCGGCGCTCGCGCCCGGAGCAGGCGGCATACCGCAAACTGCGGGTCGTGAAAAAACCGGCGGCACGGCCGGGCAGGGCTATCTGCACTGCGGCCCGTGCGGCGCCGGCCATTTCGTGAAGATGGTTCATAACGGCATTGAGTACGGCATCATGGCAGCCTATGCCGAGGGCCTCAACATACTGCATCATGCCGACGCGGGCATGAAGCAGCATGCCGCTGACGCCGAGACGTCACCGCTGCGCAATCCCGAACACTACCGGTATACATTCAATACAGCCGATATCGCCGAGCTCTGGCGGCGCGGCAGTGTTATTTCCTCGTGGCTGCTGGACCTCACCGCCGCGGCCCTGCAGGAAGATCCGGCCCTTTCTGGTTTTGCGGGCCGCGTGTCTGATTCCGGCGAAGGGCGCTGGACCATCAAGGCGGCTATCGATGAGGCCGTGCCCGCGCCGGTGCTCACTGCAGCCCTGTATGCGCGCTTCAGCTCCCGCGGCGAGGCGGATTTTGCCGACAGGCTCCTGTCGGCCATGCGCTATAAATTCGGCGGTCATCTGGAGAAGAAGGAAAGATGAGAAGGCCGTGGTGTGCTCTGCGGCAATTGTGTAAATAATATGGCCTATTTCAGTCCCCCCCCTTTGCTAAAGGGGGAATTTTTCGCCACCTCTTTTGAGGAGCTTTGTACTCATAGCGTGTTTTAATAGTGTTTGTGGTGGGCCCGCACTGTATCAGAGTACGTGTAGCCGGACAAAGCATGCCCATACATAAGGGGATAATAATCCGGACACGAACCTGACGTTATGGAGCACTTGTAGGCCGGACAAAGCGAAGCGTGTCCGGCAGTGATTGTCCGCTCGACAGATGCAGGTAAGCCAGACTGTGACAGCACAGGAATCTTTCATGGTAATGAAACTGCTGCCAGATGCCGGAGCGGCTGCGAGGGAAGCCGTTGCACATATCGCCGCAGTTGCAAGGGCTGCCGTGGCAGAGCGCGGCCGCTTTGTAGCGGCTTTCAGCGGCGGGCATACGCCGCTGGTCATGCTGCGGGCTCTGGCAGATGAAGATATCCCCTGGGCCTGCGCGCATATCATGCAGGTGGATGAGCGTGTGGCGCCTGCGGAAGATCCGGACCGAAACCTCACGGGCTTGCGCGAATGCCTGCTTGAGCATGCTCCGCTGCGGCCGGAGCAGATATATGCCATGCCCGTGGAATCGTCGGACCTGAGGGCTGCGGCCAGGGCCTATGCCTTGACGCTCAGCCGTATTGCCGGGTCGCCGCCGGTGCTCGACCTTGTTCATCTGGGCCTCGGAACCGACGGCCATACTGCTTCGCTGGTTCCCGGAGATCCGGTCCTGCATGTCTCCGACGCAGACGTAGCTCTGACCGGGGTATATCAGCAGCACCGACGCATGACCTTGACCTATCCCATGCTCAACCGCTCCAGGCGCATTCTGTGGCTCGTGACCGGGGATGAAAAGGCGGGCATGCTGGCGCGCCTGATCGACGGGGACACTTCAATTCCGGCAGGGCTGGTGAACCGATCCCGTGCCGTTGTGCTGGCCGACCAGGGGGCGGCTTCGGCAAGACTCTGATTGAAGAAAACAAGGTCTGCTCTATAATAGGCATTTGTGGTTAACTTTTATAAACCCAAACAAGGAGAGAGACTATGAAGCAGAGTAACAAGGCAGTATTGGCAGGGGTTCTGGCGGCGGCAATGCTGGTTGCTTTTGGCCAGTTCGCACAGGCGCAGGAAAACAAGCAGGCAGGCGAGCCGGCGGCGATTATGGTGGAGACCGTAAAGGCTTCGGCCACCGTGACAGCGATAGATGCGGCCGAGCGCACGATAACGCTTAAGATGCCTGACGGGAAGGCCAAAAATCTGAGGTGCGGCCCTGAAGTAAAGAATTTTGACCAGATCAAGGCAGGGGACAAGGTTAGCTTCACCTTTGTGGAAGCTGTTGCCGCATTTATACGCAAGGGAGACGCACTGCCCAGTGCCGGTGAAGAGGATATGGTTGCACTGGCGCCCAAGGGAGCAAAGCCGGGAGCGCTGATGGCCCAAACATGGGAAGCAAAGATAAAGATAGAAGCGGTGGATTTAAAAAAGAATACGGTGACATTTTTGAGACCTGACGGAAACAAAAGGACTGTGAAAGTCCGTAAGGATGCCAAAGGCCTCAAGGAGTTGAAGAAGGGCGATGACGTCGTCATGCGGGTCACTGAGGCCATGCTCATTGATGTGGTTGCGCCGAAGAAGTGAGGAGGATCAGGTTTTTTAGTTAGCTGTACTGTGCAACATGCTAATAATCCTCCGCAAAAGGGCCGTTCACCCTTCGACACGCTCAGGGCGAACGGTTTTATAAGCATGACTTACATGAATATTCCGTTCATGGTGAGTCCTGAGCTGCGAGCCTGTCGAGCAGTCGAAGGGTCGAACCATGTATGCAAAACAAAGCTGCACAGTACAGTTTGATTCGCTGCATTGGTTTAATTCCTGCTTTTGTTTTCATGGGGGTATGCTGCGAAGCAAAGCAGAAAATAAAAGGGAATTTGAATGAACAATACCCACCCCATTTCAGAGAGTGTGAAGCTCTTCAAATATTTTTTCAAGCAGGAACCGTTGTATGTAGTGCGGTATATTAATACATGGAATAGATGCCATGGCGGCTGCATTTAAAAATCGATTAACCCTGAGGCTGCTGCTGACAACAGCATTCGGTGCGATGCTGGTTGTTACACTTCTTGCGCCCTCTGCACTGGCAGGTGACGTTCTGAAGCGCGTTCGGGCAAATGATAAAATCAGGTGCGGGGTGAATAACAGCTTTTAGGCTTTGCCCGGCAGGATGCAAGCGGCCGCTGGCAGGGTTTCGGTATTGATTTCTGCCGGGCTGTAGCCGCTGCAGTGCTGGGCGACCCTGAAAAAGTAAGCTTTACCCCCATGTCCGATCCTCCCAACCGGTTTCCGGCGCTGCTCTCGGGCGGCATTGATCTTCTTGCCCATACGGCGACCTGGACCCTGGGCCGCGAAGCCGGGATCGGCATAGAGTTTCCCGCCATCTATTTTTATGACGGCCAGACCTTTGCCGTGCCGGCCGGCAACAAAAAACTGCAGCGCGCTTGAAGACCTTGACAGCATGACGATCTGTGTGGTGAAGGGCACAACGCATCTGGCGAACATGACGCATTTTTTTAACAAGCGCGGCATCACCGTATACGCCCCTGGTGGTGGATTCCGCAGGCGAAGGTCTGTGTGCGGTTTGCCGAGGGCCGTTGTCAGGCCTGCACCTCAGAGCGCTCGGTACTTGCCGCCCTGCGGGAGACAACTCCGGGCGGTAAAGAGAAATTGCCATACTGCCCGGTGCGATTTCCAAGGAGCCCCTTGCGCCTGCCGTTGTGCATGGCGACAATGAGTGGGCATCGATCATACGGTGGGTGCTGTTTGCTCTTATCGAGGCAGAGGAGCGCGGCGTCACCAGCGCCAATGTTCGAAGCCTGCAGAAACAAACCGCTGACCCTGATCTGCAGTGGTTTTTGAACTCCTGCGGTCAGGGAGGCAAAGCCCTGGGGTTGAAACCTGACTGGGTCACGGATGTTATTGCCGCCGTGGGCAACTATGGTGAAATCTATGAGCGCAATCTCGGCAGCGGCAGCAGCCTGAAGCTCGATCGCGGCTTGAACCGTCTGTGGAAGGACGGAGGGCTTCTCTACGCGCCGTCTTTTCAGTGAGTTGCACATAACACAGGACATGTATTTATGCAGAATTTCGATTTTCAGACTATTGCAGCGATCACTGTTTTTGCCGCTGTTATTCTGCTGATCGCCTTTGATGTTATCGACATGCTGCTTGCCGGTATGCTGGGTGTCAGCGCCCTGATCGTGCTGGGAATTTTGACGGCGCAGGATGTCATGGAGATTAACCGGACAGCCGACGGGACCCTGGCCCTGCTGTTTGGCGGCATGGTCGTGGCGCGCACCCTTGCCCCTACGGGAATTTTTGAGTTTCTCGGCACGGTCTATCTGCGCGCCACCAGGGGAAGCGGCAGGCGGTTTCTGCTGGGCCTGCTGATTCTTGTTGCGCCTTTATGCGCCGTGCTGCCCAATGCTACCGCCGTTATTCTGCTTGCCCCTATAATCATCAGGGTTGCCGTCGCCCTGAAAATCGACTTTGTCGGCCCCATAGTCCTGACGGCCATCATCAGCAATTCTGCGGGCATGCTGACCCTGGTGGGCGATCCGGCCACCTTTCTGGTCGGGAGCACCATCGGCATGAGTTTCACCCAGTACCTGCAGAAGGTGAGCCTGGGCGGGCTGCTCTGCCTTCTGGCGATTATTCCCCTCCTGCCGCTGCTGATGAAAGACGTGTGGCAGGCGCAGTATGCCCTGCCGGACAATCTCAAAGTGCAGCCCCTTGAGCGGCCCGGCTATGCGCTGTTTTCGCTTCTGGTGCTGGCGCTGATGGTGCTCCTTTTCATATTCGGGGAAAATGCGCCGACGCAGCTTGTTCCTCCGGGAGCGGCCATCATTGCGGCAACCCTTGCGCTGCTGGTCGTGCATACCGCAAAAGTCGAGCCTATTACCAATGTCCTGAAAGACATTGACTGGAGAACGATCATGTTTCTTTTCTGCCTTTTCGCGCTGGTCCAGGCGGTCAACAAGACCGGCATCCTGCAGAGCCTGTCACAGAATCTCTACGCCTGGTTCGGCACCGATCTTGTTATCATTGCCCTGGTCCTGGTGGCCGGCGTGGGTGCTGCGTCAGGCCTGCTTGCCAATATTCCGATAGTGGCGGCAATGCTGCTGATGCTCAAGGGGTATTTTGTGACGGCGGAACTGGTTCCTGACCTTGCCCTGTCGCCGACATTCACGGACTGGCCTGCGCAGGTCATCCCCGTATTTGTGGCCATGATGTTCGGGGCAACTC
>CAVRBJ010000044.1:0-10580 GCA_963718965.1 uncultured delta proteobacterium | reverse complement strand
GCATAGACCTTTCTGCCCTTGGCGGAACAGCGCAGGACCTGTTTGATGACGGCACCCATGGCGACAGTCTGAAGGGCGACGGAATTTTTACCTGTGAGATAGCAGTGCCTAAAAATACAAAGCCAGGCGCCTATGTCTTCACCGTGACCGGCACAACCACCGCCAATATCAGCGGACAGGGCAAGACAATTCTCAGCGTAAAACAGGGGAACACGAAGCCCGAGCTTGTGTACCTCAAGACCAAGGAAAGCGTGTATCATGTGCCCGTGCTGTTCGCTCTGCGCGACCCTGATGGCGATTTAAACTCCGTCACTTTTGAATACCAGCTGGAAGGCGGTCCCTGGAGTCCGGCAACGGTGTACTCGCAGTCCGGCATGCTTGCAATCGTCAGGCGCTCCCGGCGGCAAGATGAACAAGCTGGCAAAGCTCACTACAAAGCGCGACCAGAATCATTATGTCTGCGTCTGGGAATCGGAAAAGGATATCGGGCAGGTCGGCCGGCTCTATCGCCTGCGTGCAACGCCGGCTGATGCGAAATCAACAGGCGCTGCCATCATATCCAAGCCGATAAAAATCGATAATCAGTCGCCGCCCAAAGACGAGATGGTCTTTGTGCCGGGCGGCAATTTTTATATCGACAAATACGAGTATCCCAATCACTACGGATATTATCCCCTGCTGCGCACAACCTGGGCGGAAGCCTGCGAAGAATGCGATAAGCAGGGCAAGGAGTTGTGCACCCCCGAGCAGTGGGAGGCAGCCTACTATGGCAATAAGAAGCTGAGGTATCCCTATGGCACGGGGCAAAGTCAACGGCAGGGATTACTGCAACACATATGGCTCCATGGACAGTGCTGCCGTGCCTTCGGGCCTCTATGAGAACTGCGTAAATGATCTGGGCATTTATGATATGGGCGGCAATGTGTATGAATGGTCGAGCCGCAGCGAGAGCGAAGTGTTTATGGCCGATCAGAGCTATCTGCTCAATTCCATTGAAGGTGCTCTTTAAACATTGAGGCCACTGATCACCGCCATGAATTTCTCGGGCACCGCTGCTGCAAACCCGCTGAGAAGAAGTAATATGACAGACGTTTTTACATGTCTTTATGTCATTTGAAACAAGGTCATGAAAAAATCCGGGTATGGTAAGCCTTTGTTAATGACCTACAAGGCCGATATTCCATTTATGTGCTAAATGCAGCTACTGATTGATACGGAGGAAATCCCCAAAACGGCTATAATATTTTGATATGTATCTGAAAAGTTAATAAAAAGGAGGGATGCCGGTATACAGCATCCCCCGTATATTAAAAATAGAAATAAAACGATTATAAAGCTTTTTCAGGCATGATAAGTGAAAAGTATGCAGGCTTATTCATACCCATCCATCCGTGCTGAGCATCGGCACAAGCCCGCAATTTGTTGACCATCTCAAGGATCAGGGTGCGCTGGTCTGCCGTGAGGATCTGTACGGCCTGCAGTTCGGCATGAAGAAGGATGTCCGACAGCTGCGTCTGAAGCACCAGCATGGCATCAATTTGAGTCTCTGCTGCGGCAGTATCGATTTCTACAGCCAGAAAGTTATCTGTCATTTGATTCTGCAAATCCATTATCTGTGTTGCCAGAGCTTCCGTCTTATTGTCCGTCTCATCTTTTAAAGCTTCAAGTGCAGCTTTCTGCTCGTCGGTTATATCCAGATTTTTTATAAACTTGATCATTTCCCATCTGGATATGCAGTGCCTGCCCATCATCCCCCTTTTTTGCGGCTGTGCTCCATCAAGAGCTAAAGCAGATGAGCTTATGATGAAAGAAAAACCAACGATCATTGCACAGAATAAAAAAGCTGTTTTCTTCATACATGTTCTCCTTTAAATAAATTATTTAAAAAAAATGCACACCTTAAATATAACACGCATATGGTCAAATAGTTACTGGCAGTTGCATAAATAATATGTTTTAAAAATTTATCGGAGTCCTATTAGAGAAATCAATAAGTATTCAAAAACAGTTAAAGTTTATAAATAGATGCCATGAAATTGCAAAAGACTATTGCCGGCATTCAATTCATGTGGCAAGATAAAAACAGGAAGGCCCCATAAAAATGCAGCCGGGGATATTTAAACGATGGCAGGCGTCGTGGGGTTACACCTGTTTAGCAAAAAATGCACCTGAGCTTCGCAGGCGACAAAAGCATCAACGATACGGGGATCAAACTGCGTTTCCCTGCTCTGTATGATTCTCCGCATCGCCTCATCATGGGACAGGCCAGTCCGGTAAATCCGGTCTGAGGTGATGGCATCGTAGGTGTCGGCAACAGCCACTATACGTGCAGAAAGAGGAATAGTTTCGGCGCTGAGGCCACTGGGGTACCCTTTGCCGTCCCAGCGCTCATGGTGACAGTAGGCGATCTGCTTGCCGAGGGTAAAAAAAGACCGCCCCTCCATGCGCTTCTCAATAGCTGTGAGCGCATCACCTCCTACCGTCGTGTGAATCTTCATTGTATCAAACTCCTCAGCAGTCAGCTCACCCGGCTTTAAAAGAATAATATCAGGTATACCAACTTTGCCGATATCATGAAGCACGGACGACAGCACGAGGTCATCAATATACTCATCGGTGATATAGGAGTCGAGCGGCGGCATGCGGCGAAGCTCCTGAGCGATTATGCGGCAGACTTCGCTGACCCTTTCAAGGTGCAGACCGGTGTCGCGGTCACGGCACTCGCTGAGCTTTGCCATGCCCATAACTGTTTCAGCCCGCGCCCTTTTCAATTTGTCATATGCTTCAATAACTTCAATGTTCAAGCGCTTGAGACCCTCGCGCTCATGGATTATTTTCTCCTGCTGCTTGCCGACCAATGCTCCGGCAAGCACAAGGAAACATCCCCAGGTAAGCACAAAAGCAACAACCTGTTCAACCCCCTGGGGGGGCTGATACTGTGCAGGGGAAACAGCGGCATTAAACAAAACGATACAGAGACAAAAAACCGCTCCGGGCACAGAGAGGCGTACCCCCACATAATAGCCGGCCAGGATGACAGGAAGGAAAAAGAAATTCAGAAAGGAGATATTGTTGGGGACGAAATAGGTAATGAGCAAGGCAGCAAGTATGCTGACGAGAATAAAAATTTTCTCGAAATTGCTCTGAATAAATTGCGACAGCTGTGTCAATACAAACCTCAAATTTGCACTGCAATTTTAATCTGTGCTTGAGCCATTAACGCACAGCACATACAATAACCATACGAATGCGGTATTCCCCATTACTATAAGACAGGGCATGAATTCCAGTCAAGTCAAAAATTGATCATGCTGTTTACACAAACAAGCTGTCTATTCCACGCCCTGACTTTGGAGATAGTCTTCATAGGCGCCGGAGAAGTCCGCAATGCCATCGGGCTTCAGCTCGATGATGCGCGTTGCAACCGATGAAACGAATTCCCGGTCATGGCTCACAAAAATAAGGGTGCCGGGATAATTTTCCAGCGCATAATTGAGGGCCTCTATGGATTCCATGTCCATGTGGTTGGTAGGCTCATCCATCACCATGACATTGGGCTGCTGCAGAATCAGTTTGCCGAACAGCAGGCGCCCCTGCTCTCCGCCGGAAATAATATTAACGGCTTTATAAATATCATCTTTAGGAAACAGAAGCCGCCCCAGAGTGCTGCGCAGGACCTGCTCATCCTGGCCTGCCGGCTTCCACTGGTTAAGCCAGTCGACAAGCGTCGTTTCGGAAGCAAAGTCTGCAGCATGGTCCTGTGCAAAATAACCGATATTGGCATTTTCAGACCATTTGACAGCGCCCGCATCCGGCAGCAGATCACCTACGAGGCAGCGAAGCAGCGTTGTCTTGCCGATGCCATTGGGGCCGATAATGGCGATACGCTCACCGGCCTTGATCATCAGGTTGAGCCCCTTGAACAGCGGCGCACCGTCATAGCCCTTGCTCAGGCCCGCAACTTCCACAACCAGACGAAAGAGCTTTTTTTCCTGCTCAAAGCGGATAAACGGGCTGACCCGGCTCGACGGCTTGATGTCTTCAAGCTTTATTTTCTCAATCTGCCGGGCGCGCGATGTCGCCTGCTTGGCCTTGGAGGCATTGGCTGAAAACCGGCTCACGAATGTCCGCAGTTCGGCTATCTGGGCCTTTTTCTTGGCATTACTGGACACAAGCCGCTCACGGGCCTGGCTGGCGGCAGTCATGTACTCGTCGTAATTGCCCGGGTAGACGCGCAGCTCACCATAGTCAAGGTCTGCCATATGCGTGCAGACGCTGTTCAGAAAGTGCCGGTCATGCGAGATGATGATCATCGTGCTGTTGCGGGCGTTGAGAATGCCTTCAAGCCAGCGGATGGTATTGATGTCGAGGTTGTTGGTCGGCTCGTCCAGCAGCATGATATCAGGGTCGGCAAACAGAGCCTGCGCCAGCAGCACGCGCAGCTTCCAGCCAGGCGCTACGGCGCGCATAAGGCCTGTGTGCTGCTCAAGCGGGTATGCCAACGCCAAGCAGCAGTTCGCCGGCATCGGACTCGGCATTATAGCCCCCCATCTCGGCAAACTCGGCTTCGAGCTCAGCCACTTTCATGCCGTCCTCGTCGCTCATTTCAGCAAGGCCGTAGATGCGGTCGCGCTCCTGCTTCACCCGCCACAGTTCGGTATGGCCCATGATGACGGTATCCATCACCGTGCAGTCCTCGAAAGCGAACTGGTCCTGGCGCAGCTTGCCGACCCGCTCATGAGGGTCAACGGAAACAGTGCCGACAGTGGGCTCCATATCGCCGCCAAGTATCTTCATAAGCGTCGACTTGCCGCAGCCATTGGCTCCGATGAGGCCGTAGCGGTTGCCCTCGCCGAACCTGACTGAAATATGCTCAAACAGGGGTTTTTCCCCGAACTGTATGGCAAGATTGAATGTAGAGATCAAAACAGTGCTCCGGTTTATAGTGTTTGCATGCATCCGCTATGCGCCCGTCATAAAATGGGGGCATACCGAAAAAAAAAGATGACAGAGAGAAAAGCTCCTGATGCAGGGCGCACAAATCCGAAGTATTGAAGCGCGGATAAACTATACGTTGCAGCGGCAATGTATGTGCACGGTTCCGATAGGATCAGAACTGCGAGGTGTTTTTCAAAGGCCTGTCATAAAACTGATGAAATTATAACACAGATGCCGTCATTTACCTAATAACATAATGCCTGATGGTGGATGGCAAGGGGAAACATGGCTGAAAAATAACACCTGCGGCAGCAGCATCCCGTTTGGAGTATAATAAAGACAGCCTGTGCTTACGGATCAACTGACACATCTACTATGGTCAGATAAATGTCGCCAATGGGGCGGCGCACCAGAACTGCATCCTCCAGTCGCTTGCCGAGCAGGGCTTTTCCCATGGGCGAGTCCATGCTGATTTCTGATCGCTTGCTGTCCCACTCATCAGCTCCAACGATTCGGTAGCGTTTTGTTTCACCCTCTTCATCCTCAACGGTCACATAACAGCCAAAATAGACCCGGCCGTCTGATTTGGGCTTATCCGTCACCATAATGACCGATTCCATTCTCTTGCCCAGAAAACGGAGCCGGCGGTCAATCTCTGCAACCTGACGCTTGCGGTACAAATATTCAGCATTTTCTGACCGGTCTCCTTCTGCTGCAGCATCGGCCAGTGCGCTTACCACTTCAGGCCGCTTTACTGTCCATAAATAGTTCGCCTCATCTTCAAGGTGACGGTAGCCCTCGGCGGTTATATATTCGACTTTACCGGTTGTGCCCGAACGCGCATGTTCGCGGTTTTGCACCATTGCACTGCTCCTTGTATTGCTTAGCAACATTTGCCAAATAGGTCATGGATATGTATTTCTGATGGCCCCTACTTTTATATATCATGAGCAGGCATGTCAACCTGCAAGTTCCATCTCCAAATTGTATGGTATGGACGGGTTTTCAATGTATAATAAAAAATATCGTGGCCGACATGCTGGATTGAATTATAATAGTCCTTTTGATATGCTAGGTTAGAAGCGATAATGATTGTGCCCATACACCTGTCATTTTTACACTTTCCAACACTAATTACAGATAATTCCCCAGCGTTCGAACTTAACTGAGGCAGCTATGATACCAAGAAAACTTCTTGGCAATGCGCAGACACCCGATAAAGAAGGAAAGCTGCAGCTGTACCAGCGGGGCGATGATTTCTTTATCTCTTTTGATGGAAAAGAACTTATGAACAGCCGCATGCATGGCTCTGAGGACGTACTGGCAGAGCTTGCGTGCATGCCCATTGCCCGTAGCCCTAAAGCCAGGGTGCTTGTCGGGGGGCTTGGCCTTGGGTACACCCTTGCCGCTGCTCTGGCAATCCTGCGCAAGGATGCTACGGTGATTGTTGCCGAACTGGTGCCGGCGGTGGTTCAGTGGAACAGAAGCTTTCTTGGGCATCTGGCCGGCCATCCTCTGCAGGATAGCCGCGTTGATGTGCAGGAGCATGATGTCTGCATCCTGCTCAAAAACGAGCAGGGCGGCTTTGATGCCATTATGCTTGATGTTGACAACAGCCCTGACAGCATGACGCAGAAAAGCAATGACTGGCTGTACAGCGATATCGGCCTTTCGGTTATCTACATGGCCTTACGACCACAGGGGATTTTGACCGTGTGGTCAGCAGCCCCCGACAGCGCATTTAGCAAGAAGCTCCGAAAAGCGGGATTTGAGGTGCAGAAAAAAAACGTCGCCGCGCGGAGCGGCGGCAAGGGAGGGCGACACACCATTTGGGTCGCACACCGGCCAAACTAGCGCGTGATGCAAAAGGCTGACATGCTCTATGCAAAACAAAAAAACACCCTCGCAATAGAGATTTATCTGCAGCGCAAATATTACTATTCGGGATTTTTAATATGAATATAGGAATTGCCCTTGGCGGCGGCGGTGTGCGCGCCCTTGCCCATATACCGGTTCTTGAAATGCTCGACGAGATGGGGATTAAACCCAAATTGATTGCCGGTACAAGCATGGGAGCAATTGTAGGCGCCCTCTATGCCTCAGGCATGCCCGGTAAGCAGATCAGGGAAAAAGTCCTGGGCCATGTCATCCTTCGCAATGACAGCCTGCGGGATGTAATCGGAAAGAAAGCAAACCTGCTGAAGTGGGCATCTGTTTTTAAGGCAAATTTCTCACGCGGCGGCCTTATCAATGCTCAGGGTTTCATCGAGTATCTGTTCAGCGAAATCAAAGAGCGCAGGTTTGAGGATTTACAAATTCCCCTGCTGGCCGTTGCGGGGGATTTCTGGACAGGGGAGGAGGTTGTTTTTAAAAAAGGCCCCCTGCTGCCTGCCCTTCAGGCAAGCATGGCTGTTCCCGGCGTATTTTCACAAGTCGTGCTTGGTGGGCATGTGCTTGTCGACGGTGGAACAGTAAACATGGTGCCCTATGATCTGCTCTTAGGCAAAGTCGACTTCACCATAGCGGTGAATGTCAGCAAAGTAAGAATTCCGGAAAAGCACAAAGTTCCCAATGCCCTGGAATCGGTTATGGGCACTTTCGAAATAATGCAGACAGCTGTTCTCAATGAAAAAATGAAGCGGCTCAAGCCCGACATTTATATATGCCCCGAACTCTACGATGTCAGAATGCTTGATTTCGGTAAAATAGAGAATGTCATGGAACAGGGAAAGCCTGCCGGGGAACTTCTCAGACAGGAACTTCTTAAAAAAAGCCTGAATCCTGCTTTTAGATGGCTCAAACAGGTATTCGATTAGAAACTGAACTTTTCTTGTGCAGCTAAATCGGAACGCCGGCAGAGCCCTGATCTGATGCATCGTCTTCGCGATTGGTCAGCGCCTTTCGCCTCAATATGCTCCTGAAATTTAATGCGCTGTTTTTCAAAATACGGCCTGTCGACAGGGTCCTGAGCAAGGGCCTCATCAATTGTATCAAGGGCATGCTGAAAATCACCATTAACAAAATAGCTCTCTGCCAGGGTATCAAGGATATGCGGTTTGGGATCGAGCTCCGCGGCTTTCCGGGCAAACATGAGCGCTTTGGAGGCGTTGCGCAATAGTTGATCCTCTGCGGTTGCATACAGCCAGGCAAGATTATTGAGTGCTTCAGCATTGTCGGGCGAAAGCCTGAGCGAAGCAAGATATGAAATTTCAGCGCGGCCATAGTCCTCTTTTTCAAAATAAATATTACCAAGCAGAAAATAAAGCAGCGGGTTGTCTGGATCGGACTCAACGCGCCGCTCGGTTATTTTCTGCAGGACCGAAAAATCCGAGCTGCCCGTAAACGAGCCACCTGACAGAAATAGCGCACCGGCAGTCAGCAGAAGAACAGCGCAATATGCTGCAATCAGTCGCCTGACCCTGAGGTCATGCTTTTTAATAAGGCCGCTGTCGGCAGAGCAGCTGCGCATGAAATCGATGCGCTCCTGTATAGTGAAATGGTGCCAGTTAGGTGCGCTTCGGCTTTGAGAGCCGGCTAAAGCAATTTTTTCCAGCGACTCAATAATGCCATTGCCTGAGCCTGTATACATGCAGGAATAACCGTCGGCCTGCCGCTCAAAGTTGCGCGAAAAAAGCCCGAAAAGCAGCCGGAAATAAACAAGCAAAAAGCCCAGAAGAATCAGTATGCCAAGGAAAGACAGTATCGGGCCGGGCCTGCCATCTGCAGTTATGACAAGGTTAAAAATAAAATCCTGAGAAAGAAGATAATAAAAAATTGATGAAAAAAAAACATAGGCAAAAAAAGAATACCCCAGAACAAACAGGATATAAAAGAGCATATGATGCCGTTTTCACATGTCCGATTTCATGCGCGACCACTGCCTCGAGCTCCTGCTCATCAAGCAGGTCAAGCAGTGCCGGGCTTATAAGCAGATAGCGAAACCATGGAACAAAACCCAGGACTCCGGCAGTTATGAGCTTGCCTTCAAACAGATTCCATTCCAGCATCTCAGCATATGAAAATTTGGCTTTCGCGCAGAACTGCGTCAGCCGGCTGCGAACAAAACCATGGCCAATGGGCTTGCAACCCCACAGCCGGACAAGAAGCGGCGGAAAAAAAACTCCCATGGCAACAAACACACACGCCATGAACGCATACCCGGTAAGTGTGCTGTCGGTGAGAAGAGAGCTGATGGCAGGTGGCAGCAGTCTGGCACAATCAATAATCAATGAAAATATGATCCATGGTGCGATAATCGCGCTGTTGAATCTGGCATGTGAAAAAACATAGCCCTTGAGGCTCGCCCCGGTGTTGAAAAAATGCCTGTACGAAGGAAACGCGCATATCCAGATAATAACGAGAAAAACAAAAAAAAGCATGACCGCTATAAAGCTCTGAAGAAAATCGCTCCGGGCCAGCAACGGAACGGCGGTGAAAGCAGATTTGATGTCCAGCACATAGATAAAAAATGCATATACAAAAACAGCAAAAATCGTACAGCGGTTTATCAGGCTGCCATGGAGACTGGAAAACGAAGCAGGCCTGCCTGCCGAATATTTTTTTTCCAAACGTGCAAAAAACAACTTACTGAGCATATAAAACAGAGCATAGGAAATCAGCATGCAGCCAATAATATCTGACAGGGCGATAACAGGCACTGCGCTGATCTCGGAGAATGAAAAAAGGGAAAAGACGACTATAAAGAAGAGATAATTTGAAAACACGGCAAGGATCTCATCGCAGGCAGAGGGCGGCATAAAGCCGCCCTCGCTGAATATTAAAAAAAATGTTATATGTATTTACTGATAATTCGCTTCTGATCAGGGGGCAGCTTTTCATGACGCGCCTGCTCGAAAATCACATCAGCAATCTTAAGAACCATGAAATAGTCCTCCTCCACCTTTTTCGTACGCTCTTCCAAAGTCAGGTTCTTATAGTCAGGAACCAGGTACGATGCATAAAAAGCTACCTGAAGGGCTGCTGCGATACTGGGAATCGTCTTCTTTTTATCCGACATACAAACCTTCCTTTCTGTGGTTAACACATGGTCTGCATCCGCCATGGCGGGCAGGATGCAAAACCGGTTTATTCACCTCTTTTAAATAGTAGCTTATCAACATAGCGTTGCTCAATGGTTTTTTTCGCTGTAAGTGAAGAAAATGTCTCTTCAAAGCGGTCAAGCATGGACCTGGTGAAGGATTCCAGAGCAGGCGGCACGCCGCCATCATAAAAAGATGCAAGCCAGGCAAGCGTATCGTTGCGCAATGAGCTCTTAAGACAGAATCCGCCATCTGCCTTTTGTTCAAAAGCGGCGTCAAGAAACTGCCTGGTTTCAGCCTCTAAAAGAGCCTCAAGCCTCGTTTTACCGGTCAGTATATAGCGGGCAAGCACGGTAAGAAAAACGGCCTCAGCCCGAAGCTGCGCAGGCTCTGTAAGCGTTGTTGCCGAAACAAAACCTGTCATAATCCAGCCTGGATCAATAGACCACTGGCTAAAAAGCAGACTGTCAATGTCACGGCACATGATAAGAGCCTTTCGTGCCTCCTGTACTTCCTGAAGAGTCATAAATGCGCGAAACTGTACCCCTCCCGAACTGAGAAGCCCCTCATAGAGCATGGGACGCTGCATAGAAAGACCATGCA
>CAVRBJ010000043.1:0-53563 GCA_963718965.1 uncultured delta proteobacterium | reverse complement strand
ACGCTTTAATATACGCTCTTCATTTTCATGGAGCCCTCTATGTCTCTCACCCCCATGCTGCAGCAGTATCAGGCCATCCGCACAACCCTTGCAAAGGACTCCATACTGTTCTTCCGCCTTGGTGATTTTTATGAAATGTTTTTTGAGGATGCAAAGACCGCATCGGCGCTTCTCGATATAACGCTTACGGGGCGCGAGGGCGGTCAGGACAGCCGCATCCCCATGTGCGGCGTCCCCTACCATGCGGCCCAGGGCTATATTAACCGCCTCACCCGCGCCGGCCTGAAAGTGGCCATCTGCGATCAGGTGGAAGACCCGAAGCTTGCCAAGGGGATAGTGAAGCGCGAAATAGTGCGCATGGTAACCCCTGCCACCAATCTTGAGGATGACACTGCAGAGACCGGGCAGTTTAACTATATTGCAGCAGTCTGCCACAACAAAAAAAACTTCGGCCTTTCCTATCTTGACCTCGGCACGGGAGAGTTTCGCGTGGGCGAGTTCTCAGGAGCGCAGGAGCTGGAAGACGAGCTCATCCGGCTCAGCCCGAAAGAATGCGTCATGCCGGCCAAATTCGATAAAGCGCTGCTGAGGCTTTTCCTTAAATCGCACAATCCGGTACTCAACGAATACGAGGACTGGATATTTGACCCCGCGGAGGCACAGAAGCGCATCCTTGACCAGTTCCGCGTTGCGGCGCTTGCCGGTTTTGGCATTGAAGGGCTTCCTGCCGGCATCGCGGCAGCCGGCGCCCTGCTCTATTATCTGAAAGATAATCTGCACAAGTCCCTGGAGCATCTGCGCACTCCCATCCCGCTGCAGCAGACACGCTTTATGGTCCTTGACAAGCAGACCGTGCGCAATCTTGAGCTTGTCAGCTCCTCCTCGGGAGACCGGAACGCCACCCTGTACAGCATCCTTGACCGCACGATAACGCCCATGGGCGGCCGGCTTCTCACGCAGTGGATTTCGCGGCCGCTGCTTGACCCGCACCTTATCAACGAGCGGCTCCAGGCGGTTGAGGAGCTGACAGCAACAAAAGATGCCTTGCACCAGCTGCGGAAGCACCTGCAGCCCGTGCGTGACCTTGAGCGGCTGCTGGCTCGCCTGAACTGCGGCACGCCCTCGGCCCGCGACATCACGGCTTTAGGAAGCTCGCTTAAGGCAGTGCCGCTGCTGAAAGAAAGCCTTGCCGCCGTGCATGCCGATATAGCAAAAGCCCAGCAGGAGAATCTTTGCAATCTTACCGGCCTTGTCGAGACTATTGAGCGTGCATTTGTCGACATGCCGCCCTTTGGCGTGCGCGACGGCGGCTTCGTGCGCGACGGCTACAGCCCTGAGCTTGACCAGCTGCGCAGCATTTCCACCCATGCCAAGGACTTTATCGCCGACCTCCAGCGACGCGAAATCGAGGCAACCGGCATCAAGTCCCTCAAAATAAAATACAACCGGGTTTTCGGCTATTATATCGACATCACCAATGCCAATCTCTCCCAGGTGCCCATCACCTATGTGCGCAAGCAGACTCTGGTGAATTCCGAGCGCTTCATCATACCGGAGCTGAAGGAGTATGAAGAAAAAATACTGGGGGCCGAAGAAAAAGCCCATGAGCTTGAGTACGAACTATTCGAAGAGGTGCGGCAGCTCGTGCTGGCCCATATTGCCGACATACAGCGCACGGCCTCTGCCGTGGCAGTGCTCGATGTGCTTGCATCACTGGCCGCTGCGGCGCTCACCAATCACTTTTCAAAGCCTGAGGTGTCCGACGGCGATACGATCTATATTGCCGGAGGCCGGCACCCCGTGGTCGAGCAGATGCTCGATGGTGAAGCCTTTGTGGACAATGACGTGCTGCTCAACGGCGATGACAGCCAGATGCTCATCATCACCGGACCCAACATGGCGGGAAAATCCACCTATATCCGCCAGGTGGGCATCATCGTGCTCATGGCGCAAATGGGCTCTTTTGTTCCTGCGCGCGTGGCGCGCATCGGCGTGGTGGACCGGGTCTTCTCCCGCATCGGCGCATCAGACAACCTTGCCCGCGGAGAAAGCACGTTCATGGTCGAGATGATCGAAACGGCAAATATTCTGCACAATGCCACCTCGCGCAGCCTGCTCGTGTTCGACGAAATAGGCCGCGGCACCTCCACCTTCGACGGCCTGAGCATTGCCTGGTCAGTGTGCGAATATCTCACCCAAAAAAAATTCAGGCCCAAATGCCTTTTTGCCACCCACTATCATGAACTGACCGAGCTTGCCGATCACCGCACTGGCATCAAAAACTTCAATGTAACCGTCAAGGAAATAGAGGACAGCATCCTTTTTCTCCGCAAAGTGGTGGAGGGCGGAGCCGACCGCAGCTACGGCATCCATGTCGGCAAGCTTGCCGGACTTCCGGCCGAGATTATCGAGCGCGCTGAAGAGGTTCTTTTATGCCTTGAGGAAGAAAAAATATCCGAGGACTCGATCACCCAGATTCTTAAAAAGAAAAAAGGCGGCACCTCGCTCTATGATCTGCCCCTTTTCAAGCCCCTGAAAGCAGAAGTCCCCCACCCTGCTGCCGCCCCAGACGGTCTATGAAAAGCACCCGCTCCTTGAGGAGCTGCGCAGCCTCGATACCAACAGCATCACCCCCCTTGACGCCCTCACAAAACTTGCCCAGTGGAAAAAAAAACTTGCTGAGAGCACGGATGCCAACTGAGCATCGCAGTGCCCAAGATCAGGCCGGTCTTTTCAGCCGGCTGTGATCAATGTTTTGCCGCCCATGAAGACCCTCCTCAATTGCCAATACGGGAACATTAGGGGGAACGTTGCGGACAAATAACACAAACTTCCCACGCCCTACCAGCTACCAGCCATTATTAACTATTGGCATGATTGGCCATGAGAATCTCCTTAATAAATTGAAATTGGATTTTAAGTAATTATTGCCTTTTAGGTAAAAACCTATATTTCAAATGTTACTAATTTGTCAATTGAATTACTTTTTTAAAAATTTTTTACTGCCGGGCAGGAGCAAGCCGGGGGTTGGGGTAAGTCTGCAGATAAAAAAATCCCCCTGGGGAGGGGCTCCCAGGGGGAAAGAGGAGGTATAATGGAAATTGCTCTCCATTACCTTGTTTAATTATAACGTATATTTTCAGCTCCGCAAGGGGCAAACATTTTTTTTTAAGTTTTTTTTGCCGCACCTTCAGAATCACTGACTGTGGTCAAAAACCAAAACCGCCAGGCGCATCACCTCCCGATCAGCACGACAACCGTCTGGGGACCTACCATATACGGGTTTGGCGCAGCGCAGGGCCCTGCCTGAGCAGGGTCGCAAAAATCATGGGGGCTTTCAAGGCTGGTATCGACAATGCGCTGCCACTGCCGGCCGGAAAGCGCCGGCAGGCGCACGGGTTGTGCCCTCCGGTCGGCATTGAGCGCGAAAAACAGCTCGTAGCTGCCCAGCGGCCACGGCTCCGGGCCGCCGTCGATCCGGTAGCATATCGTGCGCGCCTCCCTATCGTTCCACTGAAGGGGCTTCATATCAGGGCCATACCACAGGATATCGGGGGTTTCAGCGCCTGCTGAGTCAAAGCCATGAAAAAACCTCCTTCCCTCAAGAACGGCGTGTGTTTTTCTGAAAGCAATGGCCTTTTTAACAAATTCAACCATAGCCGCGTTTTCCCTGACCAGGCCCCAGTCAAACCAGCTGATGGCATTGTCCTGGCAATAGGCATTGTTGTTGCCCTGCTGCGTGCGCAGAAACTCATCTCCCCCGAGCAGCATGGGCGTTCCGCGAGAAAAAAGCAGGCAGCAGATAAAATTTTTCACCAGCTGCCGCCGCAGCTGCAGCACCTGCTCCTGGCGGGCCGGGCCTTCAATGCCGCAATTGGTGGAAAAATTTTCATCCAGGCCGTCGCGGTTGCTTTCCCCATTGCCCTCATTGTGCTTCCTGCTGTAAGAAACAAGGTCATGCAGCGTGAACCCGTCGTGGCAGGTAACAAAATTAATGCTGTTGTAGGGATGCCTGCCGTCTTCGCAAAACAGGTCGGCAGAGCCCGTCAGGCGCCACCCGAGGTCTTCAAGCTGCCCGGCATCGCCCCGGATGAAGCGGCGCACGGTATCCCGGAATTTGCCGTTCCACTCGGACCAGTCAACCGGAAAATTCCCGACCTGGTAGGTATGGATATCCCAGGGCTCGGCGATAATCTTCACGGTATTGAGAACCGGGTCCTGCGAGATGGTGTCAAAAAAAGAAGCCGATTTGCGAAAGCCCCCCTCCTGCCTGCCCAGCACCGTTGCAAGGTCGAAGCGGAACCCGTCGACATGCATCTCCTGCACCCAGTAGCGCAGCGAGTCCATGACCATGCGCAGCACCTGCGGCTCGTCGAAATTAAGGCTGTTGCCGCAGCCGGTCACATCGCGGTAGCGCCGTCCGGGCTCATGGGGCAGGCCTTCAAGGCAGTAATAGGTAGGGTTGTCGATGCCCCTGAAGCTTACTGTTGAGCCCAGCTCGTTGCCCTCGCCGGAGTGATTGTACACCACGTCCATGATGACCTCGATGCCCGCCCGGTGCAGTTCGCGCACCAGCATCTTGAACTCGCTGACCTGGCAGCCGGGGCTGCTCTGCGTGCTGTAGGAGCATTCAGGCGCGGAAAAGCCGATGGTGTTATAGCCCCAGTAGTTGGTGAGGCCCCGCTCCACGAGAAAGTCCTCAACGCAGAATTCCTGCAGAGGCATGAACTCGACGGCATTGATGCCAAGCTCGCGCAGATAGGGTATCTTCTCTATACAGCCAAGATAGGTGCCGGGATGCCGCACCCCCGATGATGGATGGGCGGTAAACCCCTTCACATGCACTTCGTAGATGATCAGCTCGGGCAGGGGGATGTCCAGGTGCGCATCGCCCTGCCAGTCAAAGCCGCTGTCCATGACAATGCATTTGGGCAGCACTGCCGAGCTGTCGCGGCAGTCCATGACCGCATCCTTGCCAGCAGCAAGGGAATCATAGCCAAGCAGCAGATTGTCGTGATTGACGACCTTGCCGGTGAGCGCCCGGGCATACGGGTCCAGCAGCAGCTTATGCCCGTTAAAGCGCAGCCCGCGCTCCGGATTGTACTCGCCCCGCACCTTATAGCCGTAGAGCTGGCCCGGGCCGATGCCTGCCACGAAGCAGTGCCAGATATGGCGTGAGCAGTGGTCAAGGCGGATGATGTCGGTAGGCGGCCCTGAAGGATCATCAAACAGCAGCAGAAAAACCTCGCGCGCATGTTTGGAATACAGGGCGAAATTGACGCCGCCATCCTGAACAGTGGCCCCGAGAGGATAGAACTTCCCGGCCGCTATATTTCTGCAGGTTTTGTGTGCCAGCTCACATGTCATAATAATTTTCCCGATTGCGTTCCCGGAACGGCAATGAGGCTTGAAAATACCCCTCTAAACAGGTATAACCGTAAAACTTTTAACAGGCAAGCTCTTTTGCCTGATGCTGCAATCTGAAAGGAGCCTCCATCAGCCATGGCACATCCCGACTCATTTCATGCCCGCGCAGGGCTTGCAACAGCCGGCGGCGCTGTCGTGTATTACCGCCTCGCAGCCCTTGAAGAACAGGGCTTTGCCGACCTCTCACGCATGCCTTTTTCAATAAAAATTCTTCTGGAGGCCCTGCTGCGCGGAGAAGACGGCGCCACCATAACCCGCGATGATATCCTGCGGCTTGCCCGGTACAATCCCGCCAGCCCCGATCCCGTTGAAATAGCCTTCAGGCCGGGCCGGGTGCTGCTGCAGGATTTCACGGGCGTGCCCTGCGTGGTTGACCTTGCCGCCATGCGCAGCGCCATGGCGCGCCTGGGCGGCGACCCGCAGCGCATCAACCCGCGCATACCGGTTGACCTTGTGGTTGATCACAGCGTGCAGATGGACGCAAGCGGCTGCCCGCAGGCTCTTGAGCTCAATACAGCCCGCGAGTTTGAGCGCAACCGCGAGCGCTATGAATTTTTCCGCTGGGGCCAGACCGCGTTTGACAATTTCCGGGTCATCCCGCCGTCGCAGGGCATTTGCCATCAGGTGAACCTTGAATATCTTGCCTGCGTTGTGCAGCGCCGCATGATTGACGGCGAAGCTGTCGCTTTCCCCGATACGCTGGTCGGCACGGACTCCCACACCACCATGATAAACGGCCTTGGCATTGCGGGCTGGGGCGTCGGCGGCATCGAGGCCGAGGCTGTCATGCTGGGCGAGCCCCTGTATATGATTGCCCCGCCGGTTGTGGGCATGCGCCTTACCGGCAGGCTGCAGGAGGGCGTGACGGCAACCGACCTTGTGCTCACCATCACGGAGCTGCTGCGCAGCCGCGGCGTGGTTGAGAAATTTGTCGAATTCTTCGGGCCCGGCCTTGATGCCATGAGCGTCACCGACCGGGCAACGGTTGCCAATATGGCCCCTGAATACGGCGCCACCATGGGATTTTTCCCGGTAGACGACCAGACCATTTCCTATCTGCGCAGCACCGGCCGGCCGGAGGAGCTTGTTGATCTTGTTGAGCGCTACTGCAAAGCACAGGGCCTTTTCAGGCTGCCCGGCATGCCGGAGCCCGTCTTTCAGGAAACCCTTGAGCTGGACATGTCAACAGTTGCGCCCTGCCTTGCAGGACCCAGCAGGCCGCAGGACCGCATTGAGCTCTCCGGCGATGAAGAGCGCATGGCAGGCTTCGCTTGCAGCCCCGAAGGACAAGCGCGGCTACGGCCTTGAAAGCCAGGCCAGGGCTGCGCAAGCCGCGGCTGAACTTCCCGACGGCAGCACCGCCGATGATCACCCACGGCGCTGTCGTCATCGCCTCCATCACCAGCTGCACCAATACGAGCAACCCCAGCGTGATGCTTGCAGCAGGGCTGCTGGCAAAAAAAGCCGTTGAAGCAGGCCTGAGCACAAAGCCCTGGGTCAAGACCAGCCTTGCGCCAGGCTCGGTCGTGGTGACGCAGTATCTCAAAGAGGCGGGGCTTCTGCCCTATCTTGAAAAACTGGGCTTTCATGTGGCAGGCTATGGCTGCGCCACCTGCATCGGCAACAGCGGCCCCATTGCCGAGGGGCTTGAACAAGCCATCCGTGACAATAAGCTTGTCGCTGCCTGCGTGGTGTCGGGCAACCGCAATTTCGAAGGCCGCGTGCACCCGAGCGTCAGGGCGGCATTTCTGGCATCCCCTCCGCTGGTGATTGCCTATGCCCTTGCCGGCACCGTTGACATCGACCTTGGCCGCGAGCCCCTGGGCACCGGCAGCTGCAGGCAAGCCGGTCTATTTCAAAGACCTCTGGCCTTCAGATGATGAAATCGCAGGACTTCTTCACCATGCCCTGAACGCCGGCCATGTACAAAAAAACCTACGGGGGCATCGAGCAGGCAAACAGCCTCTGGAACAGCCTTGCCGCAACTGCAGGCGAGCTGTTTGGCTGGCAGAAGGACAGCACCTATATTCAGGAGCCGCCCTATTTCTTCGACATGGCAAAAGATCCTGCACCCATCACGGCCATTACCGGGGCTCGCGTGCTTGCCCTGCTGGGCCACAGCATCACGACAGACCACATAAGCCCGGCAGGCTCTATCGCCGAAACAAGCCCTGCGGCCGCCTATCTCACGGAGCATGGCGTACAGCCAGCCGACTTCAATTCCTATGGCAGCCGCCGGGGCAATCACCATGTCATGGTGCGCGGCACGCTGGCCAATATCCGGCTGAAAAACGAGCTTGCCGCAGGCGCCGAAGGCGGCCTGACAGCCCATCTGCCGGAGGGCAGGATCATGAGCATCTTCGAGGCTTCCGAGAGGTATATCGCAGCCGGCATACCGACCATCATCATCGCGGGCCGCGACTACGGCATGGGAAGCAGCCGCGACTGGGCAGCCAAGGGCACGCAGCTGCTGGGCGTGCGGGCGGTGATCGCCGAATCATATGAGCGCATCCACCGCAGCAATCTTGTGGGCATGGGCGTGCTGCCACTACAATTTTTAACGGGCGAAACCGCACGCAGCCTCGGCCTCACCGGCCGTGAGACCTATGCGGTAGCCCTATCCGAAGCGATACTGCCGGGGCAGAATGTTACGGTGGAAGCTCTCAGCGACGATGGGGCAGTGACGAGCTTCACCGTACTCAGCCGCCTTGATACGCCCATCGAAATCGACTACTACCGCAACGGCGGCATACTGCCGCGCGTGCTGCGGTCATTCATCAGAGAGTAAGGCAGGGCATGCGCGCACTCTATAAAATTCCCGGCAGACTATCTACCATCCCGGCACTCATTATCACCTTCGTGCTGTTTGTTTCGTTCATTTCTTTTGTCCTGCCCCAACAGAAAGCGGCTTTGGAAATCTATACCCGTGAGGCGGGAAGCCCCGGGCTGAGTTTTTTTCCGCAGCCCGGCACTGTATACAAAATGGCCGAAGCCTATGGACCGCAAGGCCGCAGCGCCTATATACATGCCCTGCTGGTGTATGACTTTGCCTGGCCTCTTGTCTATTCGTTTTTCTACCTTGTTTGTATCCGCCTCGCTCTGGGGTATGCGCACAGCCGGAAAGCCGCACGGCTGAGCTCTGTAGCCCTGCTGCCGGGGCTGCTTGACTGGACTGAAAATATTCTCTCCATAGTCATACTGTCTGCGTATCCTGATAGAATGGATGCAACGGCCTGGGTCATGGCTGTGGCGACCTGCCTGAAATGGATAACCATGGGCGCTGCCAGCTGCCTGTTTGTCTACGGGCTTGCCGCAGCGCCGGTGCGTTATATCTGCGGAAAACGAAAGACATCCAGGGAGCTGCCGCACTAGGAGGGCTCACTCTTTCCCGGCTTTTTCAAGCCAAAAGCGGGCTCCATCTTTCCTGCCAATAGCAGCATAAGAACGGCCTGTACAATTGAACAGCCATGCATGCTCGATCACTCGTGAGCTGCCGCCGCGGCCGGGCGGCTGGCATTCGTCAGCAGCTGACAGCCAAAAATCCTGAGCCGTACAGAATGTCGTGGAAATTACATGCGCTTGTGGTAGATATAAAAGAAAAACTTCACTCTGCAAGGAATGCCCATGGGAGCATCAGAAAAAAAGAACCTGCGGATGAGGAAGCTTTCGCGGAAGGAAATCGGCACACACCGGCTGAACACGATAAACATGCTGGCCACCTCCTGCGACCCCTTTACCGACAATATCTACTCGTTTAACATGGAGCCGTGCCTGGCCTGCGCCCGTGAGGCATCGGAGCGCTATGGCAGGAAAATTACTTTTGCCCATGTGCTCACCAGGCTTCTGGCCGTTGCCATTGATGAAAACCCTGTTTTCAACCAGGTGGTGTTCGGCCGCAGCATATACCAGATTGAGGGGGTTTACCTATCCAATGTTTTTATGCTTCCGGTCAAGGAGCTGGCCCTTGCCGTTATCGTCATGGAAAACGCGCACCTCAAGACCCTTGCCGAAATCCAGCAGGAGTCCCTGATGGGCATGGTACAGAAAACACGGGAGCATGCCGCGCCAAAAAACAAATGGATGCTGGAGGCTGTGGCGCTTTTTTTCAGGCTTCGCCTTAACCTGCTGCTCAGCCAGCGGCTGGCATTTACGGTGGCTTTCAACAAGGGGTTTGGTTCAAATATCTTTCTGTCCAATCATGACTACGGGGGGCCGGCCCCCTTTTATAATGTTAAGTGCATAACGACGGTGGGCAAAGCAGTGCTCCGTATCCATGCCAGCGCCATGGGGCCGCAGCCGTTTGTGGATGAAAGCGGTGCTGTCGTGAGCCGGGAAACCCTGAAGCTTAATGTTATAGGGGACCACCGCGTCATCAACGGCATTGATTATTACCGGTTCGGCCAGAGCCTGAAAAGACTGTTCGCAAGCCCCGAGACCTATCTGCTGTAGCTGCCCGGGATGGTGCGGGGCGGGGCATCAGCGGTTTGCCTGACGTGGCTTGGCCGCATAAAATTTCAATGAACCATTGGGGGAAGATTCACCCTGTTTTTTTGATAAAGGTTTTTTCTAATGCTTTTCAACTTCAGCCTGCTGTTTCGCGTGGCGTACAAAGCTCTTTTTAAGACCCGGGGCACGCATGCCCGGCTCACGCCAAAGCGGGTTTGTTCCCTTCTCGGTATTTCTCTTTTCTACGGCATTGCAGAGATAACAAGCTGGATCGGCTTCTTCCTGGATGACATCCTTTTCCGGGGATACCGGCGGCAGGCGGTGCGACAGCCGGTTTTCATAATCGGCCCGCCCCGAAGCGGCACAACCTTTCTGCAGCGGCTGCTTGCCCAGGATGAAGGCCGCTTCAGCTCGATGAAATCCTGGGAAATCATGCTTGCCCCGTCAGTTACCCAAAAAAAATTTTTTGCCGCTCTCGGCCGGCTTGACAGCCTCTGCGGCAGCCCCCTGTACCGGCTGGTGCGGGCTGTGGAAACGCTCATTTTCGGGAGATTTGCCACATTTCACCCCGTGAGCTTTTTTGAACCAGAGGAAGACAGCATGATACTGCTGCATATTTTTTCCTCGGCAAACGCTTTCTTCGCCCTGCCTTTTGCCGAGGAGCTGTGGCCGTACTTTGTTTTTGATCAGGGGCTCCCTGTTGCGCAAAGAAAGCGGATCATGGGGTTTTACAAGCGCTGCGTGCAGAACCATCTGTATGCTTTCGGAGCCGATAAAATATTTCTTTCCAAAAACCCCATGTTCAGCACCATGCTGCAGTCTCTTGATGCCGTGTTCCCCGATGCCCGGTTCATTTACCTGGCGCGCACTCCCTTTGAGACCGTGCCGTCCACGATCAGCATGCTGTCTTTTTATTTCAGCACGGTTATGAGCCCCCTTGAGCCCTATCCGTACCTGCACGAGCAGCTGGAGCTGCTTTTGCTTTTCTATACCTACCCGCTGCTGCAATTCAACAATCTGCCGCCGGATCGCCGGCACATCATTCTCTACACCGCGCTGGTCGAGCATCCGGCACAAACGGTATAGATCTCTGCGCCTCTTTCGGCCTGAAGATGAGTCCCGCCTACCATACAGCTGCTGGAAAGCAAACAGGGTAAAGGCGCAGCGGTACACGAGCAACCATGTTTATTCTCTTGAAAAAATGGGCCTTACCCGTGATGCAATTATAGAAAAATACGCGGCTGTTTTCGACCGTTTCGGATTTGATAAGAACGCATAAAAACTCGCTCTTACACACGTGCAAAGCTCCGTGGAGCCTGAGCTCCTGGCCATGGAGGTGTGCTTTCGTGGCGTGTTTCAGTTGGATTTCTCTTTTATAAGCAGGACAATGTAGCTTGCCAGCGACCCGACCGATTTAAAAGGGCTGTTTTTCTGAGACATGGCCCGATCATCGGCAAGGGTAATGATGATATTGAGGTTTCCTGCACTTTCTGCTCGGTTGCCACGATCAGTTTTACGAGGGTAAGCGAATCAAGCACTCCTTCACGCCTCGAACAGCAGCGTGCTTTATCGGCACCGATTTTCCGATCGGGCGGCAATTGTTCGTTGATCTCTTCGATGGCGGCAAACAGTATCTGATTAACCTGGTTTTCAATACTCATAAAACTCCCTTCCTGCTCCCCACAGGCGCATTAAAAGTATCACGTAAAGAGGCGCCCTCCGGCCCTGCCCGGATTGACATCCTGCTGCCGACACAGGATGGTTCTTGTACCTGAGCGATTGCCGGCGCCGCGGTCAGGCAAAATATTTTTCCGGATGAGCCGCTATTTTCTCCAGTGACTGGCCGAAGTGATACGAATCAATGCCGTTTATGATCCTGTGGTCGGTTGTAATATGCAGTTCAAGAATTTCCCTGCTCGTCAGCATGCCGCTGTCCAGCACGGGCTTTTTGAAAGGGCCGCTGACATGAATGCGCGGGGTGAAATTCATTGTCGGGATGACATCTTTTACCATGGTAAAGTTTGCCGGCGTGGCATAGGTGTGAACCGAAAGAATAATGTTGGAGATAAGGTCCCGCTCATAGATGGTTTTGAAGGATAGCCGCTGCCCGATAAGCCGGTAGAGGCAGTAGCGGGAGCAGAGCCTGGTAAAAAAATCAACAAGGGGAGGCGGCGGTGCGGCAAACTGGATCTTTGCCTGTGCGATTGCCGCAAACAGCTCCTGCTGAATATCGGCCAGTGTTTTTTGCTGCGGGTTTTTGAGTATTACATTGGTTATGATCTCCGGGTCGGGAATATAGACCAGATTGGCGATATGAATATCCTCAATCTCATAGAGCACCCCGCCAAAAATGATTTGCTTGAAACGCGGATTCTCTTCTATCGCGTGAGCAATGAGCTTAATCAGAACCGGGGTCAGCAATATGTGCCGCCCCTGAGCCGACCCGATAGCTTTTGCCGCCTGCCGGCAGGCTTCAATATCTATCTGATAATTCAGGGAGGCATACGGATCGGGCGCACGGGCCATCATATCCAGGATTTCGCTCCTGCAGGTTCCGATTTCCTGCCGCGAGAGCCTTCGCATTCTGAGACGGCTGGTGGGTTTTTTAATAAATGTATGCATCCGGTTTGCTGTGTCCTTCCATCCCGCTGCGATTGTATAGTGTGCAGCAGCCTGCTCCAGGTACTGTATACTGTCTGCGCAATTATTTGTCAATCAGCCTGCGGGCGCACGGTAACGATGCCTCCGGCATGGAATATTAAACAGGCAGTTCATCCAGCATCTGTGTAAAAAAATCTTCGATGCAGGCCCTGGCGGCAGAGCGGCACCCCGGCAGAGAGCGTCAGGTTGTTTCCATAGCCGCTGAAGCCGATGTAGAGAACCGGGGGATACACCACAGGCGGCAGGATCCAGCCCGTGGCGGGATGGCCGTCAAAAAAAACTGACTCGGGCTGTATCAGGCCAAGATTGGTGAGCCCGCTGGGGTAATTCCGGCTTGCGATTCTTTCATGCAAAAGCTTATCGCAGGCTTTTACCAGAAGGGTATAGGGCGTCAGCCCGGCCAGGGGCACCGTGCACAGTTCGCTCAGCCCGATCCAGCCGGACTTTTTGCGCCGGGTAATTGCGCAGACCCGTGACAGGGTTTCAGCGAAGTTACTGCCCGGCTCCCGGCCCAGGTTTATATGCTCATAGGTGCTCAAGTTGCAGATTCCTTCCGCCTTGCCGGAAGGAATATACCAGCGCCGCAGGTCCACCGTTGTCTGAATTCTCAGCCCGGCATGTCCGTCCCAGGCCTCTTTTTTCAGCAGCGCCCGGTAAAAGGCTGCTATCATCAGGTCATTTGATGGTTGCGTGGTGCTGCCGGCCATAGGCTCTAAGGCGCTCGACACATGCGCGGGTGCAAGATGCCGGATTACAAACGTAAACGGCTCGCGCGGCCCCACCGGAACCTGCAGAGCATGGGTCTTCTTCGGTATCTGCGTTGAAAGGGTGGTGCGCAGAAAAAGGAAAAGCAGCACCGGGTATATATACCACGGCAGATGCCGCATGATCTGGGAGCAGGTGCGGCTGCCGTGAATATTCGGCCGGGGCCGGTAATCGGGGTTGTTTGCAAGCTGCGTATAAATATGGGACAGCTGCGCGACTACATCATTGAGCCCTCCTGCATCGCACACCTGGTGGGCAACCTTCACAAGCAGGCGGTCACCGTCTGCTGCGCGCAGCATGCAGGCTTTGATTTGCGGCCCCAGGCGGCTGTCAATCGGCCTGTTTCTGAAATCATCAAATTCAGCCGGGTTTGCGGCAAGGAAGAAAATATCCGGCCATGGCAGGGTGAGCCGCTCCCAGTAGACCCTGCTCTTTTCCGTGACCAGCCTGCAGCCCAGAACCGGCTGGGCATCAAGCAGAAGCAGCAAGTGCGCGCGCAAGCCGCTGCGCGTCAAGCCGGTGCTCAAAGCAAAGCTCCATCTGCAGCATGAAATCGGCGATGCCGACATCCTGCCCGCCGGATATTATTTTATCTATTGCCGCTGCCGGGAAATGATAAGGGATTTTTTACCATGATTTTCGTATATGAAAAAGGCGCAGCTTCTGCATCCACAAAATGCGCACTCTTCATTTCCGCATTGCGTATGCGCAGCCCCATAGCCGGTACGGATTACGCCGCCATTATATTCAGCGGCAGCATATGCCCTGTGCCCGTGCCTGAAGGCCTGCTTTTCAACCACTGACAGTTAAGGGCACATGCCCGGCCAGGAGCGCTGCGGGCCGGTCAACCGGGCCGCACAGAAAGCTGTGCAGCAGAACCTGCTGCTGCCTCAGGCCGAACAGGCCTCGCAGCCCTTCAAACCGCAGGGCTCCTATCGGGCAAACACCCATGCCGAACTCGGCCTGATGATCCATGAGCACCTGACCGATACAGCCGGCCTCCAGCATGGCAATCTGCAGCGCCTGGCCGGCAAACAGCGGCTCCAGCCTGCTCAAATCGGCTATGCAGAAAAGGCTGAATCCGGCTTCGGCGAAATACGAGCGATTGCGGGGAAAATGAGCCTGCCGCAGGTCGGCTGCGCTTGCAGCGCTGATCCGGCGCAGCCTGTGGCCCACCTGGTCATACCGGTAGATGCCTTCGGGCACCTGCTCAACCGCCCCGGGCTGAATATGCACATACACCTGCACGGCATAGGCGCCTGCTGCCGAATCGTACAGGGCCGCATACCTGCCGCTGAGCTGCTGCACAAGCCGCAGCAGTGCCATGAATTTTGAAAAATCAGCAAGGGCTACGGGTCCGCCGCGCAAAGCTTCGCTGCGTTGAGCGCAGCATATACTGATTATGCAGAAAACCGGCTGGCTGCAGCGATATTGTTTTCTGCGGCCGGGGAAATTTCCGCAGATGCGGCTGCGAGCGGTGCAGCTCCTCATGCTGCTGCGGGGTCAAGGCATTGAGGCAATCAAGCTGCCCCACGGCAACAGCTTTCAGGCATTCCCAATCCGGGCGCGGGACCGGTAAAATGACCCGTGATGCCGTTGCGCTGAAGCTGTGTGCAAAGCTGTTATCCGGATGTGTCTCATGCACAGTCATTCAAAAGGCCGCCGGCCAGGCAGGCCATAAAAGCATGTGTTTCATCCAGGCTGAAAAGCCCCCGTACGCGGGCGAAATCACGTCCCGTAAGCGGGCACAGCCCCAGGCCGGCTGCCTCCTGCCTGCTCATGAGCAGCTGCTGCATATACCCCGCGTCAAGCAGGGCAAGAGCCGGGCTCAGGCAGTTATACACAGGCTGAAGTGCGGCAAGCTGCGCGATAAAAAATATGCAGAAGCCGGCATCGTCAAACACCTGCCGGTCTGCAGGAGGCATATCTCCGGCGGGAATGGTCGCGCCCTGCCCTACTGCTATGCAGCTGATGGCTGACCGGATGATAGTAATAGATGCCTGCAGACAGGCCTTCCACCCGGCCTTCTTTGGCATACACATAGGTCTGCACGGCATTGAGCCCGCCGGCTGAAGGGTAAAGATACTTCGGCTCGCCGTTCACGGTTTCCTGCTTGAGAAGCCCCAGCAGCCGGCTCAGGCTGCGCAGCGGCACGGGATCGACTGCAAAGCTGCGGCAGCAGGCACGGCTCGTGTATTCATGCGGGGCAAAAGATACCGGCTTCAAGGGCTATCTCCGCTGTGTCGGCAGATGCTATCCTGAGCGGGTGAAATCCGGGGGCACCTCAGCCGCAGGCAGCATTCCTTGCAGATACGTTGCCAGACTGCGCAGGGTCGTATGGTCAAGAAAAACCTCAACCGGCACATCAATGCCGTGCTGCTCATGCAGCAGCTCGGCTATTTCAATAAGATTGAGGGAGGTGACGCCCAGATCGAAAAAATCGGCATCGGGCGCTATCGAGGAGATGCGGAGCACCGATGTAAAGGCAGCGGCAAGATAGTCCTGCGCCGCTTGGCCTGACGCGGCAGCAGCCTGCGACTGAAGCACAGCAGCTGCCGGAGCGGGGGGATTCGCCGGAGAATGAGAAGTCCCGGCGCCCGCAGTTATCCGGCTGCCGGCGAACAGCTGCCGCACCCGCGCTGTAACCTCGTCGAGAATAGCTCCTGTCGGTAAAGGCCTCCACAGGCAGCACTATCTGTATTTTTCTGAGCATATCCTGAACAGCCGCCGTGCCGGACGAAGCAAAGGCCGGCGCAGTCCATGCGGGCAGCCGGAGCCTGTTGCGGAAAGCAGGGCGCCTGCACCGGCTGCTGCCCGGCAGCGGGCGGCGCGCCAGCGGGAGCTGGCAGCTGCACCCCTATGCCTGCTGCAAGAGCGGCAATGCTGGGATGGTCCAGAAAGGTCTCGACCGCTACATCCAGACCGTGCTCCTCATGCAGGCGCTCGGCAATCTGTATGAGGTTGAGGGAGGTGACGCCCAGGTCGAAAAAATCGGCTGCCGGCGAGATCGCGGCCACACCGAGAACGTCCCTGAAATACGCGCTCAAAACGGCCTCCACATCAAGCTGCGGCTGCTGCCGGCGGGGCCGGTTCCTGCGAAGCTGCCTCGCCGACAGGCCAGGGCAGCTGCCTGCGGTCAAGCTTGCCGTTTGCCGTGACCGGCAGAGCGTCGAGCCACACGAACAGGTTGGGCACCATATACTCTGTCAGAAACTGCCCGGCATGGCCGCGCAATTCCCTGGACAGCGGCACGGGGCCGCCTGCTGCGATCAGATAGGCCACCAGCTTCTGGTCACCGGCAGGGCCAGTCTGCACAGCGACAACAGCCTCTTTCACCGCAGCATGCCGCCGCAGCACATGCTCGATTTCGCCAAGCTCGATGCGGTAGCCCCGCACCTTGACCTGAAAGTCGCTGCGGCCGAGAAATTCCATGGTGCCGTCGGCATAAAACCGGGCAAGATCGCCCGTGCGATACATGCGTTTGTCAGGTCCTTTCTGAAACGGGTCGGCAACAAAGCTGCGGGAGGTCAGCCCGGGCTCATTTAAATAGCCCATGCTCAGGCACTCGCCGGCAATGTAGAGATTGCCGGTAACCCCCGGCGGGCAGACCTGAAGATATTCATCCAGAATATAATAGCGGCTGTTCTGTATGGGCCTGCCATAGGGAATGCTGCGCCACTGGGGCTCGACGCGGTTGACGGGGAAATAGTTTGACCATACGGTTGCCTCGGTCGCTCCGCCAAGGCTCATCACCTGTGCTGCAGGAAAAACCTCCCGTATATCATCGGGAAGGCTTACCGGTATCCAGTCGCCGCTTAAAAATATCTGCCGCAGCTTTGTATTGGCAACAGGCCGCGGCTGGGCTTTCAGCGCCGGCACCAAAAGCTGCAGGGCCGCAGGCGCCGAATCCCAGAAAGTAATCTCCTTCGTGCAGAGCATTCGGGCAAGGCGTGCCGCGTCCTTGCGCTCGCCGTCCCCTGCGATATAAATTTTGCCGCCGCAGCCGAGCATGCCGAAAATATCAAAAACAGACAGATCAAACCCCAGCGATGTGGTAAACAGCACGCTGTCATCGGGGCCGAATCCGCAGGTGCGGCAGCACCATTCAAACAGATTGATAAACGGCTTATGGGCCACCATGACCCCCTTGGGGTTGCCCGTGCTGCCGGAGGTGTAAATAACGTAGGCAAGATCATCCGGGTGGGTCACGCGCGGCGGATTGCCGGTTTTTTGCGCGGCCAGTGGCGCTGCGGGCAGCACCGTCGATACTGACGGTCTGTACGCCGGCATGCAGGGTAAGAGCGGGCATGCTTCTCCTGCGATACGATAACTTTAATTTCTGCGCTGCGCACAATCGCCTGCATGCGCTCTGGCGGATAGGAGGGCTCAAGAGGCACATAGGCGCCGCCTGCTTTAAGAATCGCCAGCAGCGCTGCAATCATGTCATGAGAGCGGTCAAGACAAATGCCAACCAGAGAGCCTCTGCCAACGCCCTGCTGCCTGAGATGCCAGGCCAGAGCATTTGCCCGCCTGTTGAGCTCGCCATAAGAAAGGCTCGTGTCTTCAAAAACAGTTGCCGTCGCATCGGGCCGCATCAGGGCCTGGCGCTCAAACAGCTCATGCATGCAGACATCTTCGGCAAAGGGGGCCGCCGGTCGCGTTCCACGCTTCTATAATCCTGCGCTTTTCTGCTTCCGAGACAAGCGGCAGCCGGTCAAGAGGCAGGTGCATGCCGCCGGCGGCAGCATGCAAAAAACGCCGTCAGCTGATTTTTGAGGCTTTCGCCATAGGCCGCATCAACCACGCCGGTATTGATGCGCAGCAGGCAGGCGCCGTCATCGGCAATCAGCAGCTCAAGGGCTGCATCACCGGCAAGCCGCAGGCTTGAAAAATCCTGCAGATGCCAGACCCGCAGGGGCATGGGCTGGCCCGCCTGCACCCGCAGATCGGGCTGGCGGGCGATCAGGTCACGGGGAAAGGTGCCCGAGCGTTCAATGGCTGAAAGTTTTTCAACAACAGCCCGGCAGCATTGCTCAAGCGGCCTGCTGGCGTCCACAGACAGGCGCAGGGGCACGCAGCCGGCAAAAAAACCTTCCAGGCCCTTAATGCTTTCCGTAAGCTTATCCTGCCCGAATCCCATATGAATCTCGGCTGCTCCCGTATGCCGGGCAAGAAAGGCGGCAAAAAAAGCGGCCATAAGCTGCCAGGGCTTTGCCGCAGGCACAAGCAGCAAAGACGCCCGCAGCAGCTCCGGCTGCAGTTGCAGAGAAAAAAGCATGTCCCCCGATATTTCTGAGCCTCGGCCATACAGGCGCATGTCGGGCAGCATCAGCGGCTGCAGCCCGCGGAGCTGTTCGTGCCAGAACGATTCATGTCGGCAGGTAAAGTTATACAGCTCGGTCAGGCGACCGGCCAGCCCCGGCATCGGGCTCGGTAAACCGGTAGCCGGGCCTGATGCCGCAGTCACGCGCCAGCTGCACGACATCACAGGCGCAGCCGTCGATTGTCGCAAGGCCGGAAAGGCATATGTCGCGGTCGGCCGTTGCAACCGTGATGCCGCCCGCATCAGCTGCCAGCACCGTGCCGGGCGCAGCAGGTGAACGGCTGTCAAGCACGCACAGCTTCTTCACGATGAAAAATGTCGTCTCCCGCGCAGATCTTCGGCACCCCGAGTTGCATTCGGGTAGGGTCCGAAATCAAGGCTGCGGACAAAAGCGTCAATTTCCTCTGCGGTGCTGTTCCAGGAAATCAGGCAGCCGCGCTCAGGCCGCCGGTAGCGGCCGTAATAGGTGCGCTGCGAAAGATTTTGCGGCATTTCGGCTGCTGTGCCCGCTTCCAGATCATCGACTAGCTCGCCGAATGCTTCAACTGCTTTCTGATAGCAGCGCATATTGAGGCTCAGCGCCGTATCTGTTGACGACACGCTGAGCGTCTTCTGCTTGAGCACGCCTCCGGCATCGATTTTCGGGGCCATCACATGCCAGGTTATGCCATGGGTCTGCTCGCGGTTCATAATGGCCCAGGAGGTAGCATGTATGCCGCCATAGCGCGGCAGGGGAGCGTCGTGAAAATTGATGGCCATACGGCGCGGCAGCGCGAGCAGTTCCGGCGGCAGCACGGCATTATTGACGATGCTGAACAGATAGTCGCAGGGGCGGCTGTGCAGAAGCCCGTTAAAACCCAGGGGCGGCTCGTCGCAGGGTATGCCCCTGCTTTTCGCCCAGGCGGCAATGTCGGAATTGGGGGATATGATGCCGCAAATGACATGGCCCCGCTCCAGCAGCTTTTCGCAGCACTGCAGAGTGAGGGTTGTTTCTCCTATCACATAGCAGCTGAAAGTATTTTTTGCGGTCATTGTATACTCATAAACAGGTCAGAGAATATCACCAGGCCCGAGCCCTATACAGTCAAGGGCAAGCGCAAGGTCGCGCTCCGTAATGGGCGTTTCAATGATTTCAAGGGCGCGCTGCCGCGTCATTTCGCCGCTGCGCACCAGGGTGCTTATTTCAGCCTCATGCTGCGAATAGCCGAACCACTCAACGGTGAGCTTCTGGCACACAAAATTAAACAGGCAGTTTGTCGAGCCTGCGGGCCAGCTGATCTCGGGAAGCGCATACCCGAGTTCGGCCGTTATGATTGCAAGAATATCCGCCTCTTCGTACTCCAGATAGTGAAACGGCGACAGGAGGGTGAGGGAGCCGAAGTGGCGGTGAAAATACAGCGTCAGGCTTGCAAACATGTCAGCAACCAGGGCAAATTCGGGCATGTCTCTTGATCGCCTCCAGCAATGCCGCATCAGAGGCGCGATATATCCAGAACAGCTCCGATGCCCTTCAAAAATTCCTGCCCCTTGGTATGGCCGCTGATGAGCAGTTTTATGCCGTGCTGCAGGGCGATTGCGCGAATATAATAGTCGATCAGGGCATTGCAGATGCGGCAGAAATAGACCCTGCTGCCCGATTTCAGCAAATGCCGGAATAGGTTTTTAATAAGGCGGGGCTTGAAAACCAGCAGATCAACGCCAAGGCTGTCAGTGGCGTTTTTGACATTGCGGTACATGGCCTCAACGCAAAAGCCGTTATCAATGAATACCGCAAGGGGCTTCAGGCCGAGCTTCTTCACGGCTATGTGCAGCGCCATGGTGCTGTCTTTGCCGCCGGAAAGGGCCACAAGGGCATTGTACGGCCCCGTGCTTGCGCCGCGCAGCGTTTCAACCCTTGCAATAAGCCCGGTCAGGCCTCCGCCGGGCTGTGCAGGCTGCCGAAAGGCCGCGCCGGCCTGCTTCGCGCACAGATTGCACAGGCCGCTTGCATCCAGCTGTATATGGCCCTCAACTTCCGGCATGATGCAGTGTGAACATTTTTTCGGCATGCTTTCTACCTCCGTATGCCTTACAATACCCTGCAGCAGTTTAATTGGCAACAATTGTACTCAAGAATTAGCAGTCAACTGTACAGCTTATAAGCACAAAACATGCCACAAAAGTTTCGCGCCGCCCCCTTTTTTATTAAAAAAACACGCTTTTACGAATAGATAGGATCAATAAAAAGCCCTTCATGCCCCTAACCGCCCCCCCTGCTCTCCCGCCTGTGCACTTCTGCACAAAACGTGCATTTTTGCACACCGGCGGCTGATCCGGAAGAGGTTTCACCTTCCATACATAAAAGCATTGCGCAGGCCTGAAGCCCTGCGCGCAAGCCGCAGAAAAAAGCGGGCCGGGGCGGCATCTGCCCGCTCCGGCCCACCATATACTATCGCATTCAAAAATAGCCGCTCGCCTTTCCTACTTACCTGCTGTGAATATGCCTATAAGGTTAAAGAACAGGCTTATATAATCGCCAGCGCTCGGCGCCTCAATACACAGAAACACTTCCAGGGCATTGGTGACAAAATCATAGGTCTCGATGCCCTTGAGCTTCTGCACCAGCGCGTCCCTGTCGCCCGTGCCGCCTGCGTCGTCAATAAGGCAGATCTGGTATTTGGTTTGTGCCGACATGATATCGGCGGCCTTGTTGGTTAAATTTATGACCATGCAGGCTGCGGAATTGCCTGATGCCACTTCCTGTATCATCCCCACGACCGCCATAGTCGTGCTGATGGTAGGGGAAATGGCGCATTTCGTGGCATTGTCAATGGCCTGAATCTGCTGAACATCGGAGGCATAGCGCATAACGGCAAGCTGCAGGTCGGCTTTGTTGTTTTTTAAGCCCGGCAGCTAAAATATCATCCAGAAACTGCGCCGTTACGGCATTGAGAGCGCTGAGCTCGCCTGCATCCGCTACCTCAATTGTCTGCTTTAATCCCGCGATGCTTTTCTTGATCAATTGCTGCCGCACTGACGGCTGGCCCGCCTCTGCCAGCAGGGGCAAAGCTGCAAACAGAAAAAATACTGCTGTCACGATCGCGCATACTCTTTTCACCATGGCTCACTCTCCTTTATTAGTGGTTTAACACAACCTGCCTCGGCTGACAGGTTCACGAAAAACACTATTTAAGAACTTATATACTCTATTAAACAACCGGGAGGCAAGAATATCCCGAAAAAAATACCCTGACGCGCAAAGGGCCGCCTGCGGGATGCAGGCCTGTACTGACTGAAAGCATCCCGCCGCTTCAGCCGCTTTTAAATCCGGAGCCGCCTTCGGGCGGCTCCGGGTGTTGCTCTAATTCTCCGGGGAACCCTTCCGGACAGGTATCCGCGGATTTCTTCAAAGTTACGGTGCCGTTAACCTCCTGCTCTTTAACTATGAGCTGGCCCTCCCATTGATCCGTGATGAGATTGTACTTCATGTCCGTCATGGTAAGATGGGCGGTTAGCGCGCCAAGGGTCACCAGAATGGTCCCGTTCACCGCGCTTACCTCATCCACGGTAATATTGCTTGCGGCCGTAGCATCGGGGTCACTGGCAGCATCAGCGGCATCGGCAATTTTGCCGTTCATATGCTCATTGGTAGCCTCGATATCAATGCGCGCGGTACCGGTGACGACAGTGCCCGACTGGTCAGCGCACACCTTGAGAACTGCGGCGATAAAACCGAAATCGATAATGCCTTCATAATACCCGTCAAATTCTGCTTCACCGAAGGTCGGGCAGTTTGCCGCATTTTTGTGATAGTAGTCTTCTACTTGCGCATAATGCCGCACGGCCATGCTGAAGCAGTACAGCGCCCTGGCAAGCCGGCCGCTCTCCCCGGCCTGCTTCCCCTTTTCAAAAGCGCTGTCGCCCAGTGACAGATCGCGGTTAATGCGTTTCTGGTAATCATCGCAAATGCTATCGGCCATGATGGCTGCTTCAGCCTGCGCGACCTGCAATTCCCACAGTGCCGACTGATAGAGCAGCTCTTCGGATGCTGCCAGCGCCCGTGTTGCAGCGCCTCTGCCGGCCTTGGCAATGGCAAGGGCCGAAAGCCTCAGCTGCCCGTCAAGATCGGTCTGCTCAAGAGCTTTTTTCATCATTCTTTTAGCTCTTCTATAGTGCCGCTTTTGCGCGCCGCTTGACGAGGCGATGGCCGAGGTGAGACCGGCGTCCATATTCGGGGCGCATTTTTCATACGACAGGAGCCCGCGCTGGGTCGTAAGGGCAAGGGAAACATCGGCAATTTCAAGAGTGCCTGCCGTAATCGTGCCCTTCAGGCCGCTGCCCGACTTTTTAAGATTGATTTCGCCGGTGCCGCCGGCATACACAAACGTGCCCTTCACAAAACTTTCATTGTCGGCCGTCGAGGCGGTGACCGTGCCATCCAGAACCGTAGAGCCATAGACGGTAAGCGTGCCGGTCACATTGTCATGGGCCTGATAAAGATCGGCCACAATGCCGATGGTGCTGTTATCGACTGCATCCAGACCGGCACCGTACCAGATGCCGCTTGCCTGAGTTGCCGGCTTCTCCGGCACTGCAACTTTAAACGTATATAAACCGCCGACCCCGCTTGAAACATAGGCAATTCCCTGGTCTGCGGCATAGGTAATTCTCAGGGGATCGATCACGCTGAAGGACTCTTTGTCAGACTCCTGCGGACTATCGGGCTTGGCAATATCAAACAGGCGCACGGCCCCGGCCGTATCGGCCACGAGCAGATACCCGTCAAAGGCCGCCACAGCTTTCATCTCGCCGATTTTATGGCGCATGATTATGGGATCAATGAAGGATGCATTGTCGTACGTTGGCAGATACAGGGGGTCAAAATGTACCATATGCAGAGCATCGGCTGCGGGCAGATACATCCAGGTGTCCCAGACCGCTATGTCAAGGACATTGCCCAGATCATAGCCCGGGGTATAGCTGTCGGCGATCTTCTGGGGAAAGACGGAGTCTTGTATGTCAAGGGCCGTAAACCCCTTAAGCCCGTCCGCCACCATAATATAGTTTTCGCCCCATGCAACCGGGGCATAGCAGACGCCGGCGGTGTTATAGATGCCGAGCAGCTCAGGGTTGGCGGAATCCGAAACATCCACAATCGCCAGGCCTGCGGTCTGGCAGGCGACAAAGGCAAGGTTCCCCTGCACCCGAACCGTGTACGGCTGACCGGAGAGAGCTACCGACCCGAGAATGACCGGAACCAGCGGGTCTGCTACATTCACGATTTCCAGCAGGCCGCCTTCCTCGCCTTCATGATTGGTCTGGGCGACATAGACGGTTGAACCGGAAACGGCAAGGCCGTTGGCATAGCCCGACAGGGTCTTCTGAACGACCTGCAGGGGCTGCAGGGGATTGGTCATGTCAAGAATCGCAAGGCCTTTGGTTCCCACGGCGGCATAGGCAAAATCGCCCGCGCCCTTGCAGTCGACAACCCGGCCCATGGAGAGGATTTCGCCGACCTGCTGTATGGCATTAGAGCGGGTGTCAAAAATCCGTATGCCGTAGTTTGAATTGGCAAGCGCCACATAGTTGCCGGTTGTCGAAATGCCCAGGCTGTGCTGTCCGAGCAGAAACGCCTGTACCTGTATCGGATGTGCCGGATCGGTCACATCAATTTTATAAAAATCCTGGAACTCGGTGCACAGATAGACATACCCGTCCTTTGCCTGGACAACCCCGATGACGCCCTGATAATTATTATTCAGCGGCTCGCCGACAAGGGTCACATTGTCAAAATCGGCTATGTTAAGCACTGCAAGGCCGGTGCCGCCGGCTGCCACGTAGAGATAATCGCCGTCACGCGCTACGCCAAAGAATTGGCCCAGCGATTTTGATAAATCAAAATAATACGCCGCCGGCTCCAGCGTCTTGGTGGTGTTATCGATGCCGTCGAAGATGTACAAGCCGTCAGCCTCGCAGCTGAAAAACAGCGTATTGCCGTCGATGTACGTGTCATAGGCACGGTGTTCGGGGTTCACAAAATCCGTAAATGACTGCACGATGTTCGGGGAGGAGGGGGTGGTCATATCAAGAACAAATAAGCCGGAATAATCGGCAACATACACATAGTTGCCCCTGACCGCCACACCGAAGGTCTGGCCGATGGCATCGGCCTTGTCGAAGTTCGTCACCGAAATGATCGCCGGCTTTGCCGGGTCGGCAACATTAACCGCCGCAAGGCCGCCGTAGGAGCAGGAGATATAGAGGACATCACCGCTTTGAGCTATGCGGCGTGCTATACCCGGAAGGGCAAGGGTGCCGATCTCGACTGGCGTGCTCATAGTGGAAATATCAGAAACAAAAAGTCTGCTGCCTGTGAGACTGAACAGCAGAGGATTACTGTACTGAGAGGTTCCATCCTCGTCTATCAAGCCATAACGGGACGAGCCCCCAAGGCTATACTGAAAATCAACGGTCTGGGCAAATGCCCCTGCCGCAAGCTGACTGCAAAAAGCAGCGCGAAGATGGTACAGTAAACGGTTTTTCTTTTCATACCATGCCCTCCTTGTGAAGTGTTTTCTCTGACTGTTTCTGTATGCTCAGGCTGGATGGGAGCTTAAATCGTTATGCGTAAGGCAGAAGCTCCCGGCGCACACAGCCCTGTAAAAAAAGTTCAAAGCCCCCTCCCCTGCATCTGCCGCGGCAGAAAGCCTTTAGCGTAGAAAAAATGTTTGACTGAAACTTTATAATTTCGGCTAAAACGGACACTCGGTTACAATAGGTTATTGCTATAACCGTGCCACTATGCCCTGCGTTGGTAAGGATAAAATAAAAATGAAATATTATATAGTTGGCTCTGCTGCGGTATATGCCTCTGCAACAAGAGCCGTATGACCCAATAGAAATCTGTGCAAATAAGCACATAACGTGCACATATGCACAACAAACGAACAATCGCATAAAAAAACGGCAGGCATCAGAAAAACCCCTGAAGCCTGCCGCGTATGCAAAGGTTGAAAAAATCGTCTAATTAATAACCGTGCTTCTGCAGATACTCAAGGGTGAACATATTCTGATCAAGCTCGACGCCGAACTTCAGCTCTGTCGTGCCGACGGTTGCATGAATGCGCTGAATATCGACGGTCTGCGTGCCGTTGAAATGGGGCACGCCGATGCCGTTGTAGCCCACGCCCACAAAACCGAGCTGATCGATCCACTTCCAGAGCTTGCCACCGCGGTCATAACGGTCGGAATAGAGCATCTGATAGGTTTCAGGATCAAGATACCAGACCATTTTGCTGTACAGGAAATTGGGGTCTTTGCTGGTGGCCTCGATCACATGCATCTTCACGCGCTCGCGCTGAGTTCCGTCAAACAGGCAGTCGCCGGGCGTATGCACGAGCTTTTTGGTGTCGGTATGGCGCCCCATCAGCATGTCTTTCTGGCCGAGATACTTATAGGTATTGGCCTGCACCGGGCCGTCCCATCCCATATTATCGTAGGCGCAATAGTCTGCTCCGCCCTGAGCATCCTGACGCTCGGAGGTTGAGCGGCGGCGAACGCGGCGGATTGAGGGCATCCAGAACCAGGAGTCATAAGCCTTCAGGGTGTCCTTATAATGAATTTCCATAATGCGCATATTGCGCGTTTCCGGCGGCTGCAGCTGCAGCATGCTGAAGGCGCGCCAAATCTGCTTGGGATTTTTGGTAAACTCCGGCACCGGCGGCGTATCGGTGCGGCCGGCGAAGAAATGCCAGGCTGTTCCTGATTTCGGAATTCATATCATATTTCAATCGGCCGTCGACAATCCAGGCAGTATCATGGTTCTCATAGGCGTCGCCGAAGCTGCGGGTGCGGAAATTATGGGCCATCTCTGTTGCGTCTTTGGTCTCGGGAAAGGGCACGCCGGAGATATACCCGAGAATTTCGCCGCTTGGGCCGATTTTTGTCTCGCCATTATATTTCTTGGTCATTTCTATATTGCCCGGCGTGGGTGATACTGTTTTGTAGGGGACGATTTCAAACCAGCTGTCGCCCCATTTCCCGGCATCCTTCATAGTGTTGTAGAAGCTTTCGGGGAGCAGGTCTTTCACTTCATCGATATTGGCGCTGGTAATTTTCTTGCCGACCCACTTGGCTTCCCAGTCCTGGACTTTTTTAAGCTCATCACCCTGATAGCAGGCGGCAGGGTATTGCAGCTCCTTGGCCGGCGCCGCTGATGCAGCCATCAGCGCAAAGGCGACAGCTCCCATAACACATAATGCGGAAATTTTAAGTTTCATATGCGCTCCTCCATTATTAGAATTCATAGGTGTATTCAAAGGTCCAGGTATCTTTAGAGTTCACATTTGAGGGGTTATCTTTAACCCCGACATAACTAAGGTACCGCACCAGAAAGGTATGGCCGAAGTTCGGCTTGAACCCGATAGCCGGGGCCCAGTAGCCGCCGCCCTGATTGGTGTACCAGGCGCCGTAAAAGCCCGGCAGAATGCGGCCGTTCCACATTTCATAGCTCAGCTCCTGGGTAACAACCGTCCAGGTCTTGTGTTTTTTGCCGTACGTGACCCAGGGGAAATAATAATCATTGCGGTGCTTCTCGGGCATGAACTCCATGAACAGCTGTGTTGTGGAGGAAAGCAGCTTATTGCGAAAATAGGGCGTGATACCGGGCATAAAAATCTTGGTGGCCCAGGAGGCGCAAAACGCATAGCGGTTCTGCTTGGTGATATGCGAACTCAGGCCGGCAAGCGCGTCAGCTTGCAGGCCCGGCTTATTATGCTCCCACGTGGCCTCCAGTCTGGCAATATTGCCCGTCATGGCAAGGTCGGTGCCCGGTATGATCGGGATTCTCACATCGACGGGCTTATTAACTGTAAAACCAATGGTGTCCATCCAGGGATACCGGTAGACATCCTTTAAGGGGTACAGGTTGTTTAAGTGGCCCACGTTCAGGTCCAGATTCCTGGTCAGGTTCGTAGAGCCCAGCGCCGGGCCTATTCCCTGTTTCAGAGCCCTGTTGGGCCCGATAACGCCGTCGTCAGCCCGATGGTGGAAGTACGACATGGTCCAGTCATAGCCCGCCAGAAATCCGCGGATGCGGCCGCCGAACTCCATTTTGTGCCAGCTGTCATCAGGGGCGTCGCGGTAATAGGCCTCAAACATTTCATTGGGATTCTTTAAGTTGTTGTACGCTTTCGGATGCAGAATATGATAGCCCACGGGCCAGTTCACGGTGGGCTCGAAATCCGGAATCAGGAGCAGTTCATAGGTCAGGTCCATGGGCTGGTCCGGCGGGGTAAAAAAGAATCGGCCCATCCAGAGGCCCTGCTTGATTTCGGCAAAATCCGGGTAGGCGGGGTTCAAATTGCCGCGCAGGTCAATCGGGTTGATGTTATCAACCATGCGCTCAAAGCCTGTCTCGCCCCAGCTCACGATCTGCTTGCCCAGACGAACCTGAAACATGGGCCCGTTCAATTCCGTGTACAGCTCGCGGCAGATGTCCTTGAACTGGTTATAGTTGCGCGCCTCTTTCAGGGCCTTGTCGGTGTCCTGAGCGGCATCCCTGAGCATGCGCTTGTACTCGCCGTCGATATGTTCAGCGGCATCATAGAACTCCTTCCACACGCCGTACACATTCAACTGATATTGAGGCCCCGTATAGGCATGCCACATGGTTTCAAGCTTAAAGGTGCTGCGGGCATTGAAGGTAGTATAATCGTACTCCTCATAACTGCGCGTATCTTTTGCGCGCATGAGCAACTGCTCAGAAATCTTACCGTGAATGACGACCTGGCCGTCAAACAGATCTATTGCGCGAGCCGTGCCCGCATTGAGCAGTAGGCAGGCAGCCAACATCAGAAGCCCAAGAACAAAATTTCTTTTCATAGATTCCTCCCTTTATATTAAATTGTGCTTTGCTTCTGATGCTCCTGTTAATCAACCACGATCGTGCCATTGACATCGGGCAAATCCGTCTTCACGGCCGCTGTGGCAGCGCGGGCCGCGCTTGAGCACATAGTTGTAGGTCCCCTTCTCTACAAAGCACAGGCTTGCCACGGAGCTTGGCGGAATGCGGTCTGAAACAAATGAGCCTTCTTCATCCACAATAAAATGGGTCGGGTTCTTGCAGGCAAGAGTTACCTCCTTGCCGGTGAACTGAATCTCAGCGATGCTGTCCGTGCGGTTAAACCAGATGACCGTCGTGCCCGCCTTGACCAGGGCAAGCTTGGGATCAAGGCCCGTTATTTTATCCATTTGAATGACCTGGTGGCCCTCAACTTTTTTCTCCGGCGCCACCTTGGCCTCTGTCTGCGCCTGCACGCTGCACACTGCAAACAGCATCAGGCATACACATACTGCCACCTCTTTCATCACCTGTTTCATACTTTCCCTCCTTCTGCTTTATGTATTAAAAAAAACAGCTCGTTTTAATCGCTCACTCATCTATGCCGTAACCGTACCAACCCGTGCGCCAGAAGCCCTTATTAAAATACTCCGGAAAATCCTTCTTGCCGAACAGCAGCCTGCCGATCTTAACAGCTATATCTTCGGTTTCGAACAGAGTCATGAACGAAGCTGCAGCAGTCGCCCTGCCCTCAACGATGCCCCCATCATCATCCTGCGTGGCATTGTCAAGAGCGGCGAAATAGGCGTCCTGATACAGCTCGAATGCCTCCAGCGCTGCATTGACATAAATCTGGCGCGCGGTCTCATTATCCTCGGGAGCGGCAAGCTCAAGGCGGTAAGGCGATTTGTAGGGGTTGAGATATTCGGTCAGGCCGCCGCGGTCACCTGCTGGCGGCGGGGGGATCTGGTACTTGGCCACAAGAGCCATAGCCTGATTGATCTTCTCAAGCTGCTCTTCGCCGAAAAACTCGTCGACATCGACGCTGCCATTGTCGTAATTGTAGAAGTCCATGCTGAATTCCTCGTCCGAGCCTGCCATGGAGGCACGCGCGTCGCCGTGCATGATCGGGGCGCCTATTTTTGCCGTGGGCCGCACGACAAAAGCGCAGTCAGTGTAATTGCCCGATTCGGGCGGAACTTCAAACTGGCTGATGGAACCGACGGCTATCTTATCGCTTTCATAGGACTGCAGATACACCTGCAGCTTTCCGCTGCCGAACACCAGCCTGAGCAGCGGGTTGAGCCGTTTGATATACTCTGTGCCCGGTGCGAAGATGGCGGGCATATCGGTGCGCACGGTTGCGCCGGCAGCAACAAGCTTGCCCTGCATATAGGCGCCCATATTTTCATACAGGTCATAATCTGGGTTTGGCTTGCATGAAGGCAGGATCAGCAAACATGCCAGAAGTGCGAGGGGGATGAATGCTGCGGGGCGGGGCTGAAACTTTTTTTCTGAAAATTCATTTCGTTGAGCCATTGCGTGAACCTCCTGTCTTAACATATGTTTTTATATAAAAAACCTGTTTAAGTCGAAAGCACCACTATAAAGCATAGCATTGGGGCACTGCCAGTTTGGTAAAATTCTTTAAAAGAATACCACAATTAAAAAAAATTAAAATAAAAAATTTTTGGTTTCGAAATTGTCCGACAATAAAAACAAGTCCGAAAATTCTTCTTCATCTGACTGCCGGAACACCCGCAAAAAAGCTCCAGCAGGCCAGATTTATAACAAGCAGACAAAAACAGAAAAGACCCGTCAGCGGCAGGTCTATCTCGTCGCCATCTGCATAGCCTGCACTGTTTAGCGGTTTTGCTTCACGCTTATATCCGTTTCGACACCAGTGGGCTGGCTCTAAACTGTTTTTATTGTATTTGTTTCTGCATCCCAAGGCCGCTGCATGCAGCATAGCTGTTGCAGGCCGCCCATAGTTCGCAGGAACATTCACCTCAAAATCGGATTCTTTGCGCAGCTCTTCTATGAATTCATCATAGCTGCGGCAAAGCTTATTTTGAATTACAGCCCTATGCTCCAAGCCTGTTCTGCCTTTACTCAATAATCCAATCCTCTACTGTTCGCCTGCTCCTCTCTGCCGCCGGACACCCTTTCGCGGGAAAGGCAGCACCGTGGCCGCCTTTCCCGCTACACGGGCCTCTCGGAGGAGAGAGGAGAGAACCTTACTGTACCGGAACCGTTTCAGCTTTCTGAACAGGAGCCGCAGAGCCGGCAGCCGTGCGCGTCAAAAACTTCGGCTTAAACATCAGAATCAAAACCGGCACAAGAAATACCGCGCCCAGGCAGTTGAAAAACAGAATCACCGCCAGCATGATGCCCATCTGGGCCTGGAATTTCAGGGGCGACAGGGCCCATACCAGAAGCCCCAGCACCAGCGTGCCGGCGATATAGATAATTGATTTTGAATAGCTCATGATGGTGCGCATGAGCGCTGTTTCCATGGATATGCCCGGGTCCTTGCGCTTTTCCTCTTCGCAGCGGGCAAGCAGGTAAATGCCGTAGTCAACGCCCATGCCGATGCCCGATGCCGATACCGGCAGCGTGGAAATGGACAGGCCGATGCCGTTGATGGCCATATAGGCGAATGCCATGTAATTTGACAGCAGCAGGGGAAGCGTGAGTATCAGGCCTGCCTTAATCGATCGGAACTCGATCATCACGCAGATGAACACGCCCAGCAGCGCATAGAGCAGGGTTTCAAGCTGCTTGCGGGCAACCATTTCATTGATAGCGGCCTCGGTGCCGATCACGCCGCCGCAGAGCTTGTACTGAAAGCCCTCCGGCAGCTTTGAATATTTTTCAATATATTCCTTGGCTGTGGCAATGGCCTTCTGAATCGTCGGGCCGGTCTTGTCCATATAATACAGGGCGATATTGGTCTGGCGCAGCTTGGGGTCGAGATATTTGTTCATATCGCCCGGGTCGCCCGACTGGGTGAGGCCGATGAGATAGGTGCTCGCGGTGGCCGCGTCTTCAGGCAGCCCCGCCCACTTGGGATCATCCTCATGGAATTTCTGCGGCATGGCCATAAGGGGGCTGATGATATTCTGCCCGCCGACACCGCCGGAATTGCGCATCATATAGCGTCGTGAAATTCTTCATGTCCTGCATGACTTCAAGGTTTGTCAGCGAGCGGACCTTTTCACCCTCAAGCACCACATACAGCGGATTTATGAGCGGCAGGTTCTGGTTGATGCGCACGCTGTCCTGATTATAGCGCGACGAGGGATACAGCAGGTTTGACCCCACCTGCGCATCGCCGATGATGATTCTCTCAGAATAATAGTAGGAGACCATCATCACCGCGGCAACCGTGCCCAGAACCCACCACCGGCCGTGGCCGATAATCCAGGGGCCCAGCCAGTCGGCAAATTTATTGGCCAGGCCCTGGCGCAGCTCATCCTTTTTCTGCTCGCGCTCGATATGAGCAAGAAATTTTGCCGAAACCGGCACATAGGTCATCAAAACCGGTGTCATGATAAGGCCGATAATGACCGTAATAAATGACCAGAACGCGCCTGCGATGGCCATATGCTGCAGCATGGGCACGGGCGTTATGGCAACGATGGCGATGCCGAAGGCATCGGTGACGATGCTGGTAAGGCCGGGGATGAACATCTGCACAATGATGACGCGCACGCTCGGCTGTCGGCGTCTCTGGTTTTTATATATTCTTCAAAATAGCGGTTATAGAGCTGATGGCTGTGCCTGAAGGCCATGAGCGAGATAAGAAAGGGCATGACGAAAATGAGCGGGTCGAGATTATAGCCCATGAAGGCATAGAACCCCAGGCCCCACACGCCCGACACCACTGCTGCAAGGGGCACGAAAATGGCTGCCATGAAGCGAGCGGTAGGCGACAAACAGCAGAATCGGGATGAGTATGCCCGTGCCGAGCATGATCCAGTTCATGGTCTGTATATAGCCTGCCACCACCCCGAGATGCATGGGATGCCCCACGATGGAAACAGTGGTGTTTTCATCTTCTGTTTCCAGCCGCAGCCGGTCGAGCTCATTTTTTATTTTGGTATAGTCGAGCTCCTCCTCGAAAAAATCGGCAAATATGAGGCATTTCTTCGAGTCAAAGGACACATAGGAGCCGTAATATGCCTCATTTGAGTAGACCGCCTCTTTGAGTTTGTTCATCTCCTGCTGCGGTTTTGGGCACCTCGGGCCACATAAGTGGCTTGGCCTCAATGCCCCAGGAGGTGATTTTGGGGTTTTTGATCTTGCGCGATGCCATGGAGAGAATCTTATACTTGTCAATGCCCGGCACTTTCTCCAGCTCATTGGTAATATGGCGAACCTTTTCAAGAGTTTTGGTATTAAAAATATCGCCCTCTTTCACCGATACCATCATGACCAGAAAATTGGCGCCGCCGAAAGTTTCGCGAAATTCATTGTGTATTTTTATGTATTCGTGGTCCTGCGGCAGCAGCTCATTGAAATTCGTGGAGATGGTGAGCTTGCGGCATTCCCAGCCGAACGCAAGCGTTATGGCGCCGATGATGCACAGCACCAGCAGGCGATGCCTGATGACAAAATCGGCAAATTTTTCCATTATTTTATTCATGATTATTCCTTTCGTACCTTTACTAAAGCTTCCAGTGCGCTCAGTTCATTTTTTCGCCACCGGTATGCCCGACAGCATGGACCAGGTGCGCGCTCCGTCAGCGGTCTTTAAAATCGTGCCGCGCGACCCGACGGCAAAGCCGTTTGCGGCATCGGCCATGTCCATATCACGAAGCCATGACTTTTGTTGACTCAGAGCTTGCTGTCATCTGCCAGGTTGCGCCGCCGTCTGCGGATGCAAGCGTGATGCCCTTCTGTCCGGCAACAATGCATGTCTTGCCTGCTGCATTTTATTTTATACAGCGTCACCTTGCTTGCCTCGGCGGGATTTTTTATCTTTTTCCAGGTGCTGCCGCCGTCGGCGGTTGCGATGATCGCGCCGTCCATGCCGCAGGCAAGACCATGGCTGGTATCGCTGAAATGCACGCCATAGAGCGACGGCGCAAAGGATTCCCATTCGGCTTCGCTTGTCACGGGAATAATATCTTTGCACTCCTGCTTCTGCCAGGTCGCGCCGCCATCGGCCGTTGCGTAAATGGTGCCGTATTCGCCCACTGCCCAGCCGTGCAGGGCGTCAGCAAAAAAAACGTCATTATAAATTTTGTCTTCCCCTGAACCCTGCTTCTGCCAGGTGGCGCCGCCGTCTGCCGTGTGCGATAATGGTGCCGAAATCGCCCACAGCCCAGCCATTGCGCTCATCGGCAAATGACACGGCAAAAAGATGCTGGGAAATCGCCGGTTTCCTGCTTCTGCCAGGTTGTCGCCGCCATCCGTGGTATGCAGAATGGTGCCGGCTCGGCCCGCTATCCAGCCAGTGTTTGCATCTATGAAAGAAGCATCGCACAAACTGTTTGTGACCGGGCTTTTCTGAGGCTTCCAGGTCGTTCCGCCGTCAGCGCTGTGCATAATGACCGAATCAAAGCCGATTACCCAGATATGCTGCGGATCAGGGCTTGCGATACCAAACAGATGATTGGGGGTTACAAAGGTGAAAGGCGGTTTGGCCGGCGCCGTTTTAGTTTCTTTCATGCAGGCGGCAAGCGTAAGGCAGCAGAGGGCTGAGATAATAAGCGCTGCTTTCATCTTTCGGTCTGCGAGACGAGTTGTTCATAACTGCTTCCTTTTCTTGTTTTTTTTTGCTTGTTTTTTATTGCTTTGCTTTTATTGTTGCTTCATGAGCCATGGCTGCAGTTTGATTTTGCAGAAACCATGCCATTCTTTTCGGACATATTTTACAAAAACTAAAATGCAAAGTAAAATAAGCCTGTTATGATATTTTACGCCTGCCTCGGCCCTGGGCTCTGCACATGCCCCGGCTGTGCACATCTGCACAAAACTTGCAAATTCGCACAAATTCCTTTATAGGTTGTTTTGGAAACGATCTACATATAGCTACAGGAGCCTATCATGAAGCACACATATTGTGTTATAATCAGTGCGGCTCTGGTGCTTGGCCTGAGCGCACCATGCCATGCCCGCGAACTGCGGGAGCTGTACCGGGCGGCAGCCCCGGCCATCGTGCTCATAAAAACCATGCAGACCGACATGGTGCAAACCTCGCGAGCTGAAGATCAGCCCCAGTTTACGACCTCCGGGGGGCTGGGCTCGGGCGCGCTTATTTCAGCAGACGGCAGAGTGCTCACGGCGGCCCATGTGGTGCAGTCGGCTGATACGGTGGCCGCGGTATTTCAGGACGGCACGCAGGTGCCTGCGCGCGTCATAACATCGGCCCCGTTTGCCGATGTTGCCATCATACAGCTTGAAACCATGCCTAAAAACATTGCGCCCCTTACAATGGGCAATTCCGATGAGATGGAGCCGGGGGATGAAGTCTTTGTGATCGGGGCGCCCTATGGGCTCAGCCATACGCTCACGGCCGGGCATATCAGCGCGCAGGCACAAGCCTAAAGCCCTTCTGGGCAATCTGCAGAGCGTGGAGCTGCTGCAAACCGATGCTGCCGTGAATGTGGGCAATTCGGGAGCTCCGCTGCTGAACATGAAGGGCGAAATTGTCGGCGTGGTGAGCCATATCGTAAGCCAGTCGGGCGGCTCGCAGGGGCTCGGTTTTGCCGTTACCAGCTCCGTGGTGCAGCAGGTGCTGCTTGATCAGAAAGCGCTCTGGACGGGCATCGATTTCTTCCCTCTTGCCGGCAATCTTGCCCGGGCGTTCAACCTGCCGCAGGACGGGGGCCTGCTGGTGCAGCGCGTGGCTGCCGACTCCCCGGCCGACAAGATGGGCCTCAGGGGCGGCGCCATACAGGTGGCCTAGACGACCAGGAATTTCTTGCCGGCGGCGATGTCATTCTGGAGGTGCTGGGCATTGCCGTGGCAGGCGATGAGGGCGACGGGCAGCGCATCATGCCGCTCATGCGCAAGCTGAAATCGGACGATAAGCTTAATGTAACCATACTGCGGGACGGGAAAAAGAAAAAAATTTCCTATGTGCTGCCGTAATTTAATTATCAATATGGAGATGAGAGCATGAAAAACATTTTCAAAAAAACTTGCTGCCTGTGTGTGTGGAATCCTTTTTTGCTGCATCTGCTCAAACACCCATGCAGCAGGCCTTGCCGGCACATGGAAAGGCTTCTGCGATAACAGAGAGATACAACTGGTTCTTTCGCAGACCGACCTGCAGGTTTCGGGAACGCTTGAGCTCGGCAGGGAAACTTTTACCGTAGAGGGCTCGACGGATAATTCTTCGGACAATGGCACCCTGACCCTTACGGGCACGGGCGGCAATGGCTTGTTCCCCCGCTCCTGCACGGCTGATTTTTCCATACCCGCTCCGGGCCGGATGAACGGCACGGTAACCGTGCGGACAGCTTTCGGGACTGAAGCTGTTTTCCGGGGAGGCCGGCCTCGTGAACCCTGACGTGCAGGTCGACTTCACGCTGGTCATCGGTCATGCGCAAGAGCCCAGCAATATCTATCTTTTTTTCACCGTGCAGGACGGCAACGGAAAACCCGTAACAGACCTGAAAGACGATGATTTCGAAATCTATGAAGACGATGTTCTCATTTCCCGGTATGAGAGCTCCCAGACCATATTTCCCAATCCCTCGGTTTATACCATGGCCACGGTGCTGCTGCTTGACATGTCGGGCTCGCTGCTGAACGCCGATCCGGCAATATTTGCCTCACTCAAGGACTCGGCGGAAGCATTCCTGGACAATGTGGTCGGCGAGCAGGGACAGGAAGCCGCCATCTACTACTTTGACGGCCAGGCGCAGATACATAAGCTTGCCGAATTCAGCAAAGACATAGCCTCGCTCAAAGCGACAATTCAAAGCCTGACGGCCGGCGGCATCAAGGCGGCCTCAGGCTATGACCCCTCAACCAATCTCAACGGCGCGGTGCCAGCAGGGGCTTGCAGCTCTTGACGCGGCGCGCACCACTAGCCGGGGCCGACAAGCTGTTTATCGGCACGCTGGTTACCTTCACCGACGGCACTGACCAGGCCCACCTGGTCACCGACGAGGCCGCCGTTGCATCGGTGACGGCGTCGACGCACTATTCGTTCACCATAGGCCTTGGCGGAGAGATCGATGAAACGCCATCTGAAAAACCTCGGCAAATCAGGCTTTGCCTTTGCCGGACATGCGATGCTCTCAACGGCGCCTTTGCCGAAATCGCCGCCACCATCCACAGCCAGAGCGCCAAGCGGTATGTGCTGGGCTACTGCACGCCCTCCCGCAGCGGCGACCACCGGGTTACGCTCGGATCAAAAACCGGCCCGGAGAGCTCAATTTTGCCTTCAACGCCGATGGATTTTCCGGCGGCTGCGATCCCGGCGATATTCTGGGGGGGGCATGATACCGGGCGATGCGGACCGGTGCCTGTTCAAGGTCGAGCCCGGCAGTCATACTACCGGCCGCTGTTTGCCCGGAGCAAGCGTCTGCACCTGACCATCAGCAGCGACGAGCCGTTTTTTTCACGAAAAAGCACTGTCGAGCATCAGCGGCATGACCGTGCTGTCGACCCGCTATGTCAGGGGCAAACTCAAGGTGACGGCGGTTTTGCCGCCCAAGAGCCCCAAAGACGGCTATGATATTACGATTAACACCACCGAAGGCAAATTCATCTGCTTTGATGTGCTGACGGTTAAATGATTATCTGCTGCGCAGGCACAGGCGCCGTATGAGACAGGTTTAAAACCTGTCTCTACAATAAACAAAATCATTCGCAGTGGCAGGTTTTAAACCTGCCCTTTATATCTTCAATTTTAATTATGAGCATTGAATCCATCCTAAGCCGCTTTGCCGGCGAACCTCTTGACGGGCAGGCCCTGTCGGCCTATGAAACGTGGGCCCTGCGCCACTTCCACGACCGGGCCGAGGTCGCCGCGCCGCATCTTGAAGTGACACTGCAGCTTGACATAACGCCGCGGACGCCGCATTTCGCTCAGCCTGCGCCGATGCCCCCGGCGCAAGCCTCACGGCATATCTGTGCTGGCGCCTTCTCAAGGCCCTTGAGCTCCACCCCTGCTTCACCTGGCGCAAAATAAACAGCCGGTGGTACACATTTAAAAATCTTCCCCTCTTTTTCCCCGTGGCTGTCGGCGGCAGGGAGCGCTACAATGACGTTCTGCTTGAAAACGCCTTTGGCCTTGAGTGGGGGGCATTCTGCGGGCGCTACCATGAGGCGGTTACAAGCGCACTGCAGCTGAGGCTTCCCTTCGATCCGGTCGGCTCGGCAGTCTGGAACATTGCCATATTCATCGGCAATCTGCCCACGCTGCAGTTCACTTCGTTCAGCGTTCATACGCAAACGGTCTCGACGGGCAGGCCCGTCTTTTATTTCGGCAAGCGCTACCGCGCCGGCGACGGCCTCTCCATACCGCTCTATGTGCAGTTTGACCATGCAAATACCGATCCCTATGTGCTCAATCTTTTCCTTGAGGACTACCAGCGCCTGCTTGCGGAGACATATAGCAACTCGCAGGGTACTAACAGTCATATCGAACGACAGATGCTTAGAGAAACAATCGGGCATGTACGCTGCAATCCATGCAACCTTTGATGAAATACGGCGCCGCTTCTTTCCCGCGGTGGGACAAAAGCGGCGCGTGGCGCCTGGAAGTGCGTGAGGAGCTGCCCTGTTTTGGCTGCTGCGATTTCGAAAAAAAGACCATTGCAATCCGGCCCCTGCCCGCAGGCGACGGCCTCCGGCTGCTGCTGATTCACGAACTGTGCCACTGCTGCGCAGGAAAAAGTCATGGCAAAAAATGGCAGGGCCGCATGCTCATGGCTGCGGCTGCTGCAGCCGCAGCAGGCATGCATGATCTTGCAGGGATGCTCGCAGACGAAGTGGCGACAGCTGGTACGGCAGGAGCAAACATACGTGCCGGCGCTGTCTATGAGGATATCAGGGTGCTGCGCCGCCGATTTCCCGACCGCGTCATTTGATGAAATAAAGGGGATGGTCTGCCGGCGTCTGGGGCTTTGTACAGAGGAATTTGAAAAGACCTACCGCCGCGCGCGGAAGGTCTTTGAGGAAATATCGTAGGGGCAGGTTTTAAACCTGCCCCTGCAGAAATCCTTACCCCGCAAGGGCCTTGCCAAGCTCGAAAGCTTCCTTCATAACCGCCTTGTTCTTGAGAATATCTCCCGGCTCAAGTCCCGTGCCGTACACCGACCCCACAAGCTGGGCCTCCACATACGCAAACGCATCCTGAAACGTTCGCAGGGCATTGACAGCTCCTGAGCGGAACGGATCATTGTCGCCATAGGTCAGGGCCACGGCCATCTTCTTGCCTTTCAAGGCATAGCCCGAAGGCCCGCCCAAAGCATAGCAGCGGTCCATGAAAAGCTTCAGCTGCGCCGATACCGTAAACCAGTAGATGGGGCTTGCGTAGATGATGCCGTCGGCCGCTATTATTTTTGCATACAGCTTCTGCATGTCATCCTTGATGATGCAAAACTTGTCGTCGGCTGTGTGGCACTTGTCGCAGGCTGTGCAGGCCTTTATGTTCATTTTGTGCAGATTGACTGTTTCCACCCGCGCGCCTGCGGCCTTTGCGCCGTCGGCTATTTTCTGCGCCAGCAGCGTACTGTTGCCGTTTTTACGGGGGCTTGAGATGAGTGCGATGATTGACTTTGCCATGATTTCCTCCTTTATAGATGATGGCTGGTGTTGGCTTTCTTTTGCTTTCAGCCGTGGTTTAATTGCCGACAGGGTCCAGTCTGTTCGCCTGCCGCAGGGCAACATTTCCACTTTCTGTTTTTTCAATGATATCCCTGTTTCCTTTCAGTTCAGCGCGATGGTTCATAAGGTGCTCGCAGCGCACACTTCATCTGCTTCGATAAAAGCGGCTTCACTTCTGCTCTATGCTGTCAAGCTCGGCGGTGAAGCTGCCGACGGCAACTTCGCTTTTAACCCGAACCGGGATCCTGCGCTTGTCGGCCGTTACCCAAATCTGCAGCCTGGCGTTCGGGCTTTTTTCAAACACCCCGCCGATCTGGCCGAGCTCGGGCTCCACAAGCCAGGTGTCAAACTCTTTGTCGCCAATTGTCACCTTTTGTCTGCCGACCACGCGCGCTTTGCCCATGACGCAGCGCTTGCCGTCTGACACGGGCCGCGATATCTCCATGTTTTGCTTCAGCTCCTGGATGCGAAAAAAATAAAAGATGGAAAGCGGGTCAAAAGCGCCGGACTGCAGGGCAACCGGGGGTTTCTTTTTCCCCTTTTTGCTGTAGGTCACCTTCTGTGCTTGCCAGTCGAACGTGACAGACACATCTTTTATTTTGCGGGTTTTTTTCTGCTCCTTATAGAGGAGGGCATGCGACATGTCGGCATCGGCATAGGCGTCCATGCGGTCATATACGGGATAGATATGTTCAACCAGGGGCGATGTTTTTGCCGTCATGACGAAGTGCCAGGCCACCTTGCCGTCAATTTTTTCCATGGGCAGAATTTCAAGCGTTGCTTCCGCGGCCTCTATCGTGGTCCAGTACACCGTGTAGTGAAGCTTCTCGCCCGGCCGAAACGGCAGGGGTTCTGCAGCCATGGATCGTCCGGCCATCAACAGGAGTACGTTGATAACAAAAAAACCCTGCATTAACTGCCATCGCCTATGCCGCATTCGTGCCACCTTCTCTGTTGTGTGTTTCACTGAGTGTCACGGGCTGAAAACGTTGAAACTGCTTATAGACACAATTTTTATCTATAGGCTTCTTTTCGATGGCGTACCCTGATTATTTCTATAACCAATGCAGCTTCAAAAACCTGGTAAATAATACGGTAGTCTCCGACACGAATACGGAAGGAATGCTCTCCACCCTGAAGTTTGCGAAAACCGGAAGGGAAAGGGTTTTGTGTCAAGTTTTCGACGGACTGAATAATGCGGGGAATAGTACGGGGATCAATACATTTTATTTCTTTAAGGGCTGAGGGTTTCCACTTAACCTGAAATGAGGCCATCCTGCTTCAGCTCCCGTATCACATCTGCATGAGATATGCATGGCTCGTCTTTTCTTTCTGCAATAACAGCAAGATCCTGAAGGTCTTCCATTAATTCATTGAATTCTCCAATGGACAAAATAACACCTGTCTTATGACCTTCATGGTCGGTAATATATTGAGGATGGATTTTTATTGCTGTTGCCATCGTCGCTTCCTCTTGTATGAATCTAGCACATAAGAATTTTAGCAGTTTTATTTTTTTTAAACAATCATTTAAATTTCGCTTGGTAGAACACGACGCGGGCTTCGCCCAAAATACTCTTTGCCAACTCTTCCACTCAAGCTCTTTTTTTTCTTTTTGCCGCCGGCCGCTTCTCAACCGACCAGCCGAACTTGCCGATCAGCCTGCCAAGGGTAAAGTAATTGCCGTGCAGGTAGCAGATGGGCCCGGCTTTTGAAAGCCTGAACGCGCCGGTAGCGGGATTGATGAAGCTCCTCATCGGCATTGATGGCCACGACCTCGGCAAGAAACATATCGTGCGATCCCAGGGGCCTTATGTCGAGAACCCTGCACTCGATATTGAGGGGCGACTCTTTGATGAGCGGCGCCTGCACCTTCTGCGCCGGCACAGGCGTAAGGCCCATCTCCTTAAACTTGTCAAAATCCCTGCCCGACTTCACGCCGCACCAGTCGGTGGCTCGGGCAAGAGCCTCGGTGGTGAGGTTAATGACGAACTCACCGGTCTTTTTGATGATGCCGTATGAGTATCTCTCGGGCCGGATTGAGATAGAGCACATGGCCGGGTCGGAGCAGACCGTGCCGGTCCAGGCAATGGTGATGATATTGTAACCTGTCTGCTTCGTGCCGCAGCTGACCATCACGGCGGGCACGGGATAAATCATGGTGCCGGGCTTCCAGACGGCTTTATTATTCTTCATACAGCTTTTTTCTCCTGTGCCGGAAGGTATAGTAATTGAGATTCAAAAGCCGGGCGGCTTCGCTTTCATTCCCCCCGGACAGGCGCAGGGCATCATCAAAATAATTCTTTTCTATGGCCTTCATCGCGGCAGGAAGATCAAAGCCTGATGAGGTCAAGGCAGGCAGGCCGGGACCCGGAGCAGCCGCCCCTGCCTGCGCTTTTGCCGGTGACGCTTCGGGCAGAATATTTTCCAGCGCCAGCAGGGGGCCGCGGCCGGTGAGCACGCCCCGCTCGATCGACATTGCGCAGCTCGCGCACATTGCCCTTCCAGTCGCGGTTGAGAAGCGCCTGTTCAGCCTCGGATGCAATGCCGGTAAACTCTTTGCCGAACTTGGCGCTGAACTCGATCATGAAATGGCGGGCTATGGGCAGTATGTCCTCCGTGCGTTTGCTGAGCCGGGGAATATCGACCTTTATGACGGCAAGGCGGTAATACAGGTCGCGGCGAAACCGGTCAGTCTCGATCATCTGCTCGATGTCGCGATTGGTGGCTGAAATGACGCGGGTTTTCACCTGCTGCTTCTGCGTACCGCCCACGCGGTAATATTCGCCTTCTTCGAGAAAGCGCAGCAGCTTTGCCTGCGCCTCGAGGCTCAGGTCTCCAACCTCGTCCAGAAACAGCGTTCCTCCGGCAGCCTCCTCCACAAGGCCCCGCTTGCCCTTTTCATGGGCGCCGCTGAAAGCGCCTTTCTCATAGCCGAAAAGCTCGCTCTCGATCAGTTCCTTCGGGATGGCGGCGCAGTTAAGCGTAATGAAGGGGCCCTTGAAATTTGGACTTTTGTAGTGAATGGCTCCCGCCACCAGCTCCTTGCCCGTGCCGGTCTCGCCGCATATGAGCACCGGCGTGTCAGGGCTTTGCGCAACGAGATTGACAAATTCCATGACGCTCTGAATCGACTGGCTCTGGCCGATGAAGCAGGGGATGTTTTCTTCGAGATAGCGCTCCTGCAGGCGCTGCACTTCCTTGCGCAGGCGAACGGTTTCCAGGGCGTTGCGGATGGTAACCAGCAGTGCCTCCATATGCACCGGCTTGACGATATAGTCATAGGCCCCGAGCTTCATGGCAGACACCACGGTTGCGATATCCTCGAATGCCGTGATCATGATCACGACGGTCTCGGGCCGGAGCTTTTTTATCTCCTGCAAAGCCTCGATGCCGTTCATGCCCGGCAGGCCTATGTCCAGAAGGATCAGATCGGGGGCCTGCGACCTGACGGCCTCAAGGGCCTTTTCCGCATCTTCAAAGCCCTTCACGTCATAGTCTTTCTGCAGCGCCAGGGTCATGCCGTTGCGCGCTGTTGCCTCATCATCGACGATAAAAAGTATGTACGTAAGCATGGCAACCTTTGTTTTAGATGTTCGATTTAGAATTTCAGGCCTTCGGGGCACCCGCCGGCAGCTCGATGCTGAATTCAGCACCGCTCCACCTGCTGACCCCGATGGTCAGCTTGCCCCGGTGGTCGGCAATGATGCGCTGGCACAGGCTCAGGCCTATGCCAGCGCCGTCCGGCTTTGTTGTGTAAAAAGGGTCGAATATCTTCGCACGCTCCTGCGGCAAAATACCCGGCCCCGAGTCGCCCACAGTCACCACAATGTGCCCGTCACGGGCGGACGAGCACAGCTCAAGATGTTTCTCCCCCGTCACGGCCTGCATGGCCTGCACGGCATTGGTAATCAAATTAAGCATCACCTGCTCGATCATCTGCAGATCGGCGCGGCACAGCGGCAGACCTTCTGAAAGCTCCTGCTGCACGGCAATACCGCTTTTGCGCAACGTGGCGGCTGAAAGCTTCAAGGCCTCTTCTATGGGCTGATTGATGTTTATAAGCGTGAGCTTGGGCATGCCGGGCTTGGCAAAATCCATGACGTGGCGGATGACGCCCTCGATTTTGTTCGACGCCCCCTGTATCTCATCGGCGATTGAGAGAAGCATGCTGCGCTCCTGCGGGTCAGGAATGCCGGCCTCGATGCCGTTTCTCAGCGAATACATATAGGAGTTGATGCCGGAGAGAGGGTTTCTGATCTCATGGGCGATGCCTGCCGTGACACGGCCGAGAGAAGCCATTTTTTCCTGCAGCCGCAGGAGATGCTCCATCTCGACGCGTCCCGAGATATCCCTGACGATGGCAGTATAGAACACCCCGTCGCTCGATCGCCAGGCTGAACGGGATAGCTCCATATGAAATTGTCTGCCGTCTTTGCGCAGGCCCAACATCTCCGATTGGGCTCCCTCGACAGGTGTCGGCATGACCTGCTCCGCCATCTCTATAAACAGGGAGCGCAGGCTCTCGGGAAGCAGCATGACTGCGTCTCTGCCGATCACCTCATCGGCCGTGTAGCCGAAGACGTTTTCAGCAGCTCGATTCCAGAAAACAATACGGTCCCGGGCATCGACCGAGATAATGGCATCGCTTGCGGTCTGCACGACCGAACGGAACCGCTCTTCGCTGCTTTCAAGAGACTCAAGCGTGCGGCTGTTTAAAAGCGCAACAGAGGCCAGCTCGCTGAACGCCGAAGCCATCCTGAGATCACTGTCGGTGAAGCCGCCGGGCTTGTTGGCGAGGGCGAGCAGGGCCATAACCTCGCCGCCGATGATGAGGGGCGCACACAATATATTCTGTATTAACAAAGGGTGCCCGGACGGCATATCCAGCCCGACCTGCAGGGGATCATTGCAGCAGCGTGGCGCACGGGCTTCACATGATTGGCGATACAGCCCCCTCAGAGGCATGCTCCCGCCTGACTCCGCATCCCCGGGAAGAACAATGGCACTGTAGAGGAGCAGCTGCTCCGTTGTCAGCCCCCTGTTCGATCTGCGCTATGAAGCCGGCCTCAACGCCGGCAAGCTGCATACAGAGAGCAAGAATAGATTGAGACGCCCCGGCAAAATCATGATACGACAGCACGGAACGGGCGGCCTGCAAAAGAGCCGCTGTTTCGGCGCCGCTGCGCTGCGACTCCTGCAGGGCCATACGCAGGGCCGCCTCGGCCTGCTTGCGCACGGCCACCTCCTGCGTAAGTTCCTCCTGCTGCAGAAAAAAATTAAGGACCAGGCGGGCAAGGTTGCCGAACTCTGTCGTAGAGGAGAAAAGCCCGCCGATAAGCGACGGATCGTGCAGGTGAAGGCTCTCCGATATGCGCTTAAGGGGCAGGTTGACCCAGAGGATCAGCAGCACCGACAGCAGCAGTATGACCGCAGAAACAAACGCAATAAGCAGTATAAGCTGATTGCGCGACGTGCTCTGCATTTCGCGGGCCAGGGGAGCCTCGCTGCGCACGCGGATCTGCGCGGCGGGCCTCTTGTCCCAGCCGTAAATGACGCGGTAAAAGCCGATAATGCCGCTCTTTTCCTCATAGGTTGACTCCCTGTTCTCCTCCCCCCGGATAGGCAGAACATCGATCCTGCTTTCCGTTATCAGGGACAGCTCCGTTATATAGTCGCGGTTCCAGAGGCGGCCGACAAACAGATACCCCAGAGGCGGAGAAGAGCGCTCGGTGTCTGCGGCAGGCTGCACCGGCGCGCTGCGCACCTCCAAAAGTCCCTGCGGCGTCGGCACGAAGAAGTTGCAAAAATAGCTCCTGGCAAAAAGGCGGGGTGGAATATCGCCCTGGCGAACGATGCCTTCAAAAGCTTCCAGCTCTGGCGAATTCGAGGTGTATACAGGCCGGAAAGAGGCATCGTAGAGCCACAGGCCGCTTACGTTGAAACTGGGCATGAACGCCGAAAAGAAGGATGGCTGGACCCTGGCCGCTGCCGGTCACTGCGGCCACTATTTCCTCACGGGTGCTGAAGTCGTAGGCAAACATCTCCAGGGATGCCTGCTCAAGGCGCAGCACGCGGTCAAACAGCGTGTTTTTCTCATAAATTTTGCTGCTGATGAGCAGCACCTCCTGCCGGGCTTCATGCTGCCCGAGCATGACAAACCCGGCGATAAACAGCAGGGTGATAACGGCAAGCAGCAGCGTGATGCGGGTCTGTGTTTTCATGGTCAATTCTCTCTTTACCCGCATTATACACGGAAGCCGCCGTAAAAAAATAGTTTCTTTTTTTCTAATTTATGGTAGCTTCCATTGTTATTTTATAATCATAAAGGAGATAAACGTGTATTTTCTACTTGCATCAACAGCCTATGCAATGGCGCCCGGCGCCGACGGCGGACAGGGCAGTGGCTTCACAGCCATTATCCCCCTGGTTCTCATGTTCGGCATCTTCTATTTTCTGCTTATCCGGCCGCAGCAGAAAAAAGCCAAAGAGCAGCAAAATCATGCTCAATGAACTGAAGCGGGATGATACTGTCGTTACGACAGGCGGCATCTACGGTAAAATAACCGGGGTGACCGACACCATCATCACCCTTGAGATCGCGCCCAATGTGCGAATCAAGGTTACCAAGAGCAGCATTGCCGGCAAGGCCTCGACAGAGGCAAAACCGGCTGAAGATAAAAGCAAATAAACTTAATCATAAGGAGTTCCTGTGATGCAGAGCATGAAATGGCGATCGCTTCTGTATGCGGCGGTTTTCGCTGTGGCGGCCGTGTACCTGCTGCCCACCTTTGTTAAAATACCGGCAGGGCTGGAACAGTATCTGCCCAAAGACAAGATATCGCTGGGCCTTGACCTGCAGGGCGGCATGCACCTTGTCATTGAAGTGGAGACGGAGAAAGCGCTTGCAAACAGTCTTGAGCGCTATGCCTCCGATCTTGAAGAATATCTCTATAATGAAAAGATTCCTTTTGACTCGGTCAAGGTCATTGGAGAAACCTCCATCGAGGCAAAAATCACCGAAGCCGACGCGAAGGAAAAGGTGCGGCAGGTGCTGCAGAAAAATTTCCCCATGCTCAGGGAGCAGAAGCTTGATGAAACCAAGGACGGGGTGACCTTTACCCTGCAAATTGATGCCATGGAAGCAAAACAGCTTAAAAAGACGGCGACCGAGCAGGCCCTTGAAACCATCCGCAACCGCATCGACCAGTTCGGCGTGGCCGAGCCTACTATCCAGCTCCAGGGCGAAGACCAGATCGTCATTCAGCTGCCCGGCATCAAGGACCCCAAGCGCGCCATCGAGCTCATCGGCAAAACCGCGCTGCTGGAGTTCAAGCTTGTTGATGAGGGCAACAGCGTTGAGGATGCCCTGAAGGGAGATATCCCGGCAGACTGCGAGCTTCTGTATCAGCGCGATGTCAATCCCAAGACCGGCGAGGTCAAAAAAACGCCCTTTCTTCTAAAAAAGAAGACCCTCCTCACCGGCGACCGGCTGGTGAACGCACAGGTTCAGATCGACTCGCGCTTCAATGAGCCCTATGTCTCCATGGAATTCGACGCACGCGGCGGCAAGATATTCGAGCGCATAACGGCAAAAAACATCAAAAAGCGCCTTGCCATTATCCTGGACAATAATGTCTATTCCGCCCCGGTCATTCAGGACCGCATCGCCGGCGGCAATGCCCAGATAACAGGCAGATTCGACATGGAAGAGGCCCGCGATCTGGCTATTGTGCTGCGGGCAGGGTCGCTTCCGGCACCCGTGAAAATTCTCGAGAAACGCTCGGTAGGCCCTTCCCTTGGTCAGGATTCGATCACTCAGGGCATCCGTGCAATGCTCATCGGCTGCCTTGCGGTCATTATTTTCATGATTGTGTACTACCGGCTTTCAGGCATCGTGGCAAATTTCGCCCTGGTGCTCAATATAGTCCTGCTGCTGGCGGCGCTTGCCGCTTTCGGCGCAACGCTGACCGTGCCGGGCCTTGCCGGTATCGTGCTCACGATCGGCATGGCAGTTGACGCAAATGTGCTTATTTACGAGCGCATCCGCGAAGAGCTGCGCAACGGCAAGACGGTAAAGGCCGCTATCGACACGGGCTATTCGCGGGCATTTGTTACGATTTTCGACTCCAACCTGACGACGATCATCTCGGCAATTTTCCTTTTCCAGTTCGGCTCAGGCCCGGTCAAGGGGTTTGCTGTCACGCTGACGATCGGGCTTCTGGCAAACATGTTCACGGCGGTTGCCGTCACGCGGCTTATCTTTGACTACTTCGTCCTGCAGCGTCGCATAAAAACTCTAAGCATCTAATAGAAAGGATACCATCGTGGCATTCTTGGAATTTATAAAACCCAATACCAAAATTGATTTCGTCGGCAAGATCCGCTATACCCTGGCGCTGTCATGGATAGTGATTCTTATCGGCATTATTTCCCTCGTCGCTAAAGGGCGGCCCTCACTACGGCATCGACTTCAAAGGCGGCACGCTTTTCCAGGTAAAGTTCGCCAAACAGGTCACAGCGGCAGATATTCGCTCAGGTCATCGACGGCATGGGCACCACGGCCGGCTCCGTTCAAAATTTCGGCAGCGATGCACGAGCAATGAATATCTCATCAATATTGAAACGCAGGTCGAAGACCTTGAGCAATTTTCCGACAAAGTTAAAAGCCGCCCTTGATACCAAATTCGGCAAAGACAGCTTTGAAATCCGGCGCAGCGAGGCTGTCGGGCCCAAAGTCGGCAAAGACCTGCGGCAGAAGGCCATGCTTGCCGTGCTGTGCTCCTGCATCGGCATGCTCATCTATATGTGGTTCCGGTTTGAATTCCGCTTCGGCCTTGGCGCGGTGCTGGGGCTGGTGCATGACGTGCTCATAACGCTGACATTCCTTTCTCTGACCAATACCCCCATCGACCTCACTGTCGTAGCTGCGCTTCTGACCATCGTCGGCTACTCGGTCAACGACACCATCATCATCTGCGACCGCATCCGGGAAAACATGCCCAAAATGACCAGCGATGAAGTTCACCGATATCATCAATGCGAGCGTCAACCAGACCCTGAGCCGCACGATCCTGACCGTCGGCACCGTGTTTCTGGCAACCCTTGCCCTGTACCTGTTCGGCGGCGGCGTCATTCATGACTTTGCCTTCACCATGCTGGTGGGCATCATCACCGGCACGTATTCCTCCGTGTTTGTGGCATGCCCGGTCGCCATCTTCTGGGAGAAACTGTTTGTCAAACAGGGAAGCCCCGCCAGAAGAGGCGCATAAGCAGGCTGCGGCATGATAACGGTTGAACAGGCACTGGAGACCATACTCGGACACATACGGGTGCTCGGCACAGAGCGCCTCGACATACTCAGGGCGCGCGGACGGGTGCTTGCCGAGGATATAGTGTCCGGCCTTGACGTGCCGCCCCTTGACAATTCAGCCATGGACGGCTATGCCGTGCGGCATGCCGATGTGTCCACTGCCTCTGCCGATACACCGGCCCTGCTAAAAATCACGGGCGACCTGCCTGCTGGATATACCTCCGAGGTACTGCTTCAGCCGGGCCAGACCCTGCGCATTATGACCGGCGCACCCCTGCCGCCGGGGGCCGATACGGTCATCATGCAGGAAAACACCCGCAGCGATGGCACAACGGTCAGCATCCTTCAGTCTGAAAAGCGCGGCGCCAATGTGCGCTCTGCAGGCGAAGACATCAAAAAAGGCGCCCTTCTGTTTCAAACGGGCGCACTTGTGCGGCCGGCGCATATCGGCATCATGGCATCCATCAAGCGGGCCATGGTCTCGGTGTACCAGCGGCCGCGCGTGGCCATACTGTCAACGGGCGACGAGCTTGTAGACATTGATGAGGAGCTGGGAGCCGGCAAAATTGTTACCAGCAATTCCTATTCGCTGGCCTCTCTTGTTGAAGATGCGGGCGGCACGGCGATCATGCTGGGCATAGCCCGCGACACGAAAGAAGCCCTGCGCAGCCGCATGCTTGAAGGACTTCACGCTGATATTATCATTTCTTCGGGCGGCGTGTCTGTCGGCGACTATGATTTTGTAAAAGACGTGCTGCAGGAGCTCGGCCTTGACATGAAATTCTGGAAAGTGCTGATGCGGCCGGGCCAGCCTCTGGCCTTCGGCGTCATCGGCGGCAAGCCGGCCTTCGGGCTTCCCGGCAATCCCGTTTCAGCCATGGTATCATTCGAGCAGTTCGTGCGGCCCGCCATGCGCAAAATGAGCGGCCATGCCAGGCTGTTCAGACCCGTTATCGAGGCAATTGCCCGGGAAGACATTAAGGGCCGCGAAGGAAGAAAATTTTTCATACGCTGCAGGCTGGTGCAGAAGGATGGGCTGTGGCATGCCACCACCACCGGCGAGCAGGGCTCGGGCATACTCATGTCCATGGCAGCGGCCTCAGGGCTTATGGTTATACCTGCAGACAGGAGCGGCGTCAGCGCAGGCGACAGGGTGAAGGTGCAGGTGCTTGACCCGGAACTTGGCTGCAGCGAAACGCTGCAGTATTAAATCAGGCACGATCCTTCATAAAACAGCAGGTGCGGCCGGTCGCCCCTGCTACGCGAATGTCTAAACCATGTGCCAGCATTGATCAATACAGGAGACAGAACATGGCAGAACCTTTTGTAAATCTCAAACGCTCCTCCTACTGCGGCGATTTGCGCAAAAGCGACGTCGGGAGCATGGCGACCATCATGGGCTGGGTGCACAGCCGCCGCGACCATGGTGGGCTTATTTTTGTCGATCTGCGCGACCGTACCGGCATAGCACAGATAGCCTTTCATCCCGATGCATGTCCTGCGGCCCTTGAAAAGGCCCATGGCCTGCGCAGTGAATATGTTATCGCCGTCAAAGGCACGGTCAGCAACCGGCCCGAGGGTACGGTGAACCCTGATCTTCCCACAGGCGAGATCGAGGTGCTTGCAACCGAGCTCGTTATTCTCAACGAAGCGCAGACGCCTCCCTTTGAGATATCGGACCGCTCCGAAGCCACCGAAAGCCTCCGCCTCAAGTACCGCTATCTTGACCTGCGGCGCCCCAAAATGCAGCAGCTGCTTATTACGCGGCACCGCATGTGCCAGATCATCAGGAATTATTTCAGCGCGAACAATTTCATGGAATGTGAAACGCCCATGCTCACCAAAAGCACGCCCGAAGGCGCCCGCGACTATCTGGTGCCGAGCCGCGTCGAGGCCGGCAGCTTTTACGCACTGCCCCAGTCGCCGCAGCTTTTCAAGCAGATACTCATGGTGTCGGGCTTTGACCGCTATTTCCAGATCGTGAAATGCTTCCGCGATGAGGACCTGCGCGCCGACCGGCAGCCCGAGTTCACGCAGGTTGATCTTGAGATGTCCTTCATTGATGAAGAAGATATTTACAGCATGCTTGAAGGGCTGATGAAAAATCTGTTTAAGGAAATTCTTGGACTCGACGTGGCAACACCGTTTCCGCGCCTGTCCTATCAGGAAGCCATGGACCGCTTCGGCTCAGATAAGCCCGATACGCGCTTCGGCCTGGAGCTTGTCGATCTCAGCCCGGCCCTTAAAAACTCCGGGTTCAAGGTATTTGCCCAGGCTATTGAAAGGGGCGGTGTCGTGAAAGGCCTGACCGTGAAAGCCGCGGACTTTTCCCGCAAGGACCTTGACGAGCTTGTGGAGGTTGCCAAGACCTACGGAGCAGGCGGTCTCGTCTGGATAAAAATCAATCCCGACGGCTGGCAGTCGCCGGCGGCGAAATTTCTCTCCGATGCGGAAAAGGCCGACATTACGCGCATCATGGGCGCTGAAACAGGCGACCTGCTGATTATGGTGGGCGATGCATCCTTTACCACCGCCTGTACGTCAATCGGCTATGTACGCCTGCACCTTATTAAAAAGCTCGGGCTTGCGCCCTCGGAAAAATTTAAGTTCTCCTGGGTCAACAAATTCCCGCTTCTTGAATACAGCAAGGAAGACAAGCGCTGGGTTGCCATGCACCACCCCTTCACCTCGCCCCTTGAAGAAGATATGGCGCAGCTTGACACCGATCCGGGCCGGGTGCGCGCGCGGGCGTATGACCTTGTCATGAACGGCAGCGAAATAGGCGGCGGCTCTATTCGTATCCACCGCCAGGACGTACAGTCGAAAATGTTCAGCCTGCTTGGCATTCAGCCCGATGAGGCAGAGGTAAAATTCGGATTCCTGCTGGATGCGCTCAGGTTCGGCGCGCCGCCCCACGGCGGACTTGCTCTCGGCCTTGACCGCATGGTCATGCTCATGACCGACTGCGAGTCGATCCGAGATGTTATCGCCTTCCCGAAAACGCAGAAGGCCTCCTGCCTCATGTCGGGCGCGCCGTCGCCGGTTGACAACCGGCAGCTTCGGGAGCTGCATATAAAAACGAATCTTCCGCCGAAAGAAGCAAAGGAGTAGAAAAAAAAGGAGGCCCAAAGGCCTCCTTTTTTTATATTGCAGCTGCTCTTGTAGGGAAACTTGGGCTCTCTGGTTTAAGATGTTTCATTTAAGTTTGATAGTTATTTTTGTTGCTGGAATGAATAATGGCTTATACTGTTCTGCCGGAATACCACTATGCTCATTTTGAGTAACAATTGAGCAACTATTACTCACCGTGAACACCATTTTCAATGAATACAGTCTCGACAATTCTCCAAATAGCTGAAAAATATTAGTAAATTATTCAAAGTGCGTTGGCACAATACTTGTAATTATTAATTCTACTGTGCACCATGTTAATATAATAATCCCCCGCAAAAGGGCCGTTCACCCTTCGACAAGCTCAGGGCGAACGGTTTTATAACCATGATTACAAGAATATTTTGTTCATGGTGAGTCCTGAGCTGCGAGCCTGTCAGTAGTCGAAGGGTCGAACCATGTATGCAAAACAAAGTTGCACAGTACAGTAAATAACAGAGGGTAAATAAGTATAGTCTTTTAAAACATATAAACAGAAGGGTGAGGGTATAAAATGAAAAAAATAAACATATTATTAGCAATTATTTTAATACTTCTGGCTTTATTGGATACAAAAGATCGCATGTGCACAATGCTCAAACCTGGTAAGCGGCTATGATGTGGCTGCTGTAAGAATGGGTGCGGTGAGATACAGAAATTTTGGTACCGGTACCGGGGGCAGAATTTATCTGGGTACGAATTTGAGCATCGGCGAAGGGCGTGTGGAAAATGCTTTTTACAGAGGAATAACCTGTGACGGTCAGACTCCCTATAATGCCTGGCAGCCATCGAACCACGCTATTTTCAGATACGAACCTGTTGCCGGAAAAATTTTTTCAACGGTTACCGTCGGTGCTTTTAACTACTGCCTGGAATATACCGTTGGAAACCTCGGCCCTGGAGTAAATTACCTTCAAATCGATGTTTTCAACAGGTATGCAGGCGCCACTGTAGCTTTCAATAATGTCACGGTTAATGGCAGGCTTTTGGGAAATTTTACTGACATCGACGATGCCACGTATAAAAACTGGAGGATCGGATGCAGCGACCTCAGTTCGGGCTTTACCCTTGAGGGTGATGTCATTTTGGGCGGCATACAGCCGGCGTCTAATGAAGCCAACAAAATCGAGATTATGTTCGGCCACACACAGGACTTCGATGCTGATACAATTAACGATGATGTGGACAACTGCCCGAACAGCTTCAATCCTCAGCAGCTTGATGCCGACCATGACGGCATAGGTGATGTGTGCGACCCGACGCCTGCCTGCGGCGGCTGCGGCCAGACTGCTTGTGAAGACCCGGTTGATTCAGACAATGACAGTTTGGGTGATAAGGGTGATAACTGCCCCGATATATCCAACCCCATTCAGGGTGATGCCGATGGCGACGGGGTAGGCGATGCATGCGACCCGACGCCCGGTTGCGGAGCCGGTTGCGGCCAGCCGGTGTGCGATGTTCTTGCTGACACAGACGGAGATTATTTCAGAGACGCTATAGACAACTGCCCGAACGTCTTTAATACCTATCAGCGTGATGCCAATGGTAACGGAATAGGTGATTGTTGCGACCCAACGCCTGGCTGCGGTGGAGAAGGGCAACCCGTGTGCGATGATTTGTGCACTGTGCAGTAAATAAAAAGTAGCGTTTGGGGAGACTGAGGGAACAAGCCGTCTGGGATAACTGGTTAATTCTGTACGTATTCAAGAAGGCCTAACTGCTTCATAGTGGTTGGGCCTTTTTTGTAAAAAGTTACGTTCGTATCATCGTTTTGACTGCAGTACTACATTCAATTTACTGCATGTTTCGTTTGGTAATCTTGAATTTTCTGAATTTCGTTTTGTTACGTGTAGAGAGCCGCAAT
>CAVRBJ010000042.1:0-28824 GCA_963718965.1 uncultured delta proteobacterium | reverse complement strand
TTTTAGAGCCGTAGTGTGGACTTTTGAGCAGTCAGGCACGACCACAAGATATGGGGTGATCTATCTTGGACTTCAACAGGGCTTTACTTGATTGTGTAAACATTCCCTGTACTTTTTTTACCGTATGTAATACCCCCTTTTACGCCAACCGTGTCTTTATACCTTATATGTTTTCTCCAAAAAAGTATCTGTCGTTAAATTAATCCCGGGTTCTATATACATTAGATTTAAGGACTCGGTTTACGCTCCAGCCAAATGATGCTGGCTAAAAAGCCGATCAGCATAACCGCTGCACAACTGAAATAGGGATAGCTGATGTTAATATCAAAAAGGAAACCCGCACACGCAGGTCCAAAGACTCGGCCGAGACTCATAAAAGAATTATTCAATCCCAAGGCTTTACCCTGTGCAATGGTGGTTCGTTTTGATACAAGAGATGAAACTGCCGGACGCAATAACGAGCTGCCTATGATGAACAAGCCAACGGTTAAAAGCACCTCATGAAATGATGTGGCTTGCAGCATAAGCACAAAGCCGACAGCACAGACTATCAAAGAAGCTTTAATGATATATGCCTCACCCCAGCGCCTGCTCAAGGGCCCTGCCAATAAGCTCTGCATGGTGGCAGATATGAAACCGATCATCACAATAATGGCACCGATGCGTTCGGGGCCATAGCCATAGAGTTTAAGGGCATACAACCCAAAGATCCCCTCAAAGCTTGTAAGGCCAAAACTCAGCAGGAATGACAGCAGTAATAAGAACCCGATTGACCCGCAGAGGGCCTGGCGCAGTACGCTGAACTGAGTACCGTACACCACGGCTTCACAATGAGTGCGTTTCTCTAAAGGCAATGATTCAGGCAGCAGGAAAAAAACAGGCAAAACGGCAAGGGCTGAGAGGATTGAGGCAAGATAAAAGGGGAAAGACAGCGATATTGAAGAGAACCAACCGCCAAGCCCTGGGCCGACTATTATGCCAACCCCCACCGCTGCTCTCAATATCCCCATACCGCTCCCGCGTTCACGCTCTGATGTGCTGTCACCGATGTATGCCATAGCTGCTGGCATAGTTGCAGCGGAGAGAATCCCCGCCATTATCCGGGCCACAAAAAACATCCACAGCTGAGTGGACAAGCCAAAGAGCAGATGGGCGAGCGCGTTTCCCAGCACGCCCAGCAGTAAAACAGGTTTGCGTCCGTATCTATCGGATATGCCTCCCAGAGAGGCGCAAAGATAAACTGCATTACGGCAAATGACGCCATCAACAGCCCCAGAGAACTGCCACTGGCTCCAAACTTCTCAACATAAAATGGCAGAATCGGTATAACAATTCCAAATCCCAGCATTACCACTGCAAGAGAAAAAAATAGAATGATAATGTTGCGATGGTTTTGTTTCATTCTTTAATTAAGCTCCCTGCCTGCAAAACAGAGCTCCCCGGAGTTTAAGTTTAATGTATTTGTATATCTACTGACGCCTGTTTTAAAGTGAAATAAGGAGATATGCAGTATGCAAAAATGGTTTCATGTAAAGTGTAATAAAGAGCCGGAGAACTGTATCCCCGGCTCTTTTATTACATCATACAGCTTCTGGACTAACAGTCACAGAATTCAGAGCCTCAATATCAATGGCCGCAGGCAGCGCTACAGAAGTCTGCCTGACATTCAGCAGAACCTAGGCTGTCAATCCAAGCGCCTATAGTAGCAGTATCTTGCGGAGTCGCTACTATCGTACCTGCAGGCGGCATTGCAGGTAACCCACCGGTCATTGTCTGGTAGAGAAGGCTTGCTTCCTTATTGCCAGGTACTATTGCAGGCCCGCTGTTGCCGCCGGCTTTCAGACCTTCACAGGTTCTGGTGCTAAGGCCGCCACCAGTGCCATGACAATCATTACAATATTTCTTAAATACGGGCGCCGCGCTACAGTCATAGGTTGGCGGACCGCCTGTGGATGCCACCGTAATCGTCAGTGTTTTCACACTGATGCCGCAGTTATTGTCTGCAACCTTGACTTTTGCCGTAAATGTACCGGGGCAGCTGTAAACATGAACGGGATTTGCCAGATTGCTGGTTGCGCCGTCACCGAAGTTCCACAAATAGGACTGTACAACACCGTCAGAATCTGTTGCTGTGGCTGTAAAGGTTACCTCCAGGGGCTGACTTCCGGATGTCGGGGCGGCAGCAACTGTTACCTGGGGTGCAATATTATTTGGGCCGCATGCACCATCAAAAAATTTGATGTCAACAAGAGTCTGCGCGTATTCGACAGCAGCTCCTTCTCTAAAGTATGGCTTATATCCGCCAAAGCCGAAAATTTCCATGGGCATATATTCCACAGGATATCCGTTTCTCGGAGCCCATGATCCCGGCATTAATCCAACCCATGCAGGCACGTCGCAGTTGTTATATCTGGGCATTCCCGAAGCAGGGTTAAAAGTTAGATCACAGGTCCCATTTGGAGGTACCTGGTTTTGCAAATACTGCGCGATAGGGAAGATGGTGGGATAGTTTTTAAGCACTGGATTGTAGGCAAACTGCAAAAACGCCTTAGCGCTAACATTGCCTGTTTCAGCCCCTTCAAGCGAATTGTACAAATAGGCTGTGGGCTTCTGTACTAATTTTGCATTGTTAATTTCTAGAAATTTCCTCAGGTCCTTCAGCGGGAAACCCCAATAGGTGGGACTCCCGATAACGTAACCGTCATATCCGGAAATATTAGCAGTCAACATCTTATGGGCACGGCCCACATCAACCTGAAAACCCTTACGACATAATTCCGCTCCCAGAATGTCTGAGTATGCTCCGGTTGAGCCATGCTTGCTGTCCGTGACAATGAGGATTTTCTTGCCATGACAAGACTCGCAACTAATTTCCTCCTCATGTTTTTCGTGTATTTTATCCAAACTTTGATGGGGACCTTTGTGACAGCCCAGACAATAAGCCATGTGATCAAAGGATGCAGTAGCATCTTCCACACACGTTCTGTGACAGGTAACACAATCAGCTTTCTTTTTGTGCATTGCTACTAATGCGCATTTACTGTGGTTTTTTTCAGGATGACACTGAGTACATTTCCGCGGGTTAACATCCCTGAGCTGTGATTCAAGCTGCGCGCTTGCCGGCGTTGCAGCCAGCATGCTTATGACATTCAGTAGCAGGCCCGCGAGGAAGATACCTAATGTACCTCCTGCACGTTTCAGGAAGGCCGGCTGAAGTATACGTATTTTATTGCCAGTTTTTTTCATTTTTAAAGCTCCTTCTGTGCTAGTGATGTTTTTTTGACATGGTGCTCTATGGTCATGATTAAGGGACCCGGGAAATTGCTCTGTTGTGTTGTTGTGCAACATGGTAGAGCACCGGTTCATTCCCGCTGTCATGGGGTGTAGATGTACTTCAGTACACGATGATTGAAAGTATCTGCCACATATATATATCCATCATCATCTGTTGCAATACCGAATGGCCGGTTCAATTTCCCCTCAACAATACCCTGGCCATAAGCGGTCCAGCTGCCGCTGAATCCCTGTATGCGGTTATTCAGAGTGTCTGCCACAAAAACATTGTCCGCAGCGTCAACAGCTACATCCGCAGGATACGTGAACTCCCCGGCTGCCGTGCCGTCATATCCACCTATGGTGTCAATGAGAAGACCGTCATAGCCGAATTTGTACAAAGTACTGTTTTGGTAGTCTGTTACATAAACCCCTGAGTCTGCAGCAACTATCCCCGTGGGCCTGAAATCATTACCGCTTTTAAATGGATGATGCCACTTTGCAAGATAAGTACCGTTGGCATCAAATTTCAGTATCGTAGAATCCAGAATATCTGTTACATACACATTGCCTGCAACATCAACAGCTATACCAGAAGGCTCTCTAAAGGCCGCGGGAATGAGTTCGAGATTTCCCCAGCTGAGGATCCAGGTACCATTTGATGAAAATTTATGGATACGATAGCTTCTCGGGTCAGAAACATACACAAAGTCTCCCGCAGGAGAAACGGCAATGCTGGGAGAGTAGTTTACTTCTCCTTGACCTGTGCAATAATCCTCTGTCTGAGGGTTTGTATCCGGACAACTCGTTAAATGACCCTGGAAGTTGCCCTCAGTGTCATATTTGTGAATACGCGCATTCATAATATCAAACACATAAATAGTCCCTAAAGATGAAACAGCTATGGAGCTAGTACCCCAAAAACCAGTAGGAGCAGGGCACCCGAAGAGTTTAGGACATATAAACCCCCACTTTTTGACAAAGGTAAACTCTCCCGCCAGCACGGTACTGGCGCCATAAAAAATAAGCAAAAACAATGTAAGGCAAAATGCTGATACTTTTACTAATTCTTTCTGTTTCATTCCTGTTGCCTCCTTTGGATTTCTAGTACGTTTGTAATTCTATTAACCCTATTTTAGCGATAATATTGAATCCCCTTAACCTCCTTTCATTGGAATAGTTAATGGTTCATCCAGCATACTAAATCTATTACAACTATAGATGCTAGTAACAGGATAACATTCAGAAGGAAGGTTCTCAACCGTGAATAATTCTTAGTCAAAAGGTAAAAATTTCTGAGATTAAATAATATATTTAATAATTAATTGATTTAATATATTATTAATATATATTTTTTAGATAATATTTTTTTGATGGTTATTTAAAAAGTTGTGCTTACCGACTACAAGGCGGTGATGAAAAGGGTGAATTACGGTAAAAAAAACGATCATTGCGGTGAAATCCAGCATCGCAATAATTGTAAGCGCTTGAAAAAACAAGGTTGCCGCATTGCTTCTCTCCCGCAATAACGCCTTGCAAGACTTATTACGGCCTTGTCATAATTGAGGGAATAAACGAATTCTATTGCTCGTTCGCTTAATTGCTGAGGCAGGAAGTTGTATTAGGAAGTAACTGAAGTGAGACCTTCTTGAATGGCATATTTAATGAGGCTTGCAGTATTTTTAATTTTAAGCTTGTTCATAATACTTGCTCGGTGGGTATGAACGGTTTTGATGCTGAGATTAAGCAAAAATGCTATTTCCTTAATCGACTGGCCCTCAGCAAGTTGCTGAAGCACTTCACGTTCTCGGACAGTCAGGGAAGAGGAACGATCAGGAGATGTTTCAGACCCGTAAACTCCGGAGTTTAAAATGCTGTGGATGTCCGGGCTGAAGTATTTCTTATGTTCTTTAACAGCCGCAATAGCGGCAAGAAGTTCCTTCAGGGAGCATCCCTTTGTTAAGTATCCGGAAGCGCCAGCTTCAAGTGCTCCAATTATATACCGACGGTCATCATGCATTGAGAGAATGATTATCCTGGCATCAGGTTGTTTTGCAATGATTTCTCTTGTTGCTTCTATGCCGTTGAGAACAGGCATTGAAATATCCATGATTACAATATCGGGTTTCTGCTGAAGCGTCTTTTCTACCGCCTCCCGTCCGTTGGTCACGACCCCAATCACCTTGATTCCCTGCTGCGTATTAAGAATGGGCACAAGGCTTTCAGAAATAATTTTATGATCATCAGCTATGAGTATTCTGGTAGTCATAAGCTATAAAAACCTTTAGCGCCTACTTGCTTTTTTTAAGCGGTGCAATCAGGCTGGCTTTTGTTCCGCTGCCTGGTTTTGACGCGACTGCAAAATCGCCCCCCATATATTCCATTCTTTCCTTGATGCTGAACAGGCCGAAGCCCTTATTAAACATACCGCTGTCTGCAACAATGAATCCAACCCCATCATCCTCAACATTTATGCATATATTTTCACCGTTCCGTTCCAGAGAAACAGCCACATGGTGAGTTTGGGCATGCTTGACCACATTCATCATGAGCTCTCGAACGCTCCGAAACAAAACAGGCCGTATCTCAGGCTCTAACGGACATAGAATTTCATTCTTCACAAAAGTGATTTGCAATCCGTAGCGGCTCTGCATTTGTTCAAAAAGCCACTCAAGGGCTGCTTCAAAGCCCAGCTGATAGAGTATCGGGGGGCTGAGGTCAAAGGTTAAAGTCCGGGTATCGACTATGAGCTGGTGTATTGTCTCGATTGTTTCCTGCAGGTGGCAACCCTCAGCATTTCCAGACGTCAATGAATCCCGGGCCATTTCAAGCTTGATTTTTAAAATGAACAGTGTATGGCCAATACTATCATGCAAATATTCGGCAAAAGCCTTACGCTCTTTCTCTTCAGTGGAAACCAGCTTTGAGGCAAGAGACCTGAGCTTAAGTTGATGCTCGCCAAGCCTTGCTTCAGCCCACTTGCGTTTGGTAATATCCCGCAGGCTGCCGACCGCACCGATAATGCTTCCCTCACTGTCTTTGAAAAGTGCTGCATTGAGCTCAATGTCAATTGTGCTTCCGTCCCGCCTTTTCCACTTCCGCTCTATCTCCTTAACAAATCCATCTTCAAACAGCCGCGCAATAAACTCTGCTCCCTTTGCCTCATATGACTCTCCATCGGGTCGAAGAAGCAGGGTGTTTTTTCCGAGAATGTCATCTTTGGAATAACCGAACATATCTTCAATCGCATTGTTTACAAATGTTACATCCCCCTGGGCGTCAGTCACAATTATTCCATCCACAGAAGTGTTCAGAATATTTTTTAAAAATATATGTGTCTCCTGCATTTCACGTTCAGATTCCTGATACAGTCTGTTGCTGTCAGCAAGCACGGATACTTCTTTTTTGAGCTCTGCTATCTCATCTATAAGCTGCTGCTTTGTTTTTGTATAGGCCATTATCTTCTCACATCTGAAGGGTTAGCATATATAAAATACCAAAGTCTCAAGTTGATTGAAATAATAATTACATTAAGCTTTGTTGATTTGGAACACCCGAAAAATATTGTAGCGCCGGGTTCATGCTTTCCTGCCCAGTATTCTCTGAACTGTTGAAACTAAAACACAGTATATAAAAAATATCTATTTTTTATATACCAATCTTTGCAGCCCTTGAACGTAGCCTAACTTTAAGGGCAGTTAAACGAAGTTTGTTTTAAGAAATTACGTCTATGGTGGGGGGGTAAAATTGAAACTGAGGGATCATAAAAGCCTAACTACTACATATTGTGGTCAGGCCTTTTCTTTAAAAAGTCAACATTACGTGTCATAACATCGATATTTACAGAGAGGAAAAATAGAAAAGCTTTGTGAGTATTATGCCCATTCGAACGCAGTGGATCCGAAGGTTGCGCAGGGGCATCAATCATTCAAGATCTCTCCCTGCGGTCGTGATGACAGAAAAAATCCTCAAAAAAAGCTCCCGTCTATACAACGGGAGCTTTCCTTAATAAACAGCTATTCTGCGAAATCAAACTACTTGTCTTCTTTTTTCTTATTGATTATCGCATGATTCGGGCACACGCGGGCGCAGGCGCCGCACTCTACGCAGGTATCGGTATTTATCCGGTAGTACCAGTCAAACTCCTCAACCGACTTGGTCGGACAAATTTCCCAGCAGGTCCCGCAGATCACGCAATCTTCCGTAATAAAATAAGCCATGCTATCCTCCTTTTTCACATCTCGACAACGCCGGATGAGATATTGTCAAAATTTTCAACGATCAGCGGCACGAGGTCATAATGGATGAAGCAGAACATCTCGCCGGGGTCCAGCTGCATCATGAACCGCGACGGGGGGTCGCCCATATTGAATGTCATCGTTTTAGTGCGGTACACAAGCGGGAAAGAATTTGTGCACCAGGCGGTTCCCGCAAGGCCGTGCACCAGCTCGCCGGTCGTCCAGGTATAGACTTTACACAGGCGCATGATGCGGTTGGCATCAGCTGTCACCATGATGACATCAGGGTCGGGAACGTCCTCAAACCTGCCGATGACCAGATATTTATGATGCTTATACACATGGGGTATCTGCTGATTTACCCGCCGCATGACCTGCCGGGTGGCATAGGCCTTTGTGGGGCCGATAGAGGTTGCCATGCCGACATCGAAATCCTCTTTGGTCATCTTTTTGTTGCCGATGCCGGAATAGACCGCGCCGCCACACAAAACATTCTTGTTGATAATATAAAAGGGTCTTTTGCCCTCTTTGGCGTCCCACACCTCGGGGATCATGGCGCATTCAAAGGACACATCATCGCCATAGGAGTCAGCATAATCGGGCGGCGTATCGCACAGCTTATAGGCGATGATATCGCGCGTATACCCCTCATGCTTTTTCAGGTACTCAGCATATTCTTTGTTTTTGCTCATACATCCTCCGCATAATCAGGTAAATGGATTTCAACTTTTTGCAAGGCTATTCGGAACTTACATCATTGCCAGCATCTCATCCAGATCCATGCCAAGCTTTTCCATCTGCTCGCGAATGGACTTCATGGAAACCTCGGCATAGCCGTTTTCTTTTGCATACTGCTCGGAATTGCCTACTATCATTTCAAGCATTTCAACCGGAACTTTTTTTATCATTGCCTGCGCTTCAGCGTCCCAGGGCATGGAAAACACCGGCTCTTCACCTGCTTCCTCCGGCACGGCAGGTTCATCCGAGAATGCCGACTTATCCTTTTTCTGCCAGAACGTCGACTGCGGCGGCTTGGTCATCTCGCGGCTTGCCTTCACATCGACTTTGACATTGCAGAGAATATTGGGAATCATGGGGGCAAATTCCATGGGAATAATGATAAACAGCTGATCCTGCTTAATCCGGTTATGCATGCGCCCCCCGAAATCACCTCCCACGACCATGACATTTTTAATATACCACGGCACGGCAAACAGCTCCCCGCACAGCGATGTGCCGAAGGTGCCGTAGGGCTGCACGCCATCCTGGCACAGGCGGCAGCCGCCCAGTATGCAGGCATTGTGCGGATTGGTGACGACGACGATCCAGTCGACCTGGACGCCTTCGGGCACTTCATCAAGAGGCGCCGCGCCGATTGCCTTGACCATGCCCGGCGGCAGGCAGTAGGTGCCTGCCTTCAACCTGGCAGCACCCTCATCGGTAAAAAATGCGCTTGTCTTGGACAGATAATCACCGGCTACTATTTCCTTCTTCCCGGGAACAATGCCTGCATGATGCACGCCGACATAACAGTCATGATGATCGGCATCGAAATACACCTTTTTGCCTTCATCCATGGCATAGCGGATAATGGCGCAGGGTGTATCCTGAATCGGCTCATATCCTGCCGGAACCTGATCCCGAAACAGGCTGATTGCAACCGGCTTGCCCCTGACCTTCGCTTTATTGACTATCATGTCGCTCAAAGTTTTAAGATCAACCATACCTGCTCCTTTCGATAACGGTTATTACGGCTGAATCAGAATCTTTAGTATGTAAATTATTATACTTATTTTACATTAATCTGTCGAGCTAAACAGCAATAAAAACAAAAAATAAAAGTCAGTTACCTCCGGCAGAGCCGGAGGCTTGCCGTTTGCTGGCCCCTCAAAGGGGCCTATTCGCAAACGGTGAAAAACAAGATCAGTTGCGTTTTGCAGCTGCAGGGGGGTATAGCAAAGCGAAACCCACCAAATGTATTCATGACCCTCAATGGTGGGTTGCACCCACCCTACCGTTTCTTCTTGCGGGTTTGACATCCATCATTTTCCCAAATTGCCTCTGCATACTCCCGGAACTGTCAAACTCTTGGAGTCCCCCTGCAGAGCTGGGGGGGTTACCTGTTATTAATTATTACTCCCGAAAACAGGTTGGAAACAAGGGCTGCATTATAAAAATATGGCTTCTAACTTTCGCAACCAGACTGCTATTTATGGGCTGAACGGAAACCCGGAACAATACATTTGTTGGGTTCGCCCTTATGCCTGAACTTTTTCGTAAGCAATTTTTTTTTGCGCAGGTTGGTTTGAGGTACGAAACCCAACGGTTTCTTCAGGGCTTAACCCAACCTGCACATACATGACTTTTTGCTCAGACACTATTTATGGGAAAATAGTACTGTATTTTCGATGACTCACATACGGGTCTGATTATAACTGACACAAAAGCCTTCTCAAGAGGGCGGCAACGAGGGCACCAACGGCGCTGCTTCATTGGCTGATACGGGAACCCGGATCGGAAGATGGAACCCCTGTAGAAAAATTACCTGTTTTTCACAGCAATAAATAAAGCGGCTACAGCGGCAAAGGAGAGTATCAATGGGTTGTTCGCGATATCGAGATTTGACATGTGGTCTGTATCCAGACATGCTTTTGCCAGCACTCCCAAATATACTACTATGCCTAAATTAAGTATCGTCCCTATTGTTGTCAGCATAGGATTCTCCTTTATTCAGTAAGCAGTAGGGAAAGTCAGGTTTTGTCCGCTGCGGAAAAATTTTTTAGAATCGTGGGAATTTGCGCGGCATTCATTTCCGCCACATCCAGGCTGGCGCCCGGTTCGAGCCGTAATCGGACAATGCCACTGTTGCGCATGTCTTCTAAACCGTTGACAGACTAATACACAATACAAATAATGACACCGAGAATGCCGCTGACAATCGCTTCAAGTACGCCAAGAATATTAAGCGAGAGTAGGGCGTCAAACACATCGGCAAGCATCGTAAGAACTGAACTGAACAGACACTCCAGTGTTCCAAATATACCTGCCGCTGCAATACGCTCATCGCCATCTATAACCGACAACGTTCCGTCGCCTGTACAGCTGACGGTTGCCAGCATGCCGTCGATTTCAAGCAGAAACGGCTTACCGGGCCTCAGCCCTGAAGAGGGGAAACCGACAGTCACCGTTGAACCCCTAAGATCAGGGATATAAACGCTGCAGGTATACCCGGTGAGGGGATCCGAGGCGATTATCTCTGAATAGGCGCCCGCAGCCTTTATCATACTTTGAAAAATCGATGGCTGTAGAGCTGGAGATGGCCGGCCGGCAAAAGAACCGGCAGGGCAACAGAAAGGAAGTATGAAAAATAGAAAGGTAAGAAAAGTTTTACATCTCATAGCCCAAACACCAACCGCTCTTTTTAAATTGTTCTCACATAACAGTGTCTATAAGCATAGGCCCTCTCCATGAGGGCCAGGGAGATATTCATGTACCGACAGCATCCATGCGCTGCGTTAAAAATCGCAATCTAAAATGCCAAATACAAGTTTTGCAACGGCTTGAATAATGCCTACGACATTGAGACTGCCAATGGCTTCTATCAAATCACGGACACTTTCAAGAGCATTTGAAAGAATGCACCCGATGATGTCAAAAACCCCGGACTGTACAATTCTCTCATCACCGGCAACAAGTGCCAGATTTCCGTCATCAGCACAGGTAACGATTGCCGTCATGCCGTCGATTTCAAGCAGAAACGGCGTCCCGCGGCGCAGCCCTGTTGAGGGAAAGCCGATAGTCACCTCGGAGCCTTTAAAATCACGAATATAAACCGCTGAAGGATACCCGGTGCCGGGATCAGAAACAATCCTTTGAGAAAATATGCCTGCTGCCTTTAATGCGCTCTGGAAAAGAGCGGGTTTTACAGAGGGCTCACCTGTGCTTGCCTGCGCCGGAGCAGTCACGCTCAGCAGCAGAATACATGCGGCAAAAAGAACGCTGAAATTTTTATTCGTCATCTACATCTCTCCCTGTTTGCTGACATTATTTAAATTTCTGCGGGTTAATATCACAGGCATGAGTACCCTGAGGCTTGACAACGATAATGCTGAACGGCTTCTGCAAAGGCAGGATATCATATCTGAAATAGGCTCTGATTGTTGCATAATAGGAGGAGGCCTGGCCGGCGTTTTGAGAATGTGCGGAAGCCTGAAAGTGATCTGCATGAGCCATATCGGGAAGAATCTTTTTCCCCTCCTGCAGGGCATGCACCGTATAGCTGCGGGCAAATTCGATGCTGGATCCATACACGGTAATGTCTATCTGAAGCGCGGGATCCTGAAGGATTGCCTGCTGTTCCTCTGAGGAAACAACTTTGCCCTGCTGCGCCTTTATGCCGGCAAGCAGGGCAAGCTTGCACCACTTGGTGCGCACAACAACCTCCGGGGCGGCCGGACCGCTGCCATAGAGGCTCATAAGCGTTTTTTCTATATCGCGCTGGTTTGCCCTTCCGAACTCAAGGGCTTCCTGAACCTGACTGCGGGTAAGATTGTCTGTTATGGCATGCACAACGCTGCACGGACAGAGAACCACTGCGCAGCAGATGAAAATAAAGCTGATGGCTAGCTGCATTGTCCACTCTCCTTTCATTTAAAATGACCAGCTGGCACCGACAGTGAGCATGTTGAAATGACCGTCAAAATAATTTTGATCGTGGTCATTGTATTCCCGGTACATGTATCTGGAATACAGCGATAGATGTTTATTATAGGCATAGACCACGCCGACTGAAGTCTGCACCTGCCCGATGGAGAGGTCGGAAAACTCGCCGATATTCCGCCCATCGACATGTTTGTCAAAATCGGCAATGCTGTCGATGTAGGCAACATCACCCGTAAGGTTTATTTGAGCCGTCAGTTTATATGCAGCCGAGAGGCTCCAGGTCTGACTGCGGCTGTCATACGGAATATCGGAATATTCGAAAAGACCTTCAGCGCCATTCAGGTGATAGGTTTTAAGCGCTCCGAAGCTGTTCACGTTATTCTTCGCAAGGGTATACCCCCCGGTCAACGTGAGGCGCTCAAGGGGCACATACCAGAGGCTGAGGCCATACTCCCACTGATCCTCGCCGGAATCGTAACGGCTGTTTTTCAGTTTGGCATAGCGCAGGTTCGTGTTGAGCGTTACATTGTAGAGCATGCTCCAGGTCAGGCTTGCATAATAGGTGTCTTCTTTTTTAGGCAGCGATGTCTGCACAAGACCCGGAATTGTTTGATCTTTCATGACAAGCGGTTCATTAACTCTTGTTTTTTCATATTTCAGGTTATAACGGATCTTTCTTAAAATCCGCTGATTCCAGGTGATCCGCCATGTATTCTTACGCGTTGAGTTCGGGTCGGCATTGTCCCTGTCGATGTCCTGCCACTGATAGGAGCAGGTAAGCCCGGAATTCTTGATCGGATGCATTGTGAAATCGAAACCGCCGCGCTCAGTATCAAGATCAATGCCGCCGCTGGTTTTGTTTTCAAGGCTGTACTTGTTGTAATACACATCGCAGGTCAGATATTTCGAAAAATATTTGCTCAGGCGCGTTGCCATGCTGTTAAAAGTAGCGTTGGTATGTGTTTCAAGATTTTCACGCTTCCCGTGCTGCACAGTGGCATACACGGTTGAGTCCCAGGGCAGGGCTGACCGTACATGAACAGTATCGACATTCAGGCGGCTGTCAGGCACAAGGCTGTAGGGCGCCCGGCCTTTCACCAGAAAAAACGATGCTCCATTGCCGTAGTTGGCCATGGGCGCTGCTCCGTGCTCGGTGAATGAGCGTATCAAATGATTATACGTTATGGTTGCAGGCCCCAGCGAAAGCTCCATGCCGGGAGTGATATCGTTGATGCTTGAATTGATGCGCTTGTTGCGCGAGGTAACATGGCACTCGGAACATTTGCCGACTGTGGTTGCCTGCCGGTGCCCGAGCTTCTGATATGATCGCATGTCGAAGTTGAATTTGACAAAAGGCAGTGACGGGAGCAGCATCGTGTTATTTGCCTTTAACTCCGATATGATCAGCTTATTGGCTTGCCCGGTATTGTAATCGTTTCTAAAATCCTGGTTCTCGAGCTGATCATGCTCCAGGTAGTGCTGAAAACGAATGTAGCTGAAATCACTGCGCAGGTAGCGGTTCAGATCAAGGTAGAGATTATACGACTGGTCATTCTCATCAAGAAAGCGGCCTTTCATATCGACATAGTTTCTGCCGCTGCTGCCCTGCAGGTCAAAAGACGATTCAGCCCCGGAATGAAGCACATCATATTCGCCGACCTTGGCGGGATTCCCATCAGCACTATAGAAATGGTAGCCGGCTGATGCCGCAGCGCTTACCGTTACATTCTGCGGGGGGCTCTTCGTTTCCTGAGCCAGGCAGCGGCCCGGGTGCCACATGAGCGCGCAGGCGATAAGGCAGCATGAAAGGTTTGCAAAGAGGCGCTTCATCGCGTGAGATCTCCTCCCTTGACCTGCGACGGAAGATCGCTGCCGTGCACTGCCGAATGGCACTGCACGCACGACGTCAAAAAAGCGCCCGATGTCGGATAGTCACCGGCCCCGGGATTTATCTTATGGCCGCGATGGCAGCGCATGCAGATAAACGGCTCACTTTGACGCAGCAGGTTATTGGCAATAGTTCCGTGCGGCTCATGACAGATAGAGCAGTCTTCCACAACCGGAGCATGCTCAAAAACAAAAGGGCCCTGATATTCAGCATGGCAGTCAAAGCAGACATCATTGAGGCTCTCTTTCTTTAAATTATTGTTTTCAGAGCCGTGGTTGTTATGGCAGCTGCCGCACTTCATCTTGTTTTCGCGAAGCGGATGATGCGATGGCAGCATGAGCTGCGCCTTCTTTTCCTGATGGCAGGTAAAGCAAATATCAGGGTCGCCGAGATAGACCATCTTGGGGCCGGTAATCTTATGCGACTTATGGCATTCAGTGCATCCCACACCGTTGATGATATGCACATTTGCGCGCCAGTCCATGGTCGGGGACCCCTGATGGCAGGCCAGGCACATCTGAGAGCTCTGCTCGGCAGGAAGTTTGGCAAAGCTTATTATATCCTGAGCCTTGCCCTTGGTCTGCAGGTGCCTGCTGCCCGGGCCGTGACAGGTCTCGCATCCCCGCTGCATGCCTTTAAGTTCAGCGGCATTCAAGCGGTAATGCACGGTCTTTTTAAACTGCTGATACACGTCGTCATGGCACGGAATACAGGAGTCCGTACCGACATAAAATGCGCCTTCGATGAGCGGCAGCTCCTGCCTGTTTTCACCGGCCTTCAGAAAACGCTGGCAGCTGAAAGCGATGAAAGCACAGATCATGCTTATACATACAATGGCAGCGGATCGGTTCATATACGGTTATTATTATCCTTAAAAAAATTTTTCATGTAAAAAACTTACTTGTATGATTCGACTGGCTCTTTGAGCTGATATTTGTGCGGCCCGGCATGCGGGTCATGACAGGCTGAACACTTCTTCTCTTTAAAAATATTGTGCTTGTTGAAATCCGGCGCTGCAGCCTTTAAAAGGGCTTTCTGCGCCATGATATGGCAGTCGGCGCACAGGCCGGTGGCAACGGTGCTGATACGCGCCTTGTGTTTGGCGCTGTGGCAGAAGTTGCACTCATTGCCCGGCTCCATGTCGATGCTGCGCTGATATTCAACAAAGGCCTTATGAAGGGACAGGGGCTCTGCAAGCTCTACTGGTTCGGCGCCCTTCTCGCGCAGCAAAGGATGACAGGTATGACAGATTCGCTCCTCATTGGATCTGAGAAGTTTTGTGTATTCGGATGCGTGACTCTCATGACAGAAATAGCAGTTTTTTAGGACAGACCGGTCATGCACAAACTCATTGTTGACCAGCTTTGTTTCATGGCAGCCCTGCCTGAAGCACAGGCCAAGCGCCTGGGGTTTTTCCCTCTGCTCGACTGTGACATTATGGCAGGCCTTGCATTTATTCTCAGCCCAGGGCTTATGGGGGCTTAGCACATCGGGAGCGGTTTTCAAAATATTGCGCACCGGCGGAAGCTTTGCAACAGTAAGGCAGTCCTTGAACTCACTGTGGCAGGCAAGGCACAAGGCTGAGCCGCCAGGCAGGCGGAGAAGCGACGGCTCACCGGCGCCCAGCGCATCAATACCTTTTTTAATGACCCCCTTTGCATGCGGGTTATGGCAGGTAACGCAGTGTATGCTGGTATCGCCAAGAGGAAGAACAGCTCCGGTATGGCTATCGCTCTGCAGGGCCTGTTTCATGCCTGATGGCAGCTGCACGAGGTGGTCCGCCCGGGCGGGATGACGGCTTTTTTGCTGCTCGTGACATCCGATGCAGAGCAGATCGCTGTCCTGCTTCAGCGGCGCATCCTTGACCTCTGTTGCCGATTCAGTATCAGGCACCACCTGATGGCATTGCAGGCAGGCTTCCTTATTGGGAACCCCCTGCTGCGATATCATCAGCTTATGCGGGTTGGGCTGCTGGAAGCGCGACCGCTCATGACAGGTGAAGCATATCGAATCACCGGCAGGCTGATGTCTGCCGCAGAAATTGCTGTTAAAAACTCTCCCCAGCACATTTTCATGCATTTGCGACTGAATATCATGACAGGTGAGGCAGGTCAGCCTTCCGTCGGCCAGGGGCCAGCCAGCGGGCAGACGTGATTTCATCTGCTCAGGAACCGCAATATTTACCTGATGCACCTCGAAGCGGGCTTCAGAGCCGGGGCCGTGACAACGGTTGCACAGGGCATTGATGTCGCCGCCTGAAAGAAGAGCGGGAGGTGCATTGTTTTTATGGCATTCCCCGCAGTGCATGCCGGTCCAATGAGGGTTTACCATGGTTTCGGCCCTGACTGCTGTCCAGGATGGCATAGAAACAGCAAAGAAATCAGCAAAAGAAGTACCGGTCTCATTGGATATCTCCGAACGGAAACTGTTCTTGTTTTCTCGATACGGGCAGGCCGGTTATGAAAATAGAGATGTCTGAACAGCGCTTCAGTGCCGTGACAGATTGAGCAGAAAAGCCGGGCAGGTCCGGCCTGAGAAAACTCGTCGTTATCGTACCCTCGGCAAGACCTGTTCCCCTCTCTTTTTTCTTTCCGTCCCACCGGTGCGTGTTGTGGCAGGTTGAACAGACAATGCCGCCCACAGGAGAAGCTGCGCCGGAAGGAGTAAAAAGGCAGATATTAAGCTGAAGCCGTTTATTGGCGATTTCTGACACTCGCGAATAAAAAGCCCCCGGGTGAAGGCCGAAGCGAGGCACATGCTTTGAGGCAATGCCGCCTTTCTCGTGGCAGCCGGTACAGAGCGAAACCATAATGTTCTTTGAAGGCTTTTCCGCCTTCAGCCACTCTTTCGGCACATCACCACCGACCGGCGCACCCCACATATATTCATTCAGGATTGCTCCATGGACAAGATGGCAGGTTCCGCACAGGCCGGACTGGGCCGGCGTTTTGCCAAGGGCATTCCTGTACCCGGGCGATGCGATGCTCATATCATGGGGTGTCCCTCTGATCAAGCTCTGATCGGCATGGCAGCTCTGGCACAGGGCCCCCTGCCCTTCGGCTCCCAGCCGCAGATACAGGCCATTTTTCCCTGCATCGGTGACTTCCGTTACCGGTGTCGGGTTATGCACATCATGGCAGGTCATGCAGGCAACCTTCCCGTCGGCTGATTGCTCGCATGAGTCATTAAAAAGGGGCAGCCGCGCAGAGTTGACCGCTGCGGCCTTTGCCGCAGGATGGGAAGAATTTCTGGGAACGGCTTTTTCAGCGCACTGGCCCGGTGCATGGCAGCTTTTGCAGTAGCCTTCAAAGCATGCAGCAGACGATGGCAGCTGACGGGCCCACATGAAAGGGCCCTTGCCGGTATGCACCGCATGACAGGAACCGCACGGGCCGCTGCGGGCGCTGGGAACATCTATGGGATTTTTCTGCGGGTGCTGCGACAGGCTCAGATCATGCGTGCTTTTCAGCACCTGGCGCTGATTTTTGTGGCAGCGAACGCAAAGCCCGTCCTCACCGGCCTGCTCGTTGAGCAGGAACTCCTTGTCCGCTGCATTATGCGTTCTATGGCAGGTAAAGCAGATCAGGTCCCCCTGAACGCTCAGCACGACTTTCTCGCCGCTGCTCCATGTTTCAGGTATCTCAACCGCGCTGTCCGGCCTTATATCGACAGGATGAGCATACCTGTTGGTGTCGGGGTCGTTTGGCTTTTTCGGTTTTTTTGTGTGGCAGACCTCGCACAGTATCAGCTGGGCGCGGGAGTCACGCACCGGAAGGACAAGGCGTTTGTTTCCGGCCGGTTTCGCCATGGGCCATGTGGCAGGTTTCACAGATTACTGCATTGGGCTTGTCCGTTCCGAAACGGCCTCCGGCTTTAATGATCGCCTCAGGGGGATGATCAACCGATACGTTCAGCGGGTGGTTGCCCTGGGCCAGGCCGCCCAAGATTTTTCGTATGGCAGCGTATGCATAAGGAGAAAACACTGTTCGCTCAGCACTTAAAGGTCGAAACGAGGGACTCACCGGCAGTCACCCAGGCATGCGGCGTGTGGCAGGTTGAGCACAGCAGTGCGCCCGTATCGCTAAGCGGGAAATTGGGCGGTATCGTCACCCGGTCTGAAGGTATGACGCCGCCTTTATGGCTGGGTGTATTGCATATCTTATTGCGCGAATCGCGCACGGAGCCGTCATGGCATGACAGGCACATTTTGGTTTCGCCAACCGTGTCCTTGGATTCCTCAAGGCTGGCGATAGGCGTGCTCTTGTGCTCTACAAAAAACGTATACACCCAGCGATAATGGCAGATAGCGCACTTTTTAGCCGTATCAGACTCACGCGGCACATTGACCTGCTGCGCCAGGCGCGGTGCAGGGTACAAGCATAAAGATGCTCAGCAGTATCAGCTGAAAATATGCGGTTCTTGCCATGGCTATTTTTGCTTGAAAAGATCAGGAAAATAAAACACGTCATAATTGGTCGGCGTCCGCCAATCTCCATCCGCTGAAGCTGATTGGTCCGCGTCTGGTCAAATCCAAGCTTCGCAAATGGAATGATGCCGGTGGAGCTATGGCATTGCCTGCACAGTACGAACTCCTTGATTTCGCTGCCATACACCATGGCTTTGCGGATATTGGCATCCACCGAGCCCCCTGCTTTTGCCAGGTAGCCAATCATGCCACCCACAAAGGAATCTCCCGCGCCCGTGGGATCGGTAACCTTCTTCAGCGGGTAAGCCGGGCAGAGGAAGAGGCCTTCCGGCTCGGACAGGATGGATCCGTGCGAGCCCTTTTTGATGATCACGTATTTGGGACCCATCTTGTGAATCTTGCGCAGGGCATCAAACACGTTTCCTCCTCGGTCAGTTGATGTGCTTCGCTGTCATTCAGCACAAACGCGTCCAGGCGTTTGAACAACTTAAGCAGGTCCTGCAGCGCAATGTTCAGCCACAGGTCCATCGTATCCGCCACGACGAACTTCGGCCGGCGCATCTGGTCCAGCACATGCGATTGCAGGGCGGGCGCGATGTTCGCCAGCAGCACATAGGGCGTATTCTGATGCTCCTCCGGCAGCGTCGGATTGAACGTCTCAAACACCCCCAGCTCCGTCAGCAGCGTCCGGCGGTTGTTCATGTTGGCCTCGTATTCACCGGACCAGTGGAAGGTTTTGCCGCGGAGTCGTTGCAAACCTTGCAGGTCGATCCCGTGCCGCTGGTAAAGTGCACGTAGCGCTTCGGGAAATCCTCTCCCACCACTCCGACCATTCGCACGGGTCCGAAAAAGCTGGCCGCAACTGCCGCGTGGCTCGCGGAGCCGCCCAGCAGTTTGCGGGTTCTCCGCTTTCGGAGTCTTGATGGAATCCAGGGCGGTCGAGCCAACGATCAAAACACTCATATTATGGTTTCAGGATTTTAGCGGTGCACATTTAAAGTTACTAAACTGCAGAATCAATTGAAATTAGGGCGATCAGGCGACGGCGCGACGGCGCCCAGCCGTTCCTTAAACTCCCGGCACGCCAGGGCGACGTCATCCCGGTTCAAAATCGCGGAAACCACGCAAATCCGGCGCGCGCCTGCCGCTATTACCTCATCAACCGTCTGCGAATTGATCCCGCCAATTGCGAACCAGGGCAGCTTCACATTCGCGGCCGCCCAGCGCACATACTCCAGCGTTACCGGCTTCGCCGTGGGTTTTGTTCCCGTCGGATACACCGGTCCAATCGCGATATAGTCGGCTCCGGCCGCGATGGCGCGTTCGGCTTGAGCAGGGGCATGCGTGCTGAGTCCAATCCGCAGGCCCGATCCCGCTGGGCGAATCTCGCTGACAGCGGTGTACCCCCCATCAAAGAAGTCTTCCTGCCCCAGATGGCAGATCTCCGCACCAGTCTCCACGGCCACGGGCAACAGATCATTGACGACCAGGTAGACGCCGTGATTTCGCGTGACGGGTAGAATCTCCTGCGCCATTGAGCGCACCTCTTTAGGTGAGGATTGCTTTGCCCGAAGCTGAATGATGTCCGCGCCCCCCGAGCACAACTCTTCCGCTAGTTGCGTCACCGCCCGTCCCCTCAAGTAGGCGGTGTCCACAAAACAATATAGCTGGCATTCCTTCAGTGGTTTCATCGGCGGAACCTGTTTACTCACTCCAAATCGCCTTGAGATGAGCCACGCCCTTCTGCACCTCCTCCGTTTTCAACGACGGGCTCAATTCGAAGACCTTAATGTGGTCGGGTTTGGCGCAGTGTTTCAGGGCCTGAAAATCAATCGTTCCTGTGCCGGGCGCACAGTGGTCGCGACCGGGAAACTGGACGTCATGCAGATGGAAACCGAACAAACGATCGCGCATAGTTTCCAGATGCATCACGTGAGGGATGAATCCCAGGTGTTCCTTGATTTGCGCGTGTCCGCAGTAATACCAATAGCCCAGGCTGGACTGTTTATCTCGCGGAACAGGAATTCGAAATCACTCTCCATGGGCAGTTCTTCAAGCGCTTGACGGTTTTCGATCCCCAACCTGATGCCCCGCGCTGCCGCTTCGCGAGCCAGGCGCTCCAGGGTCTCCTTGACCCGCTCGAAAAAAGGACCTTTTTTGGCTTCCCGTTTTTCGTCCACCTCAACGCAGAGTTTTTCGTATTTCGGCGTTTCGCGTTGTCCCCGCGCCACCATTTCCAGCAACTTGTCGGTGTAATTCTTCATGTCGATGCTGCCGCAATGGAGAACCACGAGCGGGGCCTTCACGCGGGCTGCAAAATCCAGGGTCTTAAGGGTGTGCCGCTCCGCCAGGTCCCGTTCGCGCGGGTTGTCGGAGGAAAATTGATAGAGGTTCGGAGCGGAATGATTTACCCCCATTGGGAGCGGACAAAAGTTGTGAAGACTGGAGATCTGGATCTCGCCCGCATCGACCGCCGCGATGATTCCAGGCAACAGGCTGATCCGTGTGCCATGGCTCAGTTCGGCATGGTCGAATCCCAGCGCGCGAATTTCCTGCAGCATCGCGCGCCCATCCGTGTGACGGTGTGAGTTCCAGCAGGTGGAGAATGAATACATGGAAATAAAAAAAGCCGGGCGAGACCTCAGGCCACGCCCGGCATGTAAATCATTGGCTATTTACAGGTCGGCATAGCGGGCGCTCGGCATGGCCGAGAACCGTGCCGCCTTTTCCTTGTGGCGCCGCTGTTCGCTTGGTTTTTCGAAATGCCGGTGGCCGCGTACAATCTTTAGCGTGCCTTCGCGGTCGATTTTCTTTTTCAACCGGCGCAGGGCTCTATCAACGGGCTCGCCTTTTTTTAGTCTAATTTCAGTCAACGTGCTTTCACATCCTCTCCGGGGACCTCGAGGCAACCGGCAAAATGTCCGGGGCCCCGCTTCGGTCAGGGTTGGTAAGCTTATTTTTGCAGCGCTGGAAGTCAATCTGCAAAACCATTCAATTAGTAGATAATTTGCGGCGATGGGCATTAGTGTGGACTTTATTGGGGTTGGTCTCTGCTTATGCTGCAAAGGAGCTTGCGGTTGGCTGGATGATGCCCTAAAACACCCCGCATGCCGGCTTCAACCAAAGGCTCCATGCGCAATGAAACCAGTTTCGATCTGCAGGCGTTCCTCGCCAACTGTACGGAAGCGGTAAACCGCGCTCTCGACCGCTTTATCCCATCAGGTAAAGACTAAACCTGCCACTATTCACAAAGCAATGCGCTACTCCCTTTTCGCGGGAGGCAAGCGCATACGCCCCGCTATTTGCCTCGCTGCGGCTGAAGCTTGTGGGGGCAAGCACGATGACGCCATGCCGCTGGCCTGCGCTGTTGAATGCATCCACACCTATTCGCTCGTTCACGACGACCTGCCCGCCATGGACGATCGCCCGCCGCAGGTGCTCCTCGCCCAATGCGTCGGCCCGGATCGCAATCAGGATCAGCGAAGCTCACCGGCCGATCGTCGGCCGCGGACCAGTCGACCGGCTCGAGGAGGCGCAGCGCCGCGATCGAGTTGACACGCACCCCGGGCGACACGCAGTGCGGCATCGCGACCCCGAACCCGACCGCGGTCGGGCCAGCCTCCTCGCGCTGCCAGATCGCCGCCTCGACCCGATCCGGGTCGGCGATGCGGCCGCTCAGCCGGAGGAGATCGACCAGCTCGCGGATCGCCTTGTCGGGGTCGCGCCGAAGCCCAGGCAGACGGTGCCGCGTGAGACCAGCGGCAGGCCGGCCCGGTGCGGCCGCCCCGCGCGAGGAGCGCCTCGACCGCCGCCGGACCGTCGGCCGCCATCGCGGCGGCAGCCAGCTCGGCGCAGGCGCGCGCGTCGCAGCCGGCGAGCGCGGCCTTGACGCTCCCCACCTCGAGCGGCCGGACGCTGACCTCGTCGAAGCCCAGCCCGACGAGGAGCGGGACCGCGGCGGGACCGCGCCGCCGAGCTCGCCGCACAGGCCGACCCGGCGACGCCGCGTGGGCGTCCCCGACCACCCGGCCGAGCAGCCGCACCAGCGCGGGGTGGAGCGGGGCGCAGAGGTGGGCGACCGGCCGGTTGCCGCGATCGGCCGCGAGCACGTACTGGGTCGAGGTCGTTGGTGCCGACGCTGAAGAAGTCGGCCGCTTCGGGCGAGCTGGCCGACGCGAGCGCCGCCGACGGCATCTCGACCATCATGCCGATCTCGACCCCCTCCCCGACCTCCGCCCAGCCTCGGCGAGCGTCCCCGCTCCCGCTCGACCAGGGCGCGGAGCTCCCGCACCTCGGCCAGCGAGCCACCATCGGGAACAGGATCCGGGCCGCCCCGCCGCCGAGCCCCGCAGGATCGCGCGGCACCTGGGCGGCGGTCACCCGCGTGTTCCGGGTACAGGCGGACCGCGCGAACGCCGAGGGCCGGGTTCGCCTCCGCCGGGCAGCTCGAGCAACGGCAGCGGCTTGTCGCCGCCGACGTCGAGCGTGCGGACGGTCACCGGCCGACCGGCCGGAGGCGCGCCGCTCTCGACGTAGCGCGGCGCCTGCTCCTCCTCGTCCGGCGCCGTCGCTGGTCGAGGAAGAGCAGTTCGGTGCGGAGCAGGCCGATTCCGTCGGCGCCCTGCTCGAAGGCGAGCCGGACCTCGTCGAGCGAGGCGACGTTGGCGCTCGACCGACCCCGTCGGCCGTCGGCCGGGCCCCGGGCCGCGAAGCGCCTCGAGCCGCGCGCGCAGCGCGGCGAGACCTCGCCCTCCCGCTCGTAGAAGCGGACGACCGCCGGGCGGCGGGGCGACGACCACCAGGCCCCGCTCGCCGTCGACGACCATGTCCTGGTCGGCGACGACGAGCCTCGATGCCGCGCCGACCCCGGTCACGCACGGGATGCCGGCGGCGCGGGCGAGGATCGCGGCGTGCGAGGTCGTGCCGCCCCGCCCGAGGACCGAGCCGCCGACGCGGCAGCTGTCGAGGGCGAGCAGCTGGCCCGGGGTCATCGTCGCGGCGACGAGGACGCGCCCGCGCTGAGGCCGACCGCGACCGCCGTCGCCGCCGGCGAGCGCGGCGCACGAATCTGCGCCGCGAGGTCGCCGACGTCGATCGCGCGCTCGCGCAAGTAGCGCGCTGCCGCTGACTCGCGAGGATCGCGGCGAAGTGATCGGCGGCGACCAGCACCGCCGCCGCGCGCCGAGGCGCCGCCGGCGCCATCCCCGCCTCGACCCGCCAGCAGCTCGACGTCGCTCGAGCAGCGACGAGGTGGGCGCCGAAGATCCCCCGCTCGGTCGCGCTCGCCGCCCGTCGCACCCGCCTCGCAGCTCGCGCGCCGACCCGACCGAGGGCGCCGCGAGCCGCGCCGCCCCCTCGGCCACCGAGGCAGCGGCCGGCGCCCACGTCGGAGGCGCGGCCCGGCGCGCCGAGCACGACCACGCGCCAGCGGACGACACCGCCGCTCGCCGCCACGCCCCGGTAGATCATCGTTCCGGCAGCGGTCAGCGCCCGGGGCAGCGGCCGCTCGCCGGTGCGCGGCAGCCGCGGCGAGCGCCGGCTCGTCGACGCCGGGCAGCTCGACCTCGAGCAGGCGCTGGAGCGCGGCGCTGCTGCCTGCTCGTCGTCGCCGTCGATGCGCAGCGCGCAGGGTCGCCGTGCCGGGTCAGCGTCGCGACCAGCGCGAGGGCGCTCCGGGCGTTCGCCGCGCGGTCCGCTCGCGCGGATTGACGAAGGTGCAGCATCGAGCGGAAGCGCGCGGCCACTCCGCAGGGCGTCGCCGGGCGGGCGTGGAGCCCGCCGGCGAGGGGAAACGCGAAGTCGATCGCGCGTGCCACCGGCGCGCCGCTACGCCCCGAGCGCCGCGAGGATCGCCTCGGCGTCCTTGATCGCGTCCTGCACGGGGACCTCGACGATCCGCTTGCCGGTCGAAGCGCTCGCGCTCGCGCACCGCGATGCCGGCGGCGAAGATCGACCGCGTCGGCGCCGCGCATGTCGGCGGCGGTGAGCTCGTTCTCGATCCCCATCGCGCCCTGGGTCTCGACCTTGATCGTGTGGCCGAGCTTCTTCGCCGGCCTTCTCCAGCTGCTCGGCGGCCATGTAGGTGTGGGCGATCCCGGTCGGGCAGGCGGTGACGGCGACGATCTTCATGCGCTCCTCCCTGCCCGGCGCGGGCCGCCGCGCACCTTCGCAGCGACTTGATGAGCAGGGCCACGGCCAGGGACCCGGCGACGATGGCCACGACGTAGGCGAGCCGGTTGTCGACCACCGGCAGGACGATCGGCCCGCCGTGCGGCGCGTGGTCGCCGACCCCGCCCAGCATGGCGATCGACCGCGCCGACGCCGAGCCGACCATGATCGCCGGGATCACCCGCAGCGGGTCGGCGGCGGCGAACGGGATCGCGCCTTCGGTGATGCCGATCATGCCCATGGCCAGCGCGGCCAGCCGGCTTCGCGCTCCTCTTCGCGTCCACAGGCGGCGGCCGAGCAGGGTCGCCAGCCCGAGCCCGAGCGGCGGGATGCAGATCGCCGCGGCGCAGGCGCCCATGACGGCGAAGTTGCCCTCCTTGATCATCGCCGCCCCGAAGAAGAACGCGACCTTGTTGACCGGCCCGCCCATGTCGAAGGCGATCATCGCGCCGAGGACGATGGCCAGCACGACCTCGGTTGCCGGTGCTCATCACCCGCAGCCAGTGCTGAGATGGAGGCCATGAGGTCGCGGATCGGCGCGCCGACGATCTTGAACATCACGAAGCCGACGACGAGCGAGGACAGGACCGGGATGACCAGGATCGGCATGATCGGCCGGAGGTAGCGGGGCACCTTGAGCTTCTTGATCCAGGACACGACGAAACCGGCGAGCAGGCCGGCGACGATGCCGCCCGAGGAAGCCGGCGCCGACCTGGCCGGCGATCGTCGCCGCCGACGAAGCCGGGGACCAGACCGGGCCGGTCGGCGATGCCGAAGGCGATGTAGCCGGCCAGCACCGGCACGAGGAGGGCGAACGCGCCGATGCCGATGTCGTGATCAGCTTGAGGAACGGCGCGTTGGTGAAGTCCGGGCCCTCGGGCGTCATGGGCACGAAGGCGATGGCCAGGGCGATCAGGATGCCGCCGCAGGCCACGAAGGGGATGGCGTAGGACACGCCCGAGAGCAGGTATCGCCTGGTGTTGGCGAGGTGCGCGCTGAGCAGCGCACCCCAGCGGCCGGCGGGTCGCGGCGTCGACGTGGTCACCGCCGCGCAGTCTATCAGCAGACCGCTATCGGTCGGGCGGGAAGGGGAGTCAGGTCAGGCCGGACCGAGAACAACAGCGCCCGGGGAAGTCACCCCCGGGCGCTGTCTGGATCGCTTGGTCGGAAGGGCTTAGAACATCCAGCCGAAGTCGAACCCGATCACGTCGAAGCGGGGCGTGCCCGTGGCCTGGTCGAGGTCCAGCCACTGGCTGGTGTACCACAGCCGCATGAACGTACGAGTAGCTGAACTCGTAACGCAGACCCGCCATCGCCTGGTAGCTGAAGGTGTCGTCGGTCGCGGTCGGATAGTCGGTGTAGCAGACGTAGCCCCACCACGGATCCCACCAGCACACCGTGTCCGGCAGCCCGGTCGGGACGTTGGTGTCGATCCAGCTCCAGCCGATGCTGGCGCCGACGAACGGTGTCATCGCCCCCTCGCATGAAGTTGTAGAGCAGCTCGGCCGACAGCCCCCAGGTCTCGTACTCGCCCGAGATGCCGATGTCGCCGCCCTCGTCGGAGATCACGTTGGCGTCGTAGCCGACGTCGGCGTAGCTGAAGCCGAACTTCGCGTTGAGCTTGTCGCTGATGTTGTACCCGGTCGACAGCGAGAAGCCGAAGTCGTCCTCGGTGTCGATCGTCGAGCCGCCCTCGAAGTCAGCGTGGGTGCCGAGCTGGTAGAGCGCGCCCAGCGTGAACTCCCACCGCCCTTCCCGGTCCTGGGCGTCGGCCGCCGTGGCGCCGAACAGCAGCGCCAGCGCCAGGCCGGCGAAAGTGATCGTTTTGATGACCGGTGCCTTGGTGCTACCGAACATGCTGTCCTCCCTTGGAAGTCGTAGTTCAACAAGCCTGGTGCTTTGTATGTTACAACAAACGCTGCCCGGTCTTCGGCTACCTCACTCTCTCCCGATCAGCGGGATATCGGCCGCGAGTTCCAGCTTGATTAGGGCGTCGATCTTGTTCTCGATCTGGAGGAAGCGCGCGACCTTGATCTCCGGGATCACCTTGCGGAACTTGGGCAGGTACGCCTCCTTGACCTTGAGCTCGGCCTGCTGGATCGACAACATCTCGTCGACCATGGCCTTGGCCTGCTCCGCGGTGGCGGTGTCGTAGATCTTGCGCGTAGTCCTGGATCAGCTTCTGCAGGCGGTCTCCGACCTTGGCCATCTCGGCGCGGTACTCGCGGTACAGCGGCCAAAAGGCGCGCCCTCGGCGTCGGTCAGCTTCAGGTTGGCCGCCAGCACCGCCTGGCGGTCGGCCTGGATTTCGGCGCGCAACTGCTGGAGCTGGTCGGTCTCGCTGACCTGGGCGAGGACGCCCGGCGCAGCGGCCACGAGGGCCACGGCGAGGACCAGAGCAAACTGAGGATCTTGCTTTTCATCTCTTTCCTACCTTTCCTTTTCCTGTACCCCTCCGCAGGGGTCGAGTTCCGGCCGCAACCGGATGCTGATCAACAAGCTTGTTAGTATACCTGTCTATTCCTCGCCTGTCGCTTCCGGCCTCACCTTCGCTCTCGAGAGTTCAGCCAGGGTCATGTTGAGGTCTTCGAGGAGGGTCTCGAACGGGACGTCGACGTCCGCCTCGACACCTTTGACGGTGGCCGCGCCGTCCATGGCGGCCGCGACCGCGTACGGGGCGAGGGTGAACTGCCACCCGCCAGCGCCCGACTGCGCCGCGGCGAACGGTCCGGCCAACACCAGCGTGGCGACGGCGACCAGCTTGAGCAACGTCCTGTCATTCATCTCCTGCCTCCGATGTCCCGGTTCGCAGCGCGTGTGTGCATGTGGTCCTCTCAGTCGCGAGTCTGCCTGGGTGCTCCGGTGCGTGCGACTACTGCGCGGGGATCGTGATCAGCGGCAGGTTTTCGGTGCCGCCGGTCTCCCAGCGTGAAGAAGAACATGACCGCCGTGAGCGCGCGCTTGGTCTGCCAGTCGCCGTCGTCGATCCAGAACCAGTGCCCGCGGTAGCGCACGGCGGCAAAGGCGTCCGCCGGCTTCTCCGTGCCGCTGTGGATTCGCACCCGCTCCGCCGGCCCTCCGGCGAGGTGTCCTCGAGCGAGGGTATCGCGCGGTGTTCCTCCAGGTGCGCCTCCGGCACGTCGATGTAGCTCGCGAAGGCCGCCAGGATCTGCAGCATCGAGCGGCTGTTGACGGCCAGCTCGTTCTCCGCCCCCCGCACCGGCGAGTAGGTCAGCACGAACCTCTGCTGTTCCGGGGGCAGCTTGAGCAGGCGCCGGATCTCGGCCGCCTTCTCTAGGATGTCGGCGGGCACGTCGTCGCGCCGGAAGAACACCACGGCGGTCGAGCCCTTGGCCTTGTCCTCCTCCACGCGCATTCCGAACGCGCCGGCAGCCTGCACCTCGCGCAGCAGCTCCAGCACGCGGACGAACTCCGGGTCCGCCTCCCGCACCGCGCCCCCGACGTCGACCGGTTGCGCAGACCGTTGAGCGACTCGACGGTCAGTGCCAGGATGAAGTCCGCCGCGTAGCCGGTCTGGAGCATGAAGAAGATGTTCTTCGGCTCGATCGGCGTGATCAGTCCGTGCAGGAACTTCTCCCCGGTCATCGGCACGTAGGTGATGGTGGGCCGGTCGGTGTAGATCGCTTGCCCGCCCGCCGCACGAGTCGCCCTGGACCGCGTTCTCGGACGAGACCGTGCCGCCGACGCTCACGCCGGTCTGCAGTGAGTAGCCGCTGACGATGGACGCCACGTCCACGAACACCGGCAGGTCCATGTAGCGCAGCTTGACGATGTTGAGGAGCGTCTGCTGTTTCCACGAGTCGGCGATGGCCGTGCTGTAGTCGAACCGGTCCACCGCCACGGTCTTGGGGCCGAGGTGCGTGCAGCCGGCCGAAGCCAGCGCGCCGGCGAGCGCGGCGGCGAGGAGGCGTTGTGCGTGGGTGGGTTTCATTGCTCCTTCCTTTCTCAGGCTGCTCGCTGTTGCGCCGGTGAGGGCGCGGGCCGCCCGAGTGGGCGGCCCGCGCGCTTCACAAATGGATCAGTTCACGAACATCATCTCATCAGGCCACCCGGTCTTGTCGAACCACGGCTCGAGCGGAGTGGACGGCCACAGGAGCGTGTTCCAGGCATTGCCGGGCATCCTCTGCACCAGGTACGGCCGATCCCAC
>CAVRBJ010000041.1:0-35815 GCA_963718965.1 uncultured delta proteobacterium | reverse complement strand
CCACATAGGCGCAGGCCATGGCAGCAGGATCAAGTGATTGGCCCTCGGGCTCAATAACCACCTTGATCTCAAGGCCGTATTTTTTTGCAAAGTCAAAATCGCGCTGATCATGGGCAGGCACGGCCATGACAGCTCCCGTGCCATAGTCCATAAGCACGAAATTGGCAACATAGACGGGCATGCGGTAGCCGGTCACCGGGTTGATGCAGTGGCTGCCGGTAAAGACCCCTTCTTTTTCAAGGTCATCGGAGCAGCGCACGATTTTGTCCTGCTTCAGGGTTTTTTCAATGAATGCTTGCACCGCTGCCGCCTGCGGCGTATCCTGTGAAAGGCTTATAGCAAGGGGGTTTTCCGGCGCTATGCTCATGAATGTCGCACCGAAAAGCGTGTCGGGCCGCGTGGTGAAAACGGTTATTTTTCTGCCGGTGTTTTCAATCGGGAAGTCGATTTCCGAGCCATAGCTGCGGCCGATCCAGTTGCGCTGCATGGCAACGACCCGGTCGGGCCAGCCGGTGAGCTTATCAAGGCTGTCCAGCAGCTCATCGGCATACTGCGTGATGCGGAAAAACCACTGCTCAAGCTCCTTCTGCTGCACCCCGCTTTTGCAGCGCCAGCACAGGCCGTTCTCGACCTGCTCATTGGCAAGCACGGTCTGGCATGAGTCGCACCAGTTTACCTGTGACTTCCTGCGGTAGGCCAGGCCCTTCTCCCACATTTTGATGAACAGCTGCTGCTCCCATTTATAATAGTCCGGAGAGCAGGTGGCAAGCTCGCGGTCCCAGTCATAGCTGAAGCCGAGGCGCTTGAGCTGAACCTTCATCGCGTCGATATTTGCGTAGGTCCAGGCTGCCGGATGGGTCTTATTGCTGATGGCGGCATTTTCAGCGGGCATGCCGAAAGCATCCCAGCCCATGGGGTGCAATACATTGTATCCGCGCATCATTTTGTAGCGGGCCACCACATCGCCGATTGTGTAGTTGCGCACATGGCCCATGTGAATGCGGCCTGAAGGGTAGGGGAACATCTCAAGGAGATAATATTTTTCTTTGCCGGTATCCTCACCGACCTTGAACGTCTTTGTGTCGTCCCAGTATTTCTGCCATTTTTCCTCGATGGCATGAGGGGTGTAGGCTGTGGTGTCCATGCTCTGCGTGCCTGACTGAAAAAATTCAACTGTATAAGAATGCTTTAATTTTTGATTTTTAACACAGTTTAGCCGGGGGTGGCAAGACAAACTGTCCGGGATGCAGCAGCCCGTTTCGAAAGCTGCCAGTTTTGCTTTGCCGGGGAGAACTTTTTGTCGTATAGTGTGTTAGAACAAGAGTGCGTTGTTGTGTATTTAAAGACAATAAAAACACCAATAATTAATACAAGGAGGGAGTTTTATGAACACAAGGAAACTGGTCTGGTACTGTGCCGCTGTCTGCCTGCTGATGCTGTCGGGGTGTAAGCCTATTTATCAAAAAATGGTCGAAGGCGAATGGAAGGTTGATACATATTATAAAAACGGCAGCGACGACACTACGGAATTTCTCCTGCTGTTCGGCGATTATACCCTTACATTCTATTCCAACGGTGACTTTGTCGAGGAATATCTTGCCCTCAACATACTGCCGACCACCAATACCGGCACCTGGGTAATAGAGAGAAAACCGGAGGGGAAAATTGGGAGAATTTCAGCTGCGGCTGACCGATGAAAGCCAGGTCAGAACCTTTGACATCAAAAAGATCGAGAAGGATACGATCAATATTTATCGGCCTCTTGGCGAAGGAGAAGATGAAGAGTTTTTCCTTGAGCCGGTGCCTGAGACATAGGCAAAGCAGACTGGTTCGGTGCGCACCGGGCCCGCAAGAGGCATGCTGGCTTGCAGATGAGAAGCGGCGCCTGAAGGGATATCCTTCAGGCGCCGCTTTTTTTATGCGTTGTTAAGCCATTAATGCGCCGTGGGCGCAAGGCACCTGTCGGCTGCCTCGGCAAAGCGGGCAAGCTTTGTCATCATGGCGGCGAATTTATCGGGCTTCAGCGACTGTATGCCGTCGCTGACCGCATGCTCGGGATTGGGGTGCACTTCGATGAGCAGGCCGTCGGCCCCGGCGGCAATGGCGGCATAGGACATGGGCGCAACGAGCTTCCAGTGGCCGGTGCCGTGGCTGGGGTCGACAACCACGGGCAGATGCGTGCGGTGGCGCAGCAGGGGCACGGAGCTGAGATCAAGCGTGTTGCGCGTGGCGGTTTCAAAGGTGCGGATGCCGCGCTCGCAGAGTATGACCTTGCTGTTGCCGGCAGACAATATGTATTCAGCTGACATGAGGAATTCCTCAATGGTCGTCATCATGCCGCGCTTGAGCAGCACGGGCTTGTCGATTTTGCCGAGCTCCTTGAGCAGGGCGAAATTCTGCACATTGCGCGCACCCACCTGCAGCACATCGGCATACTTGCAGATAATGTCAATGTCTGAAGTTTTCATCACCTCGGTCACGATGGGCAGCCCCGTCTCGTCGCGGGCATTGCGCAAAAGAATAAGCCCTTCCTCTTCCATGCCCTGAAAGCTGTAGGGCGATGTGCGGGGCTTGAACGCGCCGCCCCGCAGCATGGTAGCTCCTGCCGCTTTCACGGCTTTGGCCGTCTCGATAAGCTGCTCCTCGCTTTCAACCGCGCAGGGGCCGGCTATCACCACTACATCCCTGCCGCCCACACTGGTGCCGTTGCGGACCGGTATGACGGTCTTCTCGGGCTTGACCTCAAGGCTTGCAAGCTTATAGGGCTGAAGAATCGGCATGACATTTTCCACGCCCGGCATGTTCTCCATGGCCTGCAGCTTTTCCTTGCCGCGGCTGCTCCCGACCGCGCCGATCACGGTGCGCTCCGTGCCCTGAATGACATGGGCGTGGAACCCCAGTTCCTTGACCATATCAACCACTTCCTGAAACTGCTGCTGCGTTATGTCTTTCTTTAAAACGATAATCATTGTCTTTGCCTCCTGTGCGCATTAATTAATAAATAAAAAAAGAGCCATGGATGGGTATCCATGGCTCTTTGAAATGTGCGCTTTATTTAAATGGCCATGGACACCGCTTTGCTCTGCCCATGACCCTGATACATGATGTATCAGGCCCCACCGGCAGAGGGGCTAAAATTAAAATAAAACCAAAAAAAGCGGCTGATAGAAGACTGTCTCATGACCTTGCTGTATATAGCTAAAATGTGTTCAATGTTTTTTATGAACCTAATTTGTACCTTCATTATAAATCAACCTGCAATTTTGTCAAGCACATTCAATATCTCGTGCCGCCAGCGCCTCAGCGACCTCTTTGTCTGTTTTAAAAATGCATGGCGTATACCGGCTGAGAAAGCCTTTTTCAAAAGCATTCATCAGCGTTGGTATGAACTCAGGATTTGCAAATGTGAAATTCCCTTTGCTTGTTTTTACGTTCCGGTAGAGCCCGGCCAATGCATTCCCCCTTTTTGGTTTACCTGTCAGACAACCTGCCGCGCCACTGCAAATCTCACAGAAAGACCTTCCAATGTATATTAAGCGCGGCGCCAAACAGTTTAGCCATTTTCTTCCCAATGGGCCGTTTGCCGTTTTCCATGGACGAAATATGTGCCTGCCTGATGCCCGTTTTTTCAGATAACTGCTTTTGTGTTAAGCCCTCACGGTACCTCGCACCGGCCAGGCAGCGGCCAGGCATCTGCTCATCGGAAACATCCTTGAACGCCTCGCGCCAGGGGATAGATTCTTCCATGTCCTGAAACCCAAGCGAAGCAAGGGCGTCCGAAGCCTTTTTTCTTTTGCTTGCCGGGCCTATAAAACGAAGCTCTACGGCTTCATCAGTATGGCGCTTTCTCGTGTGTGCCAGCATACATAACCTCCACTAAATCAATCTTTCTTTCTTTTTCTTCCCATACCGCCACATAGGTGGGCCTGCCTTTTTTGATATGGCAATGATGCCGCTTATGCCCGAGCTTGCTGTGATTGGGCCAGTTGCCACGCACCGGGCCGTTATGCTCAATATCGAGCATAAGAGTTTTAAGTGCATTGCGCGCTCCTTCCGGCAGCACCGGCAGCTGCTTAACAACGCTCTTTTTAATATATACCGACCAACCCATGTTTTAAATATATACCATAAAATGGAATATTGTCAACACTACCCTACATGACAAAAAAAAATCAAAATTATTTCAAATTCCCTATGACCTGAATCAAAGGGAAACTTCATTTAATAGGCGCGCCTACAGTTCCTTAAATCAGTGCCTATTGTTCTCAATTAGCCCCGAGATCAAGCTGCACCTGGTTCAGGGCTGATCAGTAAAGGGAGCTGTCACCTTTTTGTGTCATTTATTTGGTGTCGGCTGCACAGGTGTTGTTCTGGGGTTAACGGTAAAGTAGTCGTTGAGGAAAATATCCAGATCCTCCGTTATTGAGTCTTTTAAGAATTGATTTGCTCCGTCTGTTTTTACTGAGAAGATTGAACCCTTATCCCATGTAATAAAAGTGCTGCACAGTGCTTTCCTTGACAGACACGCCTCCTCTTCAACTTGAATTTTTGTGCTTCCATACACAAAGCCATCCTCCGGTAACCTTTATGCTGGCACGCAGATAGAGATACGGCATACCTGGAGTACTTAAACGTTCTTCACGGGATAACGCTTTTATCCCGGCCATCCTTAATTTCAGTTCAGCGATGTCCTGAATATCCCGGCTTGTAATATTTATTTTTTTTGCATCTTCAGACAATCCCCCCATTAATACACCTAATCCCGTTAACCCTTCAAGAGATTTTGAACTTTGATACGAGGTTCTTCTGCCCGCGCATAATGGAAGAAAGTAAAGAGCTGGACAACTGCCAATTACTTCAAAAATTTTTGATCTCATAGTACCTCCACCAGTAAAACGCCTGTAAATAATTTTTCGTAGGGAACGGTCGCGACCGTTCCCTACAACTCAATAATTCGGTAACTTTTTGGAGCTTATCAAAAGGCGTTTCATAATTCAATCCTCCATGTCTACGGAGATGATTAAATTCAAACAGAAAGTTTCCAAGATTCATGACAATATCTTGCTGTGAATCAAATGTGTTAGGGGAGCAAAAAATTCATGTTTCAGGATTCTCCAGAATGCTTCTATTTTGCCATTGGTCTGTGGTCGGTATGGTCTTGTATAGAAATGCTTTATCCCCAACTCCTTGCACATTGTTTCAAATGGATGCTCTCTTTCCAAGGAGCCTTTAAATTCAGGGCCATTTTCGGACATGACCGCTTCAAATTCAAAATTATATCTCTGCTTGAACCAGGACAGAGCACGGGCCATGAAATACGTCAGCGTTGAGGCTCTTTTATCTTTGATGATTTCGGCATAGGTGAGTCTTGTGCAGTCATCACAGACTCCTGCAACATAGAGTTCTTTAATTTTAAAAGAACAACGCATATCCTTGGGAAGCTTTGTTAAATCAATATGGGCAAGCTCTCCGGGAGCTTGTTTTTCGTAGCGCTTGATAATCTTTTTTTCTGATTCATTGAGTGGATACCGCGCCTTGATCCGGTCCATGGTGGCCGGTGATGGCGTTTTATCCAAATAGTATGGTTTAAATAACAAAACGAGTTCATAGCGGTTGGAACCAAACCGACGATAGGCATTTAATGATACTTCGCTCTACTGTCTTTTGGTGTCGCCTGCTGCCTGGCTTAGCGCCACGTTTCTGCGGCAGAAGGGATTCGGATGTTTTGCCGCCTTCGACCCATTTGTGATAATAGCGGCTTAGCTCTTTCTTGGATATGTGATGAGCTTCACAGAGGTTTTTTACAAACCTAAATGGACGGGGTGTGACTTTTGCTTTCCCTGAAATCCGGTGTTGTATTAAAATACCGGGCTAGACGAAAGGCGGTATCAGGTAGTAATCGACCGCTTTCCAAGGATAATTTCATTAATGTCGTACTCTGGTAATGCAGATAGCCGTGGCAAGCTGCAGCTGGGTCATTCCCAGAGGCTCCAGAAACTCATATTTTAATATTTCCCCCGGAGGGGTAGGACGCCTGTTTTTTGTTAACATGGTGCTCCTCGTTAATGATATTGAATTAATTCAAGGTTTTTAATTTCGCCGTCTTCAAACTGAAAGCATAATCTCCATGGCCCGTTGACCGAGATTGCCCACTGGCCCTTGCGGTCGCCGCGAGGCTGGTGCAGATGGTTTGAAGGCGGGGAGCCGATGTCTTTTAGCGCCCGTGCCCGGTGCAGCATATCCAGCTTCCGCAACAGCTGTGCAGCAAGTGCCTGCGGCACTTTTTTGTTCCTGCCGTTATGCCAGAAGCCTTCAAGCCACGTTTGGGCAAAAGATTTGATCATACGTTAAGTGTAACATGCAACGGTACTCGTTGCAATGAGTAAAATTTTACAATAGAGACCGTCTGTCGTTGGTTGCGGTTCGTTGATTGTGAATGAAAAACCATGAACCATAAACGATCAATAAAATATGAATCCTGAACCCCCGCTGCCTCAGCAGGCACAATATCACAAGCTTTTCCTTGACTTTAAGCACCCTTGTGTTAGTTTTTTTAATTCGAAATTTTGCGCTATTAGTTTTTACACAGCCGGAGGAAGTAATGGATTATAAAAGCACTATCAATCTGCCGCAGACCGATTTCCCCATGAAGGCAAGCCTTGCTCAGAATGAGCCTGCTATGCTCAAGCGGTGGCAGGAGATGAATCTGTACGACGCTATCAAGCAGGCCCATGCGGGCAGGCAAAAATTCATCCTGCATGACGGCCCGCCCTATGCCAATGGCCATATTCATATCGGCACGGCCCTCAATAAGATACTGAAAGACATTATCATCAAGTCAAAAAATATGGCGGGTTTTTCCACCGTGTATGTGCCCGGCTGGGACTGCCACGGGCTGCCCATTGAGCTGAACGTGGAAAAAAAGCTCGGCAGGAAAAAAGAGGATCTGGAGAAAACCGAAATCCGCAAAAACTGCCGCGAGTATGCAGCCGATTTCATCAATATCCAGCGCGAGGAGTTCAAGCGCCTGGGAGTGCTTGCCGAATGGGACAACCCCTATCTGACGCTGACAAACGGTTACAGCTCCACCATCGTGCGCGAGTTCGGTAAATTTGTCGCTTCGGGCGATGTGTATAAAAAGAAAAAACCCATTCAGTGGTGCGCTTCGTGCCAGACAGCCCTTGCCGAGGCTGAAGTTGAATATGAAGACCACAGCTCGCCGTCCATCTATGTAAAATTTCCGCTCATCTCCGATATGGGCAAGATAGTTCCGGAGCTTGCAGGCCGGAAGGCATCGGTGCTTATCTGGACCACCACGCCCTGGACGATACCGGCAAATCTTGCGATCTGCGTGAACCCCGAATATGACTATGTTGCAGTCAAGGCAGGAGAAGACATTTTGATTCTTGCCGAGGGGCTGCTGAACGCCACCATGCTCGACTGCGGCATTGAAGGGCACAGCGTGCTTGCCAAATTTAACGGCGCCCTGCTTGAAGGCCTGAAATGCCGCCACCCGCTGTATGATCGCGAGTCGCAGCTGGTTCTGGGCGATCATGTCACCCTGGAAGCAGGCACGGGCTGCGTGCATACGGCGCCCGGCCATGGCCAGGAAGACTATGAAGTGGGATTAAAATACGGACTCGACGTGTATGCTCCGGTGAACAACAAAGGCTGCTTCACCAAAGAGGTCGAGGATTTTGCCGGACAGTTCGTTTTTGCCGCCAATAAGCCCATCAACAAAAAGCTCGCCGACATCGGCGCGCTTGTCAAGGAGCGCGAAATAACGCATTCCTATCCCCACTGCTGGCGCTGCAAGCAGCCGGTCATTTTTCGCGCCACCGAGCAGTGGTTTATTTCCATGGAAAAAAACGACCTTCGCAAAAAAGCCCTTGCCTGCATTGAACAGACGCAGTGGATACCCCGCTGGGGCATCGACCGCATCAACGGCATGGTCATCAACCGGCCAGACTGGTGCCTGTCGCGCCAGCGCTCCTGGGGCGTGCCCATCGTTGCCTTCTCCTGCAGGGAGTGCGGCCATCTGCTGGTCGATCAGAAAATCATCAACCACGTGGCTGATCTGTTTGAAAAAGAAGGCAGCGATATCTGGTTTGCCTGGAGCGAAGAGGCGCTGCTGCCGCCGGGCACGGTCTGCCCGCAGTGCAGCTCAGCCTCTCTTGCCCGGGAAAATGATATTCTGGACGTGTGGTTCGACTCGGGCGTAAGCCATGCGGCAGTGCTTGAGCGTAATCCCGAGCTCGGCAGCCCGGCTGATCTCTATCTTGAGGGCAGCGATCAGCACCGCGGCTGGTTTCAGAGCTCGCTGCTCACCTCGGTGGGGACCCGGGGCCGGGCGCCGTACAAAGCCGTGCTTACCCACGGTTTTGTCATGGACGGCAAGGGAGAGAAGATGGCAAAATCAAAGGGCAATGTCGTGAGCCCCGATGAGGTCATCAAGCAGTATGGCGCTGATGTTTTGCGCCTGTGGGTGGCATCGGAAAACTATCAGGAAGACATGCGCATTTCTCCCGATATACTCAAGCGCCTGTCTGAGGCATACCGAAAGATTCGCAATACCTGCAGGTTTATGCTGGGGACCCTCAATGGCTTTGATCCGGCCCGTGATGCCGTACCCTATGCGCAGCTTGAAGAAATAGATAAGTGGGCGCTCTGCCGCTTTGCAGAGCTGGTGAAGCGCGTCACAAAGGCCTATGCCGACTATGAATTTCACGCCATTTACCACAGCGTGACCAATTTCTGCATTATCGACATGAGCTCCGTGTACCTCGACATACTTAAAGACCGGCTCTATTGCTCAGCAGCCGGCGACCCGCTGCGCAGAACCGCACAGACCACGCTGCACATCATACTCAAGGGCCTGCTGAGCCTGCTGTCGCCCATTCTTTCATTCACCGCTGAAGAGGCCTGGCAGTTCATGCCCGGCAGCAATGAGAAAAGCGTGCATCTGGCGGCGTTTCCCGAGGTGAAGCCGGAATATGAAAACAGCGCGCTTGCAGCCAAGTGGGACGTGCTGCTTGCCCTGCGGGACCGCGTGCTCAAACAGCTTGAGACAGCCCGCGCCAATAAGGAAATCGGCAATGCCCTTGAGGCTGCGGTGACGCTGTCGCTGCCCGGACAGCTCCACACTTTTTTGCAGCCTTACAAAGACGGCCTTGCCGACATACTTATCGTCTCGCAGCTGGAGCTGAAGCTTCAGGAAAGCCCGGAGGCGGATCTCATGAAATGCATTGAGGCAACAGGCATTATAATTGGCCGGGCAGAAGGTGCAAAATGCCAGCGTTGCTGGAAATATTATACCGGCGGCCAGCCCGATGTCTGCCCGCGCTGCGCTGCGGCATTGAAGTAAAACGCTATGCAGGCAAACATAAAATCATATGTCATAATAGGGCTTATCGCTGCGGCTGTCATAGCCCTTGACCAGTACACCAAATATCTGATCTGTGCGACACTCGGGCTTTACGGACGCATAGAGGTCATACCGGGCTTTCTCGATATTATTCATATCCGCAACTCAGGCGTTGCCTTCGGCTTTTTAAAGGGTTTCGGCAGCCAGTATAAAACGCTGTCGCTTATCGGCGTTGCCGGGGTAGCTGTTTTTCTGCTGGGGTTTCTTGTGTCGCAAGTCAGGCGCGAGCAAAAGCTGCAGGCATTCAGCCTCGCGCTCATACTGGGCGGGGCCATCGGCAATATCATCGACCGGTTCCGGCTGGGCGAAGTTATAGACTTCGTCGACGCGCAATGGCAGGGCCTGTATCACTGGCCGGCTTTTAATGTGGCTGATATGGCAATTTCCACAGGCATCGTGCTGCTGCTTATCGATGAACTGCTGCTGCGAAAAAAAACGACATTGCAGGAAAAGGCCGATCATAAATGATGGTCCAGTCAAAAAATCTAAAAATGCTGTTGTGTCGTCATGCCGGCGAAAGCCGGTATCCAGTAGGGTCGCATCTGAGTGTGCGCCCTTTCCAGATCCCGGGCAACACGCGGGGCTGCCCCTTCTCAGAACCTTTATCATACATAACACGGCATACCTGCCTGCTGGCAGATTGCAAGCTTGCAAGGCGCACCATGCATCCAATTCTTTTAGAACTCGGGCCCCTTTCCATAAAGACCTACGGCTTTCTGATTGCCGTCGGGTTTCTTCTCGGTATTGCCCTTGCTTCGCGCGAGGCAAAACGCGTCGGCATCAATCAGCAGACCGTGCTTGATCTGGCATTTTACATAATCCTTGGAGCCATTATCGGCTCACGGCTTTTTTACGTTATCACGCACCCGGAATATTTTCGCGACAGCCCGCTTGACGCGTTCAAGGTATGGGAAGGCGGCCTTACCTTTTACGGCGGCTTTATCATGGCCCTTGCGATTGCGGTTTTCATGATAAAAAAGTACCGGCTTCCGGCATATCAGACCCTTGACCTGTTTGCTCCCTCTCTTGCCGTAGGCATTCTGTGCGGCAGGCTCGGCTGTTTTTTTGCAGGGTGCTGCTACGGAATGCCCTGCAGCCTTCCCTGGGCAATCACCTTCACAAACCCTCAAAGCCTTGCCGAGCTGAATGTGCCCCTGCACCCCGTGCAGCTGTATGCCGCTGCGGGCTCTGCTGTTACGCTTACTGTTCTTCTGTATCTGAAAAATCGCAAAACATTTCACGGCGAGCTGGCGCTTGTCTGGATTATGCTGTATTCAGGCTGCAGGCTTATTGAAGAGCTTTTCAGGGGGGGCGTGCGGGGGGATCTCGTGTTCAACCAGTACCCGGCCTCGCAGGTGATGGCCCTGGTGCTGCTGATTGTTGCAGCGGCCCTTTTTCCCGTGCTGAAAAAAAGAAATCGCTGCTCGTGAAAGTTAGGGCTTTTCGCTCAGCCATTAAGTACAGCGCCTTATAAACAAGAGGGCAATATTAATTTTATATAAAAAATATGCCTCTTTCATCCCCCTTGAAAAAGGGGGATACAGGGGGATTTATTGCAACCGACAAATCCCCCTAACCCCCTTTGTTAAAGGGGAATTTTTTCGCCCCCTCGGGGGCTTTTACAGGAAAAGCGGTTATGCGAAAATTTGGCGCGAAAATTAAGATAGACAGCCTGATAGAGGCGGTTATAAACAGCGGACAGTCTGCTGCAGCACTGCCTGCGGATATGCGTGCGCATGCCGCGCGCGTTCGGGCTTTTGACTGCAGTGCCGCGCGCGCAGTCGTGTTCGGCGGCGGCACAGGTCTCTCGACGGTCATCGGCGGCAACTCGCAGCTTGAAAGCTGGCCGGAAAATCCCGACGTCGGTCTCAAAAAGATATTCCCCCATCTTGATATTGTCGTTTGTACCACTGATGACGGCGGGTCAACCGGCTCTTTATTGAAACAGCTGCCCATGTTCGGCATAGGCGATATGCGCAAAGCCTGCCTGTCGATGATTCGATCCCGCAATCTTGAAAAGACCTATGGCATAAGCTCTGAGCAGTGCGGCAGGGTTATCCGCCTTATTCACCGGATATTCAACCATCGTTTCCCTGCGGACTATGGCGGCTTTAAATATCTTGCCGATCCGCTGCTGGTGGCGCCGGGGGAGCTGAGGAATATATGCCCTGCTCCTCTCAAACAAACGCTCTGCCGTCTCGGGGAATTTTTTACGCCGGCAGGGCAGGGGCCCACCATAAAACCCTGCGGCCATAGTCTTGGCAATATGCTCCTCACGGCGGCCCTGCTCATGGAAACGGGGGGCAATTTCGAACGGCCTGCCCGCATACAGGAAGTTCGCAGGGGGCTTGATTCCATTGCCCGCGCACTCGGGATAACCCCCGGCTGTCTGCATCCGGCAACTGTCGCGCCGGGCGAGCTTGTTTTCCGTTATGCAAACGGGGTTGAGGTGCAGGGCGAGAGCAAATCAACCAATGCCCGCCGCGGTTTTCCGGTGGAAGCGGTATACACGGCATTCCGCAGCGCTCCTGCGCTGAGCAGCCGCATCATCCGGGCGGTTCAGAATGCCGATCTGATCGTTCTTGCTCCCGGCAGCCTGTATACGAGCATCATTCCCGTGCTGCAGGTGTCCGGCCTTGCCGATGTAATCCGGGCAAACCGCAGGGCCCTAAAAATCCTTGGGGCTAATTTCTGGATCGAAGAGGGTGAAACAGACATTACCCATGCGGACAAGCGGCGCGGATACCGCATATCCGAGCTGATCGAGGCCTATGACAGAAATGTTCCCGGCGGCGCTGCGGGGCTGTTCGACTTTGTCCTGAGCGCAAACCTTGAGCATATGCCCGGAAGCATTATCAGAAACTATGCGCTGGAAGGCAAAAGGCCTATTTATCTCGACCGGCAGCATGTAGAGGCCATGGGCGTGCGGCCTGTTGAATCAACGCTTTTTTCTCTTGAGCAGCTGCGCCAGCGGGACGCCATTCAGCACGATCCGGAAAAATTTGCCCTTGCCCTGCGCACCATGCTGTACAGCTGGCAGCAAACCGGGCTGCCGAAAAAGCAGAAACCTGCCCGCCCGCGAACAAAAGATAAGCCAGGGAGCTGCCGCGTCAGCAAACCTTTTTTATGCGCCTACCGTTCGGCTGTTGACAGGGCGCTTGCATCAAAACTTTTACAACCGCGGCGACTGCGGTGCATAGTGCGCGATTTGCTTTGGGATAACCGGGATATTAGCCCCGGCCACCTTGACCGCTTCAAAGGCGTTAGGGTCATTTCAGCTGCCGCGTGGAACAGAAGCACGGAATGGGACAATGTTCTGGGGTATTATGATCCCGAGGACCGGCTGCTCAAAATTCACAGCCACCTGTCGGGTGATCCTGTGGAGCTCAGGGGCAATCTGCTGATAGCACTGGGCGAATCTCTGCTGGGGCGCTATATTGAGTCGCGCAGGTGGATTGCCCAGCAGACCGGCGGATCCCGGGGCTGGCGAAGCTATGAAATACGGCTCAGGCCGCCCCGGGATCGCGACTGCCTGCTCAGTCCGGCACAGCTGGACGCCTACCTGCGGCTTGCCAGAATGGTTCCCGACCCTGAGCATGAGGGGGTATACCGCATTACGCTCAACAATAATGACGGGTTCATACCGCCGGGCCTGCTGTTTGGCCTTATGTATGCCTGGTATCTTGACAATGCCTGCGCGCCTATCATGGAAAACGAAATGTTCATGCTGCACTGGCATGAGGCGACGCTTATACCGCATCAGGTGCAGGAGTACCGGCGGAAAAAAGCTTTAATCGATTTTTTCAGAACTGAAATTTTCGGCTACAGGAACATAGTATAATAGCAAATTTTGCAGTGCTAAAGCATTTTTTTAAATAGTTTAGCCCTTCTGCCATTTCGAGTGCAGCGAGAAATCTTTTAGCACTAGCCAAAGATCTCTCCCTTCGGTCGAGATGACAGAATAAACCAACTGGTATAGTAAAAAAAACTCTAAAGCATCTATACTACGAACTGCACGGGGGAACTATGGGAACATTATTCGGAACCGATGGCATCAGGGGCGAAGCCAATCGCCATCCTATGGACGCTTTTATGGCTTTTGCCGTCGGGCAGGCCGTCACGCATGTGCTGAAAAAAAAGGGGCACACCACGAGGGTGATCATCGGCAAGGACACGCGCATTTCAGGCTATATGCTGGAGAGCGCCCTTGAATCGGGCATTACCTCCATGGGTGGTGTTCCTTATCTGGTCGGCGTGCTGCCGACCCCCGGCATTGCCTTTATTACGGAAAGCATGCGAGCTGATGCAGGCATTGTCATATCGGCATCCCATAACCCCTACCAGGACAACGGCATAAAAATATTTTCAGGCTCCGGGTTCAAGCTCTCCGATGCGCAGGAGGCTGAAATCGAGCAGCTTATTCTCGGGGGCAGGCTTCCCGAGATGGTGGCCCCGCCCCGGGACATGGGCCATGCCTTCCGTCTGACTGACGTGCACGGCCGCTATATAGTATTCCTGAAAAGCACGTTTTCCCGCAGCCTGTCCATGGAGGGAATGAAAATCGTCATGGACGCTGCAAACGGCGCCACGTATAGAGTCGCACCCGAAGCATTTACCGAGCTCGGCGCCGATCTTACCGTCATTCACAATATGCCCAATGGCCTCAACATAAATGACCAGTGCGGCTCCCAGCACACCGACGCCCTTAAAAAAACCGTTATTCAGACAGGGGCTGCCATAGGACTTGCATTCGATGGCGACGGTGACAGGCTCATTGCTGTTGATGAAAAGGGCAATACCATTACCGGCGATCAGATTCTGCTTATCTGTGCCCGGATGCTGCAGGATGAAGGCAGGCTTGCAAACGATCTTGTGGTCAGCACCGTCATGAGCAATCTCGGATTCATTCTTGCCTGTAAAAAGTACGGCTTTCGGCACCATGCAGCACAGGTCGGCGACCGCAATGTGCTTGAGGATATGCAGCGCCTGGGAGCGGTCATTGGCGGCGAGGATTCGGGGCACATGATATTTACCAACCACCACACGACCGGCGACGGCATTATTACCGCGCTGCAGCTGGTCTCGGCCATGCTCAGGTCGGGCAAGCCCCTGTCAGAGCTTGCCCGTCTCATGGACGTGCTGCCGCAGAAGCTGATTAATATCGATGTCAGTTCCAAGCCTGATATCGCCACCGTGCCTGAAATAGTTGAAGCCATCAGGCAGGTTGAGGCTGAGCTGGGTGAGCAGGGCCGCGTGCTGGTTCGCTACTCCGGCACGCAGAACATGTGCCGGGTCATGGTCGAAGGCCCCACAAAGGAGCAGACCGAAAAATACTGCAGCCGGATCGCCGACGCGGTAAAGGCGGCGCTGAACTGACATCCACCTTACCCTCGCCCCTCAGAGCACTTGATACCCAGCACATTGCATCGGAGCTGATATTGCATGACGCCCGGCAGATTTCTCTCCCCTGTGCAGCCCCTGAGCGGCCATAGGCAACCTAGAGCATGTAACTTTTTACCATAGCCGTATGCGCCGGGAAGCTTTTGGTTCGTTAGCCCGTGCTATATTCTCGCAGGATACGCCGGTACTGGTGGCACACCAAAGGCTCGAACCGCACTGGCTGCCTCACCAAAACCTTCCCGGCCTCCGCATGGTTACAATATTTTGTTAAATGCTCTAAGGGTGCGCGTTGCGAACCATTCTGACTGGATCGTTTAAAATCAGGCAGATTGTAAATTGAATTGAAAATGAGCAGCCCACATTATATGTCAGTCCCGATCGAAGGAACAGTGCTCGATTTTTTTGTATTTTAATTTTGGCAAGGTGCAATTTTTAAGGTTTTTTATTTATCCAGTTAATCCCCCCCCAAAAGCGTTTTTAATAAAAAACCCATAACAGCATTAAATGTATCGGGCACTATTTTAACCGCGGTTTATAAATTATTCTCATGTTATATTTAAAACAGAATTAAGTAAAAAATTGTGCAACTAAACGAGAGGAGCGTTGTTTTTGTGATAGTGCAGGGAGTGTGCCCTCCCCTTTTTTATGCTTCCTGCACAAAGCTGTAACCAAGAGCGCAAGCGCCGTGGTTTTTTTTCGAATAAGGTAAAGTTTTTTACTTGCAAGGATGCTTTGATAGTTGTTTAATGTCAAAAAAAGGGCGAGGCGGGGCCGTGGATGAATCCTGATGGGAAAATGGGGATAACCCAACATGCCGCATAATAAAATTTTCAAAAATCCTCGCTCATGAGGGGATAATGAAAAAAAATGAGATATTTGGAAGATTAGAAAATTTCTTCTTATGTAGCTTTTATCCCGTATTGTTTTTTGCCCTTTTTGGAATATTGAAAATATTGGATAGCCTTTACTTTCAAGACTTTTCTATACTCATACGAGCTGTAATTTTCTTTACCGGTGTGTTTTTCGGTGCGGCTCTTGGTTATGTTTTAGCAACAGTGCTATTTGATCATTTTTTCCCTCGGTACTGCAGGATTATGGAAGAAATCGTCAATGAAAAACGAGAGTAGGCCGACAGTTCGATAAGCCGAATAAACGATTAACCCTCTTCTCCCTGCCCCCTTTTTTCCTTGGCACTTTGATCCTGCTCCCTGAAAATTGTCCTTTAGTGCTATTGAAGTATTTTCAATTTGTTGCAGCCAGTCCATCAGAACTGCCATATGTCTTTGCCGCCATGTTTTTTACATGTTCAATTTGGCAGAGCAATCCCTTTTGACCGGAATGGGTCGCTGCAAGCCCCGCTTTGTAAGTGGAGGTCAAGCGGCAGGTACAAAAAAATCAATTGATCTACCCGGATACTCCGCCTTGCAGGCAGGGGCATCACAACCTTCGGTAATGCCTGTACATTGACAAAACCGGAACGCTGTGCTACCTCTAACCGTTCAATTTTATTAACAATTTACGGATTATACCCATGAAGACGTCAGCTGAAATCAGGCAGGCATTTCTCGACTATTTTACAAGCAAGGGCCACACGCCGGTTGCAAGCTCGGCCCTCCTTCCCCAGAACGACCCCACGCTTCTGTTTACCAATGCGGGCATGGTGCAGTTCAAGGACGTTTTTCTCGGGCAGGAAACGCGGCCCTACACGCGCGCGACTTCGTCGCAGAAGTGCATGCGCGCTGGCGGCAAACACAATGACCTTGAAAATGTCGGGCGCACGGCGCGGCACCACACCTTTTTTGAAATGCTCGGGAATTTTTCATTCGGCGATTATTTTAAAAATGACGCAATTGCTTTCGCCTGGGAATTCATAACCGTATTGGCCAAAATTCCTGCATGCCGGCTGTATGTGACCGTTTTTCGCGACGACGATGAGGCTTACAATATTTGGAAAAATGATGTGGGCGTGGCCGGAGACCGCATCCTGCGCATGGGTGAGAAGGACAATTTCTGGTCCATGGGCGATACCGGGCCCTGCGGCCCGTGCTCGGAAATTCTTATCGACCAGGGCCCTGAGTTCAGCTGCGACAGGCCCGGCTGCGGCCCGGGCTGCGACTGCGACCGTTATCTTGAACTGTGGAATCTGGTCTTCATGCAGTTTAATCGTGACGCAAAAGGCGTTATGACGCCGCTGCCCAAGCCGAGCATTGATACGGGCATGGGCCTTGAGCGTATCACGGCCGTACTGCAGGGCAAAAAAACCAACTACGACACGGATCTCTTTATACCCATCATTAACTTTGTGGAAAAGACTTCGGGCAAGACCTATCTTAAAAATTCCAACACGGATGTGTCCATGCGCATCATTGCCGATCACAGCCGCGCCGTGGCATTTCTTGTGGCCGACGGCGTCATGCCATCCAATGAAGGCAGGGGCTATGTGCTGCGGCGCATCATGCGCAGGGCTGCCCGGCATGGCAAGCTGCTTGATATCGCCAAGCCGTTTCTGTTTGAAGCGGTGCGCGTTGTTGCCCGGCAGCTGCAGGATGTCTATCCGGAAGTGCTTCGCTCAATCGACTATGTTGCCAAGGTTGTGCAGAGCGAAGAGCAGACCTTCACGGCAACGCTTGAATCGGGCTTAAAAATGCTGCAGGAGGAAATGGAGCGTCTCAAAACAAAGGGAAGCACGCAGATATCAGGCCCGGCTGCTTTTAAGCTCTATGACACCTACGGCTTTCCTGTTGATCTGACCGCAGATATTGCCAGCGAGCAGGGCATGACCCTTGACCAGGCAGGCTTTGAAGCGGCCATGCAGGAGCAGCGAACTCGCGCGCGGCAGGCATGGAAGGGCTCGGGCGAGGAAAGCATCGGCGCGATGTATAAAAAGATAGTGCAGGACGGTGAGAAGACGACATTCAAAGGGTATGAAAGCTGCGCCTGCTTATCCCGCATTACCCATATCATAAAGAACGGCGAACTTGCCCGGACCGCAGCCGCAGGCGACGAGGTTGAAATTATAACCGCTGAAACACCCTTTTACGGCGAATCGGGCGGCCAGACCGGAGATACGGGCGCCATCACCGGCCAGGACTGCACTGTTGAAGTGTCTGCGACAATAAAACCTTTGGCAGAGCTGATCGTCCACATGTGCAGAGTCGCCACAGGCAGGCTGAGCGTGGGCGATGAGGTTGAGCTCGCCCTTGATGCGCAGCGCCGCAGAGCAACGGCTGGCAACCACACGGCCACGCATATCCTGCAGGCCGTGCTGCAAAAACATCTTGGCAGGCATGTCAAACAGGCAGGCTCTTTTGTCACACCGGAGCGGCTGCGCTTTGACTTTACTCATTTTGAAGCGATCGGCAGGGAAGCGCTTGCCCGTATTGAGCAGGAAGTAAACAGCCTCATCCGGCAGAATACGGAAGTGGGCGTTGAGCAGCTTGCGCAGAAGGATGCCATCAGCCGCGGGGCCATGGCCCTGTTTGGGGAGAAGTACGGCGACACGGTGCGCGTGGTGAGCGTGGGTGATTTCAGCATGGAGCTGTGCGGCGGCACGCATATCGATGCTACGGGCAGGATTGGCCTTTTTAAGATCGTCAGCGAAGGAGCGGTAGCGGCGGGCGTGCGGCGCATCGAGGCTGTGACCGGCGAGTCTGCCTGCCTGTATGTGCAGCAGCAGGAGGAGGTGCTTGGCCGCGCGGCAGATCTTCTGAAAACCGACGCGGCCCAGGTTGCCGACCGGGTTGAAAAGCTTTTTGCCGCACAGAAGAGTCTTGAGAAAGAGATCGAGAAGCTGAAAAGCCAGATCATGGCAAAAGAAGCTTCATCAATATTTGATGCTGTGCGCGATATCGGCGGGGTGAAGGTGCTTGTGACGCGCGTGAGCGGGCAGGATCCCAGGACCCTGCGCAGCTACGGCGACAAGGTGCGGGACAAACTGGGTTCGGGCGTGCTGGTGCTTGCTGCTACGGCAGAGGGAACGGCACAGCTGCTGGCTATGGCGACAAAGGACATTGCAGGCAGAGTATCGGCCAAAAAGATCATAGAGGCTGCGGCACCCATCATCGGCGGCCGCGGCGGCGGGCGAGACGACATGGCGCAGGCTGGCGGGCCGGGTATTGAGAGGCTGGATGAAGCGCTGGCACAGGCACGTGCCGTCATTGAAAAAAGTCTGATGAGTTAGATTGGTTTGGTTGGTTGAATTAGTTAGATTTGTTAATTTATTTCAGGGGGGCTGCGAGGCAAGCTGCTATCTGGTTCGACTGATTAAAAAACAAATTAAAAACTGATATACCCAACGAAACTAATCCAACCAATTGAACTGTTTAAACTACTCAAACCACTCGTACAGCCTTGAATTTTTTGCCAGGGCTGTCGAAGGGTTCTCTATCATCATTGTTGATTCAGCGGCATAGGCGCTGTCGGGATATTTTTTCACCATGAATTCAAGAATTTTTTTGCCGCGTTTTTCATCGCCAGATCTAATGGTAGCCTGACCGATGAGCATGAGCAGCTTGTCTTGCTCTACCTGGTCGGGATAGCGCTTCAGTGCCCGGTTGTAGCGTTCAATGGCGCCTGCATAGTCCCTTTTTTTCATGTAGAAATCGCCCACAAAGATATCCTTTCCGGCAAGCTGGCGCTTGGCTTCGGCAATGCGTACCAGCGCACGGCCCGTGTACGGGCTTTGCGGGAAAATTTCAAATAGTTGCTGAAAATGCTCCACGGCCTCTTCGGAAAAAGTCTGGTCGCGGTCTTTGGACAGTACCTGCTGGTAGGCGCACATGCCGCGCATATAGATGCTGTAGGCGACCTGCGGGTTGCTGGGGTGCAGACGCCGGAAGTTGTCGTAAAAGTGGGCAGCCTCGATAAATTCGTCATTATTATAGTGGCAGTCGCCGAGGCGCAGTTCGGCAAGCACAGCATAGGGGCTCATGGGGAACTTTTCACGCACCTCTTCAAAAATAGGTATGGCATCGATGTAGTTGCCCTTGCGGTACTGTTCCATGCCCTTGGTGAAAGATTCTTCATCAGTGCCCGTCAGCTGGGGTTTGGGCGTGGAGGCGCATCCCAGCGCGATCAGCAGACACAGCATGGCAGGCAGCAGGTAATATTTTTTCATGGCATATTCACTGGTTACAGAGTTTGCTTGTCTAAATGAACTACGGGGTGTATACTGCCACGAAACTTCCGGCATTGTCAAGGTTTCTTCAAAAGGACATTTCAGGTATGGTACCAATGGTCACCGTCATCCTTGCAGCAGGCAAGGGAACGCGGATGAAATCGGAACTGGTGAAGGTTCTGCACCCGGTGGCAGGCAGGCCCATGCTCGCCTATCCGGTGGCGGCTGCCCGGGCTGTGGGCAGCCAGCGCATCATCGTGGTTGCGGGGTATCAGAAAGAAAAAGTCGAGGCTGCGCTGCAGGGCCGGCAGGTTGACATCGCCCTGCAGGCAGAGCAGCTTGGCTCAGGCCACGCCGTGCTGATGGCTGGCCCGCATCTTAGCGGTTTTGAGGGCGATGTGCTGATACTGTGCGGCGATGTGCCCCTCATTACCACGGCGACTCTTGAGGTTTTTCTTGCGGCGCACCGTGAAAATAAGGCCTGCGTGAGCGTGCTGACCGTTGAGCTTGACAACCCTGCGGGCTATGGACGCATTCTGCGCACAGACAACCAGTTGTGCGGCATTGTCGAGCACCGGGACGCAACCCGGGCCCAGCGCGCTGTGCGCGAAATAAACACGGGCATTTACTGCTGCCGGGCGCCGTTTCTTTTTGAAGCGCTCGGGAAAGTAAAAACAAATAATGATCAGGGCGAATACTATCTGCCCGACATCGTTTCCATCGCTGCCGCTGCCGGCATGAAGGTGCAGGCCGTGAAGACCGGCGATTTTGAAGAGGTTGCGGGCATCAATGACCGGGCGGGCCTTGCAAAGGCCGAGCGGGCCATGCAGGCCCGCATTGCGGGGCAGCACATGGCAAACGGTGTGACCATTCTCGATCCGCAGGCTGCCTATATTGAGGCTGACGTGCGTATCGGCTCCGATACCGTTGTGTATCCGGGCACGTCGCTGCGCGGAGCTACCGTGATCGGCTGCCGGTGCATCATCGACATGCACAGCGTGATTAATAATTCAAAAATCGGCAGCAGCGTTCACATAAAGCCCTCGTGCATGATTGATGAAAGCACCATAGCCGACAATGCAGTTGTGGGGCCATTTGCGCATTTGCGGCCGCAGGCAGTTCTGGATGCGGGCGCCCGGGTCGGGAATTTCGTGGAGATAAAAAAATCGCGCATCGGCACCGGCTCCAAGGTGAACCATCTTACCTATATCGGCGATGCCACCATCGGCTCGGATGTAAATGTGGGGGCCGGCACCATCACCTGCAATTATGACGGCAAGCGCAAGCATGCAACGGTGATTGAGGACAATGTCTTTATCGGCAGCAATACGGCCCTCGTGGCGCCGGTAACGATTTGCAAAAATGCCCTTATCGGCGCGGGCTCAACGATTACAAAAAATGTGCCTGAAAACGCGCTGGCGGTGGCCCGGGGCAGCCAGAGGAATTATGAAAATTTCATGCTGCCGAAGACAGGCAAAGACGACGTTTGAAATGAAGCCAGAAGCCAGTAGTCAGAATTCAGAATAGAAGAAACCTTGGCTTCAAAGAAAGTATTGGTTTCTTCCAGACAATCAAGATATTGAAACGCTTCTGGTTATTTTATGCTGACTTCTGGCTACTGGATTCTGACTTCTAATAATTTATTTATCAAATGGTGGAGAGAGTATGTGCGGCATTGTTGGATATATTGGTCCGAAAAAGACCAGTGAAGTCCTGATCGAGGGGCTTAAGCGTCTTGAGTACCGCGGTTATGACTCAGCGGGCGTTGCTATTTTCCATGACGGAGCAATCAAAATCTGCCGCTGCGAGGGGAAAATATCGCAGCTTGACAAGCTGCTTGACGGGGGAATGCTTCGACGGCTCCATCGGCATCGGCCATACGCGCTGGGCAACGCATGGCAGGCCCTCCGAGGCCAATGCCCACCCGCACTATTATCAGGGCGTTGCCGTGGTGCACAACGGCATCATTGAAAACTACACGGAGCTCAAAAGAGCCCTCAAGGCCGAGGGCGATGTCTTCAGCTCGGAAACCGACAGCGAGGTGCTCTCGCACCTGTTTGCGAAATTTATGCGGCAGGGCGCATCCTTTGAAGCGGCGGTCCGCGCAAGGGCCTTGCCATGGTGCGGGGCTCCTATGCCATTGCCGTGCTGTGCGAAAAAGAGCCCGACCGGATAGTTGCCGCACGCAAGGAAAGCCCTCTTATTCTTGGCCTTGGCAGCGGCGAAAATTTCGTGGCCTCAGACATTCCTGCAATACTCAGCCATACGCGAGAGGTTATTTTTCTGAGTGACGGCGAGATTGCCGTGCTTGACGCGCAGTCCGTGCGCATTTCCACCCTTGACGGAGCGCCGGTCGAGCGTGCTGCGCGCCATATCTCCTGGGACCCGATCATGGCTGAAAAAGCCGGGTACAAGCATTTCATGCTCAAAGAGATATTCGAGCAGCCGCGGGCCATTATCGATACGCTCCGGGGCCGCCTGATAGAGGACTCAGATGATGTCTTTCTCGACGGCGTGAACCTGACGCCGGAGGGCGTGCGGAACTTTGACCGCATCTGCTTCGTGGCCTGCGGCACATCCTATTACGCCTGCCTGGTCGGGAAGTTCATGATCGAGCAGCTGGTGGGGCTGCCGGTGGAAGTAGACCTCGGGTCCGAGTTCCGCTACCGCAATCCCATGGTAAACCGCAAAACCCTTGTGGTGCTCGTTTCCCAATCGGGCGAAACCGCAGACACCCTGGCAGCCATGCGCGAAGCAAAGGCAAAGGGGTCGCAAACTCTGTGCATCTGCAATGTTGTGGAAAGCACCCTGGCGCGGGACTGCGACCATGTGCTCTATACCCATGCCGGCCCAGAGATCGGCGTTGCCTCCACCAAGGCTTTTACCAGCCAGATGACGGCGATTTTCCTGCTGGCGCTGTATCTGGGAAGGGCGCGGGGCTCTGTTGACGGGCCGCACAGCCGCGAGCTCATGCAGCACATGATCGAAGTGCCCCATCTTGTTGAGCAGGCCCTGGAGCATGAGCCTGCCATCAAGGCCATTGCGGAAAAATATGCCGTGGCGAAAAATTTTCTTTTTCTGGGCCGCGGCATCATCTACCCCATAGCCCTTGAAGGAGCGCTGAAACTCAAAGAAATTTCCTATATCCATGCCGAGGGCTATGCCGCAGGCGAGATGAAGCATGGCCCCATCGCCCTTATCGACGAAAGTATGCCCGTGGTGGTGCTGGCGCAGAAGGACGCGATTTACGAGAAAATACTGAGCAATATCGAAGAGGTGAAAGCGCGCAAGGGCCGCGTGATTGCCATTGCCATGGCCGGAGACACCGTGCTTGCCTCCAAGGCCGACGATATACTGTATCTGCCTGAAACCGATCCGCTGTTTGCCCCTTTTGTTATGGTCATACCGCTGCAGCTGTTTGCCTACCATGTGGCGGACTTCAAGGGCACCGATGTCGACCAGCCCCGCAATCTTGCCAAAAGTGTGACCGTTGAATGAAATATATCGCAGTCTTTTTTAGTATCTGCGCCATGCTTGGCTGCAGCGGGGAACCTTCCGCGACTGTCGGGTCATGCGCCGAGCTGTTCAGCGATGTGCCGTTTACCGATCTGGAAGGACGCGAAGCCCGGCTGCCCTGCCAGGGTCACCAGGTGCTGGTGGTGAATTTCTGGGCCACCTGGTGCGGCCCGTGCAAGCTCGAAATGCCGCATCTCATCGAGATCGCCAATGAGTACCAACGGCAGGGCGTACGGGTGATCGGCATATCCCTTGATGCCGCAATCCCCACTACTATCAAGTCAGCTGTGGCCGCTTTCGGGATTACCTATCCGGTGCTGGTGGGCGGTGCGGAAAAAATTTTTAGCCGGACCGGTATCGACGGAATTCCCGCAACCCTCATCATAGGCGCCGACGGGAAGGTCTGCCGAACCCTTGTCGGCTATCATACCAAAGAAGAAATGCTGGCTCCCATCACGGAGCTTCTGAAGGAAACCAGGGAGAACACACAGTTATGAATCTGTATCTGCGGCTGCTTCGGTATGCACGGCCATATCTCATATACATGATCGGCTCGGTTATCTGCATGGTCATACTTGCCGGCACCACGTCGGCCATCGCCTATCTCATCAAGCCCGCCATCGACGACGTGTTTCTCAAAAAAGACCTTGCCATGCTTTATCATGATACCGGCGCTGGTGGTGCTCGCCTACTTCATCAAGGGAGCGGCCGACTACGGCCAGGCCTATCTCATGGGCAATGTGGGCACGCGGACGGTGACGGATATTCGGGATATTCTCTACCGCCATATCCAGAGCCTGTCTCTGTCCTTCTACAGCAAGACCTCCACCGGCATGCTTATGTCGCGCATCGCCAATGATGTCGGCATTCTGCAGCGCTCCGTTTCCGATTCCATAAAAAAAATACTTGAAAGCATCTTCACGGTCATTGGCTTAACCGGTGTGGCGTTTTACCAGAACTGGAAGCTTGCCGCGCTCTGCTTTCTGGTGCTTCCCTGGATGGCGATCCCCATTGTGCGCTTCGGCACCAAGAACCGCCGGTTCAGCCGCAAGACGCAGGAGCGCATGGGCACCATGACCATGTTTCTTGATGAAACCATCTCGGGCAATCAGACCGTCAAGTCATTCTGCATGGAAGAGTATGAAACCAAACGGTTTTTCAGCGAGACCCGGCGCCTGCTTGACGTTAGCATTGCAACCCTTCGGGTCAGCGCCTATGCCTCGCCCATTATGGAGTTTTGCGGCGCCGGCATCATGGGCGCGCTGCTCATCTACACGGGCGGCTACCTCGTCATCAAGGACCACATGACGCCGGGCGAGTTTTTTTCCTTTGTTGCCGCCATGGCCATGCTTTTCCGGCCCATCAAGGCCATGAGCCGCGAGAACATGAAAGTGCAGAAAGGCATGGCCGCTGCCACGCGCGTCTTTGAGGTGCTTGATATCAAGCCCGATATTACCGACAAGGAGGGCGCCATTGCCCTGCCGCCCTTCAGCCGCAGTATCGAGTTTCGCGATGTGGTTTTTCAGTATGAAGAAAAGCCCGTGCTCAAGAGCCTTGCCTTCACCGCTGTTGCGGGCGAGGTCGTGGCCTTTGTGGGCCACAGCGGCGCGGGAAAGACCACTATCGCCAACCTGCTGCTGCGGTTCTATGATGTCAACTCCGGGGCGATCCTGATTGACGGCATTGATATTCGCGACGTGACCATACGGTCGCTGCGGGAGCAGATAGCCTTTGTGGCGCAGGAAACGGTTCTTTTCAATGACACCGTGAGCAACAATATTTCCTACGGCAGCCCCGCGGTGACGCAGGAGCAGATTGTCGAAGCGGCCAAAGCAGCCCTTGCCCATGATTTCATCGAAGCCATGCCCGAAGGCTACAATACGGTCATCGGCGAAAAGGGCGTTCGCCTGTCGGGCGGCCAGCGCCAGCGCATGGCCATAGCCCGGGCCCTGGTGAAAAACGCACCCATACTGATTCTTGATGAGGCAACCTCTGCCCTGGACACGCATTCGGAGCAGCAGGTGCAGGCAGCACTTGAAAATCTTATGAGGGGCCGCACCACGATCATGATCGCCCACCGCCTTTCAACCATCCGCAATGCCGACCAGATTATCGTGCTGCAGGAAGGCGATATCATCGAGCGCGGCTCGCATCAGGACCTGCTTGATCAAAAAGGCGTCTATACCCGCCTCATAGAAATACAGAGCGGCTACGAGAAGAAAACGCATGATGTGGAGGAATTGTTTCTGGAGGCCGTGCCCGTAACCGCGGACGAGGAGGAATAGGCTCTTTCGTGCACCGGCAGCGTTGGGAGACACACAACAGAAATGGTTATTCAGCAATAGCTGTTTTTTAGAAAAGAATTCAGAAGCCGGAATTCAGTAGTCAGTAGAAAAAGAAGAAAACCCTTACTGACAAAGTGTCTTTTATTCTGAATTCTGACTTCTGGATTCTGACTCCTGCATTTAGACTTCTGCCTTTTTCCTCCTGAACCCCGACCCCTGACTCTTTTTCCCCCACAAATTTTAAGGCTCCAGCCCGATGCTGGTGAGTACGCCTGAATGGTCCGACACCCAGGGTGCTTCGTTAAACACTACCCTGCTTTCAAGGATGGCGAAGCCCCCGCCGCGGACAAAAATATAATCGATACGTACCGGCTTTTCAGACACAAGCGTATTTCCCGGCACGGCATAGGTGCAGCCGGCAAGGCCTTCGGCCTCAGAGCAGCAGTCGGTGCAGCTATTGGCAGCTGTATAGGTGTCGGTAAATCCATTTTCATCGGTTATCAAAGAATAAGCGGGAACATCAGAAGCAACGGTGATATCCGTATTGAAATCACCTCCCAGCATCACAAGGCGGCTTGCATTGTCTTCGCGACGGTCTAGAAACCGGAACAGGCTTTTTGTCTGGCGCAGGCGGTCCTCGCCGGGGCAGTAGGCGCACAGGTGGGTATTGTACACCGAGGCCGAACCATAGTCAGGCACGTCGATGACGATCTGCTGCACTTCATGCAGTACCGGCAGGCCGATCCCTGCCACGGGCCGCTCGGGCGCATAGGGCAGCAACCTTGAGGCAAAACCTTTAATGCTGCATCTGCTGAGCAGGGCATTTCCCACCATGAACACAGCCCGGCAGCCCCGCCACCGGGCGAAAGCGCAGGTTGTAATCAAGCCCCTGCCGCCTCAGCATGGCGCTCAGGTTGATGCTCAGGCTCGGCGTGGCCGCAAGCGCGCCGCTTACCACCTCCTGCAGGAGAATAATATCTACAGGTTCGCCAGCCTGCTGCTGCGCTTCAATGAATTCGGCAACGGCCCGCAGCCTTTCCATGCGGTGGAAAAAATCCGTATATAATATATTGATAGTAAGCACATTGAGATGCCCGCGCTGCATGACATCATCGCAGCTTGCCTGCCCGGCCCTTGCCGTTAAAGCGCCAGCAAGCACAACAAGCAGAGCGCATAGTGCAAGAAGGTGTTTCATGACGATGCTCCTTGAAGGTTCCTTCCAATTGTTTAATACTTTTGCGCCCGCCGCGCCACAAGATTTTTAATCACGCCGTTTGTTTTTGTCTGGACAGCCCAGCCCACATCTTGCGCCCACATTTACATTGACACACAACCGCCCTCATTTTATAGTCTGCCCATCCCAAAGCGAGTTCCTATCAGCCATGAACGAAATAATTTTTTTAATTGAAGACGACCCTGAAGGCGGTTTTAACGCCCAGGCGCTGGGGCATTCCATCTTTACCGAGGGGGAAACGGAGGATGAGCTGAAGCGCAATATTCTTGATTCAGTTAAATGCCATTTCGAGGAAACAGAAGCCCCTGCGGTTGTCAGGCTGCATTTTGTCAGAGAAGAAGTGATGGCTGTCCATGCATAGAATACCACGAGACCTTTCCGGCAAGGATCTGTGCAAACTGTTGGAGCGTTTCGGCTATACAATTACCCGCCAAACCGGAAGCCCTATCAGACTTACCGTTCAGCAAGTGGCTCAAGAACATCATATAACCATCCCCAACCACGACCCAATCAAAATCGGCACCCTCAATAAAATTCTTCACGACATTGCCGAGTCCCTGAAAATATCAAAAGAAAAATTGACTCAGCAATTGTGGGACTGAGATGCCGGAAGCAGAAACGGTGATGATTGTATGTATCTACTGTTTTCTGAAAATCCGGACGAATAAGGCTGCTTGAACAGCTAGAAAAAAACAATTAGACACTCCGGCAACAGATCAATGCGTGACCGTTTCAACCTTCCCATCGATGAAGTGCTGCCCGGACTGCGCCGGGCGCTTGCAGGCGGCTCATGTGCCGTGCTTTCGGCGCCGCCCGGCTCGGGCAAGACGACCTGCGTGCCCCTTGCCCTGCTTGCAGAGCCCTGGCTCAAAGCCGGGCGCATCATCATGCTTGAGCCCCGCAGGCTTGCGGCCCGCGCTGCATGCCGCCGCATGTCGGCCATGCTCGGGCAGGAGGCGGGCGGCACCGTCGGCTACCGCATACGCAGGGAAACGCAGGTGGGGCCGGCCACGCGCATCGAAGTCGTCACCGAAGGCATTCTCACCCGCATGCTTCAGTCCGACCCGGCCCTTGAAGGTGTGGGTCTTGTTATTTTTGACGAATTTCATGAGCGCAGCCTTAATGCAGACCTCGGCCTTGCCCTGTGCCTGGACGCGCAGCAGGCATTGCGCGAGGATCTGCGCGTGCTGGTCATGTCGGCGACCATGGACTGCGAAGCAGTGTCGCGCCTGCTCGGCGGCGCGCCCGTGCTGAGCGGGCAGGGCCGGCTGTTTGACGTGGCAACACGCTATAGAAGCAATGCCCTGCGGCTGAACATTGAATCAGAGGCGGCGGCAACCATAACGCAGGCCCTCGGCTGCGACGCAGGCAGCATGCTCGTTTTTCTGCCGGGTGAAGGAGAGATTCGGCGCACGGCCGGGCTTCTTGCCAAGAGAGTCCTCCCGCCTGATGTTGCCGTGCTGCCCCTCTATGGCAATCTATCCCGCCAGGATCAGGACCGCGCAATAGCCCCTGTCCCGAAGGGCTCGCGCAAGGTGGTTCTGACAACCTCCATTGCTGAGACAAGCCTCACTATCGAAGGCGTCAGCATTGTTGTCGACAGCGGCCTTATGCGCCTGCCGCGCTTTGACGCGCGCAGCGCCATGACGCGCCTTGTCACCGTGCCGGTTACCCGCGCCTCTGCCGACCAGCGGCGGGGCCGCGCCGGCCGCACCGGGCCCGGTGTCTGCTACCGGCTCTGGACCGAGTCTCAGCACGGCCAGCTGCAGGAATACACTCCTGCTGAAATCCGCAGCGCCGATCTTGCATCATTTGCCCTTGACCTTGCCCTGTGGGGCGAGATCGATGCGACCCGTCTTTCATGGCTCGATCCGCCGCCTGCAGGCGCTCTTGCTCAGGCCCGCGCGCTTCTGCAGGAGCTTGACGCCCTTGACAGCCAGTACCGCATCACGGAGCAGGGCCGGCGCATGGCAGCACTTCCCCTGCACCCGCGTCTCGGCCATATGCTGGTTCAGGGTGCGCGGATGGGGCTCGGGCGGCAGGCATGCCTGCTTGCGGCCCTGCTCAGCGAGCGGGATATACTGCGGTTTGACCCGGGCATGAATGATGCTGATCTGCGGCTGCGCCTCGAGGTTTTGCTGAACGACGTCGGCGTCAGTTGAAGGATACAGCATGGATCGTCATCTTGCGCGCCAGATTCGCGAGCAGGCCGCAGACCTGCAGCGGCTGCTGCAGATTCCCGACGGGCACATCAGTCTTGAAGCAACGGGCAGCCTGCTTGCCCATGCCTACCCCGATCGCATAGCCATGCGGCGCGGGCCCGATGGCGGGTATTTGCTGGCAGGTGGCCGGGGCGCGCAGTTTGACCGCTATGAGCCGCTGAGCGCGCAGGAATTTCTGGTAGCTGCTCATCTCGATGGCGGCCAGCGCTCGGCCCGCATATTTCTTGCCGCAGCCTACAGCCGCGGCGAACTTGAAGAGCAGTTCGCCGGACATATCATGAAAGAGGACTCCATCGGCTGGGACCATGCCACTCTTTCCGTTCAGGCCTGCTCGCGCATGCGGTTCGGCAGCCTCGTGCTTGATGAGCGGCCGCTGCGCAAACCCGATCCGGACAAAATCGCCTGTGCCCTTCTTGCAGGCATAGCCTCCGAAGGGCTGCATCTGCTGCCCTGGAACCGGGAGCTGCGCTCGTGGCAGGAGCGGGTCCTGTTTCTCCGGCGCATGCTGCCGGAAGAGGAGTGGCCTGATGTGAGCGATACAGCCCTTGCTGCAACTATGGAGCTGTGGCTGCTGCCCTTTGTTCAGGGCATGAACCGGGCCGAGCATATGCAGCGGCTGCACCTGAAAGAGGCACTGCATGGGCTGCTGCCGTGGCGGGCACAGAAGCGCCTGGATGAGCTTGCGCCCACGCACGTGGAAGTGCCCAGCGGCTCGCGCATCGCCCTTGATTACAGCGCAGAGGAGCCAGTGCTTGCCGTTCGGCTGCAGGAGCTGTTCGGCCTTAAGGAAACGCCCCGCATCGCCGCGGGCCGGGTTCCGGTCATGCTGCACCTGCTGTCTCCTGCCATGCGGCCCATGCAGGTGACGCGCGATCTTGCAAACTTCTGGGCAGTCACGTATTTTGAAGTCCGCCGGGAGCTGCTGCCCCGCTATCCCAAGCATTACTGGCCCGACGACCCCCTTGCCGCCCAGCCAACCCGCCGCGCCAGGCCGCGGCGCTGAACAACCGCTCCGGGTCAAAGCCCGGGCATTACCGGTTCCCCTCTTAAAAAATTCATGCACGACCAGATTCCGTAGTATATAGTATAAGTAGATGTTGTGTTACTAACCCGGAGAGGAGGAAACTTTATGTCGAAGCAGACACTTTTCAGACAGCAGCGAAAGATTGAAGCGCTGCACAAAATCGCGGCTTCCGTCCAAGGGGGCAGGAAAAATAAATTCGATTATCTGAAGGCCCATCGCCCGGGTATGGGCAGGCCCGTCAAAGGCTTTTCAACCGAACGCGGCATGAACCGGTTTCAGATCCATGACTACCGGACGCTGCTTCGCAGAAGCAATCAGGAGCATTGACCTGTTCGGAGGTGAGCTTGCATGATATAAAGCCCTTTGAGAAACAAGTGCAATCCATGGCGATGTTTCCTCTATACAAGAGCAGGGATAGTGTGTTTTATTACATCATAGATAGCGAGGGTACGATATGAAGAACATATATTGCATGATAACTGCCGGCTTATTGCTTTACTGTCTCGCAGTTCCGGGCATTGCACAGAGCGGGGATACCCAGGACGCCACAGGGAAAAAAGCTCCGGCTGGCGCAACGGGGAGCATGGGTTCAGGGGGCGTTATAGGGAATCCTCCCGTGGGAGCCATGGGGAGCATGGGTTCAGGGGGCGTTATAGGCAAGCCTCCTGTGGGAGCTATGGGGAGCCTGGGATCTGGGAGTGTTACCGGAAAAACAGCTCCGCGAGGCGTCACGAGGAGGGTGTATACGCAAGGCGCCCCGGGCAGTACGAATGATAGCAATGAGCCTGAAGAGGACGACACGGAATAATCCAACGGCAGCCCCAGATCAAGCTCCGCCGCAGTCCGAGGGAGAGGGCAGATACGGGATAAATATGCCCGTCAACTTTTTTTGCAAGAGTACCATCAGGGGAGGAAAGCCGTTATGAAAACCGGTTGCAGGCCGGCGAGGGAAGCACAATTCTTATGTGCTGTTTTTGCATTATGCATTTTTGCACATTGCCAAAACGGATGGGCTTCTGACTGCGCGACCGGTCCGGCACCGCAGGAGTGGAGCAGGCTTGCCCAGCAAAAGGTTGAAAGCTATCCTGAAAAGGCGCTGAGAGCAGACACTATCATCGCCACAGTCCAGAGAAGCAAACAAGATTTTTTAAAATCCAAGCCCGCCATTAAAGACGGAAAAATTTACATTCAAATATACGTCCCCGCCATAGCCGAACGGGGCTCTCCCTATGATGAAATCTGGTGCAAGCTGAAAAGCCGTGACGCCATCACCGAGGCTGCTCTGGGGGGAGCACCGCAGGGTGAGCCTGGCAGCTGTATGGTCATGAATCAGGCAGCCATCGATTGGGCCTTGAAGAACGCGCCGGAGGAAATTCTCAGCGCCTATGAAAAAACAGGCATACGCATCAACTGCCTGCCTGACCAGCAGTACAGCAGGGGTGACCAGTGGGTTGACTCATCCGTGCGCGTTGAGCAGGACAGCAGCAACAACGTGACCGTGCAGGCCTCGTCGCTGCGCACGGCCGGCTGGATTCCCCGGCTGGGCGGCAATCAATACTGCAAGCTCCTGTCGCCCCGGGGCGCTGCAGAGCTTGTGGGCTGCCTTGCCGACAGGTGCGCCCCGTCGTTCAGGCATACGGGTGATCCCTACACTCTTGCCGAAACCGATTGGGGCCTCTACCCGGAAGGCAGCACGTACGCCGTTACCGTGGGGGAAGATGCTGTTGATATCTATGTGCCCAAGGCCGGGGCGGGCAAGCTGCTTCCGGCTGCGATCTTTATGCAGGGAGCAAAATGCGACAAGCGGTTCTACGGCAACTATGCAAAGCTGGTTGCAGGCTACGGATTTGTGGTCGCCATTGCCAATCACAACAGCCTGCTCGGGAAAAATTTCACGGAACAAAAAGTGTTCAACCGGGTGTGGGATTTCTTAAAAAGCGAAAGCCGCCAGGCCGCGTCACCGCTGTATAAAAAAATGGATACGGCCCGCGTCGCTTTGCTGGGGCACTCCTATGGCGGGGTTGCCTGCCTGAACTGCATGCAGAGCGGGTGCTCGCTCCCCACCTGCATAGGCTTTTCCTATGAAGCGCCCAAAGAGCTTGGGGCTGTTGTTCTTTACGGAACCAATACCAAATCGCCCATGAGCGGAAAGTTTGCGGAGGTCAACACCCGGGGCATTCCGGTTCTCTATATAAATGGCGACCGCGACGGTAAAGCCGTTCCTGCCGACACGCTTCTGACGTTTCGTGATAAGACCAGCGGCGGGCCAAAAGCCTTTGCCAGCGTGCATGGCGCCAATCATTACGGCATTACCGATATGAACAACCCGACCGGCGGCGACAGCGATCCCAGCGCGCCCACCCTGCAGCAAAAGGACGCCAATCTGGCCATCGCCAGGGCAAGCGGCATGTTCCTGCGGGCGTATCTGTATAACGATGCCGCCGCGCGGAACTACATCTATAATGGCGAGGGCCGCAATGACCCCGCTGTTTCAATAGAGACGCAGTGATTGCGGAATGGTTTGATCCCTATCGGAAAAGCTGGCAGGGCAGATTGCGTCATATTACATTGTCCACCGAATAAAATTATTTTTTAATTACAACACCGCAGGCAATCAGCCGCTGCAGAAATTCCGAGAGCCGCCCTCCACGTGCAGCAGGAAAGCATCACGCTGCGCGGGCGGGATGCCTGCCAGGGCTGCGACCAGCCGTCGCCCGCTCTGTGCATCGATCGTGATCGACAGCGGATCCGTCGTCGAGTCGTCGTCCAGGCTCGCTGCGTCGACGGCCGTGTCGGTGCCTTCGTCCTGCAGCGACGTGAACCACGTGCCGCGTTGCGAGCGCCAGTGATCCACCAGGCGACGCTGCGCAATCGTATAGAGCCACGTCGTGAAGCGTGCGTCCGGCGTGTAGCCATCGCGTGCCCGCACGATCTTCAGCCAGACGTCCTGGTGCAATTCTTCCGCGCTGGCCGCGTTGTCCGTGTGACGCAGCAAGTACCGGTAGGTGCCGCCGCGGTGACGCGCGTACAGCCGTTCGAACCCGGCGCTGCTGCCGCCCGCGTAGGCGAGCATCAGGGTGTTGTCCGACTCGGTCCCAGGTGTGTTCCGCGCAGGGCCCATCGTGCGCCGAGTATCGATGTCACGGCCGTGCGCGGCAACCGCGGTGGTCGCTTGTCGCGCACGATTGCCGGGCATCCGCATCCTCACGGATCCGAACGAATCCGAGCGTCGCGGGGAACGGATCGGGATCGTGCCAGCGCGGACTCGGCGGCAGCACACCCATCGCCACCAGATTCTCGCGACGGTCGTAGCGGATCACCACGCGCTGGTCGGGGCGATCGCTTGCGCGCTCGAACTCGACGCGCTCGACAGGCGAGTATTCGCGCCGGCCGTGGCCGGTGCCGATGGACGCTTCCATGCGCGGTGCTGCGGCCTTCTGGTTTCTCCAGGCCGTGGCATCCTGTGCCGATGCACCGGCGCTCGCCGGCTCGGGCAGCGACGAGTCTTCGCGGCTGAGGTAAGGCGCTTTGGCCTTTTCGCGGAACATCGCGACCCCGATGACGCCAAGATCGTCGGGCCGTCCGGTGCGTGAGGCATACGAATCGGATGGATCCGAGAAATAAAGCAGCGGTGCGGTCGAAGTCCTTGCGCCAGCCCTGGATGTTCACGTAGTCGCCGGGTTCGATCACGTAGCCGGCCTGGTCGGTCGAGGCGGTCTCACCGGTCACGACGTTCACGCCGTCGACACTGACGACCGCAAGGACGCGTACTCCGTGCAGTTGCGCACGCGAACGGCATACTCGTTGCCTGGCGTTCCAACGACGTATCGTTGGCCATGGTGCCTATAGGTCTCCAGGGCCTGGCCGGCATTGCGGTCGTAGATGTCTACGCGCGCGGTTGAGCACGCCGTCGTTGCGGCCGCAGGAAGAATCGTTGCTGCGAGCACGGCGGCGACGACCAGCATCCGGTCGGTGTTGCGCGAGGCTTGGGCGGTCATGGGCGGGCTCCGTCATGGATGGTTCATCCCTGTAAACGGTGCGCGGGGCCGGCCGGGGTTAAATTGGCCGCTAGTGACAAGTCCGGCAGCCCGGGCTTGCTAACATTCGGCGAATCAACTGCGGAGACGATGCATGCCTGGTTACTCGAGACGGATTGGATACCTCGGTTGCGCGCTGCTGGCGTCCGTAATGCTCGCCGCCGGCACGGCGCAGGCCGCGAGCCCTGACGAGCAGGGAAATCCGCAGCAACGCCATGAGCACGCTCGATCAGTTGTATGCGGCGCAGCCTTCGGCGCGGCAGGCAGTGCAGAACGCCGCGGGCTATGCGGTGTTCAGCGAGATAGTACGAAAATCCTGCTGGCGGGCGGCGGCGGCGGAAAGGGCGTCGTGGTCGACACGATCTCCGACCAGGAGACATTCATGCTGATGGCCACGCTGCAGGCGGGCTACGGCATGGGCATCACGAAGACGCACCTCGTCTGGGTCTTCCAGAACGAGGCCGACGTGAAGAACTTCATTGCGAACGGGTACATGCTGGGCGCCGACACCTATTTGCAGGCAAACCCGGGCGCCGGCGGCGCGATCTACCAGGGAGCTGCGCAGATCCAGCCCGGCGTGTGGCTTTACCAGCTGTCGGATGCGGGGCTCGCGCTCGACCTGACGGTCGAGGGCACCGAGTACTTCAAGGACCCCGACCTGAACTAGGAAACAGGGGACAGATAAATAGGTCCAGGCACCGAATTTCCGGTCGGAAATTCGGTGCCTGGCACCTATTTTTCTCAGCTGCCGGCGCTCATCTGCGACTGGCTGTAGTTCTGGATGCCCGACTTCTGCGATGAGTTCCAGCTGGGTCTCGAGGAAATCGATGTGCTCTTCCTCGGACTCGAGGATGTCCTCGAACAGTTCGCGCGAGACGTAGTCACCGACAGATTCACAGTGGGCGATGGCGGCCTTCAGGTCCGGGTGTGCCTTCATCTCGAGCTTGAGATCGCACTGGAGGCATTCCTCGAGATGTTCGCCGATCAGGAGCTTGCCGAGTTCCTGGAGGTTGGGCAGGCCTTCGAGGAACAGGATGCGCTCGATCAGCTTGTCCGCATGCTTCATCTCGTCGATCGACTCGTGGTATTCGTAGTCGCCGAGCTTGTCGAGCCCCCAGTTCTTGAACATCCTCGAATGCAGGAAGTACTGGTTGATCGCCGTGAGTTCGTTCATCAGCACGATGTTCAGGTGCTGGATGACTTCTGGTCGCCTTTCATGGCGATGTACTCCCGGGAAACGTGGATGGGATGGGGCAGGGCCCCGTCTGGTCAGGAAGCGTGAGGCGTCGGCTGGCCGGACGCAAGGGCCCGCTCGTCCAGCAGCTGGCGGGCGCAGGGTTCGCATGTACCGCAGCAGGTGGGACACCGGTGCAGTACTGCAGCTGCTCGAACGAGCGCGCACCCTCGCGGATGGCCTGGTCGAGCCGCTTTTCCGAAATGCCGTGGCAGACGCAGACGTACATGGTTCGGGGCCTCGAGCGGGATCCTAGCTGCCTCAGGACCCAAATGCAAATGATTCCTATTTAGGTATTTTCCGAAACGACCTGTGGTACAAGG
>CAVRBJ010000040.1:0-74387 GCA_963718965.1 uncultured delta proteobacterium | reverse complement strand
AAGATACTGCGACAGTGGAAACGCCACCCGGCCGATACAATACTGTCTGATTGTCTCGCTGCAACCCATTAGCCGATTTTTCTATAATGCCAGGTTCGATGACCGAGAATGCAGCGATACTGTATTTCTTCGATCTCCCGGAATCCCACCCGCCGAGCAAGCTTCAGGTATGTCAGAATCGCTTTTCAGGCTAGCGCCATAAAGCCTTGCAATCCCCTGGGACTGCAATCCCCGAACGTAAAGTAACGGATTTTTGCTGCAAGCCCCTGCTTGCGATACTCTTTGCTTACACTGATCTGCTCCGACCACGCTTTGTCCGGCTGCAGATGCTTGCACAGCTTCACCAGAGGAAGATACACCTCGCCGAATGCTATCAGGTTGAAGCCAGCCAGCGTGTCGCCATGGAGTACGGCAATACACAGACCGTTATTACTCAACTTCGCCTCCAGGAATCCTGAGAGCCATTCCTCAGCTTCGCCTATTGGTCGATTAATGCGACTTCTCCGGGTCGGACAATATGAAAAGTAACCTCATTGCCCGCGGCTGAGGAAGCCACCGTAAGGCCCTGCAAATCTATGGCATACACCCTGTACTTTGTTTGCTCGAACAAAGGTCTGGCAACATACCTTAGCCCCTTGGCAGCAGCCGTGCCGAACCCATAGTCACGAAAGTTTCTGCGAAATTTTTTTACTGAACTCAAACGCATGATTGCCTTTCAGAAACGTACGCGAAAAACGTTTATATCCGGAAATGATTAAATTGATAGGAACTCGCTTTGGGATGGGCAAACTATAAAATGAGGGCTATTGTGTGTCAAGGTTAATGTGGGCGCAAGATGTGGGAGGGGGTTTTTTAAGAAGACGGTAAATGCGGCCATGATTTCTTCTGATAATGTGGAATAATTACGCAATGGACCAGAGTCTATATTTGAGGGTCGTTATGTGGAATTTTTAGAAAACAAGCAGTGGCACAAGCTATTGTATTACTGCTTGCCTTGCAATCATTTCTCAAATAGTTCCCCCTCCGTAATGCCTGTATACACCTCTTGTATTCCTCCCCTCCCGTCTCCTGTACAAAACCCACTGACATCTTTTGCTGATGCAGACCAATATTGCCCGTCATAGGCTGTTTTAACATACTGAAGGAATTCCTCGTATAGAGCTGCGGGATATTTTTCTTTTTTAGAATATACCCCATTAAAGTACATATAGTCTGGATGCGTTAACATCAGAGCCATGCCGCCCTTTTGGACTATCCAATCAAGTTTTTTTTTCCAGATGTCGATTGACTTTTCTTGCAGCAGGACAAAAAGCAAAAAATCCTGACAAAGTGTATAGGGAAGTTCAACATAGGATCGCTTTGTGGATACGTCGCTAACAATTATGGGGAAAATAGTCCCGAGACCTCCGCCCTGAGGCTCGAAGGGGTCAATATCATAGGTTGAAGCATCATATAGCATGCTGAGTTCATGATTCCACTCCAGATTATGATGCATGCATGGAGCCCGAAACCCGGATGCATCCCATTTTTGAATATACTCATTTATGAACCCGGCTTTTTTAAGAAATCCTTTTTTTGACCAGAAGAGCTTGCCATCATGTTTGAGACCATGAACACCGATATCAAAGCCATTTTTTATGAGCTCATCATGATATTTTTCAGGCGCAGGATACCCGTTCGGCACGAAGAAAAAAGTTGATCTGAAGCCAAGTGATTTTTCAAGCTCCATCAGTTTTATACAGTTCTCATTACCATAGCTCGTATCAACATCATGGGTTAAGACAAGAGCAAACCGCTTATTGTCAGGCCATCCACCCCAGCCCTTGGGCTTTTCCCCAGCTGTTTTATCAATAGGCCACACCATAGAATATTTCTGCTGCTTATACTGGCTCAGTTTTCTACGAGCCCAAATTTGAATAGCCCGAGGCACTAGGGGCTTTATGAAGTAATAAAATTTATAATATTGTAAAGAAATTAAGCTTTTCATAAAATAGTATTTTATTTTAGTTATTGTCTGGTTTTATCAAAAACTTATCCAAGATCATACATGCCAAAAAACCAATCTAAAAATAAAATAAATGACATGAAAATATAGACCATAATCCCAAAATGATTAATAAACCATTATCTCCAGACATAAGCCGTGCGAGCCAAGCTTAGCCGATGGGCCTATAAAAGGACTTAAGTCATCCTGCATGCCTGTACAGAATTGTGCCAAGCATATTCAAAAAAGGCTGCGGCATTTTTCGTAGAATTGCATTAAAAAAACCTGATACTTTTTGTCCTTCTGCAATGAAGATACGACGTGAAACATCATATTTGTAATATTTTATAATATGCTCTGTTACACCCCATCCTGTTTTAAACTGCCTGAGCCCAACATTCTCAGGTTCGAGTCCTTCCGAAACAAAGCGACTCATAGCCATTGCTTGAAAACCATTTAATTGCTTCCCACATAACAAGGTCATTGGCTTTATATTTCTGATATGCTCTGTCCGAGGCTCCATACTTATAGATTGCCTTTTTGCCAAAAAGAAAATAAACCGCGCCTGCAATTGGTTTTTCATCAAGAAAAGCAAGAACAACTATACCCAAATTCTTTGAGATTAGGAGCTCGTGGATTTTTTTAAAAAAAATAAATGGCTGCGGAAGAGAAACCATGCCTTTTCCGTGTTAGACAATGAAGATAAAAATATTTTTTAACCGAATCAAATGAAACAAGAACTTCAGTTTTTACATTATGTGAAATAGCCTTTTTGATGTTTCTTCTGGTGCTGCCCCTCAGTTTCTTAAAAAAAGATCGTCCTCATCGGGAGAGAGAGCAAGGGTGTGACCGTAATAGTAGGTAAAATATACCGCATCTTTTAAGGCAGTAGACCCTCCCCGAAGTTCGATAAACTTCCAACCGTGCATTTTTCCATATTCAATAATACGAGAAACAATTGCATTGCAAGATACACATTCATTAATGAGGGGTTCACAGTAATCGGTAAATGGAAGTGAGACGGCTCGACGGCCTGTCAATATACTGTTAATTTCGAGCATAGGAATTAATGTTAAAAACCTGTCTTTGTCAAATAATGTAAAATAGCAAGGCCTGTAGCCATAGGTTTCACATAATATCTGAACCCATGGGGAAGAGTGAAAAAAAGTGTGCAACCTGGAGTTGAGATTAAACAGGCTATCCCATCCATTATGCGTAACAGGATTTATAATGTCTTAAATCTCGAATCATTTTTAAATGCCTAATCTTCCGGGCAATATTAAATTTTATAAAGTAACATTATGACATATATGTGCAGTAAAACCAATCACTGAGCAGATCGATTTTTTACCGAAGAAATAACTTTTTTGTGTCCAAAATTTTTCTATACAATAATAAAGCGTCATGACTGGTTTAGCAACATTAAAGGCTTGCTAAGCCAGTCATGACCCTGTTTGTGTTTGGGGGGGGTATGGTCGATTCAAAAAGGAAAATGGCAGCCGGCCACTGGGCTTGGGCTCACCACGGTGTACCGGAGCGGAGGCCGGAAGGCGGTCTAGCTGCACACTACAGTAAAAGTGGGTCAAAGGGCAGGGTAAAGCAGCTTGTCCGCCTGGAGGCCGGAGCGGAGCGATCCAGGGTCGGGGAGAATGGCTTTACCCACGCTGACCACCCCCGTCAGCACCGATATATGATTCCTTACCCACATGGGCAAAAATGTAAAATTACGACTTCATTCACAGCGCAGGATGTTGTTGTATATGTCCGAGCGTTAGCACATTGCTGAGTTGCAACTGATGACTGTATTGTATCGTTGAGGTTTTTTATTTGTCTATATAGCATCATAATAGCCACCAAATGTAGAATACCAGCGATCTTTTTGACAATGTTATTAAAATTGGCTCTTCCGGATTTGTTGTGCATAAATTCAGCTCATTTTTTATTTGCAACGAAAGCAGAAACGCGGCCACAACTGGAGAAAATCATATTCACCACCCGCTTCGCTTGAGGAACGGAGGCCACAGAGTGTTTTTATTTTTATCCAATCGGGAGACGACGATTGGATAAAGAACTTAGCCACCAGTATTTGAATTGATTAATTTACGGCGGAGCCGTGGAGGCCCTTTTCAGCGGGCGTCGTCTCCCGCCCGTTGAAAAAAGTAATCCTCCGTGTTCTCTGTGCCTTGAGCGAAGCGGGTGGTGAACGCTTTACTGTACTGGAGTGCCAGTGGTCCCGCCCGACTGAAACATGCCAGGTTAAAATGTCTTTTTTTGCTGATTTTTCAACGTATTAATTGTTTTTGCGTGCACAATTAACTCAGTTGACCCACCCTTGGTCAACTGAATATCCTGGACCAGCAATCAATCCCCAAGTTCAAGCAGTATGCCGAGCAGTGGCTTGAAACATATATCAAAGCTCTGCGCCGGGCTGCAACGTATGAACGGTACGAAAGCATCCTCAGGATGCATATTTATCCCGAGATAGGCCATCTGCGGCTAGATGAGATCAAGCGCGGGGAGATCAGGACCCTACTCTTGAAGGCTCATGCAAAGCCGCTGTCACGAAGCATGGTGTGTCTGATCAGGGATGTAATAAGCGGCGTGCTGGGGTATGCGCTGGATGAGGAATTGCTACTATCAAATCCTGCAACAGGGGTTATGCGGCGGATGAATTTTACCCGCAAAGGCGGAACCGCCGTGGAGCCATTAACGCAGGACGAGATTGATTTGTTTCTCAAGACGTGTACCGCACATAAGCCGGCCTATTATCCGTTCTTCCTGTGTGCATTCAGAACGGGCATGAGGCTGGGAGAGTTGCTTGCTTTACGATGGGGTGATATTGACTGGAATAAAAACTTTATACGGGTTGAAAAGGCGTATAAAAGGGGCTGCATCAATCAGACAAAAACCGGCAACACACGCCGGGTTGATATGTCTGATCAGCTGGCAGGAGTCCTGAAAGCCCTTTTGACCGAGAGGAAGAAAGAAGCACTAAAAATGGGCAGGGGCGAACCAGTGGAAATAATTTTCCATAAAAACGGCAGCCATATGGAGCAGAACTATATACGCTATATTTATAAGAAGCTTCTGCGGAAAGCCGGGATTCGCACCATGCGCCTGCATGACATTCGTCATACCTTTGCAAGTCTGCTTTTGAGCAATGGCGAGAGCCCTGTGTACGTCAAGGAGCAGCTGGGGCATACAACCATACAAATGACCGTTGATATCTACGGCCACTTGATCCCCAGCAGCAACCGCCAGGCAGTGAACAAGCTCGACACGTCAGCGCCACTACATATAGGTGATTTTCAAAAATCGCCTATTGCTCAGATGCAACAATCCGCAACCTATACGCAACCAGAAAAAGAAAAAGCCTGCAACTAATTAAAGTCACAGGCCTTTTAAAAAATGGTGCCGAAGAAGGGACTCGAACCCCCACGGTGTTGCCACCACAAGGTCCTGAACCTTGCGTGTCTACCAATTCCACCACTTCGGCACGCAATGTGTCCATAAGTGTTTGCATTTAAAGCTCCTTTCATTTACAATAAATATCTTTATTTGTCAATCACTTAAAAATTAAGGGTGGCTGAATGCTGAGCTCTGACGGTCGCTGTTTTGTCTGCGGAAAGGAAAATGCCGGCGGGCTGCAGCTTGATTTCAGCTTTTCAGAAGACGGATTGAGCGCTGAGACAGCCTTCCTTCCTGATGAGAAATATCAGGGTTGGTCGGGCATTGTACATGGCGGCATGATCATGACCGTGCTTGATGAGGTAATGGCCAAGGCTGCCGTACATAAAGGATACAATGTGGTTACCGGCGAGATTACGGTGAAGCTTAAAAACCCGGCAAAAACCGGGGAGCCGCTGCGGTGCCGCGGCACCATTGAAAATGTCAAGAAAAGAATCCTCTATGCCGGCGCCAGCGCCACCAGAGAGGACGGGACCGTGATTGCCGAAGCAACGGCAAAACTGGTCATCATTGCCTGAGCACGACTATGCAGATACTTAAAGGCAGCAGAGAGGCAAAGTCGCTGGGTTTGAAAAACCCGGTGATCACCATCGGCAACTTCGATGGCGTGCATCTTGGCCATCAGAAAATATTGAAAAAAACCATTCAGCGGGCGCGCGCTCTTGACGGTGTGGCGGTCGTCTACACGTTTCATCCCCATCCGCTGAAAGTTGTCAGGCCCGAGGCCGAGCCCCAGAGCATCACCACGTTTGAGGAAAAGGTCCGCTTGATAGACGGCCTGGGCATTGACTGTCCTTGTCTGCGAAAACTTCACCCGGCAGTTTGCCGAACAGCCGCCGGAGGAGTTTATCAAAAACATTATTGTCGACCGCATCCACCCGCGGGAGATTATTATCGGCCATGACTATGCATTCGGCAAAAACCGCAAGGGGTCCATCGAGCTGCTGCAAAAGATGGGTGAAATATTTCACTTCAAGGTTCATGTCATCGACAATATTACCATCAAAAATATTCCCGTGCGCAGCACAACCGTCCGGCGTTTGATAACGCTCGGCAAGGTTTCACTTGCCGATAAGCTGCTTGGCAGGCCCTATAGCCTTTCCGGCAAAGTGGTGCATGGCAAGCAGCGGCGCATCGGCTTCCCCACGGCCAATCTGAGCCCGGGGAAGAACCTTATACCGAAAAATGGTGTGTACGCAATCCGCACCCAAACGCCCTCTGGCGTGTTTAATGGTATTGTGAACGTGGGCTACAACCCCACCTTCGACAATGACAGGCTCACGATAGAGGCGCATCTTGTTTAATTTCAACGAGAATCTGTACGGCCGGGACATTACCGATTTATTTTATTAAGCGCGTGCGCGGTGAAAAAAAATTCGGCGACGTGCCTGCACTGGTAAAACAGATCGAGCGCGATATTGCCCTTACAAAACGAATTTTGGAAAAATATTGAAAGCAGGAGCAAGCATGAACCATTTGATCAGCTGGAGAGTTTGAGCGTACACATATTGCGGGAGGCCTATGCAAGCTTCAAGAATCTGGGGATGCTGTGGTCGATCGGCAAGGACAGCACGGTGCTGCTGTGGCTTGCGCGCAAGGCATTTTACGGCCATGTGCCGTTTCCGCTTGTGCATATTGATACGCATTTCAAGATACCCGAGATGATACAGTACCGCGACCGGCTGGCCATGGAGTGGGGGCTTGAGATGGTCTACGGCATGAACGAAGAGGCCCTGCGGGACAAGCAGACTTTCCCGGACGGCACGATTGACCGGATCGCCTGCTGCAGGAATTTAAAGACCATAGCGCTGACCAATACGCTGAGCGGGAAATGGCCCCGGTATGTTTTAAACCATAAGACCGGCACCTACGAAGTGTATAAAAACACGGAGCCGTATACGGGGGTTATTGTGGGGGTGCGGGCCGATGAGGAGGGATCGCGGTCAAAGGAGCGGTATTTTTCTCCGCGGGACCGGGAAAATCTCTGGGACCTGGGAGACCAGCCGCCGGAGTTCTGGAACCAGTTCAAGACGGACTTTCCGCCGGGCACGCATTTGCGGATACATCCGCTGCTTGACTGGACAGAGCTCAATATCTGGGAATATATTGAGCGGGAAAATATCCCCACGGTGTCGCTGTACTACAATCAGGGAGACGGGAAGCGGTACCGGTCGCTGGGGTGCTATCCGTGCACGACGCCCATAGAGTCTCAATCCCGCAATGTGCAGGAGATCATTCAGGAGCTGAAAAGCGGGGGGCTGAAGAACATAGCCGAGCGGTCGGGCAGGGCGCAGGACAAGGATGACGGCGGCGGGCTGGAGACGCTGCGGCGCGACGGGTATATGTAAAAGAAGAAGCCAGGAGCCAGAATTCAGAAGCCAGTAGGGGCGCGGTGCCCGCGCCCAAGGGTTCAGGGTTCAGGATTGTAGGGGCGTATGGCATACGCCCTGTTGTTCGGAAAAAAATCAAAGTTCAAAGCGCATGGGCAGACCTGTGTGTCTGCCCTGTGTTCGCAGCATACAATACAGAAGTACAGAAAACACGAACAATGACCCTTCCCGGAAGAGGATACGGATATGACAGAGCAGCTTGAAAAGCAGAAAATGAATATAGTGATAGCCGGGCATGTGGACCACGGCAAAAGTACGGTCATCGGGCGGCTGCTTGGCCGATACGGGCTCTCTGCCCGAGGGCAAGCTTGCGCAGGTGCAGGAGAACTGCCGCCGCAACTCAAAGCCCTTCGAGTATGCTTTTCTGATAGACGCCTTGAAGGATGAGCAGTCCCAGGGCATCACGATCGATACGGCCCGCGTGTTTTTCAAAACAGCCAAGCGCAATTACATTATTCTTGATGCTCCCGGCCATATCGAATTTTTGAAGAACATGGTCACGGGCGCCTCCCGGGCCGAGGCGGCGCTGCTGGTTATCGACGCGGAGGAAGGCGTGCGGGAGAACTCGCGGCGCCACGGCTATATGATGTCCATGCTGGGGATCAAACAGATAGCGGTGCTGGTGAACAAGATGGATCTTATGGGCTACGGGCAGGCAACCTATGAGGCCATTGTCTCGGAATACACGGCATTTCTGCGGGAGATCAATATCGTGCCGGCCTGTTTCATCCCGGTGAGCGCCATGGAGGGAGACAATATTGCAGCCCCTGCCGCCAAGTCCATGCCGTGGTATACGGGCAAAAGCGTGCTTGAGATGCTGGACGCTTTTGAGAAAGAGCCGCTGCCCAGCGACAAGCCTTTCCGCATGCCCGTGCAGGATGTGTATAAGTTTACCCGGTTCGGCGACAACCGCAGGATCATTGCCGGCACCATCGAGACCGGCTCTGTCAGGGTGGGCGATGAGGTCGTATTCTATCCCTCGGGCAAAAAAAGCAAAGTAAAGACCATTGAGTGGTTCAACTCCCCCGAAAGAACAGAGGCAAGCTGCGGCTCTGCCACGGGTTTCACCCTTGAGGAGCAGATCTATGTCACGCGGGGCGAGCTGGCGGTCAAAAGCAGCCAGAAGCCCGCAGGTGTCATCCCGGCTCAGGGTCAACCTGTTCTGGCTGGGGCGTGAGCCGCTGGTGCAGAAAAAGGATTATATTTTCAAACTCGGGTCAACCAGGGTTTCTGCTCGGCTCGAAGAGGTAACGCGGGTCATAGACGCCTCGGATCTGAATGCCCGGTCGAGCAAGAACCAGATCGAGCGGCATGATGTTGCCGAATGCGTTCTCAAGCTCAACAAGGCCATAGCCTTTGACCCGACTTCAGATATTGCCGGCACGGGCAGGTTCGTGATCGTTGACAATTACGAAATTCGCGGCGGCGGCATTATCGCCGAAGCTCTGGAGGACAAGCAGAGCTGGCTGCGGGAAACGGTGATGCTGCGAAACTACAAGTGGGAGAAAAGCATCATAGCACCTGAAAAGCGGGCCGAGAAGTACAATCAGAAGTCAACGCTGCTGCTGCTGACCGGAGAAAAGCAGGCTGACCGCAAGGCCATCGCCAAGCAACTTGGAAGACAAGCTGTTTGAAGACGGCAAGATCGTGTATTTTCTGGGTATCGGCAGTGTGCTGTACGGCATCGATGCTGATATCAAGGGCCGCGAGGGCAGCCAGAGGCAGGAGCATATGCGCCGGCTTGCCGAGGTGGCAAATATTTTACTGGATGCGGGCATTATTCTGCTGGTCACCGCAGCCGAGCTGACGCAGGACGACCTTGAGATCATGAAGACAACGGTCAGCCCGGACAAGATAGAAACGGTGTGGATCGGGGAAAACGTCACCACCGACATTGCCTATGACCTGCAGCTGGCGCAGCATGAGACTGTTGCCGAATCGGTTGATATCCTCAAAGCGCATCTGCAGGACAAGGGCATTATTTTCAGGCCGTGGTAATTCAAGCCGGCACGTCCGTATTGTTAATAGAATCTATGGGTTAGTTCAGGCTCTGGTAAATCGCCAAGCACATGGTACAAGGCTATTTCCGTGCACTTTAGGCTTTTAAATCCATAGGATTTTCTGATAGTCAGTTTTACCTTGTTGTTTAATCCTTCCACAACGCCACAGGAAAACGTTTTTTTTGCCTTGAACCAGTTTAAGATCAGCTCTTTATGTCTGCGAATCGTCTTTGCCTCTTTTTTCAAAGGCTCAATCCGTGAGCGCATTGCCCGCGTACACCAACGATCAATAAACTTTCCAGCCCAAGCCGGACTGACATATTCCCACAGCCCATTAAAGTCTTCCTTAAGTAAATATGCTCGAACGCTTTTTAGATTGTATCTTAAAAGTTCGCTAAGTTTTACTTCCTGCTTCTCCGTCAGGTTTTCCTTGCGCTTCAGCAAACACCACCGTGACTTTTTGAGAACTTCCTCGTAGCCGTCTTTCTTCATTTGGCGATGTTCGTCGGCCCGCACCGCATCTATGGCTTTGTTGATTCGGGCAACGATATGATAGCGGTCCAGTATGTGTACAGCCTGTGCTGCCTTTCGAGCGATTACCTTCAAATACGGCTTCCACATGTCTGAGCAAATATAGCGCAACACCCGACTTCGCTCTTTGCCAAAAAAATGGAAAAACCTCAGCAGTGTTTTGGCACTGCGATCTTTACCGATCCACAACAGACGAATGCAGCCTTCATTGATCTGATACACCAGCGTCAAATACTTGTGCCCCCGGTGCCATTGAATCTCATCGACTCCAATGGCCGTTATCCCGCTCAAATCACGGTTAACTAAACCCCAGGCAACTACATACTGCACCGCATAAAACACTTTAGGCCAACTAGTCTGGAAACTCTCTGCCACTTCCTTCCAGGATAGTTTCTTCGCCCAATGCGCCAGAAACTGCATATGCGTTTTTGTCTGCTCATGCTTGCCGTCGCCCCACGGCACTTCTTCCACCGTTACCCCGCATACAGGGCATTCTACCCGCCGCATACGGTATATGAAAAAAACCAAAAACCCCCACAGCGGGATAAATTCAAACTTCCGTGCCCTTAGTCGATCATATCCTGGCGCTGGCCTTTGGCAGCGGGAACATATCCCATGAGAGTTCTTCCGGGCCTCTATCTCTATATGGATTGCCTGTTTACCTGCATGTTCAGCAAAATACGCTCGCCCATATACAAAACTCTTGAATTTATGGCACTTATTGAGGATAGTCTTTATCTGCATCTATTGCCTTTTGTTGCGTTAATGGTTGTCGGCAAACTACCCTTAACAAAACGGGGCAATAGATGCTATTTCCTTTTTTGTTCGTTATTTTTTATCCACAGTTTTCGTTATAGAGCGATTTACCAACCGCAGCTCTGCCTCCAACAATAGAGCGTTTGCCTCGCATCATGCCACTGTCACGGTTCATGGGGGCAATACCAACCAGAGCGGCTATCTGCCTGCGGTTAAGTTTGCCCAACTCGGGCAAACAGAATAACAGCGTATGGGCTGTTTTGGCCCCAATGCCAGGGGTTGAAGTAATAATCTCGATTTTACGATTCCAGGTTGGATTGTCTTTAATTTCATGCTCCAGCTGGTCGTCAAGCGCCTGGATCTGTTCATCAAGGGCTTGTATGATTTTTTCTATGCCTTTTCGGACTTGCTGGGAGAAGACCCGGGATAGGCGGTTTTTCTCAGCTGTGCGCATGTCAATAAGCTGTTGGCGGCGCATAATAAGCTCTTTGAGCTGCTGTTCTTTGATCGTCAGTTGTTCTCGTGCTTCAGGCCGTACATCCTGGGCAAACCGCGCGATCACGTAAGCGTCGATGGCATCGGTTTTTGCCAGTTTGCCGATAGCCCGGGCATAATCCCTGACCTGTCGTGGATTAACTACAGCCACGGGTAGTTTTGCCTCGGCAAGTTTAGAGGCAACGACAAGCTCATAGCCACCGGTTGCTTCCATGACAATAAGCACCGGCTTGAGCTGTTTGAGTTTCCTGATGAGCGCTTTTACTTTCTGAGGTTCATACGGATAACTGTGCCGTGTGTCCTCGGGCAGTATGTGGACATCAAGAGAGTTCTTTGAAATGTCGATACCAATGAAAGATGCTTGCTTTTGCATGTGTTATACCCTTCCTTGCGTATTCGAGCTCCTGAATGGGCTCTAGCGACTGTACGGGTTGTGCACATAAAAGTCAGATAGCGATCACGCTACGGACGGTCTTTAAAAGACCGAGGTTGGGACGATCTACTGTCTGACTGCTGGCCATAGTTCTTTCTCTGTATCGACAATCAATACTTCTTCATTATACGTATTCCCCGCCGCTGCCTGGCGGGGAATTTTTGTTGAATAAAAAAAGGGAAACAGGTTAAACAGTGTCTACTCCTAAACACTAATTTTATGCCGTGAAACTTTCTATGGCTGACAGAAAAGTACTGATTATCGGCCTTGACTGCGCAACGCCGCAGTTTGTATTTGACCTGTGGGCAGACCATCTTCCGACCATTTCATCGCTTATGAACCGGGGCTCCTATGGACTGCTGAGAAGTTGTGTGCCTCCCATCACCGTTCCGGCATGGTCGTGCATGATGTCGGGAAAAAGCCCCGGCACGCTCGGTTGCTACGGTTTTCGCAATCGCTCCGACTATTCCTATGAAGGCATGTCCTTTGCCACCTCGCGGGCCATCAAGGAAGACCGGGTGTGGGATATCCTCTCGCGGGCAGGGAAAAAGGTTGTGCTCGTGGGAGTGCCGCAGACCTATCCGCCAACGCCGGTCAACGGCCTCATGGTCACCTGTTTCCTGACGCCCGACACCTCCTGTCAGTACACGCATCCCCGGGAGCTTGCCGCTGAGATTAAAGCCTGTGTGGGCGACTACATGCTCGATGTTGACGACTTCCGCTCTGATAATAAAGAGCAGGTGCTGGCGCAAATTTATGAAATGACAGAAAAGCGTTTCGCCTTTTCAAGCATTTTTTGCAGACCAAGCCATGGGACTTTGCCATGATGGTCGAAATGGGGATTGACCGCATGCATCACGGTTTCTGGAAATACATGGATCAGGAGCATCCCAAATATGAGCAGGATTCGAAATTTAAAGACGCCATTTTTGACTATTACAAATATATCGACGGCAAAATAGCCGATCTGCTCACCGCTGTTGATGAGAGCACCGTCGTGTGCATCGTATCGGACCACGGCGCGCGCACTATGAAGGGCGGCTTTTGTATCAATGAATGGCTCATGCGCGAAGGCTACCTGACCTTAGCCGAAAAGCCGGAAAAGCCCGTGCCCATAGGCAAAGCCAAAATTGACTGGCAAAAAACCATGGCCTGGGGCGAAGGCGGCTACTATTCGCGCCTGTTTCTGAATGTAAAGGGCCGCGAGCCGCAGGGCTGCATTGACCCCGGTGATTATGAGCGCGTGCGCACGGAACTCATCAAAAAGCTTGAAGCCACACGCGATGAAAACGGCCGGCTCATCGGCACCAGGGTCTTTCGGCCGCAGGATATCTACTCCGAGATCAATGGCGTGCCGCCCGATATGATCATCTACTTCGGCGATCTGGCGTGGCGATCAATCGGCAGCATCGGGCTTGGCGTCATCCACACAGTTGAAAACGATATGGGGTCCGACGACGCCAATCACGCTCAGGACGGCATCTTCATACTGTGCGATCCGCAGCACCAGGCCTGCCCGGCCGTGAAGCGCGACGGCCTGAATATTACTGACATTGCACCGACGGTTCTGCACCTGTTCGGGCTGCCGGTTCCTGTTGATATGGAGGGAAAAGTAATTCTATAATCAGGCAGGCTGAAGTTTATGTGTGCAAAAAATATCGGCGTCGTCCTTGCGGATGTCTCGCCGCAGCAGCAACGTGATGTGGCAGAAGCGCTGACCGCCGAGCTGAAAAAAAGAAAAACCGGCGCTGTCTGCGTCATAACCGACATTGGCGCCGGGGCCTCTGCGCAGGAAACCGTTCAGGCGATTATCCAGTCGCTTGAAAGCAATGGCCTCATACCGGCGGCATCTGTTGATGACCCGGTTTATTCAGAGGATGAAGAGGAAAAAATCCGCAAGCGGCTTGAAAATCTGGGATATTTATAAGAATCTGTTAAATTGGTTTTAATTGTTTGATTAGTTCAAGGATTATCCCTGTCTTCAGACCAATGGAACCAATGGAAACAATCTAACTAACCGAACCAATTAAACCAAGGGAACCTTTTTTATGATTGACCTTCACACACATTCTACAGCATCAGACGGCACTCTGTCACCATCGGCTCTTGTGCGCTATGCAAAAGAGCGGAACCTTGAAGCACTTGCGCTTACCGACCACGATACGGTTGAGGGGCTTGAAGAAGCGCTTGCTGCCGGCGAGCGCGAAGGGTTAGAGGTCGTACCGGGCATTGAGATCAGCGCAGAGTTCCCCGAGAGCACGCTGCACATACTTGGCTATTATGTTGATTACACCTGCCAGGCATTTCTGGATAAAATAGCCATTCTTCAAAAAGCCAGAAATGAGCGAAATCCCACCATCATAAAAAAGCTCCAGGCACTGGGCCTTGATATTACGCTTGAGGAAGTAACCCTGGAAGCAGAGACAGGCCAGGTGGGCCGGCCTCATTTTGCACAGGTGCTGCTGAAAAAGGGTTATGTTAAAACGCCACGTGAGGCCTTTGAAAAATACCTTGCCAAAGGGGCCCCTGCCTATACCGACAAGTTTCGTTTTGCACCCGTCGATGCCATAGCCTCTATCCGGAAAGCAGGCGGCATCCCCGTGCTCGGGCATCCCTTCACACTCAAATATAAAACCCCCGATGAGCTTGACGCTATCGTTGCCGATATGGCGGGCTGGGGGCTCATGGGCATTGAGGCCTACTATTCTGAACACACAGAGACACAGGTGCGTCTGTATAAAGACCTTGCCGAGAAGCATAATCTGCTCATTACCGGCGGCAGCGATTTCCACGGGCAGAGCATCAAGGGCATCAGCCTGGGAATGGGCAAGGGCAGCCTTAATGTACCGTATAAGTGCCTTGAAAAGCTCAAGGCGCGCTTAAAAGACGTCCAGAAAAACTAACCAGCCATGCAGCCATGCTTTGTCAATCTGCCGCTGCGCTATATTGCCAAAGACAGGTGGTATATCGATCAGTTCATTGAGCGACGGCTTGCCCCTGAGCTGGGCCTGGATGCAATTATCATGTCAGGGGTTGATGATGCCTGGCACCGCGACCATTGCCAAACGGCTTACAACAGCACATCTTCCCTGCGCAGTACATCTCCCCTTTTTTGATCTTCAGCCCGGCAGCCTTGATGATTTCATTCTTGAGGCAACGCGCAAGCGCCTTGAGTCTGCGAGAAAAATCGCAGAAATGTACGGGCCTGTGCACCTTGTTGCCCATGCAGGATATGCCGGTTTGTATGTTGATTTCTACGATGAGTGGCTCAACCGCGCCCGTGAAACCTGGGCCCGTTTTATGGATGGCTGGCCGGGGCATCCGCCCCTGTTTCTTGAAAATGTTTATGAGAAAAGCACACAACCCCTTGTTGATCTCTTTGCGGGACTCTCCGGCCGGGATACCGGCATGTGCTTTGATACGGGCCACTGGCACAGCTTTTCTGGGGGGAACAAGGCCGGCACTGTCCGGGAGTGGGTGACGCAGCTGAAAGGCGTCATTCGCCACCTGCATGTTCATGACAACGACGGGAGTTGCGATCAGCACCTCGGGCTTGGGCAGGGTGCTTTCCCGTGGGCGGATTTTTTCGGGGCGCTGTCTGAAAATGCCATTTGCCGCACCATCACCCTTGAGCCGCATGCCCCGCAGGATCTGGAGTACAGCCTGGAGTTTATTAAAAAGCATTCCGAATGGTTTGCGTAGAGCCGTCTCCGCCGGGGTTACTCTTACAAACTTTTAGTCTTCAGCACCATGCTCACCGCATCCCTGAGCAAGCATTTGCCTTGACACATAAGCCGCCCCATTTTATAGGTATTAAAATTAAATAATTATTCTTTTATTAATTTTACCATACACCATAATTCCCTCCCCCAAGGATTAAGAATGGTCAAAAAACCGACATATGAACAACTTGAAAGCCGAATCAGGGAGCTCGAAGCAAAAGCGCGCGAAAGGCAAAAGCATGGGAAAGAATTAAAGGTCTCTAACGATGAACTGCTCAGTACAAATCAGCAACTGGAAGCTGCCATTGAAAGAGCTAACAGAATGACATGTGATGCTGAAATAACCTCTATAGAACTCAACCATATATTCAACACAGCTGCTGATGGAATGTGTGTTATTGACAGGGAGTTCCATGTTCTTAAGATAAATGAAACCTTTTCTAAACTCTTCGGCATTAAAAAAAAACAGGCGGAGAACAAAAAATGTTTTGAGCTGATTCCCGGCATTGAGTGCCATACCCCCAACTGTCCACTAACAAGAATTACCAAAGGCGAGTCAAGCCAGGGATCTGATGTTGAAAAAAAAACAGCAGATGGCTCGATCATTTCCTGCATCATGAGTGCAAGCGCTTTTCGTGATCCCAGCGGCGAGTTTTACGGCATGGTTCTTAACTTTAAGGACATCACCTACAGAAAGCAGATAGAGGAGAAATTGCGAAAGCTTGCTACCACGGACGAACTGACCAAGATATATAATCGCAGGCACTTCCTCGAACTTTCAAGCAGGGAATTTGAAAGGGTAAAGCGTTATCGCACCGCCCTTTCAATGCTGATGGTGGATATTGATCACTTCAAATTGGTAAATGATACCTATGGTCACGATATTGGTGATAAAGCGCTCATGGCATTTGCAGAAACCGGGAAGAATATTTTGAGAAAGGTGGATATTTTTGGCAGGATCGGCGGTGAGGAGTTTGCCGCACTTTTGCCTGATACAGACCTGCATGGCGCTCTTATTGTGGCTGAGAGACTACGGCAGGCTATCGAAGAGTCTTGTGTTCAAACACATAAAGGACCTATTCGCTTTTCAATAAGTGTCGGTGTGGCACAAGTTACTGAAAGTCTTAACAATATTGGCGATCTGTTGAAAGCAACAGATGGAGCCCTGTATAAGGCGAAGGAAAGAGGCAGAAACAGAGTTGAGTTTTTATAATAGGCACACAACTATCGCACGGATTGAGAATATATTCGTATGGTTTCCGTATATCATATCCTCGCGGAGTGTGCGTTTTTAACCAGCAAATCTTTGATTTATTAAATTGTATCCTTCCCGCATCCCCTGCTTGCAGCTGCGCATTTTTATCTGTTCTCGAAGCGTTTCAGCATCGCTTGATAATCATCGACGGTATTGATGCTTCTAAACGCATCCTCGTCATCGGAGCGTATCACAAGGGTATCAAGGGTGGGGAACAGGTCGATAATGCGGTACTCGCCGTGGTCGATCAGCTCCTCAAGGGCTGGCAGACAGGTGCGGCGATAGATGGCGCACAGCGGCTCAAAGCGGGAAGTCTTGAATATGGTTATGTCGTGGCCGGGATAGTTACTATGCAGCAGGCTAAGGAGCTCTGGCCCGATGAGCGGAATGTCGCATGATTTTACCAGCACATACTCGGTGCCGCTCAGGCTGAGGGCGGCATGAATGCCCGAAAGCGGGCCGCAGCCCGGGCGCAGATCCCCGGCTGTTGCAAGGCCCAGATGCTTATACTCTTCGGGGTTATTGGTGATGATGGTGACCGGCGCGGCAATGGCCGAAACGGTGGCGATCACGTGCTCTATGACTGTGGCATTGCCAAGCGCAAGCAGTGCCTTATTGCGCCCCAAACGGCTTGATTTGCCTCCTGCCATAATGGCGGCAGACAGCTGCGGCTTGAGATAGCGGGTTTCAAGAAAAGCGCAGATGCCGGCACTGTCATCAGCAGCAAAACAAGGGATGCTGCTCATCTCCCGGGGCTTGCCCACATAAGCGCGCAAGTTAGCATCATCGCGGCACAGAGGCGCTTCTCCTTCGGGCACCACCTCTATCTTTTCAAGGCCATGCTGCAGTCCGCCTTCCACAAGAATAAGATGGCACCCTTCAAACACGCTGCCAATGGCGGCAATTTTTTTATCCCCTGTTGCTGCCGGCAGAAATACTGCCGTTTCCTGCGCTGCGGCAAGGGCTGTACCTTCAGCCCCTGAGGCGCTGAACAGAGCTGTGTCTGTACCGTTCCGGTCAAGGCGGTGGTTGTGGGGCGTGTGGCGAACAGCGGCAATACGAAATCCGCATGCGGTCAGACGTTTAATAATTGCCGTCAGGAGACGGGTTTTTCCCGAGCCCTTCCGGCCAACGATGCTGATAATTGGAGGCATGTTTTTTATTATGAATTGCTCGCCGGATTTATGTCCGTACAACCAGTGATCCTGTATTTCCAGAATTTCATATTGTATGCTCTTCAAAAAAAGCGTTTTTTAGTTTTATGTATACAGCAGGATGTGCCCTGAATCAAAGTGTTTCCATGGAATGCAGGCAACCTGCAAGTGGCCTGTCTGACCGCACTATAAAAGGTTTTCGGGGAAGACGTCCTTCAGGAGGCAATTCAATGAGCCGGTTGCACTTCTTTGCAGGCGAATTCAATCCGTTACACCCGTATAATAGACTCAAAAACAGTTAGCAATGTGTCCATCTCAGCATCCGTTCCGATGCTCACGCGCAGCCAGTTGTCGATGCGGGGGAGCTTAAAATAACGCACCAGCACACCGCGCTCACGCAATTTTGTGAAGATCGTTTCTGCGGCATTGGCAGGATGTGATATGAAGATGAAGTTTGCTTTCGAAGGAATAACCTTGAATCCCCGAGCCACAAGCCTTTTGGTAGTTGCCTCGCGGGTTTTGATGATGGCGGCCGTTGTCTCCTGAAAATAGGCTTCATCTTCCATGGCAGCCTGTGCCCCAGCCAGCGCAAGACGGTCCAGCGTGTAGGAGTTTATCGAATCCTTTACGCGCAGCAGGCCTTCTATCAGATCTTTATGTCCTAGAGCACATCCTACGCGCAGCCCTGCCAGCGAGCGAGACTTGGACAAAGTCTGCACTACGAGCAGATTCTCATATTCTTTTATAAGACCGGCCGCTGACTCACCGCCGAAATCAACATAGGCTTCATCCACTATAACGATGCTGTCAGGGTTGTGCTGCAGGATGGATTCAATCGACGAAAGTTCAAGAAACCGGCCCGTAGGGGCATTGGGGTTTGCAATCAGTATGCCGCCGTTGGGCTTACAGAATTGTTCCACAGGCATACGGAAGTCTTCGTCAAGGGGCAGGGTCTCGAAGGGAATCCCGAAGAGCCTGCAATACACGGGATAGAAGCTGTAGGTAATATCGGCAAAAAGGATTGGTTTGCCTCCTGGGTTAAAAAATGCCGGGAAGCAGAAGGCCAGCAGTTCGTCTGAACCATTGCCTGCAAAAACCTGGTTGTCGGAGAGGGCAAAATATTTTGCTATTGTTTGCCGCAGGCCGCTGCAGCTGGGGTCGGGATAGAGGCGCAGCGACTCATCAGCCGCAGCCCTGATAGCCTCGATCACGCGCGGTGATGGCGGATAGGGGTTTTCATTGGTGTTGAGCTTAATATATTTTTTGTCTTTCGGCTGTTCGCCCGGCACATAGGGCTTAATTGCTGCCGTAAGCTTGCTCCAGTATCTGCTCATCTGCAGTCTCCATTTCTGTATGTCCATGCAGTTTTTTGCAGGTTGGGTTAAGCCCGGAAGAAACCGTCTGGTTTCGTACCTCAACCCAACCTAGGCAAAAACAAATGCTTGCGAAGAAGTACGTGCATAAGGGCGAACCCAACAAATCCGTGGTTCAGGATTTTCGTTCAAACCCTAGACTAGTATAAAATTTCAAACCTTTCTATCAAAAAAAACTCAGGCAAAGCGAAGGTGCACGACCTTGTTTGCTTTAGTAAGTATCGGGACCAGGAAAAACATCACCTGCAGGTGCCACGGAAATGCTGCGGGCTTCTTTCGGGCCACAAACCACTCTTCAATAAATTTTATTTTCCCGGACCAGGCTTCAAGCTCCCGGCCGCTGTTGGCCCCCCACTTCATGAGCGAAGCTGCCCGGTTATCAAGCGGGTCATCATAGGTCTTTTTAGTCATCATCTTCAGAACCATATTCACATACCAGGCTGCCATGATTTCAATGAGGCAGTGGCTGCCGGGGAAATGGTCCTGCAGAATCCTGAGCAGGTTCCTGTTTTCCTCTTCGGTAAAATAAAATGAAAGGCCTTCAACAATAAACAGCGCGGGCTTTGCCTTTGGAATTTCGTCTGCCCAGGACGGGTCAAGGGCTGATTTTGCAATGAACCGGTGCCTGTCGGTTTCCGTGAAAAAGCGGCGCCGCAGCGCAATGGACTCAGGAAGATCCAGGTCAAACCAGAGCACCCTGCCGTTATCGACCCGCGGGAACCGCGTGTCCAGGCCGCAGCCGATATTCACCACAACGCCGTCTGGATTGGATGCAAGAAAGCCCGTGACCTGTTCATCAAAAATGATGGTGCGCAGGCATGCCCCGAGCTGTGAAATTACAAAAAGTTTTGTCCCGGTTGGGTCATAGTCAAGGGCGTCAAGAATCTCAACCGACAGCGGGTCGCTTATGACCCCGTTTTTTTTCTTTGTCTCGACATAGCGTGATTTGAGCGGGTAGAGCAGTGTTTCCGGAACGTTTTTCAATCCATCAATAGACAGTTTGTTTTCTTTTTCCACCATTGCCCCCTTTCAAATATTGGTTGCTGTGTTGTGTAATGGTGTTCCTTATTTTTTTTATTCCAAAGCGCCGATGGAAACATGTTCGATATTTTTCACAATGATCGGCAGCAGGTCACTGTGAACCGTGAAAAAGAGTTCCCCCGGCCCCAGATTCATAAACGGTCGGGAACTGGCGCAGCCGAAATTAAATGTCGGCGCTTTTTTTTGTAGGCGTAGGCAAGCGACTGGCCGCACCACGTGGTGCCTTGAATGCCGTGGACAAGCTCGCCTGTTTCCCAGGTATAAGCCTTGCAAAGCCGCATTACTTTCGCCACATCGGCAATGATCATAACCATATCAGCTTTGGGCATCTGCTCAAGCCTTCCGATGGCAAGATATTTATGGCGCTTGAAATGGTGGGGTATTTGCTGGGTTGCCCTGCGCATGACCTGGCGCGTTGCAAAGGCGCTGCCTTCGCCGATGACCATGCTCATGGCGGCATCAAAGGCTTCCTTTTTCATGCGCGGCATCCCGATACCGGCATAGACCCCGCCCCCGCACATGATGTTCTCCCTGGTAATGCACAGCGGCTTATCCCTTTCACAGGCCTCGGCGGTGATGGCGCAGCCGAAGGATTGGTCGTCGCCATACGGCTCGGCCCATGAGGGCGCCTCATTGCAGAGCCTGAAGCCGATAATCGGCCGCTCATACTGTTCAAGGCGCATGAGTCTTTCCGCATACTGCTGCATTGCTTCCATACACCCTCCCTCTCTGAATAGATCATTTGAAAGCAATTAAAATGCTTGTATTGGGAAGCCCGATTTCCTGCTGAGCGCGGGTATCCAGAAAGAAATGCTCACGGAAGCACTCCTCAAGGACCGGCTTTACGTCGCGGTAGAAAAGGGGATAGACGCCAAGTTTTTTAAAAATTTCATCATAGGCATACAGTGCGCCGGTGTAGTTGAACATGTCTCCGAAAACAACAATGTCGGCAAGGCTGGCAATGTTTTTAATGGCCGGGATGGTGGTATACATGATCGACGCCCGCTCATAGACAAGGCAGGGTGGCTCTGTTTTTTCAATAAGGGCCTGTGCCGGGGCCTGGTTAATGTCCCATTGCAGGGTGTCGAGATTAAGGCGCGGGTATTCGTTTTTAATCTTTTCAATATTCTGAAGAATGGAGGGGTCGGTGTCCGTAATGATAAGCTTTATTGAGCTGTCCGTTTCAGCAAGTTTTTCGGCCATGACACTGGTGAGGTGACCTTTACCGGCACCGACTTCTATCAGGGTTTTAACGCCCGCTTCAGCGCACAGCCGGATGGCGCTTTCGAGTTATTGTTTCGGCCCATGAGCCTGTAGAGGGGGTTTCCCGCAGCTTCTTCAAAGACTTTCCCCAGCTTCGGGTTCTTCCAATCCCATGCGCCTGTTGCATCCATTTCAAGCACTACCTTTGTCATCCGGTATTCAAACCTGAACGGTTCCGGACTTCGTCCTCAGCCACTGTTTTGCCTTCAAGCAGCCTGCCTGACTGCTTTGCCCACTGCTCCCAGCAGGCAAAGTGCTCCATCATAAAACTGCAGTACCGGTTTTCCAGGTCAGCCAGTTTTTCTTTGATTGCCTCTTTTGTCAGCATACTGCCTCCTTTTAAAATAGGTTCTTGAAAGTATCTGCCTGAGAAAATATTTCTCAGAGCTTGAAATGCCACAGGATGCGAACAACAGCATCAGTTCCGTGCTGCATTTCAATCAGTTCTTACTTCCACGTCTTTTACCTGTATGTAAAATCGTAAAATTAGGGCTGCTGATAAAAGTAAAAACCCTTTTGAATCTGAATTCATTTTCATTGGTTCTGAAAAAAATAACGGGGCTTTGTACCCCGCTGGTTATTTGCAGATAAATTTTTCAATCAGCCGCACGATCGACTGATGCGCATCGGTTTCATTGTAGCCGATGCTTTGATCGCTGTAGGAGCTGTAAAACAGCCCGTAATGCAGCCGCTCAATGGCTCCACACAGCACCTGCCGCATAACAGCCGGATTTAATGTATCATCAAACAGGTTTTCCTTCTGGCCCTGACAGATAATAGTATCAAATGTTTCAAGAAGTTTTTTATTTTCCGCAATTATTTCACGGCGCTTGTCCTGCAAATTTTCTTCTTTTATCATGACCAGATGGGGAAGGGCCTCGTTGAGCACTTTAACGGTGTGCAGTGAATCCTTGTCCTTGAAAAGGATCTGCTCGAAATTATGCAGTACGGCATGAAGGCTGGCAAGCGGGCCCTGTGCTGCGGCGACCTGTTCCCGATTGATGGAGTTGAGGGTCTGCAGAAATTTCAGAATAATTGACAGCAGAACATCAAGCTTGTTTTTAAAATATGAATAGATGAGTCCGGTTGAAATGCCTGCTGCCTGCGCAATATCTGAAATCGTAGCGTATTGATAGCCCTTTTCAGCAAAAATCCTTGTGGCAGCTTCAAGAATAAGTGCTCTTTTGCCGTCTTCCATAGCAATAAAATCCTTGGATAAATTGTTTTTGAATATGAATTCAAATTCATTTTAGCATTGCCTTTAGTTCTGTCAAGGCTAAATCTGCAGGTGCTTCAGAAAAAAAAGAAGCCGTGCTTATGCCCGGCTTCTTTGCTATGCCTATGCTGTAAAATAGTTACTGCTTGGCAGGCACGGGGGGGGCGGGCTGTATCCCTCTAGCAGGCTGGCCTGCCGGGGGGGTAGTGGCGGGCGCTCCCTGTCCCTGCTGAGCAGCCGGCGGCAGCACGCGGCCTGCGATGGGCACTTCGATGATGCCGTCGTTCAGCAGATCCGTCTTTATCGTAAGCTTGCCGTTCAGGGAATCGCCGGCAAAAGTATCACTGAGGGTCGAACGCAGCTTGTATTCCTTACCGGCAACAACCGTTTCCAGGCTTGTGATGACTTCCGGAATGGACGATGTTACTTCGAGTATCTTGAAAGTCACCTCGCCGACAGCCCGGATTGTCAGAAAGCGCTCAGAGGGCTTTCTGCCTTTCTGGAACAGGCCGAAATGCACTTGGTTGGGCGCAACGCTTACATCCCCGGTTACGTCACCAATAACATTAAGCTGAATGTCCTTCATGGTTTTGTGATCGGTATGAATGGTTACCCGTTCAAAAAACCGTCCGGCCTTCATGGTCGGCATCAGTATAATCTTGATCTGTTGATATTTGTCACCGTCAAAGCCCGCGGGGTTTAGTTCTACTTTTATAGTGGGGTTAGGCGACTCGGAACCGGTGAGTTTTGTTGTGTCTTTATCTTCGCCGGTCAAAGAGGCAAACCGCACATGCTCCTGGCCTTTCTTGACCTGATTGAAGTTGATGCGGCTTGGATTAATGCCGATAGCCTCAACAACATCGGTGCTTATCGTCAAGCTGACGGTTTGTTTTTCAGGGTCATTGGTGGTAACGGTAATGTGTTTTTCCCGTTTGCCGCCTGAGCCTGAACCCGTCTTGAAAGTTATATCGATTTTTCCTTCCCCGCCCGGGGGAATTTCTTTGGCCGAAGCCAAAGCTGCAGTGCAGCCTCAGCCAGCCTTGACGTCTTGAATAATAAGCAGAGCCTTGCCGGTATTTTTGAATGTAAAGGAATGTTTCAGCTCCATGTTTGGTGCCGATTTACCGAAATCATGGGATGATTCAGTAAATATGATCTTTGGCGGTGATGCTGCCGGGTCGGCTGACTGGGCCGGAGAGAGCCAGAAGCCAAGCAGTGTTACTAAAGCAAACGCTGCGGTCCATATTCTTCCTGAAACTTTCATGCAGGTCAAACCTCCTTTTTAGCATTGGTTGTATTCAGTACAACCTCAATTATAATTTTGGTACTTTAGCACTACCGTTTCATTTTGCAAATAATTTTATCTGGCATTGCAGAGAGTTTAATAATAATAGACGCGTGCTTTATAAGCTAATTGACCTTGTCGACTTTCCGCAGAGGCACTCTCTTTACCTGTTGCAAATGGGTCTGTTTCGTGGCTAAATATTTTAGTAGTAAGATTTCATTTCAAGGCGGCACATCCATGAAAACAGCTCTGGTTATCGATTATCTTGTTCGCTGGCTCACAGACTACTGCAACAGCGCCGGCATGAACGGCTTTGCCGTTGGTGTTTCTGGCGGTATTGACTCGGCGGTTACGTCCATTCTGTGTGCAAAAACCGGCAGGCAGACGGTTCTCATGAACATGCCCATTTATCAGGCCCGTGATCAGTTCGACCGGGCAGCGCAGCACATACAGTCACTTGAGCGGAAGTATCCGTCTGTGCGGGGTGTGACTATTGACCTCACGCAGGCTTTTCAATCTCTTGAGCAGACCTTTCCTGCTGATAGTCAGGACGGGCTCACCATGGCAAACACCCGCGCGCGGCTTCGTATGCTTACGCTGTATGCGCAGGCTTCCCACAACCGGCTGCTGGTTGCCGGAACGGGCAACAAGGTTGAGGATTTCGGCATCGGGTTTTTTACCAAGTACGGGGATGGCGGGGTTGATATTTCACCCATTGCCGACCTCATGAAAACCGAGGTGTATGAAATCGGTCGCGCTCTGGGCATTGCTGAGTCCATTCTCTCCTGCCCGTCCACCGACGGCCTGTGGCCTGATAACCGAACGGATGAAAGCCAGATCGGAGCAACCTATCCCGAGCTTGAAAAGGCCATGCTGTTTGAAGAGTCGCAGCAGGATGAAAGAAATCTCAGCCCGCGGGAGAGGGAGGTTCTTGCCATTTACAAGAAATTCAACAAGGCAAACCGCCACAAGACGGAGCCTGTACCGTGCGCAAAAATACCGCCGGAGCTTCGCTGATGCGGGAATTTTTTGCGGAAAATAGTGTTGAAAAGTTCAAGCAAAACAGGCATAGTACACAGTGATTTTGGCGCCCGTAGTTCAATGGATAGAGCGTCGGACTTCGAATCCGAAAGTTGGGGGTTCGAATCCCTCCGGGCGCGCCAGAAAAATAAAGCACGTAGCCGATTATGGCCACGTGCTTTTTTATAGCACCTCGTTTTTTTCATTTCCCGTCCCGCTTTTCCAGGTTGCGGAGTCCTCAAACGCTTGCATGGTTAGGTGCACACTGCTTCGGCAGCACTGGAAATGGAGCAGCGTTCTTTATTGTGCAGCCGCCTTCTACATGCTCCGGGCGAACGGATAGGGCTTGCGTTTTCGGAAGATGTTTTTTTGTGGAGGCTACAGTATTTAGAAAAATGCTCAAGGAGTAACAGCCGTTGGATTCTCACAGTTCCTTCTCAATTTGCACACTCCAAGAACGGACAGATAAGAAACTCCCAAAACAAAGGAGTTTATTGTTGACTGAATATCGTGAATTAATGATACTATTTTATAGTAAGAGTATTTTTCCTAAAATATTTTGAAGTGTGCGCAACCGATACATTTTTTTAGGCTTGTTAATTTTCAAAGGAAGCATGATTGATGCAAACATTAAACAACATAACACTTACGGTCATTATTCCGTGCTACAACGAGCTCGACACTATTAGCACAATCGTTGATGCGGTCAAAGCAGCACCTGTAGCCAACAAGGAAATCATCATTGTGGATGATTGTTCAACTGACGGCACTACAGATCTCCTGAAAAACACTATTGCGAGCCGGGTAGATAAAGTTTGCTACCACGAAGTCAATCAGGGTAAAGGCGCAGCTTTGAGGACCGGTATCGCTTCAGCCACAGGTGATTATGTCATTATTCAGGATGCTGACCTTGAGTATGATCCTGCGGAGTACCCGATCCTGCTGGCGCCGCTGCTTTCCGGAAAGGCTGCTGCCGTTTTTGGCTCGAGGTTTATTAGCGGTGATGCCCACCGCGTTGTTTACTTCTGGCATTCCATTGGAAATAAATTTTTAACCACCCTTTCAAATATGTTTACGAATATCAATCTGACTGATATGGAAACCTGTTACAAGGTTTTCAGGCGAGATGTCATTCAGTCAGTATCCATAAAGGAAAATCGGTTTGGTTTTGAACCGGAAATAACAGCTAAAATTGCGAAGATGAAAATTCCCATCTATGAAGTCGGCATCTCGTATTACGGCCGGACATATGAAGAAGGAAAAAAAATCGGATGGAAGGACGGGATTAGAGCAATTTGGTGCATTGTGAAATACAATGTGTTCTCAAGGTGAACAGTCCTGGGCAAAGGATTGTTGCCGGGCTGGAACATATTTAAATGAACCCTGACCCTGCAGTGACTACTTGAAACATTTTTAGAAGCTCTCTTAACCCCCTCCCAATGGGTAGTACCCCCCCTCTGCTTTTGAGCAGCACATTACAGGCAAGCCGGGAAGTTCTGCTTCTAATCCGGTTTGGCGCCCTGATGATTCCTAACACATATACGCCCTGCCTGTGATTCATGCTTGTTTTCTGAAACGCAGCGCAGCCTAATGTTTTTGCTCCCCTACCCGGAATGTAATGAAAGAAATCATGCAAACTTTTTTTGTGCTTGCTGTAGTGGTCTCGGTGGTTTGCGGCGCATCTAGCCAGCAAGGCTTCCCTGCTTCTTTTTTATACAGTGAACCCTGAAATTGAAAGGCTAACAGGCTTTTATTGTTTTTAGGCCTCGCCATGTGCCCATTTTGAATAAATATTTTTGTCATATATTGCTCATTTTGGGCATATTTTTTATTAATCCTAGGGTTGTGATGAGTAACTCACCCCAATGCTTTCATCTGTCTATAAAAAAATGATGGTATGATGTCAGGTGCATTCAAGAAAAAAATTAGTTTTTTCAATATAATTACTGCAGGTTGTAAGCGGTTTTCAGGTTTGCTGTCCTTTGATTACAAGAGCCGTCTTTTTATTGGCATATTATGTGTAAGTTATTTGATAAGTAACTTGTAGTTAAAATGTGCTCAAGTTCAGCCAATTACTGTGTTTAATGGGTTTTTAAAATATTTTAAAATTGTGACTGATATGCAGTTCAGGGAATAGAGTACTCATTTTTTTGGGGCTGATATCAGGTTCCCTCCCGATGCGGTGGCTCAATTAACAAAAAAACTCTCTATTCCGGGAACTGTTTGTTGATAAAAACAAGACTATGTAACACGGACAAAAAGGGGAGAAAACGAACGAATATGGCAACCCGCATTGCAGCTAAACAAACCGGAAAAGAAATTGTAATAGCCATTTCTACAGCTATTGGTGCCTTTATAAGCTGGTTGTGTCACGGGAAACAGCAGGATATGCAACGGGAAAAGATGGGGCATGTCGTCTTGACTCTGGAGGAACGTTTGCGGAAGGTCGAATTCGAGCTTATGCGCGTTAAGGAGCCGGCAAGGATGAAAGAATTGAAGGCGGAGAAGAATAAAGTGCTTGCAGAGATTGATGCCGTGACCCGCGCCGGCTGGCTGAAGAGCCGCAGCTGCTCTTCGAGTTTTCAATGAGTGTTGGGTTGAGCCCTTGTCGGCTCAGCCAGCATTTCCGTCAGCGAGCAGGCGCCGGCAACGGAAGGGGCGATGTCTGAGCCACAAACCCGGGTTCTGGCAGCTGAGGAGTGCCCAAAAATAAGAGGGTTTGAAAGCTGCCATACTACATGAAGCGTCGAACATCGGCGCTTTTAAAAAAGACATCTCTGTAGAGCTGTGTGATATTAAAAATAAGGGCCGGTCCTGAACAGGGGCCGGCTTTTGTTTTTATATTTTATGGGGGAAAAGTCTCCGTAGGCCTGGGGGGGGTAATTGCGTTTAATGGCTATTGCGCGACGGAGCAAAGTTCTAAAAAATAAACACGAGAGCTGTTTTGTGTTTAAATACGAAATTTTTTGCACTATATTGTATGAACAGCAGCAGGGGCTATGCGCAGCATAATGTTTTTCTATAAAGGGGAATAAGCCACTGCTGCAGCGGAATGACTTTACAGATAAACACGAAAGAAGGCCGGAATGCTGGAAAAGATTATTGTCTATTTTTCCGAGGGTATCTGGACTATCGCTCTGAAAGATTTCCGTGGGGTACGTGCCCTCTGGATCAGGGTTGCCCGGATTGCTGTGTTATCGGCGCGCGTGTTCATGCGGACGCAGTGCCAGCAGAAAGCCTCGGCGCTTACGTATTTTACCCTCCTGTCTATCGTGCCGGTTGCAGCTCTGATCTTCGGGATTGCAAAGGGATTCGGGGTTGAAGCGCTGCTGGAGCGCCAGCTGCTTGAAAATCTCCAGGGCCAGCAGGAGGCTGTGCGGCGCATTATCGAATTTGCCCACGCCATGATTGAAAGCACGCGGGGCGGACTTGTTGCGGGTATCGGTGTTGCTGCCCTGCTCTGGACAGTCATCAAGATGCTCGGCAACATCGAGGATGCATTCAATGCAATTTGGGGCGTGGGCAGGGCCCGTCCGCTGAACCGAAAATTTGCAGACTACCTGTCGGCCATGCTTATTTGCCCGCTGCTGGTCATCCTGGCTGGCAGCCTCACCGTGACCATAGCAGCCGAAGCGCAGCTTATCGCGAAAAAACTGGCCTTGTTTGAAAGCGCAGGGCAGCTCATTGCAGCAGGCCTGGGGCTTCTGCCCTATTGCTTTATATGGGCGCTGTTCAGCTTTCTGTATCTCTTCATGCCCAACACCCGGGTCAGGATTGTGCCGGGACTGATTGCGGGCATCACCGCAGGTACTGCCTACCAGGTTATGCAGTGGATATATATAAAATTTCAAATAGGCATTGCAGGCTACAATGCAGTCTATGGCGGGTTTGCCGCGCTTCCCCTGTTTCTGGTCTGGCTTCAGACCAGCTGGACCATCGTGCTGCTCGGGGCCGCTGTTTCATGGGCCTGTCAGGCCGCTCATATGTATGACTACGATACCGACCAGTGGGCGGTGAGTGGCGTTGTTAAAAGAGTTCTTGCTCTGCGGGCTGTACAGGTGGTGGTGAAAAATTTTGAACGCGGCGGCGGGCAGGCGCCAACTGCTGACGGCCTTGCAGCTCTGCTTGAGGTTCCACGGCGCCTTCTGCAGGGGCTGCTTGACGATCTTGTCGACTGCGGCATGCTTGCCCGCACGCAGGATAGCGATGGCGGGGCGGTTTTTTACCGCCCCGCAAAAAGCACGGCTGATCTGACCATTGCAGCTGTTTCAGAGGCGTTTGACGGACACGGTATGTCATCCGTTCATATGGCAGCAAGCCCGGAGCTTGATGAACTGCAGCGGCGGCTCGCCTCATTTAAAAGCCTGATTGAGGGGTCATCGGAAAACGCGTGTTTGAAAGATATCTGATTATAGACATCAACTTTTATGAAGGAGGGAACCAATGGAGATACTCAAAGAATTTAAAACCTTCGCCCTTCGCGGCAATCTCATTGATATGGCTGTCGGCATTATCATCGGCGGCGCATTCGGCAAAATCGTCACCTCGCTGGTAAACGATGTTATTATGCCTCCGATCGGCATGCTGCTTGGCGGTATGAATTTTGCCGATCTGGTGCTCAGGCTGGGCGCTGGCGACAAAGCGGCAGCTCTTAAATACGGCGCTTTTCTGCAGACTGTTGTCGATTTCGTGATCGTGGCTTTTGCGGTTTTCATGCTGATCAAGGCTGTCAATAAGGCAGTTGCTCTCATGAAGCAGGAAGACGCCCCGACGACAAAGGATTGCCCCCGATGCTGCTCCAGTATTGCGGTCAAAGCAACCCGGTGCCCGAACTGCACATCGGAACTGGAAACGGCGTGACTGTGATGATCCCAATGCCGAACGTTCGCACGCTGCGGCGGTAGCATGATGGCGAAGAGGAAATATGCGCCTATATTTTATTTTGTATCGCTTGCCAACCTGTGCTTTTTTCTCGGGAATTCATTCTTCATTCTGCTGCCGGTCTATTTGAAGAATCTGGGCTCAACAGAAACCTATATCGGCATCATCAATAATATCGACAAGGTTTTCCTCATCATAGCAGCTTTTGCCCTGGGCTCTTTGATCAGGGGCCATGACCGGGTGCGCATGCTCCGGCAGGGCTATGTCCTGCTTTTGTTTACGTATGGCGCCTACCTTTGTATCGACTCGCTTGCCTGGTATATACCGTTTATTCGGGTTCTGCACGGCATCGGGTTTTCAATTGCCATGATCATGGGTACCACCATCGTGTTTGAGAGCGTTGCCCCGGAGGATGCGACCGAGGCTATCGGCATCTACGGCATCACCGGCGCCATCACCAATGCCGTGAGCCCGGCTCTGGGCGAGCTGCTTCTCAGCCGGGGCTGCCCGCATCAGGTGTTGTTCATTCTTTCGTGCGCCTTTATTGCCGCAAGCCTGGCGCTTACTTTTTTCATGCCGCGGCCCATCCTGGCGCAATCCGGCGTTATGGAAAACCGCAGCAGCACGGTGCGTCTTTTCAGGCAGCCGGCATTTGCCGTTTATATGATAGCGACATTCATTTTCGGCGGTGGTTTCGGCGTTATTATTACCTTTCTGCCCAACTTCATCAGAACCGATACGGCTCTCAACTATTCATGGTTTTTTGTGACCTATACTGCCGTGCTGATAGGCATCAGGCTTTTTTTTATGAAGCGTATTGCAACGGCACGGACGAATCTGCTGGTTGCGGCGGCTTTTTTTGCGGGGGCGGTGATGAATATGCTGTTGAACTTTCCCGGGACTGTTATGTGGCTTGTGACGGTGGGAATACTCTATGGCATCACGCATGGACTGCTGTACCCGGTGCTCAATGCCCATGTTGTCAATCTTGCTCCGCAGCAGGAGCGGGGAAGGGCCAATGCCCTTTTTTCAGCCGTTTTTAACGGCGGCATGATGGTCTTTGCCTTTGGTACTGGGTTTTCTGATTGACTATTGCCGGAATTATCTCGCGGCATTCAATGTCTGTGCGGTTGCATCAATGGCGGCAGGCGCTATGATAGCACTTCAACACTATACACGGGGCTCCGGTGGTGCGGATTGCAGGCAGGTCGCATCCCGGAAACAATCGCCACGTACTTCGTAAGGTGCCCTGCAGCAGGCCGGCTGTGTCTGTGTGTGCTCTACATGCCCAGGTTCTCAGGGTTCAGGATGAAGGAATTCACGGGGGCGGGAATATATCTTTCATGAGCTTCTGGCTTGTTGAACCCTGAACCCTGGCTTCCTGAGCATTTACAGGATGCTTTTTTATTTGCAGGGCATTGGCATATGCGATAATTCACTGATGGTGTCCGCAGTGCGAGCCTTACTGCTTAATCCTGGTTTTTTTATTTTCATAGGCTGTGTCGGCAGGAAGATTTTTGCCTGCTGCTGCGGTGGTTGCGAGCCTGTCGCAGCATTCGTTTTCCGTGTTGCCTGCATGCCCCTTCACCCACACAAATTCAACGCTGTGCCTTTCGCACAGCTCAAGAAGCTTGTCCCACAGGTCATAGTTTTCGGCCGCGTCAGCTGCCGTGCGCATCCAGCCGTTTTTGCGCCACTTTTTTGCCCACCCTTTTGTTGCGCCGTCCACCACATACTTTGAATCCGAGATCAGGGTAACAGATGAAGTGGCGGGCAGGGCTTTGAGCCCCTCGATACAGCCGCTGAGTTCCATGCGGTTATTGGTAGTGAGACGAAAGCCGCCTGAAAGTTCCTGCCTGGCATCGCCATCAAGAATGACTGCGCCGTAGCCGCCAGGCCCCGGGTTAAAGCTGCAGCCACCGTCGGTGTAGATAATGATTCTGTCCGTCAGCCGGCGCCGGCGCATGGACAGCCTTTGCAGCAGGGCGGCGTTTTTTTTCAGTTTTTGATTTTTCGCAGCCAGTGCCCCGTCAGCCATCTTCGCGAGCCACTGGCGTGCTTCCTCAACAGTGGGGAACCCCTTGTACCGGGCGCCGGAAAATTCTTTTATCTGCGCTTCAGCGCCGCCGGGTCCGAACCATGCCGTAAATATGCCTGTGTTGCGGCCTCTCGCCACGGCATAAAATTTTTTCTTTGTTTCCACGGGGGACTCCCTGCTGGTGTGGTCGTTGAACTGACACTGTATCGCGTTATGCATCACCGACATGCGAGGTTAGCATCACCTGCGGCTGATGTAAATTTTTTAATATGCGCAGGCAGGATAAGAAAAAATTATCACGTGCAGCTTCCGGTATTTCACATCATGCTTTTTTCTGTTATAACTACTATTATAATCTACAGGAATAAACGTGCTGGTTCGCATAATCGGTGCTTATACAGTAACCCACGGGAGGTCATGTGAAAAAAATATTTATTGTGCTGCTGCTTGTGCCAGCGCTCGGCTTTGCCATGGAAACAGAGTATCTGCGCGATGCCAACTATTACTGTAATTGTGTGATTACCAAGCCTGATGATATCGGCTACTCTGTCCAGGATTCAGCCTTCGTGACTTTTTATACGGATCTTACGGCAACGGTCGAGACTGAGCATTATGATGTGCAGGGAAGCATGAACTATTCAAAGTTCGGACCGTGGATAAAATTTTCCAATGACTGCGATTCTCAGGGCAGAGGAATTGCGATGTTTGGTTTGATTTCATTTAAGTATGTGGATGACTGTGAAGGCCTTTCTTTTGACTGCGTGGGGTTCAGGTACAGGAAGAAGCAATAAACCGGGCAGGAAACCGAAAAACAGTGTTGCTCATGCAATGAAGTCTTGTGCATACGGGATGCATTTGAACGGATGCGCAAACAGGGCTTTGTTTCGGGATTCTTTACTCTACAAGGAGCCCACTTAAAATAAATAAGTTTTTTCAATGATATATATAAGTTACTGCTGTGCCGCCTTGCCTCATTGACAATCGTTGCGCATGCCGTGAGCAGCATTTTTTCAGGTACAGAACCCGGCTTTGCCGGTTTTTTTTCAATGCCACCCCCCCTCTTTTTTTAAATTCCTTAACTATTTGATTAATCTATTTTTTATCTCTTGATAGAGCGCCCTGAGCAGGATTTTTTTCCATGGGCCGCTTTTTAGCCTTATTTTTCAAGGCTTTCAGATGGTGCATCGTATATTTTTATTGATTTTAAAGCTTAAAAACACGTTGAGTTGTAAATAGTTTTAAAGTCCTGTCGAGTTATGCCAGAAACGGCAATTTTTTTCTTCAAGGAATATTTTTGTTTAGGGTTTTTAACTAATTGTAAAACCTTTTGAAAATGAAGTAGTTTTTTTGCAGCAAAAAAGTACTTAAAAATATTAAATAAATCCCCTTGACAGCCCTATATCTTGTGGCTTATATAAAGTTCTCATACAAAATGACCGATAATGTAAAGGGGGAGAGCTTATGAGGGCTCTGGTTTTTAATAACTGGATGCAGGTTTACTATTAAGGGGGAGAGCTTATGGGGTCTCTGGTTGAGCTAAAAGAGAGGCACACGCCTGTTGATTTTCATGAAACTACGGATCTGGCCCTGTTAGTCACGGACTTCAAGCGATAACCTTGCGGGTTGGGACCGGCAGAAAATCGTGGATGCCATGGTTCGCGAGGCTGATGTGCCCGGTGATGTTGCGGAGCGGATAAGCCTCGAGGTTGAGGAGATTATTGTAAAAGTAGGTATAAAATTCGTCACCGCTCCACTGATACGCGAACTTGTTGATGCCAAGCTTATCGAGTGCGGACTTGAAGATGCCCGCAAAAAACATACCCGCCTGGGTGTGCCGCTCTACGATGTGGATCAGATGATCCTGCATCCCAACAAGGAAAATGCAAATGTTCCTCACGGCCCCGAGGCCACCAATTTGACCCTTGCCGAAGGCATTAAAAAGGAATACGCCCTGCTCAAGGTGTTTACCCCCGATGTGGGCGACGCGCATATGCGCGGCGACATTCACCTGCACGACCTGGGCTTTATCGACCGGCCATACTGCTCGGGCCAGTCCCTTGAGTATATCAAGCGTTTCGGCCTGAGCCTGCCCAATTCTCTATCCATTGCCAGGCCAGCGCGGCAGCCTGAAGTTCTGCTGGCGCATATGGTGAAGTTTGCCGCAGCGCTTCAGAGCCATTTTGCCGGCGCCATAGGCTGGGACGCCGTGAATCTCTTTTTTGCCCCCTATCTTGAAGGCCGAAGCGACCGCGAGGTCAAACAGCTTGCGCAGATGCTGATATATGAATTCTCGCAGCAGGCCGTGGCACGGGGCGGCCAGGCCATATTTACCGACATAAACCTGTATTGGGAAGTTCCCAAACATTTTGAAAATGTGCCCGCCATCGGGCCGGGCGGCGAATTTACGGGCAAGACCTACGGAGAGTATGAAAAGGAGGCGCAGCGATTTGTCTGGGCGCTGTTTGACGTGTACAAGGAAGGCGATGGCACGGGCCGTCCGTTTTTCTTCCCGAAGCCGCTGGTGCATATTACAGAAAAGCTTTTCCGCACCGAAGGATGGCAGGACTTCCTGCATCATATCTGCGATGTGGCTAGCGAAAAAGGCACAACCTATTTTGTTTTCGACCGCGGCGAGACTGCAAAAATATCAGAGTGCTGCCGTTTGAGCTTCAAGCTCAATGCAAGCGATATCGAGGATGCCAAGTCTCCCTGGAAGATGCGCTTCAGCGCGCTGCAGAATGTGACGGTCAATCTGCCGCGCCTCGGGTACCGCAGCAAGGGCAATGATACCGCCCTTTTTAACAACCTTCGCGCCATGATGGAGCTTGCTGTTAAGGCCCATCTGCAGAAGAAGTATTTTATCGAAAGCCTGCTCGCCCTTGGCGACGCAGGGCCCCTTGCACTCCTGACCATGGCGACCGACGGCTCGCCATATCTGCGCATGCACCGGGCTTCCTACCTGATCGGCATGGTCGGCCTGAACGAGCTTGTAAAAATCCATACGGGCGAGGGCCTGCAGGAATCAAAGCGGGCCATTAAATTCGGGCTCAAGGTTATCTCCGAGATGAGCCTGCTGTGCAAAAAGTACAGCGAGATGTATTCTATGCATTTCGTGCTCGAGCAGACACCTGCCGAAAGCACGGCCTACCGCTTTGCCAAGCTCGACCTGCGCGACTACCGCGATCATGCCCAGAACTTCGTGCGCGGCGATGTCGCAACAGGCCATATTTACTATACCAACTCTACCTGCCTGCCTGTCGGGTCGAGCGAAAACCCGATAGAGCGCGTGCGCACCGAAGGGCTTTTTCATCCCCTTATTGAGGCAGGCTCCATCACCCATATCTGGCTTGGGGAGTCCAAGCCGGCAAAGGAGTCGCTTGCCAACTTTGTTATCAAGGTTTTCCGCGAAACGCAGAATGACCAGATAGCCTTTTCACCGGAGTTTACCAACTGCCTTGCCTGCGGCAGAACCGTTCGCGGCCTTCAGCCGACCTGTCCGCATTGCGGGTCGGATAAAGTGGATGGCATAACCCGCATTACCGGCTACTTCACCAAGATTTCCAGCTGGAACAAGGGCAAGATCGGCGAATTGCGGGAGCGCAACAAGAACAAGGGCTTTTTCGCGAAATAAAAGGATATCAGCATGCGAACAGTTAAGATTTTTATACAGGCAGGCTGCTCCCGGTGCCCGCAGGCCAAACAGGCTGGCGCAGCGCTCAAAGATGAAGGCTTCAGTGTTACGGAATTTGATGTGGGGACCACAGACGGGCTTGCAGAAGGAGCCTACTACAGCGTGCAGGCAACGCCCACCTTCATTATCGAAGATCAGCATGAAACAATCATCGGCGACTTCAGGGGCGATGTACCGCCGGTGCAGACATTGCGGGATATGCTTACCGGCAGCTGAGCCGGCAGGGGTTCAATGGAATCACTTGCAAGCCTTTCAATAAAGGGTTTTATAGAAGCATCGTTTGTGGACTGGCCGGGCAAGCTCTGCTCGGTCATCTTTTTTCCGCGCTGCAATTTCCGGTGCCGTTACTGCCACAACGGGCAGTTGGTGACCAAGCCCGATATGCTTGAGGATATACAGTTCAGCCATATCATGGCCTATCTGCAGCGCGAGCGGGCATGGATCGACGGGGTCTGCCTTTCCGGCGGCGAGGCAACCCTGCAGCCGCAGCTGCCCGAAATTCTTGCCTCTATCAAAGCCCAGGGTTTTCTCACCAAGCTCGACACCAATGGCAGCAATCCCGAACTGCTCAAGCGCTTAATTGATGACAGGCTTCTCGACTATGTAGCCATGGACGTAAAAGCCGCACTTGATGAGCGCAGCTATTGCGCTATCACCCGGTCTGCGAGCGTGCTTGAAGCGGTCAAGCAAAGCATAAGAATTTTGATGGACAGCCCGGTTGAGCATGAGTTCCGCCTGACTGTCGTTCCCTCCTATCACGGATCGGATGAGATTCTGCAGGTGGCCCGTGATCTCAACGGCGCCTCCAGGCTGCGCATACAGAACTTCAACCCCGCCTCGGTCCTTGACCCCTCGCTGCAAAGCCTGAAACCCTTTGATGATGCCTTCATCGACCGTTATCAGCAACAGGTCAACGATATTCTTGCCCACTGAAGCTGAAGAGCTTTTTGTTGGTGCAGGCCTGTTGGATCAAAAGGTCTGTTTTTGATTGCACAGCCGCTGCTTTCAAGGGCGTGAAATTAAAAAAAATTAATGCCGGATTCATGTTTACTTCACGGGCTTTTTGTATATAATTGCAATCCTTTGAGTTTAGGCTGCTTTTGCTGCTAGAGTAGGCCCTTTCTGGAGTTTTCTGTGGCAGAGGGGAAGATTCTATTTAGCAGTACCTGAATCGACTTCCCATACCAGAGAGGGCATGTCAGTCCATCCCCCAGCAGTGCGGGCTGGAACAGCAGCAGTAAAAACGGCGCATATGTACTACTTCGGGTTAATAGAGCAGAGGAGCACACACTATGAAGACACGACATTTGAAAACGCTGGGCCTTATTGCAGGCATGCTGCTTGCTGTTTTTCTGGCCAAACCAACCGCATTCACCATCATGGCCGGTTTGATTTTTGTCATTATCGGTGAGGCCGCGCGTTTCTGGGCCGCGGGGCATCTCATTCGCAAAAAAGAGCTTGCAACCTCGGGTCCCTATGCCTATGTGCGTGACCCGCTGTATTTTGGCAGGCTGTTTCTGCTGATCGGTTTCTGTATCATGGGCGGGCCCTGGTGCTCTGTGCTGCTGGTGGTGGGGCTCACGATTTTTTTCTTCAGCTATATGCCCAGAAAATATAAAAAGGAAATGGCCTGGCTTACGGATATTTTTGGCGAGGAGTACACCCGCTATGCCGCCGAGGTACACAGCCTGATTCCGCGGCTGACACCGTATCCGGGCTCGGCAGGCAGGCCCTGGAGCTTCGAGCTTTTCTGGAAGGAAAACCGCGAGCAGTATTTCATTCTTATCGTGCTGGGTGTTTTTGGTGGAATGCTGCTGAAATATATGCTGATATGTAAGGGAGTTCTATGAGCGCTTTGCCTTATATTTCCGTTGTGGTGCCGGTTTTTAACGAACAGGAAAATCTCGACCCCCTCACCCGTGAGCTTGCTCAGGTTCTTGCGGAAGTCGACCGGCCCTATGAGATTATTTTTGTTGATGACGGCTCAACGGATGCAAGCCCGCAGAAAATTGAAAATTTGCGGCAGCAGTTTGCCTGCATTCGGGTCATACGCTTTAAAAACAACTGCGGGCAGACCTCGGCCTTTGACGCGGGATTCAAGGCGGCCCGCGGTGATGTGGTTATCACCATGGATGCCGATCTGCAGAATGATCCGCATGACATACCGGCCATGCTCGGATTCATCGGGCAGTATGATCTTGTGTGCGGCTGGCGCCACAAACGAAATGATGATTTTGTGCGCAGGATTTCTTCGCGCATCGCAAACCGTATCCGCAACAAGCTCAGCGGTGAGAACATTCAGGATGTGGGCTGTTCGCTCAAAGTGTTCCGGCGAGAGTATGCTCAGCGGCTCAAGCTGTTTACCGGCATGCACCGGTTTTTCCCCACCCTGGTGAAATTCGAAGGCGGCAGGGTCGTCGAAGTAAAAGTCAATCACCGCCCCCGCAAATTCGGCACTCCCAAATACGGCATCAGCAACCGAATCATGCGCTCATTTTTCGACCTGCTGGCGGTATGCTGGATGAAAAAACGCTATCTCGGCTATACAATTGAGGAGCAGAAATAAATGGATTTTATAACCGGCTGGGTCCTGTTCGGTTTTCTGGGGCAGGCGGCATTTTCCGCTCGCTTTATCGTGCAGTGGATCGTATCCGAAAAAAACAAGGAAAGCACTATTCCCGTCGCATTCTGGTACTTAAGTCTTGCCGGAGGCCTGATCCTGTTTATCTATGCACTGTATAAGAAAGACCCCGTTTTTGTGATCGGCCAGGGATCGGGCCTTGTCGTGTATATCCGCAATCTCATACTGATCAGAAAAAAACAGCAGGCTGAGGCACTGAATCGAGTGCCGCGACATAGAGCGAAACGCCTGATAAGGCGTATCTTCCGGGAATACACTGCCCATGAAAATTCAGCTGAAGACAACCGCAGTTCTTCTGGGTCTGCTGGGCATTGTAGGGTTTGGGCTTTTCTACAAGCTCGGCGCAGTTCCTCTTGCCGATCCCGATGAACCCCGATATGCCGAATCCGCCCGCGAGATGATCGAGCGCGGCTCGATTATGGTGCCCTACTTTAACTACGAGCCGCGGATCAACAAGCCCGTCCTGTATTATTGGAGCATCTGCGCAAGCTACATGGTGCTTGGCGTTTCGGAATTCAGCGCGCGCCTACCCTCAGCTCTCGCAGCCCTTGCCATTATGATCGCAGCCTTCTTTTTTATGCATCGTTTCTGCGGACTTGGCGCTGCAGCGTTTTCCTGTCTTATCATGGGATCAACCCCGCTTTTTTTTGTGCCAGGCAGGCTCTCCATGCCCGACATGGTGCTGGGGCTCTTTATGGTGCTGTCATTGTTCAGCTTCTATCTGGGATGGCAGGAGCAGTGCCTGGCGCGCAAGCAGCGCTGGTATCTCCTCTTCTATTTTTTTCAGGTTGCTGCCGCCTGGATCAAAGGCCCTGTGGGGATACTCATCCCACTGGCTGTGGCGGCTTTGAGTCTGTGGCGAGCGCGGGACCTGCGGGAACTGAAAGCCCTGCGCCTTGCCTGGAGCATACCGCTTGTGCTGCTTGCATCAGTTCCCTGGTATGCCTATATATATTTGTGTGTCGATCAGTCAACCATGGCCGCAATGTCGACAAAGGAAACCGTGGGCAGGATTTTTGGCTCAAGCGGTCATGATTTCGATCCGCTCTATTTCTATTTTATTGTGGTTTTGCCGGGCCTGCTTCCCTGGACTTTTCTGCTCCCCTGGGCGCTTTATAAGCGCTTCCGGATGCTTGAGCCAAGCAGGCTGAGAACCTTTCTGGAAGTCTGGTTCGTTTTCGTTTTTGCTTTTTTTTCCCTGTGCGCCATCAAAAAACCGCAGTATGTCGTGATGCTCTCCTGCGTTTTTGCCGCATGGTTAGCAACGGTCGTCACCGACACGTTGCGCGCGTCTTCAGGCCGGCGGGATACGGGCCTTATTGTGTCGCTGTTTGTCTTTCTGGCAGTTTCCATTGTGGGAGCATTTAAAGGGCTTTCATGGCTTTCAAAAAATCAGCCGGATATGATAGTGGGCGGCATGGGCATGGGGCTGTACCCTCATAGTTCCGGCCCTTGCCGCGGTCTGGCTTGCGGCCCGTGGCCATGCACGCAGCGCGCTTGCTGCATTAAGTTTCGTGACATTGTTGACCCTTATCCCTGCAGTGAGCTATGGCACGGCCTGGGTGGAGAAGCACCGCTCGATCAAGGCATTTTTACAGGAGAATGAAGCCGTTATTGCCCAGGCACGTGAGATTTATGCCGGCGTTAAGATTTTCAACGGCCTTCCTTTTTATCTGCGCCGCCAGGTTATTATGGACACGGAAGAGGAATTCCTCGTGCAGAAGCTGCAGGGGCCTGAGCGCTGTCTTGTTTTCACCAGCGACAAGCGCTATAACAATAATAGAGAACTTTTTTCCCCCTATCTGACGGCGGCAAAATACGGCAAAGTGCTGCTTTCAAACTTTGCAGCCAAAGGAGTTGCGCCATGAACACGCGTCAGGTGTACCGGCAATGCATCGTTTTTTCAGCAGCTGCCCTGCTGAGTCTTGCTCCGGCATGGGCAGCCGACGAACTGCGAACAGTAGTCAAGGTATACAGCGGCACTGTTATCAAGTTACAGTCGCAGACAGCCAAAGGCAAGGATGTAAAAGTGCGCTATATCGGTGTTGACGCTCCGGACAAGGGCAAGCCTTTTTTCGATATATGCCGCAACGCCAACAGGGCGCTTGTGGAAAACCGGAAAGTGCGGGTGCAGAGCGATGCTGCGTCAACTGAGTCAGGTGGCAGGCCGCTGGTGAGCGTATACGCGGGGGAGGCCTTTATAAATGCAGAACTTATCAGGAATGGCTATGGTCTGGTTGCCACCTCTGACGGCAATTTTCAGAACCGAGATCTTTTTTTAGCGCTGCAGCAGGAAGCGCGTAAAAACAGAAGAGGGCTCTGGGCCTTTGAAGATCAAAGTGATGAACCGTATTATGTCGGCTCAAAAAGCGGCAAAATTTTTCACCGCCCATCATGCCCGCATGTAAAGGGGCTTGCCTTTGACGACCGCCTGATTTTCAGAACGAAGGCTGAGGCTCTTACCGGCGGGTACAGCCAGGACTGGCGGTGCTGTCCTCTTTTCAAGAAACCAGAGCAGCCTTCTGCCGGCGTGGAGGATGAAGCGCATCCCCCCTCGGTGCCGTTAAAAAAATAACACCTCAGCGGCAGGTGGGCCGCAGTGCTCTGACGACCTCAGGAACAGGGCATGCGAAAAACGATTGTTGGGGCTGGGTATCTGCTTTCTTTCGCCGAAGAACGGCTTGTCGCTGGGCGCATGCTTTTTTCGACCAATTTTTTCCCTACTCAAAGGTTGTCGTTTATCAGCCTCAAGGCAGAGGGCTCGGGGAAGGCTTTATAAACGACCAGCGGCATGCTTGCCGGGAGTACGGCGCTCCTTGCTTGTATCCGGCAGTATTAAAATTATACCTTTACATTTGCTGCTGCTCGACCGATCATAACGATGAAGGATGCTGATTCGCCAGATGTGTTTTTATCCGATCCCGGTGATCTCTTTTTTGCCATGACGGACACTATCTTGCAGAAACAGCAGTCTGCGGGAGGGGATGTGTTCTCTGCCAGTCAGAGAGCTGAACATTCTTCAGGAAAGGGCCCTGTTTTGTGTCGTCAAACAATCTGCAGTGGCGGCCATGGGCCGTTTTAATCAGGGAGTAGTGGGACCATGAGACGGGATCGGATGCAGCCGCGCAATAAAAGCAAGGGCAGCGTTCGGATTGAAGAGCGCGCGGGAACGAGGATTGTCGTAAAGGATTACGGCGGGGTGCAAAATCTCTTTGTGCGTTTCTATGGCTGCATGACGCTTCGCAATGAGGCCCGGGCGTATAAGCGGCTGGCAGGCGTACCGGGCATACCGGTATGCCATGGCATGACGGAGGCTGGCTGCCTGGAGCTTGATTTTGTCGACGGCAGGCATCTGGGCCTTTTCAAGCGCCGCAGCGTACCGGAAGCTGTTTTTGAAAAACTTGAGCGCATTTTACGATCCATGCATGACCGCGGTGTAGCAAATATGGATCTCCACCGCTCAAATGTGCTCGTGTCCGACGATGGCGATGTGCATATTATTGACTTTGCCCATGCTGTCATAGCCCGGGATTCTCTGCGCCCCGGCATCATCGCGCGCCTTGCCATGCAGCTTGACCGGTACGCATATGTCCGCATGAAGGCGCGTTTTGTGGGTCTGGCAAAACCAGTGCCGACCGGTGCTTTCGGTGTTTTGTACCGGTGTATGAAATCACTGAAACGGTGTGTGCGTTTAATAAAAAGGGGCGCATGGCAGGAGTAGAGCTTCAGGCTGCGTGCGTTTTGCATGGGGCGAAAGATGCCGGCGATTTTCTCTATGCTTCTGGGCACAGTGTTGTGTTTGGCGGGTATTGTATCGTGCGCATGGCGCGGGGCTGAATATACCAACAGTCAAGCCCCGGCGGTCTTTACGCAGCATATGGGGAACAACCGCCGCGTGGTTGTTTTGCCGTTTGATGGCGATGGGGACAATCCCCAGCTTGCGTCGCGGGTCCGGCAGAGCTTTTTCAGCCACTTCAGCCCAAAAAAATACTATGATGTCGAGCCATGTGATATCGATACCATGCTCGATACGCTGGATGCCCTGTCCGGCAGGCAATGGAGCAGTCTTTCGCCCATAGAGCTGGGCAGATGCTTCAAGGCCGACTACCTGATTTACGGCAGGGTGCTGAGCACACGGCGCCTTTTTTTTATTTTTTATTCGCAGATTGCCATGAACGTTGAGATTCGGCTTGTCGAGACCCGGCGCGGCAGGACTGTCTGGAAGACAGCTGTCGAGAAGCGGATACAAAGCGGCGATGTGCCGCTGCAGCCCCTGTCGCTGGTCTCTGCGGCAGTGCACACGAGGGCTGACGCGAGCGATGAGCGCATGCAGGATTTGATAGAGCGCACCTGCAGGGAACTTGCCCGGAGTGTTCCCGAGCCCGCGGACGACAATAAAAACAGTTTCAGAGCAGATATTCAGGTCGCATCGTTCAGCAGCGGCCTGCGAGCTCAGCACATGGCAGGCGAACTTCAGGGTAAAGGCTATGAGACGCGGGTCGAGCGGGTTCGCATTAACGGTGTCGACTGGCATCGGGTGCTGGTCGGCCCCTATGGCCAGGCTGACGCAGAAACAGCCCGGAAACAGCTTGCCGCCGATCCTGAGGCGCGCCCTGTGCTGATTTATGCCAGGTAGCCCGAAATACGCTGAGATACTTGATTTGCTGACATGGAGCATACTATGCGCATTTTGCTTGTTGAAGATGACCGAAGCGCATCGCGTTTTCTAAAAAAAGGTCTTTCCGAAGTCGGGTACATCGTCGACGCGGTTTTTGACGGCGAGGAGGGTCTGTATCTGGCAGCATCTCAAGTATATGATCTTATGATTCTTGATATCATGCTTCCCGAGATGAGCGGGTTTGAGCTTTTAAAGGCGGCACGCCGTGCCGGCATTGCGACCCCGGTTATTTTTCTCACGGCTCGCGATGAGAAAAGCGATGTGGTGCATGGCCTGGAGCTCGGCGCTGATGACTATCTTATAAAGCCTTTTTCCTTCCCCGAGCTGCTGGCCCGCATCAGGGCTGTTCTGCGGCGCGGTCAAAAAGAGAGCGAGAGCTCGCGGCTGACCCTTGCAGACTTGACGCTCAACCTTATTACCCGCACTGCCGAGCGGGCAGGGCAGGTGATAGAGCTATCGGGCAAGGAGTTCGCGCTGCTTGAATACATGATGCGCAATGCAGGGCAGATCCTCACGCGCACCATGATCCTTGAGCGTGTCTGGGGCTATGATTTTGACACTTCAAGCAATATCATCGATGTGCACATCAATCGCCTGCGCGGCAAGATAGATGCTGATGCCGCCGTCAAACTCATCAAAACCATTAAGGGCGTCGGATATGTTCTCAAGGCTGAAGACTAGTTTTTTTTCCCGGCTGGATGTACGGCTCACTATTTCTTCAACACTCATCCTGCTTGCCCTGGCCCTTGGACTGTGTGTATTTTTTTACATGCGGCTCGAGCACCTTCTGGAAAAGCAGCTTGATCGGATTCTCGTCGACGAAACGCATGAGCTTGTTGATGATATTGCCGAGAATAAGAGCGTCATCATCGGGTGCCAGATGTTTGAGGCCGATGTGGCGCAACGAAAATACTACCCGTTTGATTTTCGGGTGCTGTCGGGCTCGGGAGAGTTGCTGTATCAGTCGAAAAGGGCGGGGAAAATGCCGTTTCCGGATCAGGGGCATCAACGGGAATTCAGCACCGTGCGCATGCCCGGTCGATCTATGCAGTACCGCCTGTACGAGCGGAAAATATCCATGGACGAAATTCCCGACCTGTATGTGCAGATCGCCACGGAAAAGCGGCAGGACAGGAATTTGCTGGACCGGTTCTATGAAAATCTGCTGCTGGCCTTCCCTGTCGTGGTGCTTCTCAGCCTGTTGTGCGGTATGATTGCAGCAAACAAACCCCGGCAGATCATCAAAGGCATAGCCAGGGTTGCAAGCAGAATCACGTCGCAGAACCTGCAGGAGCGGCTGCCGGTTCCGCCGGCGCGAGATGAAGTGCAGGATCTTACCCTTACGATCAACTCCATGATTGATCGGCTGGAACAGTCGTTCGGCGAGACCAAACAGTTTACCGCCGATGTATCCCATGAACTGCGCAATCCGCTTTTTGCTCTTAAGGGCACCATGGAGGTTGCGCTTTCGGAGCAGCGCGATATTAATGAATACCGTGAGAGCATAGCTGATTGCCTGGAGCGCATCAATTTTCTCATCAAGATGGTTAATGATCTTTTTTTGATATCGCGATTCGAGATGCAGAAGGTCAACCTTGATTTAACCAGTTTCAACATGGGAGAAGTACTGCGTGATATGTATGAATTCTTTTTGCCCATGGCCCAGGAGAAGCAGTTGCAGTTTGCCTGTGAACGATGCGATGATGTGGTGATATGCGGCGATAAAACGCGTATACTCCAACTGGTGAGCAATTTGCTGGACAATGCCATCAAGTTCACCCCTGTAGGCGGGCAGGTAACAATCATGCTTTTTAAAAACGACTGTGGTGCCCGACTGCAGGTGAGTGACACCGGCATCGGCATTCCGCTGAGCGAAATACCGCGCATATTCAACCGTTTTCACCAGGTTGATTCATCAAGGTCAGGCCCCGCCCGCGGAACGGGCCTTGGCCTGCAGATTTGCAAGCGCATTGCAGATGCTCATGGCGGCATGATAAGCGTTCAACCGAATATGGTCAGCGGCGTTACCTTCACAGTGATGCTGCCATCACAAACAAAGGTGTAAAGAGGTTTCCATGCAGGCGAGAGCGTTTTTTTTCTGCAGCGATGTGTTTTTATGTGTGCAGTGTTTGCCGCCAGTAGTGCTGCTGGCACGGTGGCCTCAGCCCGGGAAGAAGCCATGGTCGTGTACCGGGATGTGGCTGTGCCGGAAAGCTTTTCCCTCTGCGGTGAGGCCATGCCTCTTGGCGTTCCCGCTGTTCGTGAGATGCTGGACCGGGAGCTGACGATATCGGCCTGGGGGCAGGCGCAGGTATTTATGTGGATTAAGCGCGCCGGCAGGTTTTTTCCGCTGATTGAAAAAAAACTTGCAGAGCTCGGTATGCCCGATGATTTGAAATACCTTGCCGTTGCCGAAAGCTCGCTTCTTGCCTATATTGAATCGAATAAGGGCGCTGTGGGAACCTGGCAGATGATCGAGGAAACAGGTGTGCGCAATGGCCTTCGCAAAGACGAGCTTGTTGACGAGCGCAACAGCCCTGATATAGCAACCCGCGCAGCCCTGCGGTACCTGCAGGGCCTGCGGCAGGAATTCGGCTGCTGGACGCTCGCCCTTGCCGCCTATAACTGCGGCGAAGCGCGCCTGCGCCGCGAGATAGACATACAGAAAGTGGCCGATTATTACCGCTTGAATCTGCCTCTTGAAACAGAGCGGTTTGTTTTCCGCATTGCGGCTATAAAGCTGATCATGCAGCATCCGGAGCGGTACGGCTATGATATTCCCAAAGAACATATCTATAAGCAGGTTACAGGCGATTCGATAGCGGTGAAGCTCGAAAACACCGTTCATATAACCGATCTGGCTCAGGGCATCGGTACGGACTTTAAAATTATTAAAGAGCTCAACCCGGAGCTTACCGGCTACCTGCTGCCGAACGGGAGCTACACATTGAAAGTGCCGCAAGGCCTTGGCGATAAGACGCTTGCGGTACTCAAAGCCCTTTGCCTGCCACAGACGCCTGCAAAAGAAAAAAAACGCTGATGCATATTCTGCTCGTATGCCGGACGCAGAGATACAGCCGTGGCGCTTCACGCGCGCCGCGGTTTTTTTATGGGTACTCTGTTTCGGAATGTATTGTTTTACGGTTTGTGCTTTTTCAGCGACGGTTTATTAAAACATATGCTGGATGTACCCACAGTGTTTTGACCCCAGAGTATTTTTTTTCAATGCTGCAGCCTTCATAAAAACCCGTCTTCTGAAAACCAGAGCACTGTAAGCTTGAGGTGACCTGTGCTGCGTCCTCAGCGAACCCCAGACCTTCGCCAAGCGCCTGTCGAAGGGTTGAACGGGAGAAACTGATGGCCTTTTGCCCGTGCATGGTTCGACCCTTCGTCAAGCTCAGGACTCACCACGAACTTAGCCTGCCATGCATGTAGAATGCGGCTGCAAAATAAAGAAAAATGCTCTGCTGGCAAAATTTTTGAAAGAACCAGGTCTCTGAAGGCATGGTGCTTTGATATGCAGCAGTTTCAGATCTTGGGCTGTGATATCAGATGCTCTATGAGATTTTTCAGGAGGTCATCCTGGTAGGGCTTGATAACATAGTCGGCGGCGCCTATTTCAAGCGCTTTCATGCGATGTTTTTCGCTTGATCGTGACGTAATCATCACAACGGGAATACTTCTGTGGACCGTATTGCTTTTGAGGCGCGACAGCAGTTCATACCCATCCATGCGGGGCATTTCTACATCGAGAAGTATGATGTCGGGAAGCTGAGAAACAGCCTGAAGTATTTCCAGCGCCTCGACGCCGTCTTTTGCCGTTATGGGCAGCCATCCCGAACTTTTTATGAAGTTGGTCATTATCATGCGGACGCTGACGGAATCATCAACGATAAGCACCGACAGCATTTTTTCCTTAGGGGCATTTTCCTGTGCAGCAAGAGTACGGCTTATACCTTTGTTCTGTGACTGCAGCGAGGCAAGATCAAGCGGATTGAGAATCAGCACGACCGAACCGTCGCCAAGAAGGGTCGCTCCCGCAATGCCGGGTACACGCCGCAGGTGTGTGCCCAGGTTTTTTACCACGATTTCGCGCTCTCCCAGCAGTTCATCAATGGTCATGGCGATATATTGTGCGCCTATATCCAGCAGCAGCACGAGCGGTGTTGGAGATTCTTCATAGTCAGCCGGACGCGGGAGCCCCAGAACATCGCCAAGACGCAGCAGCGGATAGGGAATGTCCTCAACATGCACGATTCCGCCGTCTCTGGTCTGCTCGATTTCGCCGGGCTCAAGGCGCAAGACCTGCTTGATGAACCCGAGGGGAACTGCAAAAGTGTTATTGTAGGATTTCATCAGCAGGGAGCGTGTCACGGCAAGCGACATGGGCAGGCGGATGATGACCAGCGTGCCCTGGCCCTTGACCGATTCGATTTCAACCGTTCCCTGAAGGGCTGTCACCTGAGTTTTTACCACATCCATGCCGACGCCGCGCCCGGAGAACTCGCTTATTTTATCGGCCGTGCTGAAATTCGGCAGCAGCACATATTGAAATATATCCTGACTGGTCAGCCGCGCCGCACTCACTTCATCGATATACCCGGCGGCTATTGCCTTGCGGCGGATTTTGTCAGCATCAAGCCCTCTGCCGTCGTCGCTGATGGCAAGCACGATTTTATTGCCCGAGTAGTATGCGCGAAGCCGGATGATACCCCGCTCCGTTTTCCCCTTTGCCTTGCGGTCCTCGGGGGCCTCGATGCCATGATCGACATTGTTGCGCAGGATATGCATGAGAGGGTCAATCATGCTGTCGAGCACTTTTTTATCAATTTCCATCTGCTCGCCTTCGATCACCATATCGACCAGCTTGTTTTGTGCCAGAGCAATGACGCGCACGATCTGCCGCATGCGGGCTGCGATTGAGGAGATCGGCATCATGCGGATTTTCATGAGCTTGTCCTGCATGTCGCTCGAGAGCCGACCCTGCACATGTGACATGCTTTCAAAGTCTGCGGTCACATTGCCCAGATCGGTATTGATCAGCTTGATGTCGGAGATCGTTTCGGAGAGCTGGCGCAGCAGATGATGAAACTCGGTATACCGGTCAAGCTCAAGCTCGTCAAAATCATGTTCGGCAAAAACAGGCATCGATCGGCGTCCGTCTGATAGAGCCTTGCCGCGCCGGCTGGCCAGGCCATCGCCAAGAGCGCTGATTTCATACTCGTTTTCCAGACGCTCGGAGACTTTTTTCAGGCGCTCGATGGTCGGCGCCATGTTTTCGACCCTGTTGGTGAGGTCCGTGATATATTGTTCAATGGAGCTTCTGCTGATGACAAGTTCGCCCATAAGCCGCATGATTTCATCGATACGGTCCATGCCGATGCGCACCATTTCTTCGGGCTTAGCCTGGGCCGGCACCGGTGCAGCACTCGGCTGTGCAGACTCACGGGGCGCCGCAGCCTGAGTCGCTCCCGGTTTTTTTTCTGCCGGAGCGGCTTTTTGTTCTTTTGACTGAAGCAGGCGAGCATATTTGTCGTAGAGGCTCTGCACAAAGGCGTCATCAGCCGTGTTGGATGCAAGATCCTCAAGCGCTTCAGCTGATGACGTGAGCAGTTCGAGAATGCCGGGATCGATTTTTTGCTCTCCTTCAAAAAGCCGGTCGAGCAGGTCCTCCATGCGATGGGCCAGCGTCGATACGACGCGGAAACCGACTGCCGCAGACGAACCCTTGAGCGTATGGACGCTGCGCCGAAGGCTTTGAAGGACATCCTTTTGATCGGGGTTCTGCTTGAGGGATGAGAGAAAAACAGTGATATTTTTTAAGTGATCTTCGGCTTCGAGCATGAACACTTCAAGCAGCTCGGGAGGTATTTCAGCACTCACCGGTACGGTTGGCTCGACAGGAGGAGGTTCTGGGGCGCGTACTTCCTCGGGCTGCTCTGCAAAAGCATCTTCCTCAAGATCCTCCTCTTCCATTTTTTCATAATAGGCTGCAATAGCATCCATTATTTCTGCAACTGCGTCGCTGTCTTCGTCCGCAGGAAGCCCGGCCAGTCTCCGGTAGGCAATGTACAGGGCGCTGACGATAGTTCTTAAATCGTCGAGATTTTCTCCGAGCCGGTCAAGGCAGGCCTCAATACAGGACAGGCCGTTGTCCAGCACGGCAAGGGCCTGCATGTTCAGGCTGATGGTTCCGTTGAGAATTTCTTCCAGAATCTGCTCGACAAAACCCGCCAGATAGCTCAGCTCCGGCAGGCCGACCATGGAGGCTGCACCTTTAATGATGTGCGCCTGACGGTATGCTTCCTCAAGAAGGCCGGTATTGTCCGGGCTGCTCTGAAAGGCAAAAATTCCTTCCCGGATTGAAGGCAGATAGCTTTGTGCCTCCGCTATAAATCCATCGAGAACTTCCTGTTGCACCTTGTATGTCATACCGGTATCGCTTATATGCGGGCGTTTCGTGTCATATCAGCACGGGCAAGGCCCTGCCTGGGCACCGCCCGTCAAATGTCAGTTCGTTCATGCGTTCAGGCGCGGCTTTTCATCTTCCGGCAGCTTGAATACGTTTACCGATCCGCGGAGATCCTCTGCCATGCGGGCAAGGGCCGTAATGGACAAAGCCGCCTGCCTGACTCCTGCAGTAGCCTGCTGCGTCGCCTCGGATATCTCGTTCATTATATGTGCAACTTCATCGGAGCTGCGCGCCTGATTCTGTGCTGCCAGAGAAATTGATTTAATGATATCGGCCATGGTGCTCGAAACAGTTTCGATCTGATTGAGAGCCTGGCCTGCATCATTTGCCAGATCTGAGCCGGCAACCACTTCCTGGGTTGTTTCTTCCATGGCAATAACTGTTTCATTGGTTTCCGACTGAATCGTTTTAACAAGTTCGGTAATCTGTTTTGTGGCTTTTGCAGAGCGCTGCGCCAGCCGCTCAACTTCTTCCGCAACGACGGCAAAGCCACGGCCCGACTCGCCTGACATGGCGGCCTGAATAGACGCATTCATGGCCAGAATGCTTGTGCGGTCGGCTATATCATTGATCATCTGGACGATATCCCCGATTTCCTGTGAGCTTTCACCCAGACGTTTAATGCGCTTTGCCGTTTCCTGGACCCTTTCCCGGATACGGCTCATGCCCTCGATGGTGTCGAGCACGGCCTGCGCGCCCTGTTTTGCGGTATCAAGCGCCTGATCAGATACGGACGCTGACTGTATGGCGTTTTCTGAAACGCTCCGCGCGGAAAGCGCCATATCCTTTACTGTCGCCGTTGTCTCAACGATACGCGCGGCAGTTGTTTCATTGTCTCTGGCAAGTTTTTCAGCAGCTGATGAAATTTTGCTCGCCGACAAGCCGACCTTGAAGGTCGAGTCCTGAACGCTGTGGACGATTTGCCGCAGCTGCATGATGGCGAAGTTGAATGCGTCGGCGATGGCGCCGGTGAAGTCCTGGGTCACCTCTGCCTCCTTGGAGAGATCGCCGTCTGCGATGCCGCTCACATCGTCAAGCAGTTTCATCAGCGAGGCCTGCATGGTGTTGCGTTCTTCCCGGGTCTGAATAAGCTCAAAAATATTATCAAGCATCGTGTTGAGGGATCGTGCCATGTTGCCCAGCTCATCGTTTGATGTTACCTGAGCGCGGGCGCTGTAGTCGCCAACGCTTATTTTATCAAAAATACCCATAATGTTCTGCGCCTGAAGGTTGATTCCCCTGGCGAGCTGTCCTGCGGCTGCAAAGCCGACTACAAGAACGAGGAAAAAGGCTGCAGCAGTGGCGGCCAGTGTGATGCGGGCCATTTTTTTCATGTCATCGATTGCTATGTTCTTTTCGCGCGTTGCGACAGTGTGCAGGGACAAGAGCATCGGCTTGATTTTGCTGTCGATGATGCGGTAGTCGGCAATGGTTTTTTGCAGCTGCGCATCCAGCTCTCTGGCTTTCTCCAGGGCAGCTGCATAGACGGTGCAGAGCCGATTGAGCTGTTCCCCGTCGCCGTCGGAGAGCCGGGCCGTTTCCATCTGGTTCTTGATTTGCGCAATCGCATCGGCAAGTATTCCTCCCGCTTTGTTTTCACCCAGGAGATACCGCTGCTCATACATGCGCATAAGCTGAATGCCCGCCGCGTTCATGCTGCGTGAACGAAAAAAATCTTCCAGAGCCTGGCCCGCGGTTCGCAGCTGAGATTCGGGCCCGTCAGCAGCAACACGTTTTTCAATAATGGCTACGGCAGTTCGCAGCCCGGACTGGTAGAGTGAAACTGCGCGGTCACATTCTTCCGCTTTATCGATATTTGTCCTGCCCGATCTTCAGTTGCCGAATGTCGCGGAGGTTTTTATGGATGGTTTGAAACTGATCTTCCGCTTCATTGAGCAGGGCTTTTGCTGTTTCGAAGCCGCGCTCACGGTAATTGGCGAAAAAATCATGCTCAAGCACCTGCGCTCCCTGCAGCCCTGACTCCGCAAGCCTTTAACAGTTCCGAAAAGCGGATTTCAGTATTAAGAAGATTTGTCACCCTGTTGTCGAGATAGAGCTGGCTGCCAATGGCCCCCAGGCTGACCAGAAAAAAAATCAGGATCAGGCCACCGAATGAAACGTAGAGCTTTTTTCTGATGCTTCTAAACGGTGTGCCTCCGGATTTTCCGCTCGATTCGGCACGTGCGCTTCCGCTTTTCGATTTCATTCTCATACTCCTTTGCCAATAAAGATTTATTTTATTTTTCGTATTATTGGAACTGCCCCATTTTCGGGGACTGCAGCAGTTTTTCAAGGTCAAGAATTGCTACAGCCGTATCCTCGTGCGCACAGGTTCCGCTTACGTATGCTGCGGCCTGCCCTGGCGCCTGTTGCTGAAAGGGGAGGATTTCGTCAGTAGCAAAATAGTGTATGCCGTTGATCCTGTCGACAATCAGCCCAACCATCATCTGCCGGTCCAGTGTCTGCGCAATAATCATGCGGGATGTTTTTTTGATGGTTTCCTGATCCAGGCTGAGAAAGCCTCTGATGTCTACAATAGAAATAATCTCTCCGCGCATATTGGCGATGCCGAGCAGCCATTGCGGTGTATTGGGCAGCATTATGAAATCAGGCGGCAGGCTGAGTTCAGCTACATTGGCAACCGGCGCTGCAAACAGCTGCTCTCCAAGTGAAAAAAGCACGAACTGCTCCATTCCTTCCCTGATATCGTCTGGGGGCAGAACAATATCTTTGAGCATGCTTGCTACATCGCGATGTGCCGCAGTATCTCCCGGTGACGCCAAAAAACCCCGGTTTGCTGCCGCAGGGGCTTTTCCCTGCTCTTCGACGGCGTAAGAGTTCTCCTGTTCGAATTGGTCACTGCCCGGTTCTTCAATCAGGGATTCATCAAGGGGTTCTTCAAAGGGGTCCTGGCTGGCCTCGATTTCCAGAGGCGGCTCGACATCCAGCTCATCAATGAGCTCTTCAATGGTTTTATCCTGAACGGCTGTTTCTGTGGATGCCGGAACCAACAGATCTGCGGACAGGGGTTCCTCAAGCGGTTCCTGATCCACAGCAATTTCCAGAGGCGGCTCGACAGGCAGCTCTTTCATTATTTCTTCAAAGATCGCATCCTCAATGGCAGTTTCTGTCGATGCCGGAACCGACATATCTTCTACCAGGGGTTTCTTCAAGGATTCCCTGACTGGCATCAATTTCCACAGGAGCATCGACTGCTTGATCTTGGATCAGGGATGCTTCACGGTCGCCCTGCTTAAGCATTCTTTTGCAGCAGGTTCATCTGGCTGATATGCGGGGGGTACATCATCAGGAATTTTTTCCGGTTCCCAACTAGCGGCGACAGATGACAGGGCAGGATACTTCCTTGCTGTTTCAAGGATGTGCTCCACCTGCGCTTTGTCTGGCACGGTGTCTTTAAAAATATTTCCGGCAGCAACCCCTCCTGTATTCTCAGCCGGATATGCCTCTTGCGGCTGACAAAATGTTTCATCTATTGTTGCCGCAAGCATATTCAGGTCTTGTTCAAAAGAACCTTTAATGCCCGGTTGCTCTTCTGCTTCGCTTTGCTGTGAGTTAAAAAGCTTTGCGAGCATGTCGCCGTCATGTGGTGCATCTGCGGCAGAGGGCTCTGGCAGAAAATCCCGTGCTGCTGCTGCTGCCTGTTGCACGATATTTTGCAGGCCGGGAATGGTCTGCATATCATGAATCTGTGCTGACTGGTCCGGCCCCGAAAGGGCAATCGCAGCCTCCTTCAGCGCTTCTTCCAGCACTGAGGGTTCAACGCGGAATTTATTATTGCACTGTTTGCAGAATGCAAATTGATGCTTTTTAATAGCATCGTAGGGCACCTTTTTATAGTGCTTGCCGCAGTGCGGGCAGGTAAGAGCAATATGGCGAATTGATTGATCGCTTTGCATCAATTTTTTATCCTTGATCAGTGCTTGTTCCGGGGCAACCCGTGGCCTTTCTGCGAGCATACACGGTTATTAAATATGCTTTGCAATGCATGACAGCAGGGCTTCATCTTTCAGGGGTTTTGTAAGGTAGTCGTCTGCCCCCTGCTTGAGGCCCCAGAAACGGTCGCTTTCCTGGTTTTTCTGGGTGACCATAATGATTTTAATATCTTTGGTCTCCGGCGATGTTTTTAGCTGACGGCAGACTTGAAAGCCGTTTTTTTTCGGCAGGATGACATCAAGCAGAATCAGCCGGGGGTGCAGTGCCATTGCCTTGGCAATAGCCTCTTCCCCATCAATTGCGGTGATAACTGTAAAGCCTTTTGATTTCAGCAACCCCTGCATCATTGCAAGCTCAGGCGCGTTGTCATCAACCACTAAAATGGCTTTTTCGGCCATGAACATTCCTCTGATTGCCCCAAGTTTACAAAAAATATATTTAGAATGTAACCGGTTTGCAACTGAAAAAGCAATGCTTTTAATTGATTGTTAGTAATTACATACTGTCCTGTCAACGGGCCTTTGTGAAACAAACTGCACTGCGCACAATAATTCATCGGGCGCAGGACTAGCTGATAAGGAATCGTGTTTCGCATTTTTTGCAGCGCGCATATTTGCCAATATGCTCAGGCTTTATATTCGTATAGATAGTGCCGCATCCGGGGCAGGTTGCTTTTATGCTGCCCGGCTGTGTCTGAGCCGCTGCGCGCGCCGGGGGGGGGGCAGCGGGCGCGGCGCAGCAGAGGGTTGTGCTGCAGGTGGCGTCTGGCTCTGTGTTGGTGGCGGTGCTGTATGGTGCACCGCTGCGCCAGGCGGCGCGCTCCGGAGAGGCTGGGGTTGCAAACCTGTCGTTGGCGGCGAAATGTTTTTTGATGCCTGGGGCGATGCGGCTGGCGCCGGCTTAATTCCCAATCCAGCGCCCGCAGTCTGTTGTGCTGCCGGTGCCGATGGCGCAGCCCGTTCGTGCCCTTGTGCACTTTCCGCAAAAGTTTTTTTCATCGGAGAAGGAGAGCCGGCCTGTTCGGGGGGCGGCGTTGCGGCCGATTCGTTGTGATAGAAAATTTTAATTTCCGGCTCATCATTCAGTTTTGGTGCGGGCCTTTTTGCTGCTGGTGCTTGAGGTTTTGCCCCGCCGGGCAGCCCGGTTTCTTCAGGCATAGCCGGGCTTACGCCGATGCTGCCGGAAGGCACAGGCGTAGGTATATAAATCCCGGAAAGTTTTTTTGAAATTTGTTTGGCCGCTTCAGGATCAACGGGATTAACACCGGATACCCTGCCGGCTGTAGCCGGCGCCTGTGTTGCTGTTGCGGGTGGTTTGGGCGCGGAAGCAGGCGCAGGCGGTCTCTCTGTTTTAACAAACCTTTCAATTTCTTTTACGAGATGATTCGGCTCAAATGGCTTGGTGATATAATTTGCAGAACCTGCCATTTTCCCGCGGACTTTGTCGAAGAGACCGTCATTACCAGAGAGCATTATAACAGGAATGTGTTTTGTTTCTTTGTTGCTTTTAACAACCTTGCAGAACTGATAGCCGTCAAGCCTCGGCATGGAGATATCAGAGAGAATCAGATCGGGAACACCTTCCTGCATTTTTGCAAGACCATCTACGCCGTCGCAGGCTACAACAACGCAGTATCCCCTGCTTTCAAGGGTCATTGAGACAAGTTTTCTTATGGTCGGGCTGTCATCCACAACAAGTATGGTTGCTTTTGACTGCGGCTTGGTGGCTGCTGGCCTGTTTTCCTGCATGAGTTTTGCTTCCCCGCCCTCGTATATTTTATATGGGCCACTGCGTTGGATCTTTACCCTATGCGTACTTTGTGCAGTTTGATGGGTTTTGGGCTGCAACAAAAAAACCATCACGCTGCATTTTTGTTGTACAGATAGTGCCTGTAAGCTAAAACATATTTATTATTAAATCATTATTAAGCTAAAAAGCATACAAGTCAATTGGAATTTGTAGTTAACCCCTGCGCTTGCAGATTTAATTTTATCGGTTCAACAAGTGCAGTTCTTAACCGGATTATTGTATTAATAAAAGTTTACAGGCTGGAAAAATGAGATAATTTAAATGCAGCTGCATTTATTGCAAAAAGGTGCAAGGCTTTTTTGTACCCATTGGATCACGTTTTGCGGTGGGTTGACGATATGACTTGTTTCAGTCTTCGTGACCCCTGTTTTTTGCAGAAAGCGCCACCCCCTTCAGTTTGCGTTCTGCCGTGTCATGGAACTAGCAGCGAGGCGTATTTTTGCCCTATTCCAAAAAAAATAATGCATTGTTGTTTTTTTTTGATAAAACCCTTGACTAAACCAGCTAGTAATTTAATAATAAATACTAATTATGAAGTTTAAAGTCAAACAGTCACTATGGCGCATAGCGCCGATTATAGCATGTGTCGTATGTTTATTCAGTGCGGGTTGCGCAACCTATCCTCCGAAGGTTGCCCCTGCCGTTGATAACAGCATGACATTTTCTGTGCCGTATGATATAGCATGGAAAAAATTGATAGAGGCTGTGACGCAGGATGGCGAACTTGTGACCTCTGCCGATAAAGACAGCGGTTTTATAAGCCTGAAACGAAATGTTGTGCCGGGCGATATCGGGCTCTATGCCCATGATGACACCGGCATGTTCTGGAGTGAGGCTGTTGCCCATATTGCCATACGAATTTCCCCACAGGATGAGCGCGCAACAGCTATCACCATTAACCTTAAAGTTGACGCAACGGGCAGAGATGCTTTTGACGTGCTTTTTGGCCGGACCCGTCAGATGACGCTTCATTCGCGAGGATACCTTGAAAAATATTATTTATCTAAATTTTCAAAGCTTGTCGCAGCCATGAAAACAGCAGAGCCACCGCCTTGAAAAAATCAGGGCAGGGGCGCATAGAACCTTGCCGGATTATGTTTAAAAATACCCCATTGATTATTTTTTTTTATTATGTTATATGGTATATGAATTTAAGTTTAAACAGTCTCTTGGCAAAGAGATGTACAAAAACCCGTTAACTTATTTAAAGAAGGAGGAGAAAATGAAGTCAAAGGCTATTGTTCTGTTGGTTGCAGCATTGTTTGTGTTTACCGGATGCTCGACCATGAGTAAACGCGCAAAATGCGCATGCGTTGGCGCAGCAGCAGGCGCTGCAGTCGGCACAACTGCCGGGCTGATAGTCGGCCATAATGTGGCTGAAAGAAATGCAACATGGCTGGCGGCGGTATTATCGGCGGCGTAGCTGGTGCACTGATCGGCGGCGTGACAGGCTATCTGGTATGCAAGGAAGAGCCCAAGCCCGTACCCCCCGTTGCAGCTGCTCCCGCGTGCGACAAAATAGTAATCAATTCGGTTCAGTTTGACTTTGACAAGGCTGTGATCAAGCCCGAATTCTATCCGATTCTGGATGAGGCAGCAGCCGAACTGCAGAAGCCGGCATGCGCCAAAAAGAATGTGACCATTGAAGGCAATACCTGCAATATGGGCTCCGAGAAGTACAATATGAAACTTTCCGAGAAACGTGCTGCTGCGGCCAAGCAGTATCTGGTTGACAAGGGCCTTTCAGCTGACCGTTTCACAGCTGTGGGCAACGGCGAAGCAAATCCCATTGCCGACAATAAGACCAAAAAGGGTCGCATGATGAATCGCCGCGTTGAGTTTAAAATTGCCGAGTAATTGATGCTGGTCAAATAGACTTTTTACACTGTGCCTCATTGGCATGTTATGCCTTGCTGTTGTACCCGGGGCTGTACGAGCATCTGACAGTCAAGCTGTCGAGAAGCGTTTTGAATCCTTTTGCAAGGAGTGGATGCAAATTGTCAATAATTTTGCAGCCAAAAAAATGCAGTACAGAAAAGTCTGATCGGGGCTTTATAGCCGAGTATGACGGGTTCAGCGATGCACTACAGCACAAAGGTGAAAATAGCCGATCCGGTAAAAAAAACCTATGTCGGCATTCTTTCCTACAACGAGGTTAAGTTTCAGCATCATGGCAAGACGCCTGATGCGGCAAAAAAAGGTCCTTTTGACATTGTGAGCCAGTCACCCGTGAAAGCTATTTTCATGTACCGCAACGGGCAATGGCAGAATTAATGATGAATGCAGATGAGTACCTTAAGAGGTGGGCAGCAATGCCCACCTCTTTTTTTTTGTCGGAAGCGGCTGGTGGAGAAGGGCGCCATACTGTTGTGTGGATTCTGGTTGCACGGGCAGGTTTTTAGCGGTTTTTTGTTACATCGCAAACAGCGCTTTCTTAAAAACAAATATGACCGGCAGCACCGCTGTCAGAAAAATAACCGTATTGCAGACGAAAAGCCCGGAGGCAAGGTCAGTGTCAAGATCGAAAAGAACGGCAGTGACCATTGAATAGATGGCTGCCGGCATGAAAGCCTGCAGCTGAATGACGGCTTTCAGCGCAGGATCAAGGGGGAGCAGGCTCAGCACGGCAAACGCTGCGCCCGGCACCATGACGAACTTAATGACTGAAAGGGCTGCAATCTCCCTGCGGATGCCCCGCATATCAATCCGCGTGAAGCTTATTCCCAGCATAAGGTAATACAGGGAAATCGATGCCAGCAGCAAAGCGTCAAGAGGAAACGCAATATCGGGCCTTCTGATACCGATTGCATTCAGAAGCAGACCCGCTGCCATAGCAAACAGCGGCATATTCTGGATGTCGTAAACGATTTTTTTGAAAAATCCCTTGAATGAGATACTCTGTCCGGCGCCTGCCCGGGCATAGGGGAACACCAGGCAGTATACATACGGGATGAAATACAGCACCAGAATGACCGAAAGCCCCAGTCCTGATTCACCAAGAAAAAAATAGCAGAGAAAACCGCCCATGGTGAATCCATGGTTTGCCAGCGACGAGGTGATGAGAAAAGTTTGACGCCGCCTGCCGGAAAGTCTCATCATTCGTGCTGTAAGCGATCCTGCCAGTACGCCAAGCACAATAAGCCCGAACCCGCAGACCGGCAAAATCATAAGGCCCGCCGATACCGTCAGCCCCCAGGTACACCACAGAACAATGAGCGGCTCAAGGCCTATTATATTAATACGCAGAAGCCTGCGGCTGAGATCCTGCGGACTTTCTACCCGTGTACGAGCGGCTATCCCCGAGATGAACGGGATGATGATTGCGCACTGAAACAGCGCGAATTTTAAATATATTGACATGGCAGCCGAGCATACATTAATGTTTATAGTCGAAAGCATTGAGTATCCACAGGAAAAGCGTCTTATGCAATCAAATTCAGGGAGTCGCCATGAAAAAAGTAAAGCTCGGCTCAACAGGGCTTGAAGTTGCAGAGCTTGGCTTCGGGGCCATGTACCTGCCGCGGGTTACGCCTGAGGTGTCGGATGCCATTATTCAAAGGGCTCTTGCTCTTGGCATACGATACTTTGACACGGCTTCGGCCTATCAGGACAGCGAGGAGAAGCTGGGGCGTGTGCTGTCCAAACGCGAGAAGGATTTTGTGATCACATCGCGTTCAGTAAGTTATAAAATGGGCCTTGATGCGTTCAGCAGGGATTTTGAGCAGAGTTTTGAACGTCTCAAGCTCCAGCACATAGATTTTTATGGTTTCCATGCCGTCAATCAGCCTGGTGAGCTGGAAATGGCGATGAAGGAGCCGCTTTCCTTTCTTAAGGAGCAGAAAGCGAGGGGCCGGATTGGCCATATCGCCATCACCAGCCACAACCCCAAAACTCTTTCCGATGCCCTCGATACAGGTGAGTTTGAACTTGCCATGTTTCCCTTTAATGTAATTGAGAGGGAACCTCTTGAGGGCCTCCTTGCAAAGGCGGCTTCAATGGGGGTGGCAACGTCGGTCATGAAACCGCTTGCCGGAGGCGTTATCGAAAGCAAGGATCTTGCATTGCGGTTTTTCTTTAATCATCCAGCGGGCGTTGTAACGCCCGGCATGATGTCGATTGAGCAGCTTGAAGAAAATTTTAATGTTTTTAAAGAACGGCAGCCGCTTTCAGGCGGGGAACTGCACCGGCTGGAGGAGGAAGTTGCGGTGCTCGGAAAGGAGTTCTGCAGACGGTGCTCGTACTGCATGCCATGCCCTAATGGTATTATGATTCCCTTTGTGCATATGCTGCACATGAAAACATGGCAGAAGCCCATGAACGATGATGTTGCCTACACCCTTGAGCTTGCAAAGCGGATGCTTCCATCCCTTGAAAAATGCGCCGGGTGCGGCGCATGCGTTGAAAAATGCCCCTACACTATTCCAACGCCGCAGCGTGTTCAAGAACTGCTGCAGCTGCTGAAAAGCTAAAGCGACGATGAGCGGTTCTGCGTGTTGTAAGATGAAAGCACGCTTACATACTCCCACAGCACAACTTGCAAGCCGGCACCCCGAGGGAGGCATCAGCTTTATTGCGCTTATTCGCCGCCTGCAGGATTTTCGGCAAAAGCCCGGGGAAGCTTCCATCGGCGGTGCAGCCAGCCGAACCACTGCTCGGGATGCCGGCGCACCATGTCCTCGATAAAGGCATTATACTGGCGGGTATTGGCAATGATGTCACTTTCCATATCCCCTGTTTGGATAAGCGGGAACTGCTCACCAAGAATCGTGCGGTTTCGCCTGAACCCCTGCTCTTTGATCGTATAGGCCGGCACAATGGCGCAGCCCGTTTTCAAGGCAAAAGCGGCAGGGGTTGAGTAGGTCGAAGCTATTTTCCCGAAAAACGGCACAGGGACCCCGTTGCGGCCGGCGTTCTGGTCAAAGAGCAGCGTTACCATGCCACCCTTTTTCAGGCGCTGGTAGATCTGGCGCAGGCCGTTTTTGCTTGATATAAGCTTTATTTTGCCCAGGCCACGGGTGCGGATCATATAGGCATCGACATACGGGTTTTTCAGAGGCTTGTACAGTGAAGCAGCATCGTCGACATACTGCGCGAAGGCGGATGAGGCATGCTCCCACATACCCATATGCGGCCCGAGAATTATTACCCCCCTTTTTTTTGCAAGGGCATCTTTAAGATGTTCCAGACCCTCAACGGAAACGTTGTTGAGGAGATCAGCCGGCGAGCTGATGACCGACTCGACAAAACCTTCGCCGAGCATACGAAAAAGTTTTTCAATAATATTTTCCCGCTGTGCGGGCGAAAGGCTCTCGCCAAAAACGATCTGAAGGTTTTCATGGGCGAGGCGAACGCGTGCCCTGAGGATTTTTCCTGCCAGTGCTCCGGCATTTCTGCCAAGGCCTATGGCAACTTTGTCCGGCAATGCCCGCAGGACTGCATTGAACAGCAGCAGCCCTGCATATTCAAGCCTGTATTGAATAGATGATCGTGGTGTCATGGCCAGTCAGGTAAGAAGTTCATGTCGCACGGAATTGTGCGTGCAGGGCTTTCAGCGCCTCGATGCGCGCGTTCCCAGCGGATAGCCTTTAAACACCCACAGGGAGCGTTTTTTTTCCATTTTTTCTAGAAATGCCAGTCGCTCAGGGTCGATGGTTTTTCCGCTGACCCTTTTCCAGCACTTGTAGACGCCGGAGATGTCGATATTTTTGAGAAACTGATGCATGAAGCGCGGTATCCGGTTAAGAAACAGGCAGGTCTGAAAATCAAGCAGCAGCGGATCGCCCGTGTCGCTCACCACAATATTGCGCATATAGCGAATGTCCAGATGCACAATGCCCCGCTGGTGCATCTGGCGTACCGACTGCTCAAGCTTGAGAAAAAAATCTGCGCCCGGTGGATTCGTGCGCCGGATGTATTTCAGGTTTGTTCCCGGAACAAAACGATAGCAGAATGCATAGGGATCAAGGGCAAAAGGCTCTGCGGGAATGCCTGGTATGCCCTGCAGGTGAACAAGTGCCCGGAGTTCGCGTGCCGCCATCCAGGCTCCCCACGTTTTACAGATGAAAGGCGAGCAGGGCGTGAAATCTTTTAAGACCCACGCGCCGTCAGTGTGTGTGTACAGGAGCAGGTCGGCATTGGCCCACCTGCCGCCGCTTATTTTTTCCGCGGAGTTTCTGCGCAGGTCGTCGCGGGTAAATGGTTGATTCATGGCGGATTACCAGCTGAGCCGTCCTACGATGTACAGGATGCCGGAAAGGATGAAGAAGGCACATGCTGCCAGACCGAGAATCGAGGATATGGTGAGAAAAGCCCCGATGGTTTCTACGAACATTTTTTCCTGGTAGCTGGACAGGCTCAGGTGCGCCTTCTGCTTGAGCTTCATGAGAATCAGCCGTGACAGCGCGGGAAACATGGTTCTGCCCACTCCGCTCCCGATGAACCAGATCGCCAGATACACAAGCCATACTATGGCTGCGCCGATGAGGAAACCGATCAGGGCTATCTGGAGCCGCTGCTCCTGAATTGTGACGATCATGGCAAAGAAAAAAAGAAGCCCGAGAGCCAGAGATGCTGCAGTCGTGAAGCGCACGAGCGCGGTTTTTCGATTCATGGTTATCTTCTTTATGTATGTGGCTGCTGAAGGTGTCTTTTACCGGAACCCTGCCTTGAAAGACCCGCCTTGCAGGCGGGGTGTATCACTACTTTCTATTAGATACTTTTTTTGAAGATTTTACAATAGAATTTGTTTGTCCTGAGCCTGTGGCGGAACATGTTTTGTATGGCTGTAATCCGGTTGTTGCAGCAAGCTATTTGGTTAGTTGTTCAAATACTGACTGGCTGATCAGTTCTGTAAACTTGACGCCGCTGATAATTTCATGCTCCCTTTTTTCAACTCGCTTGATTTCAGCTTGAGCCGAAACATGCATAAGTGTTTTCGGTATATAGATATCAAGAAACATAATGGAGCCGCTTTTCATTTCTTCGGTCAGGGGCACGCTTACTGCGGCTCCCGTGCGGCTTATATTTATGATCTGGCAATCACTATATTGAGAGCTTTGTTTTTTTATGAAGTATTGAGCGTTCAGCCTGGTTTTGGCGCGAGATTTACCTCGCCTGTTGATGTTGAAATCACCGATTTCGATCATTGTTCGTACCCCTCAAGCAGTATGTTTGAAGCCTGTGTTTCATGAAAGGAATAAAAATTGTTTTAGACCTGAATAATACTACTTTTAGTATATAATAAATTTCGTGAAAAAATCAAAAGTTTAAATGTTCGCTGTTTTTATGTCCCGTCCGGGAGGAGAAGCGGTGTTTCAGCCAAAACAGCAATCCATAAAAAGGGGGGTGGCGAAAATATTTCCCCTTTAGCAAAGGGGGATAAGCAAAACATCTTATTAACGTCAAAAAATAGGGCCCCTCATTTTGGTTGTTGCTGTGCTTAGCACACCCTGCGGCTCCCCCGTGTCTGTTGTAAGAATTCGCACAGGCACTTCCTGCCCGCAAAGGCCTGCTGGTCCCTCAAACAGAACAGGAATATAGTTGCGCGATATGCCGCGCAGAAGCCCGGTTTTTTTGTGGCGGCGGTTTTCCACAAGCACCGGCACAATGGCGCCTGCATGGCCTGCATAAAAGCGACGGCGTTTTTCATCCGATATCTGCCGCAGCCGCAGCGCACGTGCTTTTTTGATCTGCGCTGCCACCTGGTCCGTAAAATCAGCCGCAGGCGTGCCCGAGCGCCGCGAATAGGGGAACACATGCAGGTAGCCCGCAGGCAGTCCGCTGCAGCAGTTCCGCTGTAGTGTCAAAAGCCCTGTCGGTTTCACCGGGAAAGCCGGCAATAACATCGATGCCGATATTAAGGCCGGGTATGGCCGCTGCAAGATGCAGAACAAGCTCACGGAAAAACATCGGGCTATAGGGCCTTCCCATTTTTTTTAAAATACCGGCATCGCCGCTTTGCAGCGGAATGTGAACGTGGGGGCATATGAGCTTCGACCGGGCGATTGTTTCTATAAGGTCCGGAGTAAACTCTGTGGGCTCTATGGAGCTCAGGCGCAAACGCATGCCGGCAAGAGCCTCCTCATCCTCAAGCTCTGCAAGCATGCCGGCAAGACTTGTCCTGGGCCGGGCATCGAGGCCGAATGCCCCCAGATGTATGCCGGTGAGCACGATCTCGCGGTAGCCTTCATGCTTTAATTCGATAAGGCGGTTTTTTACTTCATCTGCAGGCAGGCTGCGGCTCGGCCCGCGCACGGACGGGACGATGCAGTAGGTGCAGCGGCTGTTGCAGCCGTCTTGAATTTTTAAAAATGCCCGCGTGCGGTCAAAAAGTTTTGTGCAAGAAGGCGTGGAAAAAGTTTTTTCAGCCGCGATATCAGATACCTCTGCAAACGAAGACCCGCCTGCCTGAAGCGATTTTACAAAAGCGGCGATATCTTTTTTTTCCGTATTGCCGATAACCGATACCCGATCTGACAGGGCCTGCAGCGCCTGTGCCGATTTCTGGGCATAGCAGCCCGTTACGATGACGCGGCAGCCGGGGTTCTCCCGCAGCACCCGGCGGATGAGCTGGCGCGACTGCGATTCGGTGCTCTCGGTTACTACACAGGTGTTTATGATGCAGATATCGGCCCCTGATGCCGTCGGCACAATGCTGTGTCCCTCCTGCCGCAGCGCGTCGGCCATGGCGCCCGAGTCGTACTGGTTGACCTTGCACCCTAGGGTTGCAAACGAGATAGTGAGGTTTTTTTCTATCATTTATTCTGATTGTAGATGATTAAAAAAATATATTAACAGGAAAAGCTCCTAAAGAGGAACATTTTTGCGTGTTAAGGCGCGCCCCGGGTATTTTTTGTTTGATGAACTGATAATGTGTAGTATCCCGCATTTAATTCTATTCTTGCAGAATTAGGGTTAACTAAATCCGGCTTAGCAAAGAATTCTTCTGGTAATGTTGAATAATTCAGGAATGGTTCAGAGTCTACATTAGAGCCGTAGTGGGACTTTTTGGAAGGCAGGCAAGACCACTAGATGTTGCGATAGGGTATTCATCAGTTACAGACATCCTTCTACTGTAAAACCAGTCTTATCCGCAATTGCTTCTGTAAGGGCTGATCAAATCCTTCTGTATAAGTGAGGGCTGTCCAGAGAGGAAAAGGAGGGGCAAATTACCCCTCTGGACGTGGCGGCCCTCACTTAATTGGATTTTTAAATGTTATTATTTTGAAATTAAAACCACTATAACATCCACCTCAGGATTTATATTTGTCCTGCTTGAGCCGTTTGTCCGCGGTTTCCACCACAAGAGCCCGTCCACAAAAATCGGGATAACAATAGTTGTGTGGTGTCCCATTACCAAGACGCTTCTTCAGGGTGACTGATTAAGCGCTTGCGATTTTTCATGAGCGGCTATACAATGCTGCGAATTTTTGTTCACTCTGCAGACGGTCACGCTCACCAGCCATAAACTGCCAATGCAAACACATGTGAAGGGGATGTCATGAATAAAAAAATCGGTTTTGACAATGACCTGTATCTCAGAAGAGCAGGCCGGCGGGATTCTCAAGCGTGTCGACATGTTCGACAATAAGCTGTATCTTGAATTCGGCGGCAAGCTTCTGTTTGACTACCATGCGGCGCGCGTTCTGCCCGGCTTTGACCCGAATGTCAAAATGAAGCTTCTCCAGAGGCTCAAGGACAGGGCCGATATCATTCTGTGCATCTATGCCGGAGATATCGAGCGGAAAAAAGTGCGGGCCGATTTCGGCATCACCTACGACTCCGACGCGCTCAAGCTCATCGACGACCTGAAGGAATGGGGCATCGACATCACGGCCGTTGTCATCACGCGGTTCGACGATCAGCCTTCGGCGACAATATTCAGAAACAAGCTCGAGCGGCGGGGCGTGCGGGTGTATGTGCACCGCTTCACCAAGGGCTATCCCACGGACATCGACCTGATCGTCAGCGACGAGGGCTATGGGGCAAACAGCTACATTGAAACCGGCAAACAGCTGGTGGTCATCACCGGCCCGGGGCCGGGCAGCGGCAAGCTTGCCACCTGCCTCTCCCAGCTCTATCACGAGCACAAGCGCGGCCTTGAGGCGGGATACGCAAAATTCGAGACCTTCCCGGTCTGGAACATGCCGCTGAAGCATCCCGTCAATATTGCCTATGAGGCTGCAACGGCCGACATCATGGACTTTAATCAGATCGACCCTTTTCACCTTGAAGCCCACGGCAAAACCTCTGTCAACTACAACCGCGACGTCGAGGTTTTCCCCGTAGTCAAACGGATTCTCGAGCGCATTACCGGCACCGATTCGATCTATAAATCCCCGACCGATATGGGCGTAAACCGTATCGGCTTTGCCATAACCGATGACAGCGTGGTGCAGGAAGCCTCGCGTCAGGAGCTTATCCGCAGGTTCTTCCGGTACAACTGCGAATATGCCATGGGATTCACCAACAAGGAAACAGCCCAGCGGGTTGAGCTGCTCATGAATGAGCTCAACGTGAAGCAGGAAGAGCGCACTGTGGTTGCCGCTGCGCGCCAGGCAGCACAAGAGGCGATGCAGAAGCAGAAGGGAAATCAGGGCATCTACTGCGGGGCGGCCATAGACCTTGCCGACGGCAGGCCGCCGGTCACGGGCTGCCAACTCGCCCCTCATGCATGCGGCATCGAGCCTGATCATCAATGCCATAAAACAGCTGGCAGGCATTCCCGACACCATACATCTGCTGCCGCAGAACATCATGGAATCAATCGGCAATTTCAAGATCAATATTTTGAAGGCGAAAACCGCAAGCCTTGATCTGGAAGAGACCCTCATCGCGCTGAGCATCAGCGCCATGACAAACCCGGCGGCCCAGATGGCCATAGACAAGCTGCCCGAGCTGCGGGAGTGCGAACTGCATACGACCCATATCCCCACCCCCGGCGATGAAGCGGGCCTTCGCCGTCTCGGCATCAATGTGACCAGCGACCCTGACTTTTCGACTAAAAATCTTTTTTTCGTCAAATAAGCACAAACAGGTAGTGAATTGGTAATGTTGGCAAAGTGCAGCCTTGCGCTAACCTGTCATGAGCCTTTTGGAAAAGTCGGCAGATCGCTTCAACTTTCCAGCAGCATATAGCCCCTGCCACGCTTGGGCCCCCTGTTTTGCTTGACTTTTTACATGATACATTCGGTAATCTTGAATTTTCGGGATTTTGTTTTGTCCAACATGAGAGCCGTAGTGTGGAGTTTTATTGAGTATACTGCAACCACTGCATATTGATAAGCAGAGTAATCACAATGTCCTGTTTGGAATATGTTTGGAATAATTATATGTTGTATTCTATAATAAAAATAAAGTTTTAATTTTGCGGGAAAAAAAGAAATTATTCACTAGAAGGGGGATAGCTATGTACAACAAACGATCGTACCCGCTTATTACAGCATTACTTCTCATCTTTCTTCTCCTTTTTGGCACAAGTGACAGCGTTTATGCCGTGGCCCTTGAATGGAACACATTCCTTGGCGGCAGCGGAGCTGAATGGGGAAATGCTATCGCCGTTGACAGCAGCGGCAATACCTATGTGACCGGTTTCAGCTCTGCCACATGGGGCTCGCCTATGCGAGCATATACCGCAGGTAGTGACGCCTTTGTTGCAAAGCTGGACAGCAGCGGCGCCCTTGTCTGGAATACATTCCTTGGCGGCAGCGGAGCTGATTTTGGTACCGGTATCGCCGTTGACGACAGTGGTAACATATATGTTACCGGACAAAGCGAAGTCACATGGGGCTTGCCTATGCGGGCATATACAGCAGGTGGTGACGCCTTTGTCGCTAAGCTGAACAGCATGCGGCGGCCTTTGTCTGGAATACATTCCTTGGCGGCATTAACGCGTAAGATAATACGGTCTCTTACCATAGATAGCAACGGTAACATATATGTAGACGGTTACGGCTATGCCAACTGGGGCTCCCCGTTCTGGCGCATATTCATCGGAGATATTGCACCTTTTTTGTTGAAAACTTTTAGTAGCAGTGCTCCTTGTCTGGAACACATTTCTCGGCGGCAGCGGGGTGAATATGGCCTCGGGTATCACTGTGGATAACAACCGTAATATATTTGTGGCCGGTTTCAGTGTGGCACTTGGGGTTCGCCCGTTCGGGCATATACAGCCGAGTTTTGACGCTTTTGTCGTAAAGCTTGCAGAATAACGAGCATCATTGTCTGGACACATTCTTTGGCAGCTAGCGGGGTAGATGGAGGAGAAGGTATAGCCGTAGATAATAGCACCAATATCCACGTGGCCAGGATCATCACTTCATTTGGGGCGCCCCTGTACGGGGATACCCGCAGGATATTGATGCTTTTGTCGCAAAGTTGAACAACAGCGGCGCCCTAGCCTGGAACACATTTCTTGGCGGCAGCGGGGGGATTACGGCTAGGCTATTGCCATGGACAATGGCGGCAGCAATATTTTTAGCCGGATACTGCAATGCAACTTGGGGAAACCGCTGGGGCATATACCGAAAATTTGACGCATAGCGGCACAGTTTGACGATAACGGTACGCTTGTCTGGAACACTTTTCTCGGCGGCAGCTATATGATTATGGCTATGGCATCGCTGTAAGCGGCAACGGCAAGCTCTATGTGGCCGGTTAAAGTGATGCCAGCTGGGGGGCGCCCGTACAGGCATCATACGCAGCTGAAACGAAATTTAAGTCACCAAGTACTCATGCCGCCCCCGGTACAGGCAACAGATATAGTGGTTACAAACACAGAGGTTACGCAGGCCGACATTTCCTGGACGCGCGGCAGCGGGGAAAAGTGCGCAGTCTTCATGAAACAGACCGACAATGGCAGCGCAGCCCCTTTAGACGCCGACCTACGCGCTAATACTGCATTTGGCTCGGGTACGCAGATCGGCTCCACGGGCTGGTTTTGCGTCTATAACGGAACGGGAACCAGCTTAACGGTTACCGGCCTGACGGCAGAAGTCTACTACCGGGTCATGGTCTGCGGTATAACGGATCTTCCGGGAGCGAACAGTACAATAACAGGACCGCTACCGGTAACCCGGCAAACATCGCCACGCTGTGCAGCTCAACGTTATCCCGAAGAAACTTCACAAGCTGCTCAGCGTTGTTGGCGAGCCGATAAAAGTATTCGTTTTGATCGGCTCTACGGATACGGTGTTTGACAAAACCGACAGCCCGACCTGGGATAGCTCGGCAATCAAACCGTTTTTGAAGCTGAAAATCGGCAATAGAATTGTGTTTCTTTTGTCTTTTTAAAGCCGTTTGCCCTCACGCCGGCGAGTTGGTTAAAATTGGCGACTGTATGGGATCGATAGAAGTGAAGGCATTCTGATTTTGTTGTTTAACCGGAAGATGCTTAAAGTAATTGCGCCGATGGTAGAGAAGAACTAAAACGGCGCTGACAAGTAGAAGGCCTGACTACTTGAAATAGTGGCCAGGCCATTTTTATGAAAGTACATGTTACATTTGGTAATCTTGAATTTTCGGGATTTTGTTTTCTCCAGTATGAGCCGTAATGTGGAATTTTAGCGGTATAGCAAGGGCACAATATATTGTTTAGGATCTATAGCATATTAGAGTAAATGTAAAGCCTCACCCCGCCCTGACCTCTTAGTTCCTCGTCCGTCCCTCAGGGGCACCCATGTTCAGGTATTTGCCTTGACACACAACCACCCAATTTTATAGAATATAAATTTCTATAAAGGTAAACCTATAGGAATACCAACATCACAGGGAGCATGCACTTGATTATTACTGGGCCGGTCTTCAACGTAATAACCCTTCATGGTACGTGAATGACATATAGATAAAAAAAATTGGCGGGCGCGACCCCAAAACTCATCTTCAATGAAGCCCTTGATTGGAGTCTTCTAATTTCCTTAATATTTTGATCATGTACATTAATCGGGGTATTGCTCATCGGCCTCGTACACACAATTTTTTATCAGCACTTTGTTCGAAGGCGGCAAGCCGCCCTCGCTATGGTGTAATCACCGACATACTATCCTTACTGGTCAGAGCAAACTTTTAATAGCTTCATCGAATATTCAAGGCCCGCCGCTTTAAGCTCAACTCAGCTTGATCAGATCGTTTTCGTCATCCGCGAAATGCTCCGCAGCTATCCCTAGCCAGGGCCTGTCCTGGCAAATCCTATCGCCGTCCGGGCCCTCGCCTTGATTATGGCCATGGGCGCGGTCCGCACTCCTTGGGGTGCGCATAGCCCGAAAACCGAGGTAAAATTAACGAAGACAGGCTGCCCGAGCCTCAAGCCCATACAGGTTTTAATTCCATGCTAAATGCCATCGCCGGGACAGCAGCACAAAACACCGGAAGAGATTTTTTGCATGTTAGGGTTGGTAGTACTTGAATTTTTCCGGTTTTTGTTTTGTCCAGGATGAGAGCCGTAGTGTGGACTTTTGGGCAGGTAAACACGGGCACAAGATATTGCTATATGCACATAGCTTTTTTAACTGAAAAAGATATAATACAATTCTATGTCATAACAATTCCCTGGAGATGAAACAATGGTGATACAAAAAGCATTGTACATGTTGGCTGTTGTCGCTGCTTGTGGCGTGGGGCTGGTATGCTGCCGGGATGCCCGGGCCTGGCCGGTGCCGGATACGGGGCAGACAATTGCTACGATAATGCAACAGAAATAACCTGCCCGCAGCCGGGCCAGCCTTATTACGGGCAGGATGGCACCTACAGCATCAACACGCCTCTCCTATACCAAGCTTGATGCAAGCGGCGCTGCACTGCCGGATTCGAGCCGCAAGCTGGGCAATGGTGCGCGACGAAGTGACCGGCCTTGTCTGGGAAGAAAAGCACAGCTTGGGTGGCGGAGCAAATTATGCAGACCCCAATGATGCCGACAATATGTATACCTGGTATGACGGCTCTACCGGGACGCCCGGCCTCGATAACGATACTCTGGACTTTACCAACAGTCTGAATGCCCAAAATTACGGCAGTCATAATGATTGGCGCCTGCCTACACGGATAGAACTGCAGAGTATTATAAACTATAGCCACTACGACCCCGCCATCGACACGGCATTCTTTCCGGATACACAGGCATTCGGGTACTGGTCGTCAAGCCCCCGTGATAACGTTTACGCCTGGTTCGTTGACTTCTACGAGGGCATTGTGAGCACCCAGGGTAAAGTCGCCGCAATTTACGTTCGTGCCGTTCGAGGAGAAAAGCCATCAAGTAATTTCATCGACAATACTGACGGCACGGTGACGGATATGAACACCGGCCTTATGTGGCAGCAGGCTACAGCGCCAGGTACCTACACATGGCAGCAGGCCCTTGCTTACTGCGATAATACGACCCTTGCCGGCCATACGGATTGGCGTCTGCCCACCTCAAAAGAGCTGCACAGCATTGTAGACAATAGCCACTTAGACCCTGCCATCGACACGGCATTTTTTCCGGACACGCAGGCATCTCAGTACTGGTCCTCCAGCACTGATGCTGCCAGTATCGGTTACGCCTGGGACGTGGATTTTTACGGCGGCTACGTTTACGACAACTACGATAAGGACCTCCTCTGTTACGTTCGCTCCGTTCGATTAGGACAGGTGGTTACTTCGACCAGCACCACAACCACAACTGCCTCCCCCTGTGTTGATAATGATGGCGACGGCTACGGTGACAACTGCATCGCAGGCCCCGACTGCAATGATGACGATCCCTTTTATAATGAAATCTGTCCGGACTGTGCGGTAAAAGTCATTCCCAAGTACCTGGGCTGGTTTCTAGGTGAAAATGAAAAAACCCGGCGCCTGCTGGTTATCGGCAAGAGTGATACAGTTCTTGACGAAAACACACCGGTTCGATGGGAGACCAGCTATATAGAGGTTTTGAGTAAGCGCGTATTCTTCAAACGATTCATGTTTATGAAGGTTAGTATTGATGGTGCGGCCCTCGACAAGGGAGAGTACAGGGCACTGATAGGAAGCTGCTCCGGCAAACTGAATTTAGTGAAATAAGCCCGGACCCAATTCCGTATTAAGGAAGTAGGGAGTATAATAATTGAATCAAATTGGCCTGACTGCTAGAAATAGTGGTCAGGCTTTTTTTATTAAAGTTCATGTTAGATTTGGCAATCTTGAATTTTCGGAATTGTGTTTTGTACAACATGAGAGCCGTAGTGTGGAGTTTTGAGTAGCAAGTCAAGACCACAATATATGGGAGCTGCTGTTTTGGGAAGGTAGATTTCGATGCTAATCAAAAATATCTTTCGGCGCGGCGGGCGGCCTGATATTGTGTCGTTATGTCAACCCACAAGGACTAACAAGGCTGCTTTTATGCGCCCCTTTTACGGCAGCAAACCTTGATTCCAAAATCAACTCCTCAACACCCGCCTGCTTTATTATTTGCCAGCAGCTGCATTTTTACATTTTTGAATGCAGCTCGAATAATTCTGTGTATTGAGCGTTCCACTACAGTTTTCTGAACATTTTCTGAATTTTTCGCCGGTGATAATTGCCCCTTTTTCATTTCTCATGTTTCGCTCACGTTCCGTTTTGGCAAGAGCCTCTTTTTTGCAGCTATCCTGGCATTTCGAAAGACTTCTTCTATTATTAGTATTATGGTCGCAAGTGTCTTCGCACCCAGACATTGCTGTAATTGGGCGTATTCCAATTGCTAATACTGTTATTAATAAGGCAATAAGAATCAAATAGGCTGTTTTTTTCATTTTACTCTTCCCTTCCAAAATCTATTATTCTTGTAATTATAATATTCAGTTTGTCTCGAATAAATTGCCATTAGGAATAGTTGCCCTTCACATTTGATTTTGCGGGTTGCCAGACCACCCCTAGCCCCTTCTTAACAAGGAGGGGAACAAACAGGTGCCTCCCCTTAGCAAGGGGAGGTCAGGAGGGGTCTACCACTAAAAACAAATGTGAAGACCTAATAGCTATATATATTAAAAATGTTGCGGGGGCTATGGCCCTAAAAATCCACATTAAGTGTCAGAGCCTTAACCGCACTACGATGCCTAACTTATTGCATGATACTTCTGGCAATGTTGAGTTTGCAAGAATTTTATATTTCCAACATGAGAGCCGTAATGTGGAGTTTTAGGAAGGTAAGCACAGCCACAAGATGTTGTTATGACTGCGCAGACCAAAGATCTGTCAAAAGGCTTGGTTCTTTTTTATAGGGAATGCCTGCGATGAGGCGCTGACTCATTAAAATCCAGAAATGAATAAAAGCGTAGGCATACAGGACTCCTTTTTTAAGTATCTGTTGGTAAGAGTAAAAAAAGTACCCGCGTCGGACAGCAATGAATCTTGTTTTTTTTCTAAAATATTCTATATTAGAGTAATAATTACTAAAATAGAATCTTTGAATAAATTATTAAGCACAAAATCCTGTACTCGGCACAGCGGGCAGTTGAGAGGATCGCCTTGAATTTAGTCGGTTTTTTAGAGATTAAAAACAAAGGTAGGTAAACAAAGGGAGGACAGACCATGAAAAAACACCTATTCATTATCTTTATGATGCTGATGCTCCTGGCAGGTGTGGCGGGGTGCTGCAACCGTGAAAGGCAAGATGTGTATGCCGGGGGGTATAGTAGAAACAGCTCTAATGTTGCTGTGCCCGGCTATTGGAAAAATGGCACTTGGGTTGAACTCCCACCTCATCTATGCGACAGGGCAAGCATTTGTTATGTCACTTGCCATATCTGAAGACGATGTGTATGCTGGGGGATATAGCTATAACAGCGCTGGTGTTTCCGTACCCGGCTATTGGAAGAATGGCACTTGGGTCGGCCTCCCTCCCATCGATGAGGATAAGAACGCGATCGTCTGGAGGATAGCCATTTCCGGAAGCGATGTGTATGCCGGGGGAACCAGCGATGACAGTTCTGATGTTACAAATGCTGTCTACTGGAAGAACGGAACTCGCATTGATCTAACGCCTCTCGATGCCACAAAGGACTCATCTTGTTATACATTGGCCGTATCTGAAGGCGATGTGTATGCCGGGGGCTTTAGCAGGAACAGCTCTGATATTCCCGTGCCCGGCTATTGGAAAAATGGCACTTGGGTTGAGCTACCACCTATCGACACTGGAAGAAGTTCGTGGCTCTATTCATTAGTTATCTCTGGCAGCGATGTGTATGCCGGAGGCTTTAGCACGAAGAGTTCTGGGGGCGTTGCGCCCGGCTATTGGAAGAATGGCGAATGGGTCGGCCTTCCTTCTCTTCATGATATATATCATTCATATGTTTTTACATTAGCTATCTCTGACAGCGATGTGTACGCCGGTGGATATAGCACTAATAGCTCTAAAGTTAGAGTGCCCGGCTATTGGAAAAATGGCACTTGGGTTGAGCTACCACCTATAGATACAACAAAAAATTCTGAAGTCGGTTCAATAGCTATATTGGGCAGTGATGTGTATGCCGGTGGATATGGAAAGACCGGCTCAAATATTTCAGTGCCCGGCTATTGGAAGAATGGGGAGTGGATAGAATTACCTGTTCTTGATGCAACAAAATCTTCTGACGTCAAATCTCTCGTAATTGTTAGTAAATGAGTTTGAATGTAGAACGTTGTTGAACGGAAATGCTATAGGGTTGGATCCGTAGTCACAAGACTCCATGTTTGGATTTTATTTACAAGGTATGGTCGGGAAGCATTAAAACAGAAACCAAGGAATCATAAAGGCCTAACTACTAGAAAGAGTGGCTGGGCCTTTTTTGTGAAAATTCATGTTACGTTTGGTAATCATGAATTTTCGGGGTTTTTATTTGTCCAGTTAGAGAGCCGTAGTGTGGACTT
>CAVRBJ010000039.1:0-21502 GCA_963718965.1 uncultured delta proteobacterium | reverse complement strand
CCTGCCTGGTGTTTCAGAAGAGATGATGGGCAGCTGTTTGTTGCAATAAAGCAGGTGGTGGGCATAGCACAGCCTGCGACTATGACATGCCAGATTATGCTACGGAACACGAACGATCATCCCTCCGCGGGAATATCCTCAACAATCCGTATCACCATTGTTTTGCCCTTGAGCATGGAGAGCTTTTCAAGCTGGCGTATGGCCTTTTGAAGGTCTGACTCTTTGGCCTCATGCGTGAGCATGAAAATGGACACGGCCGTGTTGTGGTGTTGCGGCCTTCTCACCACGGAGTGAATGCTGATCTGGTTGCGGCCAAGGGCGCCCGCAATGCCAGACAGCACGCCGGGCTTGTCGACTGCGGTAAAGCGCAGGTAGTAGCGGGTCTGGACATCGCTCATGGGCTTGATGCGTATAGCCTTCGGCGCCTTGCTGCCATAGGGCAGCAGCGGCACGCGGTCTGAAACACCCTTGACGATATTGCGGGCAAGGCTCATGATGTCTGCCACAACGGCACTGCCGGTGGGCATCATGCCTGCACCGCGGCCGTAAAACATGGTTGGCCCCACATCCTGGCCCTGGACAAAGATTGCATTGAAGGCTCCGCCCACCTGCGCGAGCATATGCCCTTCGAGGATAAGGCTAGGGTGCACGCGCGCATCAACTTCGCTGCCATAGCCGCTGCAAATGGCCAGCAGCTTTATTTTGTAGCCAAGCTGGCGGGCAAACTCGATGTCAAGAGGCGTGATGCGGGAGATGCCTTCGGTGTATATCTTTTTTGGATCTGCTTTGCCGCCGAAGGCAAGCGAGAGCAGAACATTGAGCTTGTGAGCCGTATCGATCCCTTCTACGTCAAAGGTGGGATCTGCTTCGGCATACCCCTGGGCCTGCGCGTCTTTGAGCACGGCCTTGAAATCTGCGCCTTCATCGGTCATGCGGCTGAGGATATAGTTGGAGGTGCCGTTTAGTGTGCCGAGAAACCCCGAAATACGGTCTGACGCAAACCCCTCCTGCATGGTTCTGATGATGGGAATGCCGCCGCCAACGCTTGCCTCAAAAGCCACATCGACGCCGGTGCGCCGGGCTGCGCTGAATATCTCCCAGCCGTGCTTTGAGAGCAGTGCCTTGTTGGCCGTGACGACATGCTTGCCGTTTTCAACAGCTTTCAGGATGAGCCTGCGCGCAGGCTCGATGCCGCCCATAAGCTCCACGACGATATCGATTGACGGATTGTTGACAATCTCATCTGCGCTGGTGGTGAGCACGCCCTTTTTCAGCGTCATGCCGCGGCTGCGCCTGATGTCGAGGTCGGCGATTTTTTTCAGCTCAATGCTGCGCCAAGGCGCTGCTGAAGAGGTCGGCGTTTTTTTCAAGAATTTTTGCTACGCCCGTTCCCACGGTGCCAAAGCCGATAAGGCCAACGGAAATCGTTTGCATGCGTTCTCCTTTGATGCGGTTGTGCTTTGTGGCGTTACCTTAACGCAAAGCCCCTGGTTTGTCAAGAAGGCGGGGGCTGTCTGCAGCTGTCGACAAAATTTTCCGCAAAGCCGGGATTTGACGCGAAGTGCAGGTGCATATATCCCGCAAGCGTATTGTGCAGCCGGAAGCCTTCAGCAAACTCTGCCTTTCCTTGCGGCGCGTGACGCGGCAGGTGCGCTGAATGTGGGCCGGCATATCGCTTATGGCTGAGTAGTGGAATTCATGGCCGCGGATTTTTTCACCTTCCGAAAGAAACGGGTGGCCGGGGAGCGCCACAACCTCCACATAGCCCAGGCGCTGCAGACGCGGCAGCATGCGGGCCCGAGCAGGGAAAACGCCTGCCATGGCGTGGCTGTTGCCGTCAAGACCGGTGAGGGATTCGAGCAGATACAGAAACCCGCCGCATTCGGCGTACACGGGGCGGCCGGCGCAGAACGCGGCAATGGCCGTGCGCATGGAAGCATTGCGGCTGAGTGCTTCGGCATGCAGCTCGGGATAGCCGCCGGGCAGGTAGAGCCCTCCACATCGGGCATGGCTGTGTCATGCAGGGGGCTGAAGAAGACCGGTTCTGCGCCGAAATGCTCCAGCATGTCGATATTATCCTGGTAGCAGAAGCAGAAGGCCTCGTCGCGGGCAATGCCGATTTTGACGAGCAGGTTCGTGGAGCAGGTTTTGGATTTTGGATATGATGCCGAATCGCATGTCCGGTAGGGGCAGAGCTGAGTGTCTGCCCGGAGATTCCAATGATTTTTTTTACATCAACGGTTTCTTCAAGTGTGTGCAAGCTTTCCGATGGTTTCCTGCAGAGCATCCGCTCTGCTGCCATCACAAGGCCCAGATGCCGCTCGGGCGTATGCCACTGCTCGTTGCGCGGAATATACCCAACACTTCTGCGCGGCATTTCTCCTGCACACCAGCTTTCAGCATTTCATAATGCGCGGGGCTGGCCACTTTGTTGAAAATGACGCCGGCAATGTGCACGTCAGTGTCAAACTGCTCAAACCCGAGCGCAACGGCACCTGCCGAGCGGGCAAACGATGAGCCGTCGATGACAAGAATAACCGGCAGTTCAAGCATCTTTGCAATCTGCGCGGAGGAGCCTTCATCCCTGCCCCGCTCAGCCCGTCGAAAAGCCCCATGACGCCTTCAACCACGCCGATATCGGCGCCTTCTATGGCGCGATGAAATGTCTGCAGGCAGCAGTCTCGCCCCATCATCCAGCCGTCGAGATTGCGCGAGACGCGGCCGGTCACCGCAGTGTGGTAGCCGGGGTCGATAAAATCAGGCCCCACCTTGAAGCACTGCACCGCAATCCCCGGTCCATAAGCGCCCGGGCAAGGGCCGCCGTGATCATGGTTTTTCCGGTGCCGCTGCGCTCTGCTGCGATGAGAAGACCCTGTGGCATAGACAGTAGAATGAATGGGGTTATTGTTGGAAACAGTTTTTTGAGGTTGGGTTAAGCCCGAAAGAAACCGTTGGGTTTCGTACCTCAACCCAACCTGGCAAAAACTAAATGCTTATGAAGAAGTACAGGCATAAGGGCGAACCCAGCAAATCCATGGTTCGGGGTTTTATTCAGTAGGGGCACGATGCCTGTGCCCTGCATTAGAATCCTGGATGCCGGCGTTCCGCCGGCATGACGAGAAAGAGATTTTGCCGGAATTTTTATGTGCTCTGTTTTTTTGGCGCGGGTAAAAAATATGCCTGACAGCTTTTATTCTTCTTCCTGCTCGCCATTTTCCTCGTCGGGCCCACGGGATACAACCACGCGGGCAGGCCGAAGGAGTTTGCCGTTCAGGAAATACCCTTTCTGAAACTCCGCCATAACCGTATTTTCAGCATACTCCTCGTTCTCCTGCTGGGCCATTGCTTCATGCTTTTCAGGATCAAAAGTCTGGCCTATGGAATCAAACGGCTTGATATTGAATTTTTCGAGCGTGGCAAGAAACTGCTTGTAAATCATTTCAACGCCTTCGACCACTGCAGCGGCATTTGCTGCTGTTTTTGCCTGCTCGAGCGCCCGTTCAAAATTGTCAGCAACGGGCAGAATATCCAGCGCCATCTTTTCAGCGCCGTATTTTAGAAGGTCATCTTTTTCGCGGGCAACGCGCTTGCGGTAATTGTCGAACTCGGCCATGGTGCGCAGCAGCCGGTCTGAAAGCTCATTGTTTTCTTTTTCAAGCTTCTCGATTTGCCCGACAAGCTCTTCACGCCCTGAGAGGGTTATATCCTGCCCGGCAAGGGATTCATCTGCCGGGTTTGTTTCCAAAGCATCGCTGATTATTGCATCATCGGGTGCTTCGGAAGCTTTGCGGCTTTTATGGCGATCATGATCTTTTGCAGATAGGTGTTTTTTGCTCGTAGACACGGTATATCACGCTCCCCTATTGTTCTGGTTTCAGCAACAGCCTGACTAATGTTTAAAAATAAGGATTAGAATGCTGTTGTCAAGTTTTCGAGGAATTTTTTCCAGGAAGATGCATGGTTGCTTGTCAGTTATACAGGAGACAACAGGGCCGGTCAGTCTTTTTTATCGCTGTTGATTTTTTCAACAATACCCTTGCGCCGCAGCCGGCTGCTGATGTCCTGGTCTTCACGCCGTATGATAGTGTTCAGATACGCCTTTTCATTGTCAATGGCAAGACGGTAGAGGTCCTCCTGTATGCCCCAACGCTGCATGAAATGTGCTGCCATAAATCTATCGGTATTTTCAAGTTTATTTTTGAAGCGATCGTCTGCAATCGAATAAAAATCCATGGTCTTGCGCAGGAGGTCCTCGGCGCTGTTATAGCCGCTCACCAGGCCCTCCTGAAATTCCTGGTACAGGTAAAAAAGTTTTTCAAGATGTGCCCTGTCCGCCATTTGCGCAAGCAGATCGGCTGCGGCGAGCATTTTCCCCAGCAGCTCCACGTCGCGCGACGGCCAAACGATGGCATCGAAGTCGGCTTCAAGGTCCGTGCAGCAGATCATGGTCTGGCAGGCTGTGATATTTTCGGGGGTAAAACCATGCTGCGCGCCATAGGTGACCGGCAAAATTCATGCTGCGGCGAACATGGGCCACGGTAGGCTTGCCCCCTGCCCCGACAGCCATATTTTTTTCCGGTATATAGCCCGTATCATGCAGCAGTGCCGCAATCAGGCCGAGCTTGACAGCAGGTTCGGATAGCCGCAGCCCTTCTGCCCCTGCTCCGTGGATCAGGCGGATCATGGCCAGCAGTGTTTCGGCGCAGTGCTGAAAATCATGGTAGCCGGTGCTGCATGCCTGGTACCCGGGATAGTCTCCGGCATACAGGCGCACGGTATCATGAAAAACCTGTATAACCGGATCCGCATCCATGCCTGGATAGGCCATCTGCAGCACGGTCTCGGTCTCATGCAGGATTCCTTCGGCAGAAGCCATGTTTATAAGATCGTACAGGCGTTTAGCATTCATGCTGCGTCTCTGTTCTTGTTTTTGTAAAATGCATACGGTTTAATGCCAGCCGCTCTTTAGAAATTTTTGATAATAGGTATGTTTTGGCTGGTTGCACGATACACGCTATACTTGATTCCCTCAAGGATATAGGCCGATATGCCCCTGTCGCTTTTCCACCAGTCGCGTTCGCAGAAAAGTTCATTGCCCGCTCCTGCCGATTCCACGGCAATGCCTGTGCCGTTAAAAACTTTTGAGAAAGCGTGCAATGCCCGGCGCGTGTGGAAATCATCGGTTACGATGATGATGCGCTTATAGCTGTTTTTGCGCGCCCAGTCCTTCAGGTCATATGCTTCATCAAAGGTTGAGGTGGCGCCGCCCTTTTGCGACGGCACATGAGTCAGCTCGCAATCGGCGTGCAGCAGATGCATGAAAGCCTCCGCCTTGTCCCTGTCCGTGCACGGCAGTTGTGCTGTCAGAGCATTAAACGGCCGCTCTTCTGTCATGAGAATGCGCGGCGCATAGCCGGTTTTGCACAGGGCAATTGCCCTGGGCAGGCGTGTTTCAAGTAATGCCTGAAAGAACTACCAGGGCATCAGCCCCCTTTGTTGCAGTGTGTACAGTGAAAAATTCAGCATATGACGTCAGCAGGGGAGCATGATAATACAAAAAAAGAACAGCACAGGCGCAGAACGCGAGCGCGCAGATGCAGAGTTTTTTCATTGCTGCTGCATCCGGTGCGGCCGTCTCAGGGTATCGCAGTTGTGCATGCGGTGCCGCTCAACAAGGGTGGACAGTTCATGCTGGCTCAATAATTTTTTGTTCAGAAAATATTCCCCGATGCGGCGCTGCTGCCTGCTCTGCCTGCTTACCAGCGTTGTTTGCTCGATGGGTGTAATATAGCCGATGCGCACGGCGCACTCGCCGAACCGTTCTTCCAGGCGGCGCTCGGTGAGTATGCTTACCACATCGCGCTGCGTGAGCAGGCCCGATTGCATGGCTATCTGGCCGATGCACGGCCGCAGGGTGCGCTGCCATGAGATCGCCTCTATGAGCATGCGCCACGATATGCGCCCGGTATAATAGAGATACTGCCCCAGCATCAGATTGCGCAGAGGAATGGGGCCGTGGTAGAAATGGTCAACTGATGAGCGGCGGTGACGGTGCTGCTGTGCCTGGTAGTGGCTCTGGTCACAGGATGCTTGCTTGTGCTGACGGCTGTGCTGATATGGCCCGCGGGTGCGCCGGCCGGTAAAGCCGGGTTCCGAAACGATACGGTGCGCTTTGTTTTCCACATAGGAAAGGAGCAGCTCATAGGCCTTCTTGACGGTGCGGAACTCTTCCTGAAGCATGCGGGGCGAGCCGCCTATCTGTTTTGCCCGGTCAGGATGGGTTTCAAGCGCACGTTTTTTATAGGCGGACTTGACGCCGATAGGCTGCAGATAGCGGAGAAACTCGATTGAAACATGCACCTGCGAGCCGAAAATAGTACGGCATGCATCGAAGAGTTCAACAGATGTTTCCTGTGCAGCAGACATGTGGGAGGAACCTTTTGGCTATTGCGAAATTTTTGTAAAAATAACAATATAATACACATTTCGCAAGAGAAAAAAGAAAAAGTGAAGACGCGGAAATCATGAAATGAAAAGGGAGCCCTGATCGGCCCCCTTTTCATTGTATCAGGCGAAGGTCTATTATGCTGCTTTGTTTTCCGATGTGCTTGCAGGCTTTTTGACAGGGGTGCTCTCAGAGGCGGTTGCTGATTCACTGGATTCAGCTTTTGCGCTGGTTTCCGCTGAGCCGGAGTCAGACTCTTTCTTTTTGTTTTTGCCTGTCGATTTTTTATCCTTGTTTGCGTAGTCGGTAGCGTACCAACCGGTGCCCTTCAGCTGAAACGAGCAGTTGGATATAAGCTTCTGAATTTTAGAACTGTTGCAGGACGGGCATTTTTTTACCGGCTTGTCGCTTGAGTTCAGGAATACCTCAAAGGTCTCGTCGCAGGATTTGCATGCATACTCATAAATCGGCACGGTTTATTCCTTTCTTGTTTCAAATATAATCAAAAAACCGAAGTAAAAACAAATAAGTTATATGTTTATATAAGCATTGGCGCAGGCATTGTCAACCGCAGGTCATGAAATTTTCTTCACCTGTCCGCAGTAGAGAGATTCCTGCTCAGCTACCATTTTATATGTATCGAATTCGGCCACAAGGGCTTGGGCAGCCTTGCCCATTCGTTGCGCTTGTTCAGGGTTTTCTAGCAGAGAGACCGTTTTCTCAGCAATACCGGCAATATCTCCCGGTTCAAACACAAAACCGGTCTGGCCCTGGCGAACAGCCTCCGGCGACCCGTCGGCCCTGGTGACAACCACCGGCAGGCCCGCGCACATGGCCTGCGGAATTACCCGCGGAAGCCCCTCCCAGCGGGATGTCAGCACGAGTATGTCGCTTGCGTGCAGCAGGCTGGGGATATCCCTCTGCCAGCCGAGCAGGTGGAATCTGCCAGCAAGATTGCAGTGACTGCAGTTCGGTTTCCAAAGCGCTGCGCAGCTCACCGTCGCCCGCCAGCAGAAAATGGGCATCGGGCAAGCCCGCTGCAATGCGTGAGCATACCCGTACATAGTCAAGGGGTGCTTTTTGCTGCTTCAGGCAGGCGACCATAATGACAACAGGGGCGTCCTGCGGAACGCCAAGCTGCCTGCGCATTTCAGGCCGGGCAACTGCCGGGTTTTTGAATTGCCCGATGTCTATGCCGCTGCGGATGAGGCGCACCCTGTCGGGGATAAAAAGCCCCAGGCTGAGGCCCCGGTCGATATTTGCCTGCGACACGGCGATAAAGAATGATGTAATCGTGGCTGCACAGGCGCTCAAGCAGTATATAGAGCCATCTAACCGGTGCAGGCTGGTAGTCGTTAAATCCGTAGCCGTGGATGGAGTGGATGATGATGGGCATACCCGCGGCCCGTGCCGCAAGGCGGCCCAGTATGCCCGCTTTGGAGCTGTGCGTGTGCACGATGACCGGCGCCGACGGCGACCCGGCTTTGATATGCTTCAAGAATTTTTTTTATTTGCAGAAATGCTTTTAGATCCCGCAGGGGCCGCACTTCGCGGATCAGATCGGAAACCAGATGAAAGCGCGTGGATGCCTGCGCATCATCAAAAAGCTCGCCGCCGGGGCCGGCCAGAAGGTGTGCCTCAAATTCGCCTGCGTTCAGGTTCTGAACGGTAAAGAGCGTATTTTGCTGCGCACCCCCCAGCTCCATTTTCGTAATAATGTGGACGACTTTTGCCCGTATCATGCAAGCGCCCCTGCCAGGCGTCTGCCTTCAAGTATATTGTCTTCCATGGAGCAGTAGGTCCAGGCGCCGTAGCGGCCTGCGGAGATGATGCCGTGTTTTTTGAGCCAGGCAAGAAGTCCGGGCAGCTTCTGCTGCCTGAACCGGTCGAAGATTACATAGCCGGAGTCGATGCGGTTGTACTGCTCGGCAACAATGCGGTCTCCCCGCCGCAATATGCCGCAGCGCCGCAGGCCTTCAAGGGAGGCTTCGCGCAGCTCTGCGTAATCAGCTGCTGCATCAGGCCGGGCAGCTATTTCAATATAGAGGGAGCTGGTATTTTTGGGCGCCATATTCGGCGTGAAGTTCGAGTAGCAGCCGACGCGGTAAAAGGGGAACTCTGCCTCGGGGAAATATATCCAGTGATAGGGAGTGACGCCGGGCCGGTTGATGCCGATATTGATATTGTGGACGGCAGAGCTGGTGAGTCGCCGTCCGAGGCTTGAGAAACGAGGCGGCAGGTCCTCTATCATGCTTAAAAGCTGCGGAAGCGGCATGGTTGAGACGAGGGTTTCATACTGGAGCTGCGTGCCGTCGTGAAAGAGCAGTCCCCGCTCTTTCAGCCGCACTGCAACAAGCCGCCTGCCAAGCTCTATATTTTTCATCTTGCGGCCAATCGCCTCGGGCAGCTTCTGTATGCCTCCACGCTCCGGGTAGGAGAACGAGGCATTATAGCCCATGCCCGTATTGGCACTGCCAAGGGCGCCCTTCAAAACTTCCCGCAGCGACGGCTTCGGCACTGACCAGGAAACCCAGTCGCAGGTTATGCTGCGCAGACTTTTGCAAAACAGCTTTTCATTGTAGGGTATGAAAAAGTTGCGGGCTATGCCGCGGCCGAAAGTGCCGGTCACCCAGCTCTGGAAGGTGTCGGGCTTGCGGCCGGTTCGTTTCTGCGCGGCGGCCGCGATAAAGCCTTCGAGGCACTCAAGTCTGGCTTCAAGCGGCAGGCCATGAAGATTAGCCTGAAACGGGAACGGGAGATAGCGCTGCATGCAGAAGATCGCGGCATTGCGCTCTATTTCGCGCAGATTGCCCTGAAGCAGCCGTTTGACCAGGTCGCGGGTATAGGCGTCGCGCAGGTGCAGAAGATGACCGGTGTAGTCGAAGGTGAAACCGTCAACAATCGGCGAGCGGCACAGGCCGCCGATCTGGTCCTGCTGCTCAAAGACCGTGCAGTGCCTGCCGGCGCCAAGATGCCATGCTGTGCTCAGTCCGGTGAGTCCGGCGCCGATAATCGCGATCATAGAGGCTCTCTTCCTGAAACTGTTTTTTATCGGCGCAGGACACCAGCAGCCCTGCGGCAGGGAAATATGTTCTGGAACATGCATTAAAGAGGCATACTATCCATTGAATATGTAGTATACCTGAAACAGCAAGAAAAAACAAAGAAATGCATAAAGTTAAAATGCTTGTCAGACTGCTTGAAATTAAGTAAATAATTGAATGTTAAGTTCAGGAGATTGTGGACATGTTTGTTGATTCTGCGAAAGTTTTTATAAAATCCGGTGACGGCGGTCCCGGCTGCGTCTCTTTCCGGCGCGAAAAATATATACCAAAGGGCGGGCCCGACGGCGGCGACGGCGGCTGGGGCGGCAATGTTATCTTCATAGGCGATGCCGGAATTGACAGCCTTGTGGAGTTTCGGTACAAGTCTAAGCTCGTTGCCGAGCGGGGCCATCATGGCTCGGGCAATAACCGCTCGGGCAAACAGGGAAAAGACTTTGTGGCGCGCGTGCCCTGCGGCACCATACTGCGCAATACAGATACCGGCGAAATCGTCTATGAGGTCACCGTGCCTGATGAGCCCGTGGTAATAGCCCCTGGGGGCATGGGCGGCAAGGGCAACCAGCACTTCGCCACCTCAACGCATCAGACCCCGCGCTTCTGCCAGCCGGGACTTCCGGGCATTGAATTCAACGGCGTACTGGAGCTGAAAGTCATGGCCGATGTGGGGCTGGTGGGACTTGCCCAATGCGGGCAAGTCATCGCTCATAACGGCTGTTTCAAAGGCCCATCCCAAAATTGCCGACTATCCGTTCACCACGCTCAATCCGGTGGTGGGTGTGGTTGAGCTGTCCGACTTCCGCTCGTTTGTGATGGCCGACATACCGGGCATCATTGAGGGGGCCTCTCAGGGCAAGGGCCTGGGGCTGCAGTTTCTCAAGCATGTTGAGCGCACGCGGCTGCTGCTGTATGTGCTTGATATTTCCCAATTTGCCGACATGCCGCCGGAGCAGGCTTTTGCCGTGCTGCAGCAGGAGGTAAAGGATTTCGGGCAGGGGCTTGAGGATAAAAAGTTTCTGATAGCGGCAAACAAGATCGACATTGATGCCGACAGGCAGGCTCTTGACCGCTTTTTGAAGGAAGCAGGCCCTGAGCTTGCAGCCCGTGTTTTCCCGATTTCGGCAGCCGCGCATCAGGGGCTTGATGGCTTGGTTGCAGCCCTGTACAAAATCCTGCATGCAACGGATGAAGAGGAGTATTAGGCGCAAGATACCGGCCCCGGCCGATACCGATATTTAACCATACAACTTATCAGGAGGATGTGTTATGGCAAACTATTCAAAGGATTTTCTCAAGGCGGTTGAAGTCGGCAGGCCGCCTAATATCGTGAAGCTTTTTCCCAACTCAAAGGCGCTGATCGTGAGCGGCAAAGTGGTGGATCGGGCCATGATCGCCAAGGGCAAGGCCATTGCCATGGCCGCTAACGGCCGAAACAGCTTTGTCATCCGCGGCGCGCTGATGGCGGCCCAGCGGGCCAATTCACCGGTGCTTATCGAGATCGCCAAATCGGAAGGCGGCACGGCTGCCTACTGCGCGGTGAACTACTGGAATATGGCAAACTATGTGGACGCCATCTGCAATGAGCTCGGCATTACGATTCCCGTTGCCATCCATGCCGACCATTACGGCATCAAAAACGACAAGGACATCAAGGCTGCCAAGGTCGAAATTCCCTCCATGTTTGACGCGGGCATGACCTCCATTGCAATTGATGCCTCCCATATGCCCGATGATCAGAACCTGCTGGCCAATATCGAGCTCAATCCGTTTATACCCTCCTGGGCCGGCCTTGAAACCGAAGTGGGTGAGATCAAGGGCAAGGAAGGCCTTTCAACCAGAGAAGAGGCGCTGTTTTTAATTCAGGGCCTCAATGCCCGCGGCATTTTCCCCGACTGGATCGCCCTGAACAACGGCACCACCCACGGCATCGAAGCAAGCGACGCAGGCATTCAGGTTGAGCTGACCGCGCAGATTCACAAGGCCCTGGAGCCGTATAAAATGTCGGGCGCGCAGCACGGCACGTCGGGCAATAATTCCGACCGCCTGCGCGCCATTGCGGATCAGACCCATACCACCAAGGCCAATGTGGCCACGGCGCTTCAGATGATTTCCTGGGGCCTGGAGGTCAATGACTATGGCAATGCCATGCTGGATGCTGAAAAGCAGTTCAAGAAGGTGGCCGGCGCAGGAGTGACCGAGGAAATGTGGGCGCAGATGGTCGAATATGCAAAGGGCAAGGAGTGGAAGAGCGGCGACTATAAAAAGCTCAATCTCCCGTTTGAAAACCGCCTTGTCAGCCAGCCCCGGGAAATTCGCGACCGCATGGCAAAGGCTGTCGAGGACTTCGCTTACGGCATGATGGTCAAAGTTTTTAACGGCAAGGACACGGCTGATTTTGCTCTTGACGCCATACTGAAGGCAAACTCCCATGATCTTGGCCCCAAGTCGGGGCGCATCGAGGATCCGGCTGAGTGGAGCAATGAAAAAATAGCGGAAAAGGTTAAAACTCTCCACGGCAACAAGGGCCCTCAGGGCAATTTTGATGACTGATTATTTTTGTTGCATCAGCCGGAATCGGCAGGAGTATAAAAAAGCCCCTTGCAAAAGGGGCTTTTTTATACTTGAATAGAATGCGTAAGTGTTTTTCGGTCCTGCAGAGCAGGAGGCTACGAGCCATTAACCGTTAACATACACAGGAGGATACTCGTATGCAGATTACGATCAAGGATGTCCTGCAGGAAAAGGGGAGCGCGGTCTGGTCGGTTGCCTCAAGTGATTTGGTGTATGAGGCGCTGAAAATATTTGCCGATAAAGATATCGGCGCGCTGCTGGTGATTGATGACGGCAAGCTCGAGGGTATTTTTACCGAGCGGGATTATGCCCGCAAGGGTATACTCAAAGCAAAATCATCACTGGACACAAAAGTCGGCGAGCTGATGGAGCGGGAGCTTTTTTACGTGACGCCCGCGGATACGGTTGAGCACTGCATGGCCATCATGACCGAGAAGCATGTGCGCCATCTGCCGGTGATGGATGGCGGCAAGGTGGTGGGCCTCATCAGTATCGGGGACGTGGTCAAGCAAACCATTTCAGCCCAGGAGTTCACCATTCAGCAGCTGAAAAAATATATCTCGGGAGACATGTAAAGCCTGCTGTAAAGGGGCCGGCTTGAAGCATGTCGACTGGTTTTGCCGGATAATTTCGCATGCCGAGTTTTGCTATTGAAATAATTTATTTTGGAGCCTTTGGCCTTTTTTTGCTGGGGTCGGCGCTCTCGTTTCGCGAAAACGGCTCGCCTCGGGCCGTGGCGATAATGTCATGCGGCGTGCTTGCCGACATGGCCGTGCGCCTGCTGCCCCTGGCCGGCAGCGACTATGCACCGGTGAGCGCGGCAGGCACCAACAGCTACATTTCTTTTGCCGTCGCCGCCGGCATGGCAACAGTCTGGCCGGCCTATCTCCTTGCCCTGCTTTTCTGGAGGCGAAAACGCAAAAGCTTTTTTCACTGGATGATTGCCGCCATTGAAATCGTGTGGTTTCTGGACATCATACTGCTGCTCTACGGCCTGTACGGCGTTTCGCTTATACGGTAAGATGCACCGGGCGAACAGTTCAGCCGCGGGCCTGCATGTAATTTTGTCTCCTGGCCAAAATCCGTGGGTTATAAAAGATAGAATTCAGGAGTCAGAATCCAGAAGTTGGAATTCAGAATTCGGACGGTACGGAAAGATTTCAAGTCGTGAGTTCGGATGAAATCAAAATTCAGGATTGAAAACAGGAAGGTTATTAAACGTAGGGCGTTCGGCGAACACCCAAGTAAAACTCCGTGAAGCCTATGTGTCTTTTATTCTGAATTCGACTGCATTCCGGCTTCTTTTCTCAAGCACCTTAAACATAAATAAAAGACTATTATAAATACCCGCAGATATTGTTGTAGAACCGTAATGTTTAACATGGTGCGCTATGGGAAGCTATGTGAACAATAATCTGATAAGCGGCGAGCAGGTTCTTTATGAAGCCAGGCTTCACGGGATAATCTTTTTTTCCATCCGGGCATTCTGTATCCTTTTCATCCTGCCGTTGATCGACAGGACCACCAGCGAGTTTGTGATTACCAATAAGCGAGTGGTGGTGAAAATCGGCCTTATCTGGCGCAGAACGCTTGAAATGAACCTGTCGCGGGTTGAAACGGTCAATGTCGATCAGTCGATTATCGGCCGGCTTCTTGATTATGGAACAATTACCATAATCGGCACGGGCGGCACGCGGGAATCATTCCGCCAGCATCTCAAAGCCCCTTGAATTCAGACGGGTGTTCAGGAAGCAGTTTCCCGTAGACATGACCCGGTTTCAGCCGGCAAGGGGCCGCTCTCTCTTTGTTTAATTCAATGGGGGAAAGCTAAGAACAGAGGCCTTGTTTTTTTTTTGTTTGGAACATGTTGCTTTGCCCAACCTGCGCAAAAACAAATGCTTGCAAAGAAGTACAGGCATAAGGGCGAACCCAAAAAATTTAAGGTTTGAGGGTTTTCGCTCAGCCCTTAACTGCACTCAGAAGTTTTTGGCTGTTAATAACATGGCCGGAAGCTGTTATAATGAAGAATATGGATCATGATATGCAAAAACTCTGCGGCTGGGTTGGCAAGATTCTGAAGGTTGATCTCTCGCATGAGCAGATCGAAATACTTGACACCATGGCCTATGCCGAGAAATTTCTGGGCGGCCTGGGGATAGGGCAGAAGCTGTACTGGGACCACGCTGCCTGGGGCGCCGATGCCTTTGACGAGCAGCAGCCCCTTATTTTCATGACCGGCCCGCTTGCGGCAACCCCTGCGCCCAGCGCGCCGCGGCTGTCCATCTGCGGCAAGTCGCCCTGCATCTATCCCGAAACATTTGTGAGTGCAAGCCTGGGCGGATTTTTTGCCGCAGAGCTGAAAAAAGCCGGTTTTGACGGCATCATCGTTATGGGCCGGGCAGACGGGGCAGTGCATATTCATATCGAGGACGGCACTGTCGAGATACGGGAGGCGTCGCAGCTCTGGGGCCTGGGGAATCTTAAGACCCACGAGCTTTTGAAAAATGAGTTCGGCAAAAATGTGCGCATTCTTTCCATAGGCCCGGGCGGGGAAAACCGCACGCGCTACGGCATTATCTACACCGATGTGGCGGGCGCGGCATCCATGGGGTTCGGCTCGGTCATGGGCTCGAAAAATCTCAAGGCCATCACGGTGAAGGGCACGGGTTCGGTCGGCGTTGCCGACCCTGAAGCGGTCAAGCAGATCCGCAAGCGTTTTTCCGAGATGACCGGCACGGGGTATTACAACCTGTTCGGCAACCCCATCATTCTGCCGGGGATGACAGGTGGTGAAAAAGGCGCACTGCCACGGCTGCCCGCAGGGTTGCTGGCGCACAGTGCAGCAGAGCGCCTCGGGCGAGCAGGACATCCGCAAGTGCCAGACCAATCTCTTTTATACCCTGTGGGACAGAAAGCTGCACGGCCAGATAACCGAGGCGAGTTTTAGCGCTGCAACGCTTGCAAATGACTACGGCCTGTGCGTGATCGACCTGGTGCAGCTCATGTTCTGGCTCGACAAATGCAATGAAGCAGGCGTTTTGACCGAAAAAGAAACGGGCCTGGCCATGGCGCAGATGGGAAGCGCGGAGTTTTTCGAAGACCTGCTGAAAAAAATCTGTTCGCGCCGGGGATTTGGCAGCGTGCTTGCCGAGGGCGCAATTCGCGCATCGGAAAATGTGGGCGGCGCAGCACGCGAGATCACGCGCAACATGTTCACGCAGACGGGCAGGGCCATTGCCTACGGGCCCAAGGTTTTTGTGCTGTCGGCACTTATTTACGCCCTTGAACCGCGGCCCTTCATCACCGAGCTGCACGAGGTGTGCGAGCCCCTCACCAAGTGGGGCAGGTGGTACACGAAAACTGATGAGAAGTCCTATATGTCAACCGAGGTCATCCGCCGCATCGGCAAAGCGTTCTGGGGCGGGGAAAAGGCGGTTGATTTTTCAACCTATGAAGGCAAGGCCCGCGCCTCGGCCCTTATCCAGAACCGGCAGTATATAAAGGAGTCGCTTGTCCTGTGCGATTTTGCCTGGCCGGTGTATGATGATGCCTCCACCGAGGACCATGTGGGCGACCCCGGGCTTGAAGGCAAGCTTCTGTCTGCGGTGACCGGTTGGGATATTGATGAGGCAGGGCTGAACCGGTATGCCGAGCGCATCATTGCCCTGAACAGGGCAATACTTCTGCGCGAGGGACGCCGGGGCCGTCAGGACGATATTCTGCCTGAGTTTTTCTTTATTGAGCGCGACGAGTTCATCGCCGATGTGTTCGGCATGCACAACCCCCAGCTGCTGCTGCCGGGATGCGGGCGACGAGGTCATTTCGCGGCGAGGCAAGGCCGTTGACCGGCAGGGGTTTGAAAAGCTGCTGGACGATTATTATGGCCTTCGGGGCTGGGATGAAAAGACAGGATATATTAAAAAAGAAACGCTTATAGGCCTTGACCTTGCCGACTGCGTTGAGCCGCTGGGGGAGAAGGCGGTATAATATTCAAATCGACAGTTTTGCTGTCGTTTCCGAGAGGAGGCTGTTATTTTTCTGTATCGTCATTGCCGGGGATCCTTTCGGCACCGCTCAGGATAAGCTTCGCGACGTGACAACCCCGTTTCTTTGCAGGGGCTCAAAATCTTGAGCCCCTGCGTACTCCTTTTTAATCGTGTCACAGCCCTGAAATAAGGGTTTCGTAATAAAAGTATTTAATTTACGAAAATTAAATGATAACAATGGCTTCGGTGTCCAAGAGTTATTTAAGACTTTATTTTATTCAAAGAGTGTGTTAAATAACACATGTCATTTTTTGAGAATACCGGCCTGCAGGAAAACGCCTATATAACCCGTGACGGGTTTTTCATGCGGGAGGCTATCGATCAGGCGCTGAAAGCCCGCGATGCCGGTGAAGTGCCGGTGGGTGCGGTGCTGGTACAGGCAGGCAGTATAGTCGGTCGCGGCAGCAACTGCCCTATAGGCGGTCATGACCCCACAGCCCATGCAGAGATCATGGCTTTGCGGGCAGGCGGGCAGGCACTGGGCAATTACCGGCTTGTGGACACTGAGCTGTATGTGACCCTCGAGCCCTGCATCATGTGCATGGGCGCTATCCTTCATGCCAGGGTGCGGCGCCTTGTCTACGGGGCTACAGACCCACGGGTAGGGGCTGCCGGCACGGTGTTTGACTTTACCGGTGACGCCAAATTTAATCACCGCGTTGAGGTGAAAGCGGGGGTTCTTGAGGATGCATGCCGCAGACTCATGCAGGACTTTTTTAAAGACAGGCGCTAATGCGAAGTGGAGAGATGGCCGAGTTGGCTGAAGGTGCACGACTGGAAATCGTGTGTGCGTCAAAAGCGCACCGAGGGTTCGAATCCCTCTCTCTCCGCCACGTTTTTAAAGGCTCTTTTTGAAGAAAAAGATGGCCGGATCCCAAACAACTGATGACTTGCGAACCCCGCCAGGTCCGGAAGGAAGCAACGGTAGCAATGAGTTTGTGTGTTTGGTGTATCCGGCCTTTTTTGTTTAACCAGTGATCGCCGGTTGCGCATGAGAGCACAGGCATAAGGGCGAACCCAACAAAGTCCATGAGTGCAGGGCTTTCAGTTGCAGACACTATTTAGATACACAAACCAGGAACACAGTGCCGGAGGCGAGGTGCTATAAAATTATGGCCTACAGAGTCTTAGCCCGCAAGTGCCGGCCGCAGACCTTTGATGAGGTTATCGGTCAGAGGCATGTGACCCGCACGCTCAGAAATGCCATCAAGGAGCAGCGTGTCGCCCATGCCTTCCTGTTTTCCGGGGAGCGGGGCGTGGGCAAGACCTCCATCGCGCGCATTCTTGCCAAGTGCCTCAACTGCCACAGCGGCCCCACGGCCGAGCCCTGCGGCGTCTGCCCCTCCTGCCTTGAAATCACAAACGGCAACTGCATCGACGTGCATGAGATCGATGGCGCGTCCAATAACGGCGTTGACGATATCCGGCTGCTGCGGGAAAACGTCAAGTACATGCCCTCCCGGGACCGCAATAAAATCTACATCATCGACGAAGTGCATATGCTTTCAACATCGGCCTTTAATGCGCTTTTAAAAACGCTTGAAGAGCCGCCCGGGCATGTCGTTTTCATTTTCGCCACCACCGAGCCCCACAAAATACCCGATACGATTCTTTCGCGCTGCCTTCGCTTTGATTTCAAGCGGATACCCTCAGGGGACATTGTCGAACACCTGGGGCTATCGCGCAGGGGGAAAGCGTTGCCATCAGCCGCCATGGCCTCATGCTTATAGCCCGCGAGGCCGACGGCAGCATGCGCGACGCCCAGACCATACTGGAGCGCGCCATAGCCTACTGCGGCATGGAGATAGGGGACGCAGACCTGCAGGACATGCTGGGGCATATCGACCGGCAGATCATCTGCCGCGTGCTGAAGGCCGTCATCGCCGAAGATGCCAAAGGCTGCATCGACGCCCTTGACGAGGTGTATCAGCTGGGCATAGATCTCAAGCAGTTTTATTTCAGCCTGCTTGAAACGCTGCGGAACATCATGATCCTCAAGTCCGTTAAGGACCCGGTCAGGCTTGTTGACGTTGCCGATGAGGATATGGCGCAGCTGCAGGAGATTGAAGCAGGCGTCAGCCGACAGGAGCTGCTGCGCATGTTCAGGCTCTGCTTTTCCTCGGAGAACGATATTGTCCGGTCGGCCCTTCCGCGCATCGCCCTGGAGGTGTGCCTGCTTGAAATGATGGAGCTGAAGCGGGCCCTGCCACTTGAGGAAATCATGGCGCAGCTTGAATCGCTGCAGAGCACCGGAGGCTTTGGGGCACAGCGACAGGCGTTTGCCCCTCCTGCGCCCCAGCGGAGCGCCCCGGCACCAGGCCGGCCTGCGGTGCAGCCGCAGGGGGGAAGTCCTTCAGCCGGTCAGGCCGGCATGCCGGTAACCACGTCGCCGGCGGCTGCCGGCACAGGCGCCGAAGCTTTTTGCGCCTTTGTAAAGAAAAAGAGTCCTTCCATGGGATCCTGCATGGCCCATGGCAGCGTTGAAATCGGCGCTGACGGCAGTATAAAGGTGCTTTTTCCCGCCGGCTCTTTTCATATGGACCAGCTCAAGGACGGCCAGAGCGAGGCGCGGCTCAAAGAGCTGGCTGCCGAGTTTTTCGGAAAAGCCGTTCCTGTGGTCATCGCAGCCGGTGGCGAAAAAAAAAGACCGCTGAGCATGTAGAAAAAGAACAGCGCAAGGTGACCCGCGAGCAGGTGCTCCATAACCCGGTGATTCGCAAAATCGTAGACACATTCAACGGCACCATTGTGGACATACGTCCGCTGGCCGAAGGAGGCATAGATGAACTTAAGCAGCATTATGAAGCAGGCCCAGCAGATCCAGGAGCAGATGGCGAAGCTGAACAGTGAGCTTGAAGACCGGATCATCGAGACCAGCGTCGGCGGGGGCATGGTGGCGGTCAGGGCAAACGGCAGGCAGGATATACTGTCGATAAAAATAGCTCCCGAGGTGGTTGATCCCCGGGATGTGGCCATGCTCGAGGACCTGGTGACGTCTGCCGTCAACGAAGCCCTGCGGCAGGCAAAAGAGATGATGCAGCAGGAGCTGGGGAAACTGACCGGCGGGCTGCGCATTCCCGGTCTCAACCTGTAAGCCATGACAGCGCAGAACCCCATACAGAGTCTGGTTGCAAGCCTTGCCCGGCTGCCGGGCATCGGTGAAAAGACGGCAACGCGGCTTGCGCTGTTTCTGGTCAACTGCCCCGAGGCGCACGCTCGCGAGCTTGCCCAAAGCATTATCGACGCGCGGGAAAAAATATGCTTCTGCTCGCAGTGCTTCAACTATACCGAGCAGGAGCTTTGCTCGATCTGCGCCAACACCGGCCGCGACAGCCATGTCGTCTGTGTGGTGGAGACGCCCGGCGATCTTATGTCCATTGAGCGCACGGCTTCATTTAAAGGCCGCTACCATGTGCTGCACGGCGTTATCTCGCCCCTTGACGGCATCGGCCCCGACCAGCTGCGCATCCGGGAGCTCGTTGAGCGCATCCGGGAGCAGCAGATACGTGAAGTCATCATGGCCACCAACCCGACCATGAACGGCAATGCAACCGCCGTGTATATCGCCGACAGGCTCAAGGACAGCGGGGCAACCGTGTACCGCATCGCCCAGGGCGTTCCTTCCGGAAGCGACATCGGCTATGCCGACCAGGTGACGCTCAGAAGCGCCCTTGACGGCAGGCGGGAGATGAAATAGCTGATTCTGCCTTTGCCTCATCCTCGAATAGTAACCCGCTTTTTGCCAGGCCAGCTCTTGCTCGGAGGTGCAGAAGTCGATTCTTAGTACAGCCCCAATATAAAAACTGGCCGCATGAAACCGGCCCCTTTTTTATGTGGGGCTGTACTAAGAGCCTGTACGAAAAGTCTTTATGTTGGTCGAACATGATCCGATAAAAAGGGAGAAAACCCTTTATTGGAAAGGAATACCTATGCCAACGTATCCCAGTGACTTGACGGATGGGCAATGGAAACTTATCAACCCACTGTTGCCAAGGGCCAAGCATGGCGGACGGCCTCGCACGGTTGACATACGAATAATCATCAATGGTATTCTCTATTTGGTAGCACCGGCTGTCAGTGGCGTATTTAGAGAAGCAAAGCGTAAGACCACGGAAAAAGGGGGCTGTGCGGCATATGTGCGGGCAAAAAGGTCAAGGGGCCGCAAACGCCATATAGTAGTTGATACGCTGGGGTTTGGTGGCTACAGTTTTGGTGCATGCAGCCGACATACAGGATCGAGACGGGCGCGGCTGGTGCTTGAGATGATGCGCAACCGATTCCCCCGGTTGGTGTTGATCTGGGCAGACGGCGGTTATGCTGGAAAACTGGTTGTTTGGGTACAAGAGACCTTGGGTTGGATGCTTGAAATCGTTAAACGCTCCGACGACACGACGGGATTTGTTGTTCTGCCGAAACGATGGATTGTTGAAAGAACATTGGGTTGGTTGGGACGCTATCGACGGCACAGCAAGGATTACGAATACCTTGAGCAGAGCAGTGAGGCCATGATCATGATATCTATGATTAACTTGATGCTGCATCGACTGGCCCCAGTGTCAAAAAAATAACTTTTCGTACAGGCTCTAGAGCTCGTCAAATTTTATATGCACGGTATGCCGAAACCCATCAACAAGATCTCTGCAATCATTATGAAATCTGCTAGGACACCGGCATTTGCCTCGAACGAGAGGTTATCCATTAGTCGGCGCTGGCGGGACGGCGGGCTCCCGGACTTCACCATGCTAAATCAGCAATTGACTGCAGCATCCAGCGTCAGCGATACTCTGCTGAGGTCATTGCATTTCCCATCCTTATGACAACAGCCAGCCATCCGCGCAGCAGTGCACTGCGAATTCTCTTCAGCGTGCTGTCTCTGCTTGCCTTGGTAGCCTACGCCTACTCGGCCATCGGCAACTGGCGCGAGGTCAGGCGTGGGCTGGAGAGCGGGTTGGCTTACGAAAACAAGCTGCTGACTCAGGCCGTGCGCGCCACCATGGTGACACACTCGGTGATGCTGAAGTCTATCGGCGATGGCTTGCTGCTGCTCGGTGCGTTGGAACAACCCGAGAGCGGCCGCGAGTTCATCGAAAAAATGCAGCGCGCCGATCCTGGCATGGCAGGATTCGGATTCGCCCGGGCCGATGGCCAGCTGCTGCTGATCAGTCGCGTTCCCGCAGGAAAGGCACTGCCCAACCTGCTGGCGAGCGCGGAAACCCGTGACAGCTTTGCCGCAGCGCTCGAGGCCCGAACCTTGCAAGTAGGGCGGTCCTATTTCCAGAAGCAACTCGGTGAGTGGGTGATCCCCATCCGCCAGCCGTTTTACGATGCCGCCGGCAAGCCGCTGGTAGTGATGACCGCCGGCTACCGCATCGAAGGTG
>CAVRBJ010000038.1:0-182843 GCA_963718965.1 uncultured delta proteobacterium | reverse complement strand
CAGATACTCGATGAATCCCTGCGCATTGATGAGGCCACCGCGTGAGAAATTTGCCTTAAAAACAGATGCCCACTTCAGCAGGTTTGCTTTCTTTCCGATTACATCACGAAGGCTGTCATTGCGAAGAATGACGTGGCCCAGGACTTTTTCCCTGATCTGCTTACCGGGCATGCCTGAGGCATAGAGGGCGCCTACAATTGCTCCCATGCTTGTACCGGCAATCAATTTGGGTTTAATACCCATCTCGTCGAGCATTTCAAGAACCGGTATATGGGCAAGGGCACGCAACCGCCGCCGCCCAGGGCTATTCCTATATCCATAGTAAATATCCCGAATAATAATATTTGACGCTGCAGATAAATCTCGATGCGATGGTGTTTGTTTGTTTTGCATAGACCATGTCAGTCTTCTGCATCACACTCTAGTTTGGCCGATGGGCGACCCAAATGGTGTGTCTCCCTCCCTTGCCGCCGTCCCGCGCGCTGACGGTTTTTTCCTGCACCTCGAATCCCGCTTTTCGGAGCCTGGTGCTAAATGCGCTGTCGGGTGCTGCTGACCACACGGTCAAAATCCCCTGTGGTCTTAAGGCCATGTAGATTACCGACAGGCCGATATCGCTGTACAGCCAGTCATTGCTTTTCTGCGTCATGCTGTCAGGGCTGTTGTCGACATCAAGCATAATGGCATCAAAGCCGCCCTGCTCGTTTTTGAGAAGGATGCAGACATCATGCTCCTGCACATCAACGCGGCTATCCTGCAGAGGATGGCCGGCCAGGTGCCCAAGAAAGCTTCTGTTCCACTGAACCACGGCCGGCACCAGTTCGGCAACGATCACCGTAGCATCCTTGCGCAGGATTGCCAGAGCAGCGGCAAGCGTGTACCCAAGGCCAAGCCCCCCGACAAGCACCCTGGCTTTAGGGCTACGGGCAATGGGCATGCACGCAAGCTCTGCCAGTACGTCCTCAGATCCATGCATGCGGCTGTTCATAAGTTCTTTTCCATCAAAAGAGATAAAGAAATCATCGCCCCGCTGGTACAGCTGCAGCTTTCCTTCTTTATCGGGTGTCTGCGCATTGTCAAGAAGTTTTCTTGGTATCATAGCTGCCTCAGTTAAGTTCGAACGCTGGGGAATTATCTGTAATTAGTGTTGGAAAGTGTAAAAATGACAGGTGTATGGGCACAATCATTATCGCTTCTAACCTAGCATATCAAAAGGACAATTATAATTCAATCCAGCATGTCGGCCACGATATTTTTTATTTTACATTGAAAACCCGTCCATACCATACAATTTGGAGATGGAACTTGCAGGTTGACATGCCTGCTCATGATATATAAAAGTAGGGGCCATCATAAATACATATCCATGACCTATTTGGCAAATGTTGCTAAGCAATACAAGGAGCAGTGCAATGGTGCAAAACCGCGAACATGCGCGTCCGGGCACAACCGGTAAAGTCGAATATATAACCGCCGAGGGCTACCGTCACCTTGAAGATGAGGCGAACTATTTATGGACAGTAAAGCGGCCTGAAGTGGTAAGCGCACTGGCCGATGCTGCAGCAGAGGGAGACCGGTCGGAAAATGCTGAATATTTGTACCGCAAGCGTCAGGTTGCAGAGATTGACCGCCGGCTCCGTTTTCTGGGCAAGAGAATGGAATCGGTCATTATGGTGACGGATAAGCCCAAATCAGACGGCCGGGTCTATTTTGGCTGTTATGTGACCGTTGAGGATGAAGAGGGTGAAACAAAACGCTACCGAATCGTTGGAGCTGATGAGTGGGACAGCAAGCGATCAGAAATCAGCATGGACTCGCCCATGGGCAAAGCCCTGCTCGGCAAGCGACTGGAGGATGCAGTTCTGGTGCGCCGCCCCATTGGCGACATTTATCTGACCATAGTAGATGTGTCAGTTGATCCGTAAGCACAGGCTGTCTTTATTATACTCCAATACGGGATGCTGCTGCCGCAGGTGTTATTTTTGCAGCCATGTTTCCCCTTGCCATCCACCATCAGGCATTATGTTATTAGGTAAATGACGCCATCTGTGGTATAATTTCATCAGTTTTATGACAGGCCTTTGAAAAACACCTCGCAGTTCTGATCCTATCGGAACCGTGCACATAAATTGCCGCTGCAACGTATAGTTTATCCGCACTTCACTACTTCGGATTTGTGCGCCCTGCATCAGGAGCTTTTCTCTCTGTCATCTTTTTTTTATCGGTATGCCCCCTTTTTATGACGGGCGCATAGCGGATGCATGCAAACACTATAAACCGGAGCACTGTTTTGATCTCTACATTCAATATTGCCATACAGTTCGGGGAAAAGCCCCTGTTTGAGCATATTTCAGTCAGGTTCGGCGAAGGCAACCGCTACGGCCTCATCGGAGCCAATGGCTGCGGCAAGTCGACGCTTATGAAGATACTTGGCGGTGATATGGAGCCGACTGTCGGCACTGTTTCCGTTGACCCTCATGAGCGGGTCGGCAAGCTGCGCCAGGACCAGTTCGCTTTCGAGGACTGCACGGTGATGGATACCGTCATCATGGGCCATACCGAACTCTGGCGGGTGAAGCAGGAGCGCGACCGCATCTACGGCCTTGCTGAAATGAGCGATGAGGACGGCATGAAAGTGGCGGAGCTCGAAGCCGAGTTTGCCGAGATGGGGGGCTATAATGCCGAGTCCGATGCCGGCGAACTGCTGCTTGGCGTTGGCATACCGCTTGAGCAGCACACAGGCCTTATGCGCGCCGTAGCGCCTGGCTGGAAGCTGCGCGTGCTTCTGGCGCAGGCTCTGTTTGCCGACCCTGATATCATGCTGCTGGACGAGCCGACCAACAACCTCGACATCAACACAATCCGCTGGCTTGAAGGCATTCTCAACGCCCGCAGCAGCACGATGATCATTATCTCACATGACCGGCACTTTTTAAACAGCGTCTGCACGCATATGGCAGACCTTGACTATGGTGAGCTGCGCGTCTACCCGGGCAATTATGACGAGTACATGACTGCCGCCAGCCAGGCCCGTGAGCGGCTTGTATCCAGTAATGCCAAGAAAAAGGCACAGATAGCCGAACTGCGGACATTCGTGAGCAGATTTTCAGCCAATGCGTCCAAGGCCAAGCAGGCGACATCGCGGGCCCGTCAGATTGAGAAAATAAAGCTTGAAGACATCAAGCCATCGAGCCGGGTCAGCCCGTTTATCCGCTTTGAGCAGGAAAAAAAGCTCTTTCGTCTGGTTGTGGAAGTTGCGGGCCTGAGGAAGGGATATGACGGTGCGCCGCTGTTCAAAGGGCTCAACCTGATGATCAAGGCCGGTGAGCGTATCGCCATTATAGGCCCCAATGGCATCGGTAAGACAACGCTGCTTCGCTGCCTCGTAGGTGATCTGCTGCCTGATGCGGGCGCTGTCAAATGGTCTGAAAATGCCAATATCGGTTATTTTGCACAGGACCATGCTGCAGATTTTGCTTCCGAAACGACACTTGTCGACTGGCTTAACCAGTGGAAGCCGGCCGGCCAGGATGAGCAGGTCCTGCGCAGCACTCTGGGGCGGCTTCTGTTTCCTAAGGATGATATTTATAAAGCGGTTAATATTATTTCCGGCGGAGAGCAGGGGCGCCTGCTGTTCGGCAAACTGATTCTGCAGCAGCCCAATGTCATGGTGATGGATGAGCCGACCAACCACATGGATATGGAATCCATAGAGGCCCTCAATTATGCGCTGGAAAATTATCCCGGCACCCTTATTTTTGTGAGCCATGACCGGGAGTTCGTTTCATCGGTTGCAACGCGAATCATCGAGCTGAAGCCCGATGGCATTGCGGACTTTTCCGGCGCCTATGAAGACTATCTCCAAAGTCAGGGCGTGGAATAGCCAGCTTGTTTGTGTAAACAGCATGATCAATTTTTGACTTGACTGGCATTTATGCCCTGTCTTATAGTAATGGGGAATACCGCATTCGTATGGTTATTGTATGTGCTGTGCTTTAATGTCGCATGCACAGATTAAAATTGCAGTGCAACTTTGAGGTTTGTATTGACACGGCTGGCGCTATTTTTTCATAGCAATTTCGAGAAAATTTTTATTCTCGTCAGCATACTTGCTGCCTTGCTCATTACCTATTTCGTCCCCAACAATATCTCCTTTCTGAATTTCTTTTTTCTTCCTGTCATCCTGGCCGGCTATTATGTGGGGGTACGCCTCTCTGTGCCGGGAGCGGTTTTTTGTCTCTGTATCGTTTTGTTTAATGCCGCTGTGTCCCCTGCACAGTATCAGCCCCCTCAGGGGGTTGAACAGGTTGTTGCTTTTGTGCTTACCTGGGGATGTTTTCTTGTGCTTGCCGGAGCATTAGTCGGCAAGCAGCAGGAGAAAATAATCCATGAGCGCGAGGGTCTCAAGCGCTTGAACATTGAAGTTATTGAAGCATATGACAAATTGAAAAGGGCGCGGGCTGAAACGGTTATGGGCATGGCAAAGCTCAGCGAGTGCCGTGACCGCGACACCGGTCTGCACCTTGAAAGGGTCAGCGAAGTCTGCCGCATAATCGCTCAGGAGCTTCGCCGCATGCCGCCGCTCGACTCCTATATCACCGATGAGTATATTGATGACCTCGTGCTGTCGTCCGTGCTTCATGATATCGGCAAAGTTGGTATACCTGATATTATTCTTTTAAAGCCGGGTGAGCTGACTGCTGAGGAGTTTGATACAATGAAGATTCACACGACGGTAGGAGGTGATGCGCTCACAGCTATTGAGAAGCGCATGGAGGGGCGGTCTTTCTTTACCCTCGGCAAGCAGATCGCCTACTGTCACCATGAGCGCTGGGACGGCAAAGGGTACCCCAGTGGCCTCAGCGCCGATACTATTCCTCTTTCTGCACGTATAGTGGCTGTTGCCGACACCTACGATGCCATCACCTCAGACCGGATTTACCGGACTGGCCTGTCCCATGATGAGGCGATGCGGAGAATCATACAGAGCAGGGAAACGCAGTTTGATCCCCGTATCGTTGATGCTTTTGTCGCCTGCGAAGCTCAGGTGCATTTTTTGCTAAACAGGTGTAACCCCACGACGCCTGCCATCGTTTAAATATCCCCGGCTGCATTTTTATGGGGCCTTCCTGTTTTTATCTTGCCACATGAATTGAATGCCGGCAATAGTCTTTTGCAATTTCATGGCATCTATTTATAAACTTTAACTGTTTTTGATATACTGCATTGATTTCTCTAATAGGACTGCGATTTAATTTTTAAAACATATTATTTATGCAACTGCCAGTAACTATTTGACCATATGCGTGTTATATTTAAGGTGTGCTATGTGTTTTTTTATAATCAATTTATTTAAAGGAGAACATGTATGAAGAAAACAGCTTTTTTATTTTGCGCAATGATTGTTGGTTTTTCTTTCATCATAAGCTCATCTGCTTTTGCTCTTGATGGAGCACAGCCGCAAAAAAGGGGGATGATGGGCAGGCACTGCATATCCAGATGGGAAATGTTCAAGTTTATAAAAAATTTTGATATAACCGATGAGCAGAAAGCTGCACTGGAGGCTTTAAAAGATGAGACGGACAATAAAACGAAGCCTGTGGCAACACAGATTGTTGATTTGCAGAATCAAATGACAGACAACTTTCTGGCTGTTGAAATCGATACTGCCTCAGCAGAGACTCAAATTGATGCCATGCTGGGGCTTCAGACGCAGCTGTCAGACATCCTTCTTCATGCCGAACTGCAGGCCGTACAGATCCTCACGGCAGACCAGCGCACCCTGATCCTTGAGATGGTCAACAAACTGCGGGCTTGTGCCGATGCGCAGCACGGATGGATGGGTAATGAATAAACCGGCATACTTTTCACTTCTCATGCCTGCAAAAGCTTTATAATTGTTTTATTCCTGTTTTTAATAAACGGGGGATGCTGTATACCGGCATCCCCCGTTTTATTAACTTTTCAGGTAAATATCAAAATTTTATAGCCGTTTTGGGGATTTCCTGCGTATCAAGCAGTAGCTGCATGTAGCACATAAATGGAATATCGGCCTTGCAGGTCACTAACAAAGGCTTACCATACCCGGATTTTTTCATGACCCTGTTTCTAATGACATAAAGACATGTAAAAACGCCTGTCTTAGTTACTTCTTCTCAGCGGCTTTGCAGCAGCGGTGTCCGAGAAATTCATGGCGGTGGTCAGCGCCCTCAATATTGTATAAGAGCCCCTTCAATGGACGTCAAGCAGGTAGCTCTGGTCGGCCATGAATACTTCCTTTCGTTTCGGCTTGACCACTCAAACACATTGCCGCCCATATCATAAATGCCCAGATCATTTACGCAGTTCTCATAGAGGCCCGAAGGCACGGCAGAGCTGTCCATGGAGCCATAGGTGTTGCAGTAATCCCTGCCGTTGACTTTGCTGACCGTGCCATAGGGATACCGCAGCTTTTTATTGCCATAGTAGGCCGCCTCCCACTGCTCGGGGGTGCACAGCTCCTTGCCCTGCTTTATCGCATTCGGCGCAGGCTTCCTTCCAGGTTGTGCGCAGCAGGGGATAGTAGCCGTAGTGATTGGGAAACTCGTACTTATCGATATAAAAATTGCCGTTCGGCACAAAGACCATTTCGTCTTTGGGCGGCGACTGATTATCGATTTTTATGGGCTCGGATATGAGGGCTGCGCCTGCTGATTTTGCATCAGCGGGAGTTGCTCGCAGGCGATACATGCCGGCCGACTGCCCGATATCCTTCTCGGATTCCCAGACGCACACATAATGATTCTGGTCACGGTTTGTTTTAAGCTTTGCAAGCTTGTTCATCTTGCCGCCGGGAGCGCCGGAGTTTGCAAGCATGCCGGATTGCGAGTACACCGTTGCAGGGCTCCAGGCCCCGCCTTCCGGCTGGTACTCGAATGTCACGGCCCTGTCATCGTTATCAGGGTCGCGGAGGGCGAAAATCATGGGAATATGATAGATGCTTTCTTTTGTTTTGAGGTACACAAGCTCCGGCACTCGTATTCCCCTTTTTACGGTGAGAACTGCCTGACCCTGTCCGCTGATATTGGCGCTGGTTGTTCCGTTCATGGTAAAGACATAGTCGCCGGGCTTTGTATTTTTAGGTACTGCTATCTCATAGGTAAAAATTCCATCGCCTTTCTGGCCGTCGCCATGGGTTCCATCATCAAACATGTCCTGCGCCGTGCCGCCGAGGGAGAAAGGTCTATGCGTGCCTTTGCAAGAGTTCCGGCATCGCCCACCAGATAGGGTGTGGCGGTTGCTTTGACCGGTGTGGATCCGTCATTGGAGGGCCTTGGCGGGGTGCACTGCGCGATAGATAAAAACAGCATTTTTTTTCGGCGCTTCGCTTTGCGTGACCGTGATCTGCCGTGATGCAAGGGTAAAGCCGCACCAGTGCTGCGGTACGATTATCGGTTGCTGCTGAAGCTGTAATAACACATGCTCCCGGGGCCAACGCCTTGAAATAACCGGTGCGGTCGTCGATGGTGGCAATCGCCGGATTGGATGAGATCCATTTTGCAGGCTGTTCACCTGCAGAAAGCGTCAGGAGCTCAACCGATTGACCGCTCGCTTGTCAAGGGGAGGAGAAATTTCAGGAAATGCGCTTTGAAACACTTTGAAGCCCGTTTGATTATTGGTGACGCCAAGATACAATTTGCCCTTATAGCCTGCCATGGTGGAAATATGGGTGTTATCCGTGTTGCCGAAGTTTTCCGGCGTTGGGCAACCCTTGCCGATAATTTTCGTCCAGGTGCGCTCGTCATATTCCCACAGCTCGTACTTTCCATAGACATTTGAACACACAGCATACAGCTTATTGTTGCATGCCGCCATGGCATAGAAGCTTGCAATGCCCGGGGTGGAAAGCTTGATCTGGCCTGGGTCCAGTCCTTTCCGTCAAAGGACCACAACTCCCCCTTTGCGCCGGCGCCGAATGACCAGAGCCCGACATACAGTTTTTTGTTAAACTCAAACAGTGTCAGGGGCTCCATGCCGGGCCGGCCTTTGTTTAGCTCACCAAAACCTTCGCGGCCGGCATTTCGTTTTTCCCACAGCTTCCCGTCAAAAGACCATATCTCGGCGCCAGAATCTTTTCCCCGGTACTCAAAATCCTTCCATATGGCAACGTAGAGCTTTTCCGTGCCGTCAACGCTTGAAATTTTCATGGAGGGTATGGCCTCGTTTTCTACGTCGCCAAACCCGGGCTTGTTCACAAGCTCCCACGTCCCCTGCGTATCGCCAGCCCATACTTGAACCGGCCTGGTTTCTCCCTGGTTCCAGAGGCCAACGTATACGCGCCCTTTGTAGTAGACGACTCCCTGAACCAAATTGCTGGGGAAGGCGCCGAAGGGGCCCTTGTGCAGGCAGCGCCAGTTTGCGCCGTCATATTCCCACACTTCACCGCCGGCTTCGTTGCTGGTGCCCGCATACAGTTTTGTATCCGTGGCAAACAGGCAGGTAATGGCGGTATTGGCTGGCGAGCCAAAGCCGTTTTTTGCCACCTTGACCCATTTTTTTTCATCATAGCTCATGACCACGGCGCCGCCATTGCGGTTGGCAGCCCCCACATACAGCTTGCCCTGAAACACCGCCATGGTGTGCCGCTCAAGACCGCCGGTGGTGTGCAGATCGCCAAAACCGTCTTCGTTTATCTGGTTCGAAAAAAGATGCTGATGCATCATGCGTAATAAGGTGCAGGGACAGTATGCAGTAAAAACAAAAAACGAAAACCGATTGTACCCCTCGTGCTTTCATGGCTGCTCCTTTATGCGGTTTGATATCTGGTCTGCAGAGTAGTATGAGACTTTAAATAGTGTGTTAATTATCATTTTTAACATATTTATATTAGCATGCCTATGTTTTTCTTGACTCCCTTTTGAGTTCTTCCAGGTCATCGATCGTAAAGTGAAGGCGACCGGCACGGCAGTAGTGAATTATTGTGAAAAAGCGGCTCCTTGTCGATAGGAAAGGGCGAGCAGGCAACGGCTTTTTCCCAGAAGGCAGTTCCCGGTATGGGTGAGTATTCGGTGAGATAGGGCCTCAGTCCGTGATCCTTGACAAATTTTATGCTGTCTCGAACGCTCTGAGTGCTTTGGCCGGGCAGGCCGGCGAGGATGTAGGCGCCAACCTCGCGGTCAGTATAGCCTGCCGCTTTCAGTGCCTGTGCCGCGCGGGTGAAGTCATCTCGCGAGGCCTTACTGCCGGTTGCCTTTTGCAGGCTTTCATCGGCTGATTCCAGTCCCAGCCGCAACGTTTTAAATCCCGCACCGATGCATAAGGCAGGAGATGCGCTCATCAATACTGCGCACATGCAGGCCGTTGGGTACATGAAACCGTACCGGCAAGCCGCGCTCTATGACGGATTCAAGCAGGGGCACAATATGCGTTTCGGCATGTATGAGCAGGGCATCATCATAAAAGGCAAAGTCGGTTGTGCCATAACGAACATGCCAGTGCTCGATTTCATCGGCCACGCTTTGCGCATCCCGCTGGAAGAAATCAGGGCATAAAAGCCGTGATGCGCAGTAGGGGCAGCGCAGCGGGCAGCCGCGTGATGTCATAAGGGGTATGACTTTTTTAGAGCTCAGAAGCTCGCAGGCAGGGCGGGGGACTGTATCATCTGCAGAGGCAGAAGGGGTTTATGGATAATTGCTTCAAGAGTTTTTACGGCAGAGCTGTTAAAGGGGCCGGGCACAATATGGTCTGCGCCTGTGCATGCTGCCGCATGATCATAGCAGAGCGTTGCATATACCCCGCCGGCCAGCACCGGCACGTCAGGAAAAACGTTTTTAATACTTTTTATGCAGTCGGCAACGGCCGGATACCAGTAGGTCATCATCGTCCCGACAAGCACGGCATCGGGCCGCGGCAGGCTTGCAAGCTCGTGCTGAAACACTCCGGGATACATGCCATAGCGGCTGTAGTTGCGCGGAATGCCGGAAAGGCATGCGGGCTTGGGTATAGTTCTGTTTGAAAAATCGGCCCTGGCCGTACTCGCGGCTCTGCAGTCGATCCGGCATCGGCAGCTTCTCTCATGGCGGGGTGATGCGAATCGAGGCAGTCGATCAGGTGGACGCCGCAGCCGCTTTTTTTCAGCAGCGACGCAATGGAGAGCAGCCCCAGTGGCCGTATCCACAGGTCATAGGCGGCAAAGTCGTAAATCCAGGGATTCACCAGCAGTATGAAAGGAGCCGACATGGGAATCTAATATTTCTGGTGTACTGTGTGCATAAAAAGGTATAATCCTTACCTATGGCTACTGTAACCTGTGCAGCCCTTGTATGCAAGAGTTGAGAGCATGCATGAAAGGATTTTTTTTGTGAATATACTTGTTGTGGGAGCAGGGGCCATGGGCTCGGTGTTCGGCGGCTTTTTAGCTGATGCCGGCCATAGGGTTGTTATGATAGCCCGAAAGGCCCATGCCGATGCAATAACTAAAAAAGGGCTTTTGATAGACGGCATCTGGGGAGAGCGGCGGGTTGGCTCGTTGAACGTTCATACTTCCCTTGCCGATATTTCAGAAACGTCAGCCTTTGATGTTGTTCTGCTTTCGGTGAAGTCCTATGACACAGCTTCTGCCCTGAGCGAGCTGGTGCAGGCTTTGCCCAATCCGCCGCCTGTCGTGTCGCTGCAAAACGGTCTTGGCAATGTGGAAATGATTGCCGGGCTCATCGGCAAAGAGAAAACCATCGGCGGCCGGATGATTTTCGGCGTAGAGTTCGTCGAGCCAGGGCATGTGACCGTGACTGTTTCGGCGGACAATACAAAGCTCGGCGGACTACCGGGAGGCATTGATCCGGACTTTGTCGAGCAGCTTGCGCAGTCGATTACCGCAGCCGGCATACCTGCTGATGCCGTTCCCGACATTGAGCGGTATATCTGGGGAAAAGTTCTTTACAACTGCGCTCTCAACGCTCTGGCGACCATCATGAATGTGCATTATGGCAGACTGCTGGACAGCGATAGCACAAAAGAGATTATGACGCATATCGTTGAAGAGATTTTTACTGTTGCCGCGGCAAAAAGCGTCTATCTCGGTTGGGAGAAACCGGAGGACTACTGCAGGGAACTTTTTGACATGCTCATACCCCGCACCTTCGAACACCATCCATCCATGCTGCAGGATATGCGCCGCGGCAAAAAAACAGAGATCGACGCGCTCAACGGGGCAGTGGTGGCCATGGGGGCTGAGCTGGGCATTGATGTGCCCTATAACTGGACCATATCCCGGCTGATCAAAGCCAAGGAATTGCTATGAAGGCAGGCGCATCTAATCAGCTGCTTCTTGACGGGTTCTATAACTATATGGTTGCAGAACGCAGGCTTGCCCCCAATACGGTCGAATCTTATTCGCGCGACCTTGACCGGTATCTCGTGTTCATCGCTCAGGAGGATGCGCTGCCTCTGGGCAAGTGCACGCGCTCTGATCTTACGCGTTTTCTTAGCATTCCAGCAGACACAGGGGCTTTCGGCCCGGTCGCTTGCACGGATGCTGTCGAGCATTAAAACATTTTACAACTATCTGATCATAGAAGGCGTGCATGCATCAGAATCCCTTTCAGGATGTACAGACGCCGCACCTTGAAAAGAGACTGCCTGTGGTTATGATCGCGCGAAGAGGTCGAAACTCTTATTAAAGCTCCCGATACCGCAACGCCCCTGGGCCTTCGCGACCGGGCATTTTTTGAAGTTCTGTATGCCACGGGGCTCCGCGTGTCGGAGCTTATCGGACTCAAGATGGACAATCTTAATTTTGATGCCGGTTTTGTTATTGTTATGGGCAAGGGGTCCAAGCAGCGCGTCGTGCCGCTGGGCGAAGTTGCCCTCGGGTGGCTGCGCGACTACCTGGCGCAGGTTCGGCCGGTTTTAATGAAACGCAGCGTCAACTCCTACGTTTTTGTCAACCGCGACGGCTCATCCATGAGCCGGCAGGGGTTCTGGAAGCTTATAAAAAAATACTGTCTGGCCGCGGGTATTGCAAAGAAGATATCTCCCCATACGCTGCGCCATTCATTTGCCACGCATATACTTGAAGGCGGGGCTGATCTGCGCTCGGTGCAGGTGATGCTCGGACATGCCGATATCGTCACAACCCAGATATATACGCATGTGGCCAATACAACCTTGAAAAAGATTCACGATACCTATCATCCGCGGGGATGAACGGGTGCTGACAAAAGACGGGCAGACATGGAAATAATCACCACCCACATCAATGCTGATTTTGACGCCCTCGGATCAATGATTGCGGCCAAAAAGCTCTACCCCGAGGCGGTGCTTGCATTTCCCGGCGGCCAGGAAAAAACCATCCGTAATTTTCTTGTCAATTCAGCCATGTACATGCTGGACATTGAAAAAGCCAGCCGTATATCCCTTGACAAGGTAACCCGTCTTATCCTTGTGGATATACGACAGGCTGGCCGTTTGGGCAAGTTTACGCCCCTGTGCAGCCGAGCGGGAGTCGATATCCATATTTACGACCATCATCCGCCGGCGACAGACGATGTGAAAGGTTCCCTTGAGGTGGTGCTCCCCTATGGGGCAACCACGACCATCATGTGCTCGATTCTGCGGGAGCGGCAGATCGATATTACGCCTGATGAAGCCACGGTCATGATGCTCGGCATTTACGAAGATACGGGCAGCCTGACCTTCAGCTCAACCACGCAGGAGGATTTCAGGGCGGCAGCCTACCTGCTGTCACAGGGGGCAAATCTCAATATCGTTGCCGATATGGTGATCAAGGACCTGACCGCCGACCAGGTCTCCGTGCTCAATGATCTTATTGAAAACGCCACGGTGCAGACCTTCCACGGCGTTGACGTGATGATTACCCGGGCCCAGTCTTCCGGGTATGTGGGGGATTTTGCAGTGCTGGTGCATAAGCTCAAGAATATGGAAAATGTCAATGTTCTGTTTGCCCTGGCCAATATGGATGACCGTATTTATGTCGTAGGCCGCAGCCGCATACAGGAAGTGAATGCAGCCGAGGTTCTTGCCGTGTTCGGCGGCGGAGGGCATGCAACTGCCGCATCCGCTACCGTCCATGACATGACGCTCACGCAGGTCGAACAGAAGCTGATCAGCGTTATCCAGCAGTATATCCGGCCGGTTAAAGTCGCCCGTGATTTTATGGTATCGCCGGTAAAAACCATTGATCTGGGTGAAACTCTTGATACGGCAAGCAGTCTTCTTACTCGCTATAATATCAACGTGGTGCCCGTGACTGACAGGGGGAGGATCGTGGGGCTTATCTCCCGGCAGATTTTAGATAAAGCGCGGCACCACGGGCTCAAGGGAGTGCCCGTGGGAGAGTATATGACATCGGAATTCGCCACCGTCAGGGGGTCAACACCAATTAATGAGATTAAGCAGCATATCATTCGAGGCAATCAGCGGTTTTCTGCCGGTCGTGGATAGAGGAAAGATTAAAGGCGCCATAACGCGCACCGACTTGCTGCGCGTACTGCATGTCGACCAGCATGATGAAACCGGTGAGACTGAGACGCGGCAGGCCGCTGCAAGAAAAACCTCGGTAAAGAGCATGCTGGTTGAGCGGCTGCCCCGGCATCTCCTGCAGCTGCTTCGCGATGTTGGGCGCTGCGCCGACAGCATGGGCTATCAAGCCTATGCTGTCGGCGGGTTCGTCCGGGATATTTTTTTGCGGGTCGAAAATCTTGATGTCGATATTGTCATCGAGGGCGACGGCATACGGTTTGCCCGCGTCTTTGCTGCCGAGCATGGCACACGCGTGAAAGTTTTTAAGAAATTCGGAACGGCGGTCATTGCTCTAAAAAATAATGAAAAGCTGGATGTTGCGTCGGCACGGCTTGAGTATTATGAAAAGCCTGCAGCCCTTCCCAAGGTAGAGTGGAGCTCCATCAAGCTTGACCTGTACCGCCGCGATTTCACCATTAATACACTTGCCATCCGGCTCAACCCTCGCGTTTTCGGAGATTTTATAGATTTTTTCGGAGCCCGTCGCGATATCAAAGAGCGCACGATCAGGGTGCTGCATAACCTGAGCTTTGTCGAGGATCCGTCACGCATCTTCCGCGCCATCAGGTTCGAGCAGCGCTTCGACTTCCATCTGAGCAAGCTGAGCAGGAGTCTTATTGAAAATGCCGTTAAAATGGAGTTCCTGAAAAGCCTGAGCGGCAAGCGTATATTTACGGAGTTGACGCTTTTGCTGAGCGAGGAAAAAGCGCTGCCCATGGTGCGACGCATGCACGAGCTTGGGGTTTTGAAATATATTCATCCTGATATTCTGTATGATGCTTCCATGCGGCAATTGTTTAAAAGCATCAGCGACGTGCTTTCATGGTATGACCTTCTTTATCTTGACAATACCGGCGAAAAATGGTTTGTTTTTCTGCTTGCACTGCTTGACCGGGTGAAGCCCCATGACAGTGCAGCCGTTTGCCGGTACTTCGACATGAGCAAAAAGTACACGCGATGCCATTGTTACCTCAAAGACAACAGGCAATGATATTCTGTACCGCCTTGCTCAGAAGCGGCAGCCTTTACAGGCAGAGATATACGGCCTGCTGAATGCTGTACCCCTGGAAGTGTGCCTGTACCTGATGGCGAAAACATCGCGGCCATCGACCAAAAGGTCCTTTTCGCTGTATTTTACCCAGCTCAGAGGAGTGAAACTGCATATAACAGGCAGGGACCTCATAAAGCTGGGCATTCCACCGGGCAGGATATATACGAAGATACTGGATGGCCTGCTTGAAGCGGCACTCAACGGAAAAATTGCGGGCCGCGAGGAAGAGCTTCGATTTATTAAGAAAAAGTTTGTTCACGAGATACCCCGCCAGACATAGCAGCCGGGCTGAAAAATTGTACAAGGTGCAGCATATGAACATCATGGCTTTTGTCGGCAGCCCCCGTAAGGGGTCAAATGTTGACTGCCTTATAGACAAGGTTATTGAAGGTGCCTGCAGCAGGTGCGACACTGCTGTGGAAAAAGTCTATCTCTATGAGGCCGATATTAAAAGCTGCACAGGCTGCCTTGCCTGTACAGCGTTCAAAGGCTCTCAGGTTTGCCCTCTCAAGGACGACATGGCAGGTGATTCTTGAGCGCATGACGCAGGCAGATGGATTTATTTTCGGCACGCCCAATCATGTGCATTCCATGTCGGCAGGCCTGGTCAATCTTTTTTGCCGCATGCAGCCGCTTATTAAAATGGACGTTATCAGGGACAGCTCCGGCGCAATCATCGATGCGCATTCCACAACAGCCATCAGCGGCAAACGGACGGTGATAGTTGTCAGCCAGGGGGATTTCAGCTATACGCAGTCGGCGCTCATTTTTCGTGCACTTGATTCAAACGCACGGGACTTTCAGCTTAAAAAGGTGGCGTGAAGTTTTTAGCGCGGGGAATCTTGAACGCGCCGCGGTTAAAGACAAGCCTGCTGATCTGCAGGCTGCCTTTGCCGCCGGCATCAAGCTTGCCGGTATCTGACCAGTATTTCAATACCAGAGGATTTGCACGCATCATGGAAATGCTTTTAATGATTCCCGTACTTCTGTTTTCAGTTATCGCCCATGAGGTGGCGCACGGGTATGTTGCCTACTGGTGCGGGGATGGTACGGCGAAATACTCAGGCCGGCTTACTTTTAACCCTGTCCCGCATATTGATCTGTTCGGCACGATCATTTTTCCGGCGCTGCTTATAATTACCAGTTCGCCGTTTCTGATCGGCTGGGCAAAGCCCGTGCCGGTCAATCCGAATAATTTCCGCAAGCCACGGCGCGATGATATCTTTGTTTCTCTTGCCGGCATTGTGACGAATCTATGCCCTGGCGGTTTTTTGCACCGTGCTGCTAGGTGTTTATATCAATATAGCCCCTGATGCAAAAAATGACGCGCTGAGTCATTATGTTTTACTCCGGCATGCAGATAAATGTACTGCTGGCGGTTTTCAACCTCATGCCCATACCGCCCCTTGACGGATCCTGGGTGCTGTATCACCTTCTGCCGACAGGTCTTGCCGATGCCTACCGCAAACTGTTTCCCTACGGTTTTATGATTTTGATCTTGCTGGTTATGACCGGCGCAATTTCCGCAATTATGATGCCGATTCGGGGTCATGATCATCTTTTTGCTGAATAGCCTGCTGCAAACTATTGTGACTGTGTAACTGCTATGGACTATAACGTCAAGCTTGAAAATTTTGAAGGACCTCTTGATCTGCTGCTCTACCTCGTGCGCAAGAACGAGATAGATATTGAGAAGATATCCATTGTCACCATAACCTCGCAGTACATGGAGTACGTTGAGCTGATGAAGGCGCTCAACCTTGATATTGCCGGCGAGTTTCTGGTTATGGCTGCCACGCTGCTGTATCTTAAATCCCGCGCGCTGCTGCCGGCCTGCGATGACGACGCTGATTCCGAGGAGGCCCTGAGCACGCTTGAGGATCTCAAGCGCCAGCTGCTTGAATACCAGCAGTATAAAGACGCTGCGCAGCACCTGCGCGAGCAGAATATTCTGGAAAAAGACGTTTTTACCCGCGCCTGCATTATTGAGCCCACAGCCGATGATGCCCCGGCATTCAGGGAGGCAAGCATTTTTGATCTGCTTGAAGCCCTCAAAAAAGTTATTGAACGCACGGGCGTTAAAGACGATGTGATGTCTCTCACCATGGAGCACATGTCGATTAAGGACAGGATCAGCCAGATTCTCGCCCGGCTTGAAGGCGTGACCGGCGGCATTGAGTTTGAGGCCCTGTTTGATGCAGCGCCTGACAGGCTTGAAGTTATAACGACATTTCTGGCCATTCTTGAACTCATCAAGATGCAGGCCCTGAAAGTGTACCAGAACGTCAATTTCAGCAAATTGTACGTGTATGCGGTGACCGACGACGAAACGCCGGTTGAGCCGCCTTTAGAAGAACAGATACAGGAGTAATTACCCAGCTATGACGCGAGATGAATTGATGCCCATTATCGATGCTCTGATTTTTGCCTCTGATACGCCTTTAAGCATTCAGAAAATCAAGCAGCTTCTGGATGAGGACGGAGGCGATGCCAGCACGCTCAAGCAGATCAGAGAGGCAATAGATGATATCAACCAGGAGAATAAGATCCAGCGGCGCGGCTTTTTTCTGCAGGAGATCGCCGGCGGCTATCAGTTCAGGACGACGGCCGAATTACGCCGTATGGGTAAAAAAGCTCAAGCAGGCAAAGCCCTTTCGCCTGACGCAGCCGACGCTTGAAACGCTTGCCATTATAGCCTATCGCCAGCCTGTTATCAGGGCTGAAATAGAAAAGATCAGGGGCGTTGACAGCGGCGGCGTCATTAAGTCGCTGCTCGAGCGCGGCCTCATAAAAATTGTCGGCCGTAAAAACATTGCCGGCAGGCCTTTTCTGCTGGGCACCTCCAGCCGCTTTCTTGAAGTGTTCGGACTTGAGAAGCTTGCAGATATGCCGTCGCTCAAAGAATTTGAAAGCCTTGATGACGGTCAGTTGCCGTCGATTCTGCGAGAAACAATTGGTGAGGAATTTTCTCTGGAAGATGAAACCGACGGCGATGCCCCTGTCGAGGCGCAGACGGCAACCGATGAAGAGCTGCTGCGTGCAGCGCTATCCGTAGCTGAAGAGACTGGTGAAACAGTGCCTGATGACGTGATCGCACCCGATGATGAAGTTTCTAAACGATGCAGCAGAGCAGGGCCTTAATGCCGGCCGGTCCGCAGAACCTGAGGAGGACCAAAGCCTGTGAAAGAGCGTCTTCAAAAAATACTTGCCCGGGCCGGCATTACGTCGCGCCGCAAGGCTGAAGAAATGATTCTTGAAGGCCGCGTGAGCGTCAACGGCGGCGTGGTGCTTGAACTTGGCACCAAAGCTGATGCCGGGCATGATGTGATTGAACTTGACGGCATGGCCATAGGAGCCGCGGAAAACAAGGTGTATCTGATGCTCAATAAGCCGCCGGGCTATATAACATCGGTTGAGGATCCGGAGGGGCGACCGACTGTTATGAGCCTGGTGGGCGGCATTGCCGAGCGTGTCGTGCCGGTGGGGCGCCTCGACTACGAGACCGAGGGGCTTTTAATCATGACCAATGACGGTGATTTTTCTCAAATGCTGCAGCATCCGCGTTTTGAAATTGAGCGCTGCTACCGGGTGAAGGTCAAGGGGGTACCGGTCCGCATTGTCCTTGATAAGCTCAGGGCCGGTGTTTTTATCGACAATGTCAAAACAAACAGGTGCAAAATAAAGGTTCTGTCAAAGCTTGACAAGAATTCCTGGCTTGAGGTCAGGCTCAAGGAAGGCAGAAACAGGCAGATACGAAAAATGTTTGAAGCTGTCGGAAATCAGGCGATACGCATCATCCGCACTGAATTCGGACCTCTCGAGCTTGGCGCGCTGCCCGTCGGTGCGCACCGGTTTCTAAATAAAATGGAAATAGCGTCGATCAAGGAGCTTGGAAAAAACCCTGCAAAAACGCCGCCAAAAAAACTTCTTCAAAAGCCTGACAGAAAAATTCACAGGTCAAAAGACACATAATAGCCGTACCGCCCCCGCTGCACCAGCAGCACGATCGAATCGCCGGACATGTGCTGCGGCACCTGGTGCTTTAAGTCGTCCGTGTTTTTTATTTCACGGCCCTGCATCTGCAGAATGATGTCGCCCGGCCTGAGGCCTTTACTTTCCGCCTGCCCGTTTTGATTAATTCTGGAGATAACAATACCCTTGTCAGTGGCAAGGCCGTAGCGGCGGGCTGTCTGGCCGTTGTTGTCTATTATTTCAACGCCGAGGTTTTTAGTAATGATTGCCTCGATAAGGCCGGCAGGAATTTCTGAAGCCTTAACCGTAACGACGCTGACTGCCCCTTTTCTGTAATATTCAATTTTAAGAGCCGCATCGGCAGTATAGAGTCCCAAGCAGCCTTTTGTAGAGAGCCGGTGATTTTACTTTCTGATCGCCGATTGACAGTATGATGTCGCCTGCGGCAAGGCCGCTTCTGGCCGCCGGGCTGCCGGTTATGACCTCTGCTGCCATGACGCCGTGTACCCCCGTATAGCCAAGCTTACCGGCAGCCGACCGGGTCAGGCCCTCGACAGTGAGGCCGATCCAGGCAGGCCGCACCTCTCCGTAGCGCAGCAGATCATCTACAATGCGCCGTGCGGTATTGACGGGTATGGCAAAGCCGATACCCTGGGCCTCACCATAAATGGCGGTATTAATGCCCACAAGCTCGCCGTTGATATTCAGCAGCGGGCCTCCGCTGTTGCCTGGATTAATGGACGCGTCGGTCTGAATGAAGTCTTCATAGACCTGGTCGTTCTCCCTGATGGTGCGGTGCAGGGCGCTGACAACTCCCGTTGTGACGGTATGGCTGAAGCCAAACGGGTTGCCGATGGCGATGACGGTCTCACCGATAAGGATTGCATCGGAATCGCCAGGAGGAACGGGCTTGAACGTTTCAGATGACTCAATTTTTAAAACAGCAAGGTCCGACTTACGGTCGGCGCCCACCAGTACAGCCTTGTATTCCTTGTCATCATCGGTTGTTACCGCTATGGCCGATGCTTTTTCAATGACATGCCAGTTAGTCAGCACATAGCCGCGTGCTTCGATAATGACGCCTGACCCCAGATGTGTTCGCACTGACTCTTTGATCTGATAACGATCATCCATGAAATTTTCGAAAAAACGGTCAAAAAAAGGATCGTGCCGCCTGCTGCTGAACGGGTTGTCGCGCTCATACACCTGCTCATGCGTGCTGATGCTGACAACGGCTGATTTAGTATTTTCCACAGCTTTAACGACTGGCGTGTGACGCAGGTCATCAACGAAGGCTTTTGCCTGAAGATAGGGGAATACGTACATTGAAGCGGCCAGCAGCAGGGTGATTGTTTTTTTCATGGGCACAGTCTCCTCAAATCAGTATCAAGATAATCTGATTCTAGTAAGTACACTGACCGAATGCAACATGTTTAAAGACGAGATGTTTTTTTTGGTTTTGAACCAAAAAATAGTTTACTTTTTGTTGTATTCGGGCTATTAAAAATGCGCGCGCAGGCGTTCCTGCATAGCGCATAAGAGAAACCCGTATGGAGTAATCCATGGACCTAGATTCATTAGGTTGTAGTACCTGTTAAAGAAGGCGGTTTCACCCACCTGCTGCGGGCATGGGAACCAGGCGCTGCCTTCTCTACTGTTTAAAGGAGGCACCTACTATGAAAAATCCACTACTGGTTCCGGAACTGCGGGAAATGCTCGCGTCCCACAACATTGAAGAACTGCAGTCTTTCTGCGATACAACACCCCCCGCCATTGCTGCCGAGTTTCTCGGTTCGCTCACGTCGGATGAAGAGTGGGAGATTCTGGAAAATCTTACGCCTGAAATGCGCGCGCTTATTTTTGCCAATTTCGATGATGATGTAAAGCTCAAGCTCATAGAAAAAATCAGCCCGGCTGAAGTCAGGGATCTTGTTTCCCGCATGGACGCTGAAAACCGTGAAAATTTTTTCCGCGGCCTGAATCAGGAAAAGCAGAAAGAATTACGGGATGTTTTCAAGCTCAATGATAAGGATGACGCAGGCGAGCTGCCGGCAGAGTTCACGCTCATATTTTTTGGAGTTCGACACAGATCATCACTGAAATGCAGGCCGGTGAAGAGGAGCTGACTGAGGAGGAAATAGCCTCTGAAATCAGCCAGGAAATCGAGATTTACAAGACCGTCAACAACCGGCTGGAGCGGGTGAACCGTATCGAAAAGGGCTGCCTGATCAATATTATCAATCCTTCAAAAGAGAACATCCCTCTTATTGCCCAACATTTTAATATTCCTGTTGATTTTTTAACGGCATCACTCGACATCGATGAAACGGCCCGGATTGAAATAGAGGATAACGGCAGCACACTCATTATTGCCAAGGTGCCTTATTATGACGAAAAGAACACTGATGTTCTGTATTTCACACTGCCCATAGGCATTATTCTGGTCAACGGGTATATGATCACTGTGTGTGAAAAATCAGACACGGTGATCCGCGACTTTATCGACAACAAGGTTCGTCATGTTACAACGGCAAATCGCGACCGGTTTGTGCTGCAGATCATCCTGCGTGCCACCATGCAGTATCTCACTCATTTGAAGCAGCTCAATAATGCCGCCAATATCATTCAGAAAAAACTTGAGCAGGAATCGCGAAACAAACAGCTCATTAAGCTGTTTAACATAGAGAAGAGTCTCGTCTATTTTACGACCTCGCTTAAAACCAATGCGCTTATGATGGAGCGCATTCTGCGGCTGCATGTGCTGAACATGGACGATGAAAATGAGAACCTGTGCGAGGATATCGTTACCGAAAGCCGGCAGGCAATAGAAATGGCCAATATCTACAGTGATATTTTGAGCGGCATGATGGATGCTTTTGCCTCTATTATTTCCAATAACCTGAATATAGTTATGAAGGTTTTGACATCCATTACCATCATCATGACCATACCGATTTCCGTGACAAGCTACTTCAGTATGAACGTGATATTACCGATACAAAATAATCCCTATGCATTTCTCATCATTATCAGCTTCTCACTGTTTCTCTCGATTTTTGCCATAGTGTTTTTTGTCAAAAAGAAATGGCTTGTACCGTAATCTAATATGTATTAAATAGTGTAAAAGTTACATAACATTATGAAAGGAGTTTTTATGAATAACGTTACCGTTACGCGAAAAACAGGTCTTTTCATCGCGGCCATTGTTTTTGTCTTCACCCTGACAACGGTCGGGCAGGCTTCGGCCAGGGATGCAAGCCTTAAAAGCATGCTGAGCAAAAAAGGCATGAGCATGAAGATTGTGAAGCTCGACCGTACGGATGGTTTTGTGTTCGGGCTTTCCTTCAAGGGGCCCGAAGAGAACCATTGTTCATTGCGCCGGGCTTTGACCGCATGTTCCTGGTGCAGACAGACGGGCATGACATTATTTTGCAGGCAGACGGAACCGGCAACATGCAGATTATTCAGGCGATCGCCGATCTCAGCTATGTGCTGTGCATTGCACAGGCTGTAATCGGCTTTTTTCAAAGTTTGACGTACTGCGCACAGGCTGATTATGCCTGCTATTTTACTTCGATTTTAGGGCTGTATACAGATGTGACGACCTGCAATACCGGCGTAATCATCCAGTAGGCAAAGACACTAGAAACGCATCGGTACGTTCGTTCGGCTGACAAATTTTTATTTGATATTCCGCGGGCAGCAGCCTTCAATGGCTGACTGCCTGCTTTTTTATGAGACAGGTTTCTATTTAGTGTATTCGCTTTTGGATACGTACAACTGTAAGCCTGCTCGATAGTGTGTTCACTAAGTCGAGCTTCATGACTGTAATAACGTCATTGCTTAACAGCTCCTAAAATATCTATTTATTCAGTAAATACGCATTTTCAGATAATCATCGCCTTGTCAGCGCAACTGAAGTTTTATAAGAAAACTGAAATTAGTATGAAACAAACTGCATAGTGAAACTGTTTAAAAGAATAACGGTTGATGTCCTGATGCAGAATGTTTTTTCAGTTAGCTCAGTGAATAGAGGATGCCGGTTACTATGGTCTAGGTATGCGACTCAGCATAATGAAAAAGTCCTTGAACATGATACATTTTTTTAATGGCAATTGCTTACCGTGTGTTTTTAAAGCAATGCCTGAACAAATAAAGCAACAGTACGAATACCTAAACAATGAAGTCAACAATTATGAAAGGAGACAGTATGAATAAACTTGCAACAAAACGGGGAGCGGGCTTTGTCATTGCAGCCATGGTTTTTCTTTTCGCTTTCAGTACAACGGCCCAGGCCGCGGTTAAAAAACCCACTCTGAACAATCTGCTGAAAAGCAGCGGCATAACGTTTAAGATTGAACGGCTTGACCGCACGGATGGTTTTATGTTCGGCCTTACTTTCAAGGGCAAAAAAATTCCGTCGATCACCATCGCGCCGGGCTTTGGCCGCATGCTGCTTGTGCAGGTCAATGGCAATGACATGATTTTCCAGGGTGACGGTACCGGCAAAATGCAGATCATTCAGGCAGACGGGGATATCGGCGGTGGCGCTGTGTATTTTAGATACAGTCATTGATTTCATAACCGGGCTGCAAACCTGCCAGTCTGACCCGGTATGCCTGTTCACGCAAATTTTTTCACTGGTCACGAATATAACGACCTGCAGCGCAGGCACGGAAACGCCGACGGCATGATGTTAAAACGGGTTTAAAAAATTTTTGATCTTTTCGATGACCCCTGAAATGGGTCCTGCCTGATGCAGGGTGCAGATTTCAGACGGCACCCGGGCAGCAAGAAAGACTTCATCCAATTGCAGCGGGCAGCAGCCTTCACGGGCCAGCTGCCCGCTTTCTTTGCAGATTGTTTTCGTGATAACACCTTCGGGCATGGTAAACCATGAGCCTGACATGCACTGCGGCACCGAGCGCACAAGCTCTGCCCAGATGGGCAGGGCTGCTGTTGCGCCGGTATTGCGGATAGAGTCGCCGTCGTCAAAACCCACCCACACCAGCGCCAGCAGATCGGGCGTATAGCCCACAAACCATGCGTCGCGTGAATCATTGGTTGTGCCGGTTTTGCCGGCAGCAGGCACGGTTATCCCGCGGCCGGCAAGGCCCCGTGCAGTTCCCTCCGTCACCACGCTTCGCAGCAGCGAATTCATGATATAGGCCTTGTCCTGCGGAATTATCCGTTTTGCGCTCATGTGCCTCAGCGCCAGTACGGCTCCGTTTTCATCGATAACTTTTTTCAGCGTGAAAGGTACCGGCAGAACGCCTCCTGAGGCAAACGCGCAGTAGGCCCGGGCAAGCTCAAGGGGTATGACTTCTGATGCGCCAAGAACCATCGACGGCGAGGGGGCAAGGGGTGTCGAGAAGTCAAACTGCCGCGCTGTGAGGATAATGCGGGAAAGGCCCGTGCGCATGGCAAGATCGATGGTTGTCAGATTCACCGACCGGGCAAGGGACTCGCGCATGGTGAGCTGTGTCTCGGGTATGTCCTCGTAGTTTTTTGGCTCCCACTGCCTGCCCCCGACGCGTCATGGTGCGCGGCTCATTTGACAGCATGGTCGCGGGCGTGCATATGTCAAGCCCGCTCAAATAGACAAAGGGCTTAAACGCGCTGCCGGGCTGGCGGCGGGCCTGGGTAATGCGGTTAAACTGGCTTGCGCCGTAGTCTCTGCCGCCTGCCATGGCCTTTATGGCGCCGCTTTTTGGGTCTATGACCACCACGGCCCCCTGAAGCTGTTTGCCGGGCTCATCGCGGCGCAGCGCCGGCTGCGCCTTTTCAAGCCGCTCAAGGCCCTTGGCAAGGGCCTGCTCGGCAGCCGTCTGCACCTGCATGTCGATAGTGGTATACATGGAAAGGCCCAGGCCGTTGAGCACCTCAGGCGGATACATGTCGCGCAGCTGCTGCGCAAGATAATCCATGAAATACGGCGCCTTTTTGTTGGTCGGGCTGTAGGCGGACGTGCGCACGGCTGCCTGCTGCGCAGCCTGCAGCTCCTTGTCGGTAATCATGTCGTTTTCAGCGCATGGCTGCAAGCACCATGTCGCGGCGCTCGGTGCAGGCTTTTTTGTCGGCAAAGGGCCCATACTGGCCGGGCGATTTGATAAGGCCTGCCAGCACGGCGCTTTCGCTGAGCGTCAGATCGCTTACCTGCTTGCCGAAGTAAAAAAACGCAGCCTCCCCGAAGCCGTTTATGGATGCCGAGCCTTTCTGGCCCAGGTAAATTTCATTGAGATACATTTCAAGAATCTGGTTTTTTTCGTATTTGGCATCGATAATCAGGGCAATGAGCACCTCGTTGAGTTTGCGGGTAATGGTGCGCTCACTGGTTAAAAAATAATTTTTTGCCAGCTGCTGGGTGATGGTCGAACCGCCCTGGCGTATGCCGCCATGCAGAAGGTTGACAAACAGTGCCCGCAGTGATGCCGATGGGGTCAAGGCCGTAGTGGCTGTAAAAGTGCCGGTCTTCGGCGGCAAGAACGGCATCGATAAAATGCCGGGGCGCCTGGTCAAGGCTGATGAGCCTTCGGCGCTCATGCTCGTCGCCATAAAAGAGCATGACTTCTTCGGGCTCAAGCTCGATCATGGGAAGATTTTTTCCGCCGGGCATGGAACGTATCGCCTGAATTGTGCCGCCGCCAACCGTTATGCGCACCGGGAAGCCGGGCCGGTCAAGCCCGGGCATTTTAAGATCATGCAGGAAAATATCTATTTCCTGCCCCGACACCTTCATTTCCCCCTTCTGGCGCGGCCTTGACGGGGCCTCACGGTACCCGAGGGCTTTGAGCTTATCCTTGAACGAATCAATGCGTATGCCCTGGCCGGGCATGAGAACTGTCGGTATCGGAAAATACGCGGGAGGGTATATCCCAGCGCCTGCCCGAGAACCGGTTCTCGATTTTTATGGACAGGTACAGGCAGTACGGGGCCAGCAGAAGGCTGGCAGTAATGCTGCCGGTTAGAAAAATACGCGCCAGTGCTATAAGCAGCGCCCGGCGGGACATCTTTCGCGGCTTTTTTTTCTGAGCGGGTTTTTTTCTTGTCGGCATCTTCTGAAGCATCAGATGAATTTTTTCATGATGATACCGCGGCCTGCTGTATTACTCAAGCTGAATTCATTCTCTGCAGGCTGATACAGCCAACTCCGGCATGCAAAACGACAGGTTTTCACAGAAGGTTCATCAGGTCCTCACAGCAGGGCAGGTTGTCATATCAGGACTGGTTCCGGCACTGTATACCATTCATAGGAATGTAATAATTATTTGATATTTTAACTAGCATATTATAAGTACAGTATGTAATGATATTAACAAGCAGGGGAGGGACGCCATGGCTACAAAAATCGTATCCAAACAAAAAATAACAGCTAAACAAAAATCCGCAGTATCACGCAAGCCCGTTGCGGAAAAAAAATCCCTGAAAAGCTCAAAGCCATCAGCGGGCATCAAAAAAAAGTACTTCAAAACAAAACCTGTCTGCTCTGTTACGTTCATACTTCCGGGCATTGCCGCCCCCGGCGCTTCCATGGTCTGCATCGTGGGAGACTTCAACAACTGGTGCATAAACTCCCACCCCATGAATCGCCTCACAAGCGGTGATTTTACCATTTGCCTGGATCTCGAGCCGGGCAGGCATTATCAGTACCGCTACCTTATTGATGACTTCCGCTGGGAGAATGACTGGCAGGCTGACTCCTATGTCGCCAGTCCCTATGGCGACAGTGAAAACTCGGTGGTGATTGTGTAGATGACTATTGTGCACCGTTTGCGGGTAGGCTCTCCCTGCCCGTGGCGCCTGTTTTATTTTCAGAGGCAGCCCGTTGTGACTGCCCGAATTTATACACATCCGTAGCGAATCACTACCTGTTGTATGCGGTTCATGTAAGTCTTCAAAAAGGAGGGTTTAATGCTTGATTTATCTTCGTTTTCAGCGAAAGAATGGATTGCGGAAAAATTGACTTACGCAAAAGACCTCACCCCGGATACACTGCTTGCGGTTGAAAATTTTACCCTTATGTGGAATGTCTTTGAAGGGCTTCTGTGCAGCGCTCATGCTGATATGAAGACCTTTAATGTACTGGCCACAGAAATCGTAAAGAGGCGCAGATGCCGGACAGATATTGAAAGTATCTTAACCTATTATGAAAAACGCTATTATGATGACGCAGGCTTTAACCAGCATTATGCCAGTTTGCGCTTCCACTCAAATAGCCAGAAAGTTTTTGTTGAAGCTGTTCTAAGCGGGAAAAAATCAGATTTTGAATCAAAGGTTTTGGCCCTTATTATCATTCTTCACAGACTGTACAAAACTCTGTTTCGCGGCCTTCCGACACTGGATTTACTCAACGAGCAGGCCTTCAGCCTGTATGTGGGGTGTCATGCTCTGGCAGTCATCATCGAAGCCCATGGCAGGCACTTCAAGCGTGAGCGCTATCCCGAACAGTTTTCCGTCTGAGCTGTTTTTAAATATATCGTTAAATGTTCAGTTTCAAAATTATTTGACAAAAGATGCAAGAAGAATTAAAGAAAGAGTTAAGGCATCACAAGCTTCAAAGATGTCTTGTGGCAGGCGGAAGCGGCATGGGGAGATTTTTTTGCAGTGTCTTATTATTTTAAGCATTTAAAAAATTGAACCTGCTGCTGCTGCGGTTTTTTTAATTTTTTTTAGGAGGTTTTACACATGTCGGAAGGTCGAGTAAAATGGTTCAATGACAAAAAGGGGTTTGGTTTTATCGAGTCGCAGGAGCATGGAGATGTTTTTGTTCACTTTACAGCCATTGATGGAAGTGGCTTCCGTTCGCTCAGCGAAGGAGACGAGGTCACTTTTGATGTCGAACAGGGCAACAAAGGCCTTCAGGCTGTTCGTGTAAAAAGCAAGTCCAACTGAGTTCAACCAGCCTATAAAAAAGCACTCCTTTGCGGGGGTGCTTTTTTTTATCACTTGCTGCATCATATAAAAAAGGTGTCGGCTTCTGCAAGCCGAACACCCTGTTCTGGTTTTATCCTAGGTTGGAAGGTGCTTATTCGCGGGACTTTTCAACTTCCTGCACAAGCCGAACGCCCATTTGAAATGCCTCATCAAGCTTTTTATTGAAATCGTCTTCCGTCAATATTTCATGGCCGCCGCAGTACATTTTGTCGACGGTATCAATCTGCTCGATCATAAAGTGCCCCTCATAGGCTTCAAAGCAGGGGTCGCCCATAACTTCCCGGTATTCATCAACGCAGTTGCCGGTGACAATAATGGATGCTTTTTTCTTGAAATAGGCACAGCACCGTGAATCGGGAATCTTTCCGACCGCTTCCCTTGGGCGATAGGTAAGCATGATTTTTCGCTCGAGAAATGTTTTCATGAGTGCGGTTATAAACATATCGTAGACAGGAGAAGCGTAAATATAGCCCTCAGCCTCAACATACTCCTCGAAAATTGCAGGCGCATCATCCTTGAGGGAGCATTTGCCGATTTTTAATTCGGGCTTTGTAAGGTAGCATGCGTTGCAGCCCGAGCAATACTTGATGTTCATTTTAATAAGATCGAATTCCTTGACTTCAGCGCCGGCGCTTGCAGCGCCTTCAAGAGCTTTTTTGAGAAGCTTTGCAGATCTTCCATTAACATGTGGACTGCCGAGGAAACCAAGTACGCGCATGATAGAGCTCCTTTTTTGATGTTGTTTTTATACCAGTATAATTTTTGTATTTTACCATATTTTTTTGAAATTAAAATTAAAAAATAATGCGTTGCATCCCAAAACTAACAATCTTTACAGATCATTTTATTAATGATACATAATCAAAACGTCTGTTATGACCATGTGACAGTTTTTGATTTCTTTACGGTCAAACACCGGATATGGTCTCAGAAAATATATACACTACAGCGCTTTTGTAATAGTTTACGCACTCGATGGCTTGCATCGGACTGCGCAACTGGGTCAGAACTGACAATAACGTACAATAAATTCTCTACGGCCATGGCACCAAAACAAATATACTTTCCTGATTTTACGGAATTTTTAAAAAAAACAAATCGGGGCAATCTCATCCCCGTATACCGGGAAATAATAGCCGATACCGATACCCCTGTTTCTGCATTTATGAAGCTGAGCTCTTCCAGGTATTGCTTTCTTCTGGAAAGTATTGAAGGCGGCGAGAAATGGGCCCGCTACAGCTTTATCGGCATCAACCCTTCAATTATATTTCAAAGCAAGGGTCGTCAGGTTACTATTCGCAAAGGGTCTGCAGTTGAACAGATAGACTGCGATCATCCTTTGGATGAACTGCGCAGGCTTATGCGCCGCTACCATCCTGTGGAAATCAAAGGATTGCCCCGTTTTTACGGTGGAGCGGTAGGCTATATAGGATATGATATGGTCAGATTTTTCGAGCGGCTGCCGGATGCTACACAGGATGATCCTGGCTGGAACGATGCCTGCATGATGATTACCGATACGCTTCTGATTTTTGACAACCTTCAGCATACCATGAAAGTAGTCTGCAATGTGCATGTTGATGAGAACCGTGATATCCCGGCGGCCTATGATTCGGCTGTTGCAACGATAGAACAGGTCATCGGACTGCTGCAAAAACCGGTCAGGAAAACAAAGCAGCCTGTTTCGAGCCTGCCGGGCACTGTCAGTTCCAATGTTCATAAAGATGATTTTAAACAGATTGTAGAAAAGGCTAAATCCTATATCCGTTCTGGTGATATTATACAGGTTGTGCTTTCGCAGCGTTTTGAAACCGATATGGAAACCGACCCCATAAATCTCTACCGCGCGCTGCGCATTGTTAATCCTTCACCGTATATGTATTTCATCCGGATGGACAAGGATTATATCATAGGATCATCTCCTGAAGTTCTTGTGCGTCTTGAAAAGAAAGATATTGCCGTTCGCCCCATTGCAGGAACCCGCCGCCGTGGAAAAGACGATACTGAGGACAGGCATCTTGAAGATGATCTTCGCCGTGATCCCAAAGAAATAGCTGAGCATATCATGCTGGTTGACCTGGGGCGCAATGATGTGGGGCGCGTGGCTGAAATGGGCTCGGTCTGTGTTGAGGATTTCATGGTTGTTGAGCGTTATTCCCATGTTATGCATCTTGTATCAAGCGTCAGGGGCAAGCTCATGAAAGGCAGCGATGCCTTTGATCTGTTTGCCGCGACCTTTCCGGCAGGTACGGTATCGGGAGCCCCGAAAATTAGGGCTATGGAGATTATTGACGAGCTTGAACGCCACAAGCGGGGGCCCTATGCAGGCGCTGTCGGGTATTTCAGCTTTTCGGGCAATATGGATCTGTGTATTACCATTCGCACCATGTTTATAAAAAACGGGAAAATATACTTTCAGGCGGGCGCCGGCATTGTTATGGATTCAAAGCCAGAGCGAGAGTATGTCGAGACAGTCAACAAAGCCAAAGCCATGGTGCGTGCCATTGCCATGGCGCATGAGGGACTGTAAATGCTTTTAATGATCGATAATTATGATTCATTTACCTACAATCTCGTTCAGTATTTTGGTGAACTGGGACAGGAAGTTCGCGTTTTTCGAAATGATGCCATAACGCTTGCCCGGGTTGATAAGCTCAAGCCGGAGATGATCGTCATTTCACCCGGCCCCGGCAGACCTGCTGATGCCGGAATATCCAAAGAGCTGATTGACCGCTTCAAGGGAGTGTATCCCATACTGGGCGTTTGCCTCGGGCATCAATGCATAGGTGAGGTTTTCGGCGCAGCAGTGGTTCGGGCGCCCGCGCATCATGCATGGAAAAACATCTGCTGTTTTCCATGACGGCAAAACCCTGTTCAAGGGACTTCCTAACCCGTTTGACGCCACTCGCTATCATTCGCTCATCGTTAAAAAAGAAACCCTGCCGGACTGCTTAACAGTCAGCGCCTGGACCGATCATGATGAAATAATGGGCATTCGCCATCGGGCGTATCCGGTTGAAGGAATTCAGTTTCATCCTGAGTCAGTGCTCACAAGCTGCGGGAAAGAGCTGCTGCGGAATTTTCTTGCTCATGCAGAGCGGTTCAGAAGAAAAAAATCGAGCTCGTAAGAAGGTTGTGTAATGAAAAAAATAGTTGTTACCGGCGGCGCCGGCTATATAGGCAGTCATGCGGTTAAACTGCTGCTTGAAAAAGGTTTTGAGGTCATTGTTTTTGACAACCTCTCACGCGGCTATAGTGAAGCCATTGATGTTTTAAAGTCCTATGGGAAACTCTGCTTTGTCAAAGGTGATTTGCGCAATCCTGATGATTTAAATGCTCTTTTGAGAGATCCTCGATATCGACGCTGTTATGCATTTTGCCGCTGTCTGTCTGGTCAATGAATCGATGGAGCAGCCAGAGCTATACTTTCATAACAACACTATCGGTACATATAATTTACTTGAGGCGATGCGTAATAATTGCTTGAAAAAACTTATATTTTCATCAACTTGTGCAGTGTATGGTGAGTCCCGGTATTTGCCTGTTGACGAGAAACATCCTCTTCAGCCCATGAACCCCTATGGCGAAAGCAAGCTTTTGTCAGAGAAGATGATTCGCTGGTATGGCGATATTCACGGATTTTCCTATGCCATTCTGCGCTATTTCAATGTCTGCGGCGCAAGCTCAGACGGCCGCATCGGCGACAGCAAGCGGCCTTCTCGAGCTTCTTATGCAGAATGCTGTGCGCGGCGCCATGAATATCGAGCCTTTTTATCTTACCTGCCCTGAAGGTGGATACGCCTGATGGCACGCCGGTTCGCGACTATATAGATGTCGAGGACCTCGCAGCAGCTCATGCTGGCGGCTTTGCAGTATCTTGATGCAGGCGGCGCAAGTGATATTTTCAACCTCGGCAATGGCACTGGCTACAGCGTGAAGCAGATAGTATCGAAAGTCGAGGAAGTGTGCGGGGTCTCCATTCCCATGATTAAGAAGGACACCCGTAAGGGAGAATACTCGAGCATCTACGCCCAGCCTGAAAAAGCCAATACAACCCTGCACTGGAAGACTGAAAAAAGACCTTGAAGCAAGCATCCGAAGCCTGCAGAAATGGTATGCAGGCCATCCGCAGGGATTCAAGCAGTAAGAACGAACACGTAAGCATTGGGGCAGGTCACACAGTGCTGCAATGCTGCACAAGATTTAATTTAAGAATACCCTGCATTATGGAAAGTGAACGTAGTCTTTTCCGGATAGCAATTGTCCAGATTAAGTGTCGTAATGTAAAAATTTTGGTAGGTGGCTGGAGGGGGGCTATTTTTTCAGAAAGGGCAGGGCGAGCTGGTTTTTTGTGCGATGCCATTTTTCATAGCAGCGGTAGCATTTTGTTTTTTCTTCGCTGCGTTTTTTGCACACATCGGCAGCAATGTACTGCTCCTGCTTTTCACAGTAGCGGAAGCCGGTTTTGCAGGCGATGACCGGCTGTTTTTTTAGCAGGACTGAGCTCATTGCAATTGCGTAAAAATGATGTTCCTGTTACCTGTCTGCATCTAACAAGGGCGTACACTCAGGTATGCCCCTACAGGCATATCAAAAGTTATTGTGTGTATTTTTATAAACAATTTCTTGATTAAAATAAAGCAGATAATGAAAAAAAAGGCGGAAGCACTGCAGTATGCTTCCGCCTTTGCATTGTTTCGCAGCGTTGCTTACTTCATCGCGGCAGCAACGATTTCAGCCACATCTTTTACCTTGGTGCGGTCTGAGGCTTTTTCATCCTTTACACCGTCTTCAAACATGGTCATGCAGTAGGGGCATGCAACGGCAATGGTTTGCGGAGCAGCTTTGAGGGCTTCCTGCGTGCGCTCGATGTAAATGCGCTTGCCGACAAGCTCCTCCATCCACATTCTGCCGCCGCCGGCGCCGCAGCAGAAGCTTGTTTCACCGCTGCGCTCCATCTCGGCAGGGGCCTTGCCCGAGCATGCCTTGACGATTGAGCGGGGAGCCTCATAGAGATCATTGTAGCGGCCAAGATAGCAGGAATCATGCACGACAGTTGTGCCGGTAAGAGCGCCTGAGTCGACCTTGATGCGGCCTGCCTTGATGAGGTCATTGATAAATGTTGTGTGATGAATAATTTCAGCGTCGAAGCCGAACTGCTTATAGTCGTTCTTGAGCGTTGTGAAGCAGTGCGGGCAGTAGGTGATGATTTTCTTGATGCCGTATTTTTCAAGAACAGCAATGTTTTCTTTGGCCATTTTCTCAAAAACGAATTCATTGCCGAGGCGGCGCAGCGAATCGCCGCAGCATTTCTCTTCATTGCCCAGTACTGCCCAGTTAACTCCTGCAGCATTGAGAATTTTGGTCATTGCCTGGGTCACCTGACGAGCGCGGGAATCAAAAGCACCTGCGCAGCCGACATAGAACAGATACTCGGCCTGAACGCCGTCTCCCAGCACGGGTACGTTGAGATCAACAGTCCACTTGGCGCGGTCAGAAGGCGCAATGCCCCAGGGGTTTGAGCGCTGCTCGGAGTTTTCAAAGAAGGTGGTGAGCTCTTCGGGGAACTCCGACTTTTCCATAACAAGGTGGCGCCGCATCTCAACGATTTTGGGCACATGCTCGATGAAGACGGGGCATTTCTGCATGCAGGCGCCGCAGGTGGTGCACGCCCAGATGGCATCCCGTGATATGCTTTCCTCCCGGCCGTTAATCAGCGGTACGCACATTGCGGCATCCTCAGGCGCAGGGGCCAGCATATCGGCAGGCCGGTGGGCCATGATCTCATTGCCGTTGGCGAACAGATTCACCTTACCCTTATGCACGACTTCTTTCGGATTGAGAGGCTTTTGAGTGAGATAGGCCGGGCAGTTTGCCTGGCAGCGTCCGCACTCGGTGCAGGCCGTAAAATCCAGCAGGTCCTTCCAGCGGAACTGGGTGATTTTGGAAATACCGAACGTGAAGCCCTTTTTGAAAGTCAGCCGCGGCACGGTGGTGACGGGCTTGAAACTGCGGAAAAAGCAGTTCGGCAGCGATGTCAGAATGTGCAGGTGCTTGCTGTAGGGCAGATAGTTCAGGAAGAACAGCAGAATGAGGGCATGGGCCCACCAGAATACGCGCGCCCATACATGCAGGGTATGCAGCTGGGCATGCCGGCATATACATCGAAGCCAGGGACTTTGAGATGAACATGTATTACTGTTTCGAGGTTCCCATAGCAGCTTCAGCACGCGTTCATGCCGAAATAGGCTATCATGAGGGAGCCGACAAGGGAGAGAATCAGATACGCGTCATAGGTTGAGTCTATATAAAAAGGCTTGACGACCAGGCGCCTGAACAGTGCGACTAAAACGCAAGCCAGCACCACCAGGCTCATCATGTCGGCCAGTCCCATAACAAGGCCCCAGGGAACTTCGCCTATGAAATCCCAGCTGAATTTGGGGAATACGCCGGCGATAAAGAACTCCGAGTTTACGCATACCAGAACGAGAAATCCCCAGAAGAGAAGGAAATGGTTAAACCCGAATTTTTCGCTGACAACGCGCAACTGGCCGAAACCATAGGTCAGCATGCCGGTGAAGCGTCCAATCAGGCTGTCGAATCTGTTTTCAGTGCGTCCCAGGCAGATCATTGCAAGGAGCCGGAATACGTTTTTCAGGAAAAAAAGAACGCCGCCAACACAGAGGATGGCAAAAATGATATTTTCTAAAGGGCTCAAGGGCAACTCCTTTCTCTATATAAAGAGGTTAATTGTTCGCATTATTCAGTTCGGTCGGGCATTGGTCTGTTTGAATTTTTCAATCAGCGACGGTATGACCTCCATCACATCGCCGACGATGCCAAGATGGGCCACATCAAAAATCGGGGCTGTCTTGTCCTTGTTGATGGCGATGATGAATTCGCTATCCTGCATGCCTACCAGATGCTGAATGGCGCCGGAGATGCCGCAGGCGATATACAGCTTGGGATGCACGGTTTTGCCTGTCTGGCCGACCTGCCGGTCATGCTTAATCCATCCTTCATCAACTGCGCAGCGTGAACCGGCAACAACGCCGCCGATCATTTCAGCAAACTGCTCAAGCATTTTAAAGTTGTCAAGGCTGAGCATCCCGCGTCCGCCGGCAACAAGAATTTTGGCTCCGGCGATATTGACCGAACCTTCTGATGAGGTGTTGATGATTTCGAGCACCTTGGTCGGAATATCCTCTTCCTTCATGGTGAAGGGCTCTTCAATGAGCTGACCCTTGGCGCCCGCCTTATATTCCGGCTTGGGCATCACATGGGGCCGCACCGAGGCCATCTGCGGCCTGTGTGTTTCCGTGAGAATGGTTGCCATGATATTGCCGCCGAAAGCCGGACGGGTCTGCTCAAGGAGGCGCATCTTGGTGTCGATGGTCAGGCTCGTGCAGTCGGCCGTAAGACCGGTCTTGAGATCGGTCGCCACAGCGCCGGCAAGGTCGCGCCCGAGGCCCGTCGCGCCCATGAGCACTATTTCAGGCTTATATTTATTGACGATATCAACGCAGCCCTTGAGATACGAGGTGGTGCGGTAATGCTTCAGAACAGGGCTGTCCATGAGATAGACTTTGTCTGCGCCCCAGCAGAAGGCCTCATCAGCCAGATGCCTGACATTGTCGCCGAGCACGAATGCGGCAAGCTCTACCCCAAGGTCATTTGCAAGTATGCGACCCTTGCCCAGAAGCTCCCATGCAACTTCATGGGCATGCCCTTCAAACTGTTCCACAAACACCCATACGCCCTTCCAGGCGGCGATGCTTGACTCGGGCGATTTTTCTTCTTTTTTCTCTTCTTCCTCGACAGGGGCAGCTGCGCCGCCCTGCGCTGCAAGCTCTTCGATAATTTTAAGTTCTTCCGGAGTGAAATACATCTCAATGGCGCTGCCGGGGCAGATCTTAACGCATTTCTGGCAGCTGATGCATTTTTCAGCGCTGATGATAGGCTCTTCCTTCGCATTCATTTCAATGGCATCGCTCGGGCATGATGCCTGGCAGCGGGCGCCGCATGCAATACACTTTCCTTCAAGCAGGCGGGCTTTGCCACGGGGTTTTTTTATTTTTTTCGGCTGTTGATCCATGTATCCTCCCACAACTCATCAATTAGTTATTTACGCTGTGATAAAGTCCCATTCCTTCAGCTTCGTGAACATTGCTTCCACGGCATTGTCCTTCTGATCCGCCTCGCCCATGATGACTTCGCCCTTGGTTCGCTCGGGAGCAAATATTCTGCGCACCTGCGTGGGCGATCCTGAAAGGCCGATTGTTTTCGGGTCAAGCTTAAGCATGGCATTGGTCCATACCTGAATTGGCGCCTCTTCAGCATCAAGACGGCCGGGTACGGTCGGGTAGCGGGGCGTGTTGATTTCGCGCTCAACAGTGAGCAGACAGGGCATTTTGGTTTCAATAATTTCATGATAGGCTTCAAGCTTGCGGCGCACCTTCATGGTCTTATTTTCCTGATTCACCGACAGACTTCGTCAACAAGCGTGAGCTGGGGGATGTCCATCCGCCGGGCGATACCCGGGCCAACCTGCGCAGTATCTCCGTCTATGGTCTGCTTGCCGCACAGCACAATGTCAACAGGCCGTTTCTCGGCAATTTTTTTTATGGCAAGGCCCAGCACGGTTGAGGTTGCCAGCGTGTCGGCGCCACCGAATACGCGGTCGCTGAGCAGTATTGCCTCATCGACTCCCTGTGAGATCGCCTTGCGCAGTACGCTTTCTGCAGCTGGCGGGCCCATCGAGACGGCTGTTATATGCGCGCCATATCTGTCCTTGAAGCGAATTGCTTCTTCAACTGCATTAGTATCGTAGGGATTGGTGATGAAGGGCACACCTTCACGCACTAGCGTGTTGGTTACCGGATCGATTTTTACCTGAGTCGTGTCAGGCACCATCTTTACACAGACGACAATATGCATAAAACTCTCCTCGTAAAATTATTTATAGTCGAGATGTTTATTTGCAGTGTTACTATTGGCAAGATTAAGGCCAAATTTTTTCTGATTGGCGGTTAAGAGTGCCTCTATACTGAAATTAAAATTTTAATTATAAAAAAATATAAAATGTTAAAATAAATATATTTGCCGAATGACGGTTTTCATACTGTAATTTGACAAAATGGCAATATGTAGATGGTTAAAAAAACATTTTGTCAACGCTGAGTCGTGATGAAAACAAAACCGTTAAATAGAATAAGTCTCTAAATTAACATGATAAAACAAACAAAGCAAGTTTTATTAGCAGGCTAATTATATGCAGACAGTCAGTGCATAAAGCTGTTCATTGGCAAAAACGATACCTGCTCTGGTTTCAGGGTACAGTGTTTAGGGTCAAGGAATTCTCGCTTCAGAACCTTTATTTGATGGGTGGAGAGCCTGCTATCCGAACGTGTACTTCTCCTTGACAGACTACCGTGGTTCCTTCGACTATCTCAATGGGCAGACAACACTACGAACACATCGTACCCCGCCGTTTTTCTTCCCGGCTCCCTCCTGCACCCTCGTTGCCTGAATAAATTTGGAAATTGGACCATCAAGACAATAAGCTTTGCCGGTGCGGTAGATGAAGGGTGTCAGCGTGTCGTATTATCAGTTGAGAGAGTGCCTGTCTCAGGTGATTGATTCAGGAGCTTTTTGGGAAAATACAAAAACGAATTAATTATTTTAATAACCGGGGCGCTTAAAGACTTAACCGGCATGGGCATGACAGAGGCATCCTGATAGGATCCACTCGCCTTAAAATATGCCAGGGTAATTGTTTTGTCCTTACCGGTAACAATACTGCCGGCAAGGGGAATAGCGCCTACTATTTTTCCGAATGTTTCAAGAATCTGAGCGCCGATGATCAAATCCATATCTTCCGTGCCCATATTGATAGTGCCTACTGCCGACAGGTTCATGGCAGGACCTGTCAGCTGAAGGTTATCTGTTTTCATAACACCGTGATCAACAGTGAAATCGGCTGTAATAGTGTCATAGGGCATACCCGTGGAAAGGAATATCGTTTGACATGAAACTGAATACATATTTCAAATTCATAAGCTCAAGTATTTTTGAGAGCATCGTGAGCTTTTGGATTTTTCCATCCACAACATCGATATGAAATTTTCCTGTCATATTCCTGCCGAGTTCCTCTTTTCGGGAAAATGTCGATGAAAACCACCCGTTCATATCCATGGTGCCGGAAATGGTGCGGTTTTTTCGAAGGGCAGGCACAACAAACAGAAAATCCGACTGAGAGCGCGACGGTGAAAGCGTCAGCGTTCGCACAGGCAGGTTGGAAAGATCAAACAGTACCGTGCCGTTGATGGGCCCGCCACCGCCTATAAGGGTAATGTCGTCCCAGTGCATAACTCCTTTTTTAAAGGTCCACATGGAGGTACCGTTGTCTAAATCCCAGTTCCAGAGATTGAGCCGTTTAAGCTTCAAGGGCATATCCAGATCAGTCAGCATAAGCATGTCGGGAGTATGTGATGGCGTAGCCGGCTCTTTTTTCTTCAGTTTTATCTGTTCATTAACAGCTATGAAATTATCAATAACGATGACGAAATCATCAATATCAAAAAGATCAGCAACTATATCGAGCCTGCCGCGCGGAGGCAGCAGTGTCGTTAGCCTGCCAGAAAGTGTGCCGCTTGTTTCACCCATAGTGGCCCGGCATGAAAGAATTTTTACAGCGCTACTTTCGAAGGATCCGTCCAGATTGCCGCCCACAAGCAGCTTGCCGCTGTTTGTGGCAACCATAGAAAAATCCTTGAGCCTGCAGGTGCCCTGTACAGGGAAATTAACCGTGTCACTGGCCGGCATCTGCCATTTGCCAGTACCGCTTAATGTGCCCGAAATAGTAAGCAGGCCTTTAATGTCTGGTATTTCGAAAGCGGACAGGTCGAAATTTTCAGCCTGGTAGGTGCCGCTGCAGATGAGGGGTTCCCAGCTTTTGACCTTACCGTCGGCTCGAACAGCGGCGCTATTGAAAACCGTAAAGGACAAGGGAAGGGGCGCGGTCATGTCTTTTGTGATGGATGTTTTTACTTCGATGCGCAGCGGAACGCCTTCAGGTTTTGAAATTTTCCCGGCTGCTCCTACCGCTGCCTGCTGAAAATCAAGAGCAGTTGCAATATGCCATTGCTGCGAGTATGTGAGCTGTGTTTTTGCCGTAATCCTTCCTGATTGAAAGCTGATTTTTTCGACAAATGCAGGGGCTGCTGCCTGGATGGTGGCTTCCGCACCTGCAGCATTCAGTTCGGAGTCGGCATGTAGGGTAATCCTGGGTTCATGAAAGGCCGATTCTATTTTTGCTACCAGCGTGTGATTATCAGTGCCTGGCCACTGCGCGGAAATTGCAGCTTCAAGGAATTCATTATCCTGCAGATGCAGCTGCGCATGAGAGATGCGAAGAGCAGGTATCTGGGATGAGAAATGTGTTACGACATCATAGAGCTCAACCTTGCCGGTCAGCTTTGCAGGCGACTGCCCAGGCCCATGCCCGAGACTGGCAAGCACCTGCACGTCAGTTACCTGAAGGCTGCCGCGGCGTGTGCGTGCAAGTATGGCCTTTACCTGCAGAGGCAGTGCTTCAAATGAACCGGCAAGCTTTGCCATGTCGTGGACCGGTATCCTGTTTGAAGAGCAATTCAGCTCCAGACGGCCTGCTGATGCATCCATGCGGGTAAGTGTGCATTTCCCCGCAATCGTTGCATTATCGGCAAACGTGAGTTTGAAGTTGTCCAGTTGCAGTAGCCCGTTGCTTGCCTGGGCTGAAAAGGCAAAACTGCTTTTTCCCAGTGCCAGAAGCTTGCCACCAGGCAATGGAGCAGACATATTGTCGGAATCGATGCTGCCTTCTAGAGAAAATTGCCATTCCGGCTCAAGTTTTACTGTGAGGGCGGCATTGAGCGACGAGTGCGCAGCACCCGTTGTTGCATTGTCGTAGATATAGGGTGTAAGGCGCAGCAGTTTTGCCGACTTGACCGTGAGTTCTCCACTACCGTTGAGCCGATCAGGGCGCCCGTGGAAGTCTATGCCCTGAAAAGTGCCTTTGAACGCGACTAAGCCGCCTTCTTCCGGTGGCTGCTGTGCATGTATAGTCAAACCAAAGGCGCCGGATTTTTTATCGCGCAGCATTTCCAGCATAATACCGTGAAGGTGAAATTCTACATTACGGAGCCTGTCGTCAAAATGAAGGCTACCGCCGCTTATAGTAAATCGTTTGAGAGCGATTGAGAAGTCGGAGAATGCATCAAGATGGCTGATGCTGGCGGTATTTTCCGGAAAAGCAAGTGGGGGGAGCATCCAGTTGCCATTGTTGTTGCGATGAACGGTTACATGCGGACCATCAAGAATAACACGAGAGACGATTAGTTTGGCTTTTACAAGAGGCAGTATATCGAATTTAATATGAACTTTTCGGCATTCGAGCAAGGGTGTTGTACCTGCCGTGTCATACAGTACAAGATTGTCTACTCTTACTCCTGTGCCTTCAAAAATATCCCATCTGATATCCTCAATGGTTATGCGGTAGCCGGTTGTTTCAGCAACATTCCGGAGCGAAATCTGAACATAGGTTTTCAAATCTCCCAGCAGCTGCATGCCAAGGGTTGCTGCAAGAGCCACAAGGATGAGAACAAAACACAGTATGGAAAGGCCTGCAGAGAAAAATTTTCTTGTCATTTTTTGATAAACCTGTTTTTATAAAGAGACTTTAAAGCCAGCAAAAATATAGCATATTATTTTTTTTAATTAAAGATTTTACAGGGTCGGGGGATCGCTTATGGAAGAGATGCTGCTTTCACCGCATGGCATAACGCTGGGCAGACAGGGCATACCGCTGAGCCTTATCAGCCATCTTGTAAAAAGCGGCAAATTCCATGATATAAATCTCCGGCAGGGCTATGGCTCAGATTCGGATTTAGGCTTAATTCATGAGCTTGAAGAAGGGCTGGGACCGCTCAGCCATGAGGATGAGGAACGTCGCATTGCAGCAGATTTTTGCTGCATATGGCGCTACGACTATCCCGAACGCGTTCATGAAATATGCTCGATCATCGGCGGCAGCAAACACACGGCGCTTCGCCTGCACTATCAGGTTAGCCCCGGCCGCAGGCAGGAACTTGTCGACTATGCTGAAGCACTCAAGGGCTGGGTGCATGATTTACCGCCCCAGGATGTAGCCGGGTATGATCTGGGCGGCAAACAGACCATCGATAAAGTCTATGCCTTTCTGGGCACAAAAGATCCTCTTAAAGCCATGCTTGCCGAGCGGACATATTATGGTCTGGCATGCCGCTCAATCAACTGCTCGTTTTGGGGCTTTAACGACAAAGATGCTGCCACACCCCTTGCTCCCCATCATCCGCAGGAACTGCCTCATACCTGGCATGAGCGCATGGCCTATCTTGAAAACGACATTAACCGGAAAATGGGCCGATCTGCGCGCGATTTTCTTTGCGATGTGGGCGGGTCTGCAGAGCCTGCCTGCCATTTTAAATTCGTGCGCCGGATTGATATACTGGTCAGCAGCATCGGCTGCATGAAATGGCGCGGCAATCTTCCGCGCAAAGACAATGGCATCAGCGGCAGACGCACAATAACCGCAGCATATCTTGCAGCACTGGAGAGCTACTGGCGCGGGACTCCGATTGATTCTGACGATCAGGACCTTGCCGACAGCCTCGCCGCTTTGCTTGGCAGTCCGACCGACTGCAGGCGCTGGCTCGTGGCCTGCCTGTGGAAGAGCATAAAAAACCAGACCCTGCATCAGGCCTATCCCATGCGGCACTGGGTTGACTTTGTCAGGATAGGTGAAGATTATATAGACCGGTTGTAGGTGCTGTTGCGATGACACATGCGAACTTTCGATTTTTCAGGAGATGATGATGGACAGAAAGAAGATTGTAATTGCTAAACCAAAGGGAAAGCTCGGCGTACTCATGCCGGGAATGGGCGCGGTAACCACGACATTTCTTGCCGGCCTTGAATCGATACGCCGGGGGCTGTATCCGGCCTATGGGTCGCTGACGCAGATGGGGCATATTCGGCTTGGCCGCCGTGATGAAAACCGCCAGCCCCTGATTAAAGACATTGTGCCGCTTGCCTCACTATCAGATATTGTCTGCGCCGGCTGGGATATATTCCCTGATAATTGTTATGAAGCCGCAAAGCATGCAGGTGTTCTGACCCCTGAGCAGCTCGAACCGGTGAAGGATTTTCTCGCTGACATCCATCCCATGAAAGCGGTGTTTGATCGCCGCTATGTAAAAAAGCTCGATGGCCCCAATATCAAGAAAGGCGGGACCTGGTGGGATAAGCACCTTTTGCTTGATGAAGATATAAAAAAGTTTGCCGCCGACAATGGCGTCGACCGCATGGTCATGATCTGGTGCGGCTCAACAGAAGTCTATATGGACCCTTCGGCAGTGCATCAGTCCATCGAGGCATTTGAAAAGGGGCTCAAGGAAAACGATGACCATATTGCACCCAGCATGGTGTATGCCTATACGGCCATAAAAAGCGGCATTCCGTATATCAACGGCTCTCCACATCTGTGCACCGATATGCCTGCACTCACGCAGCTTGCCCGAAAGATGGGCGTGCCAATAGCCGGAAAAGATTACAAGACAGGCCAGACACTCATGAAGACCATGATTGCCCCCGGCCTGAAGGCCCGTATGCTTGGTATTGACGGCTGGTTTTCCACCAATCTTCTTGGCAACCGTGATGGTGAAGTTCTTGCCGACCCGGGATCTTTTAAAAGCAAAGAGGTTTCAAAACTTTCCGTCCTTGATACGATATTGCAGCCTGATCTGTACCCTGACCTCTATGGCAAGGTGCATCATATGGTGCGCATCAACTACTATCCGCCCCGAGGTGATGACAAGGAGGGCTGGGACAATATCGATATTTTCGGCTGGATGGGCCGCAAAATGCAGATAAAGATCAATTTTCTCTGCCGTGACTCAATCCTTGCAGCCCCTGTGGTGCTTGACCTCGTGCTGTTTGCTGATCTTTCGGCCCGGGCCGGCATGCCAGGCATTCAGGAATGGCTGTCGTTTTATTTTAAGGCTCCCATGACCGCTGAATCGGTTTACCCCGAGCATGATCTTTTCATTCAGCTTACCAAGCTGAAAAATACTTTGCGCTACATTATCGGCGAGGAGCTTATTACACATCTGGGCATAGAGTATTACAACTATTTTGACTAAACAGACGAATCACCAGCAAAGCCCGTCATGACTGCATGGCGGGCTTTGCTGTTTATGTGCGCACCCTGGAGTTTGGCCTGCAGAAACAGCCAGGCTGAAAGGATACTCTCACCATGACATTACATAACCGCGTTGCTATTGTTACCGGCGCGAGCCGTGGAATTGGCAAGGCAATCGCCATTGCCCTTGCCAGTGAAGGTGCACGGGTAGTTGCCGCAGCCAGAACACGCCTGAATCTTCCGACGATAGCAGGAACCATTGCAGCCACAGCTGAAGAGATTAGCAGGCAGGGCGGCATGGCGCTTGCCATCAGATCCGATGTTACACATGAGCAGTCCGTTGCTCAGATGGTTGAAAAAACACTGCAGGAGTGGGGGCGCATCGACATACTCGTCAACAACGCCGCAACAAACTTTCCTGCCCTGTTTCATGAGATGCCTCAAAAAAACTGGGATAAGATACTGGATGTCAATTTGCGCGGAACGGTGCTGTGCACGAAGGCGGTGCTGCCTGCCATGATGCGGCAGGGCAGTGGGCATATCATAAATATTTCATCCGTGGTGACCCGTGAATTACGGCATGATCCTTTTACGGGCATTGCCTATGATGTGAGCAAAGCTGCGTTGAACCGCCTGACTCTGGGCCTTGCTGAAGAGCTGAAGCAGTACGGCATTGCCGTGAATGCCATTATGCCCGATAATACTGACAGCGATGGCTGGGCATATCTCAATCCCGACATCGACCGCAGCGGCTGGGACCGTCCCGAAACCTGGGGCCTGTACGCAGCATGTGTGGCATCCCGTGACCCTGCTTCATTTACCGGGCATTTACTGCTGAAGCAGGATTTGGAATCGATGCTGGAAAAGCATGCTGGGCAGGTTGATGAATGAACCAGACAAGCAGATACACTAAATGTGCTGGAGCGCGGAGCACCCAGGGCATTAACAATGTTTATCTTAAAAACCCGGATTTGGACCAACAGTTTTTTGAGATGCTTTTTAATTTCTTAGGACAATGACACTATCACCAGAAGCACTATGCAATAAAACCATACGGCTTTACGGCAGCATCTCCGGTTTTGAAGTTAAGCCATGGTTAATGAACCATTAATCTGTATGAAATTTTTTGAATATGCAAGTATCCTGAAGGAGGAGGCGTGCAGGGAAAATGAGGGGGGACATTCTCCCTGCACTTTATGAAGAAATTTTATTCTAATACTACTCTTGAAGCATTCTTTCGCCTCAGGAAACTGATTTTTGCAGGGAGCATGAAAGGGGGGGGCACACTCCCTGCACTATCAGATAAAAAAACGCCCTGCTTGTTTTGTTGCTCTATTTTTTGCTTTAATCTTTTTACAATTTAACATGTGATAATTAAAAAAAGGTTAAAACAAATTTAGAAAAATTTAATGCCGTTACCCATCGACATAGTTCCGCACCACAGATACCAGCTTTTCCAAATCCGGCTTATCAAGTTTCAACAGGAATGAAACATCCTCCTGAGTTTTAAGCAGGCCCTTCAGAATATTAATCAGTTCTTCCTTCGTCATTTTGTTGTTCATGAGCACTTTTCAGTTTCCCAAGATTGATTTTGTGACGCTTTACTGCGACCACCAGTACTATGCAATCCGATGTTCACAACAACGTATGGGGCTTTCCGTACGAGGGAAGTGTTCTATTGCACCGCTGGCGCTCAAATTGGCTATCCGACATTCCTGATGCTGCTGGCCATGCCCCTTGATGCAATACCTAATGTTGAGTTCAATATTGAATCGAACCTTGTCGCGCATCTTTTCATAGAAAGATTCTTCCATATTCTGCATGTACCCCTCCACTGGTTTAAAACTATCAAAAATATAACTGTATTGACGTGGTCGTTATTACCTGATTATACACTCTTTGTTTGAGTGTCTACGAGTGGTTTAGATATTCTATTGGACAAGCACTGCATGGTCTCTTTTATCAGATCTTCCTGATTAAAAGGTTTACTCAGATACCCGTCATACATACCGCTTATCCGTTCCGTCACCTCACAAAATGCCTGACCAGTAAGGACAAGTAGCGGGATGTCTTTAAGAGCCTTGTCATTTTTTAAAATGACGGCTGCCTCGTAGCCGTTCATCACCGGCATCTGTATGTCCAACAGAATCAGGTCAGGTGCATGTGTCCGGGCCATCTCCACCGCTTCCCTCCCGTTAACCGCCTCCAGCACATCAAAGCCGTATTCATCGTAAAACGACCTGATAACATCACGGATATGACGACTGTCATCCACTATCAGTATGCGAGGTTTTTTAAAATGTACATCCATATTGAGCCTCATGTCATTGTGGTCTCTGTAGAAGAAAAGCCTATGTCTTTCTTGCAATAAAAAACCCCTCCTGGGAATAAGGAGAGGCCGGCTGTGACAAATAATTTCACTACCGGCAGTCCCGCTGTCCTTGCATTTCAGGATCGGTAACTTTGCGACCTACTCTTACGAAGTAGTGTGCTCTTTTCGGTTTGGTACTTTGAAATGTCCTTTATGTTCGAATCACAAGAAAACGCCCACTGAACATTTAAATTTAGAACCTGTTCATGCACTCAATAAATATTTTATACAAGTATTGTGCCAATTCGGATTTATTAATTAAAATGTGTTTTTTCAGGTAGTTATAATAAATAAAAGGTTTCGTCTATTAAAAAGTGTCCCGCACTAGTTCAAATATGTATCATGCACAAGCGTTTTAATGGTACGCAGGTACATGTCCCGTAACAACAGTTCCTTTATTACTGATTGATTCCAAACGGGTCCGCCTTCATGAGCGATAGTCGCAAGGCAACCGGCTTTAATTTAATTTAATCCAGGAAGGATAGAGCATGCCGTATCTTGAATCCGTGTTTGCCCGGCAAAAAACTCCACATGTAGCGGCTCTTAATTTGGATTGCGGACCATTACGTAATTATTCTATATTACCAGAAGTTATATTTTTTTTGTCAGATGAAGATAAACCTAAATAGTGAAAGTGCGGGATAAAGAGCTGAGTTTTATAGTTTATCCTTTTGTAAGATAATCAGCCAGAACACCTCTGCTGTGCTCATCGTCATGGCAGTAGATGCAGAGATTTTCCCAGTTGGATCCGTCGGGCGGGTTGTTTTTATGATTGCCGTCTTTGTGGTGTACGGTCAGAAGATGTTTGTTAGCAAGTTCAAACTCTGTGCCGCACTTGGCGCAAATAAGTCCATGAATTTTCAGAGACCGCTCCCGGTAGTTAGCATCGGCAGAAGGGTTTTTTTTCATCTCCTTGAGAAGTTCTTCAACGCTTTTTGGTTCGGCTGTAACTTTTGGCCAACGTGTTTTATTCCTGCCTCGGTAGGGCATATGGCGATCCTTTCAAAAACATAATTCTGATTATACGTTAACCATGCTCCAGCTCAGCCGGAAATAAGGATGATTAAAAAAGCCCGTCATGCTGTCGGAACGGGCTTTTTATATCGTATATGAAATCATATGCGCAACGTCGTGGTATCAGTCGTTTAAAAAGTCTTTCTTTTTTTTGCCTTTAAACATAAAAAAGCATGCAAGAAGGATAATAAAAGCCGCAGCTGAAATGCCTATAATTTTAAGCGTGCGCGTTGATATCTGAACGACATCTTTATCAGCGGCATCGGCATGAACAACCGGTTTTTCTGCAACAACAGGCTGTTCAGACGCAGCTGCTGCCGGGGCTGTAGCAACAGCAGCTGCTGGCGCAGCTGCAGGCGGGGCGTTTTTTACAAGCTCGGCAAGGCCTCGGGCAAGCAACTCCTTTGTTTTTGCATCGCGAACATGGCGGTTCTGGCTGCCGAAAACAACTGCGATGGCCCGCGCACTTCTTTTTGTAGCTGTTGCCGCAATAGAGAAGCCTGCCACTCTGTAATATCCCGTCTTAAATCCGTCGCAGCCTTCAAAACTCCCCAGCAGCTTGTTATGGTTGCGCATGATAAAGGGCTGGGCAGCATCAGGCCGGAAGGGTCGCTCTTTAACCGATGTGTAGCGCAGCACATCATTCCATTTAAGCAGTTCTCGGCACAGTATGGCAATGTCGCGCGGGGTTGATACGTCTGGCATCTGGTCCTTGCCGGGCGGCAGGCCATGCACTGAGTGGAATTTTGTGTTGGTCATGCCCAGCTGCTGCGCCTTTGCATTCATGAGTTCGACAAAGGCGTCTTTTGTTCCGCCGACATGTATGGCAAGGGCAACTGCAGCATCATTGCCAGACTGAACCATGAGCGCATAGAGCAGTTCGTCAACCGTGAACACTTCATTCTCTTTCAGGTAAACCTGGGAGCCTCCTGTTTTTGAGGCCTCAGCAGTGATGGTGATATTGTCCGAAAGAGTGATGGATCGATTTTTTATATGCTCGAGCACTACAAGCAGGTTTATGAGCTTGATGATGCTTGCCGGATTGCCCTTCGCATCTGGATTATCTTCAAACAGCACTTTGCCGCTTGCAGCATCAATAAGTATAGCGCCAAGATAAGGATTTTTTGAGTTGGTTTTTTGTTCCGAGGTTTTATTGGCACCTGAAGGCGCACTGCCTGATTCATCCTGATCAGGTTTTTGTTTTTCCGTTGCCGCAGGAGGCTGTTTTGTTATTTTCTTTTTTGCAGCAATGGCAGGGGCGATTTGGAATAAGAAAAAAGTAAAAAAAGTTGCTAAAAAGACAAAAATAAATATTTTTTTTATTTTCATATTCAATCTCTTCAAAGTTTTTTTGAATTTTCTTGTCTTGAAGTATAGATAAAAAACATATGGTGTGTCAAGTCCAAACGCATACTAGATATAGACTATGCAGTCATGTTTGGTATTAATGAAAACCAACACCAACAGGGTGTTTGTTGACTTAGTGCTTCATGGTATGAGTGTCGAAATTTGCTGAAAAGGGTGGAATTTTATGCTGGAAGGTTTTTTACCGGTTGAACCGAAAAGGTAGCTGTAAAAAAAAAGCCCCTTCGCTGACGAAGGGGCTTCCCGTGCTTAAACTGATTAAACAATACCGTTTGCAAGCATTGCTTTAGCGACTTTGAGGAAGCCTGCAATGTTTGCTCCTGCCACATAGTCACCCTTTGTGGCATAAGCTTCAGAAGCATCGATACATGATTTGTGAATGCTTTTCATGATCTGGTGCAGTCTGCTATCGACTTCTTCCCGGGTCCAGGAGAGGCGCAGGCTGTTCTGTGACATTTCAAGGCCGGAGGTTGCAACGCCGCCTGCATTTGCCGCCTTGCCGGGCCCGAAAAGTACTTTGGCATCTTTATAGATTTTAACGGCTTCCGGGGTAGAGGGCATATTTGCGCCTTCGGCGACACAGATGCAGCCGTTTTTAACAAGGGCGGCTGCATGGTTGCCGTCGATTTCATTCTGGGTTGCCGAAGGAAGAGCAACGTCAACCTTAATGCCCTGAGAGCTGATAACATCCCAGATGCTCTGGCCGTTGATGCATTTGGCTTTGGGATATTTCTCTGCATATTCGCTGATCCTGCCGCGACGGACATTTTTCAAATCCATAATATAATCCAGTTTTGCAGCATCAATGCCTGACTCGTCGATAATGGTGGCATTGGAGTCGCACACCGAGATACACTTGCCGCCGAGCTGATTGACCTTTTCAATCGTATACTGGGCAACATTGCCGGCGCCGCTGACGGCTACTGTTTTGCCTTTAAAATCAAGGCCGCGGGTCGCAAGCATTTCAGCCGCGAAGTATACGCAGCCATAGCCGGTCGCTTCAGGGCGGATAAGGCTTCCGCCGTACTCAAGGCCCTTGCCGGTCAGCACGCAGGTATGCTCATTTCGGATCTTTTTGTAATAGCCATTCATGTAGCCGATTTCGCGACCGCCGACGCCGATATCTCCGGCCGGCACATCCGTATCCGGGCCGATATGGCGGTACAGCTCGCGCATGAACGTCTGGCAGAAACGCATGACTTCCATATCTGATTTGCCTTTGGGGTCAAAGTCGCAGCCGCCCTTGCCGCCGCCCATGGGAAGTGTGGTGAGCGAGTTCTTGAATATCTGCTCAAAGCCGAGGAATTTCAGAATGCCTAGATTTACCGATGGGTGGAAGCGAAGGCCGCCCTTAAAAGGACCGATAGCATTATTGAACTGAACGCGGTAGCCGCGGTTAACCTGTACCTCGCCCTTGTCGTCGACCCAGGGAACGCGGAAGATGATGACCCGTTCCGGCTCAACTATGCGCTCATAGATTTTGGCCTTGACAAATTCAGGATGCTTTTTCACTGTGGGCTCAAGAGTTTCAAGAACCTCCTGCGCTGCCTGGTGAAACTCAAGTTGATTCGGGTCCTGCTTTTTGATTTTATCAAGTACTTCACTGATAACCGACATGGTGCAACCTCCCGTTTTGTAGATAGTTATTTGTTTGTGTCCGTAAAAAGCTCCGCGTAAGAACCTTTTCGGATTGTTTAGAGCATGTTTCCTGTCAATTACTGTTGCGCTCGTTATAAAACTGACACACATTCCGTATCGGAAAAAAGGCAATCAAATGCCATATAATCGGCAATGAATTGCCTGCTAACTTTGATATATGTAACAGTAATACTGTAAATAGTCAATTTATTTTGAATGGTTAGCATATAATTGTTAAAATTTTAGCTTTATTATTTGGCAAAAATGCCATATTTTTTTTTTACGATAGGATTTTTTGCCAATTATCGACAATTCAGATAAAGTACTTTTTTTTAAAAAATGTTTGATTAGCCATATAATATTTGTTAACCTTCAAAAACCGTTATTGTGATGTTATAAAAATCGGCAGTAGTATATTAATTTTTGCTGCAATTGAGACTGTGAGGTTTTGCCGGAATGCATGAAAAAGCTGCAAAGAAAAAAAATGCTATTTTAAGCATAATCAAAGATATTGAAAAGCCCATGCGCAGCTCCAAAATAGCCCAGGAGCTTTTGTCGCAAGGACATGAAATAAGCGAGCGCACCGTAAGGCTCTATTTGCAGGAAATGTTTGATGCTGGGCTGATCGAAAAAACTGATAAGTGCTGCCATCGCATTACCGAGCTTGGATTGTCTGAATTCGAGTCAAGCAAGACGATTGAGCGCGTCGGCTTTCTTTCCGCGAAAATAGACCAGATGACCTATCGTATGAATTTCAACCTTGCCAATCGAACCGGAAAGCTTGTTGTGAATACGACGCTGGCGGATCCGCGTCAGGTTGCCGAGTGTCTTCCCATGATGCAGAAAGTGTATGCCGATGGCTATGCCATGGGCAATTTGATTACTTTTCTTGCTCCCGGTGAGCGCATTGGTCAGCTGACCGTACCTGAGGGCATGATCGGGATCTGCACTGTCTGCTCGATTACTCTCAACGGCGTATTGCTGCAGCACGGCATTCCCACAAATTCGCGTTTTGGCGGAGTGCTGGAACTGCGCGACAAGAAGCCCGTGCGGTTTGTCGAGATCATCATGTATGACGGCACGAGCATTGACCCCCTAGAGATTTTTATCCGCAGCGGCATGACCAACTATATCGGCGCTATCAAAACCGGCAATGGCCGTATCGGAGTCGGGTTCAGGGAGTTTCCCGCAGAAAGCAGAGATATGGTAGAGACAATTGCTGAGAAGCTTGAAAAGGCGGGCCTTGGCGCATTCATGTGTATCGGCCGCCCCGGCCAGCCGCTTCTGGATATTCCGGTGAGCGAAGGCCGTGCGGGCGCCATCGTGATCGGCGGTTTAAATCCGGTTTCAATTCTCGAGGAGAGCGGGTTCAGGGTTCACTCTCGTGCCCTGTCCGGCCTTATGGATTTCGGCAGGCTTTTCCACTATGAAGAGATGGAGTCCCGGCTGCAGCAGTTCCTGGTATAGTGGTTTGTGCAGCAGGCTTTTTTCAGGTTTTCTCAGCCCATTCCGGCACATGTCTATGATCCAGAACATCTCTGATTATGCAGGCAAGCTCTTGTTTGTTGAAGGGCTTCAAAACAAATGCATTGATACCCATCTCCCGAATTTTTTCAATATCCGATTTGACACTTACGCCCGTGCAGAGAATCATCGGCATATCCGGCCGCTGAGACTTAATCGCCTGCATGAGATCAAACCCCGATAGCTCAGGCATGGTTTTATCCGTTATTAAAAGCTCAAATGCATCCGGCGACTTCCTGAATAAAGCCAGCGCCTGCTCTGAGCTTGTCATGCCTGTGACCGTGTAGCCGAGACGCTCAAGAATTATTTTGCTTGTTTTTACCAGCGCTATTTCATCATCGACAAATAATATATGCTCTGTGCCCCGTGGAATTTCCGTGGCTGTTTCGATGGTATTCTCGGACTCTCTTGCTATGACCGGCAGATAAATATTGAACTGCGAACCCTTACCGACATCGCTATAGACCCTGATATCGCCGCCGCATTTACGCACGATACCATGCACCATAGCCAGGCCAAGTCCGGTTCCTTCGCTGGGTTCTTTTGTCGTAAAATACGGCTCAAAAATATGCTCCATATTACTGTTTGATATGCCGCAACCCGTGTCGTGAACCGACAGGCAAATATAATCGCCGCTTTTCAATAAAGGAAATTCCCGCACATCCTCATCGCTGAAGTAAAGGTTTTTAAGGCTGATTTCAAGAACGCCGCCTGAATCCTTCATTGCGTGGCCGGCATTTGTGCACAGATTCATAAGCAGCTGGTGTATCTGTATCGGATCGGCAAGAATCAGGTCGTTTTTTGCAGTCAGTGCCTGCTTTATCTGTATTGTTGAGGGCAGTGAGGCGCGTATGAATCTGATGACCTCCTTGATGATAGGAGAGATTGTCACCGGCAGGGCCTCCTTTTCCGTCTGCCGGCTGATGGTGAGAATCTGGCGTATGAGATCTTTTGCGCGGTTTGCCGCGCTGATGAGCTGATGGAGATTGCTGTTTATCTGCGGCATTGTTTCCGCAGGGTCCATGGACATTTCGGCATAGCCGTAAATAACGCCAAGAATATTATTGAAATCATGGGCGATACCTCCGGCAAGCGTTCCGATTGCTTCCATTTTTTGAACCTGCCGCAACTGCTGCTCAATCTTGAGATCATGGGTTATGTCACGTTTGACGGCAACATAGTTTGTAAGGATTCCTGCTGCGCTGCGTATGGGAAAAATGGCGGCTTCCTCATCATAGAGCTCGCCATTTTTTTTTCGGTTAACAAATCTGCCGCGCCATGCTGCACCCTGCACAATCGTTGACCAGAGCATTTTGTAGAAAATTTCATCATGCTTTCCGCTGCGCAGCAGCGCGGGTGTGTGCCCGATGGCCTCCTGGCTGCTATAGCCCGTAATGCGGGTGAATTCCGGATTAACATACTGGATAACAGCCTGCATATCTGTAATGATGATAATTTCGTGTGCCTGTTGAACAGCGGCAGACAGCATGACAAGCTCATTTTGTGATTTTTTTTGCCCGGATATATCGTCAAAAAGCGCAACAACATAGTCAACGGAACCGTCTGTAGTGCGCACGCAGCCGACAGCCAGGTTTACATATACAATGCTGCCATCCTTTCGTATAAAGCGCTTCTCCATGGCATATTGATCAATTGCCCCATGCAAGCATTAGATTGAATTTTTCAACATCGACGGCAAGGTCATCCGGGTGTGTCATTGACGACCATGTTTTTTGCAGGAGTTCTTCTTTTGTATAGCCCAGTATTGAGCATGCACGCTCATTAACATCAAGCCAGTTTTTTTCAACGGAAGTAATGACAATACCGGTAAGCGGCAGTTCGAAATAACTCCGAAAACGCTGCTCACTCTGGCGCAGGCTTTCCTGCGCCAGTTTCTGTTCGTTAATATCAGCGATAAGCCCGAGAACGCCATAGCTTGAACCTGCCTCATTGATAAGCGGCACCAGGGTAATATCCAGCCATTGCGGTGCCCCAGAGGGCATTCGCAGCTGTTGAACGATATGCTGCGTCTGTTTTTTTTCAATGACTTTCCGATCCAATACCCGGAGCTGCTCGGCTTTTTCTGTCGCACAGTTCAGAATGACATCGGTTTTTCCAATAATTTGATCAGGTGATTCAAGACCGACCAAAAGAGAAAATTTTTTATTGCAGCCGAGATAGACGCCCTGTGAGTCTTTCCAGAAAATTGACAGGGGGATCGAGTGCAGCACCTGCGACAGCACGGATTCAGGGGTGTTTATGTGCAGCTGTTTTTCGTCCAATTGCGCACAGCAGGACAGCAGCTTTTCCCGCACGGTATTTATTGAAGCAGTTACTGCATCCAGCTCATCAGGCTTTTTTCTGCGTCTGCGCCTGAGAGCAAGAGGCTGTTGGAACTGTTGCTCTGAAAGTGCCTGAAGGTAGGAAATAAGTGCTTTCACACGACGCTTGAAGAAATAATGGAAACACAGAAAAATTGCACCTGCAAGCAGCAGGGTGTTTGTTGCATCGCGGATAAGAATTTTGAAAAAGGAATTCTTGAAAGCGGAAATAATGCCATCGGCGCTGGCTGTTACTGTCAGAAGGCCTGTTTGTCTTGTAGCTTTGTCATAAAAACAAGTTATTGGATAGTGGCGGCTGATCAGTCGCCTGCCTGAAATTTCTCCGGCAAAAGCCAGTTCATTTTGTCCGTCATTGATAGTTACATGCACAATATGGCGGATATTTTTAATGGCGCATGCTTGCTTGATTAGTAAACCAGTATTTTTTGAGCATACATTTTCTATAATTGATGGAAAGTGTGTATGCTCAATATCTGATAAGTTTTGATCAAGTACCGCCAGTTCCTTTTGATAATCAAAATAGCTTTGAATAGCCCCGGTACCTATCGAAATAAACAAACCGAAAAGCAGTATTGACCAAATAAGACTTTGCCCGATGCCAAAATTAGGCGAGCATTTTTTTAACCATACTTTTGGCGTGAACAGCTTCATAGTTCTCAACACACCATACTGTATTAATAAAGCATCTCGCCGTATGCGGACGGGGTATTGAAAACATTTCGTGATGCCGGACTTGATCCGGTATCCAGTCTTCTTTGTTCAGGCGTCCGGCATACGACGAAATGACTGGATGCGCGGCTAGCGCAAGTTAAGGTTGTGATGACACCTGGAACTGTTTTCAATATTTTGTGGCAGCTTCCATTTCCGATCGTAATGAGCTTGTCGAACCATGAAAGTGCAAAAGGGCATCAGGTTTTTCCCGTGCAACTTTCGAGAGGCTCAGAGCGTACGGGCCGGGGTTCGCTAAGGAAGCAGCAAAGGCCACCTTAAGCTTAAATTGCTCTAGCTGCGAGGGTACTAAACCCGAACTGATTAAATATTTAATCTATTTATCAATTTAAGTCAAAAAATAATTAAAATAAGCTTTTCCTGAAGATCATACTTAATGCCTGTACTATGCACCATGTTAATAATCCTCCGCAAAAGGGCCGTTCATCCTTCGACAAGCTTATTGCGAACGGTTTTATAACCATAATTACATGGATATTCCGTTCATGGTGAGTCCTGAACTGTGAGCCTGTCGATCAGTCAAAGGGTCGAACCATGTATGCAAAACAAAGTAGCACAGTACAGATACAGAGTAATAAAAAAAGGCCGGTGATTGAATCACCGGCCTTTTTTTATGTCTATCGACTGTTGCTACAGCGGGAAAGCAACACCTGGAGCCATGAAGCCATTTGGATCCACAGTCTTTTTGATGATTTTTGCTACTTCGAAATGATCGTGGCATTCAGTCCAGGTGCGGCCGTCACGACCAACGCCCAGAGGCGCCATGCCGATATCCTTCATAAGCTTGTCGAACCGACCCTTGATTTCGCCGATCATGGGCAGAAACTGACGGCTTGCATAGTCGAGAACGAAAATAACTTCGCCTGCGGCATTTGCATGTCCGCCCATGGAAAGATAGGTCTGACCGCAGCTTGCGTAGAGGCGAATTGTGGGATGCGGATGGTTCAGGAATTCAGGGTTCTTGCGACATACATCCTGATACTCAGCCATGCCAAGGCGCATATAGTCCTCAAGCTGCTTCATCTGATCGAACACGCCGCCGGAAACGAAAATGCCGCCGGAATTTGACTTGCCGTTGAGCGTGCCGCATATTTTGGGGCTGTTGCACTGCTGCCAGCCTGCTGCATTTGCCTCATGACCATCAAGAATGGCAACAAGCCATGAGGGCATAACCGTACCGCCGTGCTTTTCAAGAAGTTTTATGCATGCCTTGCGCTCATAATCAACCTTGCGCTTGGAGCCGCGAAATGACATCCCGATGAGATTGATGTCCTGCGTGCCCTTGACAAAATGGGCGCCTTCCTGCCAGTGCTGAGAGGAGTAGAGAGCATGTGTCCAGCAGCCGGGGCCCATGACCGTAGCGCCGCAGGCATACTCGCTTCTGATAACTGCATTCATTGCCTTGCAGGCAACAGCCAGGCTCTTGAACGTAACCCAGAGAGAGGCGTTTTCATTAGGTGTTGAAAAGCAGCGGAACTCCATTTCAGTAACAACGCCATACCCTGCATTAGAGAAAAAAGGCAGATACGTAAGGGCAGGGCCGGGGCCATGGGGCCAGCCTGGAGCCTTCGGATTCATCATGGAGCCCGTGCGGACGATTTCACCGCTCGGAAGTATCATTTCCATTCCCGCAACACAGTTGATGCCCATGCCGTCGAGATAGCCTGCCATTTTATTCTGGCCGGTAAATACCTGATAGGGCACGAACAGTGATGTGCCGGGGCTGCCGCCGAAGTAGGGCCGATAGCCGATTTGCTGATTGCGCACAAGCTGACTGACCTGGAGGCCTGTCGCACCGGGTTGAGCACGAACGACAAGGCGGTCTTTATCTAGTGTCACCTTCTGCATGCGGTGAAAATCAAAGATGATGCCCATGTCGGGTTTGCCGGGAATGGAGCCGATCAAAAGAACTGTTCCTCCGCCGACGCAGTAGAGAGGGATGCTGTTTTTGTTGCAAAACCTTACCACTGCCTGCACGTCTTTGGTTGAACCGGGCATGACAACCGCAACGGGATGATTCTCTGGATACAAAGCGCCCTGGCCGAAATGCGTGAGCACATCAGCGCCGTTATGAAAACGGCTGAGCTCGTCTGAGCGCACCCAGTCGGCACCAACGATCCTTTTTAAGCCTTTAATGATATCTTGTTCTTTCATTACTTGCCGCCCTCCTTTCCTGTGAAGCCGTAAGCCTGCGCCACCAGCGAAGTGATGTCGACCGTTTTGAAATCCTTGGGCCTGGCGCCGGAGAGATTTGCAAGACAGTAGGGACAGGCAGTGATCATGACTTTGGCGCCGGTAGCCTTGGCTTCATGCCAACGGTTCTCAGCATATTTCTTTGCTAGCGCCGGATTGCCGGCCAAAACGCCTCCGCCTGCGCCGCAGCACAGAGAATTGTTTCCTGAGCGCCACATTTCATTGAGTTTCAACCCCAGGGCTGCAATAATTTCACGCGGAGCTGCGTAGTCTTTTGAGTAGCGTCCAAGGTGGCAGGGATCCTGATAGGTGACAGCAGGCATTTTGAGTTTTTTGTATTTTTTGCTTTTGAGCAAACCTGCATAGAAGCTCGTCATGGAGATGAACTCTACGCCGGCTTTGCTGTTGCGCTTGAGAACTGACAGGCTTTCGGGATTATACACAAGAACTTTTTTTACTGCCGCGTCTTCAAGCCGGTCATCGATTTCAGCCATGCAGGCAGCCAGTGCATCATCGCAGCCGCCGAAAACAAGTGTTGCGCTTACAGGCGGAAGAGGTTCGCTGATGAAGCAGCTGACTTTTTTACCGCTCTTGCTGATAAGAAAACCTATTTCTTTGAGCTTTGCAGCATTAAGCATGAGCGTATTGTCGGGAAAGAAAACAGTGTCGGCCTTTTTGCCCGGAGCGATATCCGTGATACCATAGGCAGCAAGGGTTGCAAGCTTCTGTCCCTTAGGTATATTGAGGCTTTCGGTTGCTTTCTGCAGTGATTTCGGCTTCAGCTTTTGCGGTATATCCCTGCGCAGTTCTTCAAGAATTTCTATGGCAGGGGTATGGCGATATCCGCGCTGGCAGAAATCGTCGCAGTAGCCGCACATGGTGCAGGAATAGAGAACTTTTGCAAGATCATCGTTCCATTTCAGGTTACCCATGGCTATGCCCCGTGCCATATACATAAGGCCTGAGGGCTCATAGCAGCCATAAAAAGTCGAGCCGCAGGGGCATTGTGTGGCAAAAGCCACATCAGGGATGACATCCTGGGTAACGCCGCGGCAGGTGCCGCATCTGTTGCAGTGTAAAGATTTGTCGAGCAGTTCTTCTCTCGTCACGGCTATCACCTCCTTAAAGTCCCAGTTTTCCGGGGTTCATGATATTCTTGGGATCAACGGCCTTTTTGATGTCTTTCAGCACGTTGAAATTATCAGGATACTGTTTGGCAACCTGTTTGGCAATCAGTGCCGAGGGTCGGGGAAAGAGCATGCCTGTTTTGAGCATGTTTTCGCAAATGGCGACATACTCTTTACGGGTTTTCACGATATCGCCTTCGGCGTAGCGAAGATCTGGCTGATAATAAAAGCAGCCGCCTGCCTGCAGAGGCATCAGAATCGAGCCCGCTGCTTTGGGGATTGATCCCGATACAGCAGCTATCTGCTCGGCAGTAGCTATGCTCACAATGGGAGCCCAGCATTTGCCGTTTTTGTGCAGCGGAGCACCTGTCGGAGAGGCTATTTCAGCAAGAATTGTCCTTGAAGAATTCTTTACACCCTTCACAGCTGTGATGAGCGAGCCGCCGATGCGCTTTGCTATGTCTGCGGCATCCTGCTTCTTATAGCTGATTTCCGCTTTGTCTGCACCGCGGTTTACGACAACAACTGTCCAGGCGGGCATATCTTTTGATGCTTTTTCCCCCAGCAGTTCAGCCAGATAGGTTTTGTTGACGGCAAAAATTTCATGCGGTTCCTCGGTGAAAAGGAATGCCTTGAGTGCTTGTGTCGCCTGGTTGATGTGGAGCAGGGATAATACAGAACCTCTGCCTCAGGCAAGGCGGCTTTCAGCGTTACGGCTGCCTTGGTGATGATGCCAAGAGTTCCCTGTGCCATGCAGTATAAACGTGCCACCATGGCGAATGATACGCCCCAGGAGTATTTGTCCGGACGGTCCTGAACCATAGCCATTTGGCCGGTTGCGAAACGCTCGCCATCCGCCCGGTATCCCTCCATGGTGAGCATTTCCCAGGGGTGATACTTTGGCCACTGATACAAGCGGCATCATTTCAAGATAGGTTGAAAGAACTGATGCATCTCTGGGGACATCAATACTTGTGAGTGTGCGAAGCCCTGCCTTGGCGCACTGCTTTTCAAGGTCGGCAAATGTGACGCCGGGTTCAACCGTTGCATTGCGGTTTAAAGCGTCAAAGTAGCAGCCCTTGAGGCCTGACAGGTCAACGGCAACTGCGCCCTTTACCGTGGGCAGATGCGTATCCTGCATGTTTTTGCCGGAGCTCATCGGTACAAGAGGCGTCTTGTCCTTATTGGCCTTCCTGATGATTTCCTGTACTTCTGCAGCGCTTTTGGGCTTCAGCGTTTTTACTGGCTCGAAATCAGTAAAGAAACTTTTCATGTGCGGGCACCTCCTTCATTGCACTCCTGCAGCATAACCATAAAGCTGACTATGAGCGAACCATTGTGGTGGTCTGCTTCAGCCTTGATGTTTGCCTGGTCATTGTTCATAGCCACAAGGACCGGAGGGGTTGTGCCGGATAAGAAACAGCTCATTGAATTTTTTCTCGCCGAGATTCCATGAGAGAAAAACTTTTTTCGGTTCCCGCGACTCGACACTGAGCTGCTTACCATTCCAGCTCACGACGATGGACCTCTTGCCTGCTTTCAGGCACAGCAGGTCGCCCTTTCTGGTGGCCGGATAGCCCTGGGGATTAATCCTCTGCAACCGGTCCTGTAGCGCCGGATCCTGCTGCATGTAGGCTTCCCATTTCTTGAGATTCAGTTCCATAGTAAACTCCCTTAGTTTAGTGTAGTTAAACCTCTTAATTTTTTTCTGGAGCATGATGCTCCGTTGTAGTCATAGAAAAAAGGGTGTTCGTCGTACTGTGACGTCGAACACCCTTTAACAATCAGCCGGTTTTATTTAACGAATTCCGGTTCAAGTGCAGCGTGAGAAAATGTCGTTTCAGATTCCGCATCAGATTCAGCTCCCTGCCGGCTTACTTGCTTTCCCAGCTGATGAATTTTCTGAAATTATCGCCCATGATTTTGTGCTTGAATTCCATGGAGAGGGGCATGGTCATGATATTGCTGACCATGGCGCCGTAGCACGGCAGCGTGAGCGGGAAATCCGTGCCGTAGAAAACTTTGTCGGGCATGAAGAATTCAAGGAACCGCATATGATCCATATCCCAGTAGTACTTGAACTGCATGAGCGTCGGGTGGGGGATCGTGATGTCGGTGTAGAGATTGTCATGCTTCATCACGTTCCACAGGCCCATCATGGGGTTGTTGAACACGCCGCAGTGCAGCTGCAGGATCTTCAGTTTCGGGAAATCCATGGCAACATCATCCACATACACCGGATGCTGATACTTGGCGCGCGTGCCCGGGCAGCTCTTCAACGCCCGTGTGAATCTGCACGTGCAGCCCCAGCTCTTCGCACTTGGCATACGCGGGATACAGATCGGGGTTGTTCGGGTAGCCGATCGTGGGCGGATGAATCTTTATGCCCGGGAAGCCGTTTTCCTTGGCGGAAATGACCATTTCAACGGCCGCCTGCTGGCCGTAGCGGGCATGCACGCCGCCGACTGCGGTGAAGCGGCCGGGGAAGGCATCGACAAAGGTCTTCTTGACATATTCATTGGGCACATACCATTTCCAGCCATTGGGATAGCCCGGGGCCGGATCGGTGATGCCGTGAATGCACTGCAGGCACATGGCCTCGACATCTGCCATATCCATGTACTGGATAAAGACCTCGGGGGTCATATTGGGGCACTCTTCAGCCTTGGTGATGAAGCTGAAGGGGTTGGGGTCGCCAAGGAAAGCGCGGGCGCCCATCATGGAGCGTGACACGACCGTATTGCCGCACCAGAAATCGATGCAGCCGGGGCGGTCGGCAATGCCTATTTTCTCAAGCCCCGGATGCCCGTGGCTGTCGAAAACCTTGAAAGGCTTGGTCATCATGATTTTTTCAATTGTTCCCATATTCATCAGACATTATAGTGCTCCTTTCATGCAATTAAGTTTGTTCGCTGTCTCCTGTTAACATTACAGAACTTTTGTGAGTTCACTAAGCTGCTTCGGATTAACAACGTCAGGACTGGTAGCATACGGCGGATTGGAAATATTGTTCGGATCGAACTCACGCTTCATCGCCTTAACCATAAGATGCACATTATAGAACTGCGGTCCAAGAAGGTCATAAGCTGGTCCAAGCAGGCAGACCGTAGCGCCTGCGCTTTTGGTTGCAAGCATGCCCATGCAGCGAGCCGAACAGCAGCTGAATTGCCTGAGCGGCTTTCTCGGGTTCCTGCTCGGGCCACAGGTCGGTTGTCATCAGAGCGCCATAGCCTTTTTCAATGGGGCTGATCCAGCCGCCGTAGAAGCTGATCGGAAGCAGGTCTTTGCCTTTGCCCTGCTCGACAAGCTCTTTTCGCTGCTGGTGTGTTTGCACGCAGGATTTCATCGGTGACCGCATCGATCGAGTCGAGGCATGCCGTGCCCTGATGGAAGCAGTCGCTGGGCCGCGACAGTCTCATTGAATGGCCGGTGCGTGATCCAGTCATTGGTAATGCGCATCCAGGACATTATACCGCTCGCGGTCCATGGGATCCTTGGACTCTTCTGACAGGAATGAACCGCCCATTTTGGCTACGATCGACTTGAGAACCTTTTCTTCATATTCGAGCTGCTCAAGGGAGGTCAGCGAAGAAAGAGCTACGACATTGTAGCCGCGGGGAAAGAATTCTTCATTGGCGCCCTTATGGAATTCTTCCTTGCTGCGCGCCGCCCAGGTCATCATGAACTGCTTGGCATTATGCTGCACAACAATAGCAAGCTCAGCCCTGGCGATTTCGTAGTGCAGGTCGCAGGACCAGCGGAGCTGTTCTGCTTCGAATTTGGGGTACTCTTTAATTTTTTCGGGCACGTCGATCATGTACCAGCGAATCTTATCTTTGGTGAAATGGGATTCTTTTTCAATGGCATTGCCGTTTGTCGGGAAAACAGTCGGGCCGGGCCAGGGGAAAAGGCGTGTGGAAATTTTTGTCACCATGCCCATGCCGCCGGCATGGCCGAACTGTGCGCCGCGGTAAAAACCGCGAAGATCAGGGCCGGGGCCATCGTTCCATATCCAGTCTTCTTCAGGGCCCTGCTGAGCGATGGAGCCGCTTTTGAGCAACTCGCCATTGGGAAGTACGAGCTCAAAAGACAGAAGCTGATTGGCGCCAAGGCCTGAAAGCCAGGAGTTGCCGTAGGCGCCATGCCACTGAATATTTGCAAGGGCCGATATCTGCGAGCCTGCAGGGGGTGAAGGGGCCATGCAGCCGACCTTCATTGCTTCTGCCTGCAGAGCGGCAAAGCAGACATAGGGCTCGATGACCGCATACATATTGTTGGCATCGACCTTAATGACTTTATCCATGCGCTTGGGATCAATAATGCAGATGGGTTTTCCGATCATGCGCTGCGTCGGGTTTGCAAAAGCCGCGTTGATCATGCCGGTGCCGCGGGGTATGACGATGAAGTCGTAGCGGTTGGCAAGTTTGTAGATGGACTGCACTTCCTCTGTGGAGGAAGGCAGCACGATGCAGTCGGGCCGCATGGAGGTCTTCATTTCATTGCGTTGAATGCAGCCGTCAGCAGTCCATTGTACGCGGGAATAGGCCTGACACAGTACCCTGTCTGTCGAGGCGTTTTCTTCGCCAACCACGTCCTGTAATGCTTTGAGAGCTATTTCATTGAAAGCCATTGTTGTCTCCTATAGTAATTGGTTGCAAACCTTGTTATGCCTATGCCTGCTTATTACAGACCCATTCTGCCCGGGTTGAGGGTATGGTTCGGGTCGAGTATGTTTTTGATTTTTTTGATCGCTTCAAATGAATAGCCTGAGCGGGCGAAAATCATTTCAGACCAGTCATAGTAGGGGCGGTAGAAGAACGCGCCCGCATTCATCACGGCTTCGGCCGCCTTGCGATGGAATGTTTTGACAGCTGCAAGGTCTGCGCCATTGGGATCGCAGGGAATGTGGAATTCAACATGGCAGACGCGCGCGCGCTGGCGAGGCTGAATATAGAGGCCAAGGGTCTTGGTGTCGATGCCATATTCGCCGGCAAGCTGGGTGAATACTTTCCAGTATGCGGGAATTTTGTCCAGGCCGGCCTCGAATACAAGCTCAAGGCATGCGCCTGCATAGCGGTCTTTCCAGTATATATCGCCTTCCCAGGGGGTGGCCAGCATGTTTTCAAGGCGCTTATTTGCATCGGGTATGGCGGAAAGGCCATTGGCAACTGAAAATTGATACTGGTCGGCTATTTCGTTGACAGCCTTTTCTTCATAGGCGATTCTTTCCTCGGGAAAAAACTGACCGCCCCAGAGATTTAGAACGATACAATAAGGCGGTATTTTCTTGGCAAGATTTGCAATTTCCTTGTCTTCGTCGGCAAGGATCGCCGCAACATCGTAGTTGTTCAGAACATAACACTCGTGGCCGATTTCACGGTGCTGAATAGCATACAGGGGTTTTACCAGGTCTTCAAGGTTATTGAAGGTTAGAATAACAACCTTCTGCTGGAGAGCTTTGTGGAAAATTTTTACATTCATGACCGTTATGACGCCGAAGGTTCCCTGCGTTCCTGTCATGAGCCTCCACCAGTCAATGCCGGGGCCGCCGACCGAGCAGAGATCGGAGGATGTTTTGTTGGGAATTTCCTCCGGAGGCATTGAGTCCACAGACATTGCGCCGGTTCTCATCAGCTCGCCCGTTCCCCATACGAATTCCATGGTTCTCAGGGGCTCATCACATTCAGTCTTACAAGCCAGCACCGGCTCACGCTCAAGCACACTGGATATGACAGACTTGTCCTTGCGCGGCAGCAGTGTATTCAGTGCCTGCATGCCCTGTTTTGCCAGCTCATCGCGTAGTTCACCGAACGTGACACCAGCTTCGATCAGTGCCCAGCGATTGCGGGTATCGATGCGCGGGATGCGCTTCATGCTCGACAGATCAACAATAATGCCGCCTTCAAGAGGAATGGCGATGCCGTAGGTGCCGGTTCCGGAGCTGCGCGGTACAACGGGAATGCGGTGCTCATTAGCGATTTTCAAGACACCCATGAGCTGCTCACGGTTGAGAACTCTGACGACCATGTCAGGCATGCGTGCAGGCATGAGGCTCGTATCTTTTGAGTACTGCTTCAGGGTGTCGATGTCTGTGCTGACATTCTGCGCTCCAACAACGCCTGCCACGGCATCGATGATGCTCTTTAACGATGTTGCTGCTGTGCTCATATGCTTCTCCACGTGTGATTTAAATAACTGTTGGTTTTTGCCGGTTGTAATTTTTAAATTTAATATTTAACAGGGTTAAAAGCAATAGTTCTTTTTGGTCTGTCGGCATATGTTTTTGTTGTTTGCATGTATCGGGAAATACGTACGATAGATATCCTTTAATCGGGTTTTTCAGGATATTTTTTTATGGTGAGGCTGACCAGTGTTAAGCATAGGTATATAGAATCATATAGCTGTCGTATTGTATGTAGTGAGCCGGCACCGTTGAATAAAGCCATTAGTTCAAAATATATATGTATATTTTTTTCATAAAAAGATTACCCAAACTTTAAATCAATGTCAAGGGGAATCTTTAGCCTGCTAAGTAGTTTATGAAATACTCGCATGCTGTTGGAAAAATTACAGTACTGGATAGCATTTAGATTTAATATGGAGGGCTTGAAAAGGGAGGGGCTTTGACGGCTTCGTGTTTAAAAAATAAAGGATTTATTGTGTTACACGCTCAACATGAAAAATCTTTTTAGGTTCGTTTGCAAACATGCCTTCAAGACATTTTTTGCTGAAACGCCATTGGCCACCGACTTTTATTCCAGGAATCTCACCTTCACCAACAAGACGGTACAGTGTACGTTCTTTAATTTGAAGGTACTTTGCAGCACTTCTGATGTCCATTATTTCGTCGGGCATCCTGAATCTCCTTGTAACATTCATTATCCGTCTGCACGTACTTTTGTATTTCTGCCGACAGATTTTAAGCCTGATTACGAGAACCCTGTATTCAATCTGTTTCTGTATGTTCGACAGGTTTTTTGCTTTACAATGAATGTATCGGTTATGCCCTAAACAAACTTTACACCTTTTTTGCTACAACATAGATAGCTTTCTATTATATTAATAAATTAATTTTTATAAAATAATAATAATTATATTATTTTTAATTATAATCAAAATTTAAAATTTAACAGTTTTTACATCAATATCTGATAGAAAAATTAATATATTTTTATCAATTTCAATATTTGTTAATAAAAAATCACCGTATTTAGTATGAAGTAAAAATCCCGGTATGCTTACCTCTATCGATGCTTTTTCAGATTGGTCGTACTGGAAATGTGCAGGGGAAGAGCTGTTTTGGACTGCGCAGAAATCGAGTAATTCATGAATTAAATTTATGTAATTATCTGTTTTTAAATCTATTTGGAGTATTTTGTTACCATTATTATTAAGCATATGAGGCTATGTTGGCGGACAGATTTTTAAAGTCAATAAAGCAGGTTTTACCGGCCAATTCAAATTTTCTATCGATTGTTACTTCAAATGTTATGCCCCGCGCATTTTGTGGCGTGATTTTAGTTTTAATATTTTTTTGGGGCTTTATTCCTATAAGTTCAAGAATCATGTCCGTCATGCGCACAGGATCTGCCTGCAGATGTATAACCTTGAACTCAGGGCTAAAATGGTCCGGTTTTACAGTGCGCTGTTTTTCTACCGTGCTTAATTGCAGCAGATTGATGCCAAGGCCGGCAAGGTATGCCTGCAGGCTTTCTGGAACCGGGAGGCACACGTCATGTGTAATTGATATAACAGAAATATTTTTTTGCGAATTGTTTTTATGAACAATCCAGTTGCCGCTGACACTGATTTGTATAGTATCGCGAATGACAGTGTAGCGATTGCCGGATTCGTTTTTAAGCAGACCGCAGCCGTCGATCACCCGTGAAAAAATTGTTTCAGCATTTTCAGTGTAGCCTGCGGTGATGATTTCCGTATCATTCCATTGCGCGGAGATCATTTTACGTACCGGCGAAGGCAGGTGGTCACCATAATCCATGATAATCCTTGCCCCCCAGGGAAATTCATATACGGGGAATGTACTGCAATCCATGACAATAGTTCCACCGTTCTCAATCGGCAGGGTTTTCATGCAGCTTGTATTGTCATAGCCGCCAAAGGCATGTACGAAGTCAATCAGCATGCGCCTGATGTTTTTTTCATGACGGAGTGCGTCTGTACTCGCGAGAGCATCTTCTTTGATAGTTGTTTCATCTGTTGCAATGTGCATGACCTGTTCTGATTGCGCATCATTGCGTGTGCTGCCGTTGTCACCAGTGGCAGGCTGTTGTTTGATGCTTTGTTTTTTTTGCGGCACGAAGACAGGTGTGCCTGCCTGTTCCGGGTAAGAGGGCGGGGGGGGTGTCCCCGCATCAGGGACCATGTTCTTTGAGGGCATATGCTGCTGCATATCCGGAGGCACAAAAAGTTTTTCACCGGGCTGCAAAGCATTGAGGTTGTGTATATGCGGATTTGCTTTTTGAATGGAGAGGGCTGTCTGGGGGCTGAAAATTACTGCTTCTGGCAGCTTAAATATTTCACGCAGAATTTTCCCCAGGCAGTCTCCCTGCTGAACGGTATAGCTGGTATTCGAGCTGCCGTCGTCAGTCGGAGTACTGGCCTCGTTCGATGGAGTTCCGGGATCAGCAGATACAGCATCAGCTGCACGGGCTCCTGTGCCGCAGGAACAGATGCTGGCTGAAAAAAGCAGTACTGCAAGCAACATGCTGTGTTTTTTGGCGTTCATACAGTACATGTAAGGCTCATTGCATTATTTTGTATAAATGTTGTGATGTAATACATGGTTGTCCCGGAAGTCTTTTATTGTTTTATGTGTAAAACACAGTTCACGTTCAACTGAACATAAGCCGCATTGTGATTCTGAGATCGTATCACTTAATACGAAAAGCATATACTATGCTGCTGTCTGGCCCGATTGCCAGAGTGCCTGAACGGTTGTGCCCTGATCCGGTGAAGACGTCAGCGAAAAGCAGCCGCCGGAAAACTCAATCCGCTCTTTCATGCTTGATAATCCCAGGCCTCGATCTGATTCTCTGCCATCATGCAGTGTGTGCAGATCAAAGCCGGTGCCGTTATCGTGTATGCGCAACTGTACATTTCCTGATACAGATGAAAGATGCACCGTAACCCTGTTTGCATGACTGTGGCGAACAATGTTGGTGCAAGCCTCCTGAGTGACACGGTAGATTACAATTTTTATTTTTTCAGGAATATTCCCGTCGCACGCGCTAATTTCTCTGACGACAGTTATAGTCCTGTTAACCTTTTCGAAATCAAAACAAAATGAATGCAGTGCAGCTATAATTCCAAGATCATCAAGAATTGACGGCCGCAAATCCCGTGAAATTCTCCGCACCTCGTCAATGGCAGACTGAATGATGCCCGGAAGGCTATCCTCGGGATTGTGTGTGCGAGCGGTATGCCGTTGAGAATACGCATCCAGCATGGTTTTGACACCTATTTTTGCAGCGCTCAGAATTTGCCCGAGTCCGTCATGCAGTTCATATGCTATGCGCTTGCGCTCCTGTTCATGTGCGTGCAAAAGGCGGGAGGAAAGGTTTTTAAGTTCCTGCTCTGAATGCTGCAGAGACTGTTCGATATGCTTTCTATGCGTGATATCGCGAATAATTGCGGTAAAATATGTTTCCTCGCCGATGGTCCAACTTCCCAGGGACAGCTCGATTGGAAAAAAAGTGCCGTCTTTTTTTCGAGCCCTGCCTTCAATGCTGCGCCCGATGTTTACCTTGATCTGCTCCCGTTCGGGCTCTGCAAATATCGTCTTGTGATCCTGCATGATCGTGTCGGGCATTATTTTGTAAATATCCTTACCTACAATGTCCTGAGCGCTGTAGCCTAATATGTGTGTTGCGGCCGAGTTCCAGTAAATAACCTCGCCGCTTCTCTTTACCGTAATGATGCCGTCGGTGGCTGTTTCTGCTATGGAGCGGAAACGGGTTTCGCTTTCAGAAAGTTTTTCTTTTATCTTACGCTGCTCGCTTATGTCGGTGAATGTGCAGATCATTCCGTCAAAAACGCCTTCAGCATTCTTGGGTATACACCAGCCGGAAAGGAATATGGTAATGCCGGAAAATGTGGTTGCAGGAATGCTGTCGAAATTAATCGGAGTCAATCGACTGCGGGCCTGAGCATAATAGTTCTGAAAATGCTGCGAGCTGTCAGCTAATATATCGAGCAGAATATTTTTGCCCATTACCCTGTCGGCAGACAGGCCTGTAGTAAGTAAAAAAGCATTGTTGATGAAGGTGATTGTGTCGCCGCGATCAGTGACGAATACGCCATCATAGATCGTATTGAGTATGGTTTCATAAAATTTTTTCTGTTCGAATATCTCGTACTCAGTCTTTTTTTGTTTAGTCATATTCCGGTAATGTATGATGATACCTCCGGCATCCAGCATGTTTGCCATGTATTTGCCGATCGCTTCAACGGGCACATAATAACCGCTCTTGTGCTTGATGCGAAATTCAATACATCGATCGCACTGGCCGGACTCGATAATTTCAAAAATAGCATCCATGGCACTTGACATATCATCCGGATGAATAAAATCAAGGCAACTGCGCCCAACCATTTCTTCAGGGGTATATCCTGTGATTGGCCATGATGAAGGGCTTACATAGTCTACGCGAAGATTTTTGCTGAGAAGCTGAAGAATGTCAGATTTGTTGGCGTTTGTTGAAAGAAATATTTCTTCATACCCCTTTTGCGCGGATAGCATAACTTCAAGCTGCCCGGCAATATTTCGCAGATTCGCTCTCAGTTCATGTATGGTAGGGTTTTGTGCAGACATTGCCGAAGCATCTCCCCTGTCAGCGTTTATGACATGAAGCCCAATGACCAGTTGCTTTTTCAACAAAGGCGGGCTCCGTATCAAAACACATTGCCGCATCTGCAATAGGGCAGCGGTCGGAAAACGCACAACCCGTACGTCGTCCAATCGGACTGGGTGGATCGCCGTTTAATATGACACGCTGTTTTTTTATGCCGGGGTCAGGTGCGGGCACCGCAGACAGGAGCGCTTCTGTGTATGGATGAAGAGGGCGTTCATATAACCGGGCATTCGGCCCGAGTTCGACTATTTTTCCCAGATACATGACAGCAACGCGCGTGCTGACATGTCTTACAATAGACAGGTCATGTGAAATGAAAAGATAGGTAAGTCCGAACTGCTTCTGTAAATCCAACAAAAGGTTGATGGTTTGCGCCTGAATAGAAACGTCAAGGGCTGATACCGGTTCGTCCGCCACAATCAGTTCGGGCATAAGACTGAGTGCCCGTGCAATGCCTATGCGCTGTCGCTGGCCGCTGCTGAACTCATGGGGATACCTGTTATAGTAATCCCTGCGAAGCCCGACAAGCTCCATAAGTTTGATGACTTTTTCCGGTATGTCGCGACGGGCAGCAATGCCGTGTATCAGGAGCGGTTCACCGATAATGCTGCCGACTTTTTTTCTCGGGTTGAGGGATGAGAACGGATCCTGGAAGATTATCTGTACACTGCGTCTGAATTGTTTCAGCGCTGCATGTTTTAGTTCAAAGATATTGTCACCCTTTAAACAGTATGCTGCCGCTGTCGGGTCGATCAAGGTTGAGCGCAAGCCGTGCCACGGTTGATTTGCCGCAGCCTGATTCGCCGACAAGTCCAAGGATTTCACCCTGTATAATGCTGAAGCTGATGCCGTTGACAGCCTGGATACAATCGAACGTGCGAGAAAAAAACCCCTTTGAAACAGGGAAGCTTTTTTTCAGGTCTATGATGTCAAGCAATCGAGTGCTATCCATAATCCTTCACCTGGGCGCTTCATTTTGATAGAGCCAGCAGCGTACAAAATGGGCTGTCCCGCAACCCTGTGCGATGTTTATAAGATCAGGCTCCTGCTGCATACAGAGGTCGAAAGCATTGTCGCAGCGCGAGGAGAATTTGCATCCCTTCGGCAACTCAAAAAGAGAGGGTATCATGCCGCGTATCGGCTTGAGCCGAGTAACGCCTCGCCGCGGAAGTGAATTGAGAAGGCCCTGGGTATAGGGGCTTGCCGGTTTGGCAAAGAGTGTTGCAACATCCGTGTATTCAAGAATTCTGCCTGCATACATGACGGCAACATCATGTGCGGCTTCAGCAACAACACCCAAATCGTGCGTGATAAGCAGCAGCGCCATAGTGTGCTGCTCTTTGAGCCGGTTGAGCAGTTCCATAATCTGTGCCTGCACGGTTACATCAAGAGCGGTTGTCGGCTCATCTGCAATGAGCAGCTGTGGTTTGCAGGCAATTGCCATGGCAATCATTACACGCTGTCGCATGCCGCCGCTCATTTGATGAGGGTAGTCTCGAATTCGCTGCTCCGGTGACGGTATTCCCACATCGCTCAGCAGCTGCACGGTCTTTTCAAGTGCATCTTTCGAGGACAAGCCTGTATGAACCTGCAGAACCTCTGCTATCTGGCTTCCAACTCTGAAAACCGGATTAAGCGACGTCAGGGGCTCCTGGAAGATTATAGAAATTTTGCCGCCGCGGATCCGGCGCATTTTTTTTTCTGGCAGAGCAAGGAGATTTTCGCCGTTGAATAAAATATTGCCACCGGTAATAGCTGCGGGAGGTGAGGGCAGAAGGCGGAGAATAGAGTAGGCGGTCATTGTTTTGCCGCAGCCTGATTCGCCGACCAGCGCCAGTGTCTGGCTGCTGCTTAGTGTAAAACTGACATGATCAACGACATGGGCGCTGCCCTGTGGCAAATGAAGCTGCGTCTGGAGATTGTCGACTTCAAGAAGCACCGGCATAGATTTCGTTTTGTCCGTGGAGTTAGTTGTCTGCTGTATCTATAACAGGAGGCACACAGGTGAGTCAAATTCTTTATCCGTTTGGTTTAACGGTTCAATCATCAGGCAGATAGTCATAGGTTGTTTCGAGCTTCGATTCGTTTTTCTGAATGAGGAGCTTGTCACGTTTGTTCATCTGGTCTATTTCTTCCTGACAGCCAACGCAGTACGATGTGCATGTCTGTATTGCAAGACGCTGAAGCGGTATTTCACATCCGCACTCAGCACATATGCCGTAGGTTCCGGCAGCAAGTTTTTCAAGTGCCTGCTCAATACGATCAAGCTGCTCTGATTTTATGCTCTGCTACGGAAGCCTGTACATGCCGTTCATGATCTTCAACTGATTTATCACCGTCATCCTGCGCAAGTTCAAATGACATGCTGCTGTTTTCTGTTCTCTGTTCTTCCATTGACTTGCGAAGTTCTGCTAGAAGAGAGGCTTTTCTTGCTGCAAGCAGGGCTCGCAGTTTTTCCTTTCGAATTTATTTCGGCAGCAGAAACAGTCATGCAAGTTCCTTTTTTTGATTACAGCATCGCATATGTGCCTGGGAGAGAACCTAAAAAAAGAAAGGCTGCCACAGGCTGGCAGCCTTTTAATGATCTTTATAATAATTACACGCCGTCAGCCTCATCCATCATTTTCTTGAGTTCCTGGCAAAGTGCAACGGTGACCTCTGTCAGGCCCTGGTCCTGGGCATAGGACTCGGTACCCTCGATGGCTCCCTGGCGCACGCCGCCGGGGATCTTCATCATCTTCGATTTTGCAGCCCTCTTCCCAGTCCATATTGAATGTCGCCTTTATTTCCTCCGTGACGTCATTTCTGATGGTGAAAAGCCATACAACCAGAGCGATGCTGGCGATGCCCTTGAGGGCAAAAGCTGCACCCGGGCTGATCCCGTCATACAAAACTCCGCCCAGTGCAAGAAAAAACAGAATGCCAATGGGCTGCATGGTGGAGAGGCCGCCCATAACCGCGCCCATAAGTGTTATTGGGGAGGCATCCATGGCAAGGGTATTGGCGCCGACAATCGATCCTGCCATGCCGATACCGGCAAAAATTGCAGCAAGAAAGCACAGCCAATGGAATGGGCCCGGGGCAATAGCCACGAGCAGCATGCTGATGCCGGCGCAGAGAACACTGAAAATAATTGTCGGCATCCTGCCTTTTTTCTCGAGCATCACGCCGATAACAGGAAATGCAAACTAAAGATATGACGCCCATGATCATCATGGGAATTGTGGCCATTAAGGTAGCTTTGCCGGAATCATACCCTGCAGCAGGTCCTGCCATGACGCCCCAGGCAACCAGATAGGTCGCAAGAACCACGATGTCGGCGCGGGTAACCAGTGTAGTCAAATAGGCGGCTTTTAAAGCCATGCTTTCCTTAACCAGGGGAATGACATCCTTGAGGCCCTGCTTCTCAGCGGCCTGCTCCGGCATCCTGTCTTTCATGAATACCGCGGTCAGCACGGCGCCTATTGCCGCAAGCAGCAGGCAGGCATCAAAACCTGCCAGCACGCCGCCTTTTTTCATAATAGCGCCGAACAGGCCAAAAACTACAAGGGCGGCAAATCCCGAAGCCATACCGTTCATGGCCATGCCCTTGCCGCGGTCCTTGTCCCGGGTATAGTCACCGACCATGGTAATTAACTGCGGAAAGCCGAGTATCAGACCAATGCCGACCAGAAAACGCGCCACATAGGATACGAGCAGGCCCGGGGCAAAAGAGGTAAATGCAGAGGCTTTATCGGGTGCGAAGCTCAGCCAGGCGCAGATTGTCGCTGCTATCTCCGGTGAAATACCCAGCCCAATAGCAATTTGCATTGGAGATTTTAAACAGGTAGTAGGAAATGAACAGGACGATAAAGCTTGCAAGAACCATTATTTTGCGGCCGGTTTTATCGGACAAAGCGCCGATCAATGCGACAAAAAGCAGTGTTGCAATCTGGCTCATGTTTTGGAGAAAACTGATGATGGTGCCGGCAAACTCCTGATCGATTTTAATAATATCTTTCATGAAAGCCGGCTGCAGAACCGCCGTAACGCTCAGGAACATGCCGATAAGGAAGGTGTTGAAAAACATGAAGAAATAGTTGGTCTTGGACAGACCCGACAGTATGGTGATGCCGGCGAATTTAGGAGCTTTGATTGTGGTTTCGGTTGCTTCAGCCATTTTCCCTCCCTTGTTAATGGTTGTTTTAAAATAACTGTTTATGCTAGGATTTCAATTTTGCAAAGTTTATGTTGTTGACATCTTTATTGTCAATGTTTAAATACCTTATAGGCCATGCTGCGTGAAAAGATCCCGGGTGTAGTATTCCTCGGATTCAAACCGCGCATTTGCTTTTTCCTCGGTCAGCCAGATGATGCGTTTGCCGTTATCAGTATTGCCGAGCACTTCTTCAACCAGCCACGGGGTGACAACTTCAACCGTGTCGGCAAGGCTGTTGTACACCGCTTTAGTCGTTTCAAGAATATCGGGGGGCATTTTCCGCATGTCATCAAGCAGGAAATCAGTCAGCACTATTCCGGGGCTTATCGTGCCCACAATGACGGGTATTTCATTTTTGCTGACCTCCTCGGCCAGCGCTTCGGTGAAATAGCGGTCACCGCGCTTGGTTGCGCCGTACACCGCAAGGCCGTTGACAAACATGTCGTCGCTGCCAAAGCCTTCCGAATTATAAATAGCGCCAAAGCCCTGAGCGATCATAGCCCGTATCGCCACATGGCTGCCGTACATAACGCCGGTCATGTTGGTGCCGACGACGCGGGGAATTTCCTTTGCTTCGAGCTCCCAGAAAAGACGGGTCGTATTGGCGATGCCGGCATTGTTCATCCAGATATCAACTTTGCCGAAGGCTTTTACAGCCGCATCCCAGAGCCCCTGAACCTGCTCAAGGCTGGTGACATCGCAGTGAAAGCAGGCAACCTTGTCCTTGCCGAATTCAGCTGCAGCTTTTTCGAACTCCTGCTCCATTTCAGCCCTGGCAAAGCTTGAAAACATGACCGAGCAGCCTTTTTTTAAGAATTCTTTTGCCAGACCAAGGCCGATGCCTTTTGAACTGCCTGTTATTACAACTGATTTCATATATACCCCCAAATAGTAGATTAATTAACAGCCCGAATTGACTGAGCAGATCTCTGCTGCAGTATTCATCGGAATTGAAACGCTCATTGGCTTTTTCCGTGTCCAGCCAGGCAATCTCTTTGCCGCTTTCCTCATTGGCCAGGATATTTTCAGCCAGCCAGGGCGTCACGGTTTCAACCGTATCGGCAAGGCAGTTGTAGACGATTTTTGCCGTTTCAAAACGATCCGGCGGCAGCTTGCGCATTTCATCAATGATAAAATCGGTCATAACGATTCCCGGCGAAAGCAGTCCTGCCTTGACCGTATCGCCATCGATCTCCATGCAGCAGCGAATTTGTGAAATAGGTAACAGCCCGTTTTGTTGCGCCATAAACCGACAGCCCTGCAATATATTCATCATGGCTGCCGTGGCCTTCCATATTGTAAATAAAACCATGCCCTTGAGCTGTCATGCCACGCAAGGCAATCTGGTTTGCATACATCAGACCGGTGATATTGGTGTCGACAACATTTTTAATATCAGCGGGTGTCAGCTCCCTGACATTCAGCGTTGGGTGGGTAACGCCCGCATTGTTTATCCAGATGTCAACCGTGCCGAAGGCTTTTAACGGCAGCATCCCACAGGGCCTGTATCTGCTCATAGCTGGTAATTTCGCAGGGGTGGCCGGCAACTTTATCTTTGCCGTAAGCTTCAGCGAATTTTTTCAACCTCACTGTCCACCTGTTCTTTTTTGCGGCCGCTGATCATGACGCAGCAGCCGCGCTTTAAAAATTCAAGGGCCATACCATGGCCGATACCGCGGGTGCTTCCTGTAATGACGATAGTTTTCATAGTGTGCTCCTGTAATGTGATGCGGTTTACCGCTCTGCCTGCTATTGCTGCCCATCAGTGTGACCCAGCGCTGATATATGCGGAAACCCTCTTTTGTGAAAGCTGAATTTGCCATGGTAATGCGGTCAATGGAGATTTTCATCACGACGAAATTGCCTTTTTTGAGCATGTCACGCCGTGCCTTATAGGCATCTTCCTTTTGCTGCGCGGTTGCATTTTCCGGCAGACGCACGCTTTTTTCATAGGGAAGGAAATTTTTTACCGCGGCTTCAAATTCAGGGGTGGTGTTTTCAAGCAGCTCGGCATGTCCCTTTATCTGGCAGCAGCGGAAATCGGCAAAGCTGTCAAAATCCTTATGCCAGTTGAGGCTCACCTTTGGGTTGTTTTGTACGTGATTGAGTTTTTCAGTACCCATTTCATGCAGCCCGTAGAGAACCTTTTTTGCCGGATCAAGGGAAAATTCCGCAGTTGTGGAAAGCGGCTCATTGTTCAGGCAGGTGGCCAGGATAAAGGTTTTAGTTCCGGTCTTGTTGCCGATCATGTTGGTGAATTCCTGCCAGATTTTTTCTTTTGGCATAACGCCTTCGCCAGCTTTTTTGGCCGGGGACTCTCCGGTCAGCCAGACCTGGGTCGCGGTCGTATTGGCATCGTACTTGACTTCATGGCAGTCATTGCAGGAAACGCCATCAGGAATTTCAGGGTGATTGCTGGTTTTCTGTTCTTTGGTGTCGATAGCCTTGGCCTTTGTTTCCTTTGCCGCCTGTGGTTCTGCCGCAGTTGCCGCAGTAAAGAAAAAAAGCGCGGCAATGGCCAGTGTCAGTACTGTAAGTGTCCGTGTCATGTGTTTCATGTGCTGATTCCTCCATACTGATTCATTATTGTTTGGTTTTTACCTGCTTAGTTTCTGGCTGTATCGCTTCAACAGTTGTGCCGTTATTACTGCTTTTTGATCCCCTCCATGAACGTTTTCATATTAATCGTGTGCTGTGTCATGGGGTCAAAATCGATATCAACGGTAAAATAGGTAAGAAAAAAGCCCATGGATAAAAAATAGAGTGACCGTGCAACGGCCTCTGCAGGTATATCCTTAAACATGCCTTTACCCACCCCGTCAGACAGTGTCTGAGCGAATATGGCAACCCTGTTTTTATAAAAGTCGCTCACAGCCCGTCGTATCTCTGCATCGCGTGTTGCAAGCGACATGAACTCAAAGCAGAATCTTAGAATATCCATATTTTCATTGAATATTTCTTCGGATTTACTGACAAGATCCTGCATATGCTGTGATGCATCCGATGGCTTGTGTATTTTAAGCTTGAGCGTTTCAAAGTAGCGGTTGGCAACCGTATGAAAAAGTTCAATGAAGAGGCTTTTTTTTGAGGTGAAGTGATGATAAATGCCGCCTTTGGTTATTTTTGCTTTTGCAGCAATATATCAATCGAGGTTTCATAATAGCCATTCTGGTTAAAACAAAAAAGAGCTGCATTAAAAATCTCTTCCTTGCGCAGTTCCGGGGCTTTTTTTGCGGTCATGGCCGAGGCTCGATTAATTTCAGGCATCGAGTTTTAATTCGGAAAATAAATCCCGTTTCTGATAATAGGGGTCCTGCATGCGGGCTTTAAATTTTTCCTCGGTCATCCAGTTTATAACAGCGCCGTTTGTATCATTTTTCAGTATTTCTTCAACCAGAAATTCGGATACGGTCTCAACTTTGTCACCAACGATATTAAAGTTTTTCTTGAGCATTTCGCGCTGATGCGCAGGCATAGTGCTGATGGTTTTAATCATAAGCTCGGTTATGACAGTGCCCGGCATGAGAGAGCCGACCTGAATAGGCGTATCTTTAACCTCTTCGACAAGCAGTTCGGTGAGATAGCGGATGGCGCGCTTTGTCGTACCGTAGACGCCAAGACCGCCGGGCTTTTTATCATCATTTGAGCCGAAGCCGTAAAAATTGTAAATCTGGCCGAAGCCCTGCTTCAGCATGCCCTTCATTGCGACCTTTACGCCAAACATATGGCCGACAATATTGGTGTTAATGACGGTTTTAATTTCATCGGGATCCACTTCCCAAACCGGAAGGGTAGTGTTTACAGCGCCTGCATTATTGATCCAGATATCGACTTTGCCGAATTTTGCGGCTGCGGCATCCCAGAGAGCCTGCACCTGTGCTGATATCTGTCACGTCGCAGGTCAGGCCCATAACTTTTTCAGCACCGAATTGCGCGGAAAAGTCTTTTACAGCAGCATCAACATCAGCCTGCTTTCGTGAGCTTATCAGGACGGAACAATTGTTTTTGAGAAATTCAAGCGCCATGCCCAGACCTATACCTTTAGAACTTCCGGTAATAATGACTGATTTCATAGCCTGTCTCCTTGAATTGTTTTAAATGAGCAAATTATTGCATTATAAATGCATACCGACCAACTGGTATTTATTCTAGCTTTTTTATTTATTTTGTCAAGCGACAAACAAACTGGTAGATTGATTTCATGAATATTTCATACAAAAAACAGTGACTGACGCTTTTAAAATTGGCATTGATCTTGGCGGCACAAAAACCGAGGTTATCGCTGCTTGCTCCGGATGATGCCGTTCTGTTCAGAAAGCGTATTGCGACACCGCAACGTGACGGGTATGATGCAGTACTGCAATGCACTGTGCGCCTTGATAAAAGAAGCAGGGCAGCATGTCCCTGCTCAACAAAAGCATACTATTGGCATCGGCATACCGGGTTCGATACATGCCGGAACGGGCCTTGTACAAAATGCCAATACGACATGCCTTATAGGCAAGCCGCTGCACAGTGATATTGAACGTGCACTGGGCTGCAGTGTCGTCGTCGAGAACGATGCCAACTGTTTTACTCTGGCCGAATGCAGGGCCGGGGCTGCCTGGGCTATGGTCTTGTTTTCGGCGTTATCATGGGAACGGGCTGTGGTGGCGGAATGTGCATCGATGGGCATATCAGGAGAGGATTGCATAATATTGCCGGAGAGTGGGGCCATTATGCAGTTGATCCGCATGGGGTGCCGTGCTACTGCGGAAATAAGGGTTGCGTTGAAACAAAAATAAGCGGCGGCGGTGTCGAAGCGGCTTTTTATGCGCGTTACGGGCGCATTATTTCGATGCAATCCATTGTTCAGGGCTTTCGCAGCGGTGATGCCGAATGTGTCGAGGCTTTCAATCTTTTTCTCGATGACTTCGGCCGGTGTCTGGGAGGGCTTATTTCCATTCTCGATCCGGATGCAGTGGTTCTGGGCGGCGGACTTTCAAATATCGATGAGCTGTATACCCTCGGCATTGAGCGCGTGAAAAAGTATGTTTTCTGCGAACACATGAAGACGCCGATTCTGAAAAACCAGCTCGGTGATTCGGCAGGCGTGTATGGTGCGGCATGGATGGGGGCCGATGCTATTCGCAGCAGCTGCACGCAGCTCCGTGCTAATGCTGCCCACTGTATGGTCGTCCCTATGTCTCAGTCAAGAGGCATGGGGTTGCAGATATTTTTATCCGAGTCGGCAACCCGGCCGCAGTTGAAGCAGATGTATTTGGGGCTTTTGGCAAGCTTTTTTATTTCTTCAAACTTCTCCTGGCTTGCCAGCAGACAGAGATGACCCGTGTGTTCGCCTTTGCATACATGTTCCGCCATAATTCCTCCTTGTATTTTCAGGTTTTAATTCTGTATATGACTATTGAATATGTGATAGTATTATCAGCACAATACAGCAAGTTTTTAATAACCTTCAAAAAATAAAGCTCGAACATTTGCCACGATATAAACGGCATGGCATGCGGCTTACTCGGCAGTGGCGGATAGCCGACAATGGCCCATCAACATTTTGCATGTACAGGAAACCGCAATGAAGAAAAGAAACATCAAGCTCACTATGCAGTACGACGGCACGCGCTATCGGGGCTGGCAGCGCCTGGGAGACAGCGACAATACCATACAGGGCAAGATCGAGGCAGTGCTGTCGCGAATGACGGGAGAAAAAATCGAGCTCATCGGCTCGGGCAGAACCGATGCCGGCGCCCATGCCTACAGCCAGGCTGCAAATTTTATAACGGCGAGCCGCATGAGCCCTGGCGAGATGCTTGATTACTGCTATCGCTATTTACCGGAAGATATTATCGTCAAAACAGCCGAACCCGCCGACGAGCGCTTTCATGCCCGCTACAATGCCAAAAGCAAAACCTATCTCTACCGCATCTGGAATGCGCCACGGCATGATGTTTTTGAGCGGAAATATGCCTGGCATATACCTGAGCCCCTTGATGTGAATCCCATGCAGCAAGCGGCGGCACAGTTTATCGGGAGACATGATTTTCAGAGCTTTACCACGCTGAAATAGAAAAAAAAATCAATGGAACGCGAAATGTACAGCATTGACTTTATAAATGGACGGGCACAGGCTCGAATATATTTCAAGGCTGATGGCTTTCTCTATAATATGGTGCGCATCATCGTCGGCACGCTTGTGGAAGTGGGCTCCGGCAAGACTTGAGTCAAGTGCTATTGAGGTAATTATCGAAGAGCAAAGTGCGCAGCAATGCAGGCATTACAGCCCCGCCGCATGGCCTGTTTCTCTATACTGTCGAGTTTTAAGTTGCCGTTTGAACACTCACTGTTCATTTTTGTTGCAGGAATCAGAAAAAAATCGCCTGCCACACAGCATGGCAGGCGATTGTTTTATCACGCTGACTTGTAAAGCTTATTTAAGTCATTCAGCATCATTTATCATATGGTACTGACCGGGCGTAATACTCTCTTCCTCTGATGTGTACTTCACCCATTCTTTGTAGGTTATAAAAGCCTTTGTGCGTTCGATCTGATGCAAATCCGCTATGATAACGCCTTTTACCTTATTGATGCTGTCATTAACATATTTCTGGGCGCTTTCCTCGTTTTTAGCCAAAAAAGAATACTGCAGGTTATCATCATAGCTGTGGAACGTGAAAGCATAGTACACTCTCTTAAGACCTTCCGGCAGGTTCGGATTGAGCAGCTTTTTATAGACATCAGTGAAATGCCTGGGGCTCACCTTTGCCGTAATGACATAGCGTTTCATGTCATAGGTGTCTTTTGGCACAGGAAAAAAACGCGGCTTGAAAAGATGCGCAATGCATAAGGATGATATGCCGTCAATTTTACTTAAATGGTCAACAACAAGGTCTATGATACTGCCGGAATCCTTGACATGCACAAAAAGACAGGCTTCATTATAGCCCCTGCGCTTGCTTAGATAGAGCAGCTTTCCCTTCCTTCCGAGCGCTGACTGCAGTTCGTCTTGCTGACGGACAATTGAATCCCACATCCTTTTTGCGTTAGTGTCACCAAGCATCTTCACAATAAGTATCATGACCGTTCCTCCTTTGTTTTAGAAAAATAAAATTCAATATTCATAATAGAGTATATTATAAATTTTAAAATTTTAAATATTATTTTTTGGACCAATGAGTTTTAAATGACCCTGCTGTCCAATTATGAAAAACAGTTCCTTGTTTGACTGCATCAGCCTGTTGCGGGATTAAGCTCTATTATGGCGGTCTGTATTAAATCACCTATTTTTTTCTGTTTGTGCCAGAGCGGCATTTTTGTTATGTATCAGCCTCTGCCAATTTGATTATTGTCTTCAAAGGAGCTGCATGATGAAACAGGAAATTGTTTTTTATTCTGAAAACTGCAAGATCGCAGGCGATCTGTATCTGCCTGATTCCTTAGGCGAAGGGTGCCGGCTGCCTGCTGTTGTATTGTGCCACGGTTTTTCCGGCATCCGTGAAATACTGCTGCCCCCGTATGCCGATTTTTTTTCACAGAACGGCTTTGCAGCATGTGTTTTCGATTACCGCGGATTTGGCGATAGCGAAGGCGAGCGGGGCAGGCTGGTGCCTGCAGAGCAGGTAGTTGATATCCGCAATGCCATAACTTTTCTGGAGACCCTGCCGCAGGTCGATCCTGCGCGCATCGGCCTCTGGGGCACATCATTTGGCGGAGCCAATGCAATCTACGCAGCAGCTATCGACACGCGGGTGAAATGCCTCTCCGTGCAGATAACCTTCGGAAGCGGCGAGCGCATGGTGGCAGGCGGCAATGAATGAAGAAGCACGAGAAAAACTTATGAGCACCCTGCAGAAGGCCTGGCAGCGCTCAGTCACGAAAAATAAACCCCTCATGATGAACATGGATCAGATTCTCACCGATCCGGATTCAAAAGATTTTTATCAAAAGACCGTCGAAATTCATCCCAAGCTCAAAAACAGGCTGCCGCTGCTGACCATCAAGGAGAGCATGGAGTGCAAACCCGAGAATCATATCGCCGGCCTGAATATTCCCGTTATGATCATCGGCGCCTCTTGCGATATCGTCTGTCCGGTGGAAGAATCAAAAATTCTGTATGAAAAGGCCCCTGAACCAAAGGAGCTTTTTATCATTGAAGGGGCACGGCATTATGATGTGTATGAGGGCGAGTATTTCAAGCTTTCTGCCGGCAAAGCTCTTGAATGGTATGCTAAATACCTGAAGTAAAGTCTGAGGGGTTATGTGTAATATGCTTCACCAGAAAGGTTTTAACCGTCTTGATTTTAAAGAGGTCAAAAGGGTAGGGGCGCTGGTCGGCTTTGATATCGCAGCCTGCGCCTGCAAAAAAAAATCCTGCGGACCGGGCCCAGACTGGCTTATGCAGGACAAACGCTATTTTGTGCTGATGCTTTTAAAACATATTGAAGCGCGTCTACAGGACAGCTCAGCCAGCCTGCCTTCAGACGTTCTTGACTGGTACAAAGTTGCTAAAGATGCTGCCCTGGAATATGCCCGGATCGAGGAGGCTCTCTACCCCATACTCAAGCAGGTGAAAAAAAAGGTTTAGCGGGTTGAACAATAAATCTTTTCTTTCCATTACACGCTATTGAGCTTTATCCTTGTAAAGCACTGTGAAATCTGTTAAATTCTAAAACAACTTAGCGGTCAAATAAGTAACGCACTAACTTTTGCTTATGATGAAAAATCAGCCGGAAATAGGTATTTATGTCGGGCAGGGTGCATCGCATTCATGGACATGGTTTGCCGACCTTTTCGACCGTGAAGAATATCATAGCGTTAATTTTTTTGATGATCATGATATCGCCGCTGATGCACTTTCCGGAGTAGATGTGTTTTTTGTTTCCGGAGGCGACACATTTGCCATAGCCCAGGCGTTAGGTAAAATCGGTGCCGATGCTATTGAAAAGTTTGTACTCTGTGGCGGCATTTATATAGGGGCCTGTGCAGGCGCTTATCTGCCACTGAATTCATCGCTGCCGCCGCTCAATCAGTTTAACTTTGTGGCAGCTCGCATTGCAAATCTGACAAAAGATCTGCCCGAGGCAGTGACAAACCCTGAAAAGTTCTGCACAGAGTATGGCTGCCGGTATGTGTATCACCCTGTGCGCGAGGGTTTGCAACTGAGACTCTCACGGCTGGGGCCGTGACGGGCAGTATATAGAAGCTCCGCTCTATGGCGGCCCGGCTTTTCTGCCATCAGATGATGTTGAGGTGCTGGCCGAATACGCGGGCTTTACCGACTCGACAGAGTATCTGATAGACCGTGAAATAGCCGTCCGAGCATTGCTGGGAAATGCAGCGGCGATTAAAAAGGCCTATGGCAAGGGTTTTTTTTATCTTTTCGGGCCCCATTTCGAGCATCCCGATTATCTTGCAGCAAACAGCCTGCTGTTTGAGATTTTTACCGGTAGGAGTACCAGTCATTGCCGGGTTGCAGTGGGGCTTGCGAAGGCCCCTTGTGAAAAAAAACAGTACCGCTCTTTTCTGAGTGCTGTAAGCAATGCCCGCATCATGGCTCTTTCTCTTGAGCGCACGGCCTTTACCTGGCTTATCGGCAGAAAGGTATATGATCCGGAAAAAATCCGAGTTTTTATTGAAACAATCTGGAAGCGGGCGCGTGAGCTCGAGGCGTCTGCGTGTTTGGAATGTATCGAAAGTTCTGAAATAGAGCTCTTGACCAAGCAGGCAGTTGAAGTGGCAGAAACTATACAGAAGCTGCGAAGCGACGGGCAGCCCTGTGGACAGGAAACGGCGCTTGCCGGGTTTCTTTTTTTAACGCTGCGCAAGGCTACTGCGGCGTTTTTAACAATATACTTCCACCTGAAACAAGGTGGTGTGCTACACCAGCAAAGGAGGTCGACATGTACGATAGCTACCTGTATTTCCCCGCAACCGCAGCACTCTATACACTGACGGTAATAATCGTTCTTTGTTTTATAGCAGGTGCATTTGCAAGTGTAACGCTGTGGTTCAAAGGTAAAGCGCCAAGCCTGCATCATGGCCTCAATATTCCTGCCATAATCAAGGCATTTATTTTTGACTGCCTGCTGCAGGTGCAGATTTTAAAAATCAGCTTTGTGCGCTGGCTCATGCATTTCTGCATATTTATCGGCTTTATGGGCCTTTTCGCACAGACAACGGTCATGGCCCTTGCCAGCCATTTCCTGCCGCCAGACACGGCTCTTGCCAGAACAATGTTTAAATTCACCGATGCTCCCTTTGGCGGATTCGGCGCTCGCGTGCTTGACGTGTGGGGCGATGTTTTCGGCCTTATGCTTGTTGTTGGGCTTGCCATCGCCATTGTTCGCCGCTATGTCATCAAAACCAAGCAGCTTGAAACCATACAAAAGGACACTCTGTCCCTCTGCCTGCTCACAACCATTGCGCTCACTGGTTTCCTGTGCGAAGGTTTGCGTCTCACCAATCCCATATATGCAGATGTTGCCGCGTATTCTTTTGTTGGAAATATTATGGCGGGCATTTTTAAAGGTATGGGATTGACCTGGGCAACCTATAACCCCTGGGTATGGCTGCACGCACTCGTGTCGCTGTTTTTTTGCGGCTATATACCCTTCAGCAAGGCCTGGCATGTCATTGTCAGTCCCCTTGAAATCGTTATTGACGCTTCAGAGCGGGCACATTAAAAGGAGGCGACCATGGAAAACGAAATAAAAAATCAGGAAGCAACTGCTGCACCGGCACAGGCGGAAACGACGCCTCAGGCTGAATCACCGGCCCCGGTGCAGGGCATGAAAAAATTAAATATCGAAAAGTTCAGCCCCCGCATGCTCATGGAGCTTGATGCCTGCACGCGCTGCGGCGAGTGTTCCAACTGGTGCCCTGCCTATGACCAGGACAGCCGCGAGCCCCTGACTCCTCGTGGACGCGCGCGCCTGTTCAAGGACATCATATCCCGTCAGCACGGCGCCTTCAGCGCCGACAGCTTTCTTGGAAAACTCTGCGGTAAAAAGCCCGTGACCGAGGAGGAGATGAAGGCCTTTGCCAAAGACCTGTATGCCTGCAGCACCTGCATGCAGTGCCACTTCGTCTGCCCGGTGGCAATCGACACGGTTGAGCTCTGGGAGCGAATTCGCGAAACCATTGTTGATATAGACTGCGGCCCCCTTGATTCACAAAAAGACCTTGTTCTCAAGACAAAAAATTATGACAATCCCTGGGGCCAGCCCAGAAGCTCGCGCGCTCGCTGGGGCAAGCTTGCCAAGAAGAAAAAGCGCATCAAGGATGAGCCGAAGGATATTCTCCAAAAGCAAGTCCGAGGTGCTGTACTTTGTCGGCTGCACAGCCTCCTACGACAATAATGTTGAAGAAGTCGGCATCAATACGACCAATATTCTTGATGCCGCCGGTATCGACTTCGGCATACTCGGCAACAAGGAAAAGTGCTGCGGCTCTGTTCTCCTGCGCATGGGCGACCGACCGAGCTTCGAAAAGCTCTGCAAGGAAAATATCGAGCAGTTCAATGACCTCGGCATTAAGACCCTCGTGACCTCATGCGCGGGCTGCATGAAGACCATCCGCGAGGATTATGCCAAGATCGGCAAACTGAATTTTGAGGTGAAGCACACCAGCGAGTATATCGTCGATTTGATCAAGCAGAAGAAACTCGAGCTTAAAACGCCCGTTAACCTCACGGTCACCTATCATGATCCCTGCCATTTGGGCCGTCACAGCGGCGTGTTTGATGCTCCGCGTGAGCTGCTCAGCCTCATTCCCGGCGTGAAGCTTATCGAGATGGAGCGCAACCGCGAGAACTCCCGCTGCTGCGGCGCCGGCGGCGGACTCAAGTCGGGCTATCCCGACATGCAAAACAAGATTTCGCAGAAACGCGTTGCAGATGCGCTTCAAACCGGTGCAACCGAGCTTGTGTCCGCCTGCCCGTTCTGCTACCAGGGCCTTCAGATCGGCATACAGGCCATGAATGCGCCGGTCACCATGCGCGATATTACCGAGCTTGTCTGCATGGGGCTCGGGATTGAGGCGGGTGGCGGCAAGGATGAAGCCGGTGCGGCCGAGAGCGAGTAACTGGCGTGGCAGTGTTTTGCATTGCGGATTTTTGAATTAAGAATTACAATTCCCCGTCAGTCGTTGACGGGGAATTGTTGTATGGGAGATGAGAGATGAAAAAACTGGTTGCTTCAGCAGTTGTTCTTGCCTGCCTGTTTTTCCCGCAGCAGGGGAATGCCGCCTGCACCGAGGGAGATTGCAAAAATGGCATCGGCACCTGGGTGTGGGACAGCGGCAACAAGTATGAGGGAGAATTTATAAATGGAAAACGCACGGGCTATGGCACTTTCACCTTTGCCAATGGCGACATATATACCGGCAATTTTCTCGACGGCAAATTTAACGGCCATGGCAAATACACCTATGCTGACGGCGATGTCTATGACGGCCAGTGGCAGAATGGCAAAATGGCCGGCAAGGGGGTGCTGCAGCGCCCTGACGGATCAAAGCAGGAAGGCAATTACAGCGATGGCGCCATTGTTGAGAAATGGAATATGAATACTGATGAACTGCATGAGCCTGACAGCAATAAATATCCGCGAGGCCATATTGAAAAGCTGATGGCCGATCCGGTTGAGAAAAAGCCTTCTAAAAAACCTTCCGGGAAATAATCTCCATGAGGCTCCAATTCTATTATGTTCTCCTCTGTCTGATTCTTTCGCTCTGCGCCTGCGCCAAAAAGGATGACTCCGTTCTCCGCCTTGGCTACCTGCAAAGCGATCTGCATCATCTGCCTGCATTTATAGCCATTGAGAAGGGCTACTTTTCAGAACAGGGCCTGAACGTGCAGGTCGGCGGTGTTTTCAAGGCAGGCCCGGAGGAAATGAGCGCCTTCGGCTCGGGTGATCTCGATTTCGGATATGTGGGGCAGGCCCCGGCTACGGCTGCGCTGCTCAACGGCGCTGCAGATATACAGTTCATCGCACAGGTAAACCTTGAAGGATCTGCCATTGTCTGCGCGAAAGGGCTCCGGCACCGATTCTCTCAAAGCATTGGCAGGCAGATTTGTAGCTCTTCCCGGCCATGCCACCATGCAGGATTTCCTGCTGCGGCGGGCACTGAAAAACAGCATGATGAGTTTTCAGAATATTCGAGCCATTATTTTGAAACCGCCGGAGATGCTGCAGGCCCTTGAGCAGAAAAATATCGACGCTTTTATTGCCTGGCAGCCCTATCCGGCGCAGGCTCTGCAGTCAGCTGCGGCGCAGGTTCTGCTGTATTCTGCTGACATCTGGAAAGACCATCCCTGCTGCGTGCTTATTGCCAGCCGCACGCTTTGTGAGCGCACAGCCGCAAACTATTAAAAAGATACAGGCTGCCCATGCAAAAGCCTGCGCTTTCATTGCCGATCATCCTGATGAAGCAGCGGCGATCGGCGTGAAATATACATCCATGGATCGTGCCGTTGTTGAGCAGGCTCTGCAGCACTGTATCTACACAGGCAGCCTGGATAGGGCAAAGGCCCTTGAGTTTGTTGTGTTCCTGAAAGAACTGCGCTATGTCAAGGAATCTGACGCAGACCAGCGTTTTTCAAAGGCATTTTTTCAATAAGCAGAGCAGGTAGTACTCTATGCAGCCAGTTTTCTCAAAAGGAAAAATACTGTTTCCCCTGCTTGTAGTCCTGCTGTGGCAATTGTCTGCTGCAGCAGGACTGCTTCCCGCCGGGAAAATGCCCTCACCATTGCAGATTATAGCGGCAGTGCAGGAGCTCGCTTTCCAGGGGCTGCCGCAAGGCAGCGGGCTGCTGTTCCACTGCCTGTACAGCCTCCAGCGCGTTGGCCTGGGTTTCGTGCTTGCGCTGGCCGCCGCCATACCGCTTGGCATCCTTTGCGGCTGGTCGCGACTGCTTCGTGACATGCTCACTCCTGTCATTGAAACCATGCGCCCGATACCGCCCCTGGCCTGGATACCCCTTGCCATTCTATGGTTCGGCATCGGTCTTCGCTCTGCAGCATTCATCATTTTTCTTGGCTGCTTTTTTCCGATACTTTTGAGCACCATGTCAGGTGTTCTTTCCGTCGAACCGGTTTTAATCAGCGCAGCCAAAACTCTTGGCGCAACACGCCGGCAGATTTTTTACAAGGTGCTGCTGCCCGGCGCCACGCCCTCCATTTTTACGGGGCTGCGCATCGGGCTTGGCATCGGCTGGATGACGCTGGTTGCTGCGGAATTCACGGGCGTTAAAAGCGGCTATGGCCTGGGGTATATGATTATGACTGCCAGGGACATTCAGCGCCCCGATCTTGTCATAGCAGGTATGGCAATTATAGGGAGTATAGGGTTTTTGCTCGACGCAGTGCTGCGCTGGCTTGAAGCGCGTGCGCTTCGGTGGCGCTAGCACACGATTTGGTGACACATGAGCCTTGAAGTTAAAAAGCTTTGCAAAACATTCACCGATGAACAATCAGGTGCTGAGACTGTTGTCCTTGACAGCATAGACCTGGACAGTCGACACCGGCAGTTTTGTCTCCATCATCGGCCCGAGCGGCTGCGGCAAGACAACACTCCTGCGCATTATCGCGGGCCTTGAATATGCAACATCAGGCGATATTCTCATACATGGCACAAGCGCCTGCCGAGCCATGGAAGCAGGTCGGCTTTGTTTTTCAGGAGTATGCTCTTTTTCCCTGGCGCAGAGTCTGGGAGAATATCGCCTTCGGTCTTGAAATGAAGGGCATACCCACTGCACGAACGCCGCGACAGGGCCTTTGATTTCATCAAGCGCTTCGGACTTGAAGGCAGTCATGACCGGTATCCGCGTGAAATTTCCGGCGGCATGAAGCAGCGCGTTGCCCTTGCCCGAACTATGATTACCGACCCTGACATCATTCTCATGGATGAGCCCTTCGGCGCTCTTGACTCGCAAACCCGGAGCCAGATGCGACAGTTTCTGCTGGATGTATGGCAGCAGTCTCACAAAACAATACTTTTCATTACGCACAGCATTGATGAAGCGATATTTTTAAGCCAGAAGGTCATTGGCTTTTCCAGCAGGCCCGCACGGTGCAGTCTTGAACTGTCCATAGACATTGCCCTATCCCCGTGATGTAACTACGGATGCCTTTAATGCCTACCGCCGCAGGATACTCACCTTTCTTGACAGCCAGAAAGCCTGATACCATGGATTTTTTTCAACTAAGACGGCTTTTCGTAGAACTACAGTGTCTGGGCGTGACTCTGCCTGACGGCCATACCGGCCGCTCGGGCGGGGCAGGGCCGGCAGAGGGCCGTACCGTTATTATTGAAGGACGACATCTGAACGTACCTACGGAAAGCTGGTATGTTTCTTTTTCTCCATACAGTATAGAGCACAGCGGCGACTGCTGGCTGCTTTACAAGGAAAAACATCCAACTGTGTGCCGTTACTTTTCCGCAGGAGCCCGGCTTTTACAACCAGACAACTTCGGCTGGACTTCCGCTGCGACAGCTTGGTCTGCTGCACGGAAGCGACTGTTTTGCTTCGACCGTACATCAGGACTGCCTGTACTGGAATACACCTCAGCAGTGCCGGTTCTGCGGCATCGGCCTGTCGCTACAGAATAACTCCACCGTCCTGATAAAAGAGCCCTTCGATCTGGGCAGCGCCGCTGCCTGCGCCTCTGAGCTTGACTCGGCCCGGCATGCTACACTCACTACCGGCGTATGGAATGACGAGTCCCGCGGCCTTGAACATCTTGCAGACTGCATTCGTGAGATTAAAAAGCGCACCGACATGCCGGTGCACGTGCAGGTGCATCCGCCACGGGCTTCGAAAGCACTTGATCTTCTTAAGTCCGCCGGAGCAGATACGCTGGGCATTCACGTCGAGGTTGGCGATATCAGGCTGCTTGCCGATCTGGCACCCGGGAAAGCGCAGCTGGGGCTCAAGGCGTATAACGACTGCTGGAAATACGCCGTTTCTGTTTTCGGCCACAACCAGGTCAGCAGTTTTTTGATAGCAGGCCTTGGCGAAACGCGGGAAGCATTTATGGCCATGGTCGAGCATATCGCCTCGCTTGGCGTCTTTCCCTACGTGCTGCCGCTTCGCCCTATTCCGGGAACGCTGCTCGAGCGGTCGGCGGCCCCCTGAGCCCTCATACATGGAGAAAATCTACTCCGACACCGCCCTGCATACTTGCACAGCTACGGTCTTGCTTCGACGCACATCAAAAGCGGGCTGCGTCCGCTGCGGCGCCTGCTCCTGCCTGTCGCTGTTTGAAGAAGAGCCTGACTACAATGATCGACATTATCTGCCGACAGATTGAAAGTGATGATGAACTGGCGCAGTGCCTTGACATCCGCCGGAAAGTTTTTGTGCAGGAGCAGCATCTTTTTGAACACAGCGACCGGGATGAATATGATCGTGGCGCCATTCATATTGCAGCTTTTTATCAAAGCCGCATTATCGGAACGGTGCGCGTGTATCAGGATGACGGCGGCGTTTGGTGGGGCGGCAGGCTTGCGGTGCTGAAAAGATACCGGGGCAGGGCAGGCCGCGAGCTTGTTCTTGCCGCAGTAGCTCTGGTGAAGCTGCAGGGAGCCGAGCATTTCTACGCAAATATACTCAGTGAAAATGTAAATTTTTTCAAAACCATCGGCTGGCGCCCGGTCGGCGTTGAATTCGTCTTGCATGGCCGGCTGCACCGGTTGGTTGAAGCGGCTTTGGACATACTGACTGACCCGGCGGAAAAGCCTTCATAATCTCCTGAAGCACAAGAGCAGGGTGGCGTTTTGCCGTGTGCCACGGCTTTACTATCAAGCCGTTTTCGCTATCACCAGCACCAGTCCGTTCCGCCGTCGACGCTCAGGTTCTGAGCGGTAATATAGGAGGCCTCATCAGATGCCAGGAAAGCAATCGCTGATGCCACCTCTCCGGGCTCGCCCTTGCGCGGGATGAGCAACTGCCCGTTTTTGACCGACTCCTCTATGATCCAGTCGATAAACGTATCGCGCTCGGCCATCATGGCATCCTCAATCGAGTGCCAGATCTCCGTGGCCACAACGCCGGGCGACACGCAGTTGACCCTTATGCCCATGGGCGCAAAGCACTTGGCAAGGTTCTTGGTGAACATGACAACCGCGGCCTTGGAAGCCGGATACGCGCCGGTTTCTGTTTTGATGCCCCTGGCCATGGCCGAGGAAACCGTGACGATGGAGCCTGCGATGCCGTTTTCCATCATGTTCATGGCGCAGGCGCGGCAGAATAAAAGCGAGCCGCGTGCGTTCACATTCATGATGCGGTCCCACTCCTCAACGGTGAGATCAAAGGCCGAGGGCTGCTTCTCGTTTATGCCGGCATTTGACACGGCGACATGAATCGGGCCGTAGGTCGCAACGGCCTGCTTCACCAGCGCGTCAATTGACTCGGGGATGGCCACGTCGCAGGAAATATAGCAGGCCGTGCCGCCCTTTTCCATTATTTCGGTTGCGGCCTTTTCTCCGTTTGACCTGTTGCGGTTAGCTATAACGACTTTTGCTCCTTCATCGGTAAAGCGGTTCGCCGTGGCCCGGCCTATGCCCGAGCCGCCGCCGGTTATGATCACATGACGGCCGATAAATCTTTTTGCTCCGCTGTCCATAGCATCCTCTCTTTCAAAGTAAAATTTTACCGTCATTCTGGGCCGGCCTGAATATGCTCTGCAGGCAAGGACAAATCTACTGGTCTTTCTCCCAGATCACATTGCGAAATCCCCGGCGCAGGTCGAGATAGCGAATTTTGTGCGGCTCTATGGTTATCATGTTGAAATTGACACTGCTGACAGCCTGCCTCCAGGCCCTGGTCTGCCACGGCTTGTTTGTTGCGGAAAAAGCTCATAATTTCCTGCGCATGCGCAGGGTCATCGTGCTTTTTAAAAACAGCCGCAGTGCCCCACACCTGCAGGCCTGAGGCGCTGAGATAATCCTTTGCGGGTTCATACGGGTCATTGATGGTGTAGGACACGCGGGGGTTTTTCAGTATATTGAGAATTTTGCTGCCGCCTTCTGATAAAATATACACTGTCAGACCGCTATTAAAATATTCAAGCGTTGTGCAGCGCGGCTTATTGTCGCGGCAGGTGGCAAGGTTGAGCACATTGTGCGAGCTGATATACACGGCCGCAATTTTTTCAAATTCTTCTGCTGACAATGCTTCGATAAGACGTATTCCGAATGCAGTGAAAATTATTTTTTCCTGAGCGTTGGCAGAGGGGATGATGAGTTTTGGCATAACCGTCTTCTCCTTGTTTATGCTGTTTTACGACAGGTTCAGGACAGGGGCTGCACGGTGTGGTTAAGCAAACAGTGCGCCGTTTCATAGCCTGCAGTCCTCAACCGCTAAGCCCTGCCGCATCATACACCAGATCGATAATGTCGTATACGGGCATTGGCTTGTCCATCTCCTGCGCAGCTGCAGCGAGATTTGTTTCGCAGAACGGGCAGGCCGATACAATCGCCTGAGCCCCTGTTTTTTTCGCTGAGGTAAGCGCCTCCCGGCCCATATCCGCTGCCAGTGCTGCCGTCCTCAAACAGGCGCATGCCGCCTCCGGCGCCGCAGCAGATGGTGTTCTCCCGCGTTGCCGGTCTTTCGACAAGCGTTATCCCCGGCAGCGCCTTGAGTATATCGCGCGGCGGGTTGAAAACGCCCAGATGCCGTCCCAGGTGGCAGGGATCGTGATAGGCCACCGTCATATGTCTGTTCTTTGGTGAAGGCAATCTTTTTATCCTTTATAAGCCGCGACAGATATTCAACCAGATGATACACCTTCGGCGCAAGTTTTTCATCGGTCTTTGCATACTCCGTTTTCAGCATGTTGCAGCATCCGGCGCAGAGCGTGACGATTGTTGTGCAGCCAAGGCTGTTGAGAAGTTTCGAATTGTTTGCGATCATCTCTGCGGCAAGGTCAGTGTCGCCGATACGCTTCTGCACGCTGCCGCAGCAGGGCTCAGAGCCACCCAGTATCCCGAAGTCGACACCGGCCGCCTGTAGCACGGCAGCAGCTTTTTTTGCCCGCTCAGCCAGCTCCGGATTCAGGCTCATGGTGCAGCCCGCAAAAAGAAGGACATCCGTCTTCTCCTTCTGCGCATCCTTGAGCTTGAGCCCCTTTGCCCATTTGCCCCGGGCCGAGCGCGGCATGCCCCAGGGATTGCCATACTGGCGGGTCTGCGCAAGCACGCGGCGATAGGCCTCATCCACAAGATCGGGACATTCCCGCAGCAGGTCAGCCCGCAGTGCCTCGACCACTGGCCGTATTGTCGACAAGGGGCTTGCCCGTGTCCTGATCAGTGGCGCCGCACTGGGTCATGCAGTTGCCGCAGAGGGTGCAGCTGTAGGCAGCCCGGGCCAAGACCCTCAGTGGGCTGCAGGCTGCCTTCAAGCAGGGCCTGCGCCAGCATGATCTTGCCGCGGGAGGAAAAGTTTTCAAAGCCCGGAGTCGCCTTTTTTACGGGGCAGACATAGGGAACTTTGCCGGTAACCTTGTACCTGCACACGCCGCAGGTGCGGCAGCTGTATATATACCTGCGAACATTGTCGAGCTCACGGAATGTATTTTCAGCCATTGCTGTTCTCCTTTTCGTTTAAATAACTACCGGTCCACTGGCCGGGATTGAGAATGCCATTAGGGTCAACAACTCCTTTGACAGCCTCAAACAGGCTCTTGAAGCCGGGGGACCAGCACGAGGCGTTCAGGTCTGACATGAATCCCTGATTGTAGACATCAATTGATCCAAGGCTGTGGGCGTATTTTTGAAAATCAGCCATTAAAGTGCGTGCAAAGGCAGATTGCAGCCGGATTGTCAACATCGGCAAAGAAAACGTCGATTTCACCGACGATGGTGCTTGGGTCCGAAGCGGTGAAAAACTCCCAGGTTGTGCGCACGCGAAGGCACTGCGTTTCGGCGCTCTTGAGCCGATCATTTCGCCAGGCGATAAGCTTGTTATATACTTCCGCAAAGCCCTGCCGCGGCAGGTTGAAGGGCAGCCATGCCGGAATGCCGAAGCTGTTGAAAATGGCCATCCAGTCCATTTCGCTGTCCTCGCCGGTTGGTGTTCCCATGGCTTCAGCCATGGCATCGAGCATGAAGTTGCGCTGTGCCCCGCACTGATCGGCAAGGCTGTTAATGGTGGCAAGCCGTGCTTCAACCTCGGACTCCTCGTGGCCCTGTATCATGCACTGAACGGTAAAGGGCGCAACCTCGTCGGTATCACCCATAAAATTTTTCATTGCCCCGGCGCCAAATACCAGCACGGGTCAAAGCGCAGCACCGGCCGGCGTTCAACGTGGAGCCGCACGAGCTCAAGCGCAGGCTCGATTGAATCAAAAGCGAAAATGCCCGCCCGCAGCTTGGCGGGGTGTTTCGTCATGCGGATGGTAGCCTGGGTTTTAATGCCGAAGGAGCCGCCATCGCCGATGAACATTCCGGCAAAATCCGGCCCTCCCAGATTCCTGTTATAGGCAAGGGCCTGATGCACATTGGTGCCTGGTCCGCCGCCGGTTTGCACAATGGTGCCATCGGCAAGCACCACGGTGATGCTCACGATATCGGTCCAGAGACCCGCCGCACCAGCAACGCCTGATATCCATCCGCCAAGTGATACCATATGCAAAGGCGCAAAAGGCGACCACATATAAAAACCATTCTTTTTGCAGGCATGCACCATTTTGCCCAAAATAATGCCTGCTTCGGCTGTGACGGTCATGCTCTCTGCATTAACCTCTAGAACCCGGTCCATGCGCGTCATGTCCAGCAGAACGGTACGGTCAGGGTCGCCCTTGGGCTGGCCGTAAATAGTGGCGCCGCCGCCGCGCATCACGATGGGCACGCGCTGCCGATTGCACAATGCTGCAATGCGCGACACCTCATCGGTTGAGCCCGGCCGCACAACAAGCGCGGATTCTGTTCCGCCGAAAAGGCTTGCATCGCGGGTGTAGGTAAAGCGCGTCACCGGGTCATCAGTCACGTACTGCTCGCCGACGATATCTGTCAGAGCTTTTTTGAAGTCATCAGATAAGCCTTCTGTCATGGAGTCCATCCTTTCACGCTTTTTTTATTACAAATTTATCGATTAAAGCCTTCATGCCAAGGCGCACATCCTCTTCGTTATAGCCCATGACGCGCCTGCCATGGCTTTCAAGTATCAGGCCCTGGTACAGCATCTGGCTTGAACCGCCGATGATCTGCCGGATGACCTGCAGGCTTGAGGGTTGTCTCGATAAGACCCTGCCGCTGTCCGTCGGCAATAATGTCGTCGAGGGTTTGCTGCAGCTGCCGGGCGCCTCGATATCAGCGCATATTTTTTTTGCAGATCTTCATCCTTCATCTTCTCTGTTCCGGCAGGCACTTCTTTGAGTATATGCCCCCAGTAGAGATTTTTGTTGCTTTGGACATAATTTCCTGAGGGCTGCAAATACGGCATGCAGCCGCTCAACCGGGCTTGTGCACAGGGCGAGCTTTTGATTGATCAGATCATTGACGCTTTCAATAAAGAAAAGAATGACTCCAGCAGTATGTCGAGCTTGTTTTCAAAATAGACATGCACAAGGCCTTTTGAGACGCCTGCCTCTTTTGCGATTTCGGCGATGGTGGTGTACTGGTAGCCTTTACAGGCGAAAATTTTCATGGCCGCATTGAGGATTCGTGTCTTTTTATCCTGTTCGGTCAATCGATATACTCCTCTGCCTTACAGCATGTCGCTCAGGCTTGTTTTGGCCCGGCTGTGTATTTTTTCATGCAGTTCAGGCCGCTCAGAGCGTATCCGCTGCTTCATGTTTTAAAATTGCATTCCACATGAGGCGCGGAGATTTGTACTGGTTATAGGTGCCTTCAAGAACCTCATCTTCGATGAGTCCGAAGAGATAGTCAAGCTCTTCATCGGTGTAGGTCGGCACCAGGGCAAATCCCTGCGCAACCTGCAGCCAGTCATCGCCATTGAATTCGAATGCCTTCTGCCACCATGCAGTGTACTGGCTAAATCCGTCCCGGCCCTCAAGCTCATCGGCAACAGCGCCTGCTGCACGAAAGCCGCAGGCAAGGGCGCCCTGCATCTCGACTTCGACATAGGCTGCTGCATCGCCGATCACAAGAACATTGCCTGCATGCGGCACTTTCAGGGATGAGTAGGCCCGTGCTGCGCAGCCGGTTTTTTTTATAACCCGTGCATTCCGAAGCGCCGGAGAAAGAGCGCCTTTATGCGCGATATCCTGAAACATTTTTTCCGGCGGGCTGTTTTTGTTGCCGATCACGACCAGGCAGGCGGTGTCGGCATCATCAAGAGCTGTGTTGAGCGTAAGCGGTGCAAGACCGCAGTACGCGCGGCCGAAATACGTCTTCAGGGCGCTGCGTTCAAAACCGGCAACGCCTTTCAGAAAATAGATGACACACAGAGCTGAAGCAAAGCATTGGCGATTGCTGTTTATTCCCATGCGCTCCGCAATTCGAGAATTGACGCCGTCGGCAATAATAAGCTTGCGGGCATTGATCACGTTTTGTTCCCCTGCGCTGGTTATGAAAAGCGCAACCATATCCGCGCGATCAACAGCGCCGGTTACATGCGTGCCTGACCGCAACTCAGCACCCGACGCAGCAGAGCATCCCACAGGTTCCGGAGCATGAGCCCCTTGTCGATCTTGATTACGATGGGGCTTTTGTCGGGATAGGCAAAATGAATGGTCCTGCCGGCAGGGGAGATGAAATACTTATCAGTGACATCAACAGTCGGGCCTCCGTAGTCGACAGAGAAGCCGTTGTTGAGTGAGACAATTTTTCCAGCTTCAAGGCGGACCGTATCGCCCTGAAAGTCTTTGTCCATAATGAGCTGTTCGCAGCAGGCACGGGTGATCAGCGATACATCCTGTCGCTTTTCAAGTAACAACTGCTTTCAATCCCAGTTCAGCGGCGGTTTTTGCCGCCATCAGCCCCGCAGGGCCCGCTCCGATTATTGCAATGTCATACACCATGGCAGTCTCCTTATTGAATATGTCATGCACCTGATGGAAGCAGAGGGAATTTATACATACAGAACAGAAGGGCTCTATGGTCGATAAACCAGGCGACCTGAATTACCGTAATAATGCTGTGATAGGCTGCTATACGGCCGGCTCTGCGCAGCAGGAGGGCTGCAGGAAAAAGCAGCCGCACGACAAAGCCGAAGCACGATGGCAAAAACAATCATGCTGTTTATTCCCTGAAGGTGCATCTTTAGGGCCGTGACTCCTATCATCGGCAGCATGCTCTCCAGGAAATCAAGCAGCACTCCGCAACTCATTATTTGCAACGAAAACGGCTGCCATTGTCGCAATAGGACCGGGCCGCTCCGATGATAAAGAAGCAATAGGCCACCCTGTTCAGTGGTTCACTTAGCGTCATTTTAGGTCTTCCCATTCTACTAGTGCACTAAAAAATTGAATTTGGCTTCAAAGCCAATATGTATTCTGCTACGTACACGATTTCTTTTCTGCTGTCAAGGTTGCAGGAGATTTCGTATGGATATTTTCAGAAGTTGATAATTTCCGATTGACAAGACAAATTCAATAGTCTAATTAATAGTTGTAAGTTCAACTAATTTATTTTTTTCTTGGGCTTTGTCGGATGGTCATATTTCTGTTTGTTTCTGGAATACAAATAATAATTACAAAAGAATTAGCTTGGCTATTTAATCCATGGACTATACATCAGAATTTAATCCCAATGATTCATTATCGTATCTCCTGGACAAGACAGCAAGAGCCCAGCTCTGCCGTTTGCAGAATATTTTTACAAAAGCCAACTATGATATAACTGTTGAACAGTGGATGATTCTGCTGCTGCTTTGGAAAGAGAACGGCCAGTTTCAGCAGCAGCTTGCTGATGGGATGTGTAAAGATAAAACAACCTTGACGCGGCAAATAGACGGACTTGAGAAGCGCAATATTATTGTGCGTGTACCTGATAAAATAGATCGAAGACAAAAACGTATTTATTTAACCACGAAAGGTAAAGAGCTGGAACAGGAACTGATACCGTTGGGCATTGCAAACGGACTATGCGCCATGAAAGATATTTCTCCTGAGCATCTTCAGATTTGCAAGGATGTATTGCGTAAAGTTTATGAAAATCTTATAAACGGATAATATTATATTGCATAATTAGTTGCATAGCCAACTGTGTGCGGAGCAACTAATATAAGGAGATGCAAATGGAACAAAGCGCAAAAAGATTTATAAATAAGCATATTATTATTACAGGTGCGGCAGCCGGCATCGGCAAAGGTGTTGCTCACCGATTTGCTGACGAAGGGGGCAGGGTGGTTATTGCCGACAGGAACCGGGAATCCGGTGAGGCAGTTGCGAAACAAATTACTGAATCCGGCGGAACCGCTGTGTATATTCCTGTTGATGTGGCTGATCCTGATTCAATAAATGAACTCATAAAAAAAGCAGCTGACATTTTTGGGCCGATAGATGTCGCTGTATCAAATGCGGGTATCAGCGAAACGCAGTCTTCAGCCCTTGATATTACCGTTGAGGAGTGGGACCGCGTATATGACATAAATACAAGGGGGTCATTTTTTTTCTGCAAAGCATGTGCTCAGAATATGATGGATAATGATAGAAAGGGCTCAATAGTGACCCTGGGATCAATTGTAGCGCGCAGTGCGAAAGGCATGTCGGGGGCATACGCTTCTTCAAAAGCGGCAATCATCATGTTTACTAAAACACTTGCAAAATGCCTTGCGCCCATGGGCATACGGGTAAATTGTGTTGCGCCGGGGATTGTTGCAACTGAAATATATAACGGGGTCGAACAAGAGATGATGATGGAAAAGGATTCTTTTGCAGATTGGCTGGTAGAGCAGTCGATTGCAAGCGGCCAGCTGCTCATACCCCGATGCGGTACGGCAGGTGACATAGCAGCTGCCATTGCCTTTCTGGCATCCGAGGAAGCAGCCTATATAACAGCTCAAAACTTAAGCGTTGATGGCGGCATAGACTGGTGTTGGTAAGGATGCTGCTTCAGGATTGCCAGGTGCCCGTAAACTGTGACTGCAGTTGCTGCTCATTGCTAGAGCAAGCTGAATTAATAAATTTATAATCAGGAGGCGATGTTACACATGACTAATGAAAATGCAGCATCAATTTTTAACCTGGATGCAGATCTTTGCATTGGCTGCGGAATTTGTATTGATGCCTGTCCCATGAAGGTTCTGGAGATTCAGGACGGGCTGTGCATTATGACGGACGCAGAAAAATGCCTTGAGTGCGGAACCTGCGAGCGTGCATGTTCTGAAAAAGCCATTACCATCAAAATTGGTGCCGGCGCCAAAGCCAAAGCAACTTTAAAAACGGGCACAGCGGGAGCATCAGAAAGCGCGCGGTCCAAGTTCTACCCCATCCTTGATAAACTGACGGAAATGATACAGGTGGTCAGCCCCAAGCAGATATTCACCTTCGAGGGTCAGGATATCACGAGCCTCAATAATTTCGAAATCGATAACGAGCCCTCCTATTATCGGGCCTATACGGCGGATAAAATCGCTAAGCTGGGCATATCAAGCTCGCTTTTCTTCGGGATTATGACAGCCGATGTGATGGTCCTGACGCCGTCCAAAGAATATGATATCCCCTATTTTATAATGGACTGGGATGAGTCAGAAGAGCATATATTCTTTATCTGCGATCTTATGCCCGGCGATGATCCGGGAAGGAATAACGATTATCTGAACAAATATCTGTATGAGCCACTCGAAGAACTGTACATGAACTACACCATGTCCATACCCGGTCTGAAAAACAGCGTGTTCCACTGGGTGCGGTCCATCCATTCCCCCTATATCATCACCGGCTCCATAGAAAAAACCAAAGAGAACATTGAAATGCTTGCCAACTGCGCCTGTGAGTACCTGAAAGCCTGGATCGAGATATGGAAAAAAGCAGAGCCGCAGGACCCCAATTCTCCGCACATGAAACTCGTGCATGAGCGGAGAAAAAACATCCGGGCAATATACAAAGAAAACGACCCCGGCGCCGGATCGCTGAACAAATACCTGGGCCAGGAGCTCGGGGCGACGGCCATTTCCATCATCGAGCCCTGATGTGGGCGCAGCAGGGCTGTGCAGCATCATGATCAATGACGGTTAAACAATTTACCTAAGGAGAACAGCCATGGCAGAAATACTACAGTTTGCAGCAGAGGCAAAAAAAAGTCTTGAAGCGCTGCTGCCCCTGCAGCCCATTGCTCTTGATCAACAGCTGCAGCATATAAAAACCGAGGGGGGCTCTGTCGAGATAGAGCTTTTCAAGGCCGACAAGTTTGAAAAAATTGTTCTGTGCACGATAAATATCTTCGAAACAGAAGTGGTTGAGGCCACCGTTATGGCCTGGCCCGATGCAAAGCACAATTTTCCCATTCTCTGGGGCAATCTGACCATAGTCCCCTGTGTCATGAACGTTCCTATTTTTGATTTCGTTCCCCTGATGGATCCGGTTCTCTACCAGGACTATGCAAATACCTACATTGAAGGAGTAAACGAGCTGAAAGCAGATGCCCTGGAGTTGCTTGGGGATACGGTCCTCAATAAAGACGTGGTGCTGCCGTCGAAAACAATCTATACCCTGTCCCCATACAGCCTTATTGCAAATATTAAGGAAGAGGGAATTCCTCTCGTCCAGCAGATTACGGATTCCTATATTAAAGCGTATATAAAACTCTGGGAACAGGCGGCTCCGGTGGAAACAGCGGCCGACCTTGAGCATTACGCAAAAAAGCGGTCCGCAACAAGCGCCCTTATGAAAGGCAATGACCCTGGCTATCCGTTTATGATCGACGCCTTCGGGGAGGAAAAAACGCAAAAGGTTTTTGATATTATTTTTTGATTTGCGGCAGTCGGTGCGCGGCGGAATGCTCCAAAGCTACCGGTGCTTGCAAGTGTGTTGGACGTTTTATTTTAGCCAGTAAAACAGCACTCTGTCAGGGTTGGCAGCTACGGGATTGTGGATATGCAATGAAAACTCAGCGGGCATATTGGCCCGCTGGCAAAACGGGGCGTCCATATTCATGGACGCCCCGCAGTTTTTTCATTTTCTCTTTTATTGCCCTCTTTTAAGGGCACTACCTTTTTCCCATCCAGCGCCCGGGCCGCGTCCCAGAAAACCGCAGTCCGGACAAAAAACCTGTACTGTCAGGTTCGTGTCCTGAATTCGCCTGATTAGTGCAGCGTTACGCTATCCGTAACCAGGCTGTGATTAATGATGCTCGCTTTGCCGTCTTTCACTTCGATCTCAAAGGAAAGCTTTCCGGAAAAATGTGCAGGGTCGAGATGATACTTCTCAAGTATAGTGTTCATTAACTGTTTCAGCAGATCCATGCTGGCCTTCCTTTCATCACTAGCTCTTCCGCTGCGCCTTTCGGCAGGGCAGAAACAACTTACTGCGCAACCCAGCACGCATGGGCAATGCCTTTCAGGTAATGGAAATAGACCATATGCAGCGGCGTTATGCGGATAACCCGCACCATGCCCGGCGGAAAAACAACCGGAGCGCCCGTTCGCTGTTCAAAGTCGTCAAGCATGGGTTTGAAAAGCTTTAAGGCCTGGGTGAATTCAGGCTGTTCTTCGGTAAATACTTCAGCAGTCCCCTGCATATTCAATCCGCGCACCGAGGTTATCGTACGGGCTGAGGTTCCGATGCCCACGGCTACTTTATTGTTATCGGCGATATTTTTAAACTTCCCGCCGCCCTCGCTGAAAATATAGACAGTAAGGCCTTCATGGGCATAGTCAACCACCGAAACCCGCGGCACACCGTCTGACCCGCAAGTGGCAAGCGTGCAGGGATGATTCTTACGCAGATAGTCCTCGATTTCGGCTTCAAGCTCCTGCCGTGACGGACGCCATCTCGGTATCTTAAGCCGGGTAAACAATCCGTCGAGCATCCGCTCCCGTTCTTCGTCTGTCATTATATGAATGTTCTGCATATAATCGCCTGAACTTTGTTAACCGCTCTGCCTGAGACCTGCAACACCATGGTTTCATCGCTGCCCATGCAGTCAGGTAATCGACAGGCCTTTTATTAGGTCGCTCCGACAGTATATATCACAATATCTATCAAGATGCTTTGGGCTGATGGTGTAAGCTCTTACGCACCATCCTTCCCGCAGCGTTTTTATGGCATGCCGCTATTGTGCACGGGCTATTTCCTCGACCAGACGGGCTCCCATGCGGTGAGCTGTATCAAGCCTCTCTGCAAAGGTCGCATCAGTCATGTTTTCGACACCGCCGACATACAGCTTATCGGTAGTCATCACCTGTTCTACGATCAAGTGGGCTTCCAGGGCTTCAAAACACGGATCACCCATGAGTTCGCGATACTCATCAGCACAGTTGCCGGTCACGATCAGGGCAGCGCTTTTTTTAAATTCAGCCGGTGAGCGGGCAGCCCCTATGGTAGCATAGGCTTCCTTGGGCCGATAGGTAAGAGGGAACTTGCGCTCTAGAAATTTTTTCATAAGCGAGGTGATGCATAGGTCGTATACCGGGCTTGCAAAAATATAGCCGTCGGCATTAATGTATTCCTGCAGGAGAGAAGACATATCATCCTTAATCGGGCACCTTCCCACCTTTAAATCAGGATCGTCGTGTATGCATTTGCAGCACCCCATGCAATGCCTGATATCTTTTTTCACAAGCTCAATTTTTTTTACCGTGGCTCCGCAGCTTGCGGCCCCTTCAAGCGCGCTGTCAAGCAGGCGGCTGCATTTGCCCTTCAGACGCGGACTGCCCAAATATCCTAAAATAAGCATGGCTCTGTCCTTTCATGGTTTCAGCTTTCTGTAGCTGCATTTTCTGCAGCACCGGATTGATGATGAGCTGTTTATGATGCCGGACATATGCTCGCGCTTATCATCGCTTAATTCATAGCCATTCATGCAAAAAAAAGCCTATCTTCCTTCAATCTTTCTTCCATCGGCCCAGAGCAGTTGCTCAGCCTTGCCAATAGCCTCTTCAAGGGGCTTGCGCACATCAGGCTTATCGTAGGACCTGAGGGATATGTGTACCGCTCCCGGATCGTCAGGCATGACGGCTGCGACGACATGTATGGTCATGTCTTTGCCGTCGATTTTTTTTACCGCATGATAATAAACATTAAAGAAAGTTTTTCGCTGCTCATTGAGCGTCACACCGTTTTGCTGCGCCCAGGCGGAAAAGAGCTTTAGCGCCCCGTCCAGATCGCTTTTAATCCGGAAGCGGCTGTAAAAAAGCTTATCGGTTTCAGCATGCAGGGTATACGGACCGCACCATATATTTCTTTTTAGATGGATCTGTGAGAGATCCTGGCTGCTGGGACTGCCAGAAGCCGCGATATTTTTGCACATCGGGAAGTGGCTCAAGGCCGAGAATTTTTTGCCGAACCTCGTTGCCGAATATCTCGACCCGCTCGGGAACCAGCGATTCCCAGATATCAAGACCCGACCCAGGCAGCGCCTTCCTTGGCAAGTTTCTCGAGCATCCAGATCATAAACGCATCGGCGCCCTTGCAGCGCGGGCATTACCTGTCGGCCGCCGAAGCCGCCTATCACAACCGGTTTTATATTCGGATATCTGGTCATGAGTTCATAGAGATAATTTCTGCCGGCAATCTAAATGGGCTTCTCTGCCAGGCACCTTTAAGACCATTGTCTCGTCCCAGTCTGCCGCAGGTGAGAAAATAGCAAACCTGCTTATTAGCCAGCGCGTCCTTGTGCGTCTCAATAAACTTATAGATTCTTGGGGACGGTTTTTCCCATTTTGAATAGCTCCCGATCAGCACATAATCATACGGAGCAAGCGTTATTACCTGATCGATTCTTTTCACGTCCAGTGGCTGCTCATTGCCGATAATGGCCTTTGAGCCAGTAGGCGACCTCGGGGGTTGAGCCGTAGATTGAATCATAGAGCAAAAGGCCTTTTAGTGTCTCAGCTTTGCAGGTGGCAGAACAAGTAAAACTTAATCCTGCCAGAAAAATAGCCAATAAAACAGTTCTTACCAAGATCGTTTTATTCATTGTGCGCCTTTAGTATGCTGTATATATGTATAAAGATAAACATTTTTTCGTACAAACATCCTCTGCACATTCAGCCCCTATAGCTCAGTCACCCAGGGTGCGCGACTGCTGCTTCTTAATTTTATCCCAGATTTCAGGCCGCTCTCTTTGAATGCGCTCATCGTGTTTGTGTATTGCCGCCCACATCATGCGCGGTGAGTCATACTGGCTCCAGCTGCCGTTCAGGACCACATCATCAAGCAGCGAAAACAGGAACACGACCTCCTCGTCCGTATAATACGGAATAAGGGCATAGCCGGTTGTAACCTGCATCATGCCGTCATCATTGAACTCAAAAGTTTCAAGCCAGGTTTTGCCGTATTCGGCAAACCCGGGCTTGCCGTCAAGCTCTTTGGCAACGGCATCGGCTGCCCAGAAGCCGCAGTTGAGCGCGCCCTGGGCCTGCACCTCGACGAATGCCGCGGCATCGCCGATCATCAGGCAGTTGCCCCGGTAGGGCGTCTTCATGGGCGCAAAGGCCTTGGTGGTGCAGCTGTGCGTGCGCTCGACTTTTGCGTTTTCAAACATCCAGGCAACGGGGCTCTCTTTGGTAAAATAATCAAACAGACTCCAGGGGCTTTTTCTCAAAGGAGCCCACCAGAATCAGATCCGCCCAGTCGAAATGACCCGCCGGGCCCGTGCCCAGAAGCGGTGCAAAGGCGGAACCATAACACTGCCCCCAGAAGCCGACCCATTCATTGGGGCTGTAATTTTTCATCCCTGACATATACAGCGCCACAACCGGAGCTGAGGTGAAATACATGCGGCCGTCATTCATCCCGAGCGACTGGGCGATCTGCGCGCTTGCGCCGTCGGCGGCGATAAGCTTTTTGGCCTGAAGCCTGAAGCGCTTGCCTTCGCTGACGCATTTCAGCGTTACCTCTGTGGGGCCATCCTTGGCCTCATAGCAGGTCGTGTTGTTCATATAATCAACACCGAGAGCAAGAACTTCATCAAGCAACTGCTGCTGCAGGCCGCCCTTGTCGTATTTCCAGGCAATGGGTTTCTTGTCGGGCCAGGCATAATGGGCATTATGCTTGAGGTCTGCCGAATAATAATATTTATCCAGGCAGGGGCACAGCGGCCCGTTATAGGTTATTTCCCAGCCGAATTTTTCAGATCTGATCTTATTATCCGGGTTTGACGGCACCATGCGGTTGGGCCCTTCCATGGGGCGGCCCGGCTCAACGATAATCGTATCGCCGTTATAGTTTTCATCAAGGATGATATGCTCGCTGCAATAGCGGGTTATTTTGCTGATATCTTTCCGTTTTTCGATCAGCGCAACTTTTAGACCTTTTTTAGCTGCCCATTTTGCTGCGTGAAGACCGCCGGGACCTGCTCCTACGATTGCCACGTCATATGTCATAAAATACCTTTTCTGAATTTTTTCTGATCTTACTTGATCAATTCCAGCACCGTTGCCATTGCCGGGCCGCCGCCGGCGCACAGGGACGCGCAGCCAAGGGCGGCGCCCATGCGCTCCATTTCATGCAGCAGCGTCACCAACACCCGCAGGCCCGAGCACCCCACGGGGTGCCCCAGAGATATGCCCGAACCGTTGCGGTTGACGATATCCATGTTAAGCTTGTAGCCGTGCTCTTTTGCAAGCAGGTGCTCCACGCCCAGAAACTGGGCGGCAAAAGCTTCATTTACTTCCCAGTAGCCGATATCGGCAAACGAAAGCCCGGCTTTTTTGAAGCACCCGCGGTATGGCATAGGCAGGGCCGATGCCCATAACCGAAGGCTCAACGCCCACGCTTACCGTTGCCCGCACGCGGGCCTTGATCTGCAGGCCCAGTTCGCGCGCTTTCCGCTCGCTCATAAGCACCATGGCTGCCGCGCCGTCATTGACGCCGGAGGCATTGCCTGCCGTAACCGTGCCGTCTTTTTTGAAAATTGTTTTGAGTTTTGCCAGTGTTTCAAGCGAGGTGTCAGCCCGGGGATGCTCGTCAGTGTCAAATACTAAGAGTGCCTTTTTTCTCCTTGACCTCGACCGGCACGATTTCGGATTTAAAGGTTCCGGCCTTGATGGCGGCGCATGACCGGCTATGGCTCAGCACGGCAAGCTCGTCCTGCGCCTGCTTGCTGATGCCGAAGCGCTCGGCCACATTTTCAGCCGTAACACCCATATGGTAATTCTCAATCGAGCAAACCAGCGCATCCAGCAGCATCGCATCTTCAATTGTAGCCGGTCCCATGCGGTACCCTGTTCGGGCCTTCTGCAGGAGATAGGGCGACATGCTCATATTCTCGACGCCCACCACAAGGCTCATGTCTGTTTCGCCCGAGCATAATATTGCGGGAGGCGATTTCAAGAGCGCGCATTGATGAGCAGCACAGCTGATTGACCGTGCAGGCCGGGCTTGCCCACGGGATACCGATTTCAGCCTGTACCTGCCTGCCGATATTGCCGCCAACGCCTGCCTGTATGACATTGCCGCAGACAAGCTCATCGACCTGCTCAGGCTTGATGCCGGCCCGCTTAAGCGCTTCCGTTCCGACAATTTTACCGAGCTCCCGAGGATGGGTCTCTTTTAATTTTCCGAGAAAATCGCCTATCGGCGTGCGACAGGCACTGACGATTACCGCATCATTTGCATGTGCCATAAGAATCCTGACTGTAGTGAGTTATCGTTTCAGCTTCAGGCCGTTTACTTGCTTTGCCAGTTGATGAACTTGCGGAAATTGTCGCCCATCAGCTTGTTTTTAAATTCCATGGCTAGCGGCATGGTCATGATATTGCTGACCATGGCGCTGTAGCACGGCAGCGTAAGCGGAAAATCCGTGCCGTAGAAAACCTTGTCGGGCATGAAGAATTCAAGAAACCGCATATGATCCATATCCCAGTAGTACTTGAACGCCATGAGCGTCGGGTGGGGGATCGTGATGTCGGTGTAGAGATTGTCATGCTTCATCACATTCCACAGGCCCATCATGGGGTTGTTGAACACGCCGCAGTGCAGCTGCAGGATTTTCAGTTTCGGAAAATCCATGGCAACATCATCCACATACACCGGATGCTGATACTTGGCGCGCGTGCCGGGCAGCTCTTCAACGCCCGTGTGAATCTGCACGTGCAGCCCCAGCTCTTCGCACTTGGCATACGCAGGATACAGATCGGGGTTGTTCGGATAGCCGATCGTGGGCGGATGAATCTTTATGCCCGGGAAGCCGTTTTCCTTGGCGGAAATGACCATTTCAACGGCCGCCTGCTTGGCCGTAGCGGGCATGCACGCCGCCCACGGCGGTGAAGCGGCCGGGGAAAGCGTCGATAAAAGTCTTTCTTTACATATTCATTGGGCACATACCATTTCCAGCCATTGGGATAGCCGGGAGCCGGATCGGTGATGCCGTGGATGCACTGCAGGCACATGGCCTCGACACCTGCCATGTCCATGTACTGGATAAAAATCTCGGGAGTCATGTTGGGGCACTCTTCAGCTTTGGTGATGAAGCTGAAGGGATTGGGATCGCCCAGGAAAGCGCGGGCGCCCATCATGGAGCGTGACACGACCGTATTGCCGCACCAGAAATCGATGCAGCCGGGGCGGTCGGCAATGCCGATTTTCTCAAGCCCCGGATGGCCGTGGCTGTCGAAAACCTTAAACGGTTTGGTTTGCAGCATTTTTTCAATTGTTCCCTGTTCTTCAGACATGATGCAGTCCTTTCTTAATTACGTTTCTGTTTTTTTGTTTTGCAGCAGTGCTTTGCCTTTAGCAGTTCAAGTGCAGGCAATTATTTTGCAGGCCGCTCCCAGCGCTGATATTTGCGCATGCCGTCCTTTTCAAAAGCTGAGCTGTTGACCGTGACCTGATTGACGGTTATCTTGCTCAGAAGCATGCCCTTCTTGACCATTTCACGGGCCTGCTGCGGCTCGATCTTCATTGCTTTTGCAAGCTCCTCGTAGGGATAAATATCCACAAGGACTTTCTCGAACTCGGGGTTTGCTCCCTCAAGAAGTTCAGCAGTGCCGATAAACTGCGCGCACAGCACCGTACCCCATGTTTTGAATTCCTCATGCCAGTTGAGGCTCACCTTCGGGTTCTGTTTTATGTGCAAAAGTTTTGTGGTGCCTTTTTCATGCAGCCCGTACAGTGTCATGGTGTCAGGATCAAAGGCGAAATCCGCGGTGGTGGTAAGCGGCACATTATTGAGACTGGTCCCGAGCACACAGGTCCTTTTCTGCTTTTTTCCGAGCATGATTTTTGTAATCTCAGCCTTGAGCTGATCGGCCGGCATGATGCCCTGGCCCGGGGCGTACTTGACATACTGGCCCTTCAGCCACACTTCTGTAGCCGTTGTTTTTGCATCGAGCTTTACCTCATGGCAGTCATTGCAGGAAACACCCTGCGGAATTTCCGGATGATTGGCTGAGAAGCCGCTTGCAGCGGCATCGATCTGTGTGGGCTTTGCAGCAGCCTTTTTTTCAGCTGCCGCCGCGGTTCCGTAACATATAAAGCAGGCCAGGAAAAAAATGCAGATGATTTTTTTCATTTTTGTCTCCTTGTGAAAATTTAATTCCTTTAGAAGGGCCGGTCGCGACCGGCCCCTACGGAACAATAAAATCTTTATACGGAATTGGACTGGGCTCCTTACAAAGCCCTGTTCACCAGATCCACCAGGCTCAGCATCTGCAGCGGGCTGCCGATTGCGTTGATGGAATCCCCGAGGTTCGACTCGCACCAGGGGCAGGAGGTGACCACCGCTTCAGCGCCCGTCGCTTCAGCCTCCTCAATGCGCTCGCGCGCTGTTTCAAGGGCGAACTCCGGAAATGCCGAGCGCACGCCGCCACCTGCGCCGCAGCACCATGAAAATTCCCTGATGCGCTCCATTTCCACAAGTTCAATGCCCGGTATGGCTTTCAGCACAGTGCGCGGCGCGTCGAATACGCCCTGTGCGCCGTAATTGCGCTCCCGCGGCGGCTCCGAGATCCCCCACTTCACGCGCACGCCCTCCCACAGGTCCTGCGGCTCACTGCCGCGGCCCAAATGGCAGGGGTCATGCCAGGTGACTTTCATGGGCAGCTCTTTTGTAAATTTCAGCTTTCCTTCCTGAATAAGCTGGGCCAGATATTCGGAGCTGTGCTTTACCTCAAAATTCATTTTTCCGACTGCCGGGATACTGGCTCCGTAAAACTCCGTAGCAGCCCGCGCATGAGGTGACCACGGTCTTGACTCCCAGGCTGTTGAACAGCTCGATATTTTTTGCCGCATGCTCGCGGAACATGTCGACCATGCCCACCTTGAGAACCGGGCTTGCGCAGCAGGCTTCATTGGCTCCGAGTATGCCCACATCAATGCCCGCATTCTAGAAGAATGCCTAGTGTCGAGCGGGCCACCTCCTGCATATTGGCGTTATAGGAATACGTGCACCCGGCGAAATACAGAACCTCGGCCTTTTCCTTGGTGATGTCTTTTACCTTCATTTTACGGGCCCAGTGACCGCGCCGCGAGCGGGGCTGAAGCCAGGGGTTGTTGTTCTGGCGAATGCTGTCAACAGCCGGCATATGGCCGGGCAGGGGGCCTTTGCCCTTGGCAACGGCAAGTTCCCGCAGCTCCTGCAGAATTTCAATGGGCTCCATATCCCGGGTGAACTTGCAGGTTACATCACATCCGCCGCACAGCGTGCAGGTGTAGATGACCTCGGCAGCCTTGTCCGTCATCTCCACTTCGCCTTCCAAAAGCGCGCGGGCCAGATCAAAGCGGCCCTGCGCCGAGTAGGCATCATATTTATATTTCTGCATCGACGGGCAGATGCGGGCCCGCTCTTTGCTTTTAATGCTCCATGGGTGCACCCATTTGCACATGGAGCAGCGCTCACAGTTCACCAGGTCCCAACGGTATTTTTCAAGGCTCATAACTTTCTCCATAGTTTGAATTCTGAAATCCGGAGGCGGAACTTTACAGTCCGAGTTTGCCCGGATTCATGATATTTTTCGGGTCAAGCACGTCTTTGACCATTTTCGCCGTCTGAAACTGCACGGCATTACCGCTTGCCGTCATCTCCGCCCAGGGGCCATAGGCCCGGGTAAACAGCGCGCCCAGCTCGTACATGCGGCGGCTTGCGCTGCAGTGGCTGCTGCCGCATGCGGCGGCAGTCGTCTCGGTCTCGCCGGATCATAGGGCAGCATGAATTCAAGATGGCAGGCCCGGCCGTTTTCTATCGGCTGCAGATACATGCCGATATCATCCGTAGACAATGCGGCCCGTCATCGCTTCCTGCTGCATGGCATCGACAAACTCCGACGCCCGGTTCATGGTGGTAATGAAGAATATGTCCGAGCTGGCGCCGGACAGACGATCTTTCCAGTACACGTCACCTTCCCAGCAGCCAAGCAGATGAGACTCGAAAAATGCCGCGGCGCGGGGCGCCTGAGCGATGGACGGCTGCGGCGCAAGACCGCACTCGCGGGCGGTTTCAAGAAAATCGGCTTCCTGCCAGGCGATGCGCTCCTCGGGCAGGCGCCGCAGGCCGCCGATGCAGAAAATCTGCACATAGGCGGGCAGGCGCTTTTTCAGGCGCTCGTAATCCGCGGGCATGCTTTGCGCAAGTATCAGCGCCAGGGCCGTGCGGTTCAGGATAAAGCATTCATAGCCGAGCCACTTGCGCTGAACGCGGTAGGTGAAATCAACCAGCTTTCCAAGATTATCAGAGGCCGTGAAAAAGAGCTTCTGACGCGAGGGCAGGGGCTCTGCCATGATATTCATCCAGGTGACCATGCCAAGAGTGCCCTGCGAGCGGGTATAGAGCCGGTTCCAGTCAAAGCCGGGACCCCAGGGGCCGACCATGTCCGACTGGTTCAGCTCAGGCGGGCCGAGAGCCGCGGTGCCCGTGCGGAAGATATCGCCCTGGGGCATAACGATTTCCATGGTGTAGACGGGCTCGCTGAAATTAAACTCGGGGATGAGCTTGGGCTGCGCCTCGAGATTTGATGTGAGCACGGACTGATCCTTGCGGGGCAGCAGCGGAAACAAAGCCCGCAGATTTTCTTTTGCAAGCGCCGCCTGCAGCTCTCCATAGGTAACGCCGGGCTGTATGCGGGCGCTGCGGTTCCTGTGGTCGATTTTTTGAATCTGCCGCCAGCCCGACAGATCAACCGCTGCGCCGCCCATGCGCACCAGAGCATTTCCATAGGTATGGGTGCCCGAGCTGAGCGGTGTCAGGGGCAGTGACGCTTCATTTGCGTATTTTACCAGAGCGCAGAGCTTCTCAAGATTTTCAGGCTTCAGGATAAAGCAGGGCCTGCCTGCTTCTTCAAGGCTTTTGTCCCGGCTGAGGGCGTCAAGGGCCGCTGGTATCAGCGCACACCTGTTCCGGGCCAAGCATTTCTTCCAGGCGGGCTTTCTGCTGCGCGCTGAAGTTCTGGCGCTCGTTTACCACCTGGCTGTAGGGCATATCTTCCAGGGGTTTTAAATAATCTACTTTTGCAAGCACAGTATCTGCCATATTTCCTCCCAATCGATAATGTAGTGCTCAATCCTTAATCCGCATCAGCCTTTCGGCGGCTCCTGCGGCACGGGATAATCAGGGTTCGACGTCAGCCGCGGATCTACAGCCTTCTTTATTTTCAAAACAAGCTCATGATAGTTGCACATGGTCGGGCCGGAGATATAGTTCATGGGCCCCAGAGGCCAGGTTGTGCACATCCTGCGCTTGACGGCCTCGACAACGGTCTGTGCATAGCTGTTAATGAAGCTTGCCCCAGCGTCAAGATCGTGTTCGAAATAAATCAGCGGCTCTGTTTCGGAGTAGTGCCCCAGCTGATAAGAGTTCAGCCAGTCATTGTGCGTGTCGTCGGGAACAAAATGCCCCTTTTTCTGGCCCTGTTCGATAAGGGGCCACATATAGTCCTCGCTCATTTTGTAGCTCTGGTCGATGGAGTCGAAGCCGAAGCCGCCGATTACAAAGAAATCACCGGCAATGCGGAACAGCCGGTTTGACAGGCCCGTGCGGATCTGCTCGCCGATATTGTCCTGCGCCGATGGCCCACAGCTCCGAGCCCTCCTCGATATAGCTTCCGCCAAGCTCGGCAACGATTTGATCAAGCACCTTCTGCTCATAGGCTATCTGGCGGGGTGAAGAAAATCCGATAAGGGTGACGGAGAGCACATTGCGCCACTGCTTCATGAAATCGGGGTATTTTTTCCAGAAATACTCAACCGAGGGAGATGCACCCGAGAGCACCATGGTGGCTGGCTCTTCATGAACGGCAGCGGCTATTTCAGCGTGGCCCACTTCATACATTGCTTCGATCAGTTTCTTGCGATCGGGAAACTTGATGAGATTGAGCTTGAAGCGGTCTTTGGGGAAATCGACCTCAAAGTTCGGGTTAGCACCCTTCACCGGGAAGGTCTGAGGGCCCGGATAGGGGAAGAGTTTGACCGCCATGCGGGTAACCATGCCCATGCCGCCGCAGTGGCCGGAATCGGCCCGCAAGAGCCCCTTCAGGTTCATGCCGGCACAGTCTCCCCAGAACCAGTCGGCGCCCGGATTGCCGCGCGAGCCGATATGCAGAAGGTCGCCGTTCGGCAGCACCCAGTCACATCCCAGCACGCCGCGGTTATAGCCGAATTTATGCCCCGTGCCGCCCATGCCCTGAAACATGTTGTTGGCCACCACCGATACCTGTGCTCCTGCCTCGGCAATCGTGATCGTAAGGCCGTGCTTCATGGCCTCTGCCTGCAGCTGGGCATAGGTAACATAGGGCTCCACCACGGCATACATGTTCTGCGTGTCGATTTCGACAATGCTGTCCATCCGTTTGGGGTCGATGATGATCGTATCGGCCCGGGCCGGTATGGTCGGCGGCAGCAGATTGGTTCCGACAGGAATGTAGTTGAACTTATACCTGTTGGCGATTTTAATGATGGTCTGCACATCCTTCGTGCTGCGCGGCAGCACCACAGCTGCGGGCCGGTAGCGGCCCGACTGCGCATGGGTGCTGTAGATCAGCCACATATAGCTGTAGCCTGAGGTTACCGCCGGATCGTCGCAGATGTTTTCAGCGCCCAGGGCATCTGCCAGCGCCTGATAAGCTCCTTGTGGAAGCCCCATTTTGCATTCCTCCTGATAAATATTTTCCGTTACGCTTGTTTCTTTATGGAACTCACATTACAGCTGATTTGAAAGTGTATTGAATCCTCAAGATCACATTCAGCCTTCTTCCGTTGTCATAACAAAACCTACTTACAATAAACCGACTGGTCAGTAAAGTTTTTTGCACTTAAAAAACAGCCCTAAGAAAAGGCTAATTTATTATACTTTGAGCGTATTAAATATATTATTCAATTGAAAAGAATGCTGCTCTATGAGGTCATATTCGACATTGACGGAAAAATAGGTAAAAAAAGCGCCCATAAACAGAAAATAAATAGCAAGGGCGGTCTTTTCAGCATCATGGGGCTTAAAAATACCCATGCGGATGCCTTCCTCGACATAGCTTTGAAAAGTTCCCACAGATTCTTTATAAAAATGCAGTCATCATATCGCGAATTTCCGGATCGCGAACACCCATGGACAGAAACTCGATGCAGAATTTAAAAAAATCGGCGTTTTCTTTCTGTATATTGCTTGCCTTGTTGATAAAAACACGTAAACGCTCTTCTGGGTTGGCGATATCGGCAGTGTAGTTCTTCAAATAGTCGGTATATCGATTGACGCGATAGTTGAACAGTTCCAGGAAAAGATCTTTTTTTGATTTAAAGTGATAGTAGATTCCGCCCTTGCTTATTTTAGCCCTGACGGCAATCGTGTCTATGGCTGTTCCATAATAGCCTTTTTCATTGAAGCACTGTACGGCTGCTTCAAAAACATCATCTTTTCTATCTCGTTTTGTTTCTTCCATGCCACCTCTTGAATTGTTCAACTGACTAGTCAGTACATATAATATCTGATCATGTTTTTTGTGTCAAGATCATTTTCACTTATACTATGAGAAAATTCAGGAATCGTGTGGTATGATACTTTTAAAGACTGTTTAAAAAAACAAATTAAATCAAGTTATTAGGGCAATAATATAGAATTTTTTTAGAACCATGATAACCCATCTGCAATAGGTTTTTCAACCTGCTGAATCCGAATTTGGAATTATAATAAATTTCAAAGCACTAAACCCCGGTTTTTACAGAGGGGTGACTACTTTTTCCGGTTTCATCTAAATATGACTTTCGCTTTTTTAAGTATAAGTACTGCTTGGTAATAAAGTAATTTTTTTCAATAATTTAATATTGATATATTTTTAAATTTTAAAAATAGTTTCCAATAATAACAACTGAAACAGGTGAATTTTTTTCTTGACACCCCTGCTTTTTGAAAAGTAAACGCTTAAGTTAAGAACAAAAAAGTTTTAAAAGTTTTTTTTAAAAAAAATTATACTGACCAGTCAGTTTAGTGTTTAATTTTTTTCTTTTCTTCTTGGTTAAGACAAATATTTTTTATCAAAAAATAAACTGACCGGTGAGTATTGTAAATATGTTTTTTATTTTATTATCTACTTGAATGGGAGGACTGTGCACATGAAAAAAAACAAAGTAAAAAAAACAGTACAGTTATTCGCACTGGTTGCCGCATTTTTATTTATTTTTATGGGCTGGAGTTTCATGGGCAGCCGATAGTGATGGTGACGGCATTGAGGATGCATTGATAACTGCCCGGCAATTGCAAATCCCCAGCAGCTTGATGCCGATGGTAGACAGCATAGGTGATTGTTGTGACCCGACCCCCGGTTGCGGCGGCTGCGGACAGCCTGCCTGCGATCAGAAGTGCGGCCTTGATACAGATGCTGACGGCATTCATGATATGTATGATAACTGCCCGAACATCTACAATCCCCAGCAGCTTGATGCCGATAGATGACGGCATAGGTGATGTGTGCGACCCGTCGCCGGGCTGTGGCGGCTGCGGCACAGCCGGCTTGTGATCGGATTGCGCAAAAGATCCTGAAGTAGCAGTAACCGCAGACCAGACCGTTGCCGACAAGTTCAACCGCTATACGGTGACGGGCATCAGGACGCCCTTGCCGCAGCTTCCTGATGTGCCCGGGTTCATGGGGCATCCTACGTGACGATCGGAGATATTGACGGCGATGGCAAGCAGGACATTATTTGCTACATCAGGCCTCGGATTGGATGGAAGCTTTAGTCATCTGACGGAGCAGTTGCGGTCTATACGAGAGGGTGCAAACCTTGATACCTGGACCCAGTCTATTATTTATCCGATTGGAACAACAGGCCTTCTTGGCTTCCCCAATGAGACGGTGCTGCGGGATATGGATGGAGACGGCGATCTGGACATTATGGTGATGGATAATTTTCTTGCCGGCTGGTTTACCGGCTTCCCGGCGGGCATTTATTATCTTGAAAACAAAGGCGGCGATATCAGCAAATACACTGAACTGGGAAATAAAAACGATCTACCGGGGAGACTCATACGCAGATCGGCAAATCATCCTACCACCGCGCCCGCTTTCTTGATGTTGACGGCGACGGGCTGGAAGACTTCGTCACCACAAAAGTGTGCATGTGCAACTGGCAGAATACACCTGACCAGTATAGTGGATGGAATGGTGGAAAAAAAATAATAATGGCGACCCCACATCATATACAGGCCCCATTGCAATAGGTGACGGCGGCGGATTTTTGTTCAATATGTTTGATATTGATGAGGACGGTGATCTTGACATTGTGGCGCCCCAGTTTTTCATTCAAAATTCTGGCACGCTGGTTGTTAAAGGCCCCGGCGATACCACGCGGCGACAGCCTTATCTGGTTTGAAAACCCGGGCACTGGCGGTGCTGTAACTCAGCCATGGAACCGCTATACAATTGATAACTGGTACACATCGCAAAACCCCCTTGGTAAAAACTTTGAAGTAATTGCAGCCGATATCGATAATGATGGAACAGTTGAGCTGATTGACACCAACCATAATCATCAGGACTACAAGCCGAACAATGTTCCCAGTGATCCCGCTAACCACAGGATCTGGCATTCCGGAGTGTACTATCTTGGTATTCCTGCTGATCCGAAGGTTACGGCAAACTGGAAGCCTATCACGATTGACCGGGGTGACCCGAACCTCGACCCGACGAATGCAACGGCTGTTGCAAATGACACCTTTGCCGTGGATCGTCCCGGCGGACCCTACAGCCAGGGCTCACCGGGCATGGTTCGGGCAGCGGATATCAGCGGGGATGGGTACCCTGATCTGGTTGTGCCCGGCGACGGCAAGGGAGCAGTGTACTACTATGAATCACAGGGCAGATCAGCCGGCAAACTGCAGTTCAAGCGGGCGGCACTCTATAAAGACCCTGCCTGCATGCCGGGTGATGCACAGATTGTGGATATTGACGGTGACGGCAAGCTTGAAATCGTATCAGTGATATATGATACCAGTGTCGCTAAAAACATTAGCCAACATCAGGCTCCATATTTATTTTCAAGCTGAAGCCGTAACAGCTGATTGTAAAGTCTATAAAAAAAGGCGCCCGGAGCATACGCTTCCGGGCGCCTTTTTTTATGATACTGGCGTACGTCGATAGTGCAATGTAGAATGTTTACTAGCATCAGCATGCGAATTTTTCTATAGTCTTGAATTTATAGCATCCTGGCCTCTACTTTAACCTGTACTCCGGGCATGTTCATTTTTGTATTTTAATCGCAGGCTGCGGAAACGGCCGCTTCCTGCACAACCGTCAATCACGTGAAGGGAGCAGGTTATGAAAAAATTAGCTGTTTCACTGTTGAGCATTGTCATTGCGCTGAGCTTTGCCGGCCTTTCTTTGGCCGAGGACAAGGATACCGACCTTGCCGACAGGATCAAGCCGGCACAGGAAGGGCTTACAACCCTTGACTATTACAAGGGCGATGCCAGCGGCAAGATGAACCCTGAAACGCGCGCTGCAATCAAGGAATTTCAAAAAAAAGAAATGGATATGAAAATGCCCTCCGGCATGCTTAATGCCAAAACCTGCGATTTGATCTGCAAGAAGGCAGATGAAAAGAAGGCCAAGGACAAAGAAGGCGACAAGAGCATCATGGACAAGGCCAAGGAAAAAGTCGATGAAGGCAAATCAAAAATGATGCCCGGCGGCGTTGAAATGCCCAAATAAAAAACTGCACATAACGAAGGGCAGCAGGCCTGCCCTTCGTTATGTGCCAACCAGTTGGCTTTTTTCATTTGATTTTAGCATTGGATCCCTCCTGACCTTTCCTTGCCATGGTGAGGCTTCTGTTAATCCCCCACCTTGACAAGGAGGGGCCAGGGGCTGTCTGGCAATCCACAATTTTAGAGCATTTAACTAAATATTGTAACCATGCGGAGGCCGGGAAGGTTTTGGTGAGGCAGCCAGTGCGGTTCGAGCCTTTGGTGTGCCACCAGTACCGGCGTATCCTGCGAGAATATAGCACGGGCTAACGAACCAAAAGCTTCCCGGCGCATACGGCTATGGTAAAAAGTTAAATGCTCTAGTCACCTTACCTACGGCAAACCCGGAGGTAAGGTGACTAATAAAATTCGAAAATAGAATTCAGCATAGATTAAATTTAAAATTTTTCCATTCCCTCTTCTTTATTATGGATTCTAAAATCCGGCTCCTGACTCCTTTCCTTTTAAAATCCTCGAAACATTATTATATAAATACGTTAATATCCTGTAATAGCTTTATTTTTAAAAAAATTTCTTCTGCTTATACCTTTCATTCGCTTCATGCCTGAGACATCAAAACCGGCCTTTATATAAAATACCCGCATCAAAATTTTTTCTCCTTTTTGTCCTTATATGACAAAAGCACCGGCTATGGTTCAGGTAGACACAGGGGAAAGGAGCATAGAATGAAGACATTCAGCATATATCTAACGGGTATCGCCATCCTGTTCTTTTCAGCAGCCATGGCTGCTGAACCCCTGGGCCGTTACAGCGCAAATCCCTACGGGCACGACTCAACCTCAAACCCCTACAGTCCGGCAGGGAGCCCCTACAGTTCAAAAAGTATTAACAATCCTTACGGCACATACGGCAGCCCTTACAGTTCAAAATCTGCCAACAATCCTTATGCCTCCGACGCGCCCGGGCTTTATGACAGCCGTGGCAACTATCGCGGCAGGCTTTCCAGCAATCCCTATGACCCGGAATCCGTTTCAAACCCCTATGGCCGCTACGGCAGCCCCTATTCATCAGAGAGCATCAACAATCCCTGCGGCCCCGGCAGCCCGTACCGCACAGACAGCCCGAATAACCCCTATGGTGAGGGTATGGAAATTATCGGAGAATAACGAATATCGGTGGTGTCATGCCGCCACAGCAGGCACATCAGTCACATGCTTTTCAGAGGTCAGCAATATGGACAGGCTCGCATTAGTCATACCGGAAATTTCAACAGCGCAGAAAAATATACGCATCCGTGTTGCAGGCATCGATCTGGGCACCACGAATTCAACGACAGCAGAAATTCTCTGGTCGCCGGAAACAGTCGGCCTCATAAAAACACGGTGCCTGGAGTTTCCGCAGAAAATCGCCGGCGGCCAGTGGGTGAGAAGCACCCTGGTGCCATCGGTTGTAGCCATACACCACGATGAAGTCTATATCGGGCTGGGGGCAAAGCAGCTTCTGTCGCGCTCGCAGGCCCTGGGGCTTTTGCGGAATAAAAACATTTTTTACGAATGCAAAAATGACATCGGCATCCGCACAACCTATGACCAGGCACCTGAGGGGTTCAGGTCGGCAGCAGACATAGGCGGCAAAGTGCTTGGGTTTCTTTACAGCACGGTCAAAACACAGAGTCCCGTCGAAATCGCGCGCACCGTAGTCACGGTGCCTGCATCGTTTCAGGTGTCGCAGCGCAAAGACACGCTCAAGGCTGCCCGGCTTGCAGGCCTTGATCTCGACGACGGCGACCTGCTCGACGAGCCGATTGCGGCATTTCTCGATTATCTTATCCTGCATCGCGACGGCCTCGGAAGCCTGCCGGGCAGGGCAATGAACCTGCTTGTTTTTGATTTCGGCGGCGGCACCTGCGATGTGGCCATCTTTCGGGTATGCCTTGAATCGCTGACAGCGCCGGTGTCGGTCTCGCCCCTGGCAGTTTCGCGCTATCACCGTCTCGGCGGCGGTGATATAGACCGTGCCATCGTCCATGAGGTGCTTATTCCGCAGCTTATGAACGTCAACACTCTGGGCCCGTTCGATCTCACCTATGACGACAAAAAAAACTGCCTTGAGCCGGCTCTGCTGGGCATTGCCGAAGATCTGAAAGTCGATCTCTGCAGCCGGCTGGCTGGCCAGATCGAAAAAGGTGAGATGCCTGAAAAGAGCAGGGCAATGCCCGACAGCGGCAAGCCTGGCATATTTACCTTTAATGTGAGGGACATGCAACTGGCAATCAACTGCCCAAGCCTCTCCCTTGCTCAGTTTGACGCTCTTCTCACGCCCTTTCTTGATGAAGACCTGCTGTATGCCCGTGAAACAGAATACCGCATGGTCTGTTCGGTAGCTGCTCCCCTGCAGGATGCTCTGGACCGCAGCCGCCTTGAGCCGGCACAGGTTGACTGCTGCCTGCTTTTGGGCGGCAGCAGCCGTATACCGCAGGTCGCCCGGGCAGTGCAGCGGTTTCTGCCCAATGCCAAACTTCTCAACTACAGCGATCCTGCTGAGCTGCAGACTGCCGTTGCCCGGGGCGCTGCGTTTCACGCCCTCACCCTTGAACTGTTTGGCAGAGGGCTGGTACAGCCGGTCTGCTACGACAGCATAGCCCTGCGCACGGAAACCGGCACAATCGAGCTGGTGCCTCGCGGAGCCGCGCTGCCCTATCCCGGCGGCAGAAAACGAAAAACGCTCAATGCCCTTGCCGTGCCTAAAACCTCCATTGCCGTGCCCCTTGAGCTGAAGGTTGAAATTGTTGCAGGCCGGGAGCAGCGCTGCCTGTACCGGGCTTCATGGCTCATACCGCCGCCGGTCAGTAAGGGCGACCCGCTTCGTCTTACCTACCGCTACGACGTAAACCAGGTGCTGGATATTCAGCTCATGCTTGAGGACACGCAGGAGTGTTTCAGCATCACCATCGAAAACCCGCTCACCCATGTGGTCAGCCCGCAGAAAGCCATGGTTCGGGTGCTTGAGCTTGAAGAGCAGCTGCGCACGGAGACGCTCGACGCGGATGAGGCTGCTGCCGTCATGACCGAGCTTGCAGAAAACTACGCAGATCTGGGGCAGAAGGAAAAGGCTATCGACATTCTCAAAAAGACCCTTAATGAAAGCGGCGCGGCAGATGCGGGTATTCTCAACCAGCTGGGTATATACTGTAAAGATATCGGCGATACGGCGCGCGCTGAAAAGTTTTACCGCGAAGCGGCAAAGGCTTCCACCTGGACCGGCCCGCTGTTCAACCTTGCTCTCATGCTGAAGAGATGCGCCAGGCATGGCGAAGCTGTCACTGTCATTGACGAAGCGCTGGCACGGGAACCGGAAGGGGCGTATTTCGTCCTGAGGGCACAGCTTGCCGCCGACACGGGCAGCCCTGATGACCGCGATACTTTTTTTATTCGGGCATTTGAGACTTTCGGCCCTCTTGACTCGCTGTCTGATTGGGCCCTCGGATGGTATCTAACAGGTACTGAGACACTCAGGGATACTGCAAAAATAGACTCGGCAAAGGCCGAGCAGAAGCGCCGGCGAGAAAACAAAGAGCCCGGTCTCTGCCCCGGGTCAGTGCTGCCATCCTGCCGGCAGGGCATGCAGCTCAGGATGCAGTTTCTGTGACCCTAGTGGGCCTTCACATTTGATTTTGTAGGCCCCCTCACCCCAACCCTCTCCCACAAGGGGAGAGGGAGCCAACAATTTTCCCCTCCCTTGATGGGAGGGGATTAAGGGGAGGGTGATCTCAACTGATAATTTCAAATGTGATGCTCCACTAGCAGGCAATACTATTTCTCTGACTTTAAGCCTCTGTGACCAGTCATTTATTCACCACCCGCAATGCTCGATACGCAGAGAACTGAACACCGGGGTAAGATATCGCGTTGTTGGTATAAGAAGCAGGTGTTTATTTTCGCCATCTCTGGCGAAAAATATAAATTCCCACCTCTGTGCTCTCTGTGCCTCTGTGGTTCATGCATTTTCATACCTCAAAAACATGCTATGACTATTATAAAATTCGAACAAATTGCATGCTAAAAATTACACTTGCTATTCTTTCTGCTTATCATAAAATCATTTTGTTTTTTAAATATCCATCAAACATGCTTGAACCTTGAACAGGAGTATTCCCCATGCAGCAGAAAGAACTTACTCTGAGCTTTGATCTTGATGTTGAAGAGGAGCGGCGCGTCTATGAGGCGATCACGAACCTGCCTGAATTCTACAAGCTCGATCTTTCAAAAGCCCTGATCCGGTTTGTTAATAATCTTGTTTCAAGCATGGCAGAGTGCGAAGAGCGCAAAACCCAGTGCGAGGGGATTTTAAAGGCCGTAGTGGGCAGCGTGCCTAAAGGTAAAAATATTTGGAATTAGTTTGATTGGTTGAATTAGTTCAACTTTTTTAAGTGCTCTATTCTGAATTCCGACTTCTGGATTCTGGCTTCTGAACCCTGACTAGTGAATGCCGACAACTGTATTTTATATAAGGAGTAATCCATGAACATAGTCGCAATAAACGGAAGCCCCACGGGGGCGAAGGGCTGCACCGGCCGTCTTCTTGCGGCCCTGATCGATGGCGCGCGTGAAGCCGGCGCCGCGGTTACGCTGTTTGAACTAGGTCAACTCACTGTCAAACCTTGCACCAGCTGCCGGACCTGTCAGAAGATCGGCACCTGCGTTATCGAGGATGATTACCCGCGGATAAAAGCAGCCATGATAGCTGCTGACGGGATCGTGCTTGCCAGCCCCAACTATATATCCAGTGTCAGCGCCCAGATGAAAGCCCTTCTTGACCGCTGCTTCAGCATGTTCCACACTCGGATGCTGAATGGCAAATACGGCGCCGGCGTCGTAGCCTCAGGCAGCCCAATGAGCCAGATGACGGAGGACTATTTAATGCATGTTGTTGGAAGCATCGGGTGCTGGAAAGTAGGCAGTGTGGCAACCGGCGGCGGGCTGCTTGATGATCCGGAGCAGTCGCCGGACGTGCTCAAAGAAGCCCGCGATCTTGGCAGCAGGTTAGCCAATGCCATTAAAACAAAGCAGCATTTCCCCGAGCAGGAAGAGGAGCATGAACAGTCCTTTGAAATTATGCGCTGGCTGGTTAGTGAGCATAAGGACATATGGCCCTATGAATTTGAATACTGGCAGAAGCACTGGAGCAAGAGCTGAGCAGGGGGGCTCATTTTTTTCGTTTTGCCCTTGAGAATATTATGAGGGTTATCTCGTAGTGTCATATGGCGATATACCCGTTCTCCCGTAGGGGCAGACCTGTGTGACTGCCCGTTCTTGGTTGATGTGTTTCCACCCTCTCCGCCATGATGGGGGAGAGGGCAGGGGTGAGGTGGCTGATTATTGCTGAATAGCATGGCACCACCCGCTGCGCTTGAGTCACAGAGGATATTGAAAAAATGCAGACGGCATTTATTTTTCGCCACCTCCGGCGAAAAATAAAATCTCTTAACTTCTGTGCTCTCTGCGCCTCTGTGGTGCAATAATTTTTTATATTCTGAATTCTGACTACTGACTCCTGCCTTCGTGTTTTTCTCCCTCTCCGCCATGATGGGGGAGAGGGCAGGGGTGAGGTGGCTGGTGTTTTTCGCTTCTGAATTCTGACTACTGAATTCCGAATTCTTTTTTTTTCTCATGGAGTTCCACCTATGCCTGTGCTCCATAAGTACAAAAACAGAAACGAATATTACATCCTCACCATGATCGGCAAGGCTGTGGCGACTTTCCATTTAAAACCGGAAGGCTACCGCAAGCTTGCCGCTGCAGGCATAAAGAAGGGCACTACCTTTCCCCGGGCCCTGCTGCTTGATTTATACCGCGTGGGTGATGCCTATACGCATGAGCCCGTACCCGCTGAAACCGAAGTAAAACCGCCAAAACTCCAGCTCAAACTCGATTTCCCCGATGACCCCGAACCCTCAAGCCTGTTTCCCCACTGCTCAGCCTGCTCGTCGGTAGATGACCTGCATGTAGTAGAGATAAAGCAGCCTGAGCATATAGCCTCTATTCTCTGCGCTGCCTGCCGCGCAAAAAAGATGATCGATTCCAGCATCCCGCTGCCTTTTGTATCCTGTGATATATTGTCACGGCTGCTCAAAATGAAAAAAATTCACAAAGTAGATATCTCTGTTCTTTCCTATCAAAAACTCCTTAACGCGGAGTTTGAAACCAAATGGGATCATGTTTTGAAAAATAAGCCGCAGCAGACAAAGCTGTTTGATACAGAGGATAAAAAGCAGAAAAAGCCCGCAGCCAGGACGAAAACTTGACAGCATGGGTTAACCATAGGACGAGGTGAGTTCGTTAGGGGCTGTTTTTGCACTCGGTTGGATTTTGACTTCTGGCTTCTGAATTCTGTTTTATTGGTGTATGCTGCAAAGAAGACGAGTAGACGCTCAATCAAGGGAAATCATTGTGCCTTTAAAAGGTAAACAGGGGGGGCAAAACCGTGTCAAATGATCTTACGTTCAACAATCTGATTTCGCAAATCCGCCAGATCGATGAGCGCCTTGCAGTGCAGGCGGGAAAAGCTGTTAATATAAGCCTTACTTTGAGAAACTGGTTTATCGGGCTCTATATAGCCATGTTTGAGCTTAATGGCGCTGACCGCGCTACCTATGGTGAAGCTCTTCTGGCCGAGTTGTCAAAGGCATTACGAAAACATGCGGTCAGCAACTCCGGCCGCAGACAGCTCTACAACTACCTTCAGTTTTATCGCACATATCCTCAAATTGTGCGCACTGTGTCGGCACAATTCAAACACATGCTACCCGAAGAGCTGCAACGCAAAGCAAAAGTGCGGACAGCGTCCGCACAATTAACGATCCCGCCGGAAAAACTTCTGGGCTGTCTTTCCTACAGTCATTTCGAATTGCTTGTCTCCGTCGAAGACTCCACTAAAAGAACTTTCCACGAAATCGAATGCATGCGGGGTAATTGGTCGGTGCGCGAGTTGAAACGCCAGATTTCCAGTCTCTATTTTGAGCGTACAGGGCTCTCACGCAACAAGAAAAAATTGGCTGAAATAATCAGCACCAGCGCAGAACAGGTTGAACCCAGGCTTTCCATCCGCGATCCTTATGTTTTTGAATTCCTGGGAATTAAATCCCGTGAAGTAATGGAAGAATCCGATCTTGAAGATTGCCTGTTGGACAAACTGCAGGAATTTCTGCTTGAACTGGGGCACGGTTTTTGTTTCGAAGCACGTCAGAAACGCATCCTGATCGGAGGACACCACGGATTTATTGATCTCGTCTTCTACCACCGCATTCTTAAATGTCATGTGCTTGTCGAACTGAAAGTGGATGAGTTTTCGCATGAGCACCTTGGACAGCTCAATACCTATGTGAGCTGGTATAAAAAAAACCAGATGACGCAGGGCGACAATCCGCCCGTAGGTATTCTTCTTTGTACACAGAAAGATCACGCACTTGTAGAATATGCCCTTGCCGGGATGGGCAACACGCTTTTCGTCTCTAAATACCAGCTGGAGCTGCCAAAAAAAGAAGAAATACAGAAGTTTTTGCAGGAGCAGATAAACGAAGTTGGCTTTGTTGCCAAAGAACATCGCATGGGGTATGGTGTGAAGCACAAGAGGAAGTAGATGGTGCTGTTGCCCTTAATGCAAAAATAAGTGTCCCGGTTTTTACGTGATATATTGTCACGGCTGCTCAAAATGAAAAAAATTCACAAAGTAGATATCTCTGTTCTTTCCTATCAAAAACTCCTCAACGCGGAGTTTGAAACCAAATGGGATCATGTTTTAAAAAACAAGACGCAGCAGACAAAGCTGTTTGACACTGAGGATAAAAAGCAGAAAAAGCTCGCAGCCAAGCCAAAAGACTGATAGCGTGTGGAAACTATTAATACGAAGTGAGTTCTCAGGGTGTGCTTTGTAAAACCATCTGGTTTCTTGCTACTGAATTCTGGCTACTGTTTTTTTAACTATGCCTGATATTAGAACTACATCCACGCATTCTCGAAGCTGAATGTAAACCGTTCAGGCGAGCATTTCAGCCCCCACAAGCCCGTGATGCTGCTGGCCGTGCTGGCTCTTGCCGAGGCAGGGTTTCTTAAAGAAAATAAAATCTATTACAACCAGAATCTGCTCGATATTTTTAAGTCATTCTTCCAGACCGTCGCTCAGCCCGGCGATGCCTGCAATCCATATTTCCCGTTCTTTCATTTGAAATCTGACAAATTCTGGCACCTCAAAACGCTTTGCCGGCAAAGAGGCATGGTTGAAGCGCTTATTACCGTGCGCGGACCCTCACAGATAACTGAAAATATCGAATATGCTTTTCTTGATGATGATCTGTTCAGCCTGATCTTCTTCGCCCCGGACGCGAAATTCTCCGGCAAACTCTGATCGACCGGTGGTTTTCTGCAAGCCGCGAACAGATCCGCACGGTTGCCGCAGAAGAGCTGCAGATAGCTGTATATGAAAACAGCCTGAAAGAACCGGAAAAGCGGCTGAATCTGCAACACCTACAGCGACAAAGTCCGCGATGCGGCTTTTTCGCGCGTGGTGCGTGAAGCCTACGATTACCGCTGCGCAGCCTCGGGCTGGCGGGTGATCCTGCCCGATGGTTCGGTCATGGTCGAGGCCGCACACCTGATCCCTTTCTCCGAATCGCGCGACAATGATCCCTGCAACGGCATTGCCCTTGCCCCCAGTTTTCACTGGGCGCTGGACAAAAACATCCTTTCCCCCGGCCCGGATCTGAAATGGCATGTTTCAAAGCTGCTTGATAAAAGAAATCGTGATTTTCAGGAGCTTTTAGATTTAGACAAAAAGCCGATCATCCTGCCACGGGACAAAAAATATTATCCCCGCATGGACGGGCTGGAGTGGCGATTGAATAGGCTTTCATATTAAGGAGGGTGGTATGTCACATCCCAAAGGGGGCCAAGGGAATACATTTAAAGTTAAGCACTCCTTCGACCAGGTTTGCAAATTTGTTGGCGTAAATGGGAGAGTTTTCAATTCAAATACTGGGGAGGAGATTTTAGCGATTCGAGGGCTAGTTCAAGATAATAAAACTGTAACAATAGTTTTCAATGGTGAAAAAAACCGACATGGCAACGTATGTAAAGCCTGCTGGGGATTTCGCAAAAACTGTAGTGGAACGCGCGTGGGGCAATGTTCAGAGGCCCTAGATAATTCATTTTAGCTTGTGAAATGACAACATCTGAAAAACAAAATCGCTGGGCAATATTTCGTGCGCTTTTGCCGTACTATGGCAAGATCGTATCAGCGCGGTTTATTCAGAGGACGGCGGAGTTAATTCCAGATGTACCCCGCATACATAATTTGATCGAGGGCATTTATAAACCAGCGGGAAGTGAGTATGCACTCAGTATTGCCAGCATGAAGGTGAACCCGTATGCTGATAAACTCACTTATTTGCCAGACGGCCGGTGGTATATAAAATACTCTGCTAAATCTGGTGGGAAGAACCTTGCCGTAAACCAGGGGCTTTTTAAATGCATGATGGACAATGAACCTGTTATTGTTCTTGAGCAGGTTTCTGATAAAACAGGTAAACAGGGCACACTGTATCGCCTCATGGGCCTTGGGCTTATTGACAATTACGATCCTGGCCAAGATATTTTCAATGTTCAGCACGTTGATTTTGCCACGCTTGAAAAAGTGAGTTATGGCGAGCAAGAAGAGGCCATAATAGCTTCGGCCTTGCGCAGCTCAATTTTAGAAGATTTTATCCCCTTTGTTGCCGAAGATAAGGCCATTTACAAAGTATCAGCGCAAAAACGCGATCAGGCTTTTAAGGATGTAGTCTTGGAGCAATACACCTTCACCTGCGCGGTTACCGGAATACAGTATTACTCCGAACACCTTGTTGAAGCACAAGCCGCACATATTATTCCAAAAAAAATAAAGGGTAGCGATGACCCCCGCAATGGCATAGCCCTTTCACGCACTGCCCATTGGGCTTTTGATAAAGGGATGTTTACCATTTCCGATCAATATGAAATCGTTGTGCACCCAAAAGCAAAGCATGCTAAGGTGAATAAGTTTCCGATTCTTGATTTGCATGGGCAAGAGATTACCCGGCCAGATGACAAAGCTTTCTGGCCACATCCGGATGCACTTAAGTGGCATAAGGAAGAAGTATTCCAAAAATTTAGCCCATAATAAAAACAGGAAGCTCACCCTGGTTTAAGAAGCAAATTAGACATTGCCCGGGTGAGAGAACTAATAGGTGGCTGCCCCGGAGAAATCCAAGATGGAAGCACTCCGGGGATGAGTTATTTATTTGTTTATGGACGTCCCCTAGTTGGTTCCTTCATTAACGGTTTTTAAAAAAACAGTCCGTAAAACTTAATGGAGCAATAGCCGGATGCAATTAGTCAAAATAAGTGATTGGTGCAGTTTTCGAAATATTTTTTCTGAAGAGGGTCTTTCGTATGAATTTATAATACTCTTAAATGGTGGTCTCAAGTCAAGCAAGGTGATAGCTTGCGTATCAAGCTTTGATGATCCCAAACAAGAAATTTACGAAATTGAAAATTTTATTGATGACTCTATAGAAACAATAACCCTTGAAACGTTGATGATTGACAATGCGCATATTCTCAATAAAGCCCTTAAAGCTGGCGCTTTACTGTATGAAAGTGATTAGGGTTATTCGGGAACGTTATTGGGGCAGATTATCGGTGCGCACGGCTCACCCTACCAACTTTTCTTGCGCTGGTGCGCTGGGAGGACGCGGGGATCACGGTTGCGGGCAGTCCCCGCGTGCTGTTCATCTGGTTCATCTTCCTGAAGGTGGAGATTGTCGGCGCGGCCCTGGAAAAAGGCGAGCACCGGGGCCTCATCGGCAATTGCTCGGCAAAGATCAGGCTGGTGAGGTGATTTCAGTTGCTTTCTGAATGGCTCATTAAAAACCCCCGCAGTATATATCCCTGCGGGGGTTTTTATTTTTCGGCTGGGTCCAGGGGCCATCCATGAAAGTATGAATAACGTTGAGTTAGCTGTTGACTTTGAAACAGTCAATAGCAGACTTGACCCTGTAAACATCCTACCGGGGGACGAAACGTACACCTTTATTTTGCAACACAAATCACTTTGCCCTTGGAAATAACTTCCAGGGGTTTTTCGGTCGTGCCACCTGAAATCCTTCTTACCTCATACTCATATTCACCTGCCATGATAAAGCAAATGCTTGCTGTGGCTCCTTCGACAATCGGGGTTGTTTCATAATAGCCGAGAAGATCCCCATAAAAATTAGAGGGCGCAGCACAGGCAAGTCCGAGCTTGGTGATGAATTTTATGGTTGCCGGGCCGGGCCCCATATTCAGCCAGGCAATCGTAGTGCCCTGTTTAACGGTTGCTTTAACAGGGGTAATACTCTCCGGATCTCCCTTGAGCACTACAGGAACAATCCCAGATGACGAAACCTCGCCCGCAATGGTATGCGTAACAGTTCCGGTTAAAAACAACCCTGTCAAAATACATACCATCCAAAATCTGCAACAGTTTACTTTTATTAATTTCATGGGCTCAGTCCTCCTGAAAAAAGATAAAGGATTAATGATGCATACTTTGTGTTTATAGTTTACTTTAACTTGTTTTTCAACCTATACATTAATAGGGGCAACAGCAATGCAGTTCGGTATGATATTTGTTTTTTTCCGAACCTGGCGATTTCACTGTTATTTTATGTCATTCCGTTACTTGATCACATGATCATGTTGTCAAGGAAATAAATAGGTTGCGTCCATGAATGGAAGAAAAGGGGACGTTATTTTTTAATATAACCGCCCCCTTTATTTATCCAGGTAGGCTTTCACCGTATTGCAGGAAATGACGGCCTTGCATCCTGCCCCTTTCTCTTTCCCGGCTGCCGTGGGAACCGCTGAGGCCGCATCCAGTGTATGGTGACCGGAAACGAAGCGGAGCCAAAATTGCAGCAAAAGTATTTATTGTAAAACCCTGGCCACTGGTACTATAACAATTCCGGACCATTCGGGCTTTGGCTGTATTTTATTGTCTTCAGCTTTTTTGAGCTTTTTCAAAGGCAGGGGGAACTATGGCTCGAAAAACCTTTTTTATCGTCATATTTCTTTGCGCTCTGGTTATGCGTGCGCCCGGCCGGACGGGAAGCGCGCAGGCCGCTGCGCCCGATGGGGTATCTTCGGCTACTCCGGGCATTGCAGCCGCGCTGCTTGTTGCCGGCCACAGCGGATGGAAGCATGCCGACTGCTTCACCTGCCATGCCCTGGCGCACCAGGCAGGCTTCACGGCCGGCCAATGTGCTGGCTGCCACGGCGCCAATGGCGCTCCCGCCCTGCCCGACGGCCATGCCGCTGCGGGCTGCGATGCATGCCACGGCACCAGTCATGCCGCGCTCGGGTTTGCCTCACCCGGTGACTGCACCGCCTGCCATGCATGTGATCCGGGCTCCGGGTGTACGGCAGCGGAAGACTTCGATGTGGTGGTCATTGGCGCCGGAGGCGGCGGCCTGAGCGCCGCAGCCGCGCTTGCCCGGGCTGGCATGAAGGTGATCGTGCTTGAAAAGCACCACAAGGTCGGCGGCTATATGACGGGCTTTCAGCGGGGCGGCTACACCTTTGACGTGTCCCTGCATGCCATGGACGGGCTCGACGAGCCCGGCGGCCTGAATGTCGATATTTTTAAGAAGCTGGGCATCTGGGACCGGGTGAGGCGGGTCAAACCCGAGCCGATGTACCGGGCAGCCTATCCTGACTTGACCGTTGATATACCCACAGACGCCGGGCAGTACCGCGCGCGGCTCAAAGAGCTGTTTCCGGAAGAGTCGGGCGGCATTGACCGGCTGTTTGACGAAATGAACGCTATCGACCTCGTGACGCCGGCGCTCATGAAGCTGCGTTCGGGGTTTGACGCCGATGCGCTGCTCACCGTCATGCTGCATCCCGGCGCGGCAGCCCGTTTTTTTCTCTACCAGCGACTGACCCTCTCGCAGATGCTTTCGCGCTTTATTCAAGACCAGAAGCTCATTGCGGTCTGGACTTCACTGACGCCCTTTGCAGGCGCTGAGCCGGACCGCCTGACCGCGCTCTTCTTCATGGTCATGTGGAACAGCTACCATCTGCACGGCTTTTACTATTTCGAGGGAGGCTCGCGGTCGGTGGCTGAAGCGCTGGCAGCCGTGGTGAGGGAAAACGGCGGCACGATCAGGCTGAATACGCGCGCCACGAAAATCGTCATAGAGCGCGGCAGGGCGGTTGCGGTGCGCACTGACCGGGCGGGCTGCTATACCTGCCGCTACGTGGTTTCAAACGCAAACGCACCTGACACGATCCTCAGCCTGGCCGGACGGGAGCACTTTCCCGCAGGGTATCTGCGCAGGCTTGAGAGCATGCAGGCCGGGCTGTCGGTTGCCGTTGTGTATCTGGGGGTCAACTGCGACTACCGCGCCTGTTTTAACGGCGCCCACGAAATTTCACGGAATGAAACCTTCGACCAGCATGAAAATTTCCGGTACGCCCATGAAGGCAACCTGCAAAAGGCGGGCTTTTCCCTGTGCAATTATTCCGTTCTTGACGCCGGGGCCGCGCCGGCAGGCAAAAACGCCCTTGCCATAACCCTGCTGCTTCCCTATGACTGGCGGAACCGCTGGTCCTGGGACAGCGGCCACGACAGCTATGAAGCATGCAAGAACGAAGCGGCGCTGGCCCTTATCCGGAGAGCCGAAGAAATGCTTCCCGGCCTCAGGCAGCATATTGAGGTGATGGAGGTTGGCACGCCGCTGACCATGGAAGGCTTTACGATGAACCCCGCCGGCACCATTTACGGCTGGGATGCCGTGCCGAAGCAGAGCATGCAGCGCCGCCTGCCCCAGCAGACGCCGGTTGACAATCTGCTGCTTGCGGGGGCCTGGACTTTCCCCGGCTGCGGCCAGTCGGCAGTGCTGGTTTCAGGCTCACTGGCCGCTGATGCAATACTGAAAAAAGACCGGCTGCGTTAAGGAGAAGGCGACGAGAAACCGGGGGCAACCACTGGTCTTTTCCATCCTCAGGCGAATTCAAGTTACTGCAACGAAAAGAGTCAACGCGAAAATGCTAACCCCTTTTCGTTGCCAATTTATTGAAAATTTATTGGGACACTTTATTGTACATCAGCCGCGAATTAAATCCCCCTTACATTAATTTTGTTTTATTTCATCGCATAAGCACGGGGACGAAGCGTTGTTTCCAAAGCTTAAGGAAGGGCCCTCAAAACCGGCAGTGAATTATCAGCATATTTTATCTTGCATTTGCCACGCATGGAATATATTAAATTTTCAGAAACCAGATGTATTCCCGTCGGATTATCTAAACCCTAGATGAAGGAACAACCAATGGCGGACCAGCAATGCACGGGCGATCACAAAAAGCATATCTGCGCATTAGCGGCGGAGAAAAAATTCGAGGCTATAAAGCAGATGATCCTGAACCCGAAGTATATATGCGCCAACTGCGGCAGGGCGGCAGATTCAGACGTGAACCTGTGCAACCCGGTGCATATCAATCAGCTCGGGTTTATGTAGCAGGCCTCCCGCATAAGCGGGATGTTCCGGTTCGACAGTCGGAGCAGGGCATAAAGAGGGCAGCTGTACGGGCTCAATAATTCGGTAACTTTTCGGAGCTTATTGAGAAAAACCGGGGGACAACCTTTTTTTTACGTAATCCAACCTTTTTAATGTACCCGGGGGAGCACACAATCATGAACTATACCCGCTCAATTCTTACACTCGACGGCGGTCTGCGCGTTGAGCAGTTTGAACCGCTGCGGCCCGAAAATCTCCCGGTGCTGGTTTTCGCACATGGCAATTTTCACGGCTCATGGCTGTGGTGGAATTTTATGGACTTTTTCGCCTCGCGGGGCATTTCCTGCTACGGGCTTAACTACCGGGGCCATTTTCTGAGCAGCGGCCACGACCGGCTCGGTCTTGCTGTGGTTGAAGATTATGTCGCTGATGTGAAAACCGCGCTTGCGGCAATCAATAGAAACGCGATACTTGTGGGCCACAGCATGGGCGGCATCGTGTCGCAGAAGGTGGCAGAAAGCACGTCCTTGCAGAAGCTGATTCTGCTTGACAGCGCTCCCTGTAAAGAGCTTACGGAAACAATTCTGGAGGTTTCTCCCGAACGGCTGGCAAGAACGCGCAGCGGGTTCCTGCACCTGCAGGACGGCACGTCAGTTATGGACCGAAACATCGATACGGTCAGAGAAATGCTTTTTGAACAGAACAAGGTTTCTGATGAAGCCTTCTGGCAGACTTTTGCATTTCTGGGCCGCGAGTCGACCCAGGTGCTTCAGAAACACGCCTTTATGCCGGTGAGCCCGGAGAAGATTTCCTGCCCCGTGTATGTTCTTGGCAGAACCGGCTTTGGCAACAGCAGCAACCCCGACCTCTGGGACGCTCTTGCAGACTATCTCAAAGCTAAAGACAGGTCGATTCGCAATGATATAAGCCATAACTTGATGTGCGAGCAGGACTGGCAGGAGCATGCCCGCTTAATCGAGCGGTGGTGTTTTGCCGAGGGTAGGGAACATTGGGTCAAAACTGCAACCTGATATGTATGCAGCTGGTGATTTCAGCCACCGGCTTTTTTTCAAATGCATGTGTGTTTCAGGCTGGCTTCTGTGACCTATCGTAAACTTATTCACGTTTATTCCAATACTGCCGAATAAAGGAATGATGCACTTGACTGCAGACCTGTTTTGACCCTATGTAAATAGATGAGGCCTGTGCCGGTAGCAGGCAGGCAGCAGGAAAAGACAATACTAAAGAGGAGATTGGCATGCTCAAAAAATATTTTTTCTTTATTGTCGTGCTTCTGCTTCCGGCATGCCCTGCCTTTGCCGAAAACTTTACCGCAATGTGCGACAAGGTGGTAGACGCCGACACGCTCCTGGTAACTTCAAACGGGAAGCAGTATACCGTGCAGCTGGCATATATTGTCGCCCCTGAGCCCGGTCAAAAATTCGGGGCTGAGGCAAAGCAGTTTCTTGAAACTCTTGCTTTAAACCAAACGCTCAGAATTGAAATCATCAGTTCTAAGGAAAAGGTACTGACTGCAGAAGTGTATTCTTCCAAAAAGCAGGATTCCATTAACCGGGAGCTTGTCCGAAAAGGGTTAGCCTGGCCGCTGTTGGAGAAAAATACAAAACATCCCTATGATTTGTCTGTCAGCTTCGCCAAAAAACGTTCACTGGGGGTTTGGTCAGACCCCGGGCTGAAACCGCCGGATCAAAAAAACAGCAGCGGCGGCAGGCAATCTGCACTGTCGCCCAATAAGGCGGGTACTTCAGGTGAAGCATCCCAGGCGCCATCCTCCGGAGCCCGGAGCAGCAATTTTTTAATGCGCCAGCGGCAGAACATAAACAGGGCAGATACCAGCAGGGAAGCCCCGGATGCAGACAAGTAGGGCTTTAGGGTTACAGGGGTCAACGCCTTTTGTTTTACCGGCCTGCGCTCTGCAGCTGTTTGCAGGCTGACATGCGCAGGGGTCTTAGATGCAATATTTGATGATTATGTTGAGTAATTGGTCAAGCTCATCATCACTTATCTCATAGAGCTTTTTTGCCAGGATTTGCCCCGAGGAAACATCTGCAGTATCAAAACTATAATCCAGCAACTTTACTGCCTTGAATTGCTCGATCAAAAGGTTTCTTTCGCTGGCTGCACCGGGGTAGTGTTTTTTATTAAAAAAACAATACACGGACCCGTCTACAAAAAAGGAAAATAAACGATCCCCGCTTTTACCTTGAAGCCCGAAAGTAGGGTTAAGAGCGGCTGCCTGCATGAAAATCCCTTTTGCTGCAGCCCAATCAACAACTTTTTTCAATTGTATGCCCAAGTGCTTATTTTTAAAATCTGAATAAGCTGATTTCAAAGCATCCACTTTCCATTCTGTTTTGATATCAACTTTTTTATCAATCGCTGATGGTGTTTGAACCTTTAAACCCGGCTCTAACACCAAATCCTGCGAATGTATTCCATACCGCTTCAGCTCTAAGGCAAGTATTTCTGCGTTATGCATTTCTTTGTTAAGATATTTAATTATTCTTCCTGCTTCCGGACTCAATTCATCAGTTGCAATAATAAGACGCATATCACCATTACGTAAGTTTTCTTCAACCGTGCTCCAATAAGTATCCATATCGAAGCCTTCAGTGCCGAATTCTTTCATAATAATATCGTCTACATTTTTAAGCCTGGTATTCCAAAACTCACTTGCTCTTAGTCTTGCTTTACCTTTACCCAAAAAATCATACGCATTGGCCGCATATTCGAGAATCCGGCCTATTGCTTCACGCCCTGATTCGGGATTTTGAAACAATGTTGTTTCAAAAAAATTTACTATCCCATTCTGATCCACAAAAAGATAGATCTGCTGAGCCGCCGCCAAGTGGCATTTCTCTGCTGAGAAGTACGAAACGGGGCGGGGCATTTTTCCCCGAATCGATGCGCCTGCCGGGAATTATCTGCGGATACTTTTTCAGGATAGTGTGTAAAGCGTCTTCAAGTTTTTTGCCCATGATCCATACCTCATTGATCTAAATGGCATGAAGGTAACGTCGTCATCATATTACAATATAGTTATTAGCACAGTTGAATTATAAAGCCCCCTTTTTGACTCACAAAAAAATTAAGTTTCGCGGATTTGCTTCAAGCTTATCTGCCTGTCAGTTTGCTATTTTGTTTTTTTTGACAAGAAAATTTTCTGAATTATTTTCTACTCACACACCATTTATCACATTGCGACATAAAAGCCCTCCTGATGAAACATAAGGTAAAAATGATAATAAAAGATGTTAATTTAGATTAATAAATATTGATATTTTTTATTTGTTTTGACCTTCCCTGACAAAATGCCCTGCTATTCTTATGGGTAAGATTAACATACAGTAAGGGAGAGGCCATGAACGACAATCTAAAAACCTATATGACAACCATCACACCGGGGCAGGTTCAGGCGTATAAAAACCTGACCATGGTGCCGCTGCTGACATGCAGTCCGGCGCAGGCCAACTATCTGCTGCTTGACGAGGCACTGCAGGCCGGGCTCATCGACGTGGGCGAGGTCAGCACGGGAGGCTCTGTCCCCGAGCTGCAGGTGATCAATAAGGCTGACAGACCTGTGCTGATCCTTGACGGCGAAGAGCTGGTCGGGGCCAAGCAAAACCGTATCGTCAACGCCACCATTCTCATTGCGGCCATGGCAAAGGTGATCATCCCGGTGAGCTGCGTGGAGCAGGGCCGATGGTCATATGCCTCCGGCAAGTTTTCCAGCCAGGAACGGCTCCTGTGCTCAGACATGCGGGCTGAGAAGGCCATGCAGGTTAATTACTCGCTCAAGAAACAAAAGTCATACAGCGCCGACCAGGGAGAAATTTGGAATTCAATAGACAAGAAGGCCAGAAGAAGGAATGCCGCAAGCCCGAGTATGGCCATGTCAGAAATCTATGAAAAGGACAGCGTTTCGCTTGACGACTACCTGAGCAACTTTGCGCGGGCCGACAATCAGGCAGGCGCCGTGTTTCTGATAAACGGGAAAATTGCAGGCCTTGACAGCTTTGCCGGGCCCGACACCTTCGGAAAGGTTTTTGCAAAGCTTGTGAAAAGCTATGCCCTTGACGCCACAGACTGGTATGATCCGGCAGCTAAGACAAAGGAATGCAAGGGTAACGGGGTAGGGGAGTTTCTTGCCGGATTGGGAACTGCAACTGCTGAGCGCAGAAAATCAGTTGCTGAAGGCGACGACATTCGGCTTGAATCAGACTCGGTGATTGGTTTTGCCTTTGAGCATCAGGGTCTGATTCTGCATTTGGCAGCCTTTGCAAAGCCCGCTGGCAGGAAACATGATGATGCGCATTCGCCAATGGAGCGTCACTCTGCCAGGCGCAGAAACCGCGTATAAGCATTATTGCGCATTGATAATGGTTCAGCAGTGCCGGGCCCGGAGCAATCCGGGCCTTTATTGTGCCGGCCATTGACATTACCGTTTATTCTGATAAAAATCATTCAGCAATTATATTATACGGTTGATGTGAATGGAGCAGGAACAATGAAGCTTATAACCACCCGGATGATTGACGAGCTGATCGAACAGGCAGGCGAATCGACGAGGCTGCGAACAAATTATAATATTCACGAGACTTTATCCGACCCTGTACAGCGATTATTCATCGCGGCCGCACCCTCAACCTATTTCAGGCCGCACAGCCATTCGGGGAAATACGAATTTGCCATTATTATACGCGGCCTTTTTGACATACTTTTTTTTGATGACACAGCCGTTGTCACCGACAGGATTTCCGCAGGTGCGGATACGGAAATAGTTGCTTTGGAAATTCCTCCCGGTGTTTGCCACACCTGGATACCCATGGCGGAACAATCAGTATTTTTCGAGGTGAAGCAGGGGCCCTACGACCCTGAAACTTCCCTCGTTTTTGCGCCCTGGGCACCGGAAGAAGGCTCTGCGCAGGTAAAGAAATTTCAGGCAAAGCTTCTCACCGCCCGCATCGGCGACCGGGTCGCGTGATGACCGTGCCCCTGCACCGCGCCACTAATCTTCACATCTTCGCAAAGTAGACGACGGAGAGCAGGATTGAAGAATGTATAATGATCATCGGCAGCACCGACCTGCATCTCAAGGTGAGATAGCCGAAGAGCAGCCCGGTCAGGATCGTGGAATATAATTCAGGGGCCGGTTTTCCGATATGCATGAGAAAAAAGATGACGGTCTGGATGATATTTGCAATAGTGAAACCGAATTTCTTAAGGCCGAAGAGCAGGAAGCCTCTGAAAAAAAATTCCCAGGCGGCCATATAGGCAAGTGTATTCACTATCAAAGCCGGTCCGAAGACTTCACCGTAATAATACTGCCTGATACCCGGTATTTTCTCAACGGAAAACCAGGTTGCCGCGATTGACAGTACAACCATTGCTGAAGTCCACAGCACCCCCTGTTTCCAGTCGCCAAGTGCTATGCCATGATCCCGCAGACGGTTTTTCAGAAGAACTATGATCAGCACAGGCAGTGCAAGATAGAACAGGAGCGCATCTGGCAGCTCTCCGAAAATACTTTTAAAATATGTGAAACCCGCAGCAAACACAGCATAGGCCAGCACGACGAACCGGCTGTTCTTCTGTATGATCTGATAGACTGTTTGGATATAGTTTTGCATTGTGCATCGATACACGATGTGAGGTGCGATTTCTTGTAAGCAATGATGTATCTGTATACCTGTCTGTAATGGAGCCCTTCAGTTTGTACATGTTGGACCTTTAGCAGGATCAGCCTGTTGGCACAAGCTTTAAGACGGGGTGAATATATGACGAGGCCGGGTGCGAGTCAAGGTTAATGCACTGAAGGGAAGATCACGAATTGACTCAAATTAAATGTAACCCAGAGGGGTATCTGGAACGAGTAAAAAAGGTATCGTTGCGTCATAATACAGGTAACCAAAAGGAGACCATGCATTATGACCTTACGAACCAGAAAAGAATACCTCCATATCACCAGACAACGCTATCAGGAAGCACATAAAATCGCCAAGACAACCATCCTTGACGAATTTTGCGCCACCTGCAGCTATAATCGCAAGTACGCCATTCGGCTGCTTAATGTTACAAAAAGGAAACAGTATAAAAAGCACAGGCGCTCCGGACCTAAAATCCTCTATAAGCCTAAGCAGCTTTTACAACCTCTCAAACGTATGTGGTTCGCCACAGACCAGATGTGCTCCAAAAAGCTCAAAGCCGCTATCCCTCTGTGGCTTCCGTTTTATGAGCAAGAGTTCGACCCACTGGATGATTTCATTAAAGCTAAGCTCTATGCTATGAGCCCCGCAACCATCGACCGCATGCTCAAACCCGTCCGCAGCCAGTACAAAAAGGGCCGCTGCGGCACCAAGCCAGGCACTCTACTGAAAAACCAAATACCCATTCAAACTGAGTCCTGGGAAACCTCTCAACCCGGCTTCCTTGAGGCCGACAGCGTGGCTCATTGTGGCAACTCTCTTGCCGGAGATTTCCTCTGGAGCCTCACATTTACCGATATTGCAACCGCCTGGACTGAAAACCGTGCTGTCTGGAATAAGGGAGCCCATGGCGTCTTTACTCAGGTCAAGGACGTTGAAACCTGCCTGCCCTTTGCCATACGTGGCTTTGACTGTGATAACGGCTCGGAGTTCCTCAACCACCACCTGCACCGCTACTTCACCAATCGCCCCTCCAAACCTGTTAAATTTACTCGCTCACGGCCTTACCACAAAAACGACAATGCTCATGTGGAACAAAAAAACTGGAGCCATGTCAGACAACTCCTGGGCTATGACCGCTTTGATAATCCCAAACTTGTAGACCTGCTTAATGATCTCTATAAGAACGAATGGTCCCTTTATAACAACTTCTTCTGTCCATCGCTGAAGCTAAAATCAAAACAACGTATCAACTCAAAATATATCAAAAAGTATGAGGCGCCCAAAACCCCTTATCAGCGCGTCATGGCCTCTGAGATCGTAACAAAAGAGGCAAAACAAAAGCTTGCCGCAACACGGCTGCTTCTCAACCCTTTTGCTCTGAAAAAAACCATTGAATCAAAACTGAAAATCATCTTTAATACTCTCAGAAACCCTGCTCTATGACGCGGCTGTACCTACCCAGTAAAACCCTTCTGTCTGGGTTACCTTTTAATATGAGTCAACGCGTACATTATCCGAATAGTTCCGACCCTCCTGCTTATGATGAGTGTTTACAAAAAACAACACCGCCTTTATTGTTGACTCCCATGAGCTGCAGTCATAAAATTCATCTCACATGAACATGGACAGATATTTTACATTATAAGAGTCGGCTCTGCGATGCGATTTTGCTTCATTATATTCATAGCCATTTCATGCATGGCCATTATGCTTTCAGGCACTGCTGTCAATCCGGCGCTGGCGGAAAATAAGCAGCCCGATCCTCCCGGAACTTTCAATTTTCCGCTCCTGCGTGATAACGGCGGTCATATGCGAAAGCTTGTCGAGAACAGCTTCTGCCTATGTGCGGCCACAGACTGCCATAATAGATCCGGCTTCGGGATACCCCTATGAGGGCTGGAACCAGGAGCCTGAAAAAGGGCTGTACCTTCGATCATTCACCCAGCTGACCGCCATCGGCTCATGGGTTGAACTGCTTGCCAACATCGCTGCAGGATATGCAGATAACCCTTTTATTTCACGGCAGGATGCCCTCGCGAGCCTTGAGAAAGCTGTACAGAGCCTGCGTGAAGATCAGCGCAATCCGCAGGTTTCGTCAAAGGGGCTTCTGGTCAATTTTCTTGATTTGGAAGGAGGCGCAAGGAAAGGGCCTCTGGAGGAAACGGTCGACCTGCAGAAGTTTCTTGATGCTTTCGGAGACAAGACAGGTCGAGATATCTGGCAGGCCCTGCAGGTTAAGGCCTGGATACGCCCTGAAAGGGGCGGCCTTGCCGGCCGGGTTAAAAGAGCCGGGCAGTACGGCTCTTCCCATTTTAACGGCCCGCTTGCTCCGTTTGCCGATGAGAAGCTAAAAGCAGGCATTATGCGCATACTTGATGCGCGGGCCGTGCTTGTGGTGTTTGGCGACAATGTGAACCTGACTGCCGCACTGGCGAAATCTATCGGCGCACTGTTAAGCCCCGGCATCAGGGACATGCCGCAGGTTGCCCGGCTCAGGGATGAGATGGAGCTTTTCATAGAGGCGCAGGCTGGCGGGTACCGCAGCCTGTATGATGAAAAATCAGGCACACTTGCCTTCGGCTGGGATGCGGGTAAAAATCGGTTCATGGGGTGGGATGACGGAGCCGGCAACTGGGTCACCGGACGCATGAACTATCTTATAAACGAGTTCCGCGGGCCGTGGATTTTTTCCGTCCTGCGGTTCGGACTTCCCATGGAATCGCTCCTGAACGCCGGGTTCAAGATAAAACCATACCACGGCTCAAGCGGTAAGGTCAGCTACGGCCTCTGCGCCTGGGACGGGTCGGCCTTTCAGCTGCTGGGCTTTACTATCTTCATGGGTGAGCTGCGCAGCCCCGGCTGGCGGGCCTGCCTGGAGCGGCTGGTCGACATCGAGCTTGACTACTCGCGCCGCAACAGCCTGCCCGGATTTTTATCCGAGGCCTATTCAGGCAATGGCGTTGAATACACCGGCTATATTGGCATCCCCGATATTGCCGTAACAAACAGGGAACTTATAACCTATGCACCGTCACTCTACAGCCTTGGCGTTGGGTACGCGATAGCACCTGAGAAACTGGAGGCATTTCTTGCTTAGCAACTGGCCTGCTATTTCAGCGCTGCTCACCGACCACGGGCCGTGGGAGGGCTACAATACCCGGAACAAAGCACCGGTGCGCTTCCAGACCACAACGCACACCCTGTCGCTTATACTTGCAGCACTGGGGTCGGCTGATGAAAACATGCGCCGCTATCTTGATTTGAAAGGCCTGACGGGAGGGCTGGACAAGCTGTACAAGGCAGGAGAATATTTCGATTTTATGAACCGTAACTCTCAGCCTGTTGCATGGACTTCTGACGGAAGCCCCATTACCTTTAGAAAGGAGGCTGCCGGCTGCCTGTTCGAGGCTGATTTCAAAGATACGGCAGGGATTGCTTTCCCAGCTCTGCAGGAGCAGGGGATAAGCATTTCCGGCGGCATGCTGCGCTTGCGCTACCGTTCTCAAACCGCTATCAAAAGCAGCCGCATCACTTTTAAGCGCACACATCCGGCGACCAAAGACCTTGAAACGATTCCGGTTGAGATATTTCTTGAAATAAAAAAGACGGGCGAGAAGGAAGAAACAATCGAAATCCTCCTTCCGGCCACTCCCGCCCTGCAGGCAGTAAAGGAAATAGCCCTTGTGTTTGGAGAGCAGGGGCAGAGAACGAAAGTGCGTCATGACACTGGCTGCCTTTGAGTTTAAGCCGCTTTAATCCTGCACTGCGCCTGTGCTCAGCGGTGCTCAGTGCGTTGCATCTGTTAAGTCCTTCAGCCTGTCTTCAAGAAGCAGTGCGTGCCGCTTTTTTGAGGGCATTGTATGCGTTCGGGATTTTCGCTTTTCTGTTCGAATATGGTTTCTCCGATCACGAGAGTCGTCGAGCCAATCTGTACGGTGCTTCTGTTGTGAGCATCCCTGGCATAGACCTGCTCCTGTGTGCTGTTGTCAAGGTCAAGAAGCTCGACAGCGTTTTTGCGCAGCTCAAGCCAGCAGTCTCTGCTTGCCCAGGTCCACTCCATGGGTGAAAATAATTATGTAGTCATACCCCTCGTCTATCCAGTCCCTGACCTGCTCGCCCACGCCCGGCAGCCCGTCATCGACTGTGTTGGCATATTCCGAATACCTGATCAGGCAGGGCGGGGATGAGGCGTGAATCTGCCGTCTCCGCGGAGTGCAAAATAGGCGTTTATTTTATTATTGCGTATGGGGTTGTTGACGATATTGGAAACATCGTAGAGCCTGTTGGTTGTGCTGCTGCCATGGGCGGCCAGGATAATGCCGACTTTTTTGTCGGCAGGTATGGCCAGGGAACCTACCAGTTGCCGGACGCCGATGAACAGCGAGCGGTAGAAATCCCGATAGTCCATCAGCTGGAACTTGTTCGTGGAAATAGCGCCGAGCCGAACTGCTGTGCCGAGTTTTTTGTTTGCTCCGGTCAAGGGCCTGCTGAAAGTGGGGCCATGAGCCTGAAGACATTTCAAACTCGTTGGCTTTGTTGTAGAAGTCATAGACAAAAACCGATGTCGCTCCGTTTTGTATCTGGGTTTCAAACTTTTCTTCGAGGATGTCTTCAGGTTCCTCATAGGCAACGGGCCTTTCAAATTCGAACATGCTGAACCAGTCGCCGACGAGATTGTAACGGTCTGCAAGGCTATCAATGGTTTCACTGAAAAAAGCGAGGGCCTGGGCTTTGAGTCAACCGGCCCAATTTTTTATAGATCATTATATTGCCAAGGGCCGTGAACTCCCAGATATCGGGAATGCCGTTTGGGGCCGGTGTTTCAAAAAAGGGCCCACTGGAGCAAAGGGTGCCCGAATTCCAGATCACCGGGCTACCAACAGGCTGGGCCGTCAGGTCGACGGGGTTTTGCAGGGGTATCACCGCTGGTGACAGACGGATTGCGCGGGTCGAGCACCACGGTCGTCTGGTCTTCCTGGCATAAATCGGGAATGAAGCCGAGGCTGTTCAGATGCGTCATAAGGCTTGCGCCGAAAGTGAGATGGGCTGCCAGCTGTTCGCTCAGGCTGTTGTCGTCCAGCTCTCCAGTATCAGGCTCAAGAGGGGCGCCCATGACGATCAGGGGCTTTGTCAGATCGATTTCCCGATTGCGTATCATGAATCCCTTGAACGGGGGAATTATGCCTTTGGCATTGTAGGGCGCGGCTTTTATGTCGATCGGATTGCCTTCTGCATCAAGCGGTACGGCATTGTAGAAAGCATAACCATCTCTGATGGATGTTGAATCGAACTCAGCTTTATAATCGGGCGGGTAGCCTGTAAAACTGAAAGCCGCGGACTCGTTGTCCGTCCAGATCCGGTACTGCATGGCGGCGGGAACAGGGGCGTCATCTCCCCGGACGGAAGCTTTCAGCTGTATGACCCCGGATACCTCGTCGCATCCCATGGGGTTTTCATAATAAATGCGTATTGCACCTTTATCGGGATCAACAGGGCGTGAGCATGAAATGAAACTAAAACAGAATAACACGAAAAAACATGCCGTGATGCGGTGGAAATTATGCATGACAATCCCTCCTGCAGTGTGATTGCGTCATTTTAAAGGCTTTTTTTATTATTACCACTGGTTAATTCAAGTTGCAAGACCGCTCATGACATTTCAAGGACTGCCTTGCGGGGCAGAATGACAGCCGGGACTCTGACGAGAGTAAAGGGCAGGGTCTATTTATAAGTAAATAAGTAATTCTAATCAGACTGTTGTTATCATCCCCGGCGCACGTCACATTACCATAGAAGATATACTGAGCTTAACATCAAAACACGAACAATGAAGTTTCTCAACATGCCGCATATCAGCGCTGATGCATGAGCGCAAGCAGCAGCCGTGAAACATCATCCTTATGGCTCACCAGCACCAGCTTGGCCGCTGTTTCAGGACCAAACAGCAGGCTGCCCAGATGGAAGCTGTCAGCCTCAACCACGCATCCCAGAACGCGGGGCGCATGCTTTTCCAGAAGGCGTTCAACAGTTCGGTAAAAATGAGTAGAGCCGTCATCGGCCATGAGCACCAGGCGCGAGATGCGCCGGCCCTGGGCCGTATGCTGCTTGAGCAGGTCAATGCCATGACCTTCCAGATCAAGTGTTGCGGCTGCTGCTTCAAGGCCCCGGATTATGCGGCCGCTGCGGCGGGCTGCAAGCAGGGCATTTTTAAGAGGTGGAAAAAACTCCAGAACCGGCACATCGAGTGTGCCGCCGTTCCACAGCTTTCGGGTGCGCGATTGCAGCACAGCCAGGATAGTATTGCCGGGCAGATTGGCTTCGATTTGACGGGGAAGCTTAAAGAAACAGGAATGTTCCGCCATGAAAAACCTGATTTAGTTTAGTATTGAGCGTGAAGCCATGCTTCTGATTATCATCGTATTGCTGTATAAATTCAACTTCAATGTTCCCTGCAGCACATCTGTATGCGCGGCAAGGCGCATGGTATTGAACCAGAAGTCAATCAAGAGAATGACAGGTAAATATACCCTAATCTTTCCAGTGTTAGTATTCTTTTCTCAAAATACCGCACCCTTTCTTGTTGACTCCCCAGAGCTGCAGTCATAGAATCCCATTGTGTTTCAAGCACAGCAAGGGCTGTTGTCATTGTTCATTCACTACACAAGGAGATATGCCAATGCCACAGAGCGCCGATACAAAGATTATAGCCGTTTTCTGCGACTTTGAAAATGTCGCCCTTGGCGTGCGCGACTCGCAGTATGATCAGTTCAATATTTCACGGGTCCTGGAGCGGCTCCTGCTGAAAGGAAATATCGTTGTCAAGAAGGCCTACTGCGACTGGGCCCGCTACCAGGATTTCAAGGCCGCCATGCACGAGGCATCTTTTGAGCTGATTGAAATACCGCATGTCCGGCAGTCCGGCAAAAACTCAGCCGACATACGCATGGTCGTCGACGCCCTTGACCTGTGCTATACCAAGGCGCATGTTGATACCTTCGTAATCATCAGCGGCGACTCCGACTTCTCTCCTCTGGTGAGCAAGCTGCGCGAGAACAACAAGACCGTCATAGGAGTTGGCGTCAAGAATTCGACGTCCGACCTGCTGATTGCCAATTGCGACGAGTTTATTTATTACGACGACCTTGCGCGCCGCCGCAAGTCAATCGCAAAGGCTCCGCCGATTAATACTCAAGCCGTTAAGGCACCTGCGCGCAAGGCCGGGAAAAAACCCGCGCAGGCAGCAAAAAGCACGGAGGCCCGCCTCTCTGACGACAAGAAGCAGGAGGCTTGGGACATGATCGTCGAAACCTACGAAGCGCTCCAGGAGGAGCGAGGGGCTGAGGACAAGATATGGGGCTCCATGATCAAGCAGGCCCTTAAACGCCGCAAGCCCGGCTTCAGCGAATCCTATTACGGCTTTAAATCCTTCGGCGAGCTGCTGGAGCAGGCCGAAGCAAAAGGCATTCTGGAGCTTGAGCGCGACCATAAATCGGGCGGTTTCATAATCAAGGGTTCCCATGCACCCTGATCCCTTATGAGTCTCTCTACCAGTCGCTTGCTACCAGTACAATAATCAATAAGAAAAAGAGGTACACATGGGTATTACAATACTTGCATTTATGGGAAGCCCGAGCACGAAAGGCCTGTGTTCGCAGTTTGCCGCAAGCGCGCTGCAGGGAGCTGCAAGCCGCGGCGCAGAGGTGAAGCAGATTAACCTTGTTTCCTGCAACATCAAGCACTGCACCGGGTGCCACAGCTGCGTATATAAGAACCATGAGCTGCCCATCGGCATCTGCCCCCTCAAGGACGACATGGCCGGCCTCCTTGAGCAGTATTTAGCTGCCGATGGCTTTGTTATGGCATGCCCTGTCTATGATTTTACCGTTACCTCTATCATGAAAGCTTTTATCGAGCGCCGCTTTCCCATGTATAAAAAGCAAAAGGGCCTGCATGGCAAAATACCCGAAGTCCGGGTGCCGCAGGGTTTCAAAAAGAAGGCCGTTCTGATAGCAACCGGCGATGCCGCGGATGAATATGCTGCCATTGCCGAGCCGTGCTTTGATGTTATGTCCGGACATTTCATGGTCGAGGAAATAGACGTGGTAGCACAGCTGTATGTGGGCTATATCCATAATGTTGATGAGCAAAGGTATAAAGAAAAGATGCAGGAGACGTTTAACATGGGCGTGCGCATGGTGGATGAAATCGAAAAAAGTTAAAGAAATATGCTTTCATACCTTATACATTTGGCCATTGCGCCGCCCCGTCATATCGGCAGCGGATGGCTGGAAAACGGCTGGAGATACTCTTATAGCCCGCATCAGGGGTGGTGGTGACATGAGCCCTAACATTAAAAGGAGGATTGTATTATGATTCAAATAGTTGCCGCTGCAGTAGTTCTTACCGTTATGTTCATTTCAGCAGCAGTTAAAATATTAAACGAATACGAACGTGGTGTTATTTTCAGGCTGGGGAGACTTATCGGGAGCAAAGGTCCCGGACTGATTCTTTTGATCCCCCTTATTGACAAAATGAAAAAGGTAAGCCTGAGGCTTGTTGTTCTGGATGTTCCGCCGCAGGATGTTATCACGCGGGATAATGTATCGGTAAAGGTTAATGCGGTTGTCTATTTCAGGGTTGTTATGCCTGACAAGGCGATTGTTGAAGTCGAAGATTATTTTTATGCCACATCACAGCTCGCCCAGACAACGCTGCGCAGCATCTGCGGTGAAGCAGCACTTGACGAGCTTCTGGCTGAACGGGAAAAGCTGAATACAAAAATACAGGAAATACTTGACCGGCATACAGGCCCGTGGGGTATAAAAGTCGCAAATGTCGAATTAAAGCAGATTGACCTTCCTGATGAAATGAAGCGAGCCATGGCAAAGCAGGCCGAGGCCGAACGCGAACGCCGGGCAAAGATCATACATGCCGAAGGTGAAGCACAGGCGGCAACAAAGCTCGCAGAGGCTGCTCAAATAATGTCGAATCCGGTGTCTTTGCAGCTTCGCTATCTGCAAACACTAACAGAGGTTGCTGCTGAAAAAAACTCAACGACCATATTCCCTCTGCCCATCGATCTTATCAGGCCATTTATGAAAATTTTGGACAAAGAAAATACATGAGCCGGACACTCTAACGAAAGAGACTCTGCGTGAATGAATTCTCATGCCCCGGACTGTTTTTAACCCGCGCTGTCATTCTGCGACCTAACCGTACTGCTGCAAAAGGAGAGTGCTTGCATGTCATCAGTGCTTAAATATTATGAGGGAATTGACTCGGTTGCCTTCATCGGCAACTATGTGCCCCGCCAGTGCGGGATAGCAACATTTACGACTGATCTGGTTGAGGCCGTAACTGCGGAAGCGCCCGACATCAACTGCTGGGCGGTAGCCATGAATGACAGGCCTGAAGGGTATCGTTATCCGGAAAAGGTGCGTTTTGAGATCAATCAGAACAAGCTGGCCGATTACAATACCGTTGCGGAATTTATCAATATCAGCCAAACCGATATTGTCTGCGTGCAGCATGAATACGGCATTTTCGGGGGTCCGGCAGGCAGCCACCTTCTTAAACTTCTCGGTGAGCTGCGCATGCCGGTTGTTACAACGCTGCATACGGTACTGAAAAATCCCGCCCCTGAATATCTGGAAGTCATGCGCAGGCTGGCCGACCTGTCCGACAAGCTTGTCGTAATGAGCCGCAAGGCCTTCGGCTTTCTTGAAGATATCTACGGTGTTCCGGAAGAAAAAATCGCCTTTATCCATCACGGCATTCCTGACACGCCATTTATGGACCCCAACTATTACAAGGATCAGTTCGGAATGGAAGGCAGAATGGTGCTGCTTACCTTCGGTCTGCTTTCCCCGAATAAAGGCATTGAGACCATGCTGCAGGCCCTTCCCGCGGTTATTCGGAAACACCCTGATGTTTCCTATATCATTCTCGGTGCGACCCATCCTCATGTTTTAAAGTCACATGGCGATGCATACCGTATCAGCCTGCAGCAGCTCGTGCGCAAGCTGAATATCAGCGAACATGTCATTTTTCAGAATCGTTTTGTCGAGATGAAAGAATTATGCGAGTATCTCGGTACCGCCGATATATATGTCACACCCTATCTTGATGAGGCACAGATTACTTCCGGAACGCTCGCGTATGCCATGGGTACCGGCAAAGCCGTCGTTTCAACCCCGTACTGGTATGCCTCGGAGATGCTTGACGATGGACGCGGAAGAATAGTTCCATTTAATAATCCCGATGCCATGGCTGAACAAATCATTGATCTTCTTGATAATGATAGCACTCGTCACTTGATTCGTAAAAAAGCCTATACCTTCAGCCGCGAGGCAACCTGGAAAGAGGTTTCACGAAAATATCTTGAGGTATTCAGTGAGGTCAGGCTTAAGAGGGCAAGTCATCCGCGGCCCCGGCACACATACGTTAAAAACATACAATTAATCACAAAATTCGAACTCCCGGAGGCGAATCTCGATCACCTGAAAACGCTTACCGATGATACCGGTATTTTGCAGCATGCCACCCAAACCATACCTGACCGTATCCATGGTTACTGCACGGACGATAATGCAAGGGCCCTGATGGTTGCCACCATGGGCAGCAAATACATGCTTGCCGACAGCAAGTTTTTTGACTGCCTCAGCAATCAGTATCTCAGCTTTCTGCTGTATGCTTTCAATCAGGAAAAGGGGCGATTCCGTAATTTTATGAGTTATTCACGGCAGTGGCTGGAGGAGGTCGGATCAGAGGATTCCCACGGAAGGGCACTCTGGGGCCTTGGCAAGACTATTGCTTTTCTTGATAATCCCGGGCAGCTGGCAATGAGCACGAAGCTTTTTAATCAGGCGCTGAATGCTCTTGAGCATTTCAGGTCACCGCGAGCCATTGCTTTTGCCCTTGTGGGAATACATGCCTATCTCCAAAAATTCTCAGGCGACAGTGAAGTGCGACGGATACGGGACATCCTTGCCGATCGGCTTTTTGTGCAGTTTCAAAAAAATGCAACTGAAAACTGGCCCTGGCTTGAGAATGCTTTAAACTATGCTAATGGCAAGCTCCCGCATGCTCTGCTGCTGTCAGGACAGTGGATGCAGCGCGGCGATATGACTGATATGGGGCTTAAAACCCTCAAATGGCTGCTTGCAATCCAGACTGAAAACGGCCATTTTGTGCCCATCGGCAGCAACGGGTGGTATAAAAAAGGGGGGTCAAGGGCACGGTTTGACCAGCAGCCGATCGAGTCAAATTCCATGATCGATGCCTGTATCGAAGCCTTCAACATCACCAGCGATCCAGCATGGATCGACAGTGCGGTTATGTGCTTTAACTGGTTTTTGGGACAGAACGACCTGAACATGCCGCTCTATGATGCAAAAACCGGCGGCTGTCGTGACGGGCTTATGGCTGACGGCATCAATCAAAATGAAGGGGCTGAATCGACAATTGCCTGGCTGCTCTCGCTGATGACACTCCAAAAACTTTATGCTGATGAGATTTTAAAACAGTCATCACGAACGGCCCGCTAAGCTGAAGAATTATTGTGTGATTTGCTGTTTGCATAAAAGCAGCGGCGCACAGCAATTGTAATGGGCCTGGAAACTGCAGCCATGAAGATTCGTTGCGTAAAAAATGTACTTGCCGCCCTTGCGCTGTGCGTACTGTGCTCCTGCAGCAATACACGCCTGGCCTACAACTATCTGGACTGGATTATTTCCTGGTATCTTGATGATTACCTGAGCCTGAACAGCCGGCAGGATGCTTTTTACGAGCAGCGGCTGAAAGCCCTGCTGCAGTGGCACCGCAAGAATCAGCTTGTTCGCTACAGCCTTTTTGCAGAACAGCTTCAGCATGATATACGAGGGCCGCTGAACGCTACGCTTCTGCAGGAGCGCTCGGAAAGCCTCAGGCAGTTCTGGCGAACTATTATTGAGCGGGCCGCACCTGATTGCGCCGAACTGCTGCTCATGCTTGACCGGAATCAGCGTTTGGCCCTGTATGCGGCCGGGTCAAAAAAGCAAAATGAACTTGAGGTCAAACACCGAGGCGAAACAGCAGCCCGGCGTAAGGCCCGGCATTTCGATCAGGCGGAAAAGCCGCTCAAGCGTTTCATTGGCAAATTCACCGACATTCAGGAGGTTATACTGGAACGCTGGGCCGTAGCCCTTGTGCCGCTGGAGAGCCTGTGGCTGGAGAACCGCCGCACCTGGCAGCGGAGCCTGCAGGAAGTGCTTGAGGGAAATGAGCCTGAAGCTGAAAAAAAAAGGCTGCTTGAGCTTTTGTTTGTCGAGCCGGAACATTTGTGGACACCGGCATACCGCCATGCCCTCAACCAGAATGAAAAGGCGACATTTTCCATGTTAGCCGACCTGCTGGGAACCCTGACTGAAAAGCAGCAGCGGCATATGCATGCTGCATTGGAAACCCTGAAAGAAGATTGTATCGCTTTATCGAAAGAATAAAGAACCCCTGCGTACGGTACTGCTGTATCCACCGAAAATCCGGCCTGCTGTCTGGTTCAGGATCGTTTTCGTCTTTTAGCAGCGGTGTTAGTGTTATCGGCCAGAAAATGCAGTATGAGAAAACCCGGCAGGCTGAAAAGTCCTGCCAGTGCCCAGGCCGGCCGCCTGCTTTTGGCAATGGCGTAAAAGTAGAGGCCAAAACAGAGTATCCCTGTACCGATGAAAAAAAGGAGTGCTCCCGCCCACGACGGGTTCATATCCCCGGTGGCCGGCCTGCTTGAAAAGACTCCAGCAAGACCCAAAGACTGCGTGATGATTCCTGCAACGCTCCAGACAAGAGCCCGCGCCTTATACTGTTTTATCATAAAAAATTCCGTATGGTCAGCTCTGTATCTGGTAGATGCCAATAAGCTGTTTTTGACATGATGAATCGGGGACAGTGCTATCAGGGCCGACAATTATAAGCGGAACTGTTTGCTACAGCTCCTTGAATCCCCAGAAGGGAAAATCAAGGGAGTATTCCGAAACCTTGCCGGGGCTGCTTTCGCGGCTTGCAACCAGCCATAGTGTGCTGATGCGCTCATGCGTTGACAGGGGATCAAGCAGGTCCCAGTTGGGCTGCAGAATAATGGCATTGTCGGCGCTGTATTCGATGTCGCCCGATTCCTTGAACGCGCCCAGATCGGGCTGCCGGTTATAGCTGCCTTCCGTTCCGCGGGATAATTCCGAAACAACAAGAAATGACACGTTTTGCTCATCGCGTATAGCCTCCATATGCCGCAGCCATTCATCAATGCCTGTGCGCCGCTCGGAAAGATTTTTAAACGGCAGCTTGTGCAGGCTGTCAATGACGACCAGGCATGAATCCAGCCGGGTCTCATGTTTAATAAAATCGATCTGCCGGCGCATTATGTCCGGGCTCAGTTTCCGGTCCGTGACAACCCGGAAATAGCGCAGCATTTTTTTCATTTCCTCATGTGCCCGGCTGAGGCGCTGAGCGGCCCCGGACTCCTGATCAGGTTTTCTCAGCTCGTCTTCTGAAAGCCTGCTTATGCGGCAGAGGGTTCTCTGATAAATTTTCTGGCGGCCGTTTTCAAAGTCATAATAAATGACCGGAACTCCCTTCCGGGCAGCCTCGGTAGAGACCTGCATGAAAAAAGATGATTTGCCTGCTTTGGGCTGACCGCCCATAATGTTGATGCCGCGAATGCCGTTCATGGAGAGGTCAAGTTTTGAAAAGCCGGTAGGCACCCCCAAAACGCTTTTGCCGATGTTTTTTTCAAGCCCGCTTAAAAAATCAAGGTGCTCCCGCTCTGGCGATGAGAATGGTGAAAAGGCCCGGGAGTTTTTTATCATGCCGGCAATTTCAAGGCCGAAATCAGCACCCTTGTCTTTTGCCAGGTGTATCAGGTGAAAGTCCCTCTTCAGGTTGGGTGGCCAGGTGAGAATGCGAACTTTAAAGCCGATTTTGGTAGCAAGAATCCGGGCTGCAGCCTGGGCTTCAGGAGAATTTATGAGCACAATAAGCACATGGTTGAGATGGGCAAACCTTTCCGGATCAAGGATTTCAAGGGCTGCTATAGAGGGAACGGCAATGCAGGGGTATCCGAGCTCTTTGAGGGTGAGGAGATTTTTCTCGCCGTCGGTGATAAAAAGAGCGCCGTTTTCGCAGCGCTGAATTTCTTCCTCGTTAAAAATTTGAAATTCATGGCCGTAAAATTTTTCATCGCCGATCCAGAAATTATCCGCATCCTTGGCAGGCAGTATGCAGCGGGCGGCATAGCAATTGGCATCATCAAGAAAATAGGGATAAATAAAATAGCGGCCGTTAAAGCCGATTTTCATTTCATCCACAGCACCTTTACCCACGCCGAATGGAGCAAAGTAATCGTACTGGGTTTTTGACATCAGGGTTTGATATTTTTTAATGTCGGGATTTAGGTTTTTAGCCGGGAAGACAATATTGCGCACATAGGGCGTCCGGTCAGGATCAAAGCCAGGCACCAGCTTGGGGTCGATGCCGCGCAGCCGGGCAAAATGCGGTGCGAATCCGCCAGGCCGGCATCTGTTGAGGCACCTGAAATAGCCGTACAAAAAACTGTCCGGGTCAAGGTCAACGATGAGCTGCCCGGGAGCTGTATTTTCCGATGAGGCGCAAAAAGGGCACGGCGCATGCAATTGCAGGTCTACATGCTGTGCAGCCTCAATATGCAGCAGGTAAAATTGTTTGATATGGTCAGCTGAATTCATAAAGATATTCTCCTGGAATAAAAATTGCAGTTGCCGGACAACATTGGGCAGATGAATCGAAAAAGCATGTCGAGAGACAAGCTCTTGAACCGCATGTGCGGACAGTACGCCAATTCCTGCCTTTTTGCAAGAGCAGGCAGCAGTTCGTTATCGCAAAAAAAGGGCAGAGGGTAGCAGTATATGATACGGGCCCGGTCTAGACATCACAAAGGGCTTTAAATGCCTCCTCCGGCAGAATTTCGAAAAATTGAATGCCCGCATACAGCACCTCGCCGCGTTTCTGGGTTCTTTTGACTGCACCTTTTAGTTTCAGTTGTTGGAATGTTACGGGCGTTATTATATCAAGTAAAATGACAGCTCCTTCTTCAAGCTTTTCTTTTCGGGGAAAGAGCGCTCCAGCGCCATTGCGGCTCAGATTGACAACAGTGCATCCCATGTATTTCACACTTTTGTCTTGAATAAAATACCGGGCAATGAGCTCGACTCTATCGCGCTGGTAAAGTCGCCGGTTAAACGGTGCATCCTCGAACATAGTGAAACCAGGCTTTGAAAAATATAATTGGTATAGAGAGCTAAATATACATTTTTTTTAAATAAAATTCAGCACTAAAAAATAACCGCTATATTGACCGGCAGCGCAGTCGACTTTACGTGAAACAGTAGACTCCACAGAAGGTTGAATCAGCAGTGGCAAAGTGGCTCATGCAGCCAGTGACCGCTTGTCGCAAATATTTTTGAATGCTCTCTGAACTATCAGATTCAAAAAATATCTCTATGAATTGATACATAAACTGAAAGGATACCAGTGAAAAATATGGCCCGCACTATGCGTATTGCCGGTACTTTTTTTTGTGCACTTTCACTACCACCGGAAAGGTCAGGGTCTGTATTTTTACCGGCAATACAGCACGGGCTTTGAACAGTCTAAAAAACACACTGCATACCCTACATGTTATCTTCACCTCCACCACGGGTCTTGGCCGGGAATGTCGCTACCCTGGGGAAAATCTGCTGTGCTCGTCTGGAACTCCTTTTCTATACCTGATATACTATTGTTGTGATGTAACCGTAATTTCAGAGTTACAGGAAGGAATTTTATATGCGGTTCAGAAAAGCGATATTCATTCTTGCTTTGATTGGCCTCGTTTGTTCAACATCCTCAGCCTTTGCGCTGATGCTGGGGCTGAGCACGGAAAAGCTCACCCGGGATGCACACCTTGTTGTTACAGGAGATGTTGAGGATACACGATCAGAATGGACTCCTGATAAAAAATCGATTGTCACAAAGGCTGTTATCAGTGTTCAGGAAGTCATCAAAGGCAGTACTGTAGAAAAAAAAATACTGGTCTTGTATCCGGGGGGAGAGGTTGGCGACATAGGCATGAAGGTTTCAGATGAAGCGCCTCTGCGCAAGGGCGAGAGGGTGTTGCTGTTTCTTTCCCCTGATAATCAGTTCAGCAACGGATCTGCATATAAAATTTCAGGCAGGGCCCAGGGCAAATATACCATCGGAGACGACCTGATTGCCCGTAAACGTGGCTTTTCAGTTGCATCCGGTGATGGGTACATGGACACGACTATCCCTCTAGACGCATTGAAGGAAAAAATAAGGAATTATGTTGATGAACAATAAAAAGCGGCTGCTGTCTGTTGCAGTGCTATTTGCTTTGACAATACTAACGCTGTGTACACTCAGTCCGCATGCGTATGGTTTTGTAGTATCTAGAACCGACGGTGGAGCTGAAATTCACTGGTCGACCCCGAGCGCCGGCATTTCTCTCAATACTGCTTACTTCCCATCCGGCAGCCTGCAGGCGATTCAGACTGCTATGCAGACATGGACAAATGTTTCAACCTCGAATTTCAGTTTTGTGTACCAGGGGTATACTGCAAGCACTGCCTACGCTGTACAGGACGGCACAAACTTAATATGTTTTGGCTCCTTTGATGATCCTGGATATGATACCACTCTTGCCCTCAACACGTTCTGGTACACAACGCAGCAGGGCCAATTGCTTGACAGCGATATTAAGTTTAATTCAGCTTTTTCCTGGGCAACGAACCGTTCAGCTACTGCCTATGATGTTCAGACCATTGCGCTGCATGAGCTGGGGCATACTCTCTCGCTTGAGGATCTCATTGACGACAGTGCCGATAAGGAAAAGGTAATGTACGGTTATTGTAGCCCTGGACAAATAAAACGGTCCCTTACTCAGGATGACAAGAACGGGATAACATATCTCTACAGCGGAGGCTTATCCACCTCTTCAACAACAACAGTGCCTTCTTCAACAACCACGACAATCAGTCCGGTACCTGTCACGCAGTGTCCGGCTGAAAAAGTTCTGGGGCAGGACAATCCCGATATTGCAAGCCTGCGGGCTTTTCGCGATGGCACCCTTGCCCGAAGCGCAGTCGGGCGAAGACTTACACAAATCTATTACGACAATGCCGAGAGTATCAATGCAGCACTTGACCGCAGCCCTTCCATGCAGGCCATGGCACGGAAGTTTTTTGAAGCCATTGCCCTATTAGCAAGAAGAATTCAATGAGTTTGCGGCAGACAATACTGCACCAAAGGGCAGGGCTCATACAGGGCATTTGTAGATGCTCATTAATTAGGTAACTCTTTTGGACGATAATAATCGTATCAATAAACCAAAGGAGAAACCTGATGAAATATGCTGACATCGTCATTGTAAAACGATGGATACCAATTCTGAAGGAATACGAGAGAACCAAAGCAAAAGTAATACCTAGGCCTTTTAAGTTCGTAAAAAATCTTTGCGAAGCTCATCACATCTCCAAGAAAGAGCTAAGCCGCTATTACCACAAATGGGTTGAGGGCGGAAAAACTTCCGAGGCCCTTCTCCCTCAAAAACGTGGCGCTAAGCCGGGCAGCAGACGAACACCAAAAGAAGTTGAGCGAAGTATCATAAACGCTTATCGGCGATTCGGCTCAAATCGCTATGAACTGGTATTGCTGTTTAAACCGTACTATCTGGATAAGACGCCATCACCGGCTACCATGGACCGGATCAAGGCTCGGTATCCTCTCAATGAATCAGAAAAAAAGATTATCAAGCGCTATGAAAAACAAGCCCCCGGTGAGCTTGCTCATATTGATTTAACAAAGCTTCCCAAGGATATGCGCTGCTCTTTTAAAGTCAAAGATCTCTATGTTGCAGGAGTCTGTGATGACTGCACGAGACTTACCTATGCCGAGATCATAAAAGACAAAAGGTCCTCTACGCTCACGTATTTCATGGCTCGTGCTCTGTGCTGGTTCAAACAAATATATAATTTTGAATTCGAGGCAGTCATGTCCGATAATGGCCCGGAGTTTAAAGGCTCCTTGGAACGAGAGCATCCTTTTGAAACAATGTGCAATGAGCTGGGCATAAAGCACATCTGCACAAGACCTTACCGGCCACAGACCAACGGCAAAATAGAAGCGTTTTGGAGAATTCTAAAAGATGAATTTTGCTCCCCCAATTCATTTGATTCACAGGAAGATATTGTGATGAATTTAGGAAACTTCCTGTTTGAATTTAATCATCTCCGTCGACATGGCGGATTGAATTATGAAACGCCTTTTGATAAGCTTCAAAAAGTTACCGAATTATTGAGCTAGTACAGCATTGCCCTTTTTACTTAAGATACTTCATTTCCCTGCGCCACTAGTTGCCACCTTCTTAAGGGTAAACCTTCCTGTCCAAAGCTGTTATTGGAGAGAGTACTCCTGCTCATCATATAGCCTATTTTTGCATATCCTTCATACCACTATTGTGTTCATTTTGAGTATTTTATCATGTTAAAAATTACTCATTTTGAACATCAAAGGCATACCTATTTGTGTATCTCATTAAAAAATATTTTCACTGAATAAATGCATTCCTCAAAATTGAAAAACTTTTTAAGACTATACTAATAAAAAAGCAAGTATATTAAATATATTGTCGGTAACTTCTAAAGCATATTATACGCATTATGGTATGCCTTCAGGAACAGTATTTTTATTGGCATACTATGTGTATATAACTTTTAGCTAACAGATGCTGAAAAAATATGATCAATTCATGGCAGCTACAGTGTCAATTTTGAAAATTTACTTTTTTGGTCATGCAGGATAACGGCACTGGCTAATTAAGCACTTTTACAAAGAGGACTTATGAAGCGCAGGAAATTGAAAGTTAGTTTCTCATTATTGATCCTTCTATGCGGGTTCTCATCTTCCTTTGCCGGGCAATGGGATGATTTTACGTATACTGAATCCGGCGGGGCTATAACAATCACCGGCTATAGCTGTCCGGACGGAGAAGCAGTCATTCCGGGCTTGATTGACGACAAACCGGTTAAAAGCATTGGTTACCAGGCTTTTTTAGACTGCACCGGCTTGACCAGCGTGACCATACCAGACAGCGTTACAAGGATTGATCAAAGGGCTTTTTATGGTTGCGTCGGATTAACCAGTGTTGCTATTCCACGCAGCGTCAGAAATATCGGACATCATGCTTTTTACGGCTGCACGGGTTTGACCTCTTCACCTGTCCGCGCCCCTGGCTCACTGGTTATTGTGAACCGTTTTGATTAGTATATTTTTTTAATAGCCTGCTTCTCACATATCCTTAAGTTGATAACCCCCTGGATAGTATGCGGGTATCCATCACTCCATGCAAGGCCTTCTGCATAATTTAATTCAGTAAAAACAGGCAGTTGGGCTGCAATTCCTACAACCTATATTATAAACATCACGTTCCGGTAAAACAGTATGCAAGTCCGTTATCATGTTGCTGCATCAGTCCTAGCGTCTGCTGCGACCTATGCCTTGTCAGATTCGGCAACCATGGCCGCAGTGAGTCTGGTGTCGGGCATATTTATCGATGCCGACCATCTTATCGACTATGTCTTCTTGCAGCAGCCACCCTACAGCATATGGGGGTTTTTTGACACATACAGCAACGGCAGGCTAACCCATATTTTCCTGGTGCTGCATGCATGGGAATTGATTGCTATCTTAGCCCTTGTTGCGATAGCATCAAACGGGGAGACTGTTGCAACGGGGTTGCTTATCGGTATGGGGCACCATTTACTCCTTGACCAGCTTGCCAATCAGCCCTATCCGCTTGGTTATTTTCTCACCTTTCGAATTTCTTCCCGTCTTTCCTATTCGCGGTGTTTTCGTCGACCCTCAGGTCACGACAAATCATAAGAAAACCCCCTGATTGCTCAAGGGCTTTTCTTGTCTGCATATCTTTTGAAACCGCCCGCAGTTGGAGACTGAACACATACTGAACAAAATTTACCGCGCACGTCCATCATCCGGGTGCATTTATAACCAATCACGCAACCGTTGTAAGATTATTATTTCTCGTCAAATGCTTCAATGGCTTTCATGACCTCCATCAGATGCGCCATGCCCGGCCCGCCGGACATCAGCACGGCAACAGACGCTGCTTCAAGAATTTCATCGGCAGCTGCCCCCATATGCAGCGCAGCTTTCGTGTGGGCATAAATGCACGGCACACAGCGCAGGCCAACTGCAATACCCAGGGCAATCAGCTCTTTTTCTTTTGTCTTGATCTTGCCGTCCTGCATGATGCTGCCCATAAGGCCCATAAAGCTTTGAGCGATCTCGGGATAACGCTCTGCAAACTGTGCGGTGTATTCGAAAAATTCATTTACCTTTTCCTTGACTGGTTCCTGTGCCATGATGATTCCTCTCTGATTATTAATGTTTGTATTGTTTTTGAACGCAAAACAGGCAAAGCGGCCATTACTGAGACTAAAAGACCTATACGCCCAATCAATTTCGTGGTACCCTTACTACTGTTGCTGTTAAGTATACAAAGGAACTTCTTGTACATTCAACTGCAAAGTTCACAGAATAATCTTTTAGTATTCACCAGCTATAACAGGGGGCCTTATAACACAAGCAAATGATTATACATTTTACTCAAACAGGAGGCATGCGTTATGAAAATACTGGCTATCTGCGGCGGCATGCGGCAGGACAGCAATACCAACAAGCTGGTTAAAAAAGTTGCCGAAGCAACCGGGTTTAATTATGAAATTGCTGATTTCTGCAAGCTTGAAGTAAAGCCCTGCACGGGCTGCTCTGAATGCATGATGAATGAGGGAAGGTGCCCCATAGAGGATAATATGCAGGGCCTCTACGGATAAACTGCTGGAAGCCGATGCTATAATTCTTGGATCCCCGACATACTTTATGAACATGTCCGGCGCTGTTAAGTGTTTTATTGACAGGAGCCTGGCGCTTTTCTACCGTGGTATCGGACCCATGTATAATCCGGACATGCCCTTTATGGGCCAGCGGCCCCTTGCCGGCAAGTTCGGTGTTGTTGTCACAACTGTTGCCGGGGCAGGGCATGAAAAGGCCATAGAGGAGCTTGCGCTGTGCATGGGCGGTTCACATAGACTCAACCTTGTCGATAAAGTTGCGGAGGCAATAGCCATGAATGATGTCGATGACTTGCCCGAGGTTATCAAACGCGCGGAAGCTGCCGGTAAAAAGCTGGGCGATGCCCTTAGAAACAAATAATAGTGAGCATGATCCGTTCAAAAGGATATCCCCGGAGCATGATTAACGATTCTGTTTAAACTCATCATACAGAACCTTCCCCACGGTCTGCTGCGGGGGCAGGGGGGCCTCTTCATCAAAATCAAGGCAGCGAAGGGTGAAGCCCGCGAAGAGTAAATCGTCTGTTACAGGTTGCCGGCTGCTGGCTGCTATAAGCTGGTAGCGAAGTCCGGATTCGGGGCAGACCATGATGCCGTTTGTATCGGGGTTTTTCAGAATATGGCCATGCCTGCTCATCCAGCCAGTCTGCCGTGCCGGTACGCCCATCATGAGGCCGTAGTCAGGCACGTCTTTTGCCACCACCGCACCGGCGGCAATGAAGGCGTATCTGCCGATGATAATACCGCATACCACAGTTGCATTGGCGCCTATAGTAGCCCCGCGCCTGATGATTGTCTTTTCATAAAGGCTGTGTCTGCTTATCTGGCTGCGGGGATTTGTGACATTGGTCAGTACGCATGAGGGCCCGAGAAAAACATCATCTTCGATTATCATGCCGGTATAAATGGAGACATTATTCTGTACTTTTACGTTATTGCCGATAATGACGCCATCATCAATATTTACATTCTGCCCCAAGACACAGCGCTGACCGATTTTTGCGCCTTTTATAATGTGACAAAAATGCCAGATTTTCGTGCCTGCTCCAATCTCAGCTCCGTCATCAACATAGGAGGATTCGTGGGCAAAATAATCTGACATCTCAACCCCCTGCTAGGTGTTTGTTTGCTGAAGCAGCTTGTAATTGCCGGATAAAATCGGATGCGCGAGGCTGTCGATTTTAGAAATCTGCTCTGTGCGAATGCGATGGGTGAGCTCAATTGACGGGCGGGCGTCAGCGATGCCGAATCCATGTCCGGCCAGAGTCTGCTCGTACACGCGCGTGTGCAGGTCAGTGAACCCCTCGGAGAATTCTATCTCCTGTCCATCAATAGTGATGGACCGGTAGGTATTTTTTCCGGGCGGCGTATGCGCCAGGGCCACGTCCTCCGGGCTTACTGAAAGAAACCATCTGACGCTGGCATGCTCGAGTTCCATAAAGCCTGACATGCGATACTGGTCGGCATGGAACATGCGAACGTCGCCGGCAGTGCCAAAAAGCCATAACAGCAAATCAAAAAAATGAACGCCGATATTGGAAGCAATGCCCCCTGATTTTTCAACCTGCCCTTTCCATGAAGTATGATACCATCTGCCCCGTGCAGTGATATAGGTCAGTATGACTTCATGGCGCTTAGTGGCCTGAGAGCGCAAACGGGAGCGCAGCTTCAGCAGTTCAGGGTGCACGCGAAGCTGCAGGGTCGTATATATGCTATGCCCGGTCTCCTGCTCCAGGTCCTGAAGAGCGTTCAGGTTCCAGTGATTGATCACCAGAGGTTTTTCGCAGATAACATCGGCTCCCAGGCGCAGTCCGAGCCGGCAATGAGCATCATGGAGATAATTGGGAGTGCAAATCGTAATAAAATGGGCCCGGTTTTCTTCCTGACCACGGCGCAGTTTCTCCAGGTGGCGATCAAAGCGTTCGATTTCCGTGAAGAATCTGGTGTTGAAATCATACTGATCCAGCAGCCCGACCGAGTCCTTGGGGTCAACGGCGGCGATTAGGCTATTGCCCGTATCACGAATTGCCCTGAGATGGCGCGGAGCAATATAGCCGGCAACACCTATCACAGCAAAATTTTTTGTCATACAGGTTCCCTCTGCTTTATGTTGATTGATAGATTGCCAGGAACTTGCTTTGAGCCGGGGCGAATATAGAACGAGGGCGATTGTGTGTCAAGGTAAATGTCGGCGAAAAACTGTGATAGGTTTTCGGGCGCGGTTTTCCAAGTACATCTAAAATTTCTGTTATAAACAGTTAGAAATGTCCGGCTTATGAAGCCTGCTTATGCAGTTTCAGTTTGCCGGTCCTGACTCTACTCTCAGCTTTTTTTAGATTCTCAGTTACCCACGAGCCCCTTGCCTTTAGCTAATGATTCAAGCTGCCACGTTCATATCCGACTTACACCGCAGTGCCATCAACCATGCCGGACAAACATAAAAAAAACCACCTTTTTTTAGGTGGTTTGGGGTGTTATTGCTCTTTGCTGGACTTTAGAATGGTGGAGGCGCCGGGAGTCGAACCCGGGTCCGGAAATCTTCCACGAAGACATCTACATACGTATCTCCTGATTTAAATTTCATCTTTCAAGTCTCCCAGGAGCAGGATACTTCGAAAGACTATCTCAAGTGGTGTTTCGCCGCTTGTCCCTTGAGCACAAACAAGAAGCTATCCCGCTGAAGTCGACGCCTCATAAAGCTCCGCAGGAGAGGGCTGTATGAGCCGCTGGCTAGTTACGCAGCCAGAGCGTAGTTATAATCGTCTGCGATTATATATTGCCCTATCTTTTTAACGAGTCGATAGGAACCTCGGTATGCAGCCCGCGCTTCAACCACCCCCGTCGAAACCGTTTCGCCCCCATTCTTATTTATTGCAAAGAACTTTTAAAACAGTATACAATATAGCACCACCTAAGATTAAAAGCAAACACTGTGAGCCGGATATTGTTTTATTTTGAAGGAGAGTAGGATGGCTAAAAAAGCAGGCTGGGCACTTTTTATTATTATTGTTATAGCGCTTGCTGTTGCAGGCTTTGTGTATCTTAAAGACAGGGCTGTTAAAAATGCCGCAGAAGAGGCTGCCCTCAAGGAGCGTGAAGCCTGGCAGCATAAGAATCAGCTGCTTGAAAAAAAGATCGGCGGGATGGAGAAAGATATCGACAAACTGGGCAGGGATCTGGTTCTTGCCGATCAGGCTCCGCCCATTGCGCTTGAAAGGCGGCAGCAGGTGTTTGGAGACAACGGAACCGGCCAGGACCCTTCATTAAACAGCGTGCACAGCCGGGTTATGAATTTTTTTAAATATATCGATCAAAAAGGCTATCTCAGCGCGCGAGGCATAACCGGAACCTCCTATGAGCAATTCAAGAGCATCATGGACAGGCTGATGCGGGCATCTCCTGTTATTTCCGGCGAGTCGCAGGACATGCTTACGCTTTTAAAAAATATCACCTATCTGTTCGGCGTGCTCGGCAAGACTGATACGCTTCTTGTTCGTGACATTATTAACGGTGAATCGGAAATTATGGAGCCGACCATGAAGCTGTTCTACCAGTGGCTGAATCCGGCAATTATCATGCCGGGTGCCGGGCGCATTACCCTTCCGTTTGAAAAGCAGTATGAGTATGCTGCCTATTTTATGCAGACCATAGGCGGCAAGGCATATCTTTTCCGGCGGGACTCAAAAACACGGCTCATGACCTGTTATTACTGCATTCTTATCATTGACCGCGCAAATCAGGAAACGCTCAATACATACGGCATCGACATACGACCTCTGGTAAGCAGCCTCATAACCGAGATACAAAGCTCCAAACTTCTTATTGACAAGCAGGAATATATCTCAGCACTCAATAGCATCAAAAAGAAGTCCGACGGCATTAAAATAGACCGCCCTAAAATTGATGATCTGTCCCCTCATACGCAGCCCTAGCTTGATTTCAGCAAAAAGGCCGGTGACGCGTGAAAGCGGCACCGGCCTTTTTGCTCTGTTACAGGTCAGGGGTTTTGCAGGTGCTGCAGCGCGTCTTCGGCTATCTCGCGCAAATCATCATCGGTGGCGGTCATAATTATTATGTTGAGCTTGCTTTTAAGTCCTTCCTTCAGGTTCAGCAGCGCTTCGGGCTCAAGGGCAAGAAGTGCCGTGACCGCATCTTTTGCCACCCTTGTGTCTTCGTAATCAAGCAGCAGAAAGAGCGTGCTCCAGTCATCGGGCATACCGTATTCCTTGAGGTATTTTTTTACTGCAGGTACGAATTTTTTCGTACCTGCCCGTTCGTGAACCTCTTTGAGCGCCGCTGCATGTTCTTTTGTGGCTTTTTTACCCTTGAAAAGGTTCTCTATCTCCTTGAGGTACATTTTCTGAGCCCACTCTTTTCTGGGTGATTTTGCGCGCTGTTCGCCGGGTTCTTTTGAAGCGTGCGCACTGCCGTCCCGCTGCCGGTCGATATCTCTCCAGCTGGGTTTTTCCCTGTCGTCATCGTCATCGTCATGTCCGGATGTCATTGTCTGTCTCCTGTGGTTTGCTTGTTGGTTCATCTGCCCTTGAATTCAGGGGCTCTTTTCTGCACAAAGGCTTGCATGCCTTCCTTCTGATCTTCTGTGTTAAAAAGATCTGCAAATGTATCGATTTCCAGTTTCAGAGCCTCGCGAAGCGGCATTTCGCAGCCGCGGCTGATGACGCGTTTTGCCTGAATGATAGCAAGACGGCCCTGATGGCTGATTTTTCTCGCCATATCCATGGTTACGGTCATCAGGATTTCAAGCGGCACGACGCGGTTGACAAGGCCTATGGCCAGCGCCCGTTCGGCATTGATATGTTCGCCGGTAAAAATCAGCTCTTTGGTGAGAGCCGGACCCACAAGCCGCGCTGTGCGCTGGGTTGCACCCCAGCCTGGAATAATGCCCAGTATAGTCTCAGGCAGGCCGAAAATTGCATTGTCCGAGGCGATGCGTATGTCGCAGCTGAGAGCTACCTCCAGGCCTCCACCAAGAGCGAAGCCGTTGATTGCTGCAATGTGCGGGCTTGTCCATATCCTGAATAGTCGTGAACAGCATATGCCCGAGCTCCGAATACATACGCGCGGTATCCGGTGTTTTGCCTAACATTTCCTGAATATCGGCACCTGCAACAAATGAGCGGCCTTCGCCTGTGAAGACAAGCACCCTCACGGCAGGATTGCTTTGCATATCGCGCACCGCTTCCAAAGTCTCGGCAACGGTTGCCGTATTGAGTGCGTTGAGAACCTCTGGTCGGTTAAACGTGATGAGGCCGATCATATCCTCAAGAATAGCAGTTTTTATAGTGGCGTAGTCCTTCATTGAAGCACCTTTTTTAGTTTCATAGCAGGCTCAGCAGTTGCATGTCCAGGGGGCATATACGTCGCGGGTCACAATAAGGCTCACAGCCTCTGCGCCGCCCAGGCACAGTGACGCCATGCCTGTTTTTGCTCCCCGTTGCTTCATTGCATGCAGCAGCGTCACCAGTACCCTGGCGCCGCTCGCGCCGATGGGATGACCAAGGGCAACGGCGCCGCCGTTTACATTCAAGCGATCAAGGGGGATACCCAGCTCGCGCGCAATGGCAATTGTTGTTGCAGCGAATGCTTCATTGATTTCATGAAGGTCTATGGCATCTATTGACATGCCCGCCTTTTTGAGGACTTTTGGTATTGATTTAATGGGGGTCATAAGTACATCCTCAAGCTCCATGCCTGCAGAGCCCTGCGCCCCGACACTCGCCAGAGGGGTTATGCCCAGGCTCTGTGCTTTGTCTCTTGACATAATCACGAGGGCCGCTGCTCCGTCGCTGATTTTTGAAGCATTACCGGCCGTAACGCAGCCGTCTTTTTTAAAAGCAGGCTTGAGCTTTTTGAGCCCGTCGAGGGTAATATGCCGGGGTGTTTCGTCGATGCTGAACAGTAGTGGCCCGCCCTTTTTCTGCGGCACGGAAACGGGAACGATTTCCTCGTTAAAGCGGCCTTCTTTGACGCTTGCAAGAGCCCGCTGCACAGACAGACATGCGAATTCGTCCATGTCCTGTCGTGAGATGCCGAATTTTTGCGTAGAGATTTCGGCAGCGGCGCCCATATGAAAATCGCTGACAATGTCCCAGATGCCGTCATGAATCATGCCGTCAATGATGGGGGCATTGCCCATGCGGTAGCCGAAACGGGCATTATCAAGATAGTAGGGAGTCCGGTTCATGTTTTCCATGCCGCCGGCTACGATAATATCAGCATCACCGCTGGCAATCACCTGGGCCGCCAGCATGACGGCCTTAAGTCCTGAGCCGCAAACCTTGTTGACGGTAATGGCTCCTGCATCAACTGGAAGACCGGCCCTGAAGCATTGCCTGGCGGGCCGGATTCTGCCCCAGGCCTGCAGGCAGAACATTTCCCATGATGACTTCATCGACATCATTCTTCTGTATGCCTGCCCGCCGAACTGCTTCGGCGATGACAACAGCCCCGAGCTCGGTGGCGGATATGTCGCGCAGCGTGCCGTTAAAATCGCCGATAGGCGTGCGTACAGCGCTTGCAATTACAATGTCTCGCATGCAAAAAACTCCGTAAGGTTAAAATGGCATAGTTCGCCCTTTGTGTATGACAGGGCTTGCAAAGCGGGAATGAATGATTTCAGGATTGGCATTGAAATCTATTTGCAGTAGTAGCATAGTGTGTTTTTTGTGTCAAGAAACTAAAATTATTGATTTAACAGGCAGTAATGTGATTTAATTTTTTGAAAAACGTCCGCCTCCGCTAACTTACCAGTTTGCGCAGCGTGCTTTTTATTTGTTGAGCATACGCAAGCGACTGTGTTATTATTAAAAAAATAGAACTCTTAGTTATCGACTCGTATGAAGTTGATTTTAGCTTTCAAGGACCTAATATGATTTCTTCAATGTATCCAAACAAAGCCGATAGACTGCTGTGCATCAAAAAATGTGTTTTTTCTTCAAGCGCATCCCGCGACGCAGCAGCAAGGTTGTCGATTATCGCGTATTCTAACCACCCTCATGTGTGCATCAATTGTGTGTGCCTGTGCATTGTTGCTTTCTTTTAACCCTGCCAATGCCGAGGATGTCAAAAACGATATTATTATCGAAAAAAATCTTTTCAGCCCTGATCGCAAAAAATGGGTCTCGGAGCCTGCGTCAGGCAAACAGTCGGCCGATAAAATGGCTAAAAAAGAAATCAATGACCTTATGCTAATGGGCACGGCCATACGCGGAAAGGAACGCTATGCAGTGCTGCACGCAAAAAAGGATGAAAGTAAAGGCGGGTTTAAACCCTGGATGAAAGGCGATTATGTTCAGGGCTATCTGCTGAAGGAGATTGAGGAAAAGATGGTCGTTCTGCAGGATGAGGCGGACAATAAAGAATATATACTGTATATAAATGATGAAAAAAAAGAGCGCGTTGCCGAAAAAACCGCACTGAAGCCCGAGCAGCCTAAAGTTGTTGAAGATATGAGAGGGGAGCAGCCCGGGAGAAAAAGAAGAGCCAGAAAAGCAGTCAGGCAGCCTGTAAATCCTGATAATATTTCAAGTGCAGCCGGAAGGTCGGTGGAAAGAAATCCTGAAAGGGGAGGGGGCTTTAGAGGCGCACCTTTTCCCGATATTCCTCCCGCTTCTCCCGATAACCCCGATTCTATAAGAAAACCTTTTGAGCAGAATGACACGACGGAAGATTGATTTTTTCAGTTTTTTCTGCATATGCCTGCCGGTACGAGCCTGCGGTGCTGCTGTCCAAACATAAAACCCTCTGCTCCTGTACAAACATGCTCAGAATACACTGCACCATTGATTAACGGTCGAACAGTACTGGACTTTAATGAACGATATGCATGATTTTATGAACGGGTGAGACATGACTGCTCGAATTGAAGTTGGGTTTAAGCCTGAAGTCAGAGACGCGCACGGGTTCAAAGTGCGGACGAGGATACGGGAAGAACTGGGCCTTGAGGTGCGCGAAGTTGCAACCATTGATGTGTATACTGTTGATATGGATATATCCCCGGACGAGGTGCTGCTGCTTGCCGGGGGTCCATACAGTGATGCTGTCACACAGGTGTTTTCAGTTGCCGCGCCTCTTGCAGCCGATTTTGAATGGATAGCTGAAGTCGGCTACAAACCGGGCGTGACGGACAATGCCGGCCGCACGGCCCTTGAAGCAGCATCGCTCTGCCTTGGCAGAAGTCCGTCTCCCGGCGAAAAAGTATATACATCCCGGCAGTATCTGTTCAGGGGCGAACTTTCCCGGCAGGATGTGGAGCGTATCGTCACGCAGATACTTGCCAATGATCTCATACAGCGGCATGTTCTTGCCTCGCGTGAGGAGTTTTATCGGGCCGGCGGACTGAGCCTGCCGGTGCCGCGCGTGTCAGGCAGCGAAAAAGCTGTGGTTGAAGAGATCGACATCCAGCTTTCCGATGACGCCCTTGTACAGCTCAGCCGGGAGAGGCTGCTGGCTTTGAGCCTTGATGAAATGCGCACCATCAAAGACTATTTCGCCAGGGCTGATGTACAGGCAGTCCGAGCACAGTTCGGTCTCAGCACAAGCCAACCGATGCCGAAATCGAGGCCCTTGGGCAAACGTGGTCCGAGCACTGCAAGCATAAAATATTTAATGCACGTTATCGACTACACGGATGAAAACGGCAGAAGGGAGACGATACACAGCCTTTTTTCCACCTGCATTAAAGGCTCGACGCAGGCGATCCGGGATCGGCTCGGCAGCCGCGACTGGTGCGTTTCGGTCTTCAAGGACAATGCCGGCGTCATTACCTGGGATGACGACGTATAATCTTGTCTTCAAAGTTGAAACGCATAACAGCCCATCAGCCCTTGACCCCTACGGCGGGGCGCTGACCGGCATCGTGGGCGTGAACCGCGATACCATCGGCACGGGCATGGCGGCAAAGCTGATTTTTAACACCGATGTGTTTTGCTTTGCTTCGCCGTTTCATGAAAAAGAGCTGCCCCCCCGCATACTGCATCCGCGTCGCATTTTTGAGGGCGTGCGTGAAGGTGTTGAGCATGGCGGCAATAAAAGCGGCATCCCCACGGTAAACGGCAGCATTGTCTTTGATGAGCGATTTCTCGGTAAGCCCCTTGTGTATTGCGGAACAGGCGGCATCATGCCGCGGCAGATTCTCGGCAAGCCCTCCGAAGTGAAGCTCGTGCATCCGGGAGATGTGATCGTCATGGCAGGCGGACGCATCGGCAAGGACGGCATACACGGCGCAACATTTTCCTCAGAGGAACTGCATGAGGGCTCACCGGTGACAGCCGTGCAGATCGGCGATCCGATAACGCAGAAGCGGATGTGTGATTTTATTCTTGAAGCCCGCGATCAGGGCATGTACCGCTGCATTACCGACAATGGAGCGGGCGGGCTATCGTCGTCGGTTGGAGAAATGGCCCAGTTCAGCGGAGGCTGCGATCTGGACCTTAAAATGGCGCCGCTGAAATACAGCGGACTGCAGCCCTGGGAAATTCTGGTATCCGAATCTCAGGAGCGCATGACTTTCGCCATAGCTCCTGAAAAGCTGAATGCCTTTTTAAATCTTGCAGCTGATATGAACGTTGAGGCAATTGCGCTGGGACATTTCACCGAAAGCGGACTGTTCCTGGTCCGCTACGGCGACACTACTGTTGCCTGCCTCGATATGGCCTTTCTCCATGAGGGCCTGCCGCCAATGCAGCTGAAGGCAGCCTGGAAACCCCCTCAGTATGAAGAGCCCTCATTTGCCGAGCCCGTCGATCTTACGGCTGCCCTTATTCGCCTGCTTGCGCGTCTGAATATCTGCAGTAAAGAGATGGTGGTTCGGCAGTATGACCACGAGGTGCAGGGCGGCAGCGTCGTGAAGCCCCTGACCGGGCTTCTCAATGACGGACCGAGCGATGCCGCAGTTCTGCGGCCGGTTCTTGAAAGCATGCGCGGCGTTGTGGTAAGCCACGGCATTTGCCCGCGCTATTCAGACATCGACACCTATCATATGACCGCCTGCGCCATTGATGAAGCCTTGCGCAATTTCCTGTGCGTAGGAGGAAGCCTTGACGGCATTGCGGGCCTGGATAATTTCTGCTGGTGCGACCCGATAGCCTCGGATAAAAATCCCGATGGAGAATACAAGCTGGCTCAGCTTGTTCGGGCCAACAGGGCTCTGTATGACTATTCCATTGCCTACACGATTCCCTGCATCTCCGGCAAGGATAGCATGAAAAACGATTATGTGATCGGCGATTTGAGAATCGCTATCCCCCCGACGCTTCTTTTTTCCATCATCGGAAGCATCGATGATGTGCGCAGCGCCGTAACCATGGATGTGAAGACAGGCGGGCGATCTGGTATATGTTCTCGGAGCGACAAAAAATGAACTCGGCGCATCAGAGTATTTCGCCATGCAGGGAGCTATCGGCAATAGTGTTCCACAGTGTTGATGCCGCTGAGGCTTTAAAACTGTACCGGGCACTCAGCAGAGCGACAGGGCTGGGCCTTATCCGCTCATGCCACGACTGCTCAGACGGCGGCCTCGGCATCGCTCTGGCAGAATCGGCATTTGCCGGAGGTCTAGGCATGCATATTGATCTCCGCACGGTTCCCTGCCAGGGGATTGCACGCAGCGACTATCTTCTTTTTTCCGAATCCCAGAGCAGATTTGTAGTAACAATCGACCCCGGAAAAGTAGTGCCTTTGAAGCGTGTATGAAAAATTTGACATTTGCGAGGATCGGTACCGTTGGCATGGATGGCGTTTTCAGTGTCACCGGGCTCAAGGGATCGCCGGTCATTACTGCTGATATTTCGGCGCTGAAGCGCTCCTGGCAAAAAACACTTGAGTGGATGTAGAAGGCGGCAGAGGATTTATGGCAGTACAAAAAGTTAAGGCACTTGTGGTGACCGGCAACGGCACCAATTGTGAAATGGAGATGGCCCATGCCTGCAGTCTGGCCGGTGCTGATGAGGTAGAGATTATACACATCTACAAGCTTCTTACCGGCCAGAAGAAGCTCTGCGATTATCATTTTCTTAATCTTCCCGGCGGATTTCTTGACGGCGACGATCTGGGTTCTGCAAAAGCCAACGCTGCACGGCTCAGGTATGCACGCACCCCTCAGGGCCACAGCTTATATGAAGATATTTGTGATTTCATAGATGCCGGCAAGCTGATTCTCGGCATTTGCAACGGTTTTCAGTTGCTGGTCAAGCTCGGGCTCATCCCCTCTCTGGCAGGCGACCACGCTCAGGAAACAACACTGACGTTTAATGATTCCGGCAAGTTTGAAGACCGGTGGGCCTATCTCAAAGTGAACGGAAAGTCGCCCTGCGTATTCACCCGTGGTCTTGAAAAACTGTATCTCCCCGTGCGGCATGGTGAGGGCAAGTTTGTCGTGCGGGACGAGGCCGTACTTGCAGGGCTCAAAAAAAACAACCTTATTGCGGTTCAGTACTGCGATCCGGACTATGCATGCCCCACAATGGATTATCCACTCAATCCCAATGGTTCGGTTGAGAGCATTGCCGGTATCTGCGATATGACGGGAAGGGTATTCGGAATGATGCCCCATGCCGAGGCATATCTGCACTATACCAACCATCCGCGCTGGACGCGGGAGCCTCTGCCGGAAGAAGGCATGGGCGTTGCTTTTTTTCGCAATGCTGTTGAATATATCAGAAAAGAGTTGTAAAGGCGGGCACTATTGGTTGAATGTGTTCGATTAGTTAGAGTTCTTTGCTTGTTCGACTGACTGAAGCGCTATAAAATTAACCAACAAAACCTATTAAAGAAATCGAATCAACTAAACAAACCAAAAATATTTTTCGCATATGTTACGCAAAGAGCTGAAATTCTGCCCTTATTGCGCCGGTCGATTTGAGCTCCGCATGGTCGAAGGCCGCATGCGGTATGTCTGCACAATTTGCTCAGAGGTATATTATCAAAATCCGCTGCCTGCAGCCACTGCACTTGTGGTTAACGATTGCGGGCAGCTGCTGCTTGGAAAGAGGGCTGTGGAGCCGGCGCGCGGCCAGTGGTGTCTGCCTGGCGGATTCGTTGAACTTGGCGAGAGTATGGAACAGGCGGCACTGCGGGAACTTCAGGAAGAAACCGGCCTTAGAGCAGACAGCGGCACTTTCGTCGGCTGTTTTTACCAGAACAGCCTGTACTACGGCGGCGTCATCATTTTTGGCTATCGCTTTGATATTGTGCGCGGAGACCCGACAGCGGGCGATGACATGCAGGAACTCCAGTATTATTGTTTCGACCGTTTGCCGCAGATCGCTTTTGAATCCCACCGAAGGCTCATCGAGCTTTTCAAACAGCAGCTTTCAGGATCATCTCACCCTGCCGCATGCTGCGCCTGCTGAGGACTCTCTTTTTCAAAACAGTGTCATTGTTTTAGAATTTTTTCAAAATACTGCAGCCATCATAAAAAGAACATCAGCCGAGACAAAAAACCTATCAGTTTAGCACTGGGCCCGTCGGAGGGCTTTCTTTCGTTTATCTCCCGACCCTTCGTTAAGATCATGATTCATCACGAACGGTCTTGCCATGCATGTTTAATAATAGTTACAAAATAATGAGAAAACTTTCCTGTGCAGAATACTGATCTGGGTAGAAAAGCAAAAAAAACAAGAGGGTTTGGAGAATTACTTGGAGAATGCTACAAACAGAATTAGAGACAATTGAACGAAAGCCGGCAACAGACAGCATAAAATAATTGTAACAACTATCGAAATAAGCAGTAAATATCCATTATTACTTATTTCATTTATTGATTTAAAATAATTTTTTATTAAATTAACCATATTATTTAACCGCCTTACTACCACCTCTACTTATTAATATGTAGAATGTGCCGCATAATTTCAATAGATTTATTGTGTTTAGTTCAATTTTATAAGTAATTTTTCCCTGTTAGCTTCAGTATTCTTATCATTTAATACTCCGCGGCTGAAACGTGAAAGAGTGCAACGATAATCTTTTCGAACAAGTTGGTGATGTCTTGAACATTCTCCTCATTTTTTTCTAAAGTATTAATAGAAAAAGACTATAAGTTAAAGATGGGAATATAACACTAATATGAAAGACAAAAATATTCACTGGAAATATGAACACCATTGCTTTAGTATTATAAATTAGGTTATTGTTGATATCCTAAACTAAAATCTGAGGAACTATTGCCACTTAGCCGAAGGCTACAGGCCACCATAGTATGTTTACCTACATCAGAAAAAAAAAGGTTGATCAAAAGAAGCAGATGCTCGACGGAGTCTTCGCGCAGAACTTGATGCTTGTCGGCAAAGCGCCTGCCGAGAAGAGTTCGTTCTTCAACAGCATGAACTGGTACGTCAGGCTGGCATTTCTGGTTTTTATCGGTATTTTTCTCTCCACAGACACCCGTGGCTCGCGCGTCAGTCAAAGCACAGACATGTTCAGCGACATGCCGAGACAATCCGTAACCGGAGCAGATGCTGCGGTCCTCTGGATTTAATTATGCCGGCAATCAAATCCCTTCTTCTTCTCAATTGACTGCTGATAGAAATCAAGCATACAAGAGCCAAGACTCTCTCAGCCAAACCCCTGAAGATAAAAAGCAGGTTAAGGAATTACTCAATCTCATCAGCCAAAGCCTTGAGGAGAAAAAGCCGGTGCAGGAGAACATGCAGTCCCCTGACCGGAACTTTGATGATAAAGCACATGTGCAGGAGTATGTGAACCTGCTGAGCCAGAGCCAGGTTCCCATCAAAAAGAATGTTCGGCTTAAGTGTCAAGACCATAATCATCGACGCAGGCCACGGCGGCGATGATCCCGGTGCGATTGGCAAACTGGGCGTGAAGGAAAAGGACATCACACTGGACATAGCCCGAACGCTGAAGTCCCGCCTTGAGGCCGGAGGCTCCTACCGGGTGCTCCTGTCCCGGCAGGACGACAAATGTATCTCACTGAAGGCGCGCACAGTTTTAGCCAACAAAAGCGGAGCCGATCTTTTTATATCAATTCATGTAAATTTCGTACCCAGCCCGACTCTCGACATTGTCGAAACATACTACTTCGGCCCTTCAAAAAGCGATATTTCAATGCAGCTTGCAGAGAAGGAAAACGAGGGTTCGGACTTCAGTATGAGCGATTACAACCAGATCATCAAGAAGCTGAGCAATACGATGAAGTTTCAGGAGTCCCGCTTATTTGCTCAGAGCATCCAGCAGAACCTCTACAAAAACATGCGCGCTGTAAGCGGAGAAGTCATGGATCACGGCGTAAAGCGGGCCCCTTTTGTTGTGCTGCTCGGGGCTGATATGCCTGGCGTGCTTGTTGAGGTTGCATGCCTGAGTAATCGCGAGCAGGAACAAAGACTCCGAGACCCTTCATACCGTGAGGACATAGCAGCATACATTGAAAAAGGCATCATACACTACCTAGACACAAGGAGCAGATACTATGACACAGAAAGAGCAGACCGGAACGTCGAGCGACACGCTTTACGTCGGAATTGACCTGGGCACTTCCAGAAGTTCCATCTCCGCCAGTAATGCCTCTACGGCGTGGATAGAAAGTTACGTAGGTTGGCCAAAGGACTTTATCTCAGCAAAAGTGCTGGGTAAACAAGTTATGTTCGGGGCCGAAGCCCTTGAGCACCGCCTCTCGCTCGAGATGTGCCGCCCCATGGAGCGCGGCGTTATCAAAGAGGGCATTGATCGAAATGAGGATGCCGTCAAGGAGATAATCAAGGAGCTCATACGCCTGGTTAAGCCTCATTCCGGGCAGAAGATAAAGGCCATTGTCGGTGTCCCGGCAGACACGATGAAAGTAAATAAGCTGGCCATACGCAAGGCTGTCGCAGACTATGTGCATTCGATTATGGTTGTGAGCGAGCCTTTTGCCGTGGCCTACAGCATGGACCTGCTTGACAATGCCTTTATTATTGATATCGGAGCCGGCACGGTTGACTTCTGCATCATGCACGGAACCATGCCAGACGAGAGCGACCAGAAAGACCATTACCACGGCCGGCGACTATATAGACGACCAGCTCTTCAGCCTCATGACAGAGAAATACCCTCGCTCGCGATTTACAAAAAATATGGTGCGGCAGTTCAAGGAGCGTTTCAGCTTCGTGGGCGATGTGTCAGAAGAGATCAAGGTCGAGCTTCCTCTTGACGGCAAGCCCGCCGAGCATGACATCAAAATGGAGGTGAAGCGCGCCTGCGAAAGCATACTGCCCGCAATCATTGACACGGCGGCGGATATGATATCCAGGTTCGACCCCGAGTTCCAGGCCAAGATAAAAAACAATATCGTTCTTGCAGGCGGCGGCAGCGGCATCAGAAATCTCGCTGCGCATATTGCCCACGGGCTGAAGGATTACGGCCAGTGCACGGTAGTAAGCGTTGAAGACCCGCTTTTTGCCGGATCCATCGGCGGCCTGAAGCTTGCGCAGGACATGCCCAAAAACTATTGGGAAGAGCTGTAAAAGTAATTGCAATTTAAGAAATATTGTTACGGCGACCGGTACATTACGGCTGCCGTTTTTTTTTAATTATTATGGATTTATTTATCCTATCCCGGCAAGTTCAAACCGACCGCGCCAGCGTTCAAGCAGAACCTGCCTGAGCATCATGTGCTCGGGGTTTTTCAGTTCAGGGTCTGCCTCGATAAGTGAAAATGCGGCTTCGCGGGCCTCGGTAAGAATTTTAATGTCCCGGCCAATATGGGCAACTCGAAAATCGGGGATGCCTGACTGGCGGGTGCCGAAAAATTCACCTGGACCGCGGATATTGAAATCCTCTTCGGCTATTTTAAAGCCGTCGTTGGTCTTCACCATAATCTCAAGGCGCTGGCGGGCATCATCAGACTTGCTGTACTGGGCAAGAAGTATGCACATCGACTGTGCCGTGCCTCTGCCCACACGGCCCCTGAGCTGATGGAGCTGCGACAGGCCGAATCTTTCAGCATGCTCGATAATCATGAGTGAGGCATTGGGCACATCGATGCCGACCTCGATAACCGTGGTGGCAACCAGTATATTGATTGCCCCTGATTTGAAATCGCGCATAATGCCGTCTTTGTCCTGCTGCGGCATTTTGCCGTGCACAAGGCCCACGCGGTAGCTGGGGAATATATCCTGCTGAAGATGCGCCGTCATGGTTGTAGCATCTTTGAGATCGATCTTATCCGACTCATCCACAAGCGGATAGACGATAAATGCCTGGTTGCCCTTATCTAAAGCCGCCCGCACGAGCTTATAGACATCCTCCCGCTTATGTTCATGAAACAGCTTTGTGACTATGGGCTTGCGGCCCGGCGGCAGTTCATCGATGATGGAGATATCAAGGTCGCCGTAGACCGTGAGCCCCAGCGTTCGCGGAATGGGTGTTGCGGTCATGACGAGGATATCGGGCGAGGCTCCTTTCTTTTTTATAAGCGCCCGCTGCAGGACGCCGAAGCGGTGCTGCTCATCGATGACGGCAAGGCCGAGGCGGTGAAATTCAACCGATTCCTGAATGAGAGCATGCGTGCCGATTGCAAGATGTGCGGTGCCATCGCGAAGGGCGGCGAGGGCCTGATCTCTGGCTGGTTTGGGCTGGCTGCTGGTCAGGAGAACTATGTTTATCTGGAGTTTTTCAGAAAGGGCCTGAATCGTTGTAAAATGCTGCTCGGCAAGAATTTCAGTGGGCGCCATCAGGGCGCTTTGATAGCCGTTCCACACAGCCACCATGGCGGCAATAAAAGCAACAACGGTTTTACCGCTGCCCACATCGCCCTGCATGAGGCGGTTCATGGGGCTTGGTTTTTTCATATCCGTTAAGAATGTCATTTAGAGCTTTTTGTTGGGCACCAGTCAAACTGAAGGGAAGGGCGGCAGATACTGCTTTCGAGTTTCTCCTGTGGAATCTCAAATGCTATGCCAGGCTCAAGTGCCATGCCGCGTTTTCGCAATGCAAGCACAAGCTGGAGCATAAAAAATTCATCAAACACGATACGGCGGTGCCACGGCGAGGTGAAGTTGCAATAAATCTTCAAACCTGTCGCTGTTGTCGGGATAATGAATGCGGGCAAAGGATTCTCCCAGACCGGCAAGGCTGTACTTCGCCCTGAGCGCGACAGGGGAGATAATCGGGCAGGTCGGAGGCATACTGGTCAACCGCCTGACGGGATATTTTCTGAAGGTTTTCTGGCTGACACCCTCGGTAAGGGGGTAGACCGGTACTATGGAAAGATTAGCCGCAGGGCTTTCCTCTTCTGCCATGAGCTCAATTTCGGGGTGATGCATCTCGATGCGGAACTTGAACTGTGTTGTCTGGCCCGCTACCAGCACGCTTTCACCCTCGCAGTATTTTTTTTGAGCATGTGGGCATAGGGCATATTTACATTGAACCATTTGGCGCTGAGCACGCCGCTGCCGTCGGCTATCAGCAGGTCAAAAACGCGGGTTCGGCCTGACAGATGCCCTACTCGTGCGGTCATAATCTTACCGATGATCGTGGCATGCTGCCCAGCCGTGAGCTCGGAAATTTTTGAAATGCGTACGGCGGTCGATATATGATCTCGGCACATGGTACAGCACATCTTCAATTGTCCGGATTTCTTTTCGCACAAGCGCTTCAGCAATTTTGGGGCCCACGCCTTTTATTTTTTCAACCGGTGTTGAGAGAAGCAGGAGTGCATCGTAGATGGATCCGGCAGGTGTTTCGGACGGATCGGCAGTCCGTGGGCCGGGAGAAGGAGTAATGGCGGGTTTTACCAATCCTGCATTCTGTAATTTTATTTTTGAAAGGGCTGCAATGGTTGACAGGATCAGGTCTTTCTGCTGTTCTCGCTGCAGAATGTAAAAAGAGATAAAATCATTTTTGAGGGATGCAAAAAACTTTTTTAGATCAGGTTCTGCAGACAAGGTCATAAGCACTGCCAGCAAGCCGGGGGATGAGTTCATCAAGGCCTTTGAGTGTGTGCAAATAGGCGCAATCGTTTTTTGCAGCAAAAAGCAGGGGCTTTTCTAGTGCATCCAGAATTCCTGCAAGGCTGCTGTCTGCTTGATCTGTCTGCTTAATCATACTGCAACAGTACAGCGCGCAAAGCCGGTCGTCAAGCTGCTGTTTTAACGTATTTCGATAAATAAGGTTGTAAAAATTTTGTTTTGATTTGGCAGTTTCTAAACATGATTTTGACTTCATCGGACAATGACAATGATACCAGAAGAACTATATTCGTCGAACCAGAAAATTAAGGCATCTCCGTATCTGTGGCAAGTTGAGACGGCTTCATAACATTTCTTTGTCATTTGCCACTATTTGCTCGGAGGGCGTTTAATGGCCGACTGCCTGCCGCAGCTCCCCCATAAGGTTGCCCCTTACAGCAAATACCCATATACCAAGCATCAAGCTTGCAGCACCTTTCAGCCCAAAAGCCCATCCGGGTCCGAGCGCGTCAAACAAATACCCTCCAAGCCCCAGAAAAAACAACACCCCAATCGGCTGCATGGTATTAAGGCCTCCCAGAATTGATCCCACCATACCCGGGGGTGAATTATCTGCTGCCAAAGCATTAGCCCCTGTTATAGATCCTGCCATGCCAATTGCAATAAATAGAACCGCAAAATAAACCAAACTACTGAATGGATCAGGAGACAAAGCGAGAAGAATCATCCCAATGGCACTGGAAAAAAGAGCAAGTATGATGATTTGTATACGACCCCATTTGTCAATCATGATGCCAACTATCGGAAAAGCAAGCAAAGAAAAAACACCCATAAATATCATCGGGATGGCTGATTTCATGGTTGCCTCATTTGAAGCCATTTTGAGCTGCTGGCCATATTTAACAGCCCAAGTAACAATAAATGCGGCGAGAACCATTATATCAGCCCTGGTCACCAGCGCACACAGATAACTCGTTTTGAGCGGCAGGCTTTTTCGTACCATCGGGATTATATTAAAGAAGCCGGTTGTTTTCTGCTTTGATTCCTGTATCCGATCTTTAAGAAATACCCCCGTGCATATTGCACCTGCAATTGCAACTCCTGAAATAATATACATGAGATTTAGAACCCCAGCCTTTTTTAGGATTGGAGCGAAAATTACAAAAACCAGAAGCGCTGCAATGCCCATGCAAGCACCATTCATTGCCATGCCTTTGCCGCGATCCTTCTCATAGGTATAGTCAGCCACCATGGTAATAAACTGAGGATAGGCAAGGACAAGGCCGATGCCGATTACAAAACGGGTGATATAGGTGCAGAGCAAACCGGGAGCGAAATCAGTGAATTCAGCAGCCCTCCCCGGGAAAAAGGTGAGTAGTGAGCATATCCGGGAGGAAAATTCGGCAGGAATATTCAGAAACGAAGCAATGCTATTGGACTGGCTCATGAGAAAAGTAAAAAATGCAACAACTATGAATCCCAAAAATGCCAGTATTTTTCGCCCTAGTTTATCTGACAAAGCCCCGATGATGGCCACAAAAGCAAAGGTGGCAATCTGGCTCATATTCTGCAGCAGCCCGTTTATGGAGCCGGCGAAGTCCTGTTTGATTTTAACAATATCAGTTAAAAATGCCGGCTGGATGATGGCAAAAACAGTCATTAACAAACCCATGAGGACGGTGTTTATATAGAGAAAGAAAAAATTTGACTTAGTGAGATCCGGCGGGATTTCTATGCCAGCAAATTTTTTTACATCTTTTTTTATTTCATTCTGGACTTCCATAAAACTCCTCCATATTGAAATTTACGTCATGGAATCGCAGCTAAAAGATTAAATTAGACAAAACATTCTTTTTGCCAAACACATAACCTGTATCGAAGGTGAAATGCTACTCTGGGACAAATTAAAAGGTCTTGTTTTTAATTACGGCATTTAATACAACCTGTCGACACCAGACCCTTTTTTTGCTGCATTTTCTCGAAATATCTTTTTGCCGTCTCCTTCAGTGAGCGGACTGCACTATTTTTGATTTGAGCGCTTATCTCGAATTTTGTCCATAAACTCGGGGGTAATAACAGTAACACCTTGCTCTTTTGCTGCTTTCACAACGCCACTGATAACTTTATTTAAAAATATGTTCGGAACTTTCACTATTCTTGCGCAGGCTTCATCCTGCCAGTTCATATCCGGGTCAAACCGGACACAGGCATACTTCACCGTTTCAATCTTGTTGCCTTTTTCTTTTGGAATGGAAACCGCATACGGCCGCGATTGTCGAGCAAACCAGAATCGAACATTATCCCGGTATCCATAATCAATCGGCAAACGGGGGAACCCTTTACCTTTGAGCAGGCAATCTCTCCATTTCTCCTTCATGACAATTTTATCAATACGAAGCAGGAAATGGGATTCTACTAAATCCTCGCGCGGCTTTAAAGGATAGCTGTCATCCCAGGTGCATTCAAAAATTTGAACAGCTTCCTTTACTATATCAGGCCAGTGCCCGGTTTTTTGTTGTTCTTGTCTGAGAGATGGCATCAGGGTAAAAATACTGTTTTTCATTTTTTCCTCAGTGGTTTCGCCCGGATAACCCAGCATAACGCAGTTTCTCATGAATTTCTTTGTATGGGGAATAAAATTAAGGGCACATACCCTTGTGCGTATTATATTCATGGCCGTATTGCTTGTGCCGCGGGCAATAAGCATCATTGCATGATCTTTTCCTCCTGTTACATAATGAGGGAAACACAATGAATAAGGTCCCAGGTTGCTTTGCCCTGATTCCGCAAGGGTGCTCACCAGAACAACCGGCATAGGAAAAAAACTGGATGTCTGGTAGAAGTTATCGACAATACGCACGTCAGTGAACTTATCTGCCATGAATAATCCTTAATTGTAAATACTTGTGGGGCTTATTTTATTGTTATAACTCTGAAAAAAAATTATCAGCATTCCAAGTTTTCTTTAAAGCAGGCTTTAACCTAAAGCTTAGCAAGGAAGCAAGCCCTCATTTTTTAAAATCAATTTTTTTTTACTATTATGCCTCCCAAAAAGCATGCTTAACCCCCTTCATTGTATGGTGGTAAACTATTTTAGTTGGAGTTACCTTGATCAGTCTGAGTATTCCCTTGGGTATCTCAAAAGGGCAACCCAATGCCTCTGCCATGTCATCCAATACAGGCTGTAAGACTTTTATGCCATGGGCGAATTCGGGAGTGTCATCAGTAAAAACCTCGGCAATACCCCGGATATTAACCCCTCTTGTTTTCAAAGCCTTGGCGCCGGTACCGATTCCAATGGCAACCTTGTTGTTCTGCGCAAGGTTTTTGAATTTATCCCCGCCTTCGCTGAGAATATAGATGGTAAGCCCCTCATTGACATAGTCTACTACCGATATGCGAGGTGTGCAATCGTTGCCGCAGGTGGCCAAACTGCAGGGCTGTTTTTTACTGAGATAATCAATGATTTCCTTCTCCAGTTCCTCGCGGGAGAGGTTTTTCCTTTTTATCTTCAACTTGATATACGCCTCATCAACTATCTTTTTTCTTTCTTCCGGCGTTAATTCATGTGTTGTCATACAGTACCCTCCATGCTATTTTTTCTTAACGACAATCCTTCCTTCAAACCTGAAACCCTCTGATCTTGCAGTGGCATCAGCCGGGGATCGCTCTATTACATAGTCAAATGATCCGCCTTCAATCAAACAAAGACTGGCAACCGCGCCAAACTCGACAACGTTTGATTCAAAGACTCCCTGCTCATTGATAAAGAAATTAACCGGGCTCTTACATGCAAGTGTTACCTTTTTGGAAAGAAAGGTTATTTTTATCCGCCCTTGATACTGGTTCAGCCAAATTACCACTGTTCCCGGTTCTATAAAGAGGTTAAGGGGAGAAACACCTTCATATCCGCGTATCCTGACAACCTGTTGTTTGAGGTCAACACCGGTTGCTTCCACTACCCCCGTGCTGGGGTTTGTTCGCTGGCAAAGCCGGGATATGCATAAAAAAAGAGTACGACAGATAGTAACAAAATTACTTTTTTCATTTGCCTTCCCTTTCTGGCCTTGCCCTATACACAACCTGGCATGGTCTTAACGGTATGGGTTGTTTAAAAAAGAAGTGAAAGAATTTTTTGAGCTGTTTCTTTGCCAAAGCCTTTTGTCAGAGGTCCTTCACCCGGGTCATTCTCCATCATGGTCTTCAGCATTACTTTCTTTCTTTCATTGAGCAACTTCATATAGCCGGGATCCGCCTTTTGAACTCCGGACCAGAGTTTCATATAGAGTTTCAAATAGTCAATAGTAATCTGCATTGCCGTTTCTTCGATATTTTCAATAGTATATTTATATTTTCCCTATGAGTAGAAAGGTGAAAGCATAACCCGCTGCCAGGTATAACGCTCAATCCCTGAGCCTTCTATCTCTCTGTGTTTTTCCCACAGGTCTTCCATGGGCATCATGTATTTTTCCATATAATCAAGGTCACGGGCACAGTCCGCCAGGGGAATAAAATCAACCCGCAAACTGAGATGGTTTATCGCTTGAACTATTTCAGAGGTAAAAATAGGGAGTGGGTATTCATCTGTCGGAACAATTGTGGTTCCATAAACGATTATTTTACCTCCCATGATATCGGTGGTAAGCGTGACAATTTTTTCCAACTTGTCGGCCTTATATGCCCGAAGGAGTTGTGTCATCATGTCCGTCTTAATGTATTCAAATTGTGTGATATCATCTCCGTTATATTCTTTCATTGGAGACAGATTAAAATTTGCCAGATGTTCCATCATGCGTTCATAATAGGGAATTGCTTTCATGTGACTCTCCTTGGATTTTTTTATATAGAATATAGTATCTTTTTCTACTTCTCCTGTTGGAGTGTTTTAAGAGCTGCATCCAATACATGGCCCGCCAGCAGCTTTGCCAGCCGGGGGTCGGCATTTGCCGCTCTGTATAAATCCCAGGTGCCGGTGTACTGATCCTGTACTGGTTTTTCAGGATCCGGCAATCCGCCGGCCCCGGTTATATCAAACCCCAGCTGCCCGTAGGCGCTCACGTCAAAGCCAAGGGATGGGTCCAAATCTCCACGTGAGCATCGATCGGGGCCTGTCGTGGCGGTGGATATGCCCGGCCATCGCTGCAACCGCCCATTTCAAAGCAGCATTCCTCCTGCCCGCACTGTGTATCAACCCAGAGTCCCCAGTAGTCGGCAAATGGATGACCGACTTCCGGGTACAAAGTAAATCCCCCTGTTTATATTTCGCCCATGTTTTTACACCGATCTCCTTGGCAAACTGATTCGGTACTTCAATAAGGTTTAAATTGTTGTCAGTAATCATCTGAGGAAATCCAATAACAATGTGCTTAACACCACGTTTCTTTAAATATTCTAAAGCATCCCAATACCGGTAGCCCCACTCTTCACCAGGCATTTGTTTGCCGCTCTCGTAAAGCCATGCAGCGCCATAGGTTTCTCCGCGCATTTCCCGGGTCCGTTCCTCACGGCCAGTAACAGGATTTATTTCCAGGATCCCACCATAGGCTCCTATGATATGCGAGGGATCAAGGTCAAGATGCCGCTCAATAAGCAAGGCCTTAATATTTTTATTCATTATAAGGGTATCATTAATTTTGGGGTCAAAATACTCATTATAGTCATGTAGTGGATGGTTAAAAAGAATGACACCGGTAGCATTATCTGAAACAGAATCGGAAAAGGCCTTTTCTATACCTTCGACGTGCAATTGAGCCAGTAGTGGATCTTCTACAACAGGATTGGGGTTCCCCTCCAGGGGAACCTTCGGGTCTTCCTCAGGAACTTTTTTGATGCGTGTCCATCCCTCGGGTGTTGTTGGATATGAGCGCTCCATTACATTATTGGGGTCATTGACCCACATTAGGGGAATAGAGGTATTGTGTTCCTGGTTCCATTTATTGAGAGCCAGCTTGGTCATTTGGACCACATCAAAGGTTTTGGAAAAGCGAACCCCGCCGGTAGTCGTATCAACCATAATGATACGTGTGACCCCCTTTTTAAGCAGCCTCTCGACCGGCCCGTCAGTATTGTAGCGCTCAGGATCACATTTCTTCCAGGGGCCGTCCGGATCATCCTCCCCGCAGTAGGTGCATTTTGACACTCCGGAGAAGGGCGGATACCCGGTAGTATTATCGGGGATATTATAAATATAACGGGGATACGGGTAATGAGAAACATCGTCTGAGCTTAAATAACCAACCCAGTCGACTTCGAATTTTATGCCCAGGCCGCAAGTGTTTTTTCTCAGTTCATCCTTCAATTGCGCTAATTGATTATCACTGATGTCAGGATAAGGATCGGTGCCCCCCATGCGCTCATATCCAAACTCATACATTATCAGAAACCGCCTTGCAAAATCGGTTGCTGTACGGTCCAAAACAGCTGGCCACTGGGCAGGATCCCAGATAACGAATTGATAAATGGCATGATTATGGTCATAGGAAAACTGCTGCACCACGGCATCCCACATGCCTTGAGAATTATTGGACTCCATGCCGCCATGGAGCACATACAGTACCCCGATTTTCTCCTTGCGAAACCCGCAAGACCATGAACCCATCAGAAGAACAACAGCCAGGGGAATAATACAGAATAGCTTGTTCACCTTTAGTCTGTTCATAACATGCTCCTTCCTAAATAACGGACATTAACTTTAGAAATCGGCCAGGCCGAATTCTTTCATATCGTAGCTGTAGCCTGATATGAGCTTCCAGGAAATGCCCCCGTCATCAGTAAGCGCAATGGTGCCCTGGGCGCCTACAATAATCCCTCGTCTTATTATCCGCAAAGGACACCGCCCGCAGCCAGAATTTTGTTTTCAGCGCCTGGTCTTTTAACGACCATGTAACACCGCCATTCTCGGTCATCAAATAAGAGCCATCGTTTCCAACCGCCCATCCGTGTGCGCCACGCATTATAATAGAGTACAGGGGCTTGTCGGAAACAGGCTTTACCAGTGACCAGATCTTTCCGCCGTTTTCCGTCCTCAAGATGATACTATCCATGCCAACGATCCATCCCCGGTTCTCATCAATAAAACACATTCCGTACAGCGCCGGCAGAGGCCTATCCCATTCGGCATCTTTGACGACAGCAGCAAGGTCGGAACAATTTTGTGGCTGCCATGTTAAACCCCCATCGGCGCTATGCAGGATTGTTCCGAATTCGCCGACGATCCATCCCGTTTTTTTATCAACAAAAAAAACATCATTAAAGTATTTATCGTCAGGCTCTCTCTGCTGCTTCCAGTGCCTGCCCCCGTCGTCCGTATGTAGAACTGTTCCGCTCTCTCCGACAGCCCAGCCATAGTGCGTGTCCAGAAAAAAAATATCATGGATATCCTGCTCTATTCCGCTTGGCTGCACTGCCCAGGTTTTTCCTCCGTCAGATGTATGAACAATTGTTCCCTTGACGCCGGCAGCCCAGCCCTCTTGAGGGTTAACAAACGATATGCATCCCAGCAGCTCCTCGGCGATGCCGCTGTCCTGTTTTTTCCATGTTTTTCCGCCATCGGCGCTGTACAGTATAGTCCCGTAATTACCGCTCACCCAGATATGCTGCCCATCAATTTTGGCGATGCTATGAAGGTTTTCTCTCGTAACAAATTTGAAAGCCGGCATTTGTATCTTGGAACGGTCAAACCTGTCACAGCCTAAAACCAGGACAAGTACAGTCGGTATAAGAAACATTTTTATTTGTATTTTTGTCACCATGATAACCTTCGACAATAGCTCTGGCTGCTCATTGTTTGTTTAATACGATTTTTGGTTAAGGCTCTGTGTCTGAAAAAATTCAGGCCGTATATATGCTCCAACGTCCGTCACTTTACGAATATTGGGGCTGCCGTGTTGGCGAATTACATCAAGCGAATGCTCGGCAGTAAATATCGAGGTTTTTTCACCGCATGTGGTAGCATGCTCATCATAAAACAGTTCATACAGTTTCCAGAGTTCACCCTTGCGATTGTACATTACCTTGAAGTTCATCTGCCAGTTCTCCGGGTCCAGATACCATATTTGTCTGCTGTACACATATCCCGGCTGCTTGCTTTTAACTTCAACGACCCAGTGATTAACCCGTTCGCGCTGCATACCGTTCCAGAAAGCCTGGCCTTTGACCCTCTGGAGTTGACCGGCATCCTGATGCCGTGCAACAAGAAGATCCGCCCGGCCTTTACAATCATAGGTGTTGCCGGTGAGATGGGTGTACCATCCGTCCTGATCATCATAGATCATATCTGTACCATCAATTGAGTCAGTACGCTGGCTTGCCGTATATCGCCTGATCCTTCTAAACATCGGTGTGTAGACCCATAGATCTTCCTGCTTATTATGGTCAATATATTTAAGTTCAAGTATTGACATGTCAATAAAATCAACCGGGGCTTGATTGCGCTGAAACCATGAACGCGCTATGCCCCGTTGATTTTCCTGTGGGGGATGTGGGGGCGCGGCTCGGAATCTACTCTTC
>CAVRBJ010000037.1:0-248883 GCA_963718965.1 uncultured delta proteobacterium | reverse complement strand
ATATACGTACTGGCAAAGGGTTTCATCTGTTGATGTAAATCACTATTTATGAGGGAGGAGAAGTATGAAAAAAAATGCGGTGTTTTTTTTGATTGTTTTGGCACTACTGTGCTTTGCTCGGCCCGTGGGGGCAACGACGGGACCTGATACAGATGGTGACGGCGTTTTGGATACCGTTGATAACTGCCTATACACTGCCAATCCCCTTCAGCTTGACGCTGATAGCGACGGCATAGGTGATGTGTGTGATACACCTGGCGGCTGCGGCGTCCCCGGACAGCCCGTCTGTGAGAACCAGGTGGATTCTGACAATGACGGCTATGCTGATGCATTTGATAACTGCAAGTATACTGTCAATATCTTTCAGCGTGACGCTGATGGCGACGGCATAGGTGATGTGTGCGACCCCGAACCCGGCTGTGGCGGACTGGGACAAACCGCCTGTGAAAACCAGGTGGATACGGACGGAGACGGTATTGCAGATGCCGCTGATAACTGCCAATATACTTTCAATCCCCTTCAGCTTGATGCTGATGGTGACGAGATAGGCGATGTGTGCGACCAAACCCCTCAGTGTGGCGGCTGCGGTTTTCCTAACTGTGAGAATCAGGTTGATTCTGACGGAGACGGCTATTCTGACAGATATGACAACTGTGCATTCACTGTCAATCTCTTGCAGTCCGATGCTGATTACGACGGGATAGGCGATGCATGCGATCAAGCCCCCGGTTGCGGCGGCGGTTGCGGCCAAGAGCCATGCGAGGGGCGGGCAGATTCGGACGGCGACTATTTCATAGACGATCTTGACAACTGCCCATACACTGCCAACACCTATCAGCGTGATGCTGATCACGACCACATAGGCGATTTGTGCGACCCGGATCCCGGCTGTGGCGGCATTGGAGAACCGGCCTGTGAGGTTTTCGCAATAGACACGGACTACGACCTTGTTTGGGATTCCGTTGATAACTGCCCGTTCACTTTCAATCTCCTTCAGCTTGACGCTGATCATGACGGCATAGGCGATGTGTGCGATTCAACACCCTTCTGTGGCGGCATTGGACAACCCGCCTGTGAGAACCAGGTGGATTCTGACAATGACGGGATTGCAGAGGCAGCCGACAACTGTATGTACACTGCCAATTCCCTTCAGCTTGACGCTGATAACGACGGCATAGGCGATGTGTGCGACCCGAACCCGGCTGTGGCGGCATTGGGCAACCCCGCTGTGAAAACCAGGTTGATTCTGACAATGACGGCATTGCAGAGGCAGCCGACAACTGTATGTACACTGCCAATTCCCTTCAGCTTGACGCTGATAACGACGGCATAGGCGATGTGTGCGACCCAGAACCCGGCTGTGGCGGCTTTGGGACAATCCGCCTGTGAAAATCAGGTGGATTCTGACAATGACGGCATTGCAGATGCCGCCGACAACTGTATGTACACTGCCAATTCCCTTCAGCGTGACGCTGATAACGACGGCATAGGCGATGTGTGCGACCCAGAACCCGGCTGTGGCGGCTTGGGACAATCCGCCTGTGAAAATCAGGTGGATTCTGACAATGACGGCATTGCAGATGCCGCCGACAACTGTATGTACACTGCCAATTCCCTTCAGCGTGACGCTGATAACGACGGCATAGGCGATGTGTGCGACCCAGAACCCGGCTGTGGCGGCTTGGGACAATCCGCCTGTGAAAATCAAGTGGATTCTGACAATGACGGGATTGCAGATGCCGCTGATAACTGCTGGATTACGTCCAATCCCCTTCAGCTTGACGCTGATAACGACGGCATAGGGGATGTGTGCGATGGAGAACCTTTCTGTGGCGGCATTGGACAACCCCGCTGTGAGAACCAGGTGGATTCTGACAATGACGGGATTGCAGATGCCGCTGATAACTGCTGGTTAACGCCCAATCCCCTTCAGCTTGACGCTGATAACGACGGCATAGGGGATGTGTGCGATTTCTAACCCTGATGTGGCGGCGATGGACAACCCGGCTGTGAGTGAGGCGCCTCCTGAGTCTGGAGGATTGAATGAAACGTAGAACCTGGGCACATTGAAATAAAGACGTGCCGGGATAGCGTTACTCCTGTAAGGCATCAAGCGGGCCTAACTGCTACATAGAGCAGTTAGGCCTTTTTTGTAAAAGACCACACTGCGTCAATAGTATGGCCCGCATTAAAAAGTTAGAGCTGATGCATCTACCTGAGAACGGCTGTCATAAACGTACTATTCTATAAATTATCAGCATTCGATCACATTGTATTCAGGTGCAGTATGCGGGCGCCCTCAAAGCTGTTAAATGTGGTCGACGAGTTGGTGCTGCAGGCGCCGGTATTGAGGGCGCAGAAATAGTCGCCGGGCAGCTCTTCGGCAAGGGGGATTTTGTCGAAGCTCAGTGAGCGGGTTGCGCAGCCAGTGCCTTCTGGGCGCGTTCTCCAAGCCGAAACATGCCGGTAGTATGATAAGCCCCGTGAATTTTTTCTTCCAGCTGGTCCGGATTTAATGCTGCAAGAATTCGCAACTGCTCAACCGCTGCATCTATCTGATCGGAGCTGGCCAAAGCTTCCGCAAAAAAAAACCGCGCCTTTAAATAATTAAACGCTACACGGTCAAGTTCCGTATCAGCCCCGTCCTCTGTCCGCCATTGCCGCCCCGCATGCTGGCCCCAGAAAACCTTTGTCCCGTCAATGCGCTGCTCAAGAGAAAAAGTCTGGCCCGGGCTGTCCAGGCAATACAGGACACCATCGGGCACTTTATGCCAGTAGGGTAAAAATTCCGCCAGCTTAAGATCACGCAGCATTATTTCAGGCTGGTCGACCATACAGACAGATCGTGTTTGTATATTATTCGTTATCAATGTTTTTAGCCAGCTTTCACCTGTGCGGATGCGCCGCTCCTGAAGATAATAATCAGAGCCCTGCGAAGGCCAATGCACCTGCGGATATTTCCTCTTCTGCAGGGCCGCATACCAGTCGGCAGGGGGATAATCAAACGCCAGCACTATGCTTACATCCGGCCGCACACCTTGTATCGACTGCAGGTATATGAGAATATTGCTGGCCGTATCACCCCGGGTAAAAATTATTGCGCCGGGAGGCGCCAGCTTCAGGATGTCTCTTGCGTACAGCTCCCCGAGCCGGGCGCTGCTGTAATCATGGCTGCGGTACTGCAGGGGCAGATTGACAAAACACAGCAGAACTGCGGCCCAGACAAAACGGCGCGGCAGCAGGTCAAAACCGCAGGATGCAGCAAGCGCCAGCATTGCCAGCGCCGGGAGAAAATAAATAGAGATATCTGCTATAGTGTATTTTGCGGAAAATCCGATACAGCAGACCGCGGCATAAGCAAGCCCTCCAGCCAACAGCCATTTGCCCCTCCTGATAAGCAGCCAGAATCCAAACGGCGCGGCAAGGGCTGCCACGCCCAGATTGGCCGGAAGCATGGTAAAAAACCCGAGCGATCGCTTGATCTCCCTCAAAAAGGAAGAAACACCGAATAATTCCTGATATGATTTTGCCGTTACGACATCCCAAAACCGGCCAAGCGTTTCCGGATCTCCGGCATCAATGGGCGGATTAAAGGAGCTTGCAACAGGCAGATATAAAAATACAGCACCCGAAACGGCCATACCGATAAGCGCATACAAAAAAACCGAAGGCGGCTGGACCGACCGCTTTCTTCCCGCTGCCATAAAGCTAAGTATCATCGGCACAAAATAAAAAAGGTTCACCAGGCGGTGCCCGATCATAAGTCCGGCGATCAGGCCGCATAAAAAGTAGTTTCTGCGGGTTGGCAGGTCCTGCAGACGAAAAACGAAAAACAAAGCCAGAAATATCAACACAACATCAATGCAGTAGACTTCGGCAACAATCGCCTGGCTCCAGAATGCTGCACCGGTGCCGAAACATACTGCGGACGCAATCCCTGCCGGGCGGCTGGCCCCGATTCTGCGGCACAATAAAAACAGCAGGCCAACCGCCAGGCTGCCGCAAACGGCTGAAAACAAATTGGTGCGCCACGCAATCTCGCCTACCGGCACCAGCCGGACAAAGAGTGCGCTCAGCAAACAATACAGCGGATAGCCGGGGGGATGGGCAACACCCCAGCAGGCGGCTATTGCTGAAAATTCCGCTGAATCACCAACAAAAAAAGTCGGGCAGAGCGTCATCGCGTAGGTGGACAAAAAACCGGCACACACAAGCGCCGCAACCAGCCAGTCTGACCGGACAAGCCGGTCAAACAGTACTGCACGGCCACAACTCTCCGGCATCCGGATAATTTTTTTGCCCGGCTTGCCGGCTATAAGATCAAGCCGCTGTTTGTCTTTATTTTTTTTCATGGTTAGTACTGGTGAATGGAGAATACGGATTTCTGTATAACCGAGTACCGCTGCCGTGTCAAACAGAAGCGCCTGTTGAGTCTTCACCGGGTAGTCTTTTGATCCTTTCCCCGCATGTTTTTTTTACAGCGGTTCAAGTAAAAGAGGTCGTATGCAGGAAAAAGCCGGCTCATTTTGCATAAGCACTCCGGTGAAAAGTGAAGGGGCGTATGGTCATACGCCCCTTCCAGCCTTTTTGCCTATCGTGCCTGAACAATCACATTTTATTCAGATGCAGTATCTTCGCGCCGTCAAAGCCGTTAAATTTTGTCGACGAAGCGATGCTGTAGGCGCCGATATTGAGGGTATGGAGATAGTCGCCGATTTTAAGGTCGCCGGGCAGTTCTTCGGCAAGAGTAATTTTATCGAAGCTGTCGCAGGTGGGCCCCACCACGGCGCAGATCACGGGCGTGCCTTTTTTGAAAGCGTGGAAGTTGGGAATCCAGTGATCATACACCACGCCGGAGAACGTGTGATAGACGCCGTCATTGATATGATAGAAAACCTTGCCGTCGCGCTTTGCCTTGCCGATGATCTCCGACACGAGCGTTGCGGCATTGGCCACCATAAACCGGCCCGGCTCGGCTATCAGTTCGACATCAGCAGGGAACAGGCGGGAGCATTCGCCGTTGATGATGCGGGCGAGCCTCTCCAGCTTCGGCACGTCTGCGTCGTAGGCCACGGGAAATCCGCCGCCCATATCGACGATTTTCAAGGGATAGCCGAGTTTCCTGGCATCATTGAAGATGGTCGCGGCTATTTCAAGCGCCGCCGTATAATTGTCGAAATTGGTGCACTGGCTGCCCACATGGAAGCTCAAGCCCTCAACCACCAGCCCCGCGTCGAATGACTGCTTGATCAGGCTGAGGCCCTCGCCGGGCTCGATGCCGAATTTCGAGCTCATCTCGACCTGCGAGCCCGTGTCGGGCACTTTCAGCCGCAGAACAAGGCCGGCCGTGGGGCAATGCTCCCGGATCTTTATCAGCTCATCTTTATTGTCATAAGTTACCAGGGGCCGGTATTTTTTGATTTTTTGAAGCGTATGCCGGTCCTTGATGGTGTTGGAGAAGATAATCCGGTCCCAGATGTAAAAGTCCTTGGCCTTGGGCTCGAAATGCCTGATGTATGCATAGACCTGCATAAACTCGTTATACGAGGCCACATCGAAGCTGGCGCCTTCGTCAAACAGGGTCTTGATGATCTCCTGATTTGAATTGGCCTTGACCGCATAATAGGCCTGAACCCGCGGCAGGTGCTTTTTAAACAGACGGTAATTTTTCCGTATTGTGTCGTGATCAATGATGAACAGGGGCGTGCCGTGCTCGTCGGCCAGTTTTCGCAGATTTTTTTTCATGGTAGTTTTATAAATCAGATATTTGAGCACAATAGTCAAAAATCAGAAGCAGAATGCAAAGCACTGCGATTTCCGAAGTTTATCCGGCACTCTTGAATCTTTGCTTTTTCTCATTCCGTATCCTGACTGCCTGAATTCTGACTTCTATCTTTTACGCCCCCAGCTTTGCAATGAGGCCCTTGAGCTTTTTAATCTCCTTGTTGTTTGCCAGATACGACTCGGTGAGCTTGCGCCGCAACTCCGGGCCGCGGTCGTACAGCCGCCGGAGCTTTTTCGGCTTTGTCGTCTGTAGGGCATAGGCCGTCATTATCGGCAGGGCAACTGTTACGTCCAGATAGGCCGTGACCGTTTCATCCAGCTTGGTCGGGTCGATTTTACCCCAGCTTGCCGCTTCTGAGGGCGGCGCGCCGGAAAGGCCGCCTGTATCGGGCCGCGCGTCGGTTATGTTGATATCATAGTCCTGCCCGACTTCCGGTATCATGAGAACTTCCTGTATCTGCGGCTCGGTCTGGAGCATGAAATTTTTCGGGCTGCCGCCGCCGATAAGAATAACGCCTGTTTTGCCTTTTTCATAATTTTTGGCATTGAGCACGATTGCGGTCGAGTCGTTGACATCGATACTGGGGTTGATTTTGAGCTTGAACTTGTCCAGCATGCCCATGGCCTCGGCCAGCAGCTCGACGCCGGCCACATTCATGCCGATCGTGGAGTCACCCGGCGACGAGGTAAAAACCGGTATGCCGTTGCGGTAGGCCGCAGCCAGTATGCTTACCTGGCCGAGTTTTTTTGCTTTTTCATACCGGTCAAGCACCCTCCCCAGCAGGTGATAGAACTCACGGGTGCCCATCTCCTTCTGGAATTCGGGCTGCACCAGGATTTCGCGCAGAACGCGGTCGGTTTCCATGAGCACATCTTCATAGTCAAACAGAATGTCGTAGATGCGCGTAACGCCCTTATGCCGCAGGTCGGCATCATCAACAGTGTGGCTTCCCCGGAACATGGGCAGATTGAGGGCGAAATGCATATCGTGATACATATTTGCGCCCGTGGCCGTTATCCAGTCGACAAAACCGTGATTCATAAGGGGGATGATGGCTGAAGGGCCCAGGCCCGCTGGCGTCAGGGCGCCGGCAAGGCTCAGGCCGATGGTGACATCCTTTTTTGCAGTAGCGGTCGCGCAGCAGGTGGCAGGCTGCCCGGAGCCGTCCGCCATTATAGGCATCCAGGTTATCGATAAGGGAGACAATGCTCGTATCTTTTGAAATAGCCTTGGGCATGATACGCTTGCCCGACAAATACCGCGCCTTGCCCGGACAACAGGGTGATTTTTGTTTTTTCATGATGCTCTGCTTTCTATGATAATTGGCTTTACAGCTAGTTTAAGCTCTTTGAGAAGAGAAGTCAGAATTCAGTAAATAGAATGACACGAATCCAAACGCTAAAGGTCAGCCGGACGGCTGAAGTGATTCGTGTGTTTTAACCATGTTTCTGCTAAGCGAAAGTTTATGGATAAATATAAATTAACCATATGCCAAAAATAATTTTTGCTGGCGCCACAATAGACATGAGAACTTTTGACCTGATTTTTACACTTGATTTTATACATGCAGTAAATAAGAAAAATCCGCTAATTATAAAAAACAAGCCTGCGAACAAAGCAGAAAGAATTTTAAAGAAAGAAAGTACAAATAGAATTACGGGACCAATCGTTGTAAAAATTCCATGCGCTAATAAATATTAGTTTTTAATATTCATGTTTTGAAAATCAAACAACAATCATACACTCAAACGCTTATGCTGTTTTTTTATGCTGACTTCTGGATTCTGACTTCTAGTTTTTTTGCTGCTGTTAAGGCATATTACAGCATAGGGGCCCGTGGGAAGTCAAGCAAAGACATGTGCCGTCGCGGGCCGCGCTGCGCCCGGCTCGAAGCTCTCGCGCAAACAGGGACTTGCCTCCGGCCGTTTTTTTTATTACCATAGCAATTACCAGCTGCGCACCAGCAGCCATTCCACAACCAGGCAGGGAGAAAACGCCATGAAGGAGCATCTTGTCGGCATCATAGCAGACACGCATGACAACAGGCCCGCCATTCGGAAGGCGGTTGATGTGTTCAACCAGCGCGGTGTTGGCCTGGTGGTGCATGCCGGCGATATGATATCGCCGTTCACCATACTTGATTTCAAAAAGCTGCACTGCCCCATGGAAATCGTTTTCGGCAATAATGACGGCGAGCGCGTGGGGCTGGCTGCCGCCTTCAGAGAAAACGCAAAGCTGCTGCCGGGCCCGCGCGAGTTCACGTTCGGCGGAAGGCGGTTTCTGCTCATGCATGAAGACGGCTGTGTTGCGGCTGCGGCCCAATCGGAGGCGGTGGATATCATCGTGTACGGCCATACCCATGATATTGATGTGCGGCAGGGGCCGCCCCTTGTCATAAACCCGGGCGAGGCCGGCGGGTGGCTGCGGGGCAGGTCGACGGTTGCGATTGTGGATTTGGCCTCGCTTGATGTAGAAATTATCGATCTGGCGTAGCGAAGCGCCGAACACGTTACAGGATATTTTTATAGCGAACCACATCCGCCATATGCGGGTATATCTGCAGCAGGTTTATAAACCTGCTTTTTCAAGCCACACAAAAAGGCCCAGCACCAGCACTTCAATGACAATAATAACTCTCCACGGGCACACACTGAATATTTCCGGCAGGGTTTTCTCACCAAAGGAGCCTTTGTTTAAAATAGATTTTTCGAGCCGCGGATACCATGCGGCAAAAAGACCTGATCCCGCAAGCATGCCCAGTATGCCGCCAAAAAGCGCATCGAGCCTTCCATGCGCAGCAGCGGCCACCACCGTGCCGGGGCAGTAGCCAAGCAGGCCAACCCCACACCGAAAATAAGGCCGCCGACAATGGTGGACCCAACCGAGCCGGGCTTGGGGTGCAGCTGCGCAAAGCCGTACTGCCGCAACAGATGCACGCCAATCATGCCGGTAAGCATGGCAGAGAGCATGATTTTCACCACGGTGAAATCCTTGAACAGCAGCTGGTTCACGATTACGTCAAAGTTCGTCACCCCGCCGCGCTGCAGGGCAAAGCCGAAGCCAATGCCGATGGCAAAGCCAATGACAAGCTGAATATTTTTGTTGGTGTGAATGTTAATCATCATAAAATCATGGTCACAAGAGCACTTTCAGCGCAAAGAAATCGCGAAAGTCGGTGCTACAGCATCAGCCATCAATATAAAAGCATCGCCGTTGCGATCCCGCCCGCAAAAAAGCAGGCTGCGGCAAGCCAGCTGCTTGCGGCAAGCTGCATGGTGCCGCTGATGCCGTGGCCGCTGGTGCAGCCGCCGGCCCACCGCGCGCCAAGGCCGACGAGTATGCCGCCGGCACAGGCGGCAAAAAAGCGCAGCGGTGCGCTGCTGCCGAAGGTCTTTGCCCACAGGTCAGGAACGAATACAGCCTGAAGGCTTCCCGAAAGCCATGCCGAAACAAACGCCCCAACAGCCACGCCTGCAACGAGCATCCACTCCCAGTCGATTTCGGGCGTAAATTTTTTATAATAGGGTTTTTCGGTTGCCGGTTTGCCGCGCACCAGTTTTTCAAGCATGCCGCTTGAGCGGGAAAAAGCGGTGGAGCAGCCGATGAACTTGTCGGACACGACAATTGCGATGCAGTTAAGCAGCCCGATGATTATGCCGACGACATAGGGCGACCAGGTTTGTGCGGTTATGAAGTCCATGAATGGCTTCCATGAGTAGGGGCACTATGTCCGCCGGTGGATTCCCCTATATGTCCACGACGATCAACCCCCGCAGCTTGTAAAGTTCTTTTATCCCCGCGGGCCGTGCAGCTGGGTGCACACGGCGCAGGCCCCGGTAAACCCTGCTGCAGCGTAGGCAGTCATGCCCCCTGCCGCATTGAGCACATATTTGAAGCCCCGCTGTTTCAGCAGGCTTGTTCCCATGCTTGACCTGTGGCCGGTATTGCAGATGACCACGGCCGGCAGCGATGTTTCAATCTCCTTGAACCGCGTCCTGAGATCGGGCATGGGAATATTGACAGCACCGTCGATATGGCCCGCTTGAAACTCGCGGGGCGTGCGCACATCAACAAGCGTGAACCGCTCGCTGCGCTGCATCTGAGCGTGCAGCTGCTGCACGGAAAGCTGCGGCACCGTGTCGAAGGCAAGCCCCGCCTTTGCCCATTCATAGATGCCGCCGTCAAGAAAGCCGGTTATGCGGTCATGGCCAACGCGGCGAAGAAGCACGACGGCATCTGCTGCCTGTTGCGGGTTTTCGGTTACGAGCAGCACCTGCATGCCGGGCGGCAGAATCCAGCCGGCAAAGGTCGAAAAATTGCTGCCAAAGTCGATGTGATAGGAGCCCGGAACATGCCCGCCGCCGAAGGCAGCCGTGGGGCGGCAGTCAAGCACGATAGTGTTTTTTGCTGCATGCTTTTTTTAAACTCAGCCGGCGCAAGGGCTTTGAGAGGCGGCAGTTTGTCAACAAGGGCAGGGCCCTTGCCGTTTACGGCGCTGCAGCGGCTGAAGTGATCGGGCGCAGGCGGCATATTGGTGGTAAGTGTTTCGATGAATTTCTTTTTGTCCTTTATCTTCAGAGCCCCGTTGTATTTCTTTTCATACCCGATAGTGGAAGTGCGCATGGCGCCCATGGCCCTGCCGCACAGCGACCCCGCACCATGGGCCGGGTAGACTGCGCAAAATGGCGGCAGGCTGAGCAGCTTTTTGTGCAGGCTGTCATAGAGTTTGGCGGCAAGGCTTTCGGCAATGCCGGGAAACAGATCAGGCCTTCCCACATCGCCCACAAAGAGCGTATCGCCGCAGAAAACCGCCGCCGGGTCGCTGCCCCGTGAGCGGTCAGTGACCACATAGGCGACATGCTCCGGCGTATGGCCGGGCGTTTCAAGCACGCCGATGGTCATATCTTCAATGTCGAAAGCGTCGCCATCGGCCACGGCAACATGCTTGAACGCGCACGTGCCGGCCTTTGGCGCATAGATGACCGCGCCGGTGTGCGCGGCAAGATCACTATGTCCCGAAATAAAATCGGCATGCAGATGGGTTTCAAAAATATGGGTTATTTTCATCCTCATGGCACGGGCAGCTTGGATATACACTTCAATATCGCGCCGCGGGTCGATAATGGCGCAGGTTGTTGTGCCGCCCAGAAGATAGGAACTGTGTGCGAGGCCTTTGACGAAAAACTGATGAACAAACATGGCTTATCCCTCCCGTATACAACCATATGAAAAATCTTTTAACACGTAGCTGTCTGTTTTAAAAGTTTTTTCCCGGCCAGCATGTGGCGGCTTCCTCCGCCACATGCTGTATGTAATCCACCCTGCGCCAGCCTGACGATTTTGTAAAGGTATAAAAAAACGGGCTTATCGCGCCATGCGAAAGCCCGTCAGGAATATAAACGTTTTTCAACAGCCTGCTAAATATGCAGGAAGCACCTCTCCAGCGTTGCCATCAGAGCGAGATTGTGATCATTGGCCGCCTGAATGACCGCGGCATCATTCATGGAGCCTGCGGGCCACACCACGGCCGTAACGCCCTGGGCTGCGATCGTGTCGATTGAATCGCGCTGCGGAAAAAAAGCATCGGATGACATGACCGAGCCTTTGAGCGAGTGGCCTTTTTTCAGGGCCTTGTCAATGGCCTGCTCCACGGCGCCCACGCGCTCCTGCTCGCCCGTGCCCACGGCGATTGCTGCGCCGTCCTTCACGAAAACGATGCCGTTTGAGCGGACATTGATATTGAGATACCAGGCCGTCAGGCAGTCATCCAGCTCAGCTTCCGTGGGCTGGCGCTTCACCACATAATCGGTACCGCTGTTCTTTGCCGGGTCGGTGTTGGGAATCATGGGGTCGCAAATAAAGTCGGCAGCTGAGCGAATGCGCGTGAGATAAGGAATTTCAAAGGTAATGGTGCCGTCGGCAAGGTTGCGGATATTGAAATAACCGCTCACATCGTCGCCGATATATTTCGCAACGCTGCCCATGTTGGCGGACTTTGCCACGCGGATGGCATTATTAAGTTTTTTGGTGCCTTCGGTGCGCCGCAGCACGGCAAGGGCCTCCTCGTCATAATCAGGGGCGATGACGCCCTCGATAAAGCTTTCCATAATGGCCTCGGCGGTTGCCGCGTCGACTTTCACATTAAAGCCGATGATGCCGCCAAAGGCGCTGCGCTCATCGCAGCTGCGGGCGATGCGGTAAATTTCGGCAAGGGTCTCGCCCTTGGTCTGCACCTTGAAGCCGCAGGGGTTGATATGCTTCATGATGGTGCAGGCCGAACGGTCGAAGTATTTGAGGATATTGACAGCCTGGCTCATGTCCTGCAGGTTTGTGAGCGACAGGCCTGCCTTGCCGCCCTTGAGCATATCGAGATTGCCCACCGACAGGGGCTGCGCGCCTGCCGGTGCAAAAGCAGCAAAGGGCTGATGCGGGTTGGTACCGTAGCGAAGCGCGATGTCGAGGGCTTTCAGCTTAATGGTTTTGTCTCCCAGTATGATCGTCGCCTCCTGCGGGAAGTCGCTGGCAATAGCGGTTTTATAAACGTCTTTGAAGTCTGATACATCGGTTGCCATGGGTGGTGCTCCTTATATAAAAAAATTATGGCCAGAGGTGTTTTCAACGTAGGGTCGGGCTTTATGCCCGCCCGTGGGAGGGGGTAAACCCCTCCCCTGCATGATATTACACATGCCGGTTTTTCACGCTCATGGTCACGGTGCCGTCTGGGGCCATGTAGACAGCGGCTGCTGTCACGCGGAAATCATCGCCGCCGGCTTTGGGGCCAAGGGCCGCATACAGGCCTTCAGCAGCCTCGTCTGCTGTTGCCCAGGCAATGACCACCTCTTTGGGCTCACCGGTAAACGACGGCAGGGGATTTGCGTTTTCTCCCGTATAGGTTGCAATAAGGCTGCCTTTGCCTGCAATGGCCGGCACAGTGAAGAAATTGCGGATAACCGACCCGTCGGCTGCGCGCTTGAGAGCGCTCAGGGCCGCACCCTTTGTCACGCAACCGCTGATGCGCGGCGTGAAATTAGGCGCATCCGGCTCATATTCCCATGGGGCAAGGGACTTTAAAAGCACCGCTACCGGCTCGGCCGTGGCGGCAATCAGCTTTGCCACATCACCTGTCTGCTTGCCATTGCTCACGGCAATGGCCCCTGCCTTGCAGATAACGGCGGGGTACACCAGCAGATCGGGATTGCCCGTCTTTAAGGGTTTCTTCATCGGTTGGTTTCACAAAGATGCAGCCTGCCTGCTTGTCGATTTCAAGCCTGCGCGCCTGGCTCGACGGGCTGCGGCCCGTGATGCTGTAGAGCACAACGCGCTGCCCTGCGGAGGCCGTGCCGATAATGATAATGCGTCCGGGATAGACCATGTTTTTTACGATTTCCATATGATGCTCCAGAGGTTTTTATATGTTTTTACGAGGAGTAGCTGAGGGATGCGCAACCGTGATGGCTGCACGATGCTTCGGCGTTTTTGTATGATTAGCAATATATGATTTTTGCCCGGTTGGCAATAGTTTTCTCCAGGATGGTCTCCCGTCACGAAACGGGAAAGGGCCCCATGCCGCGCATAAGGCCCTTGATTAATTACATCCCAGGTTGCGCCGCTTTCGGCACCGTAAAGGTTTGTCATTGTCTAGCCGGAAATTTTCTGGTACAGTTACTGCCTGTTTTGCAGGCTGTTCAGCTTACTGCTTATGAAAGGATACCGGGTTCCATGGAAGACGTACGCGTTCGTTTTGCCCCCTCCCCCACAGGCTATCTGCATATCGGCGGCGCCCGCACAGCCCTGTATAACTGGCTGTTTGCGCGCAAGCATAAAGGCGCCTTCATCCTGCGCATCGAAGATACCGACACCGAGCGCTCAACGCAGTCCTCCATAGACGAAATACTTGACGGCATGCGCTGGCTCGGCATCGACTGGGACGAAGGCCCCTACTACCAGTCAGAGCGCATCGGCAAACACCAGGAAGCGGCCCGCCGGCTTCTGGAAACCGGCCATGCCTACAAATGCTTCTGCACCAAAGAGGCGCTGGAAGCAAAGCGCGAGCATGCCCTGAAAGAAAAAATCGACAACAAGTATGACGGCACCTGCCGCAGGCTTTCTGCCGATGAAATAAAAAAGCGCGAGGATCAGGGAATGCCCTATGTGGTGCGGTTCAAAACGCCCCAGACCGACGGCGCCGTGGTGCTGGACGATGCCGTGTACGGCACCATTGAAAAGCGCTATGTGGATATCGAGGACTTTGTGATCCTGCGCTCCGACGGCAACCCGCTGTATGTTCTGAGCAATGCCGTCGACGACAATATGGACCGCATCAGCCATGTGCTGCGCGGACAGGACGGCATCGCCAATACGCCCAAGCAGATTCTCCTCTACGATGCCCTGGGGTTTAAAAAGCCGGTGTTTGCCCACATGTCGCTGACGCTGGATACAAAAAAGGCGAAAATCTCCAAGCGCAAGCACGGCGAGGTAGTGACCGTGGCCTATTACAAGGAACGGGGCTTTCTGCCCTGGGCTCTGTGCAATTTCCTGGCGCTGCTCGGGTGGGCCACATCCGACAGCCACGAATTCTTCACGCGCGAGGAGATGATCGAAGCTTTCAGCCTGGATGGAATCAGCCGCAGCAACTCCATTTTCAACTACACGGCAGGCGATCATAAGAACTGGACCGACCCCAAGGCCATCTCCATAAACGCCCGCTACATAAGCATGCTGCCCCTGGATGAGCTCGTACCGTATGTGCGCGACGAACTGCAAGCCTCGGGCCTGTGGGATGAGGCCTGGGACGGCGGCAGAAAGCAGTGGTTTTATTCGGTTGTGGAGCTTATACGCACGCGGCTGCATACCATAAAAGATTTTTCAACTCTGGGCCGCCCCTACTTTGCCGACGACTTCACCTATGATGAAAGTGCGGTTCAGAAAAACCTGAAAAAAGACCCCGAACTCAAGGCCTCTATCTCCGAGCTTGCCGACATGTTCGAGAAACTACCAAGCTTTGATCTTGAAAGCACGGAACAAGCCGTACGCGAGCTGTCGGAAAAAATTGGTATCAAGGCGGGCCTCATCATCAACGGCGTACGCACTGCTGTGACTGGCCAGGCCGCGGGCCCCGGGCTTTTCGAGCTTCTCATCGCCATCGGACGCGAGCGGGTGGTTGCGCGCATCCGCAAGGCTGCCGCGCACCTCTGTACCTGAATACTTTGCAGCGAGGCCTCTCCGTGAACAGCTCTGAAATGCTTCGCAATGTGAGCCGTACCTTTGCTCTTTCAATAGAGCAGCTGCCGGGCCTGCAGCGCGAAGCCGTAACCGTCGCCTACCTGCTGTTCCGCATTGCCGACTGCATCGAAGACCACGGCGAGCTGGACGCACCCACCAAGGCCCGCCTGCTTGGCCTGTGGGCAGGCGTCCTTACTGGCGATGCGCCAGTTGACAAGCTCACTGCCGAGCTTGACGGCCTTGACGGCTCAGACCCCGAAATCTATGTGGCCCAGCATGCCGGCAGCGTCATGGCCCACCTGCAGAGCCTTCCCGCAACGCACCGCCACATTCTTGTCCGCCATGTCCAGGAGACATCCCTTGGCATGGCTCGCTGGCAGGAGCATGGCCCCTTTGTTCGCGATGAAGCCGAAATGGACGACTATATGCACGAAGTGGCGGGCCGCGTCGGGTGGCTTTTAACCGAAGTGTTTGCCCTGCACAGCCCGACAATAGCAGCACAGAAAGACCGGCTCATGGGGCTTGGCCGCGAATTCGGCCTTGCCCTGCAGACCGTCAACATCATTCGCGGCATGCGCAAGGATTTCGAGCGGGGCTGGATATTTGTGCCTGAGACGTTCTGCAGAAATGCCGGACTGGATTCGGTCCAGCTTTTTGATCCGGCTCATGAGCCTGCGGCACTGCAGGTGCTGGGCATGCTCACGGCCAAGGCCCGGCGCCATCTGGACAATGGCCTTGACTATATACGGCTGCTGCCGCGCAGGCTGCGCAGGCTGCGGCTGTTCTGCCTCTGGCCCCTGCTGTTTGCCGCGCGCACCCTTGCTATAAGCGAGAAAAATCCGGAGGTGCTGCGGGCCGAGGCAAAAATAACGCGGGCTGAAGTGCAGAGGATTGTCGGCGTCTCGGGGATGCTCTGCTGGTCAAACACGCTGCTTACCGGCTACTATAAAAGCCTGTCCAGGAAATAAAAAAGGCGGGGTCTACCCTGCCTGCTGCCGATTAGTTCTTCCATCTCGCAATGCGCCTATCTCTCCTCCCGTCACCTGCGCCTGATAAAAAAGCGCCCGCTGATCCATAAAGCGCTGGCTGATTGAAAAAATACCCGCGTCGGCAAAACAGTCGAGCCTTATGACGGTTGTTTTTCGCTAAACGTATACGCCCCTGCCGCGGGGTGCATGAAAATTTTGAGCTGCGGCCACCTCCGTGAAAATGTTGCCCGGCCGGCGGCAATCTGCTACACTGATTGCATCAGGACATTATATGCTGGAGAATGCCATGAAAATTGTCGATTTTGTAACAGAAACAAAAGAGCTGGTCATCAAAAGATTACTTGAACTCTCCGGCGGCACAGGTGACCGCCGCAGCGTTCCCTTCAAAGTCGGCACGGCCGATGTGACCATCATACGCGGCGGGTGCATCGAAAAGGCTGCCGTCACCCACATGACCATGCTCCAGATACAGCCGCCCGAGCTCGACATGGCCGTCGACTACATGGTCTTTCAGGTTGAGATATTCCCCGCAAACCCGAGTTGCCCCTTCGGCCATTTTAATACCGAGTGGGCGCTCACCGGCGATGGCCCCTATCACATGAATCTCGACCTGTTTCCTGCCGTAGAGATCAGCGAAGACCTGCAGAGCGCAAAATGCGCCATGGACAGCATTGCAGACCGCTTCGGCATCGATCGCGTCAAGCTGCGCGAGGGCCTGGACGGGCAGTACAATATGCCACACTGGGACAAACCCCTTGCAGCCATGGTCGGCTGCAAGCTCATGCACCTGCATGAGGACAAGCTTGATTTGTTCATCGACTCCTACAGGACTTTTTTTGATGCCTATACCGAAATCCTGCAGATGCGAAAAAATGCGCCTTCAACCGATGCAGGCATGCACCTCAAAATGCGGCGAAATGGCAAATGGCTTGAATATTTAACGATGAAAGATATTGCGGTAAAGATGGGCCTCGGTGTGGGCATCCCGGCAGACGTGATCGTGAATCTGAGCTTTCCGCCCTCGGCGGAGTTTTAATTCAGGGCTCTTTTTTTTGACAAAAAAGGTGTTAAAACTCACCTGCTGTTTAAATTGTTCAAAATTTATAATCCGGGGTGTTTTTCTTTTTCCCTTTCTTAGTGGGAGGGATACAGGGAGGGAAATCTGATTGATCAAACGATTAGCGCGTGTTTCTAAAAAACTGCGGCACTAGCGCGGCTTTTTGATGACCATGATATTTTTGATTTTTTCGTCCGGACCGCGTTCGATATAAAAGCGGGGATAGGGGCTGTCACGGCGTATATAGACATCGTAGCCCCAGCCCGTTCGCATCCAGCAGATCAGACCTGTTGAAAGATCGGAAACATCGATGGTATAGATTGAGGGCGGCCAGGCCTCGCTGTCGAAGTCGGGGACGATGAGAAATGAAGTCATATATTCGTATTTTTTATTGAATGCGGGCGTATCTGCAATACCTGCTGCGCTGCCGGGATAGGTGGCCGTGATTTTAAGGCGCGCGTTATAGAGAAAAACATAATCGGGTGCGACCTGCAGTAGCAGCTCTCCCTCTTTTTTCTTTAGGGTTTCAAAGGACAGGCTTGGCGGGAAGAAGGATATGTCGGGCGCGCCGTAGCGGTTTTTGACTTCGGCGAACTCGCGGCTTGTGAGGCCGAAGATATCCACTATGGTGGCCTCTGAAACATAGGCAAAATAGCCGACATCGCCGATGGCGATGACGGGCTTTGTTCCGAGCTCACGGTGTATCCATTCCGCGAGCGTTTTCTGGTTGTAGCGGGCAAATATGCCAAGATCGCGCCAGCGATAGTTAAAGGCAAGATCCTTCCAGCACTGCTCAGCAGCAACAAATAGTATGCAGGCTGTCAGTGCAGCCCCGAGCAGTTTTTTCCCCGTAGTCGAGGCCCAGGCCCTCCATATCTCGGAAAAGAGCAACTGGCAGCAGACGATCAGCAGGGGGGCCACAGGCAGGTTGTAGCGGAAATAGGGCATCCAGTCGAAGCCTGAAAAACCAAAACTGAAAAAAAGCCCTGCTGCGATAAAAAGCCACAGAGGTGCCATCAGTCGGCGCTTGCCGGGAATGCGTATGCAGAGAACGAAAGGCGGCAGAAAGAGGAGCCAGGTGTAGCTGGTAAAAAAAGCCTTATTGATGAAGTAGCCGAGTATGAGCCGTACATACAGGGGAAAGGATCCCTTGGCATAATAGGTATTGGGCAAGAGCAGGCCGTAGTAGCTCAAGCGCCAGATGAGAAAAGCCCCGTACAGCACCAAAAACAGGAGAATGCCCGGGAGAAAGGGCTTCAGTGATTCTTTTTTAACAAGGCATCGCCAGCCGAGCCACAGACAATAAAAGCCGAAAAAAATGATGCCTTCAGGCCGGGTGAGGGCGGTGAGCAGCAGAACGAAAAATGCGGCTGTGCAGCGACCGGCAGAGACGCCGGCCCACATGATGGCAGCCGCGCTTGCGAGAACCAGAAAGGTATAGAGAGAGGTTTCAAGGCCTGAAGCCGCATAGAACTGCAGCGGCAGGCAGAGCAGGTAGAGAACCGGTCCAGCCAGCGATGCGGGGCCGCGTACGGCGAACCAGCGCCAGGGGATATACCACACCAGCAGCAGCGCAAGCGTATTAAACAGCGCCCCAGCCGCTCGGCTGTAGCTCACCATGTCCAGGCCGAGCTTCCGGGCCATGGCGATGGAGAACATCCAAAGGGGGTTTGAATAGCCCTCGACACGCTCGCCCGGGTTGAAAACAGGGCCATTGCCGTCGGCCAGGTTTTTTGAGAAGCGGAAGGTTATATAGGCATCCTCGCAGGGATCGGGTGTTAGGGAAAAAATATACGCCAGCTCACCTGCGTAGATGCAGGCAAACAGCAGTATGCCCGCCAGCAGTTTCCAGTTTTTCCTTGTAGCCATCAGATGTTTCCCGCATTCGGAAGTACAGGTAATGATATTCCCGGCGCAGTGCGTGCGCAGGCTCAGTTTTATTCTAAAAAAGTTAACACATTATCGCATAAGACACCGACTGATTCAATGCCATTCAGGCAATGGGGCCCGGCATGACCGGCTGTACAAGCTTCCGGGTTATTTGAAAGGAGCAATCCGGGTCAAGGATGAGGGGCCTGCCGCTGTCTGTACCGCCAACCCTGATCCAGCGCTGTGCCGCCTCGATATTGCGCTCCACTACCGCGTGAAGCCCAAGGCCTTTTGCGGCGATCAGCTCTTCAAGCGCGGTTCGTATATCCCCTGCGGCCGCGGCAATGCAGGCCCGGCAGGCGCTCAAGAATCGCCCGCCGAAAGGCCCGTAAAGACGGAAGGAAGCAGCAGTATGACGGCGCATACGAGCACCACCACATAGGCGCGCGAATCAGCAAGCAACTGTTTGGGGAATGCAGAGATGGATTTCATGCGGCGCTATGCTTCCGCGTAATCATATTTACCTTGTACGCATTGGTTATTGCGATGCAACAAATTTTTCAGGTGTTCGATGCCTGTAAAAAAAGATTATCATAAGCACTTTCATCTTGGCAATCATAAACCCACTCCGCTCCTTCCTTGCAATAACAGCCATCAGCTCTTTTTATTATTTACCCCCCTGTATGCAGGACTTACCGGGGGCGCAGATACACCGTCTGCGTCTGATGCTCAAGCTCGGCCCATTTCTTTTTGTAGGGCACGGTCATGCCAAGGTCATAGACGCCCGCATTTTCACGGCACAGCCATTCAAGCATCTTGAGCTGCAGAGCGTTGCCGAGCGATAATTCCCTGAAGCTGTCGTCAAAACTGAACTGCAACCCCCTGAACCTGTTGTTCACACAGGCGCCGTGCAGATAGCCGATCGGCCGGCCGGCAAGCTCAGCGACAATCACGCGCAGCAGCCCGGCCGGGCCGATGCGCTCGAACATGTTCCGGTAGAAGTCCTTCATGGGTGGCTGGTCAGCGCCCTCACCGCTGCGGCCCTTCCAGCTGCGGCCTTCTATGGCAAGAAGCTCATTGTAGAGGCTCATCACAGCATCTGAGGGCCCTCTGTCTATACAGCGAAAACAAACGCCGGCAGCTGCCGCCAGCTTAACCGCTTTGCGCGCATTCATTCTGAATTTGGATGATCGCCGGGAAAGAAATCCTTCCAGGCCGCCCTGCAAAGAGGCCACGCAGCGGCTGACAGGATTGAGCAGAAAAGCCCGGTGAGTGGAGGCGGTCTGGCTGACAACGGCGTCAAGAAACGCTCTGTCATTGGGCAGGCCGTACAGGATGAGATGCCCCTGGCGCAGGCTGGCGCGGCAGATGCTGCCAAGCATCAGGGGAGAGTGCTCTCCAACAAGGGCGGTGGCAAAACCCCACATGGAATCCACTGACGAAAACAGCGGCTTTTCTTCTGCGGGCCGGCCTTGAGCAAGCACGACAAAGCTTTCATGCTTCTGCCAGATATGCAGCGGGGCCCGGGGCGTAAATGAAGCATGAAACGGCAGAATCCAGTCGGTGCGGCTGCAATAGGGGTCAATACCGGCGAATGCCGCCACAGCCTGATTATATGACTGCGCCTGCTGCTGAAACCCGGTACTATCAAGCTGCTGCATATCAGACCAGTCTGCCGTCAGCGCAACAGAAGTTGTCAGGAAACTTTTTTCAGATTTTCTATATCCTTGAGCCGGCCCACCACGAGCATGGTATCGCTGTCCTTGATGGTGTAGTCTGCCGGCGGCACGACGATAAGATTTTCCGGCACCAGCTCCTTGATGGCAATCACCTGTACATTATAGTTTTTGCGGATATCCAGCTCTCGCAGGGATTTATGCATAAACTCTTCTGGCGGGGCAAGCTGCACGATACTGTAGTCAGGCCCGAGGCTCAGGGTGTCGATGACATTGGGATTTGCCAGCTGCTCGGCAATCTTGGCCGCCACATCACGCTCGGGGAAAATCACTTCGGTGGCGCCGATGATATGCAGAATCTTGCCATGGTCCTCGGTGATGGCCTTTACGATGATGTTTCGGACCTTGAGCTCCTTGAGATACAGCGTGATCAGGATACTCATGTCAATCTTATCGCCGACGCTGACGATAACGGCATCCATGTCCTGAACGCCGATCTGCTCCAGCACCTCCTTATTGGTGGCGTCGGCAATCACGACTTTTTCAATATAGGGCTTTATCCGCTCGACCTCGTGTTCATCCATGTCGATGCCCAGCACCTCAAGCCCCCGCTCAGCAAGATACCGTGCGGTGAAATGGCCGAAGCTCCCCAGTCCGATCACTGCAAAATTTCTCATAATCCACTCTCCTTGAATATGCGGGCAGGCTTGAAAACCACCCCTGAAGACAAAATACGTTTTTTAATTCCCAAATCTCTGCACCCTACTGCCTAAATTCCTGAATCCTGAACCCTCAATCATCCTATAAGTATATTCTCTTCCTCCGGATAGCGGTATGCCTTTTTTTTGCCGGCTCCCGCAAGCTCGATAGCCAGAGTGAGCGGCCCCACGCGGCCGATGTACATGAGCAGAATCAGGATGATGCGGCCCGGGTCCTTGATTGCCGCTGTGATGCCGGTGCTTAAGCCCACAGTGCCGAAGGCCGATGTCGCCTCAAACAGAAACTCAAGAAACTTTCCCTTTGTCTGGGCATGCGGCGTTTGCCCCACTTCAAACAGCAGCAGAAAAAGGGTGGAAACCAAAACAAGAACAACTGAAAATGCCGCAATCGAAACGGCCCGTGACATGATATCCGGGGAAATACGGCGGCCCATGAGGTTTATGTCTTCCTGATCGCGGAATTTTGCGGCAATCAGGGCCAGCAGCACGCTGAACGTTGTCGTCTTGACACCGCCGCCGGTTGAGGCGGGCGAAGCGCCGATGAACATAAGAAAAATAGTGAACACAAGCGTTGCGTCGGTGAGCTGGCCATAGTCGACCGTATTGAACCCGGAGGTGCGGGGCGTAACCGACTGAAACAGGGACACAAGTATTTTGGCTTTCGAGCGGCATAGGTTGCAGCACATTGAACCATTCAAAAAGCATAAAAACAATGAAGCCGCCAAGTATTAGCCAGAGTGATGTCCTAAGCACGAGGCGGGAGTGAAAGTTAAATGCCGATTTTTTGCCCTGTACGCGGCTGCGCAGGGTGCGGTAGACGTCGAATATGACAATAAAGCCAAGGCCCCCCAGCACCAGCAATGCCGATATCGTGAGGCTCACGATACTGTTGTCATAATACTTCATGAGGTTGTCGGGAAACAGTGAAAAGCCGGCATTGCAGAATGCCGACACAGAATGAAAAATCGCAAGATAGGCAGCATGGCCCATGGGATAGTCTTTGGCAAAGGCATTAAACAGAAAAACAGCGCCAATGGCCTCGATAAAAAGCGTGACGCCGAAAACCGACAGCAGCAGCGCGCTCATGTCTTTTACCGGGTGCTGGCTCAGGCTCTGCAAAACTATTTCTCGGTTGCGGATGGACAGGCGGTGAGAAAGTAAATAAATGAAAAATGTAGAAAAAGTCATGATGCCCAGTCCGCCGGCCTGTATAAGACCAAGCACCACGAGCTGCCCGAACACGGTCAGGCGCGTGCCGATGTCAAAGACCGCAAGGCCGGTGACACAGGTGGCAGAGGTCGTTGTAAAAAGCGCTTCGATAAATCCCACAGGCTTGCCCACACAGGAAATGGGAAGCATAAGCAGGAACGCGCCGAAAAGTATAATGGCGGCAAAGCTCAGCAGGATAAGCTGCGAGGGTGAGATTTTAAATTTCATGGAAAGCGCCCGGGAGTATGCACGATGGTTAACGTCCTCAGGCTCCTTTATATGGTTGGAAGTTTAAATTCGGCGTACAGTATATCAGGTGGTAGGGCTTTGCAATAGAAAAATCGTACCTTGAGCGTTAGCGACCGAGGGTTCAGGAAAGAACTATAGAAGCAGCGAATTGGAGGATTTGGTCGTCTATCAGAAGCATTGTCCCCTTCGCATTGAGAGAGGCGAGCGAACCAACCGTTGGCCAGCCCGGGAGTAGTTCGAATTCGGATCGCAGTCCAGATGCTCATCAAACAGCGCTTGTGCCCTCACGGACACAACTGAACCCTAAGACCTGAGCAGCTACCAAAAATCATTCAATATAGCCAAGCTGCTCAAGCTGGCGGCGGATAGCGTGGTGGCTGTCGCCGGCGGCAAAAACATTGTATTTTTTAAAGTTTACAAAAACCTTCTCCCCCACAGTCCATATATACTTTGAAAACTCCAGGGCCATGAGGCTGAAATCCCTGAGCTGCAGATCAACTTCGGTGACGCTGCCCTTGTAGCGTATGCCGGTGACAACGGCAGGGATGGCATGAGGGCCTTCGGCCACGTGCTGCAGGCCGATATCTTCAGGCCGCACCAGGAGCACGATATCCCCCGACGGCGCATCATACCCGGCTGGCCTGTGAAGCCGGGCCTGCGTGCCGTGTACGAAAATGGCTTCGCCTTCAAGATGCGCGTCGATAATATTGATATTGCCGATAAAGCTTGCAACAAATTTGTTGGAGGGCTCCTCGTAGACATCGCGGGCCGCTCCGATCTGCTCCACGCGGCCCTTGTTGATGACGATAATCTTGTCGGAAATCTCCATGGCTTCGTTCTGGTCATGCGTGACGAAAATGCTCGTCACATTGAGCTTGTCGTGCATATTGCGCAGCCACCCCACGAGGCTTTCGCGCACCTTCAGATCAAGGGCGGAAAACGGCTCGTCCAGCAGCAGTATGGCGGGCTCGGCTGCAAGAGCGCGTGCCAGGGCAACGCGCTGGCGCTGGCCGCCGGACAGCTGCGACGGGTAATGCCCGGCATAGCCGCGCATCTTTACAAGATCGATAAGGTGGCCGACCCGGTCGGCAATCTCCTTTTTGCTTTTCTTCTGCACGTTCAGGGAGAAGGCTATATTCTGCTCGGCGGTCATGTGCTTAAACAGCGCATAATGCTGAAAGACAAAGCCCACGCGCCGCTGCCGTGCCGACATGGCGTTCATATTGACGCCGTTAAAGATGACTGCTCCCGCGTCGGGCGTCTCAAGGCCTGCTATAACCCGCAGCAGTGTGCTCTTGCCGCAGCCGCTGGGCCCGAGCAGTGCCACCAGCTCGCCCGTCTGAACCTCGAAGCTCACACCGTCAACGGCGATAAAGTCGCCGAACCGCTTGCTCACGTTTTGAATGCTGATACCCATATTACACCTTGCGTTTGGAAAAAATATACTGCATGGCAATTAAAATAATAAACGAAACAGCCGCCAGCACCATGGCCGCTGCGCAGGCGCCGGTAAAGTCGAAGTCCATAAATTTGTGATGAATCAGCAGCGTGGCGGTCTGCGTTTTATTGATGATGCCGCCGCTCACCACGATCACCGCGCCGAACTCGCCGATGGCCCGGGCTATGGTCAGGGTGATGCCGTAGATCATGCCCCATTTGATGGAGGGCAGCGTCACCTTCCAGAAGGTCTGCCAGCGCGAGGCGCCGAGCGTCATGGCCGCCTCCTCCTGATCGATTCCGTATTCGCGCAGCACCGGCACCACCTCGCGCACCACGAAGGGGAATGTCACAAACAGCGTGGCAAGCAGCATACCGGGGAAGGCATAGATGATTTTGATGTTCTGTGCGTCAAACCAGCTGCCGATCCAGCCCCGCGGGCCAAAAAGGATGATAAACATGAAACCCGCAATGACCGGCGACACGGCAAAGGGCAGGTCGATGATGCCCTCAAGAAAAACCTTACCGCGGAAGCTGTGCCGCACGAGTATAAAAGACAGCATGGTGCCGAAAATCGTGTTGATGACCACCGAGCCCAGGGTCAGCCAGAACGTGAGCAGAAAAGCCCGCAGAGCCGTAGGCTGGCCCAGCAGTTCGGCAAGCGAGGACAGGCCATTCGTCCAAACCTCCCGCACAATGCCCGACAGGGGCAGCAGCACAAGCACGGCGACCCAGCCGAGCACGAGCACCATGAGAATCCGATCACCCTTCTTCATGCCGCCTGTTCCAGTACTGAATGAAGTTGAGAAGCAAAAGCACGGCAAATGAACATACCAGCAGAATAAACGACACGCCCGTTGCGCCCGGTACATTGGAGCTCTCTATTTCACCATACACATATACTGCCGCCACCTGCGTTTTAAACGGAATATTGCCCGCCACAATGACCACCGAGCCGAACTCTCCAAGGGCGCGGCTGAAGGAAAGGGCCGCGCCGGTGACGATTGACGGAAACAGTGTCGGCATAATGACCTTCCTGAAAATCTGAAAAGGCGAGGCGCCGAGCGTCATGGCCGCCTCTTCGATTTCCTTCTCCATTTCCTGCAGCACAGGCTGGACGCAGCGCACCACAAAGGGAAATGTCACAAACAGCAGGGCGATCAGAATGCCGGGGCTGTTGTAGATGATCTCATAATTAAACTTATTCTGCATAAACGCGCCGATAAAGCTGCGCGGGCCGTACAGGGCCACCAGCATAATGCCGGTAACGATTGTCGGAATGGCGAAAGGCAGATCGATAATAGCATTGATTTCGCGCTTGAACGGAAAATCGCAGCGCACGAGAACCCAGGCCGTGGCTGTTCCGGTGATGACATTAACTATGGCGATGATGAGGGCCAGGATAAGCGTGATCTTCAGCGAGAAAAGCGCCTGCGGCAGGGTTATCTCCTGCCACAGCAGCGCGATGCCGCCATCAAAGGCTTTGCAGCTTATGGCGATAACGGGCAGGACTATGAGCAACGCTATATAGCTGAGCGTTATGCCCCTCAGGACCAGCCCGCCCGCCGTCGATTTATTTTCCTTCATTTGCCAGTTCTTGAATTATTTTCGTCCACACGCCCTCGGGTCCGTACAGATCTTTCTGAACCGCCGGCCAGCCGCCGAGATATTTCATGTCAAACAAATACTGCGGCACGGGGTATTTTGCTGCGAATTCCTTGACTACATCATCATCAATAGAACGGAAGCCGTAGCGCGCGAATGAGCGCTGCGCCTCTTTTTCCACAAGGAATGCCATAAAGGCTTCCGCAACCGCTCTATTGCCGTGCTTATCTACATATTTATCCACAAGTGCCGCTGGGTTTTCAATAAGAATCGTAGCCGAAGGCACAACAAAAGGGAAATCCTTGCCCTGCTTCTGCCGAAGAAGGGCTTCATTCTCATAGGTGACCAGCGCGTCGCCGATGCCGTTTTCAAACGTGCCCACCGATTCCCGGCCGGATTTGTCCATCACCTTCACGCGGCGTTGAATGGCCCTTAAAAGATCATGGGCATAGGCCTTGTCCGGCGCTCCGTTTTTTACTTCAGTCAGCTTCAACCCTGCGCCGTAGATGGCATTCACGTCCCACATGGCGCCGCCCGAAGTTTTGGGGCTGGGATAGAGCACGGCCACATCATCGCGCTTGAGATCATCCCAGTCCTTGATATTCTTGGGATTGCCGGGCCGGTAGGCAATGACCACGGTGGAACGTGTGACAAACCCGCCGGTTTTGCCGGTTTTCCAGTCATGGGTAATAAGGCCGGCCCGTTTGATAACGTCGATGTCTTCCTCAAGGGACAGGGCTGCTATGTCCGCCTCAAAACCAGAGGAAATGGCCCGGCCCTGGGCGCCCGATGCCTCATAGGACTCTTGAATCGTAACCGTCTGCCCGGTCTTTTCTTTCCAGTATTTCTGGAACGCAGGTATAATTTCTTTCTGGTATGCGTCCTTTGGAACCGTATAGGCGCCAATGGTCAGCGTTACACTCTGAGCTGTCTTCTGCGCAGGCTCATTGTTGCACCCGGCAATGCATAGACAGGCTGTAAGTAATAATAAACTCGTTTTTTTCATGATCCCTCTCCTTAATAAGTTGTTACGCTACTATAGGAGTCTTTTATATCATAGTTTTTTCTGTTTGTAAAATACTATTTTTTAAAATTCTTATATTTTAATAGTCTTGAACAGCTACAGCATTTTTACCGAATACCTGCCTTTTCATCCCCGCTTTGTAGGCGGGGAGCCGCACTATCTATGCGTCTATATGGGCATAGGTGCGGTGACCTGGCTGTTGGTGAGCTGAAATGGTATAATACTACTATTATAGATATTCATCATTTGCCTATTTTACCACTTTATGATAGGGTTTTTGACTTTAAATCTCAGAACACTATAAACATTTTAAGATCCATGAAAGTTTCAAAAAATACTTTCTTTGCTTTCCGCATTCATGCAGCAGCACTAATCCTGCTGCTGACAGTTTTTGTTCTGCCGCCTTTCCCCGCTCGTGCAGCGGGAGCAGCAGGTGAGGCAAAGGGAGCAGTTCGTGATGGCGCTGTGCAAAACGCCGCTTCTCTGTTCAGCGACCGCTACTTCTACGAACTCAACCCTCCTGCGGTGTTTACTGCGGCAACCGCCGAAGGCCGGTTGACGGTTCAGACAACGCTGCGAACGGAGTTGCAGCAGCGCCTGATGTCCCTTTTTGCGCGCTCAGGACCCATGATCGCCGCAGCTGTTGCCATTGATGCAAAAACCGGGGCCGTGCTTGCCATGGGCAATAAAACAGCAAAAAACGGAACGAATCTGCTACCGGAGGGTGCTGACAACTACTGCGTTTACGGCGGGTTTCCAGCAGCTTCTCTTGCCAAAATCATTACCGCGGCCGTGGCTCTTGAAAAAAAAGGTTTTGACACTGACCATCTTGTACCGGTGGCAGGGCGATATCACACGCTATACAGAAGTCAGGTTGGGATTGAGCGTTCTCCGTACAAGCCCGAGCTGGTTCCGCTTGACAAGGCCTTTAGTCTGAGCATCAACCCGTATTTTGGCAAAATGTGGCTCGACTCTTTTGCCGACCGCGACTTTCTTGACATGGGGCAGGCTATGCTTTTCAACATGCCCCTGGAGTTTGATATGCCCGTGACGAAAAGCCGCATAGTGTCTCCGGTCGACGATTTCCAGCGGGCCGAATTGGCAAGCGGCTATAATACCCGCACAACCCTTTCGCCCCTGCATGCCGCCCTCATTGCCTCGCTGCCTGTAAACGGCGGAAAAATCATGCAGCCCTATATAATTGACCGAATCACCGATGCAAACGGCACGCTCATCTACTCCCATAGCGCCAAAACCCTTTCTCAGCCCCTGTCGCCCCGCAGCGTTGCCCAGCTCAACCAGCTCATGCAGGCAACGGTGGAAAGCGGCACTGCGCGCGGCTCTTTCACCCAGGCCAGAAAAATCGGAGCTGCACATGGCTGGACCATGGGCGGCAAGACCGGATCCATAGATCTGCCTGAGCATACCGGCCGCTGCGACTGGTTTGCCGGGTTCGGGCAGACAGGCCAAACGAGCGTCGCCGTAGCCTGCATTCTTGTGCATGGAGCGCAGCGCACCATGCGCTCGTCATTTGTTGGAGCTGAAATGATACGGGCCTGCCTTGACCCTAACAGTACCTTCAAGACCCCGGCAGTCAAGGCAAACAAAAAGTCTCTACCCGGCAAAAAGAACCCGTCAGCAGCAATTGCTCCACCAAAATCTTCGCAGAAAAGCCGGAAACCCCCTTCGCAGCAGGCAGCAAAACCCGCAACCAAAAAGCAAAAAACCCCACAGCAGAAAACCGGCGGCTGAAAAACAACCCCGCATTTTATTCTCTTCGGGACACCCGGCTCCTATGGCCATGGTGTTCCTGAAGAAGTCAACTCCTCCACCGCGTATTTTTTGATGCTCGCCCTGTTTCCCATACGTGCTGCTCCTCGCCTACAGAAACTGTATCGCAGTTAATATGTTGTCATCTCGGCAGCAGGGAGAGATCTTCGGCTTAAGCGGCGTGTACGAAAAGTCGTTTGTGGTGGGCACGAACCTTATCAGAGCACTTGCAGGCCGGTGTAAGCGAAGCGAGTCCGGCATGAAAATAGTGCATTTCCCTTTTTTTACGGTTCTTTGCCCTCCCTGCGTAATTATTTTATGCTTTTCGTACGGGAGGGGGTTATCCTCTCCTGCAGGTAGACGTAAAACCCGCCCCCTGCATGGAGCATATCGGCTGACAGCTACAATCTAATTCACCCTGCTCTCCGCGACAGCAATAAGCCGTTTATAGTAAAAAATGCTCCGGTTCTCAAGCGATAGATGGAACGGACTCCAGATCACTTGAGCTGCGGCAAGAGAATTTTGACCTATTTCCCCGGACGGATGGCAGGCATATAACCGGGCTCAATAGTCTGAAGGACTTCGCTGCTTCGCAATGGCCGGTTTGACCGCCCGGTCATGCTCAGCAGAAATGTCACGCTGCTTGCCTGGTTGAGTCCTCCATGTGAAGAGGCCATGTCGATAAAGGCTCTAAAGAGGGGATACCCGCTCATATAGCCATCTTTGAGGGTTATCATCAAATCGGATGGACATACGACAAGGCCATGAAAGGCATCCCATATCCGCGGGGGAGCATTGGGCAATTCATGGTCAACTGTTGCGCTAAACCAGTCGTCGGGTGATGCAAAGCCTTCCGCATCCGCCTTTCCGGACATGGCCAGCACAGCACGTACCGGCTGGTAGCCCAGCACATCCCGGTCTATGGCAACATAGCGCAGTTTGCCGCCTTTTTTTTCTATTGCTGCAGAGCCCCTGCTGTCGCGCACGATAACCCTGTTACTCTGCATATACAGTGCAAGCTGCATCTGAGACTTCTGAAGCAGCACGTCGGCAACCGCCGCCGGTCTTTGCGTATGGATTCCCGCATAGGTGACCAGCCCCTCAGTGTCGATAACGACATCGTTAGCCGACTGGATTGTGTCCCTCACGGCAAACCCCGCCTCGGTTAAAATATTTTTTATGGATACGAACTGTGACGGCATGAGGTTGTGGCCGTGGTCGGCCAGTATGGAAATTTTAAGGGCGCCCTGACGCTCCCATAAAAGCTGAAGGCACAGGCGCTCTACTTCACGCAGGCATTCATCGACGCCCTGCCTGCCATATTTGCAGACCATGGCTGCGGAGCTAACGACATACACGAGAGTTACCCGATCAGGGCTTTGGTCGAGGGCCTGCTTGATGCTTTCCAATTCTTGGCTGAATATCTTCCGCGTTTTTACAAACCCAAGCCCTTCCCTCATATAGCCAGCGTTATAGTGCAGGCAGCGTTGCCAGGGAGTCCTGCCTCCCGTGGCAGCATCCCAGAAGCGATTACATATCCGATTGATGCGCTGATCGTAGAAATAATTGTTTGTTCCCGCAAGAGGAGGGGCCTGAAGAATCTGGTTGAAAATAACGGCGCTCAGCGTCGGGAAGGGAGCGATCACCTTCTGCGGCGGCGGAAACCAGCTGAAATGGCCGGCAGTATAAAAATCAAGCACGCACTGATAGGGGATTGAATCCAGCAGGATAATCAGGTGCGGCACACTGTCTGTCTCATAGTCATTAAGGCGGTAGATTCGGTCATAGCTCCCGTTTTCTTCATGGGCATAGGCAAGAGAGGTCGTCCGGTTGTCTGCACCTGCCTGCAGCGCAAAGTCGGCCCGGCCATTGCCGTTCACGTCATAACTGATTTCCTGTGGCATGCGGGAAAGTGGGGCATCGGGGAAAAACAGGTTTTTTGAGGAGCAGCCCGGAGCGCAGATGCAGGCGGTTATGACGAGAACCATTGAAAACAGCTGCATACACACGGCCTGACATGGCCCTGCTCTGTGCCTCCTAACTAAACCTGAAACTACCCGCATCATATGCCTGTTGTATGCCAGCGGAATTCAATTTGCAAGAACGATGTGTGTTTGGTACTGTCTATCAGCGAATTTCCTTGAATAGAATGTGTGGAATTATTTTTCTCTAAAATGTATGTACGGAAAGTCACAGCAGAGTTGATGTGTCATTCTATAGATACAGCTCCCCCAAAACAGGGGGGTATTAAATTTATACGAAAAAATAAGCCTGTTTAAATCCCCCTTAGAAAAAGGGGGACACAGGGGGATTTCTTGCAGCCTGATAAATCCCCCTAACCCTCTTTGCTAAAGGGGGAATTTTTCACCCCCTCTTTTGTGGGGTGTTGTACTGAGCGCAGCGGTTGTTATCTTCGCATCTATAAAAGGCTGAGAATAGAGTGCCCGTGACAAAACTATTACTGGTCTCTGCCAATCAGTATACCGACCCCTCACCGGTGTACCCGCTGGGTATTTCGTATCTAGCGACCCATCTGAAAGAAAAATTCCCTGCGCTCGACATTCAGGTGTTTGATTTTGTGGTGAACAGCCCTGCTGATTATGCAGACTGTTTGCAGACATACACCCCTGACTATGTCGGCATTTCGCTTCGCAATATTGATGATGTGAATATGTACCGGCAGGAAAGCTTCTTCAAACACTACAGCGATATTATCAACACCACGCGGCAGTGCAGCCTGAGCACGATCATTATCGGCGGCCCCGGCTATTCCATCTATCCCCGCGTACTTTTTGAATATCTGAAGCCCGACTTTGGCATCTATGGTGAAGGTGAAGAAAGTTTTTCTGACCTTTTGAAGGCGCTGGAAGACAAAACCGACTATTGCGCAATTGAAGGCTTGGTCTATAGGGATAAACGATGCGATACAGGTGAACGCAAAAAAGCGCTATTGCCCTGATCCGAAAGTATGCTTTAACGCAGGGCTCCTTGACTTCTACTGGAAGCAGGGCGGCATGATCAATATCCAGACCAAACGCGGCTGCCCGTATCAATGCATCTATTGCACCTATCCTTTAATTGAAGGAAGCACGGTGCGGACTCTTGACGCCGGCACGGTTGCCGACACATTGGCGGACCTTTATTTTAAAAAAAAGATCGACTATGTTTTTTTTACCGATTCGGTCTTCAATATCAATAATGACTATAACCTCGATTTGGCCGAGCGCATAATCAGCAAAAAGATGGACCTCAAATGGGGCGGCTACTTTAATTTTGCAAGCCTCGATGAAAAAGTATTGCGGGTATTGCAGCAGGCCGGTCTTATGCATATAGAGTTCGGAACGGACTCGCTGTCTGATACGACGCTCAAGAATTACGGTAAGCCTTTCACGGTGGCAGATATTCTTGAAGCTTCAAAGATATGCAGCCGGCTGAAAATCCACTGCGCCCATTTTCTTATACTGGGCGGGTACGGAGAAACTGAAGACACCCTGAACGAAACCTTTGAAAATTCAAAAAAAATAGAGCGGACCGCCTTCTTTCCTTTTGTCGGCATGCGCATCTATCCCGGCACAAAGCTTCATGCCCTGGCCCTTCAGGAGAACAAAATCAGCAAAGACGATAGTCTGCTGAACCCCACATACTACGTCTCGGACAAAGTAGATCTTTCCCGATTGAAGGAAAGGGCAAAAAAAACGGGCAGGCCGTGGATGTTCCCGGATGAAGACATGGCTGGCTTGATGCAGCGGCTGCGATCACGAGACAAAAAGGGGCCGCTCTGGGAGTATTTGCTGCGCTAGAGTCTCTTGCGGCGAACTTTATATTGACACCCAACAGCCCCCATCCTATATTCGCCTCATCCCAAAGCGAGCTCCTATCCGCAGAGACCAATGACAACATCAAGGGTTCCAGAGACAAACCATACGATTTCAGGTCGGGCCTATGCCGAAGCCTATGACCGTATGCAGGCGGATCTCCGGGAGAAGGGCTGGCTTGAAACCGAGGATCTTCTGCGCAATGGCAGTTTGAGTGGATGCGCGCTGGAGGTCGGATCGGGGCCCGGTTATCTCGGCCTTGAGTGGCTGCTGAAAACCAAAGATACCCGCCTCGTCGGTCTTGACATAAGCCCGGACATGGTCGCGATAGCCAAAAATCACACGCGGGAGCTGGGACTTGACGACCGCGCCGAACACCTCCTTGGCTCCGCCGATGCCATACCCTTTGAAGACAATGCCTTCGATACGGTCTTTACCAGCCGCTCGCTGCATGAGTGGCTCAATCCCTGTACGATTTTCACCGAGCTTTGGAGGGTCCTGAAGCCCGGCGGAAGATTATACGTGTCCGATCTGCGCAGGGATCTGTCACGCTCGGCCCGCAACTTCCTCGAGCAAAGGGTGAATTCCGAAGTGATCAGGGAAACTCTCCGGGCATCAATCGACGCTGCCTATACCGTGACAGATGTACGGGCTTTACTCACTCAAGCAGAACTCGCCGGATGCGCGGTTGTCGAGACACCGTTCGGTTTGCGAGTGACAGGAATAAAGCCGGTTTGATCCGCGCTTCTGGAGAATGGCTATGAAATTGAGCGTTGCTGCGAACTGGGACATCGAACTTCTTGACGGACTCGCGCACATCCCCGAGGTGACGTCGGTCTATGCAAAGCTGCCATATGACCTCGTTGGTGGAGGCAGGGCAGGCTCCGTGCTGCCTGCAGTAGACCTTGCTGCTGCCGCCGCTTATATCCGGGAAGCCCACAAGCGCGGCTTGTCGTTCAGTTATCTGCTCAATGCACCGTGTCTGGGAAATCTTGAGCAGACGCAGGAGGGCAAAGAGCGCCTGCTCGCGTTTGTCGGGCAATTAGTGGAACTCGGGGTCGACAACGTTTCGATTTCGAACCTGGCGCTTGTGGCGCTGGTTCGGCGCAACTACCCGGAATTGAGCATCCGCGGAAGCGTGCTCAGTTGGCCCACCAATCTGCCCAGACTGAAGTACCAGGAATCCCTTGGCATCGATCCGCTGCTCCTGCCCTACAGTGAGTTTAACCGTGACTTCCCGGCGCTTGAGCGCATCAGCGCAAACCTCTCGTGCGGCATTGTTCTCTTCGCCAACATAGCCTGCATCTATCATTGCCATTACCTCGCCGAGCACGCATGCAGCGTGGGGCACGCCTCCCAGGAGAATCAGGGCGGCAAAAAAACGCACTTCATGCTTGATTCTTACCTGTGGCAGTGTACCCGCCGGCGATTAGTGCAGCCGGAGCTCTTTCTGTCGAGCAGGTGGATTCGCCCGGAGGATTTACATATGTACGAGGCACTGGGTGTCGAGGAGTTTAAGATCATTGATCGATCCCGCTCCACAGCATGGCTCTTGCGTGCTACACGGGCATACGCTTCCCGGCGCTACGACGGAAACCTGCTTGATATTATCTCCATCGAGATGCTGGGAGACCCGAACGGATTCCACCCAAGTATCGAGGAGCAGAGCCGCACAAGCCTTTTACAGCTCGACACGAAAGAGCGGCGCCGGCAACTTCGCATGTTCAGGTTGCGGCAGCGCCTGCTGGCCCTCAACGTCACCATCGACAATGCGGTGCTTTCGGATTTTTTAGAGGGTTTCCGGAAAATTCGGTGCGAGGAGACCTTCTGCGATGACTGTCGCTACTGCCATCGCTACGCCGAGCGCGCTGTGCGCTTTGATCGCGACGAAGCAGCGCGCCTCGTGGCGGAAATCGACGAGCTGGTTGATGATCTCATGACCGCTATGGGGTAACTCCCGGCCCCCTGACTTTTCATCTCTTCAAAATTTTCTCTCAGTTCATGGTAGTCACGCACCGTCTGCCGCAGTCGAACGAAGGAAGACGCTGCCGTGTTGACAGTGGGGGTCTTTTTGTCTATAGTGTGGCGACAATCGGAACAATACATGCAGGGCGCTGTAAAGCATTATGAAGAAGCTGGTTCGAAACGGCCTGGAGACGTTTGCACGCAAGCCGCATATCCAGCGCATTCTGCAGGAGGAGCTTGACCTGCGCTGTCTGAAGCGGCGGCCAACGGCTCGCGAGCAGTGCGGCATTGTCCTTGTGCTGTTCAGCTATGTCATCGGCTGGCCGGCGGTGGCTTTTTTCGGATTTCTCGCCCTGTATCTCAAGCAGCCCCTTATTCTTATAGTCGGCGGTCCGCTTATTTACGGTTTTTCACATGTTGTTTTTTTCGCGGGCATGTATATTGCCGGAAAGGATTATACTAAACTGTTTATAAAATGGTCCATTAAAAAAATATGCGAAAAGCTGGCTGCCGGGGCTTCTGTGCTTCCGGCAGATGCTGCAAAAGCCGAGTGAGGCGATAATGGAAGACGCAATGGAAGAACTTATAGAAGAACTCAAAGTCAAAATAGTCGATACGCTCAATCTCACCAGCATTACCCCGGACAGCATCGATGCAGAAGCCCTGCTTGTGGGCGGAGAGCTGGGCCTTGACTCCATAGACGTGCTTGAGCTGGTGATGATGGTTGAAAAGGATTATGGCCTGAGGATCGACAACAAGGAGCTCGGCGTCAAGGTCTTTGCCTCCCTCAGGGCTCTTGCAGAATATATCCACCAGAACCGGTCGGAGACGCAGCCTTGAGCAGCCTGCGGGTATTTGTTACCTCCCTTGGCATCATAAGCCCTATCGGCAGAAACGCCGCAGAAACACTTGCAGCCCTTAGAACATCGACATGCGGACTCGCGCCGCTTTCGCTTTTTGCCTCCTCTGTTGAACCTCCCCTCCCAACAGGTGAAATCAATTGCCTGCTGCCCGATGCTATGCCCCGCACGCACGGCCTTGCTCTCATTGCAGCCCGTGAGGCTATGGCTGGTGACGCCGCCCCCCCGATGCCATCGTTGTAGGTGTTACAACGGGCGGCATGCCTGCAAGCGAGCCTTTTTTAAAAAGCGGCGTTGCCGACCCTGGCGCGTATCGCCTGCATGGGGCTGGCACTGTAGCCCATTATGTGGCTGAAGCGCTCGGCTGCCAGGGCCCGGTGCTGACCGTGTCAACGGCCTGCTCTTCAAGCATGGCGGCTTTGAAATTAGCTGTTGAGCTTCTGCGAAGCGGCAGGGCTGGGCGCGTGCTTGCCGGAGGCGCCGACGGCCTGTGCCGTTTGACCTATTACGGTTTTCATTCCCTGCAGCTTATCGACCCGGCAGGCGCCCGGCCTTTTGATAAAGACCGGCGGGGCATGAGCCTCGGGGAAGGCTCTGCCATGCTTCTCTTAGAGGCTGCCGCGGAGCCGCCGGCAGGGGCGCTTGCCGAGGTTCTTGGCATTGGCCTGAGCTGCGATGCCTATCACCCCGCAGCGCCACACCCCGATGGTGACGGCGCTCTCCGCGCCATGCGACAGGCCCTTTCTGCGGCGGGACTGCAAGCCTCTGAAATAGAGTATGTTAATCTGCACGGCACAGGAACCCCTGACAATGATCTGGCCGAAGCGCGGGCAGTTCATGCCCTCTTCGGCCAGTCGCCCCTTCCGCCTGTTTCATCTCTTAAGGGCGCTCTCGGGCACACGCTGGGCGCAGCCGGTGCAATCAATGCGGCAGTGTCTGTTCTGTGTATCAGCAACGGCATCATACCGGCCAACACCGGTTGCCGCGAACCTGATCCGGCTTTGCACTTGATACCTGTTGCTGCGCCGCTGCGCAGGCCCGTAGCCGTGGTGCTCTCCAATGCTTTCGGCTTTGGCGGCAACAATGCATCACATCGTTCTCGGCAAACCTGCCGCAGCAGAGCCTTGCCCGTGCAAGCAGCAGAGCAGAAGCACAGCTTTTGCCGTGCTTGGCAGCGCCTGCCTCACCGCTGCAGGCAACCTCGCGCAGACCATGAAGCGCCTTGCCGCAGGAGAAACTATCTGCGGCATGGTTCCGGCGCAGGCCATTATGCAGGGGCTTCAAGAAAGCGCCGTGCGGCGGCTTAAGCGTCTGCCGCGCATGGTCCTGTCGCTGAGCCGCCGCTGCCTGCGAAGGCCGGGATGGGCCGGCCGCAATGTGTTTCGGCACCGGCTGGGGCGGGCTTTCTGAAACGAATGATTTTCTCGAAAGGCTCTTTTCAACGGACGAGCGCTTCACCAGCCCCACCGATTTTATCGGCTCCGTGCACAATGCCCCGGCAGGCCAGGCTGCCATACAGCTGAAGGCGCAGGGCGCTAACCTGACCCTCACGGACGGTGATTATTCTTTTGAGCAGGCACTTTTCAGCGCGGGCCTGATTGCCCATGAGGCAGACGGGCCTCTGCTGGTGATGGGGGCTGATGAATATCATGCAAAGCTTACCCCCCTTTTTGACCCGTCGGCAGCCTGCATGGCAGACGGCGGCGGCGCTCTGCTGCTTGGCCCCACGACTGCGGCAGAGGCACTGAGCATCACCCCTGTTTTTCTTTCAAATGTACTGCGGCCTGTAGATGCGCTGCACCGGCTTATCCATGAGCTGGGCGGGCCTGCGGCTGTGGGAAAAAAGTACGGCGCCATCTTTGCAGGCATTCCGGCAGCCCGGCGTGATGCGGCCTCGGAGCAGCTTAAGGTGTTTCTGGAGATGACCCGCTGCACCTGCCCGGTCATAGATTATAGAAAAGTGACCGGCGACTTCGCCTCGGCATCGGCTGTGGCAGCGGCCATAGCCGTAGAGTGTGTCAGGGCGGGATCATTGCCCGCAGCCGTACATCCGGCCGGCCCTGTCATGCTGCACAACAAAGCTGTACTGCTGCTGGGGCTGGGCCGGTGCATAACCGCTGTGGAGATGCGGGGTTGAATACGCAGAATGCCGCAGCCATCCCGACTTCTGCCGGTCGTAAAAGTCGCCCTCCTGTGCGCCTGCGCTTCACTGGCTCTGGCACTGGTCAATGAACGGCTCTGTGTACTGCCATTGGGTATTTTTGTCGGGTGCTGCCTTGCTGCGCCTTTTTTCCCGCGCATAGGATTTTTTCTGCCCGTCATCAGCCGCGGCAACACAGGCAGAAATATGGTTGCCCTGACATTTGATGACGGCCCAGACCCCGCTACAACCCCGCTGATTCTGGCTCTGCTGAAAAAACATAAGGCCCCTGCGGCCTTTTTTGTCATTGGAGAAAAGGCACAGCGCTATCCGGAGCTTATGCGGGAAATTATCGCCTGCGGCCATGCTGTGGGCAATCATTCCTACAGCCATGACGTGCTGCTCATGCTCCGGTCCCGGCAAACAATAACGTCGGAAATCAGTACGGCCCAGAAGGCCATGGGCGCCTTTGGGATACAGCCGCTGGTTTTCAGGCCGCCCGCAGGAATCACCAATCCGAAACTGGGAGGCATTTTAAGACACCAGGGCCTGCAGTGTGTCACCTTCAGCTGCCGCGGCTTTGACGCCGGCAATCGCCGCATCAAGGGATTGGCTCTCAGAATACTGCAAAAAGTCCGGCCTGATGACATTATTCTGCTGCATGATTGCATGCCCCGAGGGCCTGCCGCGGTTGAACTGTGGCTTGATGAGATTGAAGCCCTTCTTGCAGGGCTTGCGGAAAAAAATTTCGCTCCGGTGCCGCTAGAACAACTGATCGGCAGGCCCGTCTGAAGCCGGCTGGTTGAAAAAGCTATGTAAATCGAGCCTTTGCCTCAATTCAATTGACTATGTGCATGGTTTTTCCTATACTTGCGCATGCCTGCTGGTTTTTTTGAAATAAAAGGGGTGATTCTTTGAAAGATGACCTTGGGTCCACGCGGCCGATTCATATCCAGCTTACGGAAAGCGAAAACGAGGCGCTATATAACCTTGCCTACCAGGTCAGGTTTCGCTGATGGCACTGACGCAGCCATGGCATGAGGTAACGGCGAGCCGGAGCTCCGACAGCAATGCAATAACTGCAGAAGCTGTGGCACGGTGCGGCTCTCCCTGGTTTGACGGCCATTTCCCCGGCCAGCCCATACTGCCCGGCATTGCCATGATCGCCATGGCATTTGATGCTGTACGGGAAAAAGAAGCCCTTGAGGGAAATTGCATACTGCTGAAGGCGGTAAAGCGGGTACGATTTAAAAAACCTGTCAGGCCGGATGAACCGTTTACACTTACAATAAAGCGCGAACAGAAAGAAAGCGGCATCTCGTACAATTTCACGATTCTGCTGAGCGGCGAGGCAGCCTGTACCGGCATATTACATCTAGAGCGGCTTGCCGGATAATTTTGGAATAAAGATACTGTTTGACACTATAAGGAGGTTGAATGTCTGCTACTATTGATGAAAAGACGCTTGAGCTGCGCGTGGCTGAGATCATAATCGCCGAGCTGAAGCTGCAGGATATCACGGCGGAAACGTTTGATCCTGATCTTGATCTTGTGGATGAAATCGGCATCGACAGCATGGACCTCGCCACCATCGTGCTGGTGCTGCAGGATGAGTACGCCGTCAAGATCGATGAGGACGACTATCCCAAACTGCGCACCATACGCCTCATAGCAGGCTATATACAGGAGCGTCTTCAGGCAAAAAGTTAATTCCTTTTGATGTTTTTATGTAGGGGGGATTAAGCCCGATACTATTGTGGTGGGTTCGCTTCGCTTAACCCACCCTACAGCAGGCACAGCATGAATCCGTGTTAATGGCATGCGGGCGAATCCACCGAAATGGGCTTCATTGTTTTGAAAAATTAACACGGCCGACCATAATGACTGCAGCTGAACAATCTCCCGCAAAATACAAATTTGCCGACCTGCTTGCAGAGCCTTCCGTGCGGCAGCGCTGGGAGCGGGTGCGCAAGTATTTCTTCCTGCGCGAATCCACCTATGACATGACAAGCCGCTGCAATATACGCTGCGACGGCTGCTACTACTATGCAGGCGAAAAGCAGTTTGCAACCGACAAGGGCGACCCCGAGGCTTGGCGCAGGCTCATGCGCGATGAAAAGGCCCGGGGCATCACCTTCGTGGTGCTGGCCGGCGCCGAGCCTGCTCTTGTGCCCGGGCTGTTGCAGGCCTGTTATGATGAGATTCCGCTTGGCTGCGTCGCAACCAACGGGGTGAAGCGCATCGACCAATCGGTGGGGTACAAAATTCACGTGTCGGTATGGGGAAATGACGCTACAAGCCTGCTGGTGCGCAAGCAGAAGGATATGCTTGAGAAGCAAATCGATAATTACCGGGGCGACAGCCGGTCCGTGTTTGTGTATACCTTCACGCGCGACAATATCGACGAGGCTGCCCCTGTGATCGGGCAGCTGAGCGAAAATGGGTGCAAAACGACATTTAATATGTTCTCAGCCCCCGAAGGATATGAAGGCGCTTTGGGGCACACTGAGGTGACGCTGGCAAAGACCAGGGCAGTCATGCTTGATCTGCTTGAGCGCTATCCCGGACAGGTTTTGTTTTCGCCCTACAGCGCTGTAGCCCATACGCACAGACTGGGGCTGCACGGGCTTTACGGCTGCCCGTATCCGCGCAGGAACCCATCAACGGATATCGGCCTTGGCCGTTCGTTCCGGCAGTATCGCTCAGACCTGACCTGGGACCGCAGCTGCCTCCTGCTGCGTGCCCGATACGGACTGCGCCGATTGCAGGCATTATGCCGCAGGCAGCGCCGTTGTGACCTCAAAGCTTTACCGCCATGCAGCCGGCCCGGACACGTTCAAGGCATGGCTTGATTATGTGGATACCTATCTGGCTGTCTGGGTAACGGGGTATGAAAAAGGCGAAAACCTCTGCCGCGGTATTGTTGAGCCGCCGCGGGGGTAAATGTTTTAAAGGCCGTCACCCCGGTCAAATCCGGGTCCAGGGTAGGGGCAGACCTGTGTGTCTGCCCATAAAAGGGCGCACACACAGGTGCGCCCCTACCGGATATCCGGCTTCCTCCGGTATGACGATAAAAAAATATTTTTCGATTCATTAAAATGGTGCGCGCAGCGCACCCTACGATTTACGGTTAAAAGCAACTATGCAACTCATAAGCTCAATGCTGGATCGTGACTGGTATGCGCGCTACAAGCGCATATCAAGCCTTAATATCCGAAGCTCAATATACGATGTGACCAACCGCTGCAACCTGCGGTGCAGGGGCTGCTTCTTTTTTTCCTCCGATGAACATGAAGCCGCGCCCGAGGAGATGGCGGCTTCCGCCTGGGAGGCCTTTGTCGACCGGGAAAAAGAGCGCGGCGTCAACCTTGCCATTCTTATCGGCGGCGAGCCCACGCTCTGTATGGACCGCATCGACGCCTTCTACAAGCGTCTGCCGACCTTCTGCGCCACAAACGGCCAGATCAAGGTGCCGCGCGACCGGTTCCCCGACCTGATGGTGGGCATATCTCTCTGGGGCGATGAGGAGGATGAAAAGATGCTGCGCGGCAAAGACACCTTTGCCGTTTCAAGCCATAATTATGAGGGCGATCCCTATACCTACTATCTCTATACCATTACCCCGAAACAGCTGGGCCGCATTGATCGCATGGTAAAGAAAATTGCCGATGTGGGGCTGAAGGTGCATTTGCAGCTTCTGTCAAACGACGAAGAGGTTGACGGTTTTTCCTGGAATGAGCAGCAGCTCCGGATGTGCGTGCCGAGATGGACGGGCTGCTTGACGACTACCCGGAAACGCTTATCTCCTGCAAATACTATCATGAAATCATCACCACGGGCATGATGATGGGCCGCCGCTTCGGGTGGCTTGAATGCCCGTCGGTGACCGAGCCCATGGATACCCGCAGCCCCCAGCCCAAGCGGCTCATTCGACTTTATCCGCTGGGCTGCAGATCTTCAGACCATGCACCGCTGCTGCACCTCTGCCACGCGCGACTGCTCCACCTGCAAAGACGGCGCGGCGCATATGAGCTGGGTCATGGTCAACAAGAAAGACCATCTGAAAACTGCCGATGATCTCAAAAACTGGATCGAGGTCTACGAGATGTTTGCCAAGCTCTACCGCTTTATTCCCTGGTGAAACCGCATGTTGGAATTTAGCGCTCCTTCTCCCCTTAGGGGAGAAGGCCGGGATGAGGGGTGATGTAAAATGATCTCAGCAAAGCGTCGGCCCCCTCACCTCGATCCTCTCCCCCTTGGGGGGCGAGGAAGAAATACGTCGGATTTGAATTCACCAAAATATAAAAATCTCCTGATAGTGCGGTTCTTTTATGCGTGATGATTCCCTCCCGGTCATACTCGGCTATGATGCCGTATCAGCCCTCGGGACCGATCTTGCCGGCCAGTGGCAGCGGGCCTGCGCGGGCGAAAGCGGCATCGGGCTGCTTACGCGCTTTCCCCTTCGCGAAAACTTTCCCGTGCGCATCGCAGGTCAGGTGGCGGATATTGATCTCACGCCCTATCCCTATCTCACTTCGCGCGACATGGCGCTCTTTACCTCGCCCATTTTTAAATACGGCCTTCTCACCGTGCACCGTGCACTTGAAAAAAGCGGCATCATTATTTCGCCTGAGCTTGCTCCCCGCGTGGGCATCACCTTTAGCTCTGCCGTGGGCGGCCTCGATGCGGTCATCAGCGCCGACAGGCTTTTAAATGATAAAAACAAACTGCCCCATCCCTTCACCAACCCCAACTCCTGCATCAATATGGTCGGCGGCAAAGTCTCCATCATGACCGGCGCAACCGGCCCCATCATGGCAACCATAACCGCCTGCGCCACGGGCGCAACCTCCATGATTGCAGGGGCCATGATGCTGCAGCAGGGTATGGCCGATGTGGTCATCTGCGGCGCTGTTGACTTTGCCCTTGTCGAGCCCATTGTCGGCGGGTTTGCCACCATGAACGGCGCCTACCATCCCAAAGAGGGGCAGGAGCATGAACCGCCGGAAAAGGCAAGCCGTCCGTTTTCAATAAACCGCCGGGGTTTTGTGGTGGCAGAAGGCGCGGGCTGCGTTATCATCGCCACGAAAGCCTTTGCCCGAGCTCACGGCCTTGAAGCCGAAAATTGAGATGGCAGGCTGGGCCATGACCTCCGATGCGCACCATTTTGTAGCGCCCAATTTCGAGACTGTGAAGCGCTGCATCAGCCAGAGCATCGAGCATGCAGGCCTTACGCCTGCTGACATTGCCGCGGTGAATGCCCACGGCACATCAACCAAGGTGGGGGATAAAGTCGAGGCCGAAGCGCTGAAAGAAATTTTTAGTGGCCGCGTACCGCCGGTGAGCGCCAACAAGTCGCAGACCGGCCATGCCATGGGCGCATCAAGCGCCATTGAAACAATATTTGCCATGGAGGGCATGCTGCACGATACGCTGCTGCCCACCATCAATTACACGCCCGATCCGGAAATCGAGATTGACTGCGTGCCTGAAGGCGCGCGAAAACTGGCGCAGGAGCATGTGCTGAAAAACGCCTTTGGCTTCGGAGGGTGCAATTCCTGTATTGTCCTGCGGCGTGTGGCATAGTATGATGCTTGGTGACTAGCAATAATCGCTGGGCACTCTTTGTATAGTCGGTAGGGTGGGTGAACCCCACCATTAATGCTTGAAAATAATTGGTGGGTTCCGCTTCGCTGCACCTACCCTACATGGAATACAATAAAAAAACCACTTCATGAAAGCACCAAAGAACAGACGCGTATTTGTGATCGGCTACGGAGCGGCGACGCCGCTGGGGCTGGACTTTGCCCGGACCTGGCAGCGCGCGGTAAACGGCGAGGCCGGGTTTTGCAAGGTTACCCGCTGCGAGGTGAAGACCAATGCCGATGTTGTTGGCGAGATACCGGACTGGAACCCGGAATCTTTTGATTTCACCACCAAAAAGGAAGTCTATAACTGGAACGCCGCTTTTGTGATGCTTACCATGGCCGTGTGCAAGGAGGCCCTTGCAAGCGCCGGGCTTGAGATGAACAAAGATACCGGGCCGCGCACGGCATGCCTCATCGGCTCTGCCATCAATGGCTCTGATGCCATGCGCGTGGCGGTTGATAATCTGAAAGAGCGGGGCCCCCTGAAGGTGAGCCCCTATCTGCTGCCGAACCTTTGCGCGAATGTGCCTGCCGGGCAAGGCGGGGATGCTGCTTGGGTTTCACCGGCCCCATATTTTCGCCGCAGGGCGCCTGCGCCTCGGGCAACCATGCCATCGGCATAGGGGCGCGCATGATCCGCGATGGCGACTGCGATTTTGTGCTGGCAGGCGGCGTTGATATGCCGCTCATGCCCGAGATCATACAGGGCTTTGCCAATATGAACGCCACCATAAAAATGAATGAGCGCGACCGGGCCTTTGCTGACCCGGGGCAGGCCTCGCGGCCTTTCAGTATCGACAGCAAGGGCTTTGTGCTGTCCGAAGGCGGCGGCGTGCTGGTGCTTGCCGCAGAGGAAATGCTTGCGGCCTATGGCCTTAACCCAAAGGCCGAGGTGCTGGGCGTGGGCTGGACATCGGATGCCCATCACTTCATACGGCCCAACAAAGAGACCGTTATCCGGGCTATTGTCGAGGCCATTGATGATGCCGGCTTGACAGCGGCGGATGTCCAGTATATCAATGCCCATGGCACATCAACGCCCACGGGCGATGCAGCCGAGATCGAGTGCCTGCGTACCGTGTTCGGGGAGGGGCTTGCTAAAATACCCATATCATCAAACAAATCGCAGCTCGGCCACAGCCTGGGAGCTACCGCTGCCATTGAAGCGGCGCTGACCATTGAGGGCATGCACCAGGGTATGATTCTGCCGACAATAAATTATCTGCATGATCCGCAGTATGACGGCCTTGATTTTGTGCCCAATGCCGCGCGAAAACAGAACCATGAAATCGCGCTGTCAAACGCCTTCGGCTTTGGCGGCACAAACTGCTGCATCGTATTCAGAGGTATGTAATATGAAACCAAAACCTTTCAAGCCTGTGCCGTATGCTGAAGACGAGCGGTATATCCGCGACGCAGATACCGGGCTTGTCTGGCACCGGTGCTGGCAGCGCACGCTGTATGCAGACACGGACAGGTCAAGCGTTGTGTATCATGCCAACTATCTGCGCTATTTTGAATTTGGCCGCACCTCGCTCATGCGCGAGGCCGACTATCCGTATAAAGAGATTGAAGCAAAGGGATATGTGTACCCGATAGTTGATCTTGGCATAAAATTTTATGAGCCCCTGTATTATGATGATCCCATGTGGATTTACACACGGCCGGCAGAGCTTGAGCGGGTGAAAGTGCGCTTTGATTATATTGTTACCCATGGCGAAACCGGCAGCATGATCTGCACCGGTTTTACGCAGCACTGCGCGCTTAATGCCGATGGCAGCGTGGTTGCCGTTGATGAAGGCACGGTGCGGCTGTGGGGAATGTTTCCCGAAATAACGGTTCATTGCAGAGTCACGGGACACAGAGTTTTGATTTTTGCCGAAGAGGAAGTCGTCACGCAATGACGGAGCCTACCTCTATCCTCTCAATAGAAAAATGACATTTCGCAGACAGATGGATATCAAGGATATAGTGATATGACACGAGAAGAGCTGCGTTCTGAAATTATCGCGATCTGCAGTCGTGAATTCGAGATGGAGAATCCCGATCCTGATGATGACCTGCGGGAAAAGTACGGGTTTGACAGCATCGACGGCATCGAGCTTTTAATCCAGATAGAAAAGATGCTGCAAACCGAGCTCACGCAGGAAGAAAAGAAGCAGTCGCTCAATATTCGCACCATCAATCAGGTGTGCGATTATATAGAAACCATCATGAAAGCACGGCAAGGCTAGCAGGCTGTTGAAAAACGCCCATCTGCTGCGTTGCGCTCATCATGCTTCACTGCAGCGTACAAAACAGTACGCCTCGTTTCACATGATTTCGCGCGCCTGGCACCTGAACATTTTTGCACAGCCTGCAAGAAGTAACTTTTAAAAAGACAGCGAGACAGAAAGCCTAAAAAAATGCCACGACGCGTCGTCATTACCGCCTGCTCTGCCATCACCCCCATCGGCCGCACGAAGTCTGAGCTGATGCACAGCCTCACTCACGGCGTCTCCGGAGTGAAACCCCTGCGCGATGACGGACTGCTTACCAAATATATTCATTCAAAAGTGTACGGCACGGTCGATTACCCTGTGGAGTACGGATTTTCCCGCCAGTTTCGCAAAACCATGGGCCCTGTGGCATATTATGCCTGCCAGGTTGCAAAAGAAGTGCTTGAGGCATCGGGGCTCTCGCAGGAGTTCATCACCTCGGGCCGGCTTGGCGTTGCGTTCGGTTCCACACATGGCAGCCCAACGGTGCAGCGCGATATCTACCGGATATTCTTTAGCCGAGAATCAGATAAATTTGCCAATATCGGCGCAGTGGATTATCTGCGCTCCATGGTGCACACCACGGCGGTCAATATCACCAGGATGTTCGGCATTACGGGCCGCGTTATTTCGTCCTCTACGGCCTGCACCACGAGCAGCCAGTCCATCGGCTACGGATACGAGTCGATCAAGTTCGGCATGCAGGACGCTATGATCTGCGGCGGTGCCGATGAATACGATACCACGACGGTGGCGGTATTTGATAACCTGCTTGCCTGCTCCACGGCATTTAATGACTCGCCCAGCCGCACGCCCCGGCCCTTTGATGAAGAGCGCGACGGCCTTGTGGTGGGCGAGGGCGCGGGAGCCGTGCTGCTTGAGGAATATGAGCATGCGAAAAAGCGCGGGGCGACCATACTCGGGGAGGTGATCGGCTTTGCCTGCAACAACAATGGCGGCGATTTGATTCTGCCGAATCTGGCGGGCATCACGCAGACCATTCAGCTCGGGCTCGCAGATGCAGCGATCAACGCGAGCGATGTCGATTTCGTGAGCGCTCATGCCACCGGCACCAAGATGGGCGATATCATTGAGGCGCAGGCCATCTATGATATGTACGGCAACCGGCCGCTGGTAACGGGCTTTAAGGGCTACATGGGCCACACCATGGCCACCTGCGGGGTAATTGAAACCATCATCACCCTGCACCTTATGGCCGAAGGCTGTATCGCACCCACGCTCAATCTTGAAACCGTTGATGAGCGCTGCGCCATGATCAACCATGTCATGCAGTTGCGGGAGCAGAAAATGAGCACCGCCTCCATTCAAAATTTCGCCTTCGGCGGCGTGAATACCAATTTAATCATAAAAAAGCCTGAATAGGCAGCCCCCATGCTCACCAAAACTTTCAGGCCTGCAGCAGATCTCATTATCACGCTGCTTCTGTGGGCATACTACTTCGCGGCATTCGTTTTCTTTTTCTTCCCTGCCTATGGCGCCGCAGCTCTGTTTGCCCCTGACCGCGAGGCTGCTTTCCAGAACCTTAACTGCATTTTCTACCGCTGCTTTTTTGCGTATCTGAAGCTGCTTATGCCGCGGGTAAAGATCAGCATAGCTCCGGAGGTGTACGCTGTGCGCTCATCGGTCGTCATTGCCAACCACCTGTCATTTCTTGACCCCATACTTCTGCTCTCTCTCTTCAGGCAGCATAAAACCATTGTGAGAAGCGACTTTTTCAAGGTGCCGATCTTTGGCTGGGTGCTGAAGTCCGCAGGCTATTTCTCGCCCTCCCTTGCGCAGGACTCGAATGAACCCGACCTCATGGAGCAGATTAAGGCCATGCGCGCCTATCTTGCCGCGGGCGGCAATCTTTTCATCTTCCCCGAAGGCACCCGCAGCCGCACCGGTGCTATAGGCCCATTTGAAAAAGGGGCATTCACCATTGCAAAGCTCTGCCGCGCGCCAATCAGCGTGCTGCGCATCGAAAACACGCACAGGGTGTATCCGCCCGACAGCTTTTGTTTCACCACGGGCGACCCCGTTGCAATCAGCATACGCCTTGCCGGAAGCATCGAGCCGGATTATGAGGGGAGCGTGGTTTCGGTTTCGGGTCTCATGCAGCAGGCACGGGCTTTGCTGGAGGGCAAAAAATAAGTTATTGTATTGGCATGGCACAGGCCATACTTGTGAATTAAGCAAAAAAACCTCCTCGCCCCTGAAAGGAGGAGAGGGAATTCTTTATTTGCAGCCATACAGAGATCTGCCGCGGCGGATTAAAATGACAGGCTGTTCAATACTCTGTTTTGATCATTCCGGCTTGCCCGGAATCCTTTTAAGCATGGAGACCATACCTGTGACTGATGCCCAACCGGTGACCCTTGCAGTATCTATTGCTGTCAATCCCTGGCTGTTTGATCACCGCTTCGAGGGCACTGCCGTGCTTCCCGCTGTTGAAATGCTGCAGCACATGGCCCGCGCGGTGCAGTCGCATGTCGCTGGTTCTGCCGTAACCTTCATGAAGCACGCTTCCTTCGACCGTTTTCTTCGCATTGAGCCAGCGTGTGCCGCCATTGATGCGCGCTGCAGCCTTGCCATGGCGGAAAACGGTGAGATACTCGCAACGCTTTCAACTGCCTCACAAGCCGGAAGCTCCGGAGTTACGAGACTTAAAGAGCATGCAAGAGTCTCTTTTGCTGCATCAGCCCCGGGGGCTGCCCAGCCTCCGGCAGACGCGCTTTCGGCATTTCATATCCCCGGTTTTGAAATTCCCGCAGCCCGGCTTTACGCCGAGCTTGTGCCCTTCGGTCCGGCATTTCAGTCCGTGCAGGGCAGGGTCACGCTCACGGAAAGCGCGGCGGCAGCCCGGGTGCACGCTGCGGATCTTCCCGGCGCAACAGGCCCCCTGGGCTCTCCGTTTCCGCTTGATGGCGCCATGCATGCGGCCTGTGCCTGGGCACAGCGCTACTGCGGCATTGTCGCCTTTCCGGTCGGGTTTGATGAGCGCCTGATTGTAAATCCTGTTGTACCAGGCGAGATTGTCAGCTGCGCTGCCATACCGCTGTCCGTTCATGAAGGAGTTATAAAATTTGATTTCTGGCTGTGTGATCAGGACGGCGGCCTTCGGGAAATGGTCAAAGGCTTTGTGATGAAGGATGTGTCCGGCGGCCGCCTGACTCCGCCTGCCTGGGTGCGCAGCGTATCGCCAGTGTGGCTGGCGTGATGATAATCCCAGCAGTTCTTAACGAACATATTTTATAATTGGGTTAAGCCCGGAAAATATTGTTGGGTTTCGTACCCTTCAACTCCACCTACGCATAAAGAAATGCTGCGAAGAAATACAGGCATCAGCGCGAACCCTTGAGGAAAGTCCATGGTTCAGGGTTTCTGTTCAACGCACTAAACATATTTGCTGAAGATGTGTGAATTTCATGAGTGCGGTCGATACGGATGTTATCATCATCGGCTCTGGTTTGGGAGGACTTACCAGCGCAATTCTTCTGGGAGAGCAGGGCCTCAAGGCGACGATCATTGAGCGCAACCCCCTTCCCGGCGGGCTGTTGCGCAGCTACACGCGGCAGGGGGTGGACTGTACCGTCGGGCTTCATTATTTCGGCCCTGCCGGTGAGGGCGAACTGCTGCGGCAAATTTTTGATATTCTTGGCGTGACCGACAAGCTGCATCTGCGGCGTCTGGGCACAGGCGGAATTCTTGAGCGCTATATTTTTGATGACCTGATATTTGATCTCCCGCCAACCATCACGGGCTTTGAGCAGGCCCTGCACAGCATCTGCCCCAATGAGAGCGATGCAATCGACAGCATTGTTTCCGCCGTGCGCTCCCTTGCCCATGGCCTGCATTTCGATACAACAGGCCGCCTGCAGTCAAACCTCTTTTCCTTTGTCGGCTTCAATCAGAGCATGGAAGACTTTCTGCAAGCCGCAGGCTGCTCAAAAAAACTTCATGATATTCTGACTGTTCATGGATTCTGGACCGGGCTTCCCATGGACAAATGCCCTGCCTATCTCCTTCTCTACACGCTGGGAGCCCTTCTTCTGTCGGCATGGGAGCTTGGGTGTACCGGCACGCAGATGGTCGAGGCCTATGTCGAGCGTGTCCGGGCAACAGGGGCGGACTTGCTGCTGGGTGATCCGGTGGAGCAGATTCTTGTTCGCGACGGCCGCGCATGCGGCGTGCGGCTGAAGTCCGGCCGCACCATGTCATGCCGGAAAGTAATCGCGGGTATTCATCCCAAGCTCGTGCTGCCCATGCTTCCCGATAACGCTGTTCCTGCGGAGTATCGCCAGGGGCTTATGAATCTTGAAGAAACGCCGGGCGCGGTCTGCGTTCGCCTGTTGGTAAATCAGAAAAAGCATGAAGCACCCGGCTATAACCTGTTTCGTATTCACAAGGTTGCCGGGGCCACTATCGACGGCACTTTTTTTCAGCTGCGCCGCAGTGAGCTTGCTGGGTGGAATGTGCTCACCATGATCCGGGGGTCGAACTTCGCGGACTGGAAAAAGTGGCAGCATACGCACACCGGCAGCCGGGGCCCGGACTATGAAGAGGCGAAGATGCGCGCTGCCGGGTCGATGATCGAGTCCGCCCGTAGCGTGTTCGGGCGCCTTGAGGATTACAAGATTCTTGATATTTCAACACCCCTTACAACTCGCGACTGGGTTGCAAACCCCGAGGGCTCCATGTACGGCCTGCTGCGTTCGGTCAAGAATGATTTGCAATACGCTGTACTGACACGCCTGCCGGTCCGGTCACTCTACCTTGTGGGCCAAAGCGCAATAGCGCCTGGCCTGCTTGGCGTAACCCTGAGCGTTCTGCGCGGTGTGGGCGAAGTTGCCGGCCGGGCAAATTTTCAGAATTTTCTTGCCGGCAGGCTGGCAGGGCAGGGTCCGGATCGCTCACCAATAACGACTACACAGCACCAATAATAACCGGACAGTCTCAAAGAAAAACTTTGTAGCCAAATTGAGAGTGGCACCGATGATTTTTGCGGTCTTGGGGCCGATGGGCGGGTTGAATCCGCCCCTTATTGCTGTGACAGTCTTGTAACACTTTTAAAAAGTATTGCGTTTTCTACTGAACCCGCCTTGTAAGTGTTGTCTTTTTTATACCTTCAATTTCAACTACCAGACAATCTCTAGGCCCGGCACGTCATGCAGCCGTTTATCGCTGGTCACCAGTTTTGCTTTGTAATGTAATGCCGCAGCCGCAATAATACGGTCGGCAGGGTCAAAATGGGAAAAGCCCGCATTGGATGCCGAGATTGATGCTATTTCTGACGTGATGGGCAGGACCTTTATTTTGCGGGCGTCAAGGATGAGTTGAAGAAATGTTTGGCAGTCGGTTCCCGGATTGACGCGTTTTTTTTGCACAAGCATAGCGATTTCCCACAGTGAAATATCGCTGCAGGCAAGGTGCCCCGCGTCCTCGGCCTGCTTAATCGCCCGAGCGGCCCGGGTAGGCAGCTTTTCCGGCTGCAGGGCATCAAAAATCAGGGCGCAGGTATCAAGAACCAGCCTTGTCAGCTTCCCAGTTTTCACCAATCGGGGATACAACATCCCCAACCGTGCAGCAGGCGCGAAGCTCGGCCAAGCGCTTGCGTGCAAACTCCCTTGCGTCACTCACTGGAACAAGGCTTGCCACCACCTTGCCGCGTGATGTCACCAGAAGCTGTTCTCCATTATTAACCTTGCCGATATAGGTGGATAGATGGTTTCGCAATTCTGTAATATTTATCTGACGCATAAACCGCTCCTTTAACTACACTTGCAATGTACAGTTAAAGATTCAATGAGTCAATTTTTTCGTAGCAGGGAAATTCAAGGCATTACCGGGTTCAAAGTTCCGCTTGGCCGCAAGAAAAGACGGCAGATGCCGCAGGAGATGGAAAATGCTCCACCTGTTCTGCCAGATGTGCCGGGCGAATGCGCGACGCCAGGCAGGGTCGGTGTAGAAGCGCTTTACATGGCTGTTGTACAGGTAGTCGAGCTTTTTTTTTGATTCAATGGCCTTCGGGACGAACACGAAATTCAGGCAGTTCATCAGCTTCCAGTCTTCCTCAAAGGTCCCTTCCTCGCGCAGATCCTTCCAGACGGGCGCACCCGGGAATGGCGTAAATTTCGACATATTCATGTCATCCAGCCCCAGGGACATTACAAAGTCGCTTGTCGCTTGAATAGATGCTTCCGTCTCGCCCGGCAGGCCCATCATAAAAAGCCCCTTTGCCCTGAGGCCGCAGGCTTTTATCCGGGCAACGGTGTCACGCACTTCATCAAGCGTTACCCCTGCCTTATGGCGCTCAAGCATCGCTGGATCTGCCGACTCGATACCAATCGATACCATGAGGCAGCCTGCTTTTTTGAGCGTTTTCAGCAGATCATTATCAGCATGCCCGACCCGCACAGCGCAGTTGAATTGTATGCCGAGGGGCTTTGCGGTCAAAAGGCGGCACAGCTCGAAAATGCGGGGCCTGTTCAGGGTAAACAAATCATCATAGATAGTAATATGCCGCACGCCGAAACGCTGACGCAAGTGTTTCATATGCTCATAGATATATTCCGGAGAGTTGTACCGGTAGGAGCGCTTAAAGACCGAGCGGTCGCAGTATGAGCACTCATAGGGGCAGCCGCGGCTGGTTGACATGGTCGCGCCGGGAAATTTGATGAAGCTGAACAGTGGCAGATTGTATGCCCGGGGAAACCCCCTCAGGCCTTCATAGTCAGGAAAAGGGAGCTGGTCAAGATCCGGCAGGGGCGCACGCGGAGCATTGGTAATAATCTTTTCACCATCGCGCCAGATGAGGCCGTCGATAGCTGCGGGGTCGAGTCCTGCGGCAAGCTCTGCAAGGGTCGCCTCGCCTTCTCCGGGAGACAAATAATCGATGCCGGGAAAGTCCTGCAGCAGAGCTGCGCCCAGAGCAGATACATGTACGCCGCCAAAAACGATTTTGACCTGCGGGCGGGCTTTTTTAATCAGTGCCGCCATGTCATTGCCGTCGAGAAAACTTGACGTGGTCGTTGAAAAGCCGACCAGCTCGGGATCTGCGGCAAGCACGGCCTGTACGTTTTCGGCAATGCCCTGAAGGGCTTCCGGGCCAAGGCAATCATGAAGGAAGACCCGGTGGCCGCTGCGCTTCAGGTAGGCGGAAATCGAGAGCAGGCCCAGGGGCGCCATACTGTTTGCTGTGGCGGTAATATCTTTTTTCCCGGGAACCCAGTTTGATCCGGCCGGATGGACAAGCATGATGCGCATGGATAACCTTTGTAAAGATGAAGAATTCAGAAGCCAGAAGTCAGAATCCAGTAGAAAAAAGAAACAGTAACAACCTTATGGTTATTTTTTTATGTCGTCGTAAAAAATCGTCCGCAGCGGCGGACCCTTGCGATTTTCGTTCTTGAATTGGTTTCCTTCTGAATTCTGGATTCTGACTCCTGGCTTCTTTCTTCAGCCTTCGGCTGATCTGAAAAACCCTTCAATCTTTTCCCGGTCATATTTACCCGTTGGAAGCACGGGAATGGAATCAACAATTTTGATATGGCGGGGGATGGCATAGGGCTCGCAGATTTTTGCAAGCCCGGCCCTTATTGCTGTTGCATCGGCTGTGCCTTCAATAAGGGCTGCAATATCGCTGCCCCTGCCGGTGCGGGCATGCATGGCAAAGACCACGGCATCTCGAACGCCGGGGAGTGTTTTTAATTTATCGCATATTTCAGCAAGATCCACCCGCCTGCCGCCGACTTTTACAATATCGTCGGCCCTGCCATGAAGGGTGAAACTGTGGGCGCCGCAGGGTTCTGCGCGGTCGGCAGTGGTAAAAAATCCATCCTGATCGCGGGGCAGCTCGGGAGAGAGAAAATCCGAGCGCACCAGCAGCCGGCCATTGTGTATCTTCCAGTCTATGCCTTGAAACGTGCGGCACAGCTGCCTGTCGGTCGGGGAAGCTTTCCATGCTACGGCTCCTGTTTCAGTGGAGCCGTAAATCTCGGTGACGGCAATACCGGTTTTTTCGTAAAAATACCCGGCATCTGTTGCTGGGAGCATGCCGGCAGAGCAAAAAGCCAGCCTGAGATTATAGGGCTTCAGGTTTTCGGTTTTCAGCACATGATACTGCGAGGGAACGCTCACTAAAATTGCAGCCCCCGAATCCCTGGCTGCGGAAAGAATCTCCTGCGGAAATGAGTACACGGGCTCAAGCACGGTGCAGCCCGACATGAACGGCACCAGCACGGAAAAAAGCAGCCCGTAAATGTGCTGTGGCGGCACGGTTGAAAGAATACAATCTCGTGGCCCTATGCCAAATGTTTCTGCAAGAAGCTGCGCTTCGCCGAAAAGGTGCCTGTGCCGTTTTTGACCACAGCTTTGGCTTGCCGGTGGAGCCGCCGGTAAAGAGCATGACCCGCGGCGCATCGGCATCACCTGCAGTAAACACAAGTGGCGCAGGAGATTCCACGCTCTCGGGCATGATAGCCGTGCAACCTGTGGGCGGGCTATCTTTGCCACCGGAGAGCATTTTTGAAAAAGGGATGCTTGATCGCGCATCGTCAAGGGCCTGCGAAGAAAAGGCATAGGGAATAATGATGCGCGGCCCGCCGCACGCAGCGGCAAGCAGGGCAGCAGCAATGCGGGTTTTGTCCTGAGTCCAGAGGCAGAGGGGCTCATCCGGTGAGGTAAGGCTGCAGATACCTGCGGCTAAACGACCCACATCAGCCCAGGTTTGGCCACCCGCGATGAACGGGCGAAGAGGGCTGCCGGTACTACGATTAAGGAAATCAGTCAGTTCATCTTTCATGGTTTTAAAAAAGCAAGTCTCAAACAGGCCCGTGCACAGGGGGTATTTCTTGACTTTTCGGGCTGTTTATATTCTATTCATTGCATCCTGAAATGCTGCTGATCAGCGCATGCTTGTAAGTAGCATGATTTTGTCCAATTGCCAATTACAGTGTTCTATGCAAGACATAGCTATTGATGATTTGATCCCGCACCGCGGCAGGATGAAGCTGATCGCCTCGATTGTGGAGGTCAACAATGATAGCGCTGTTACCTCGGCAGTGGTGGCTGATACCTGGCCCCTGTGTGACGGCGCGTCTGTGAGCCCGATTGTGCTGATAGAGGTAGCGGCGCAGACGGCGGGCGTGCTTTCCTGCTGGAAAAAGGGCGAGAGCAGATCGGCCTTCATAGCGGGAATGCTGACGGGAATTAAAAGCGCCGAATTTTTTGTCGATCTGGTGCCTCTGCATGCAGAGCTTACCACCACGGCGACAACCATGTACAGCCTTGAGGATTATGAGGCAATTGAGGCAACGGTTATGCTGGGGGAGCAGTGCCTCTGCAAAGTGCAGCTGCAGATATTCGGGGTAAGGGGAGATAAAGAGGCAGAAGCCAGAATTCAGTAGCCAGGAGCCAGAAGGAAAAACAATTCAAAACTGTAGTGGCAGGTTTCAAACCTGCCCTGCGTTTGGAGTAAGAAAATTTAAAATTGAATATCGTAGGGGCAGGCCCCTGTGCCTGCCCTGGGTCTTGTTATAACGATATTAACAACCCTTAATATTTTTTATTGTTAGTTTTTTCTGCTGGATTCTGAATTCTAAAGATTATTGCTAAACTTCACATACTGGGAGCTGTATGGACAATCGAAAAATCGCCATAGTCACCGGCGGCAGCCGCGGCATAGGCCGCGCCATAGCCTGTGAGCTTGCAGCTGCGGGCTACTATGTCATCATCACCTACAAATCAAATGACGCGCAGGCGCAGGAGACGGTTGCAGGCATTCAGGCACAGGGCGGCGCAGCAGAGGCTGTGAAATTTGACGTGGCTGATGCTGCAGAGACTGCACTGCAGATGAATGCCCTCTGCAGCCGGTTTCAGAATATACAGGTGCTGGTCAATAATGCCGGCATTACCGCAGACGGCTTGTTCATGCTTATGACCGAGACTGAGTGGAACTCGGTCATAGACACATCGCTCAAGGGTTTTTACAATGTGACGCAGCCGGTGCTGAAGAAAATGGCCGTGAATCACAGCGGGTCGATTGTGGCTATTTCCTCTGTGTCGGCGCTTATGGGCAACCGCGGCCAGTCGAATTATGCAGCTGCCAAGGCAGGCATCATTGCCGCTTCCAAAGCCCTTGCCTGCGAAGTGGCGCGCACGGGCATCAGGGTCAATGTCGTGGCGCCCGGGCTCATCGATACGGAAATGATCAAGGATGTTCCCGTTCTGAAAATCAAAGAGATAATACCCATGGCGCGCATCGGCAAGCCGGAGGAGGTGGCAAAGGTCGTGCGCTTTCTCTGCTCCGATGATGCCTCCTATGTCACCGGCCAGGTCATATCGGTCAATGGGGGCATGTTTTAGCAGGGTGGGCTGCGCCCACCATTTTAATCGGTGGGCATAGCACACCCTACAATTTTTGAAGCTGTAAAAAATTTGATGAATGTCCGATACCATGCGTGGATTTTGAATGAACAAAAATATAAAAACGCACAGAACAATAATTCATCATACCCGAATCATCACAGCAGCTTTTACCTTTGGGCTTATATGTATCGGCTGGACAGGCTCATGGGAGAGCATACGGAAGGAATCTGCAAAGGTGTCCTCAGTCAGCGCCCGCTTCACGCAGACAAAGCGCATGAAGATACTGGCAAGTCCGCTTGTGTCCAGTGGCGCCTTCTGCTTCAAAGCGCCCGGTTCCGTACGGTGGGCCTATGACGGCCCGGTCAAAAGCGTTCTTTTGCTGCACCAGGGCGCTAGCAGGCGTTTTACGCAGGGGAACAGCGGCTGGACGGAAGATGCGGGCATCGGCGCTGCGGCAACAAGCGTGATGCTGCAGGAGATAATGCTGTGGAGCACGGGCCGTTTTACCGAAAGCCAGGGCTTTACTGCCCAGCTGCTGGCCGGCGCTGCGCCGCGGATTCAGCTGCGGCCCCGCGACAGCAGCCTCGGGCAGATCATCTCAGGCATTGAGATTATCCCTGCGCCTGACAGGCCGGGCATGATTCAATCAATTATCATAAGCGAAGGCGAGAGCAATACCACAACCTTTGATTTTTCCGATGTGAAGATCAATGCCCAGCTTGAAGACGGGCTTTTCAGGAACCCGTGATGCCGGCTGGAATAAAAGCGCACATACGATGGTGCTGTGGTATCTCAGCGCTGCTGCTGTGCGCATGCGCCTCAGCGCAGCGGCCAATTGTTCATCCTTCGGGCCCTGAACACCGGCAGCGCTGCAGCCTGCCTTTTCCCGTTGCGCCGTCGCGCTTTATCAATGCCATAGAGGCGCAGCTGCCTGATGGCAAACAAATGACCCTCATAGGCATTACAGTTATCGATCCCGGAGGGCGGGCTGTCAGGACAGCCATTATGACTATTGAAGGGCTGCTGCTATTTGACGCTGCCACCTGCAATGACGTTATCACCCTTTACCGGGCGCTGCCCCCTTTTAACGGGCCCGAATTCAGGAGCGCATTGTTGCGTGACGTGCAGTTTCTCCTGCTGGCCCCTGCGGGTGAGCCTCAGCAATGCGGCATATTGAATAATGGATCAAGTATCTGCAGATACGGCCTGACCGACGGCATGGCAATCGATGTTATCGTGGCCCCTGACAACAGCTGGGAGCTGCAGGAATATAAAAATGGATCAGGTGCTACCCGCACGGCAAAAGGCGTAGCAGCAGCCGGCGGCTTGCCGGGCACTGTTGTTTTGCAGGTGCTGCAGCCACAGCCATACGTCCTGCAGCTGCGCGCTATCAGTAGCGAGCCTGCAAAGCCCGGTGATGCGAAGTAGAATTTTATATGAAATTTAAACTCATCTACCCGAAATGGAAAAAGCTTGAACGGCAGACCGAATTTCATCTGCCGCCGCACGGCCCGGTTGTGTTTGCCGCAACGCTGCCGCCGTATGTGGAGGTGGAGTTTGTGGATGAAAACGTGCAGGGCCTTAAGCTTGACGATGCCCCCGATTTTGTCGGCATCTCCATGATGCTCACCGCGCAGGTCAAACGCGGCTGGCAAATTGCCGATCAGTATCGCCGCCGGGGCATCAAGGTCATCTGCGGCGGCATTGCCGCCATGCTGCATGCTCAGGAAACGATGGAGCATGCCGATTCGGTATTTCTCGGCGAGGCTGAAGGCAGGATGGAAGAAGTGTTTGATGATTTTAAAAACAACTGCCTGCGACCCTGCTATGATTATATGACCGAGTATCCGTCGGTGGAGCTCATCGGCCCGGCCCGCAGAAGCATTCTACAGCGCGATCTCTACAATTACCGGGGCGTACAGATGGTGGATCTTGTCCATGCCTCTCGCGGGTGCCGTTTCAACTGCTATCCCTGTTGTGTTAATTTTCTGGGCGGCCGGCAGTTCAGGCCCCGGCCCTATGATAAGGTTATAGAGGAGATGGCAGGCATTGACAATAACCGGCTTTTTATCGTTGACAATTCTCTTGCGCAGGACAAGCAGTGGGAGCTGGGCCTGTTTCGGGAAATGGAGGGGCTCAAAAAAAAGTGGTGCTGCCATCCAATCGAAGAAGATGCTGAGGTTTTGGAAGCCGCTGCCCGGGCAGGGGCCTGGTATGTCTATCAGGCTGTCTTTGATACATCCGACCATATAAGAAACAGGATCAAGCGCTATCATGACTATGGCATAGCTGTTGAGGGCACGATACTGCTTGGCCTTGACAATCACACAGAGGACTACATCAAGCGGCTCATCGATTTTCTGCTTGAGGTAGAGCTTGATATGGCGGAGTTTACCGTTCTGACACCGTTTCCGCACACGCAGGCATTTGATGATATGCACGGGCAGGGCCGCATTACGAGCTATGACTGGAATGATTACACCTGCGACAGGGTTGTGTTTCAGCCCCGGCACATAAAAGCAGAACGCCTGCAGGAGCTGTATTATTATGCCTGGGACATGCTTCTACCGCGACGAGCCGCAGAACTATAAAATGTTCAGTCTTTTCAAGAAAGTTGTAGAGAAGGAAAAGGCTGACGAGACTTTTATTCCCCGGCGGCGCGACCTTGCCGGCAGAGTGTTCGGCAGGGAAGAATAGTAAGGAGCAGACCCGCGGTCTGCCCGTAGGGGCGCAGTGCCTGCGCCCAAAATAACGGTACTGCAGGGGCAGATCCGCAGCGGCGGATGTCTGCCCGGAGAGCAACACATGACAAAAAAAAATAGTGTTATAGTCGGGCAGGGGGCTGTGACCTGTGAGCAGATCGTGGCTGTTGCCCGCAGGCAGGCCCGGGTCAAGCTCAGCACTCAGAAGACCTTCCTGCCACGCATGCAGCCACTCGCAGGCTATGCTGCACCGGGCGCTCAAAAACGGCGATGCGGTGTATGGCGTCAACACAGGTTTCGGCAAAGCCTGCGGCAAGCGCATGCAGGCTGATGCCGCGCTGCAAAAAATCGCCAATCCTCTGCCGTTTCACGGCTGCGGCACGGGTGAGCCCATCGGCATTGAAGAGACGCGGGCGGCCATGCTCTGCCGCATGCTCTGCCTGGCAACCGGCTACTCGGGCGTGTCCATGGGCCTGCTGCGGCAGCTTGAGGCATTTTTGAATCTTGGCATTACGCCTGCTGTGCCCTGCCAGGGATCGGTGGGCGCATCGGGTGATCTGACGCCCATGTCCTATATCGCTGCCTGCCTTGCCGGCGAGCGGGATGTTTTTTATGCAGGCAGGCGCATGAGCGCACGGCAGGCCCTGAAAAAAACCGGCCTGACACCCTATGTCTTTGAGCCAAAAGAGCCCCTTGCCATGGTCAACGGCACATCGACCATGACCGGCATTGCCGTCATGGCTGTGGAGCGCAGCCGCACTATTCTTGATGCCGCAGTATGCGCCGCGGCCCTGACCGTGCATGCTTTCAGGGGCAAGTCGCATCACTTCCATCCTGTCATCAGCATGGCTAAGCCTTTTGCCGGGCAGGGCGCTGTGGCACGAAGCCTGACCCGGCTTCTGCAGGCAAAGGGCGGCACAGCGCATCTTGAGGAAGACGGGCCCGAGGCGCTGCAGGATCCCTATTCCGTGCGCTGCACCCCGCAGATCGCAGGCGTGCTGTCGGACGCGCTCGCCTGGATATCCCGATGGGTCGAGACCGAGGCCAACAGCTCAAACGACAATCCGATTTTTGACCCCGCCACAGGCGAGCCGCTCATGAGCGGTAATTTCTATGGCGGCCATATCGCTTTTGCCATGGACAGTTTGAAGGCTGCCCTGGCCTCGGTTGCCGACATGGCTGACCGGCAGATCATGCTGCTGGTGAACCCGCAGCTCAGCCGCGGGCTTCCTGAAGACCTTGTTGGTGTTGCTGGACGCGAGCACTTTTTCCATCACGGGTTCAAGGCAATGTCGATAACAGCCTCTGCCCTTGCCGCTGAAGCTCTTAAATTAACCATGCCGGCCGCCTCTTTTTCACGGTCCAGCGAATCGCACAATCAGGACAAGGTGAGCATGGGCACCATCGCGGCCCGCGATGCCGAGCAGGTATGCACCATTGTTGAGCGCACGGTGGCCATTCACCTGCTTGCGGCAGCCCAGGCCTGTGATCTTCGGGGCAGAGTTGAGGCTCGGCCGCGGCTTGCAGCGCTTGTCAAAAGCATCAGGAAACTTTCACCGCACCTCGCGGCCGACCGGCCCCTTGACCGCGACATTGAAGCCGTGGCTCAGGCAATTGCCGACGGCAGCCTTTTCTTAAACCTTACGAGGATACATACGCCATGACCCGCGAGCATCATGCAAGCTTTGAGATCGAGCGCAAGGTCGCCTTCTATGAGCTTGACCCTATGCAGATCGTGTGGCACGGCAACTACTATAAGTATTTTGAAGACGCCCGTTCGGGCCTGCTTCGCCAGGCAGGCCTAGACCTGCACGATTTTTATCTCAGCAGCAACTGCGTTTTTCCCATCATCAAAACCGCCACCAAGCATATCTTTCCCCTGCGCTACGGCGATGCATTCATCTGCAGGGCCACCGTTGCCGAATGCAAAGAAAAGCTCGTTATTGATTTCGAGATACGGCTCAAGGAGGGCGGCAGGGTCTGCGTTAAAGGCCGGACCGAGCAGGTGGCCGTGCAAATGCCTGAAGGCGAGATGCAGTTTGAGCTGCCGGCTGCAATCCGCTCTGCCCTGGGGATGCTGTGACGCGGCCGTTTTTTCACGAAGCCCTTGCCTCGGGCGCTGAGCAGGTAGCTGTCTGGTCGCAGCTTCTGGACCGGATCAATGTCTTTCCCGTTGCCGACGGCGACACGGGCCGCAATCTTGTCATAAGCCTTGCCCCGCTGCGACAGCAGCTGAGCGGTCCCGAAAAACTTGCCTCGGGGCCTGCTGCTTTCGGCCCGCGGCAATTCCGGCAATATTGCAGCCAGTTTCCTGCAGGAGTTCGCGCTCATGTCCTCGCTTAAGGATGTGGCGGCCACTGTGCAGCGAGGCCGTGATATGGCATACGGGGCTGTGAGCGAGCCCATGCCCGGAACCATGCTCAGCCTTTTCGACAGGCTTGCCGATCTTTGCAGTGAAATTCCAGCGGACATGAATGCCGCGTGGACGAGCCTGGCTTCTCTCATCGCTTGAACATGCTGTTGCCGATACCGTGCACGGGCAGCAGGTTTTGCAGCAGGCCGGAGTGGTTGATGCCGGGGCCCTGGGCATGTATCTTTTTTTTGACGGTTTTTTCAGCCGGCTTGCCGGCACTGAGTATTTCTTCTCACCGGCCCGTGCCTGCTTTAAAGAGAATCTCTCGCATTGCCGACTCGTTCAGCCGGGAGACAACCGCCGGTTTCTGCATCGATGCAGTGGTTGAATCGGCAGGCAGCCTGGCCTCAGCCCTGGGGAGCGATTCCGACAGCGCTGTTGTCATGCGCAGCGACGATTTAATCAAGGTGCATCTTCATGCCGCTGACCGGGAAAAAATACAATCAGAACTTGCCGCATACGGAAAAATTATTTCATGGGCGGATGATGATCTGGCTGCCCAGACCGCGGTTTTTTCACAGCCCGCTGCAGCTTCAGCGGTCCATATCATGACCGATGCCGCAGGCTCCATCACCCGTGAAGATGCCGCAGCGCTCGGGCTTACCCTGCTTGACAGTTATATAACCATGGGTGATACGAGCCTGCCGGAAACCTGTTATTCGCCTGCCGACATGTATAGAGCCATGCGCGAAGGCTGCCGCGGCTCAACTGCGCAGGCATCAATGCATGAGCGCTACCAGCACTATATGAGCGTACTTGGACTAAATAAAAATGTGCTCTACCTCTGCGTGGGCTCGGTGTATACGGGGAACTATCAGGCTGCCGCCGGCTGGAAACAGAAGCATGATACTGACAGCCGGTTCAGCATTATAGATACGGGCACTGCATCAGGCAGGCTTGCCGTTGCCGTGCATCTCACGGCGCGCTTTGCCCGGCAGACGGCAGGCGCTGCCGAGGTTGAAGCTTGTGCGCGCAAGGTGCTTGCAAACTGCCATGAATATATCTTCGTCGACACTTTGGGCTATCTTGCCGCAGGCGGCAGGCTTTCCAAAACCGGGGCCTTTTTCGGCGATATGCTGAATTTTAAACCCGTCATCAGCCCGCAGCCGGACGGCGCACACAGGGTCGGCATGGTCCGTAGCCGCGATGAGCAGGTGCGGTTTGCCCTTGAAAAACTTTCAAAGGTTTTTACACCTGCTGCGAAGGGCCTGATGCTTTTTGAGTATACGGACAACCGCAGCTTTGTTGAGGAAACAGCCGCAACCGTGCAGCGCCGTTTTTCAAAAACAGAACTGCTTGTGCGGCCTTTGTCGCTCACAACAGGAGTGCATACTGGTCCGGGCACCTGGGCCGTGGCGTTTGCAGCGGAGGAATAAAGAAAGAATTCAGTATTCAGTAGTCAATAGCCAGAAGAAAAAATTTAAATCATTTCGGATGCCAGATACATTTTTGGAATCTCAGTATCTTTTATTCTGGATTCTGGCTTCCTTTTGAAGGACAAAATTGTTCACTGCCTGGTTGTTAAAATATGCGCTGTGCCATTGTCATTCCCGTCTATAATCATGAAGCCACTGTCGCCGATGTGGTGCGGCAAAGCCTGGCGCTGGGCTATCCCGTTTTTGTCGTTGATGATGGGTCAACAGACAGCTCCTATGAACGGATCAGAGATATTCCGGCCATCACCATCCTGCGGCATGCTCAGAACCGGGGCAAGGGCGCAGCGCTTCTCACGGGCTTTGCCGAAGCGGCAAAAAATGCCGACTGGGCCGTCACCCTTGATGCCGATGGCCAGCACCGGCCTGAAGACCTGCCGCGGCTGCTTGCCGCAGTGCCTGAAGACAAGCGGCCCATCGTGGTGGGGAGGCGCGAGGGCATGCAGGCTGAGCATGTGCCCTGGGCAAGCAGGTTCGGCAGAAAATTTTCAAATTTTTGGGTGCAGGCATCGGGCGGGCCAGATGTTTCCGATACGCAAAGCGGCATGCGCCTCTACCCGCTGCCGGAAACGTTGAATCTGCAGGTGCGGGCCCGCAGGTTTCAATTCGAGGTTGAGGTTCTGGTAAAGGCTCGCTGGTACGGCATCCCTGTTGTAGAGGCGCCCATTCATGTCTCCTATGCCCCAAAAGGGCGGCGCATATCCCATTATCGGGGCTTTGTCGATTTCATGAGAAATTCAGCCTCTTTCTCGCGTCTTATTTTCGGGCGGTTTTTCTTTCTGCCTTTTATCCGACTCAGACAAAAGGCTGTAAGGTGATGTCGTGAAAAAACCCTATGCTCTGCGATGGTCCCTGGCCGGGCTGATACTGCTTTCAGTCGCAGGGCTCTTTATTGTCGGCCTCTCCCGCCTGCAGTTCTCAACCGACATGCTTGCCACGCTGCCCCAAAATGATCCCGTGCTGGCAGATGCCCGCTACGTGCTCATGCACAATCCGGCAGCTGGAAAAAATCGTCATCGACATAAGCCTTGTCCGGGAGGATACGGCGCTGCTGACCGAATGCGCTGATTTTGTTGAAGCGCGGCTGCGGAAAAGCGGCCTTTTCAAACAGATCGGCTTAGAGCATATGACAAAGCTCATGCCCGGGTTTTTGGAGTATGCCGCGGCACATCTTCCGGTGCTGTTCAGTGAGCGCGAACTGACTGAAACGGTCGCTCCCCTGCTGTCTCCCGACAAGGTGCGCGAGGCGCTGGCTGCACATCTTGCCGGTTTAAGCGGGCTTGAGGGTATCGGTCAGGCAGAGCGTATGGCGGGCGACCCTTTGAATCTGCGAAATCTCGTGCTGAGCCGCATGGCCCATTTGATTCCCGCAAAGAATGCCCGGTTCGTGAAGGGGCAGGTCATATCAGGCGACGGCAGGCACCTGCTTATTATTGCTGTACCTGCAAGCCCGGGCACTGACACGGCCTTTGCCCGCAGACTTGATGCTTTCATGCAGCAGACCGCAGGTGAGGTTGCGGCCCGGTTATGGCGCTGAAAATGCCGTGACGCTGACCCCCGTCGGCTCCTACCGCACGTCCCTTGACAATGAGAATAATGCAAAGCGCACGGTGCAGCGGGCCACGCTCTTTTCAACCGTGGCCGTTGCCCTGCTGCTGCTGGGCGCATTTCCCCGACCTTTGATAGGGCTTTTGGCGCTGCTGCCCGCTTTTGCCGGAACCATGTTTGCGGTTTTTGTCTATTCCCTTTTCAACCGGTCTATCTCTCTTTTGGCTGTGGGTTTCGGCGGCGCCATCGTATCATTTACTGTTGATTACGGTATTGCCTATCTGCTTTTTCTCGACCGCCGGCATGAAACCAATGGCTTTGAAGCCTCCCGCGAGGTCTGGTCCCTCGGGCTTATCGCCATGCTTACCACTGCCGTCAGCTTTGCGGCCCTCAGTTTGAGCGGTTTTCCAGCCCTTGCCGAGATAGGGCTGTTCAGCGCCCTGGGCGTTGTTTTTACCTATATTTTCGTCCACGCCATTTTCCCCCTCGTGTTTGCCCGCATGCCCGCCGCAGGCAGCACACCTTTTCTGCCGCTTCAGGTTTTTGTGAACAGAATCGCCTCATCGCACACCAGCTGGAAAGCCCCTGCAGCAATCGTCTTCGGCATCATCATGTTCTTTTTTGCCAGGCCTGATTTTCATATTGATCTCACCGCGCTCAATGCAGCGACCCCGCAGACCCTGGCAGCTGAAAAGCTTGTGCAGCAGGTATGGGGCGATGTTTCCGGCAGCATGCAGCTCATGCTTGAGGCCGGCTCAAGGGATGAACTTGCCCGCCGCGGCGACAAAATTTCCCGCATGCTGCAGACAGAGATTGCTGCAGGCGCGGTGCAGCCTTGCTTCCTTCCTTCGTCACTGCTTCCGGGTGAGGAGGTTCGACGGGAAAATTTTGCAGCCTGGCAGCGCTTCTGGAGCACAGAGCGCATTGCCGGTCTTGAGGCAGCAGTCGGTGCAGTATCGCGCGATCTGGGGTTTGCCCCTGATGCTTTTGCGCCTTTTTTTGCCATGCTTGCCAGCCCAGCCATGCCGCAGGCTTCAATGCCCGATGAACTTTTCGCTTTGCTTGGCATAGCAAAGGATGCAGAGGACGGCATCTGGCGCCAGGTGCTCACGCTTGCGCCCGGCTCATCATATGTCGCTGATGATTTTTACAGCCGCATAGCCGCTGATGCACCAGCGCGGCTGTTTGACCCTGCTTTTTTCAGCCAGAGACTGGGGACGGTGCTTCTGTCGGGATTTCTAAAAATGGCGCTCATTGTCGGCCTGGTAACGATACTGGTTGCGCTTTTATTTTTTATGGACTGGCAGCTCACCCTGCTTGGCATTGCGCCGACGGTGTTTGCGCTCATCTGCACGCTGGGCACGCTGAAACTTATGGGCCAACCCCTGGGTATTCCCACGCTCATGGTGGCTGTCGTGGTTATCGGCATGGGCACGGACTATGCGCTGTATTTAATCCGCGCCTATCAGCGCTATTGTGATGAAGCTAATGCCTCACTCGGTCTTATCCGCCTGTCGGTTTTTCTCTCGTTTGCCACCACGCTGCTTGGCTTTGGCGTGCTTGCCGTATGCGATAATCCCATGCTCAAAAGCGCCGGCCTCGGGCTTGCCCTTGGTATCGGCTATTCTTTCATAGGCGCTGTCACCATTGTGCCGCCGGTATTAAAACGATTGTTTACCCCTGCGCGTTTTCCTGATGAAATAGTTCAGGCCGGCTCAAGGAGGCACTTTCAGCGTTTTCTCAGCCACTACCGGCATATGGAGTCATATCCAAGGTTCTTTGCCCGCTTCAAGGTTCTGTGTGACCCCATGTTCCCCCGGCTTGCGGATTTTTTGCATGCACCGCACACGGTTATTGATATCGGCACCGGCTATGGCGTGCCTGCGGTCTGGCTGCTTGAGCTGTTTCCGGATTTAAAAGTTTATGGCATTGAGCCGGATGCACGAAGAATGCGCTTTGCCGGCCGCGCCTTTGGCGGGCGAGGCTCGGTGCAGGTGGGCCGCGCTCCTGCTATTCCCATTGCCCCAGATCTTGTTGATGCTGCTTTGCTGCTTGATATGCTGCACTATATAACCGATGATGAAGTGCGGCTCACGCTTTCGCGCCTGCGCGAAAAGCTGCGACCCGGCGCGCAACTTATTGTTCGGGTGACCATCCCCCTGCATAAGCGCGCTTCTGTGCTGCGCTTTGTTGAAACAACTCGATTAAAGATACTGGGCATTGCATCGTACTTGCGCACAACTCAGCAAGTGCGTGCACTTATTGGAGATGCGGGCTTTAGCATGACCTGTGAAGAGCCAACTGCCCACGGAAGCGAGATAGTTTGGTTTATTGCCGAAAGGTAGAATTAGTTTCACCACAGAGGCGCAGAGTGCACAGAGGTATGCATATTTATTTTCGCCCGAGATGGCGAAAAACAATACCTCCACTTTTTGACAAACAAAACGGGTTAGCCATGGAGGCACTGAGATAAAAAAGAGAGTTCTGTTTCATCTGCCGGTATCTCCCGGCAGATGAAATAATATCCTCCCTCTGTGCTCTCTACGCCTCTGTGGTAAAAAATAGTTGTATTAGGAATTATGACAGACCTATTCTACCGCTGCCTGATGTTTGTCTCCGGGTTCACCGGCGCCTGGCTGTTTAAAGCCGGGGCCTGGTGGGTTGCAACAGGCTATTTCCTCCTGTTTCCGCAACGGGTCGGCACGAGCATTAATTTCTATAAAACGCTTTTCCCCGGCCATGGATTTTTCTATCACCTCTTCTGCGCCTGGCGGCAATTTCACAACTTTACTACGATTTTTCTCGACCGCTGGCTTGCCCGCAATCCGGGCAGCATCACCTATTCGCAGAATGGCCGGGAGCATTTAGAGAGTTTTGCCCGCAGCGGCACCGGCGGCATCATGCTCATGTCGCATCTTGGCAACTGGGAGCTTGGGGCGAGCTATCTTGGAACCCGCACCGACGGACCTGTTATAAAACTTCTTTTATATTTGGGGAAAAAGCAGGGCGAGCAGATCGAGGCGCTGCAGAAAAAGGACCTTGCCCTGCAGGGGGTAACGATCATCGCCACAAAACAGGATGAGCCGTCACCCTTTGACCTTGTGGAGGGAGTGCGCTTTTTAAAAGAGGGCGGCTTTGTGTCCATGACCGGCGACCGCCTGTGGAGCACTGCCCAGCGCTCGGTAGCAGTGAATTTTTTAGGCCGCGAGGCCCGCATACCCGAGGCGCCGTTTCAGTTTGCCCTGCTCTCCGGCGCACCGCTGATTATCTTTTTTGTCAACCGCCTGGGCAGCGGCAGATACCACTGCACGCTCTTCCCGCCGTATGCGGTTGCGGCAGCATCACGCAGTGAACGCGCGGCGGCCATTCGTAAAGCTGCGCAGCAGTACGCCGATATACTGGAAAGCATGGTTCGGCAATATCCCTTTGAGTGGTATCACTTCGAGCAGTTTATCGAGCCGGGGGCTGGCAAGTAACGGCACCTGTTCCTGATTTGCTCCGCTGACTTTTTTTATTTTTTATGCGGGAGCACTCTTTGCCGGAGGGAGTCTCTTTCAATTACTGTGAATCTGTCTAAAACAGGTATGCCTTGTTCGATTGCCTGCAAAATAAGCTCGGCAGGTTCTTCAGGTGTGGTCGGGTCAAAACGAAAATAAATGACACCGGCGGGACATGCGATTTGATGCTTATATATCAGCTCTCCATAATCTCTGTCAAAAGTCAGAATAATGCGGGATTCATTATGAGCGCAATGCTGCGCAGGGGGATGTTTTCATTGGCCAGAAAATGCATCAAGCATTCTCCGTAAGCAGCGAAAACCGCGACTCTTCACGCATGCAATCGGCCGCAAATGCAAAAACCGCATGCAGGTTATCAGTTGTAAGTGCTGGATAGTTTTCTAAAATCTGCGGCTCGGTCCATCCGGCAGCAAAAAGCCCCATAATAAATTCAACGGAAAGCCGTGTTCCCCGAACAACAGGTTTGCCGATGAGTATATCAGGGTTTGAATGAATATGGGTTTTCCAGTCTGATACCGCCATGGCTATCCCCTAAATTGATATTGTTAACTTAAATTTATCATCTCAGTGCTTATTATTCAATATGTTTAACACGATGGTGAACGGTTGGGTTATAGCCCGCAGACCGTTTGTTAACCTGCCATTTCAGCCGCTACGGTCTGCATAGCCACAGGCAATTCCCTTTGTTTCATATACCCCTATATAAATTGCTGCTTAAATTTGGCAACATCGAAAAAAGAACATTTGATGTTTCTCCTTATTTAAACACAGGCAAGTTTGCTGAATTGCGGGATTTGTCTTTGTTTAACTCGGTGACAATCAAGTTTGACAGTATAGAATGGGCAAATCATTTAGACATAGACCCTGAATTTCTATATGAAAAAAGCATCACAACAAGTTTGTAAGGTGTGCACCGCGCACCTGCAATCTAATTCGGTGGTTGTTTCCAATTAACCTCGACATGTCAAATGCCACCATCATCAATCATGGCAAAAAGGTCAAAATCACTCTTGATATGGCCGAATCGCTTGTCAAGGAGATTGACGAAATTCGGGCATGCATCGGTGTTGACCGTGGCGCGCTTATAAAAGTCTGGCTGTACTAAAAGATACTGTCTGAAAAAGCCTTGAAGCCTGCCGGGTTATAGAGCCGGGCGGGAGATTTTAATGTAGCGCGAGGTGCGGTCTGGGCGGAAGGCAAGGGCCTGATCAGTAAGGGCGTTGCCACCTATAGTGCGATTTAATTGGTCACGGTAGGAATGCCGGTTGCCCGGCACCACCTCTCCTAATCTTGATAATCCCCCAGCATGGGTACGCACAAAACCCGGGGTATATAAAAAAAGCCCGTGCTGGAGGCACCGGCTTTTCCTGTAAATCTATCTGCAAAGCGGCCGTTTAAGCAACCAGCTCTGCGCTGCGTGCCACGATACTCACTCCGTCGCTTGAAACCATGAAAAAGCCCGGGCCGACATTCACCTGGTGGTCAGTCTTTTCCAGATCGCGATACGTAAGAATTCCCATATCGACCGTACCCAGAAGAGGGGCATGCTCGGGCATAATACCAACGGGGCCTGCCCCCGACTTGATGACAACAAATATTATTTCTTCGTTGAGCACTGTCTTTTCGGGCGTAACCAGTTCAAGCATGTAGCTTCTCTTGTCTTTCATATCAATCCTTGGCCAGCAGTTTCATGCCCTTCTCGACTGCTTCGTCTATGGTGCCGACCATATAAAAGGCCTGCTCGGGAAGATTATCATGTTTGCCGGCAATGATTTCCTTAAAGCCGCGAATCGTTTCGTTCAGGGGCACGTACTTGCCGGGTGTGCCGGAGAAGGCCTCTGCAACGAAAAAAGGCTGCGACAGGAAGCGCTGCATCTTGCGTGCACGGGCAACGGTCAGCTTGTCTTCATCGGAGAGCTCTTCCATACCAAGGATGGCGATAATATCCTGAAGCTCTTTATACTTCTGTAAAATCAGCTGCACTTCACGGGCGACAGAATAATGTTCTTCGCCGAGCACGAGCGGGTCAAGAATGCGCGATGTCGAATCAAGGGGATCCACGGCCGGATAGATGCCAAGCTCAGCCAGTGCGCGGGAAAGAACTGTGGTGGCATCCAGATGGCTGAACGTCGTTGCCGGCGCCGGGTCAGTCAGGTCGTCGGCGGGCACATAAACCGCCTGAATCGAGGTGATGGAGCCCTTGTTTGTCGAAGTTATGCGCTCCTGCAGATCGCCCATCTCATTTGCCAGCGTGGGTTGGTACCCCACGGCGGAGGGCATGCGCCCCAGAAGCGCCGACACTTCGGCTCCCGCCTGCGTGAAACGAAAAATATTGTCGATAAACAGCAGCACGTCCAGGCCTTTTTCATCGCGGAAATATTCCGCAGCCGTCAGGGCCGACAGTGCCACCCGCAAGCGCGCTCCCGGCGGCTCGTTCATCTGACCGAAAACCATGGCGGTTTTTTTGATAACGCCCGACTCGGTCATTTCAAGCCACAGGTCATTTCCTTCGCGGGTACGCTCGCCGACACCTGCAAAAACCGATATGCCGCCGTATTCAGTGGCGATATTGCGGATAAGCTCCATAATGAGAACTGTCTTGCCAACGCCTGCGCCGCCGAAAAGCCCGACCTTGCCGCCCTTGGAATACGGCGCCAGCAAATCGATGACCTTCAGGCCCGTCTCGAAAATTTCAATAGACGTCTTCTGCTCTTCCATGGTGGGCGCTGAGCGATGAATCGGACAATACTTATCCGCCGTGAAACGGCCCCATTTCATCAATGACCTCACCGAGCAGGTTGAACACGCGACCGAGCGTGCCTTCGCCCACGGGCATCATAATGGTAGAGCCCGTGTCCACTGCATCCATGCCGCGCACAAGACCATCAGTAGATGACATGGAAACCGTTCGCACCATATTGTCGCCCAGGTGCTGCTCGATTTCAAGCGTCAGATGAATGCCGGCGGCATCATCATCAATCTTGATGGCGTTGTAGATCGGGGGAAGATCTTCCGTCGGGAAACGAATGTCCACGACGGGGCCAATTACCTGTACTATTTTTCCGGTCCTCAAGAATCTATACCTCCATTGGTGTAAATGGTTTGTGTTTAGCCCTTCAGCGCGTTCACGCCACCGATAATATCGATAAGCTCCCGGGTGATGGTTGCCTGACGCGCCTTATTGTAGGTAAGCGACAGCTCGCCGATAACTTCATCGGCATTGTCATTGGCGTTGCGCATGGCCACCATACGCGCGGCGTATTCGCTGGCAAGCGACTCGATGACAGCCTGATACAGCCGCGTTTCGAGATAGCCAGGGCCCAGCAGATTTGCTACCGACTCGAAATCAGGCTCAACGATAAAATCCGTGCACATGCGCAGGTACTTCTTGCGCTCGGCCTGCGTAAGCGGCGGTATCGGCAGATACTGCACCAGCGTGGGGTTGAATTTCAGAACATTGACAAACTTGCTGTACAGCAGGTACACCCGGTCGTATCGCTCGGCAATAAAGGCCTCCATGAGGTAGGTGCTGACGGAGCGAAGCTCTGTTGACAGCGCTTCGCCCCAGGGCACGGCATAGTATTTTTCCACCTTGTGCCCCAGCCGGACAAGGGAATCATGGGCCTTGCGGCCGATGGTGAGCAGCGTCACTTCATTGCCCGCCTGCTCCTCGATAAAATTCTTTGCCGCATTGATCACGTTCACATTGAACGAGCCGCACAGGCCGCGGTCCGAGGATACCACCACCAGCATCACCTTGCTGGCGGGCCGCTCGAGAAACAGAGGATCAGAGAAGTCATACGACGACGTGCACAGGGCGCTCATCATGGTATACATCTTGTCCACATAGGGACGAGAGTGCTCGGCCTGCGCGCGGACCCTGGTAAGCTTGACCGCCGCGACCATCTCCATGGCCTTGGTTATCTGCTGGGTCGATTTGATGCCGCGTATGCGCCTCTGTATTTCGCGTGGTGACTGGGCCATGGCTTATTTAAACTCTTTCTTAAATGCCTCGCAGGCGGAACGAAGGCCTTCTGCAACATCGCGGGTCAACTCTTTTTTCGTCCGGAGCGTTTCCATGAGTGTTGCGTTGTTTGAGCGCAGATAAAGCAGAAATTCCTTCTCAAAGGCCTTGACGCGGGATACGGGAATATCATCGATAAGCCCCTGGCCTGCGGCAAATATGATGGCGATCTGGTTCTCGGTTGCAAACGGTTCGTACTGGCCCTGCTTAAGGATTTCGATCAGGCGCTGGCCGCGGGTGATCTGGGCCTGCGTCGACTTGTCAAGCTCGGAGCCGAACTTGGTGAAAGCCTCAAGCTCGCGGAACTGCGCAAGATCAAGGCGCAGGGATCCGGCAACTTTTTTCATGGCTTTGCTCTGGGCATTGCCGCCGACGCGGGACACCGAAAGTCCTGCATTGATGGCGGGCCGCACGCCTGCATAGAACAATTCGCTCTGCAGATAAATCTGACCATCGGTGATTGAAATAACATTTGTCGGGATATATGCCGCAAAGTCGCCGGCCTGAGTCTCAACGATAGGCAGGGCCGTGAGCGATCCGCCGCCAAGCTTATCGCTCAGTTTTGCAGCGCGCTCCAAAAGTCGTGAATGCAGGTTGAAAATGTCGCCGGGGAAGGCCTCGCGTCCCGGTGGACGGCGCAGCAGCAACGACACCTGGCGGTAAGCAACGGCATGCTTCCAAAGATCGTCGTAAATGATCAGGGCGTGGCGTCCCTTATCGCGAAACTCTTCGCCCATGGCGCAGCCCGCATAGGGAGCGATATACTGCAAAGGCGCTGCATCGCTTGCGCTGGCCGACACGATGATCGTGTACTTCATGGCGTCATACTTTTCAAGCGTCTCCTGGACACGCAGAACCGTTGACTGCTTCTGCCCGATGGCGACATAGATACAGTAAACCGGATTGCCGGCATCAAATTCTTTTTTCTGATTGATAATGGTGTCGATGCAGATGGCTGTCTTGCCGGTCTGACGGTCACCGATGATAAGCTCGCGCTGACCGCGACCGATGGGGATCATCGAGTCTATCGCCTTGATGCCGGTCTGGAGAGGTTCCTTAACCGGCTGCCGGCCGACAACATTGGGCGCATTTATTTCAATAGGGCGGAGCGTATCGGTCGCTACCGGGCCCTTGCCGTCAATTGGCTGGCCAAGAGCATTGACAACGCGGCCGAGCATGGCGTCGCCTACCGGCACCGAAATGATCTGGCCCGTGCTGCGAACGATCTGGCCTTCCTTGATCTTTCGGTTTTCGCCCAGAAGAACCGCGCCGACAGAATCCTCCTCCAGGTTCAGCGCTATGCCGTAGACTCCGCCTTCAAACTCCAGAAGCTCTGAGGACTTGCACTTCTCAAGGCCGTAGATGCGCGCGACGCAGTCGCCGACCGTGAGCACCGTGCCGACGCTCTCCATTTTCAACTGTTCCTGATAATCCGTAATCTCCTTACGGATAACCGATGTGATTTCTTCTGCCCGTAGTTCCAAAGTGTAACTCCTTTACGAAGTAGTTATGCTGCCGATTTGATATTGCTTACTTCTTCCTGCAGATGTTTAGACAGGCGGCCCAGCCGTCCGGAAACACTATCGTCCAGAATATAGGTGCCGATCATAATCTGCATACCGCCCAGAAGCTGTTTGTCGATCTGAATGTCGATGAGCACCTTTTTATGCAGCGCCCGCTCAAGCTGAGCCTTCAGGTTCTCGACCTGTGCTTGTGTGGGCTCTTGGGCTGCCGTGACCCTGGCCCGCATGATGCCCCGCAAATCATCGGCTGCGGCTTTGAACTCGCCGTAGACCGATGCCAGTATGTGCTCTCGCTTTTTTTCGACCACCAGATCGATAAAATTTTTAACCACAGCGGGCGCATGGTCGCCGATTATTTTATGCAGCAGATTTTTTTTGCGGTCACGTGAAATCATGGGATGAAAAAGCAGATTGCGAAAATCGCGATTTCCCATAATGACAGTGTCGATTGACTGCAGGGCCTGTTCAACAGCGTCGACAAGGCCCTGGGCCTGCGCAGCCCCGATGATACCCTGCACGTACCGCCTTGTCACGCGCAGCGGTGTCACTGGGCTACCCCTCCGATCTTATTGATCGCTTCATCCATGAGCTTTTCGGCTTCCTTCTCATCCACTGCCTTGTCAATGATCTTGCGTGCTATGTCAACCGACAGGCTCACAACATCGCGGCGGATTTCGGTAATAACCCTTTTTTTCTCCTGCTCGATCTCAGCAAGCCCCCTGTCGCGAATCTGCGCGGTTTCCTGGCGGGTTTTCTCGATGACATCCTGGCCGGCTTTTTCTGCCCGCTGTGTTGCGCTCTGAACGATCGCTTCAGCCTCCTTGCGGGCCTCCTGAAGCCTTTGCTCATACTGCAGTTTCAGGGATGAAACCTCGTTGCGTATTTTTTCATTGGCATCATAGGCGCCCCGGATTTCATCGGTACGGCTCTGAATCAGGTCCATTACGCGGCCAAATAAAAACTTCTTCAACAGCCAGAACAGAACCATGAAACCAATGAACTGCGTGAAAAGCACCTTAAAATTTATCTTTAGCGCAACTAATAGATCTTCCATATGCTTATATAAAATACTTAAGGTTACTGCATTGCCGCCCTGCCCGGGGAACCCGGACCGGCGCACGTGCATTTCATGACTTCAGAACAAGCAGCGTATCAACCCTTGCCAACGATTCTGAACAGCTCTGTTGCCTGCTCAAGGTTGGGCAGCTTGCCGAGCAGCAGAATACCGATAACCAGCGCGTAAATGGTCAGCGACTCGATAAGCGCTGCACCGATAATCAGGGTTGTGCGCAGGTTGCCTGCAGCCTCAGGCTGACGGGCGGTGCCCTCAAGAGCGGACGAAACTGCACGGCCGATGCCGGCGCCGCCGCCAAGAGCTGCAAGACCGATACCCATACAAATGCCTAAACCGATAAGACCGAAATAAATCATGCTGTAACCTCCTTAAAACGTTGTGATTTGTTTATTTCTCGTTAAGCCTGTAACCTGCCTACTATTAATGATGATCTTCACCCTGCGCGCCAATGGCTTCGCTGAGATAGATCGTTGACAGCAAAGTAAAAATGGTTGCCTGAATCGTGCTGAACAGCAGCGCCATAAGCACCATAATCAAATGCACCGGCACCGGTATGAAGCCGAACAGAAACGGCGTCATGATGACCAGCAGGGCAATGGTCAGATCCTCACCGGTAAGATTGCCGAAAAGACGGACAGAAAGAGAAATAGGCCGCACGAACTCCCCGATGAGATGAATCGGCAGCATGAGCGGCGCCATGAACAGCGGCTCAGCAAAATGCTTGAAATACTTTAAGCCCCTGATTCGGATGGCTTCGAAATTATAGAAAACAAAAACCGGCAGGGCCATGCTAAGCGTTATATTTATTCTATTGGTAGGAGAATGAAGAAGAGGAATAAGCCCCATGAGATTCATGAGAAGAATATAGAGAAACAGGGTGCCGAGAAAACCCAAATAGCGCCGCGTATACGGCCCGAGCATTTCCCCGAGAAAATTATACAGCCCCTCGACAACAATTTCAGCGAACGCCTGGGAGCCACGGGGGATTTTCTCCATGCGCCGGGTTGACCACAGCGAAAAGCCAACCAGCACAAAGCCGACCAGTATGCACATGATAGTCGGAATCCAGTCTTCAAGCGTTATGCCGAAAAGAGGATCATGGTAGTGCTCAAGAAACTCTTTGGGGTGGGCCCCGCCGAAGAGATGAAAAATGGACGGAAGTTCAAGCTCTTGATGCTCGTTGGCAGGAGCCGGGTTTCTGCTCATCTGGAAGGAGAGCACAAATGAGGCAATCACCACAATCCATGCCAGGCCGGAGGTGATTTTTGACCGAAGAGAACCCTTCATTGAAACATCCTTGAAAAAATCTATTAACCGTCAATGCTTTTTAAAAAGCTTGTTAAGTGCTGCCGTCAGTATTGCGATCTGCGTAATGCCTATGCCGAGTATCAGCGCCGAGGGCCTAATCCCACCCGGCATATACTTGAAGGCAAACCAAAGGCCTGCGCCAAGGACAGGGAACTTCAAAACAAAAACATGGAGCGCAATGACCGCCATAAGGGGATTGGTCTGCTCCTTGCGCTTGTCTTTGACAATGACGTTGACGCACCACCATGCAACAAGGAAAAAGCTGATACCGGCAAGAGAACCGACGATAAGACCGTTGGTGACAGCCCTGTCTCCCTCAAAAAAAGAGACGAGAATCAGGGCCAGAGCGATGAGGATAGATAAAAAAAAACTCTTCTTGGGGTATCTAATACCATTTTTATCTTTCCGTAGAGGCTTTTCAATTATGACTCACATCACCTTTTTTTCCGGCTTGTTTATCGCTTACAGCCTTGGTTTCCTGAACGAACTTGAAAAAAGAGCCCAGCATAAACAGCAAAACCAGAACCACCATGAACCAGGGAGCGGTACCAAGCTTGCTGTCGATGTAACTACCCAGATAATACCCCATCAGGATACAGGCGCCCATCGTGAGGCCGAAGCTCCCGATGTGGGAAACCGACTTGATGACATTAGAAAGATCTTTTTTTGTATCAGGTTTCATGCCTAATTTCTTAGTATGCTAAAGAAAAACCCCTGTAAAGTCAAGAAAATTTACAGTGTCAAATTGTCACTATACAGGAGAATAATTTTTTAAATAAAAATATTTTTAGAAAAATTTTTGTTTAAAAAATCAGAAACTAATTTTTGACCTGCGGCGATTGCGCAGGCTCTGCAGCCACATGCCTATAATAAAGCCGCACAACACTGCAGCCGCGCCGAAAATAAACCACATAAGCCGCGTATTCTGCGCAAGAGATTCATTCTCTCTGGTCAGCTGGGCTGTGATCTCTTTATGTGCCGCAACCTCCTGCTGCGCCTTCTCGATCTCAGCGCGCACTTTTATATAATCGGCACAGCCGGCTTTCAGTTCTTCAAAGGCTGCCTCTGTTTCCTTTATCTTCAGGGCCTGCTGATTGCGCAGAGTTTCTAAACCGGCCTTTTCCTCTCGCAGCCGGGTGAGTTCTTCCTGTGCGCTTTTATTCTTTTCCTTGAGCTTTTCAAGGTCCACTGGCTGCGCTGCTGTCAGATAGCGCGTATGCAGCCATCCCTCCGTGCCGTTTGCAAGCCTGATATTTGCATATTCGCCATCCGTTGCAAGAACCTCAACCGTATCGCCGGTTCGCACCGCGCCCAGCACTTTCGAGCCTGCGGCAAGCCCCTTGCCTGAACGCACAGACGCCTCCACCCTGTCGGTAATATACATCGTTTCGGCAAAGGCAAATGCCGGAAGCATGAAAAGTACCGCTGCTGTCAACAATCCTTTTATCATATGGCCTCCTGATGTCATACAAAACAAATCAGAATATATATAAATTTAGAGGCTAGCACAATTTAATAAATTTTAAAACCGCCTGCCCCCTTATATCCTGGCCCAATAAAAATTTGTTTAACAGCCTTCCAGAGCGAACACTGCAAAACCCACAAGCTCCGGAAGGGCAAACTCCCTCTCGCCCTCAAAAATGCCGCCCTGTTTGCCGTTAAGTAATTTACCAATATTTTTTTTTATGCTACATACTCCTACATACACGTACGCCACACTATCAAATCTAAAGCTTAAGAGCCCTGCGCCATGCCTATCAAAATACTTTCACCGCTGAGCACTGTTGAAGAAACCGAACCCCTTATCAAGGCCGGAGCTGGTGAATTCTACTGCGGCGTGCTGCCCGAAGACTGGCGTGAGAACTACTCCGTGGCTGCATCGCTGAATCGCCGCCAGGAGGATACGCCAGTCTACAACACATCGCCCCATTTTAAAAGCTTTCAGGAGCTGGATCAAAGCGTTTCCATTGCCCACCGGCATAATGTGCCCGTTGCTCTTACACTCAATGAGCATTATTACAGCCAGGGCCAGTACCCCTATCTTATCAAATATATCGAGCGGGCTCTCACGGCCGGAGTTGATGCCTTTATTGTTGGAGATATCGGCATAATCCTGACTATTCTTGACATGAATCCGCGGGTACAAATTCACATAAGCACGGCGGGTACGGCATTCAATTCATCCTCCGTTCATTTTTACCGGGATCTGGGTGCCTCACGCGTCATACTGCCCCGCCATCTCTCCCTGGAGGAGATCGGCGAGGTGGCCGCGCACACCAGCGGCATCGAGCTTGAGACCTTCATCCTCAATTCGCGCTGCGCCAATGTGGACGGTTTCTGTACGTTTCAGCACGGCCTTGCCGACCTTTGTACCCGAAGGCCAGGACAAACGCGACTATGAAAACGCCTGCATGATGCTGTATAAGATCACCGCCGCGGTCAAGGGCTTGCCGGATGAAGAGGCGGAACAGGTCCTGCGGGAGAAGGTTTCCATGGAACGGCAGCATTTCTGGTCTGCCTGTCATATCGACGACCGGCCCTGCGGCGCCTGCTCTCTCTATGAGTTCGAGCAGATGGGCCTTGTGGGGGTAAAAATTGTGGGCCGGGGCAACATAACCGAGCGAAAACTCAAAGATGTGCAGTTCCTGCAGCAGGCGCTGGACTATCTTTATAATCAGAAGCCATCGAAAAAGCAGTTCCGCTCACTTGTGCAGAATCTCTACAAAAAGCTGTACAACAGCCCCTGTCTGATTTTTAAATGCTATTACCCTTCTGTGCTGCTGGACGAAACAGCACGGGGGTCTTAAATGCTCTGCATTTAAAGAGGAAGGTTTGCCATGATTGAAACACTGCTGAAAAAAATCCACTGGCTGGGCCATGATGGCTTTCGCATCGATGCATCAAAGGTGATCTACATTGACCCGTATCAGATGAAATCCACGGTGCCGGCCGATATCATCCTGGTGAGCCACGACCATTTTGATCACTGCTCGCCCGATGATATACAAAAAATTCAAAAAAAAGAGCCCGTCATCGTCACCGACAAGGCCTCTGCGGGCAAGCTTACAGGTGATGTGCGCGTTGTAAAGCCCGGCGACCGGCTGACCGTTCAGGGTATAGAGATTGAAATTGTTCCCGCATACAACACCAACAAGCAGTTTCACCCCAAATCAGACGGGAAGCTGGGCTTCATCATCACAGTTGAAGGCGTGCGCATCTATCATGCCGGCGATACTGACTTTATTCCCGAGATGAAAAACATCAAGGCCGATATAGCCCTGCTGCCGGTCTCGGGCACCTATGTGATGACGGCCGATGAGGCTGTGGAGGCAGCCCTTGCCATAAACCCGAAGGTGGCCATCCCCATGCACTACGGCGCAATTGTGGGCAGCGAGTCGGACGCCAAACAGTTTGCAGAAAAACTGAAGGGGAAAATAAACGTGGCAATTCTGAAACAAGAGTAATATGGAACCACACTATCTAAAACTCTTTCATGACGGTACGCTGCTGCAGCGCATTCATGACGCTCTTGCTTTGCTTCAGTCCTGCGAACTCTGCCCCCGGCGATGCAGGGTGAACCGCCTTGAGAATAAAAAAGGCGTCTGCAAAACGGGCCGTCATGCCATGGTGTCAAGCTCCGGCCCGCACTTCGGCGAGGAGGCGGTGCTAACCGGCCGGTTCGGCTCGGGCGCCATCTTCTTTACCGGGTGTAATCTGCAATGCGTCTTCTGCCAGAACTATGACATCAGCCATGAAGGCCGGGGCGATGAAATCACGCCGGAACAGCTTGCAGACATCATGACCGGCCTGCAGAACAATGGCGTGCACAATATAAATTTTGTCAGCCCCTCCCATGTGGTTCCGCAGATTCTCGAAGCGCTGCCCCTTGCCATAGAAAAAGGCTTACACATTCCCCTTATCTACAATTCCGGCGGCTATGACCGTGTTGAGACGCTCAGACTTCTTGACGGCATCATCGACATCTATATGCCCGACTATAAATTTTCAGAGGACATCCCGGCGCTCTTCTACTGCAAGGCACCTGATTATCCCGAGGTGGTCCAATCCGCGCTGCGAGAAATGCACCGGCAGGTGGGCGATCTTGAAATGGACGGCAAAAACCGTGCTGTGCGCGGGCTGCTCGTGCGGCACCTGGTTATGCCCGATGGTCTTGCCGGCACGCACAAGGCCATGAAGTTCATTGCGGATGAAATCTCTCACCTTACCTATGTGAATATTATGGATCAGTACCACCCCTGCGGCGAGGCTGAAAAGTTTCCCGAGCTCAACCGCCGCATTACGCCCCAGGAATACGAAGAAGCCTTGACCGCAGCCAGACAGGAAGGCCTGACGCGCCTCGACAACCGCCAGCGGCCGATACTGCTGCACTGGCGTTAGCAAGCAGCCTCAATGCTCTACTCCTCTTTCAGCACCTATCTCAAACAGCTCTTTGGTGAGCGAGTTCAAAAGGTGACACTCGACGCTGGCCTCACCTGCCCCAACCGCGATGGTACCCGGGGCACAGGTGGCTGCATCTACTGCGATGCCAAAGGCTCGGGATCCGGCACACATGCCGCCATCCCCGACCTTGCTGCACAGGCCCGCGCCGGCATGGAACGGCTTGCCCGCCGCTACAAGGCCCGCAAGTTCATCGTCTACTTCCAATCTTTTTGCAACACCTATGCTCCGCTGGATACGCTCAAGGCACTGTATGATGAAGTGGCGCATCTGCCGGGCATTGTTGGCCTGTCTGTTGCCACCCGGCCTGATTGCCTCAGCCCTGCTGTGCTTGAACTGCTTGCAGGCTATGCCGAACGCCTCATGTCTGGCTTGAACTCGGGCTCCAAAGTATCCATGATACAACGCTTGAGCGCATCAACCGGGGCCATACCTATAAAGAATTTCTGCAACGGCTATATGATGGCGCGCGGACTATCCGCTCAATATCTGCCTGCATATGATTATCGGCCTGCCCGGAGAAGGCCGGCAGGAGGTGCTCGCCACGGCCCGCGAAATTGCCCGACTCAAGCCTGAAGGTTTAAAAATCCACTCGCTCTATATCCATAGCGGCACTGCGCTGGAAAAACTGTACCGCGACGGCGGCTATGCGCCCCTTTCGCAGCAGGAGTTCGTGGAGCAGGCCTGCGACGTGCTTGAAATCATCCCGGCCAGGCACGGTCATTCAGCGCCTCACCGGCGACCCCGACCGCCGAGAGCTTGTTGCTCCTCAGTGGGCTCTGCAGAAAAACGAAACAATTAAAATGATAGAAACAGAACTGAAAATGCGCGGAAGCTGGCAGGGTAAGCTCTGGGCTGCTTAAGTTTGATTTCCGGGCATGCCAATGTCCAGATGGAAGCTGTGGTGTCCGAGTTTAAGAAAACTTGTACATACCGTACAGGAAGGCCACAAACGAGATGAACCAGCCTATCTCGCTTACGGCAATAAGGTTGTGGTAAAGATTGAGCCGCTGCTTGCTGCGCATGAAAAGGGCGATAAAAAAAAGCATCCAGACGCACAGCCCTGATGCAATGGCAAAGATGAGCATAGCGTTGAAAGTTTTTATATCCGCACCTATGCTTTTCACGCCGAACATGGGCAAAAAACTCAGAAGCATATCAAGGGCAATACCTGCCAGCATAATCCGCACTGCCGCTGTGCTGCCGTTTTCGCGAAACGATTTTGCCGCTCCTGCCAGAAAAACACAGTAGGCAACTATCGATAATATTCCCATCAGCGTCATAGATATTCCTTTGTTGAAAATCTGTTGTTTGCACTAATAGGGGCGCACCTGTGTGTGCGCCCTTTTTTTGGGCAGACACGCAGGTCTGCCCCTACGGATTTATGCGCCATGGTGGAACAAAAAATTTTTTCTCTTGAGTATCCCGCATGCAGAAAAAAGTCAAGCCTGCCCTCAGCCCATAAAAAAAGCCGCCCGAAGGCGGCTTTTTGTTGTACTCCTCTTTCCCCGGTTAGAAACGATACTGGTGCTTGTTTACATATTTGGTCACATCAACTTCCTTCGGCTCTTCGCCTGCCATGGTAATGGTGACCAGGCTGTCGCAGGCGCCGTCGCCATAGTCGATGATGGCATCAAACTCTTCTTCTGTGTTCACGATATGCACGGTGCCGGATGTGGGCATGGGGCAGGTAAACTGCTGCGTCACATTGTCGAAATCCATGGCATAGGTGTTGCCATCTTCATCGGTATAGGTTGCGCTGCCGTTGATGACCAGAGACGGGCACTTCAAGTGTAGCAGCTGCCAGCCAAGCAGATCCTTCTAGAGACCATCGCTCAAATCGACTTCGGCAGTGAGATTATCATAAACCATGCTGCGGGTGCGGCCATCGGCATGGGTGGTGGTCATGTCGCCGTCGATCTGTGCAAGGCGATTTGCCAACATTCAAGATACAGTTCTGATGAATATTGCCATTGGTTACCAGGCCCTCCATGGTCATATTATCAACCGTCAGCTGCGTTTCAAGATACAGATCAAGCTGCCTCAAGCTTTTATCAGTCCCACTGGCCATGCACCGTGCCCGACATGGCAATGCCGTTCACCAGGCAGTCCGGAGCATAGGTGATTGTAATATCTTGTGTAAAAAGATACGGGGATGATGCTAATAGTCTATATCTCAAACTCATTGCTCGGGCAGCCGGTCAGGGCGGCCATGCTCTGCACGCCGCTCTCTTTGTTTCTGAGGTTCGGCATTATTTCCAAACAGCGCGCCCATCGGATTTGTCATCATCATGGAATTCACGACAGCGCCGGTGGCAACCGAAAGGTTGTGTCTTTTTACCGGGCTTTTTTGCATCCGCCCAAAGCCATACCGGCAACACACAGAGCAACAATCATCAGACAACTGCATAATTTTTCATAACGCTTCATAGTACATCCCCTTTTAAATAGTTTTTGGTTTAGTATTTATAATTAAAATTATACTCTTAATGCGCTTTAACTTCAAATACTGCTTGTTTGTATGGTTAAATAATTCTGGTGCGGCTATTCCCCTTTTTTTGAGCAGGAGCTATATCCTACTTTTCACCAACACCTCTCGAAAGAAAAGGTTGCAAAAATTTTCCCTGTAATCATGAATCAAGGGAAAATTTTACTTCAATAGGGAGAGCGCGCCTTTAATAAATTAAAAAGCAAGGAGTATCTGAGGGAAATCACGTCGGGGAAATCATTTCGTTTGCGACTCGAACCAGCTCTTTAATGTCAAGAGGCTTTCCCATGACATGCTGGGCGCCAAAGAGCTTTGCCATTTTAAGGCAATCTTCGGAGTGCAGAACTCCGCCGCCGGAAATGGCTATGACCTTTACATCGGGCTTATGCTTCTTGAGCTCCATGATAAGCTCAAGCCCGTCTTTTTCAGGCATCAGAACATCGGTTATAATAAGATCGAAGGGCTCATCGCAGGCTGCCTGCAGACCGGTTTTCCCGTTTATTGCGGTAAAAGCCGTGTGGCCGTACTGCTCAAAAGCTATCTTCAGCAGGGACACACAATACGGATCGTCATCAATAACAAGAATTTTTGCCATATAGCTCTCGGGGGATACAAGTTAAAGCCAACGATACTTAATTAACGGAAAAATAATAGAATAAAAAATCTTTTTTTTCAAATTAAATTGTCTGCATTTCTTGTTTTTTTGTCCCGGTGCAGCCGGGCCTTTGCTCCTTCAAAAAGGGAGTAGCAGACCGGAACGATCAGCAGGGTTATCAAAAGCGACAGGGCCTGGCCGCCGATAATAACTTTTGCCATTGAGGCGCGGGAAGCAGCTCCTGGGCCTGAGCCAAGGGCAATGGGTATCATGCCGGCGATCAGGGTGATGGTGGTCATGAGAATGGGGCGCAGGCGCGTGCGGTTGGCCTCGAGTATCGCCGCCGTGAGCGGCCTGCCCGCGGCAACCAGCGTGTTGGTATAATCTATCTGCAGAATGCCGTTTTTCTTCACGATCCCGAAGAGCATGAAAATGCCCAGCAGGCTGTAGATATTGAGCGTTTCACCCAGTATGAACAGCGAAAAAAAGGCAAAGGGCAGGGTGAGGGGCAGCGACAGCAGAATCGTCACCGGGTGCAGAAAGCTTTCAAACTGCGCGGCAAGCACGATGTACATATAGACAAAGGCCAGAATGAACGCGAGCAGCATGTTGGTCATGCCCTCGCCCATCTGCTTGGCCCTGCCCGTAAAATCGCCCTTATAGCTCACGGGCAGCTGCATCTCGCTGACGATTTTATCGATTATTTCGGTCGCCTTGCCCAGGTCAAGCTTATCAAGATTTGCATATATCGTGACCTGGCGCTGGCGGTTGAACCGGTCGATCTCAGCCGGGCTTTTGCCTTCAGAAAGTTCGGCAACCTGGTTAAGCGTCACCATGCCGCTCTTGTTGGCCCCGACCGGCAGCCGGGCGATGAGGTCGGCGTCGCCGCGGTCCCGGCGGTCAAGCCGCAGCCATACATCATACTGCTCCACGCCTTCCCGGAACTTGGTAACCCGGTCCCCGCCCACCATGGTCCGCAGGGCCATGGCCACATCGGATGCCGACACGCCAAGGTCGGCGGCCTTGGGCCGGTTAAGCGATATCCGCACCTCGGGCTGCCGCGCAACGAGCGACGTATCAACATCTACAAATCCGGGGATTTTGCGCAGCTTGCCTGCTATCTCGTCGGAATATTTCATGAGCGCTGCCAGGTCGGGGCCCGTGAGATTATAGGAGACGCTGTAATTCTGGCGGGCGCTGGAGGACACGACGCCCTCAATATCGTAGACGCCGGTGCGCAGCTCGGGATATTTTGCAAGGATAGTGCGCACGTCCTGCATCACCTTCTTTTGCGGATAGTCGCGCTCGGCAATATCTATGGTGCGGACATAAATCGTGCCCTGCGTAATATCCTCGGCCCCCACCTCGGTGCTGCCGATCTGGGAAAGCGTGGTAGTGATGCCTTCCACCTTGTGAATCTCGGCCTCAATTTTTCTGAAAATCCCGTCGGCGGTCGAAAGGCTTGATCCCGCCGGGATTATCATGCTTACCTGAAATTCATTGCGATCATCCGCGGGCAAAAAGTCCTTGCCGAGCATGGCCACAAGGGGAAATATCATGGCGACGCACCCCAGCGCGATGGCGACAGTAAGCCCCCTGTTGCGAAGCGCCCACCTGAGCGTCCGGTCATAGCTGTCCTGCAGAAGCCGCCAGAATTTCGTTTCCTTGGAGGAAGCCCCCGCCTGCTTGCTGGTGAGAAACTGCGCCGACAGCATGGGCGTGAGAGTAAATGAAATAACAAGGGAAATGGCGATGGCAAAGGCCACCGTGAGGCCGAATTCATAGAAAAAGCGGCCCGCCATGCCCTGCATGAAGGCAACGGGCAGAAAGATGACGACCAGCGAGGTGGTAGTGGCCATGACCGCAAGGCCTATTTCTTTCAGGCCGTCGATAGCTGCCTGAAGGGGCGGCTTGCCCAGCTCCTCCATGTGGCGGAAGATGTTTTCGAGCACCACGATAGCATCATCGATAACAATACCGACAGCGAGCGTCAGGCCCAGCAGCGACATGTTGTTGAGCGTGAAGTCCATGGCGCTCATAAAGGTAAACGTGGCGATAAGCGATGTCGGGATCGCGATGGCGGCGATCATGGTCGAGCGGAGGCTGCGCATGAACAGCAGCACGGAGAGGGCCGTGAGGATCCCGCCCAGCACCAGGTGCAGCCGGAGCTCGTCAATGGAGCTTTCGATAAAGCGCGACTGGTCGGCGATGACCGACACCCTGATCCCGGGCGGGAGATTGGGCTCGATCTCCTTCAGTCGCTTTTTAACGGCATGGATGACCTCGACCGTGTTGGTGCCCGACTGTTTCTGCACGACAAGCGATACGGCGGCCGTGCCGTCGGCGCCGGATTCTTTTTTCCAGAGACGGGCAAGGGACCGGGGCTCCTCGATCGAGTCCTCCACCCGGCCGATATCGCCGATGGTGATCTGGCGGCCGTTTACCGTGGCCAACGATGATATTTTTAAAATCTTCAACGCGCTCGATGCGGGCAAGGGTGCGCAGCACCTGCTCGCTGTCGCCGCGGTCGATGCGGCCCGAGGGGATTTCAACATTCTGCGTTGCCAGGGCTACTTTCACTTTTGCGATAGGAATGCCGAAGGACTGCAGCTTGTCCAGATCAAGAAACACATTGATGGCCCGCGTCCAGTTGCCCATGGGGATAACGGCCCCGACGCCGCGTATGTTTTCTATGGCCTCCTTCACCTGCAGGCGCGCGATTTCGGAAATTTCCTTCATGTCGCGCGGGCCTGTTACGGCAAGGGTCAGAATCGGTATGGCGTCAAAATCCATCTTGGTAATGACCGGGGCTTCCGTATCTTCGGGCAGGCGGCGAATGACCGTTGCAACCTTGTCGCGCACATCCTGGGCCGCCTCGGCGATTTTGCGCTCAAGATGAAACTTGATGATGATGCGCGACATGCCCTCGGTATTGACCGCCCTGAGCTCGTCCACGCCCTCGATCGTGTTGACCACTTCCTCGATGGGCTTGGTGACCTGCGACTCCACCTCCTCGGGGGAAGCGCCGCGCAGGATCGTCGTGACGGTAACGATCGGAATTTCAATATTGGGCATGGTGTCCACGCCCAGGGTGCGGTAGGAGAACATTCCGAGCACCACCAGCAAAAGCGACAGCATGGTGGCCAGAACAGGCCTGCGGATGAATATGGTCAGATTGTTCATGTTTTTTAATTTAGGAGATTTAGAAATTCAGGCATTTTGAATTGATTTAAAAGGCGATTTTCGGCAATGGTGCTCCGGCAATTCCTCAATCCCCTCATTCCCCGATGCCTCAATCTATTTATCTTTTCGTATCGTAATTGCCTTGCCGTCGGTGAGCAGCTCGACGCCCGTCGTCACTACCTGCTCGCCCTGCTTTACGCCTTTTGCCACCAGCACGCGGTCGCGCATTTTGCCTGAGATTTCTATGATGCGCTCGACGGCCTTGCCGTCTTGTGCGACAAAAACCCGGGGCGTTCCGGCAAAGGCGATAACCGCGATCTCGGTCACGGTAAGCATGGAATCCACCTTTTGCGTCAGAATGGAAACGCGGGCAAAGGAGCCGGGCTTGATTTTTCCTTCGCTGTTGTCGATGGAAGCTTCAATCGGAAATGAGCGCGAATCGCTGGCAACGCTCGGGCCCACGCGCTCTATGGTTCCGGCAAAGGGGTTGTCGCGGCCGGCATCGGTATAGGCAAGCACATGATCATCCTTATGCACATCACCTGCGTAGCGCTCCGGCACATCGCCCTTGAATTTTATCGGGTTGAGGCGCACAAGATAAAACGCCGCTGCGCCCGCGCGCACATATTCTCCGGGATTGACAAGGCGCTTTCCTACGGCGCCGTCAAACGGCGCCCGCAGCACCGTGTCCTCGAGTTTCTTGCGGGCAAGATCCGCTGCTGCGCGCGCCACATTGAGCTTCCGGAGGTTCTCATCCATTTGCTCCTTTGCCATCACATTGTCGGTATGAAGCTTTTGCGCCCGCTTGAAATCACCCTCGGCCTTCATAAGATCGGCCTCGGCCTGCGTCTTTTTCCATTCATATTCAACGGGTGATATGCGACACAGCACATCACCCTTTTTGACCTGGTCGCCAAGATCGACCCGCATCTCGGTAAGCCTGCCGTCAACCTCGATGGAAACCGTGGCCTCCTCCCAGGCGGCAAGCGTGCCGGTGATATCGATTCGGCGCTCCACTGCCTCGATAGTGACCGGTGCCACCGCAACGTTCTGGGCTGCCTCACCGGTTGCCGTATCCTTTTTTTTTCCGCAACCCATCTGGGATATTACAACCAGCAGAACAACAGCTGCAAATATATATGCTTTTTTTTCATCATCTTTACTGAACTTAAATTTTATTGTTATTATTTTACGGAAACCAAGCCTGCCATCTTAAAAATAAAAGGAAAACCAAATTTTTAAAAACTTTCAAGGTGACACATGTCGCGCAGACTCTGTGTTTCAATTTTTTTAATTATACCACTAAAAACTTCAAGGTCAAATAGATAGCGTACAACTTAATTATTTTTTTACTTATTTCTTTTTTTGAAAAAAGTAAAAAATAAGGCTGCTTACTTGCGATTCAAGACGGTTTGTAAGCAGCTGCGTATAGACTCATGCAACTTGCTTTTTTGTCAAACGGGTAACCCCTTTCCCGTCTTCATACCGATAGATTGGTGTTCACAATTCTCTGCCCTTCTACACCATACTTTGAAAGCATTTTTCTTTTTACTGTAGACTACTCTTTATCTGTCATCTTGACCCATTCGACTTCGCTCAGGGCAGGCCCCGGGAGAGATCTTAAAAGATTGATGCGGGTGCGCAACCTTCGGACTCACTGCACTCGAGAGGGGCAATGCGGCTACAAAATAATGAAAAATGCTCTGGCCGGGCGTTGAAAAAGTCAATTATATACATGCTGTTCAATAATGCTCGGATGCAAGGCATGCGCTGTCTCTGACACCTGCTTGCAGGCAATCATGCGTAGTCAACACGGGCACAAAGTGCCAGGTTGCCTTCTGCCTCCACAGCCAAAGGTTGTGGAGGCAGACAATGAGGCGTATTTTTCTTACGCCGCAATGAAGCTGATGAGCGCAACGCAGCAGATGGGCGTTTTTCAACAGCCTGCTCAGTGCAGCATCACGATTGTGCCGGCTTCCGAACCACCCCAGCGCATAGTCTGCTCGCGGTAGAAGCTTGTAACTTTCAGATCAATGGCAAGCCTCTGTCCCCGGGATAAATTCTTAAAGCCCAGCGATTCTGCGGGCAGAAAAAGTTCAAAGGCGATATGCGGGAGGGGTTTGGGAATCTTCTGCAATCTGCCCGCCGCGGGGAGCTGCCTGTGCGGCTTTCCGTTTTTGCAGGCATACAGCCGCGGCTCGATCTCAAGTTCATTTTTAAAACTCCTGCTCAGCCGGGGGATCAGGCACACCGCATACTCGCGCTTGCCTATTGCCACGTGCAGCTGAAAGGCTTCAGATAGCGGATACTGGCCCGTATAGGCCAGCAGGTCTTTCTCCATATAGCTGCTTGCAAGGCAGAAGAGATAGAGCCCGTCAGGCGCCCAGGCCATATGCACATCGCCGAAAGGTGCTCCCGGCTCGTCCACGGCAAGCGGGGTTATCCGCGTTGCCTGCTTGTCCCAGTCGGTAAGCGCCGTGTCGGTAAGGCTTATGGGTTCCCGGGCCCGACTAATGACTGTCGGCGCAGCAGCTTCCGGCTCACGTGCTGCGGCATGGTTTTTTTCAAGCTGCTGATTCTCCGCGGCCAGCTGCCCGGTCAGCTCTGCATAAGGCTTATTGTAGATATCGATAAGCCCCATGTTATAGTCTTCGCCATCTCCCCGGCCGCCCGTGGGCTCGTCATACATCTGGAACCAGTGGCTCCCGACAACAGAGGGGAAGCGCGCAAAGTTCCGCACGGCCGCCGCCGCTCCCCGGGCCCGCTCTGCCTGCGTCTGCACGGTCAGCAGGTGGCCGTTGTTGCGGTTGCCGCTGCGGTTCTCGCGGGCACAGAAAAAAAATTCCGAGATCAGGATGGGCTTGCCGGCAAGCTTTGTTAAGCCCTCAAAATAATAGGGTGCAACCCAGCCATCTTCAACCGGTATATTATAATTGGTCGAGACCACATCGACAAAATCGGCCATGGCCCGCACGGCGCTCTGATTATAATACAGCGGCAGCCGGTCTCCCAAAATAAGCGCACCGGGGTGGGCGAGCCGCAGGCTGTCATGCACAAGCTTGTAATAGCGGCGGGCGCACAGGCCGGTGAAATAGTTGATAAAATGAATGCCCTGACCGCCGGGCCGCAGCCGCAGCCGCGCGCCCCCGGCTTTCAAATCATCAAAAGAGCTGATGCCTGCGGCAGGCATGAAATCCTTGAGAAGCTTTTCCCAGTCGCCATTATAGGTGCTGTACAGCTCCTGCCACAGCTTCTGTTTGGTATTGTTCTGCCACGGCTCCTTGAGGTACCACAAAAACAGCGGCGCGTTCCACCACCCCACCTCATTGTCGGTAAAATACCCGAGCAGCCCCGGTTGGTTGCGATACGGCGCTGTCAGCTCACGGGCGATCCGGTACGTACTTTCTTCATGTGCCGGATCAAAAGGATCAAACCAGTGTAGTTTTGCCATACGCCCAAGGTCAAGCTCCACACACAGGGGCAGGGCCAAATCTGTAGAATTGTCCGACCAGCCGCCCCGCGTGTTGAAGCCCCAGGTCTTGAGCCGTGCCTCGGCATCTCTGCGCCAAGCTTCACGGCTTTGGTAATGGTCTGCCCAGTAAAAGCTGCGCTCGCGATTAATGAAATGAGCATTCCAGCTCTCCACGCAGTTGACGCCTTTTGAATAGAAGCGCTTGCCATAGGGCGTTTGCAGCCACCAGATCCCCCCGGCCTGCACAACCGACCAGCCGGCCGGTGCTTGCGCCGCAGGCTTGTCATGTGCAAAGCGGGCATGCCCGCTGCAGGCCGCCAGCAGGCAAACAAAAAAGAGCACGATTGATCGTGCTCTGCAAATTGCGGGCTCTGTTTTTTTATGCAAGGCCGGTTTCCTTTAAAATATAGGAAAGCTGTCTGTCGGCATCGAAAAACTCCCGGCCGATATGCTGTGCCGCTTTTCTGTGCCGCTCAGGCTCAGCCTCTATGGCGCTGATAGCCTCCAGTATCTCCTGCTGAGTTGTAAAGGCAAAAAGCCCTTCGCCCACCGGCAAATAGCTGGCAAAGCCCGTGTCCTCGGTAATGACCGGCCGGCCGGCGGCAAGGTAGCAGGCGCTGCGATCGGAAAACCAGCCGCTCTTGAGCAACACGTTCTGATCTTTAGCCACGGTGAACTCGGCGCGGGAATTGCGGATATAGTCCTTGTAGTTCCATGGGTTCTGCGACAGCAGACCGGCATCGCGCACCACCCAGCCATGCCGGTCAAACCGCAGCACGTCATCGCGGCTCATGCCGCCAAACGTAAGGTCGAATATCGCACCCGGCATAGTGGCGGGCAGATCGATAATCGGCTCATATTTAATGCTTTTGCGCCAGGAATACACCTGGCCGTTAAGCTCAACATCGCGGCCTTTGGCATCCCATGTCCCCACAGTGGTATAGGCCGTTCCAGCCGTGTCAAGGGGCAGCCATTCGCTAAGCACTACCGGCGGCAGCAGGGGCTTCCAGTCGATTCCTGTCAGCGGAACCTCTGTCTTTCCCGCAGGCAGATTATAGCCGTAGGTAAAGCAGACATCATGGGCCTTGTAATAGGCCTGTGTCCAATCATCATTGCTGATCTTTATCTGCATGAAGACCGGGTCGGTATCGATCACAGCCTTAACGCGGCTTTTCAGATACTCTTCCCGCAGGGGCAAAACGCCGGAGATATTGAGAAACAGGTCAGCCTCTTCTATGTAGCGGTCAAGCCGCTCACGATCCCAGCCGTAGAGGCGATTCTCAAAGCCGCTGAAATAGGCCCAGCGGCAGGAGAGGCCAAAGCCTGAAAAAAATCGTTCGAGCAATTCGCGGCCATAGGTGGAGTCGAGGTCATACCGGCCCCGCACCGGATCATAGGGATAGGCCCAGTCGCTGGAGTCTTCCAAAAACAGCACCTCATGGCCCATGCGGGAGAAACCCAGCATATACTGCAGCATCATCCAGATCTGCCCGCCCAGCGGAAAACCAATAGCAAAACCGGCTACGACTATTTTGAGCCTGCGGGGCATTACGGGGCCTTGGCCGAAGGCTGAGTCCGGCTTTCCATAATCGCTGCGCCCTCGGCTATCGTCACCACCTGAATTTTCTCCTGCTGCAGCCATGCGCACAGCCGCTCCAGTCGTTCAGCATCCCAGGGCTCCCAGCCGATATTGCGGCCGATGTCGTGCATGCAGAATATTACCCAGCCGTCCTGCTGCACGGCCTTATCCTTGATCTGCCGTATAATGCCGTTGACCGTATCGCTGCTGCTCACCACGATGCGGGTAATCCAGGCCGGGTCAAAACTTTCCCGGCGGTTGAACGTGTCGCTTCCGGTGACAATATATTTATAATATTTTCTGCCTGCGGGCTTCAGTTCAGCTGTCCAGCTGTTGTACGGCGTAATATAGGTCTGCACGTGAAATCCGTGCTTTTCAAGGGCCTTGCGCGACTCTTCCATCTCTCGCTCATAGGAGCAGGAGGAGATATCAAGCTTTGCCGGCTCTTTGGCCTTAAAGGGGCGCACATGCAGCTCCTCGATCACGCGATCAAAATAAAACGACCCGGCCGTTCGCTCCATCTCGTCGAGCGATTCCATCTCACGCAAAGGTCTGCCGCTTTCCCGCAGGCAGGAAATCTGGGCATATTCATAGTCAGCCTGATAGGTTTTCTTTTTTTCATCATCCCGGTGCCAGCCTTTGATCTGCTCGCTTGTATAAAACTCCGGGATATCAAAGGGGCGCTTGTGCGTAGAGCTGTGTGAGGCAATTTCCCAGCCGTGCTTCTGAAGGTCAAGGGCCTGTGCGGGCGTCATATAGTCGTCATTGCCCGACATGAGGCGCTCATAAATAAGGCCAACCGTGCCGTGCATATCGTATTTTTTCAGAACCTGGAACCCGTAGGCATAGGTGCCCGACAGCCCGTCGTCAAAAGTGAGGCTGACCATACCGGCGAGACTCGGCACCGCAACGGCAAAAAACAAAACTGCGCTGACAGAGATAATCTGCAGTTTTTTCAACATAAACCACCTTAAGGTTTTCCACCCGATCTTAAAATTTCTGCGATGAGCTTTTCCGGGTAAAAAGATGCTGTTGTCTTGAATGCGCCTTACTGGCTAAAGAGGAGAGAGGGACATTGCCACGTTCATAGTTACCGGATAGCCCGTTCCGATCAGCGCAGTGGCTGGAATTGTAGCCAGAAAAACAATCCCAAACCCGAAATCAGGCACCAAAACAACTTTTTCGATGGGATCGCCATAGGCGCTGTAACCGGCTATCGGCGTCAGGCCGAGAAAGCCTGCTATGCCATAGAGCAAGTCAACAGGAGATTCCGGCGCAACGGTCAGCTGCACGGTGCCGGCCCCTACGGTAAGAAAAATGAAGGCTTGAAACTCGCTCGGGTCATTTAAAATGCTGTTGGCAAACGGAATTGAAAAAGTCTTCGGTGTCTCGGATGTGAGCGTGAAAAAGCTAAAGTGATTATTTGATAATCCCGGTGTTGTTGTCGTTGTCGTTGGGATCCCCCCGTTGAGCAGTGTCGTCGGCGCTGTTGACCACCTCGCCGTTCGGCGCTATTGCCTGATAAACAAAAGCTCCATACGCATGCGCATCGGTCATATCGGCGTCGGTAAAATCAGTATATACCATCACCGCATTATCAAAGTTGACCCCCCGCAGGTCAGCGCCGGCAAAGCTTGCATGGCTCAATCCCGTGGCTTTCAGGTTAGAGTTAGGCATAATCACAGCATCAAAAGTTGCATAATTCAGTGCTGCGCCGGGTGCGGAGGCTGTAAATGATGTTCTTTCCGTGCTAAAAAACGGCGTATAACAATTCCCGGTCAGATTCGATTGTGCCTAAACAGGGTAAGCCCGGGTTGCATACCCTGTTGATCTCAATCGCCACGTCACCCGAGGCAGACGGCGCAGTTGAGAACCTGTTCGGCCTTTTCAGTACGGCGGTAATAGATTCATTGTCATAACTTAATGACGAAATGGTCGCGCAGGTGGGCGTTGAGCCGCTCCAGACAATAGCGTCCAGTTCGCTGTCGCTGAACGTATCCTGCCAGTAATCCAGGAAGCAGCGGATGCTCTGACTGCCGGCATCATCACCGCCCGTGGTTCTCCAGTACATATAGGGATCGGGCGTTGATAATGTTAAAATATAGGTATTATTGTCACTGCTGGCTATTTTTCTAATGCTTGCGTCCGTTCCGGCCAGCATGCGAATGGCATTGCCCGGCCCGTTTGTGCATGTGGCAAGAACTGTTTTCCCGGTCGCGCCGGACAGCAGCATCAGGGTTATACACGCAACACATATATTTTTAATTTTTTTATGCCATTCCACTTGTATTCCTGCTCCTTTATTTATCTATATTTATTTTATACTAGCGCTGTTTCCACTATACCGCAAGAACCTTCTAATCGCTTGGCGTTCCTTCGTGCCTCCTTGCGCTGTGCATGCCGGTGCACAGCGCGCTCCCTTTAACTACAACAGTAGCGGCTGTACCTGGTTGCGATCTTTTTTTAATGGGTAATAACCCTATGTCATTTTTTAAAATGTGCGGATGCCTTGCAAAAAACCATAGTACAATAAAAACTGCCGCTATCTTCCGTAGCGCAATTTTTACGCACTACGTCTCTTCATAACTTTTTATCGGGTAGATTAGGATCTTCTTGATTCAAATCTGGAAGCAGCTGCATGTTTTTTTTCAAAAACCTTTATGGCTTGCTCGAATTTTCCCTTGTTTTCAGGGCCCATATTCATCAGCGTTCGGTGGGTTGCCAGGATATGGCAGGTCATCTCTTTTTCTTCTGCTGCACTGGGTTGTATTTCTTGAAAATCAGCGCCGGGGGTTCCTGCCCCGCGTAAAATATTAAATACGCTTTCAAAGTCCATGCCCTTGAAAATTTTAAGAATATCATTACCGGAAACCAGCAGGGTTGGTTTTGCCTGCAGCATGCGTTTGCGGTGAAGAGCTATCTGCGCCAGAATCCCCATGCCGGTGCTGGCCACTCCGGTTGTTTCGGTCATGTCAACAAACACTGACCGCATTCCCTTTTCAGTAAGCACTGTCCTCATAAAATTGCATTCGTCGTAGGGAACGGTCGCGAGTTCCCTGCAAAATCAGCGATTATGCCACAGCCTGCAACGGGATGCGGCTGTTAATCCCCCTCCTTGACAAGGAGGAGTTAGAAGGGGGGCTAGGCAACACATAATTTGAATTGTCATGAACCACTAGTAAAAAAAGGCCGGCCCCTCTGCAGGACCGGCCCCTTTTTTATCTTACCGCAAGGTCTACCGGCACGTGTGAACGTGCCGGTAGATTATTCCTCATGTATTACAGCGTGCAAACCGTATCACACTCAGGCTGCCCGCAGCCGCCGCAGCCGGGTGTTGGGTCACAACAATCTCCAGTGCTGTTAACATTCGCATCAAGCTGCTGGGGATTATAGACATTCGGGCAGTTATCATAAGTATCCATAAATACCGTCACCATCGGTATCAAGACCGCACTGCTGATCGCAGGCAGGCTGTCCGCAGCCGCCGCAGCCGGGTGTCGGGTCACAACAATCTCCTGTATTGTTACCATTCACATCAAGCTGCTGGGGATTGGCAATTGCCGGGCAGTTATCAACATCATCCTTAAAGCCATCACCATCTGTATCAGGAATAACTACAGGAACCTGACGGTATATTTTTGCACCGCCTAAACCGGAAGGTGTTGCGCTTGAACCCTTACTGCCGGAAACATACAGCTGGCCATTAAATTCACTGAAAGCCTCAAAAATTATCGTGTTTGTGTCGCCAAAACCATTATTGGTCACCTGCGTCCACGCAAGGCCATTGGTGCTTTTCCATATCTGTGAGCCCTTGCACTTGACTCAATAAAGGGGGATACCCCATTTCAGGAATATACTGGACTATCGTCCCGCCCCAGAGCGTAGTGCCAATTGGCGCAAGGTTCACCGCCAGGTTCTGGTAGCTGAAAGCATCGGGCGTATTTGCATATTTATATCCATCAAAACCATTGGGATAAGGGGTGGCATTTGGGTACGCACCAAGGGGATCGACATATGCCGGGTATGCGGGAGGGGGGGCATTCCCTGAGCCGACACTGTAATGCCAACTCCCGTCTTCGGAGAGCCCCGTATCGGTGTACAGCACACGCGCTCCATATCCCGAAATGCCCACCATCAGCATGTCATTAAAATCTGCAAGGCTCCAGGGCATGAAGTTCCATTTGTTTGTTGTACAGCCCGCCGGGCTGCCGAAACCGTTCTCATTGGATCCATCGGCGTTTGCATCAACATTTTTATCAACGATTAGCTCCCAGCCATCTGCCGTGAGTTTTGCCATGCGGGAGCAACCGCCCTGAGCGCCTGATGTGCCGGTACCGCCTGCATACAGCACGGGTATTCCGGAAACAGAAGAAACGACCAGATCAGTTACGCTGCTGGAAATGGGTTTATATCCTCCGGGATAACAAAGTATCGGCATGATAATTGCCAAAACTGTTATACGTGTACGGCGCTGGTACATTAATCTTAGAAAAGGTCACATCCCAGGTATCGCCGTCTGCTGTATACCAGACCTGTCCGCCGTACTCATAGTTGAGCCCCGTGCTCACATACAGCTTATTATTAAATATACGCATTGCCGTTATTGTCTTGTTCCAGACATCGCCAAACCCGTTTTCATCTTTCCCCAGGCCTATTTCATAGGTATTCCCCACAGCAACAGTACCAAGCGTATAGGAGTATACGGGAAATGGATTTTCGTATAGCTGACTTGCACAGACGGTGGACTCGGTCTCCTGGCCTGAGCTGTCATACGTACCCGATGCATCGTTCTGCTGAATGGTAAGAGTGTTTGCAGTGTTACTGATGATCCGGAACTTCCTGTATTTGCCATCGCCTGAGGTTATCTGCAGCACGCCGCCGGCCCACTGGTTTATTGTCCACGAACGCGAACTGTCGGTAATGGTTGCGGTTGAACTGCCGTCGCCATCGCCACAGCTTGCAATGCCGCTTATTGTTCCCGATGCATCAATATCTTTCAAGTCGGAAATAACCGGCTCCCATGAATCGCCGTCATAGCGCCATATTTCACAGCCCGTAGAGCCAAGATAAGCTCCCTGTAAGCCCGCTGAAAAACCAAAATACAGCTTTTCATTAAAAACAATCATGCGCGCCCAGACATTGTTGAGCCATGTATTGCCGTACACGCCGTTGGTGATGCCGCCAGGAAAGAGAACCTGCTCCCAGCCTGTGCCGGTTGTGCGCCACACCTCACAGCCCTGTGCCTGATTTCTGGTCAGCGCATACATGCTCCCCTTGTATTCTGCCATTGCGACAACAGACATATTATTGTCATCTGCAAAACCGGGAACATTCACCCGCTCCCAGCTGGAGCCGTCTGTTGCAGTAATAGTTTCCAGCGCCGGAGGAACATTAGACATAAACTTAATCGTGTTGCTGACAATCAAATTCAGCTGTTCCTGTCTTGGTATTGTGGCAGGGTTGTCACCACTCTGGATAAACGATTCATTCGTGGCGCTATTGCTATAAGAGCCAAACTGGGTGTGGTTTGCTCCCGCAAGGGCAGTATAAACCGTATCTGCTGGAAGATTAGGCTTTGATGCATCAATTTTAGCGCTGGTGGTTTTGCCGTCATTTGTTCCCCATATTGAGAGGACTTTTACCGGGTATGCAGTAATGGGCTCCGCGCTATCGGGATATCCTGCAAGTAAAACAACATTATTAATTTTACTCGAATGCACCCAACCTTGTGATATGTACCAGCATGCGCCTACTGCCCCAAATGAATGGCCTCCAATGGACCACTTTGTTATTTCAGGATGGTTGCTTATAACTGCATCAGCCCTGTCTACGCCATAAATGGCTAACCAATTTGGCATGGGGACAATGGCTACAAGATAGCCTGCCGCAGCAAGGGCATGGGCAATGTTTGAATAAGCACGCTCATCAACATTCGCGCCCGGGTAAAATATAAGGGCTTCGGTTGGTGTCCCGCTTGCCGGAGTAAACTCATAATAAAATTTTGGGTTGTACGTATAGGCTCCGTCAGGCCAGGTTGAAACGTCTTTAGTTGCGACATAAACCTGGCTGTCACTGTTCATTGCATCAAGCGCTGCCTGCAGTGGCACGTGTATGGAGGTCGTGGTCGTCTGGGCGAAAACATTCGCGCCTCCTGTAAAAAACGCTATGCTCATTAACAGAGCGAAGATAAATAATGCTTTTGCTTTTCTCATTTTTCCTCCTTTTAATTAATTTTACTTTTATAAATTTCAGATTTCATGAAGGACTAAACTAAAAATCAAACAATCGCAAGATGCACACATTAGCCAGGGGACAATGGGGCTATTTCTGCTATCAAGCAACTGTTGTTTTTTTCTACCTCTTTATCAATAAATAGAGCTCTTATCTTTTTTTCAAATAAGGCCTGACTTCGCCATTCTTATAAACCAAAAGTTACAACAAAAGTAGCTTTTGCAATACACTATATACGCCCATATGCCCGTATTTTATTATGTCTAATCTCTCTTCTGTTGTTAAAAATAAAAATAACATCTAAAATATAACGAACTATTAAAACCCGGTCAACCAGTTTTATTACATATTAAATACCCGTAAAAAACCAGTATAGTTAATTGAACATTATAAATTCTTTTTTAAGGCTTTTTGTTAAAAAAACCCTCTTTAGGCATATATTAAAGTAGCGGAAAGGGCAAAGCATACTGAATACAATATAAGTGCACATAAATTATTTTTAGTTTTCACTTACTGCGTTTTATTGTGTCGACAGCGCAACGGCGACATAATCAGCAAGCAAAAGGCCGCGGGTGGTAGGGGCAATGCGGTTGGCGGTAACTGTTACCAGGCCGTCCGCCTGCAGCCTTTCAAGAATCAGTACGGCGGCGGAGCTTGCGGGAACCGCATCAAGGGCTATGCCCTTGCGGGTTCGAAGGCCGAGCATCAACGCTTCGGTGCGGAGCTGTTCATCAGTGAGCTCTTCTTCCGCCTCAACGGGAACTAAGCCAGCCTTCAGCTTTGCACAGTATCCTTCAACCGACTTCACATTCCACCACCGCCGCCTTCCATCGAAAGAATGCGCTGAAGGCCCAAGCCCGAGATATGGCCCGTGTTCCCAGTATATGCGGTTATGCCGCGCCTGCAGATTTTCACTCCTGCAAAAATTTGACACCTCATAATGGCTGTACCCCTGTTCTTCAAGAAAGGCAGAAGTTGCCATAAACTGTTCCGCCTGTTCCTGCTCAGAGCAGACTGTAAAGGCGCCCTCCTGCAGGCGTGCAAAAAAGGGCGTTTCCTCTTTTATGGTCAGCTGATAGCAGGAAAGATGTTCGGGTGCGCAGCGCAGCGCTTCGCGTAGGGTTGCAAACCAATTCTTCTGCTTTTGACCGGGTATGCCATACATGAGATCAATACTGATGGTTTCAAACCCTGCCTGCCGGGCAAGCACGATAGACCGGCGTGCTTCTTCTGCCGATGACGGCGGCCCAGAAACCCAACACTTTATCATCAAAGGACTGCACGCCAAGGCTCAGGCGGTTACACCCGAGGCTGCGAAATTTCGACCAGACGCTCACGCTTAGATCATTTGGATTTGCTTCAATGGTGATCTCGGCATCAGGCGCAACTGCAACATGCCTGTGCACCATCGCCATAATAGAAGCAAGCCCGTCATCCGGCAGCACCGTTGGTGTGCCGCCGCCGAGATACACGGTATCGACCGCGGGAAAACTTTCACAATAATAAAGAAGTTCTTTCTCAAGCGCGATTATAAAATCATTAACCAGCTGCACATCCGTGCTGGAATAGAAATCGCAATATGGGCATTTTGTCCGGCAGAACGGCACATGAATATACAGGCCTGGAAGGGTTTGAGGTGACATCGGGAATATGCTCTCCTTGAGCAGCTTTTTTCATTATTGGTTTTAATGTAGCAAAACTGCAACAGGCTGGTTGGAAAAAAACTCAAAAGGGAGAGGCCCCCTTTATTTTTTTACTCCTTCTCTTTCCCCGGCCTGCCGGAATTCTAACAGATAAGGGCGCGCTCAAGGCCAACAAAACAGAACCGCTGCCCTGTTAATTCCCCAAAGGCTCTTTGGGTTGTGCCTCCTGGAATATGCTGCAGTCCGCGCATCGGTAAAACCACTGCCCTTTGCGCGTTGAAGGCACAACCTGCATGCGTTTGCCGCAGCTTGTGCAGGCGACGGGATCGGGAATGCGGGGATCTGCTGCTTTTTCCGTCTGCCACATGTCGCACTGAGCGCAGAGCTTACCACCGCTGCGGGTGGTTTTGACCGGACCCTGGCAGAACCGGCACAGCTCAAGCGGCTTGCCGGCAGCGTCGGAATCAAAGGATACCCGGCAGGCCGGATTTGCCGAGGCGGCGCACTTGACATAGTGCCGGCCTTCCCAATCACGCAGATGCAGGTTGGATCCGCATTTCGGGCACGTTCCCACCACGGGGCCGAACACGCGACGGGAGCCTTGCGGGGCCTGCTGCTTTATCTGTTGCACGAGCTCCGCCACGAAGCTCCGGATGCCGCGCATGAACTCATCGCGCACGGCAGCGCCCCGGCGTATCTGCTCCAGACGGGCTTCCCACTCACCGGTCATCTGCGGGCTTTTCAGGGTTTCGGCCCGGATGGAGTGCACAAGCTCAATGCCCCTTGGCTGTGGGCTGCAGGATATTTCGCTTGCGCTCGACAAACCCGCGCTTCAAAAGTGTTTCGATAATATTGGCCCGGGTGGCGGGTGTGCCCAGGCCGCAGTCCTTCATGGCGCCCTTCAGTTCTTCATCGTCGAGCTCCTTGCCCGCGCTCTGCATGGCGCCCAGCAGATCCCCTTCGGTCATGCGCTTTGGCGGCGAGGTTTTGCCTGCCCGGGGACAGAGGTCTTTCGTCTGGACGGCTTCTTCCTTGACCACTGTCGGCAGCAGGCCGGACTCCTCATCATCTTCAGGCTCCTGCTCCCCGGCGCCATCCCCCTTCATGGCTTCTTTTTTAGGCCGGCTGTGGGGCGGGTCAACGGCAGACCATCCCAATTCCTTCACAACCGTGCCCGTGGTCTTGAATGTCTCCTTGCCGATTTTCGTGATGATGGTGGTCTTGCCTTCGATACGCTCGGGGAAATACGCGGCCAGGAATCTGCGCGCGATCAGCTCGTAGATCTTCAGCTGATCTCCCTGGAGATTTCTTGCCGGGTTCTCCGTCGGCACCAGGGCCGAGTGGTCCTCCACCTCTTTGTCGTTCACGAAGCGCTTGTCGAGTTTCACGGGCCAGCGCTGCCGAAGCTCCTGCACGAAGGGCTGCAACTTCGGTAAGCTGGCCCTGCGCAATGGCCTTGATCCAGCCCGCTGTCTTCTGCGCGTCGCTTTCCGTCAGGTACCGGGAATTCGTACGCGGGTAGCTGATGAGCTTAGCTTCATAAAGCTCCTGCGCCACAGCCAGAGTCTGCTCGGCTGTGAAGCCGAAGCGCTTGTTTGCCTCTTTTTGCAGGCTCGTAAGATCGTAGAGCAGCTCTGGTCTTTTTCTTTTCCGTCCGTGCGGTGAGAGATGCAACCTTGCCGGGCAGGCCGGACAGCTTGCTTGCCAGGGCCTGTGCGTCCTCTTCCTGTTCAAAGCGGTCCTGATCCCTGCCCTCCACTTTATGAAACCATTTGCCCCGGTAGGTGCCGCCCTCGGCCTGAAACGTGGCCCATAAAGTCCAGAAGTCCTTCGGGATGAAGTCCGTGATTTCCCGCTCGCGATTAACCAGCAGCGCCAGCGTCGGCGTTTGCACGCGGCCGATGGAATAAACCCCTTCTGCTCCCGCGCGCTGCATGGCAAGAGTTTGGGCCCGGGTACAGTTGATGCCGACCAGCCAGTCCGCCTCCTGCCGGCAGCGCGCCGCATCCCGCAGGCCCTGGTAATCCTCGCCCGGCTTCATCCGGCCATAGGACTCCCGAATGGCGTCATCCGTGAGACTCGATGTCCAGAACCTCAAGACCTTTTTTGTGCATCCCGACAGGCGATAGACCAGATCAAAAATAAGCTCGCCTTCGCGGCCGGCGTCCGTCGCATTCACCACATCCGTCACATCGTCGCGGGTCAAAAGCTGCGCCACAACCTTGTATTGATCCCTGGTGGCCTCGATGGGGGCGTACTGAAAGGGATCGGGGAAAAACGGCAGGGTGTCCATGCGCCATGATTTAAGCGCGGGATCATAGACTTCCGGGCCCACAGCCTGCACCAGATGCCCGACGCACCAGGTGACAATGACGTCGCTGCCCTGGATAAAATTTCGTCCCGCGCCCTTAATGCCCAAAGCCGCAGCAATGGAGCGGCCCACGCTTGGCTTTTCACTGATGATAAGACGTAGCAAATGAGTAGCCTTGGAAGGCGAATTCAAGTTAATTCGCCTTATTTTTTTGGAAAATACTTCACATTGGCTATATTTTTAAAATCCGAATCCTGGGTCCAGATTATGGCATTAAATTCCTGCGCCGTTGCGAGAATAATACTGTCTGCCATTGGAAGATTATACTCCAGGCTCAGCTTTGAAGCAGCGATGGCCAGTGGTGCTTTTAAATCCACAACGGTTCCTTTTTGCATAGCAACAACTGCCTGCAGGGCTTCATTCTCGGTTGCCTCCCGGTGAATCACCTTAAAAACTTCATATATCGTTATTGTTGGTACAATAAGCGCTGTTGAATCATGCAACGGGGCCAAAAAATGCCTTGAATTAGGCTCATCTGCGAAGTATGCAAGCCAGCCCGAAGAATCTACGATATTCATATTCTATCTTTTTCTCGTTTGAATTCGGTATTGATGCCCTTGAGGAATCCACGGAGTTCTTTTATATCGCGTTCCGGTATAAGCTCGATACGCCCGGCATATTCTACAACCTGCATTTTTTGTCCGGGGCGAAGATGCATGGACTCTCTTACAGTTTTTGGTATAACAACTTGATATTTTGGTGATACGGTCACTGATTGCATGTCAAAACCTCCATCGATTATTTTCGTATTACAATAGCATGATCGATATGGATTTTCAATTATAAACCCAACGGTTTATTCCGAGCTTAAACCAACCTGCGAAAACTGCATCTTGTTTGATTTTAATATAAAAGGCAAAAGCAGACTTGACCCCTCTTGCTTTTTTTATTATTCTGCTGCCGACTTTATTTTAATTTTCCGTTTTCATCATACATCTTCCTTGGCCCGGCTTCTTTCCCGTTCTTGAATGTTACCTCGGTTTTCAACTTCCCAGTATCATAGTATTCCTTCGCAGGCCCGTCAGGTTGCCCGTCCTTGAGTGTTATCTCTGTTCTCAACTTCCCGTTTTCATCGTATAGCTTCGCTAGCCCGTTTTTTTTTCCGTTCTTGAATGGCACCTCGCTTTTCAACTTCCCATTGTCATAGTATTCCTTCACAGACCCGTCAGGTTGCCCGCTCCTGGCTGCTGACTCATTTTTCAACTTCCCGTTTTCATCGTATTCCTTCACAGGCCCGTCAGGTCTCCCGTTCTTGAAGGTTGTCGCACCTTTCAACTGCCCATTATCATAGTATTCTTTCGCAGGCCCTTCAGGTTGCCCGTTCTTGAAGGTTGTCGCACTCTTCACCTTCCCGTTCTCATAGTATTTTTTCGCAGTCCCGTCCGGTTGCCCGTTCTTGAATGGCACTTCAGTTTTCAACTTCCCATTTTCATAGTATTCTTTCGCAGGCCCGTCCTGTTGCCCGTTCTTGGCTGCTGACTCACTTTTCAACTTCCCGTTTTCATAGTATTCCTTCACAGGCCCGTCAGGTTTTCCATTCTTGAATGTTGTCTCACCTTTCACCTGACCATTTTCATAGTATTCCTTCGCAGGCCCCTCCTGTTGCCCGTTCTTGACTATTGACTCACCTTTCACCTTCCCATTTTCATAGTATTCCTTCATAGGCCCATCCGGTTGCCCGTTCTTGAATGTTACCTCTATTTTCAACTTCCCGTTTTCATTATATTGTTTTTTTTGACCATTTATTTCATTGTCTTTATAATTTTCTTCCGTTTCTAAAAAGCCTTTTGCAGAATACTTATTACATACACCATCAAGCAAACCCTTTTTGCTATATTCACACGATGACTTTATTTTCCCATCCGGGTAATATTCCTTCCGTACTTCTTGTGAAAACCCAAGGGTATAAACAAAAATTTGCACTACTGTCAGACTCGTTATTAATACTATTTTCATAATTTCTTTCCTGTTACTGTTTGAGAAAAGGGGACAGCGCCCTTTACTGCTTCTCCTTCTTTGGCCTGCCGGGATTTAGACAGGCAAGGGAGCGCTCCAGCTTCTGCTCAAGCCGTTTGACGAACTTACTGCTCCCCAGCACCAGCCCCCGCTGCGTTTTCAACCGCAGCTCTTCCTCAACGGGCTCATCTTCTGCCTGTAAATACTCTTTCCACTGCATGCTGTCCATGGGAAACTTGCGCGTGTCTACCGCGATCAAGCCCCTGCCCCCTGCCTCGCCAGCATGAACTTTCGCACTCGACCATTGATAGTCCCAGGCATTTTCCACAATGCCCACCCGCACGGGATTGCGCTCAACATAGCGTATGGCATGATAGAGATGTCCGGTATCCATAAAGCATGAATAAAACCTGCCCTGCCATAAATGCCCCCGTGCCCCGTTTCTGTGGTTCACATATTGGGCATACCGCATATGCAGCGTGTTGAATACTCGGGCAAGTGATTCTGACTCGTGGGGCACCACGATAAAATGGACATGATTGCGCATGAGGCAGTAGGCAAGGATTGTAAGGCCGTACTTTTCGGCATACTGGCCCATCCATGTGCAGTACCGGCTATAATCGCCTGTTTCTTCAAAAACATCCTGCCGGTAGTTACCGCGCTGGGTAACGTGGTGGGGAATATTTGGTATGACTATTCGTGCTTGTCGTGGCATAGGTCGAATTATAGGCCGTTGATGCAGGTGATGTCAATAATAAAGGGCGCTGTCCCTTTTCTGGCCATCGCGCACCCTACGCGCTTTGTTGCCGGCAAATGCTTCACGCATTTTTATAAATGCCCGCACAACAAAAACGCTCATTTCAAAGGCGCTGGGACTATTGAGCACATTTGCTGCCATAAGCGCATCGTGTTCCGTGAATACATACGGTGTATAGCGGCACCCTCCATGTGAACTTGAGGTCGCAAATTGCGACCTCAAGTTTTTATGTTTAATTTTGTACCGCTGCGGCTATTATGAACATTTCCCTATTACGTTTTTCCCCGCCTGTTTCGCCTCAATAAGCCGGCATGTAAATACCTGCGCGCAGCGCAGCCTTCGCCAACCGCTAGAGGTTGGAGTTCGGAGTTCAGCGAGCAGTGATACGTTGCCGGCAGCAGTGGTGGAAATGATAAACTTACTTTTCACGAAGCCCCTTGGTAAGCTTAAAATGTTCGACTATCAAACCATTATTTTGTGTTTTATACAATATGCTTTTTATAATTAGCTAAAAAGCTTAGTATTGGTTAGGGGTCGAGGGGCAGAAACGAAAAGACTATAGGCGGAAAAACAGAATTCAGAAGCCAGAATCCAGAAAGCGGGGGGATTCCGGTCGAGCAGAAATGACGGTTCAATTTTAAACGGTTTACTCAGAAATGGCTGGCGAGAACCCGACCGGATCTCGATGCAGCGACGATGATCGGCAATGCCGCGGGCATGACCGTGGTTGACCAGAGGGGTTATGGAGAGTATGCTTAATACAGCTTGAGGAGGCAATCTCATGAACGTTAAAGAACAAATTGACCGGAGCACGCAGCAGGTGAAGCTGCATTCACCTGCTGCAGTGCTGCGTTTATACAGTGTGATTGCGCCGGCTGTGACCTTCGCGGTCATTTTGTCGCTGACGGCCTGCCGGCAGGCTGAGCCGCAGAATGTTCAGGAACTGGTTGACCGGCAGGTGGGGCTGCTGGTGCAGCAGAAGAAGCTTGCCGGTGCAGCGGTGGCCGTGTTGCGCAGCGGCGATGTGCAGACCTTTTTCTACGGGGAAGCGAAGTCCGGCAGCAGCCAGGCTCCGAATGCCGACACGCTGTACGAGACAGGGTCGGTTACAAAAACATTCACTGCAGCAGGGCTTGCGCTGCTTGTGGCTGAAGGCGTTGTCGCCCTTGATACGCCGGTGCAGGAGCTGCTTCCACCGGGCACGCGTGTGCCGGACTGGAACGGCCGAAAAATAACGCTGGGAGATCTGGCTTCGCATTCTCTCCGGCCTGCCAACAAACCTCAAAGTCGGCCTTGCAAACCTGAATGACCCGTATGCCGACTACACGATCAGTGACCTTTATGAATTTCTGGCAGAATATGAGCTGACGCGCGAGCCCGGCACTGCCTGCGAATATTCCAATCTGGGCTTTGCCCTGCTCGGGCACGCCCTCACGCTGAAAAGCGGATTGACCTATGAGCAGTTTATTCAAACACGTCTGCTTGACCCGCTTGGCTTGAGCGATTCCGCATTTGAATTAAGCCCCGGCCAGGCAGCGCGATTTGCTCCGCCCTGCAGGGTGAGCCCCTTTCGTTCCCTTGGCTGCGGGCCTGTTCCGGCTAGAAACTGGAACCTGGGCATATTTGCCCGGCCGGCGCACTGAAATCGACACTCAATGACATGGTGCGCTACCTCAAGGCGAATATGGAGCCGGAGACAACCGTGCTTGCCGGGGCTGCAAGCCTGCTGTACACCCCCCGTTTCGTGGTTACCGATGAAGTGAAAGTCGCCCTTGGCTGGCATACTCTTTCCACTGCTGACGGCAGCGGAGAGTTTATCTGGCACAATGGCGAAACCGGCGGTTACTGCAGTTTCGTGGGCTTCAATGCTCAGAACGCTACCGGTGTCGTCATACTTTCCAATACGGTTGCAGCAAAATACACTGACCCTGCCGCAATCAATATTCTCAACGGCCTTGATGCTCTGCCGTGAAAAGCCATTTGGGTGGGTCCCACAGGCCGGCTAAAGACTGTAGGAGCAGGAAAGCGGAAGGATTCCGGTCGAGGGGGGTGACGACTTTTTACGACTTCATTAAAAGGTATGCCTGCTAATCCTCAACACTCTTTAACACCGACACGAAAGCCTTCTGCGGAATCTCCACATTGCCGACCATCTTCATGCGCTTTTTGCCTTCCTTCTGTTTTTCCAGAAGCTTGCGCTTACGGCTTATATCGCCGCCATAGCATTTGGCGGTCACGTCTTTGCGGAAGGGGTTGATGGTGGAGCGGGCTATGATCGTGCCGCCGATGGCGCCCTGGATGATGATCTTGAACATCTGGCGCGGGATTTCTTTTTCCAGCCGCTCGCAGACCTGCAAAGCCCTTGCCCGGGCATTTTCCTTGTGCACGATAATGGAGAGAGCGTCAACGGGCTCGTGGTTCACCAGTATTTCAACCTTCACCAGTTCGCTTTCCCGGTGGCCGATGAATTCATAATCAAAGGAGCCATAGCCCTGCGTTACGCTTTTAAGGCGGTCGTAAAAATCATAGACGATCTCGGCCAGGGGCATTTCAAAATTGATTTCGATTCGGCCTGTCGAGGGATAGTGAAATTTCGAGTTGAGGCCCCGGCGCTCCATGCACAGCTTCATCACCGCGCCCATATACCGCTCGGGGATGATGATGGAAATTTTTACATACGGCTCTTCGGCAATGTCTATTGTCGTTGGGTCGGGATAATACTGCGGGTTATCGACAATAATGTTCTCGCCGCTTTTAAGGGTAAACTTATACTGCACGCTCGGGGCGGTCATGATGATCGACTGGTTGAACTCGCGCTCCAGGCGCTCCTGCACGATCTCCAGATGCAGCAGCCCCAGAAAGCCGCAACGGAAGCCCATGCCCAGTGCCGCAGATGAGTCCTTCTCATACTCCAGGGCCGCATCATTGAGCTTATATTTTTCAAGGGCCTCGACAAGCGATGGATAGTCATCGGAGGATATGGGATAGACCGATGAAAACACCATGCTCTTTGGCTCGACAAAACCGTGCACAGCGACGGCGGCAGGGTTGGCGTCATTGGTGATCGTGTCGCCGACGCGCGTGTCGCTCACGGTCTTGATGCCCGCGATGATATAGCCGACCTCGCCGGCAGACAGCTGCTTGCGCTTATCAAGCTTCAGGCGGAATACCCCCACGTCCTCGACTTTATACGTGGCGCCGTTTGACATAAAGCGGATGATGTCGCCTGCCTTTATCGTGCCTTCAAAAACGCGGCAGCTTATAACCGTGCCGCGAAAAGGATCATAGTTGGCGTCAAAGATGAGCGCCTGCAGGGGCGCGGCCGGATCGCCCGTGGGCGGCGGAATGCGCTCGACTATGGCCTCGAATATCTCGTCGATGCCGATGCCTGCCTTGGCCGAACATTTAAGCGCTGCCTCGGCATCAAGCCCCAGCTCGTCCATAATCTCTTCTTTTACCCGGTCGATATCAGCCGCGGGCAGGTCGATCTTGTTGATGACCGGGATGATTTCAAGGTTATGCTCCATGGCGGCATAGAGATTGGCAAGGGTCTGGGCCTCCACGCCCTGCGCGGCATCCACAAGCAGCAGCACGCCTTCGCATGATGCCAGCGCCCGGGATACCTCATAGGAAAAATCAACATGGCCCGGCGTGTCGATGAGGTTCAGCCTGTATTCCTTGCCGTCTTTTGCCTTATACGTAAGCGCGCAGTTCTGGCTTTTGATAGTGATGCCGCGCTCGCGCTCGATGTCCATGTTGTCAAGAATCTGATCGCGGAACTGCCTGTCATTGGAAAGCCCGGCATGCTGGATAAGCCGGTCGGCAAGGGTTGATTTGCCGTGATCGATATGGGCGATAATGCTGAAATTGCGGATCTGCTGCATATGCTTTCAATTAATAAAGGGCGTCGCTGGAGGCTGGAATCATGAATGCGAACGCCGGATGTACGGCTTAAAAAAAGTAGAGACAATTCATGAATTGTCTCTACAAAAATTCCTCTGCTCTGCTGATTCACGCAGCCTATGCTCGCGCTTTCTCCCTTGAACTCGCACGGATACTACTTGCTCGGCATTCGGCATTCCTGTCAAGCGGCATCCTGCTTTTATCGAGCGACTCCGGCGAGAAGGAAATATATTCCGGCTCGTATAAAGCAGGTGTCGAAACCCGGGGACCCCAGCGTAAACAGATCGACAAGGCCGGCCCACAGCCGCCAGGGAAAATAGACAAAAGCGCCCATGGGTATGCCTTCAAAAGGCCGCCGGCAACGATAAAAGGATTGTCGGTTTTGTCCTGCTGGTATTTAGAGCGAATATACATCTGCGCCGGCAACTCCAGGGGCGAAAAGAAAATATTGGACATGCTCCTGCCGAAACGCTCTGAAATCGCTTCGTGCGGGCACTGGCGTCGACACTTCGTCATATTGTCCTGCAGCGGCTTTCGTCAAGAGCAAAACCCGGCGCGGCAAGTCCAAAAATCCCGATAATGGCGACAATGATTGCTAGTTTTTTCATTTTATCTCCAAAATTAATATTATGTATTAAAAAATAATTAAATATCGAGATTGGTGACACGCAAAGCATTGCTGTAGATAAAATCACGCCGCGGCTCAACCTGATCGCCCATAAGCACGGTAAACACATCATCGGCCTCCACGCCATCTTCAATCCTCACCTGCAGCATGCAGCGGTTTACCGGATCCATGGTTGTTTCCCACAGCTGCTCGGGGTTCATTTCACCCAGACCTTTATACCGCTGTATATCCTGGGACTTACGGCCCCGCTCAAGTATGTACTGAAAAAGTTCATAGAGCGTGGCAACCTCTCGCTGCTTATCGCCTTCATCAATCACAAAAGGCGGTGTACCCATGGTCTTTAAATGGCTGGCTATTTTTTTCAGTTCCTCCATGTCGGGAGAAATAAGCAGCTCGAAATCAATAATCATGTCCCGCATCTTGCCGTTCATATTGATCCGGCATTTTACGGCAAGGCAATTGTGCTCTTCGTCCTGCACTATCTCGGCCTCGGCGGGTGTGATATAGTCATAAAAAAAGCTTGAATGTTTCTGCAAAAGCTCCACCAGCTCCTCAGCCCGGTGGCGCTCCTTCAGGCTCTCCTTGGTATAGGTTCCCTCAAGGGCAAGAGCGCTCAGTATGTTTTTATCAAGGCCCCTTTTCTGCAGCTTGCCCAGCGTTTTTTCAAACTGTATGGCCCGCTTTGTCAGCTGAAGAAGCTTGGGGCCGGTGAAGCCCGCAGGGTTTGAGCTTGTGCAGACCTTAATGCTTTCGATGCCGCATTCGAGCAGATAATTTTCAAGCGCCTCTTCATTATCAATATACCGGGCCTGCTTGCCGCGCTTGACCCGGAACAGTGGCGGCTGTGCTATATAGAGATAGCCCCGCTCGATGATCTCGGGCATCTGACGGAAAAAGAAGGTGAGCAGCAGGGTTCGGATATGCGAGCCGTCCACGTCGGCATCGGTCATGATGACGATGCGGTGATAGCGCAGTTTGGCCACGTTGAAATCATCCTTGCCGATGCTGGTCCCGAGGGCCGTGATAATCGTCCTGATTTCGTCATTCTGCAGCATCTTGTCGTAGCGGGCCTTCTCGACATTGAGAATCTTTCCTTTCAGCGGCAAAATCGCCTGGTTCTTACGGTCGCGGCCCTGCTTGGCAGAACCGCCTGCCGAATCGCCCTCCACCAGATACAGCTCCGAATATGCCGGATCCTTCTCCTGGCAGTCGGCCAGTTTGCCGGGCAGAGAGCCGCTGTCAAGCACTGACTTGCGGCGCGTCAACTCTTTTGCCTTGCGCGCCGCCTCGCGTGCCCGGGACGCATCCATGGCTTTCTCAAGAATCTTGTTTGCCACTGCCGGATGCTCTTCAAGAAAAACGGCAAGCTTCTCGTTCACCAGGCTCTCGACAATGCCCTTAACCTCACTGTTGCCGAGCTTGGTCTTGGTCTGACCCTCGAACTGGGGTTCGGGGATTTTGATGCTGATAACACAGGTGAAGCCCTTCGCGGATATCATCGCCGTCCAGGCTGCCCTTGAACGTCTTTCCAAGACGCGCCGTCTGGGCATAGGTGTTGATCGTGCGCGTCAGCGCCGATTTAAACCCGATAAGATGGCTGCCGCCTTCATGCGTATTGATATTGTTGGCATAGGTGAAAATGTTTTCCGAGTAGCCGTCATTGTGCTGAAATGCAAGCTCTATAATAATGTGATCCTTTTCGCCGGAGACATAGAGCGGCTTTGGGTAGAGAATATTCTTGTTCTTGTTGAGATATTCGACAAATGAGACAATACCGCCCTTATAGCAGAATTCATGCTTTTTCTCGGTCCGCTCATCTTCAATGGTGATGACGATGCCCTTGTTGAGAAATGCAAGCTCGCGAAGCCTGTTTGAGAGAATATCAAAGCTGAAGGTGGTCGTCTCGAAAATCTGCGAATCGGGTCTGAAAATGATTTTTGTGCCTTTGCGCTTTGTGGTGCCGGTCACTTCCAGCGGCGCCTTTGGCACGCCGCGTTCATAGACCTGATAGTACACCTGCCTGTCGCGCCAGATTTCAAGCTCAAGATGCTCGGAAAGCGCATTCACCACCGATATGCCCACGCCGTGCAGCCCGCCCGACACCTTATAAGAGGAATGATCGAACTTGCCTCCTGCATGCAGCATGGTCATAACGACCTCGGCAGCGGAAATTTTCTCTGTCGGGTGCATGTCAACCGGTATGCCGCGGCCATTGTCGGTGACCGATACGCTGTTATCAAGATGAATGACCACATTAATGGTGTCGCAGTGCCCTGCCATGGCCTCATCGATGCTGTTATCGACCACTTCATAGACCAGATGATGCAGGCCCGCAGTATCCGTGCTGCCGATATACATGGCGGGCCGTTTACGCACTGCCTCGAGCCCCTCAAGCACCTTGATGCTGTCGGCAGTATATCGGCGATGCTTTCTGTTAACTTCCTGATTTGACATTATTGACTATACCCCCTCTTAACATTTCAAAAATTCGTTCAAAATCTTCATGAGAGCTATATTCAATGACTATCTTGCCCTTCTCGCCCCTGCTTTTAATATGAATCCTTGTGCCCAGCTTTTTTTGAAGCTGGCCGGCCAGATACTCATGCTGGGCATCAGTTGCTTTATCAGCCGCTTTCTAGTCTTTTTACCAGCTACCGCGTCCTTCAGTTTTTTGACCAGCGCTTCAGTCTGCCTGACGGAAAGACTCTTTTTTATAACCTCTTTATGCACCGACTCCTGCGCTGCCACAGTTTCAAGCCCCAGATAGGCACGGGCATGCCCCATATCAATAGAGCCTGCCATAAGATCGGCCTTTATCACTGCTGGAAAGCTTCAAAAGCCTGAGCGCATTGGTTATGGCGCTGCGGCTTTTGCCGACCTTTTCAGACAGAACCTCCTGGGTATAGCCATAGCTGCCGATGAGGCTCTGATAGGCTTCCGCCTCTTCAATGATGTTTAGATCTTCGCGCTGCAGGTTTTCAATAAGAGCTATTTCCCGCACATCCTGCTCATTGACATCCTTTACAATGACCGGCACGGTCTGAAGCCCTGCTTTGAGCGCAGCCCGCAAACGGCGTTCTCCGGCTATCAGCTGATAGCCCGATGCCGGCTTTCTTGACCAGCAGCGGCTGCAGCACGCCTTTTGACTTTATGGAGGCCGCAAGCTCCTCTATGGCCTTTTCGGCAAATATTTTGCGGGGCTGAAAGGGATTTACCTGAATATGATCTATGCTTGCCAGCTGATAGCCGGCCTGAGGGGCTGCAAGCATTGCCTCGCCTTCGGGAATAAGCGCTCCGATGCCCCGGCCAAGTCCTTTTAGTTTCGATGACATACAATTTCCCGTCTGGTTGTAATCCCGACAATGTTGTTTCGGCTGCAGGCACTCTATTTACTGTTATGTACAACTCTGCGTAGAAGATGCAATCGCCGCTGTCTGCAGTGGCGGAGCTCCCCTGCTACAGTCTAAACCCCTATAGCCTATAAACCTGAGGAGTTACGCCTAGTTCTGCTCTGTCGCAGCATCCGCAATAGTTTCAGCCACCGCCAGGCCTGATCGCTCAAGAACCTGCCGGGCCAGATCAAGATAGCATTGGGTCGCCACGGACTGTTTATCATAAAAATAAATGGGCTTGCCATGACTGGGGCATTCGGCAAGCCGAACCGTGCGCGGCACCACAACCTTAAAGACCTTGGTTGAAAAATGCTTCATAATCTCTTCAGCCACCTCGCGGGACAGGTTGTTTCGCTTATCATACATGGTCAGCAGTATCCCTTCAAGAGCAAGCTCGGGATTAAGCCGGGCCTTGACAAGCTTTATAGTATTTAAAAGCTGGCTCAGCCCCTCAAGGGCATAATATTCGCACTGCAGCGGTATAAGCACCGAATCCGAAGCCACGAGCGAGTTGATGGTCAACAGGCCCAGCGACGGCGGACAATCTATAATGATAAAGTCAAATTCGCTTCTGACCTCGTCAAGGCTTTTGCGAAGACGGAATTCCCGCTCGGGCATGGCCACAAGCTCTATTTCCGCACCCGTGAGATCAATGGTTGAACAGGCGAAAAAAAGATTTTCAATGTCCATTTTCTGGACTACCGAGGCCATGGGCTCGCCAGCCACCAGGGCATCATAAATAGTTGCATGGCCGTCTGCGCCCCGGCCAACGCCGCTGCCGGCATTACCCTGCGGATCGATATCAACCAGAAGCGTTTTTTTTCCGCTGAGGGCCAGCGAAGTGCTGAGATTAATAGCTGTTGTGGTCTTACCCACCCCGCCCTTCTGGTTAGCAACGCAGATTGTTTTTGCCGCCATGCGCAACCGCTTTTATGATATACTGTATTTCCCGGGAGCTGGTCGGGACTATATGCAAAAAGCCGCCATCGGCTCAAGCACCCTTTATTTGCACGGCTCAGCGCAGAACAAATAAAACAACATCATGAGAGATGGTACAACCTAACACAAAAAAACATTTTGTTGAAGGAAAACTTATTGTTAGACACACAGCCTGAATGTTTCACGTGAAACATTTTTGCATAATTATGAACGAACGCCGCCCTTTTCCCAGGGGCAGTTCATATGAATGAATTGCCCTGCAGGCAAGCCCATAGGCTGTCATCTCCTGCGCCGCCGCCTGCTCCTTTATATCGCTTCCCTTCATGGCAAGCAGTAATCCGCCGGGCTTTATACATGGCTCAGCCAGCCGGCAGAACATGCCAAGCTCTGAGAATGCGCGGCTCACCGCATAATCAAAGGCTGCTGGCCGGTCAAAAACCTCAATGCGGCCATTGTACACCTCAATACCATCAAGCTTCAAAAGCCGAATAATCTGTTTAAGAAAACTCGCCTTTTTGCGCACAGCCTCCACCAGCACTACGGAAAGCTCCGGCCTCATAATTTTTAGCGGTATGCCGGGGAAGCCCGCGCCGGTGCCGATATCGATAAGCGATCCGGACAAAGGCATATATTTTAATAAAAGTATGGAGTCGAGAAAATGTTTTATCGCAGCATCGGCCGGTGCGGTAATGGTAGTCAAATTTATTTTGGCATTCCAATCAAGCAATTCATGGTAATAGCGTTCAAACTGCAGCGCGCATGCTTCGGGAAGCAAAAAATCCGACGCCAGTGAGCTTTCTGCTAATGTTGTGCGGAATAGGGAAATCACGATAGAATAAAAAATATGATAAATATGTTTATTATATATAATATATAATATTTTATAAAGTTTTTCTGCAAAAACTATGTTGATAATATCGTTTCTTTGCTATAAAGTTAAGACTTATTTTCCAGCCGAACTCTTCTTACAGACTAAAAAGCATCTCCTGGTGCACACCAGGAGCACTGGGGCATATTTTTGATGAGTAATCCTCGCTCGTGCAAAAACAAAAAATCCGCCACGGCGCACCAGACAAACAACATGCCGCAGACTGCTTCGACGCAATTTTCAAAAGCAGCGATTTCTGCTTTGCTGCTATTGATAAAGAAGGCCGCATCATTGAAGCAAACCCGGGGCTTGCGCAGCTGCTGGGCCGCCCTGCCGATGAGCTTTCGGGCAAAACGATTCTCAGAGCTGCTGGTTGCAGCTCAGGCTCCAAGTGCGCTGTTTGCCGACACCACCGCTGAAATACCTTTTTGAAAACCCCGCCTTTATTTACAGTGCAAAACTTGCCGGAAGCGACGGCGCCGTCATCGGGGTTTGCCTGGTATGCCGGCGCGCGCCCGGCACCGAGGCTGCACTTGTGGAGTTTATCGAGGGACCAGAGCATCGAGGCTGCGGCCCAGGCCGATGACAGCTTTCTTGAAAATGTTTTTTCAACGGTCGGAGACGGCCTGTATGTGACCGATGAGCTCGGTCTTGTGGTCAAAGCAAATCCGGCGCTGGCAAACATGCTCGGCTACACCCAGCAGGAGCTTATCGGCAGGCATTCGGTGGACTTTTCACATCTGCCCCGGATAGAGACACCGCGGTTCTGCCCGAGCTGCTGCAGCAGCTGCTGAGCCAGGGCTTTGTTGAAAACCATGAAGGGCCTGTGGCGCAAAAAAAACGGCGCTACCGGTGCAGGTCGAAATCAACATGACGCTGCTAAAAACAGAGCCGGCGCCATGATTGGCGCGGTGAGCACCGTGCGCGACATCAGCCTGCGCAAGCTTGCCGATGCAGCACTGCGGGAAAGCGAGCTGCGGTTCCGCGTGCTTGCCAACTCAGCAACCGATGCCATCATCTTTCTGGACAGCCGGGGAGAGATCATTTTCTGGAATCAGGGCGCTCAGAAAATGTACGGCTATGACTACAGGGAGATGCTGGGCAAAACCCCCGAAAAAATCATGCCGCAGGATCTGACCGGCAGCCACTTCAGCTCTTTCTTGCAGCAGCCCGGCGAGCATGGAGCGTTTCCTGACCAGACCTTTGAGTCCTTCGGCATACACAAAAACGGCCTGCGGTTTCCCGTTGAACTATCGCTGTCCTCCTGCAGGGCCGGTGACGCCCTGTTCTTCTGCGCCATAGTGCGCGAAATAACCGAGCGCAAAAAGGTGGAGCAGGCCCTGCGCGAGAGCGAAGAACGGTTCCGCGCGCTTGCCGAATCGCTGCCTGAAGGCATTATCGCCGTTGACAGCAGGGGTTCTATTGTGTTCTGGAACACAGGGGCTCAGAATCTTTTCGGGTATGCCAAGGAAGAAGTTCTGGGCAAGCAATCGGCCATGCTGCTGCCCGAACGCTATAAGCTTTCAGAACAAAAAGGCCTGCAGACTTTGCAGCAAAAGGATCTCTCCGAATTCAAAGGGCGCTTGCGCCAGGGCGTCTGCAAGCGGAAAGACGGCACCGAATTCGCCAATGAAATTTCCACCGGTCCCTGGCCCACACAGCAGGGCCTGTACTATGTGGCCGTCATTCGCGACATAACCGAACGGCTCAAGGCCGAACAGGCCCTGCGCGACAGCGAGCAGCGGTTCAAGGAGCTTGCGGACGCACTGCCGCAAACCGTTTTTGAGCTTAACCTCGACGGCATAATAACATTCGTCAACCGCACAGCCCTCGACGCTTTCGGCTACAGCCCCGGTGACACAGATAAAGGAATGCATGCTCTGCACATGATCGTCCCGGAGCAGCGCATACTGGTGCGCGAAAACATCGAAAAAGTTTTTAACGGGGAACGGCTCGGCGGGCAGGAGTACCTGGCCCTTAGAAAAGACGGCACCACCTTCCCCTGCATTATACATGCAAGCCCCATACTTGCCGACGGCAGACCTCATGGGCTTCGGGGCTTGCTCATCGATATAACGCTGCGAAAAGAGCTTGAAGAACAAATGAACACATCAAAACGTCTTGCTTCAATCTCAACGCTGGCCGGCGGCGTAGCGCAGGACTTTAATACCATTCTGTCCGTAATTCTTGGGAACATCAATCTTGCGCAGCATCAGGTAACGCCTGAAGATCGCCTGTCTGAGCATCTGGCTGCTGCAGAGAGGGCAACGCTTCGGGCTAAAGATCTGACCGCTCAGCTGATTGCTTTTGCAAAGGGAGGAACAGCTCTCAAGACGACCGTATCGGTGGAAAAGCTGCTGCGGGAAGCGGCAGAAACCGCACTCAAAGGGTCCAATGTTACCTGTCTGTTCAGCTTCCCGCCGGACCTGCTGCTCACTGAGCTTGATATGGCTCAGATGCGTCAGGTGTTCATAAATCTGCTTATCAATGCTGACCAGGCCATGCCCGAAGGCGGCAGCATCGCCATCTCGGCTGCAAACATCACCGTGGGTCCCGGTGACAATCTACCCCTGCCCAACGGCGCCTACGTGAAAATCACCATCAGCGATCAAAGCATCGGCATACTCAACGAACACCTGCAGCAGCTGTTTGACCCGTATTTCACCAGCCGCCAGCGCGGCAGCGGCATCGGTCTTGCTACCACGTATACCATAATAAAAAACCACGGCGGCCTCATCACCGTGGAATCGGAATTCGGCCGCGGCACCACCTTTCATATTTTCCTGCCGGCAAGCACGGACAAAAAATGACCGGGGTACAGCTTTAGAGCATTTTCTAAATTCTGCAGCCGTATTGCCATTTCGACCGAAGGGAGTCCGCAGGTTGCGCAACCGCATCAATCTTTAAAAATCTCTCCCGGAGCCTGCCCTGAGCGAAATCGAAGGGGTCGAGATGACAAAAAAAACATTACAGTAAAAAACGCTCTGGTTCTGTGATGATTGTGTAAGCATAAAAAAAGCCGGCGCCTGTGAAAGGTGCCGGCTTCTGCTCACCTGTTCCCGTAGTGTACGGGCAAACTTTTAGTATTTAACGATAAGCTCAACGAATCCGTAATTGTTGGTAAGCATATGGGCATCGCTGGGCTTATCGACATCATTGAAATAATATTCAAAATACAGGTCCGCCATCGGGTGCAGATGATAGATGATGCAGGGCGTCCACTGGGCTTTGTCCCAGGCGCCGCTTGCCCTGATGTCGCGGATTGTCTTCTGGTCGTAGTTTGCCTGAGAATAGCGCAGCCAGAATTCCGTCCGGAGTTCTTTATCTTATAGCCGAGCGTTACATACCACCAGTTCATATCAACATCGGCAACCGTTCCCAGAAAATATTCTGTCTTAACTGCAAAAGGGCCTTTGTCATAGGTAAGTCGAGGGACCGGTGCGTATGTCGCTTTTTGCGTTGGTGGGGTTGCCGTAGAAGTTGCCCTGCATGCCGGCATTGCGGCCCATGATGGAGTTAAAGTTGGCAAGGTCATTATCGCTCAGCTTCTGGTGAAAATAGGAGTAGGCGACCTGCAGGCCCTTTAACGGCTCCGCGCCCGGCTTGTACCAGAGCGCGGTGCTGAAAGCCTTATGGTTATTGTCGTCAAGATCCATCTGGCTGTAGCGCAGCTGGCGGATGCCGGCGGGCTTTGAGCCGAAGCGCGATGAGTCGCCTGCAGTCGCATAGCCGTTAAATACGGCAAAGTTCCAGTCAAATTCTTTCCACTTGGTCAGATACTGCAGGCCCGTGATGCGCGAAGCATTGTTGCTGTCCTGGAACAGCCCGTTATCTGCTGTTACGCGGCCCGTTGTAGCTCTGCTCCGGGATGATGCCGAAGGCCTGGTTTCTCAGCTTGCCGACAATAAGTTTGCCTTCAACCGGCCCGATGTTCAGGTTCCGGAACTCGGCAAAGGCTCTTTCAATGCTTACTGTGTCGCCACCCGCATTGCTGTAGTTGGCGTATTCTGACCGACCGGACATATTGCCGCTCGGGTGCCATTCAAGTCTGAACTCACCGGAAATGTTCTCGCTTACATCATAGCGAAGGCCGAAGCGTACTTCATACACATCAAAGGAGTTTTGCTCGTGATCGCCCTCCCACCAGCGCGTGCGAACATGGCCGTACAGTTTAAGGTTCTTGAACTTCTTGGCAAGATCATCAAGTGTCTTGAATTTCCCGGATACCTCCGCCATTTTCTGATCAACCGCCTGCGCAGTCTGCTGAGCCTGCTGCTGAGCTGCCGCAGCGCTCTGCTTGGAAGCTGCCAGTTGGGATTCAAGTGCCTCCATCTGCTTCTGCATGTCAAGCATCTGCTTCTGAAGAGCCGACATTTCCTTTTCGACAACAGCCTTATCCGCTCCCGCTGCCGGCGCAGCCGCAAGGCTGGCGGCAAAAACACATAGTGCAATAATCAACAGTACTCGTTTCATGTTCACCCCTTTTTCGCTCGAATGTCTCCAGTAATTTTTTGATATATAACAATTTTTGAAATTTCCTGAAAGCTGGCCAATCGACTTGTTGTCTTTAGCGATAAAATATTATACGAAAAAAATCCAAAAAACAACAATGATTTATAAAAGCGCTTGTCTGGTTCTTATAGCACTCTAATAAGAGTTATATATTATGTACCCTTTGCTTGTAAATAATTTTTTCAATGTTCGGCAAAAAAAGTTACTAAAAAAACGATCCGGCGGGTTCAGATCGTTCGTCATAAAAAATCATCGCTGTGCAGCTCTTCAGCTTCAAAAAATTTCAAATCCCCATAAGTCTTTATTCTTCCCGCTACTGCTGCTATTCTTCATTTATAAGGTATTTTGCAGCTACGGCCTCAAGCGAGCAGGCTGCCTTCTGCCCTTTTGCAAGCAGACGCAGGGCTTCAAGGTCGGACTTCCATGCCACATTGCCCGGCGCCAGAAGGCAGACGCTGCCGGGCTCATAGGCGGTAAAGAGTTTTCCCTCCTTATAATAAAGTGCTCATTGCTTGCTTCAGTGGCGTAAACGCGCATGGCAGGCGGCAGATCGCCGGGCCTGAACCACAGCTTGATCTCGCGCTCGGCATCTGCGGCATTGGCAGATGCATGAATGAGATTGTCCATGCGCTCGTCAAGAACTGTGCCTGTTGCGTCCTTGACCGGGAAAAGCGTTCCCAGGGCGCGAATGCAGCCCGGGCGTTTTTCCCGTGCATCATGCGGGTTGGTGGGGCCGGCAAGGTCACGTATCTTCTGTATGGCGTCGGGCCCCATATACACCAGAGCTATCACCCTGCGCTTCCAGGCATCATCGGGATAATGAGACACGCCCATGATATACTCAAGCAGCGAATCGAAAAAAACCTTCCCCTTGTGCTCGGCATAATGCTCTTCGGCAAGCATTTTGTGTACTTTCACGATCTTGGATCCCGCAAAACGCAGGCCCGTGTGAAACTCGGAAAGCTGCGAGAGCACATATCCGGTCAGCGAATGCCTGAGCGCATCTGGCTTGATAAGCACCAGTGTCTGTTCAAAATCCTTCGTTTCCATATCAAAACCTCCTTTATCCTTAATAAAATATTTTTGCGGGCGGTGAAAAAATAAAGGGCAGGCTGCTGAACCCCGCCCTTCAAATCTGTACTTGCCTTCATGTGTTCTTTTTTACAGGCTTACTTTATCATGCTTTTACATTTAATTCAATTAGTGTGAAGCTCCGAACCCCTCGTCTCGCAGACCGGCCCCCGGTGGAAAAGGCTTATTGTTAATTGCAACGGGAAACAAATAATGATAAAAATAAACAGATTGGCCTAACCCTTCAATTTTTTATTGCACAGGGAGAAACACCCATGAAAACACCTATCCTGCGAATAGCTTTTTTTGCCGCTATGCTTTTTGCCCTGTCGGCTGTTCCGGGCATGCAGGCAGGCGGCGGCAGCGGTCCTAACCCCGAATGTATATGCAGCAGGCTCATGGGAGAATACTGCAACCGTCACCACAAACCGGGGCGCTGTTAAGGGCTTTGAAGATAATTATACAACCTGGGTCTGGAAGGCCATCCCGTATGCCCGGCCCCCGGTGGGAGAGCTGCGCTGGCAGGCGCCGCAGGATACTGATGCCTGGATGGAGACAAAACAAAGTACAGAGTTTTGCAGCTGGTGCCCGCAAACCGGTTCTGACAACGGCACGACCGTCCTCAAGGGCAGCGAGGATTGTCTCTATCTGAATATATGGCGGCCGCGCTCAGCAGAGAAAAATCTACCCGTTTACTTCTGGATTCATGGCGGCAGCAACAAGGTCGGCTCTGCCGACCCCTACATCGGTGCGGCTCTGGCCGGCAAGCACAACATGGTTGTTGTTACCATCAACTACCGGCTTGGCCCCCTGGGATGGTTCACCCACCCGGCACTGCGCGAAGGCCAGGACCCCCTCAGCAGCTCCGGCAATTTTGCCATCCTTGATATCATAAAAGCCCTTGCCTGGGTGCGCGACAATATCGAGGCTTTCGGCGGCAACCCGAACAATATTACCGTTGCCGGAGAGTCAGCCGGCGGGGTGAATGGCTTGATCCTGATGATTTCACCCCCGGCCAAAGGCCTGTTTCACCGGGTCATATCGCAGAGCGGCGGCCTGACGCCCAAATCAGTGGAAGAGGGCGAAGAATATGCCAATAGCGTCATCGAGGCCCTGCTGGTGCAGGATGGAACGCCTGCGGACCAGGCAGCCGCTGAGCGGGAGAGCATGAGCAATGCCGGGATCAGGGCCTATCTGCTCTCAAAAACCACGGCAGACTTTTTTGCGGCAACCTCCGGGCTGAAGGGTAACCCGGATGTTTTCAACGATGGAGCGGTCATTCCTGCCGAGGGCGCCGACGCCTTTGACGATCCTGCAAAATATAATCAGGTTCCCATTATCATCGGCAGCACGTCGGAAGAAGGCAAGCTGTTCATGTATCTGTTTGGTGTGTATAAATTTTTTCCTAAAAGTCTCTATCAGTTGATTGGCAAACAGGGAACACAGATTTCCCGCATCACGGGGCTTGATTCCCTGGCATACAAAATGAGCGCGCACGACACGCAGCCGGGTGTCTACAGCTACATCTTTGAGTACGGCCAGTACCGCAGGTTCGGCTATAATGCCTGGCCCACCGACATTGGCCCTACAAACAGAATGAGCTGGGCCCAGGCGCTCGGGGCCTGCCACGGCCTTGATATACCCTTTAATTTCGGCCTTATCGGCTCATTCTCCCTGCTGGGCGGTATTGAAAAGCTACATCTTTCGGGAAGACAATCGCCCGGGCTGGCAGGCACTAACGGATGCCATGATGGCCTATAATGCCCAGTTTGCCCGCACGGGCAATCCAAACGTGCCGGGACTGCCGGAGTGGACGCTGTGGCCCCAGACAAAGCTCTCTTTGAAGCCGCGGTTTATGCTTTTTGATGCCAATGATACCGGGGCGCTTTTAGAAATGGCTCGGGATGTTCGATAGAGAACAACCTTCCCGCTTGTGAAGAAGAGACAAAGGGGCCAACCGGCCCCCTTTTTTTTACCGCCTGTCGTGGGAGCAAAGCGACGAGCAGGCGCACACACGGCGAACGCGGCAACAAAAACCGAAAAGCCCGCCCATGGCGGCTGTCGCAAGGCCGAAGGCCAAGCAGCCGCCAGCTTAAGGACTGCAAAAAACAAAAGCGGTTGAAGCAAATTGCCGCAACCGCTTGACCATCATTTCTTTGTCGGGTTTCGTTCCTCAACCCGATCTGCGGCCTTTATTTTTTTCTTATCATAATTTAAACCAAGCCAATTAATTATTATAGTGTTTAATAAAGCAAATACACCAAACAGACCTATCTTGTAAAATGAAGACATGTCCCCTATACCTTCATAAAAAAACGCTATTACTGCTAAAAGCGCGCTCCACGGCATAGTTAGAGCTATTAAATATAAGTATGCAAAAGCATTTGTATCTATTGTGGTTAATAAAAATATACATGCCAAAGACATTAACACAGCATATATAATGATCAGTTTAAAACTGGTTTTTGAAAACTTATTATATTTCATACTAACCCCCTTAATGATAACTTTCTATTTGCAACATTTTCTTGCTTTATCAAATGAATCTTTCCCACCCATGACTACAGCCAAGCAATATTCTAAAGATGGACAATAGAGCAGGATTCCACCGATTTTCTAAACACTTCCCAATTAAACATTTACAAAATTTCATGTCACAATCTCGTTGTGATTTACCAGCCTTTTTTCCGTCACATCCATAACAGTCATCATGTTGATCACAGCATTCTTTGAAGGGGTAGCCACCAGGGTAGTCCGGAATAAGCCAATCGCCCCATCTCTCACCAGGACCACAACCACTTAATCCCATGGGATCAATGCTATTCACCGGATTATTTTCAACATATGCAAAAAGATTAATTCCACCTTTAATCCCAATCGGATCAGCGCTTATATACCTCCCCACTGCCGGGTCATAGTATCTGTGGTAGTTATAATGCAGCCCTGTCTCCTGATCATAGTACTGGCCCGGGAAGCGGAAGTTGTTCTTTACGGTTTCTGTTGTTATCACCGCCTCGCCAAACGGCATGTAGTAGGCGGTCCACACTACCTGCCGCTCCGGTCGGTCATCGCAAGCGGCGTGCCCAGGTGATCGTTATGATAATAATATATGCTATTGTCGGGCTTTACCATCGCTATACGGTTTGAGCCCGCATACACATAGTTGCTATCAGGTTTCCGCTTCCGTTGGTTTCCTCGATCAGATTCCCCTGCAGGTCATAATGATAAAGCGTTGTGCTGCCACCTGCAACCTTTTTCACCCGCTGGCCTTTGCCGTTGTAGACGTAATGCGAAACTGCGCCTGCATTATTGACGCTTATCAGCCGGTTGTCCTGGTTCCAGGTAAAGGTGCGTGTGACGTCTGAAAGGGTGTTGCCGTTGTTATCATAGGTGTAGCTCCTGCTATGCCCACGCCGGACAGCAGATCAATCTCAGAAAGTTTGTTGGTGCCTGCGGTATACACAAACTGCTCCGTGCCAGATGTTATCTGCGGCTCGGGCAGGCTGTCTGCGGCATTCTTGGTAATGGAGGTGATATTGCCAGTAAACCCGTACCCGTAGCCGCGGTCTATAAGCCCCGGCCCGGTCTCAAGCCTCTCCACCCGGTACCGGCTGTCCCGTGTGATGGTTGTCTGCATATCGCCTGCAGCCTGCGGCATACTGTAGGTTATGGCTGTTAAATCCCCGAAGGGCTCATAGGCCATGTCCCGTGTCAGTTCAACAGTGCGCACTGCCTGCGCTCTGCGCATGCCCACTGCCGTTATTGCGCCGATGATGTTTCTCGTATACTCTATCACCCTGCCCGAGGGCAGCGTCATTGAGGTAAGCCTGTTAGCAAGGCTGTAGGCATAGCTGGTTGTAAACTGCACCCCGCCAATTGTAGCGGTCTGCGAGGTTATATTGCCCCGGCTATCATAGTTATACTTGGTTGTACCTGAGGCATCAATCATCGTGGTCAGGCGGTTCTTGCCGTTTGTTACATCAGTTTCATCATACTATATTCTGGGTATCCGTCTCCGTCTCGCCGGGATAGTCGATTTTTATGAGCCGGTTCATGGCGTCATACTCATAGGCAACCGTTACATCATTTGCATCGGTCTTTGTTATCAGATTGCCTGCCCCGTCATAGCCGTACTCTGTCGTGCCCGTATCGGGGGATATGCTTTTTACAAGCCTGCCGAAGTCATCATAGGAATACGTGGTAAGACCTCCTTTTGCATCGGTGACGGTTACCAGATTGCTCTCGGCATCATAGCTGTAGGCTGTTACCCCCTGGTCAGCCGTGCCCTGCGCCTGCGTGACCGCAGTGAGCCTTCTGAGCGCGTCATAGGCATAGCCTGTGGTGCGGCTTGCCGAACTCCCGCCTGCAATCATTGCCGTTCGGTCACCTGCCGCATTATAGCTGTACTGCGTATAGGTGCTGTCGGGATTGTTGATTTTGGTCAACCGGTTGCTCTGGTCATACTCGAAATCAAGGTATTTCCGGAGGCTGCCTGAGCTGTCGCGATACTCCTCCCGGCTTCTGTTGCCCGTGGCCGGATCATAAACATAGCTGATATAATTGCCGAGGCCATCGGTGATGCGCGTTACCCGGTTCAGGGCGTCGTAGGTGTAATCGAATCTGTTTTCATCGGCAGTGCCTGCCGCGGTTTTCACCACTTTGATATTACCGTTGAAATCGTACTCGTATGCTGTCACCGCCCCTCCGGTGCTGATCGTCAGTACCCTGCCCGCGTAATCATAGGTGTAGGTTGTGGCAATGCCGTTCTGATCGTTCATGGTGAGAACATTATGGTTTGCATCGTAGGCAGTATAGCTGACAGTGCCTCCATTGGGGTACACGGCTGAAGTGCGGTAGCCTTTTGTGCTGTCATAGGTATACGAGGTGACATCGGCCACATCGGTGCGCGGGCCGTTGACCTGCGTGAGTTGGCCCCGGCTGTTATACTGATAGGTAGTAATATAGCTGCGCTGCTGCCCGCCGGAATAACCCGTTACAGTTTCCGACAGCAGGTTGCCGTTGGCATATCATAGCTATAGGTCGTTACCTTGTTCTGCCCCTGCGTGTCGATACTGCCTTCTGTTTTGGTCAGAACCTTGTTATAGGTAGAATCATAGGTCCAGGCTGTGGTGCGCTCAAAAGCCGTGTTTTTTGCTGTTGTCTTACTCGTCATGTTGCCCCGGCCGTCATAGCTCATCTCGGTAATAATATCATTTACATCTATGGTACGCCGCAGGCGCCACATGTCATCATAGTGATATTCCTTTATGCTGGCCTGGTTGCAACTTGCGCAAGCGCCCGCTTGTTCGAACTGCCAGGTTTTCCCTCCGAACTCATTAAGACCGGGTAACTCGGTAAAAATCTCCTGATTCCCTTGCGCATCTGCCGTAGCTTTCATGGTGCCGTCATCGATTATTTCTTCTATACGCACATTATCGATAAGGATATCCCCGCCCGAGGAGCCTGAAGGCGTCGAAAAGGAAAGCGTATTCAGGTATACATCAGGCTTGCCGTTCACGTAATGGGTGTTTTTATAACTAAAAAGCCCCTTGTAAACAGCATCAATCCATAACCTGTAAACCAGCACATCGCTTTTGTTCTTTTCGCCATCAGCTTCCATTTCAATTTTGTGCCATTGGGTGGCGCTCAGGCTGCCGATATTAATATAATTCAACGCTGTTTCGTATATTATTTCCGCTTTAAGAGCAGTATCATAGGTGAGAACAGGGCCATAGTCTAAGCCATAGCGGTTGTCGAATACCCGGACGGTCCAGGGCTTGTTGCTGCTGTTTAAGATATAAAAGCTTATTTTGGTGACCTGTGTTTCTGGAGAATCGAAACCGTGTGCCGCTGATGAGGCGTTTACAAGCCCCATGGCCGTACCCGTTCCACCATATCCTGGCGATACCAGTTGCACATTGGTCTTTGTCCAGTTTGCATCATTATAGGCGGCATCATCACAGGTATCAGAAAAAATATCCTCTGCCGGGGAATAATCTATTGTTGTTTCTGACGAAAGACTTCCGTCCGTTTTTTGGATAAGGCGACCCGTAGTATCATAGGCATACGTTTTTTCTGTGTTTTGGTTTCTGTCGGTGAAGGCGGTGAGATTATGAGGATCATTTCCCGTTTGTGTGTCATAAGAAAACATGCGGAATGAAGTATCAGGGTATATTATTTTTTTAAGGTTGTATTTGTTGTTCGCGCCTTGGTATAGTTAAAGGTATACGCTTTGCCGGCGGGGTCTGTCACGCTCTGAAGAAGCTTTGGTGAGTTTGGTGAGCCATACGTATAATAGGTAAAACTTATTGTGCGTTGGAAATCATCCGTTACCGTACTGATCTGTTTATCGGCATTATAGGTTATCGTGAGTTTATTGTCATTGGTGTCTCTAATTTCAATCAGTTGCTGATAGGAGTTTTTAGTGGGGTCATTATCGTAAATGTATTTTTCACCGCTTTTGGCTGTTGCCACAATTGTCTTGTTTGCAGTAACTTCCGAAAGCCGGGTATAGTCGCCCGGGGTCAATGTTTCGTAGGTGCCGTCTGGATTGCGATTATACAACCACTGAAATCCATTGTTTTGGGTCAACGCGGCAACTCGTTGCCTGCCGGGTACTGTCTGCAGTGAATACATATACGAATGTGCCCAGCCCATGCCCTTTCCCCGATCAACCTTATACCGATGATCATAGTTAACCGCGAAAATCGGCGCAGGACTGTGGGGAACCGGACTGATTAGCGGAGCATGAAATCCACCACCACCACTACTACTACTGCCGCCACCACTACTGCCGCTGCCACCGCTGCTACTGCTACCACCATTTTGACAGCAGGGATCGCCCTTTTCGCAGGGATTCGGTGGTGGGCTTTGATCACAAAAAGCTGCAAGATGTGGATCGGCATTTGCTGGTCCCGGGTATGCAAAACATTCTTCCCATGAACCAAAAGAAATCTCGGTTATTCCGTCTACAACTGTATATGGCCCGTGGCAGATACCTCCACAGCCCCAATCATTAAAATAGGGTTTATAACGCCAAGAACAAAAAGGGCCACCATATCCGGATAAACATTTATGCCAAGCCCTGCATTCCTTCGTTATTTGTATGTATTGACAGGGCTGGTTACAACCATTCTGAACAGTTGTATCACATACAGGCAAAGACAAGGCTGCTGAATCCTCCTGGCAAAAGACAATAAGCATGAGAATAAACGCCTCGAGTATTCTGACTCTACAGACTGGTTTTTTCATGCGGTACTCCGTCAGATTATGGTTTGTAAAAACTTTATTGGAAATGCGGCAACCTTTGCTGGTAATTTATTAATAACGCGAAGCTCACGGCTCAGGCTTTTTTTACAGCGCGCACGGCTGTTCGCAGACAGCTTGCCCGCAGCCGCCGCAGCCAGGAGCTGCATCACAGCAATCGCCTGTTGCGTTACCATTGGCATCAAGCTGCTGTGGATTGTAAACGCTCAGACAGTTATCAATGAGATCGGGAATGCCGTCTAGGTCTGTATCGGGGTGTGTGGACGTTGTAGTGCTCGACGTTGTCCCTGTTTTGCTGGTGCCGGTAATGTTGCCTGCGGCATCGTATGAATATTCTATAGAGCGGCCATTGCCATAATCTGCTTTTATCAGCCGGTCGAGTTTGTCGTAGGTGTAGATCACATCGCCGGCTGCAACCGAACCGGAGAAAATAAGCATTGCCGCCACCACGCATGTTAGCTGCCGCAATTTTATTAACATAGTGTTCCACCCTTCAGTTTAGAATGATTAATGTTTTTATGGGGAACTCTTTGCGGATTCGGAAAAATTACCCGGTTGAAATTAAAAAATTTAAAAACTACAAACAAAGAATAACAAGTTTTTAAATAAATGAACATGAGTACACATACTCATTTTACTCTGAGTACTTGTACTCATGCTCTCTCCTGTTGAAAAAGGGTCTTCGGGGGGGGTTGTTGACTAAAGCAACCGTAAAGGGTTACGGCCTTGGTCTGCGACTCGAGCAAAGCGAGTAGTTAGTGGTTTCAGCGCGTGGTGCAGTAGTATTTCTTTGCTGGGAGATAGCGGGGCGGGGTTTAGAGCCGGGGGCAGGCTACCGTGCCCCGTCTACTTGAACTTGCGGAACATCTCTTCCTGCAGTAAAGATGCAAATTGAATACCGCCCACAAGGCCGGATCGGTTTCTGTATTTTATTTTCAGCTCGCCCTTGATGGAGAGCTGCTGAACTGTTTTCGGCACCATCATATCCAGAAAAATTGCTACCTTTCCCTGGAGAAATTCATATACCGGAAACAGCACTGCCGCTCCGTTGCGGCTGAGATTAATAACCGTACAATCCTGGTATTTGGTACTTTGGTTTTTTATAAAATACTGCGCCGGTATTTGAACAGCCTCCCGGGGCCATTTTCGCCGGTTTTTGTATTCCTTTACCATGTCCGAATCCTCTGCAATCCAAAAACTTATTATACCCTCATCTTCGTGCTTCCTGCAAGCCGAAATTCCCGGTGGTGTTTCACTAAAGGGACAATCGGAGTAACGCCCGCCCCCTGCATTGCAACCAATTGAACCAAAACCACTAATAATAAAAAGCTCTTTGCTTTTACGGCAGCATCTTATCCGGTCGCCTGAGTTTTTCCGGCAGATAGGTCTCAAGCACATAGTTGAGGCCGCGGGCGGCAAATGCCTGCTGCTCAACGCGCACGCCCATTTTCACCATATCCTGCAGCGCATGAATCCAGGGCTTATTGTTCTTGAAGAACGGATCGTTCTTGATGGCGTCCTGAGCGCGCTTTTTGTCCTTGTCTTCAAGCGGATGGGTGGGCAGGCTGTAGTCGCGGATATCCTGCGGCGTGACGCCGATAAGCTTGGCATGGGGCACGCAGAAAAATTCGCTGATATGGGCGGCATTGCCCGAGCCCACTTTCATGGTGCGGTAAATATTGCAGTAGCCGTAGGGGTCGCCGTCGGTGAAGATATACACCGGCAGCTTGCAGGCATCGGCAAGCAGGCGCACGAAGCGCCGGTTTGCCCGCGTGGGCACGCCGCCCATGGCAGTGATGATGCAGTTGCCGTCGCGCCAGTAGGCATGGCCGTTCAAGCGCTCAAACAGGGCTGCGGTTTCAACCGCCAGCACGAACTTGGCCTTGGTGCGAAACTCAAGGCCCTCCACGCGCGAGGGGATCGAGTAGCTGCCGCGGCCGAAAGCCGTGCAGTCGATCTCGATGCTTCTGCCTGTTGACGGGTCGATATCGATGACGATCAGCTCGCCCGCCACCGACCCGTTCTGCTCGGCAGGGATAAACCCCAGCTGCTCGCGGTTGACGCCCGACCATGGCCTCCATATCATCCATGATGGCATCAGATTCATCCTGCTCCTTGAATGCTGCCGGGCCCCAGCCCGCATTGCCCGGCTCGCTGCCGCGCTTTGCCGATCCCTTGGCCGTGTAGTAGACCTCTCTTTTTGAAGCAAAGTCATCGGTCTCGATCAGGTTTTTTGAAAATGCCATCATGCGCACGCGACTGGGCAAAAGGCTTGACGGTCTGATAGGAAAGCGTGCGCTTGCTCACCTTGTCGCCGATGGTAAAAAAACCCTTGCGCGGCGAAAAAGTCACATTAGAAAGGCCGCGAATCGGTATGCGCAGCGAAGGCCTGCGGCCGTTTTTTATATCGCCGTAAATGTCGCCTGCCTGCCCGATAAGCTGCTTCATGGCAGGCGACCGCGAAAGATCAAGGGAGGTGGAGCGCTTCTTTGCTGCCGCCTTCGGTTTTTTTTCCGGCGCAGATTTTATTGACGTCTTTTTTGCCATTATACATCCTTCTGTTTTATTCGGGTTGTTGGGAACGGTCGCGACCGTTCCCAACGGGTCATTAATAACGGCTACCTCCATTTGGCATTTCGGGTGCCGCGGGCGGTAAGAGTGCGTTACTCTCTATGCCGCTCAAGTAACCCCGTGAGCGTCTCCACAACCTTCTGCTCCTCTTTCTCCGACAAGCCCAAAATCTCCCGCAGGCCGATGCCGATATGGGGCAGATAGGTCGTAATATAGTCCTGCTTGCGCTGGGCATCCATATCGCGCTTGCGGCTGGACAGAAAGATCTTCAGCTTGCGGCCGCACTCCTGCAGGGCCTTGATGATTTCATCCTCGATTTCAGGATAGGCTGCTATGGCCTCCTTCGATTCGCTGGTGAACGGCACCCAGACCGATGCCATATGCACGACGATGGTCAGCGGCCCCACAGGCAGAGCGCCGCGGGGCTGCGTGAGGCTGTAATTGCGCCAGTTGGTCTGCACCACAGACTGATACGAGCAGCAGGCGCCCTGCTGATAGAGAAGGGGCACGCGGTTTGCGATGCGCAGCACGCGAGCCGGGCCTTCGGCCTCCTGGCCCTGGCCGCCATAGGCAAGGGCTGCTTCAATGATGAAGGGATTGCCGCGATACACCGCAGGCGGCCGCGTGGTGGAGGCGTAAAAATCAGCAGGCACCACAGACCCGAGGCCGCGCACCAGTTGCTCCTCACCGATAGGCGCCACGCAGTTTGTGGGCGGGTTCATGATTTTTGTTTTTGTGATGCCTTCCATGAGCTTTTCAAGCTCTGCGTGGCCGAGGCGCGAAACCGAGGCGCTGGCTTTAAGTCCCGCTGCCGCGCAGATATCTTCGGCCACCTTTTTTGACACGCGCGAAAACTCATGCTGCAGAAAACCCGCAAGATTGCGCGCCCGTGTGTCTTTCAGCATGGCCTGCATGACCCCCAGCTCAACGCCGAGCGGGTGGGGCTTTATCTCCTGCGTGTGCGCGGGCGGCTCCTCGGTTCGAGCGGTCATAGGTGATGGTCTCCCCGCCCGGCTCAAGATAGGTGATCAGCACATGGGGGTTGGCGATGGCGGTCTGCCGCAGGTATTCGTCAACCGACTGGCGGCCCTGCATATGCTTGCCCTCAAGCTCGATGGCGACCTTTGTGCCGTGATCGGCATCCCACTCGATTTCCGTGTCGCTCACGATCTCGGGCTTGTTCTTCTTGGTGTCGATCTGCAGCCTGAAGTGATGGGCCGGTTTGCCTTTGCCCGTGCGGCTGATGATCTCGACGGGCTTGCCTGTGGTCAGCATGCCGTACATGCCGGCAGCGCTGATGCCGATGCCCTGCTGGCCTCGGCTCATCTTGAGGCGGTGAAACTTGGAGCCATAGAGCAGCTTGCCGAAAATGTTCGGGATCTGCTTTTTCATGATGCCCGGGCCATTGTCCTGCACGCTTATGATATAGCGGTCCTTGCCGATGTTTTTCACTTCAACAATGATGGCCGGCAGTATGCCCGCCTCTTCGCAGGCGTCGAGGGAATTATCCACCGCCTCCTTGATGGCCGTGAGCAGGGCTTTCCGGGGGCTGTCAAACCCGAGCAAATGCCGGTTCTTGGCGAAAAACTCGGAAACGGAAATATCGCGCTGCTGCGCTGCCATGGATTCGGCTGTTGCATGCGCATGCTTGCGCTGCCGTGGCTTTCGCACTGCCGCTGTTGTTTCAACTTCCTGTCGCTTTAGTGCCTGTGCTTTCTTTGCCATGGGTACTGTCTTTCTGTAGGATTCCAAAAAGAATTTACCGGATTTGACCGGTATTGTGCATAAACTGATAACGGAATATAAAAAAATATGGGGGGCTTGTCAAAGTATTAAGGCGGGCCGGTTATGGAATAAAAATTTTGGGTCATGACCCAAAATTTTTTCCCTGGCAGACAAAAACATAAAAGGCAAAGGCCCTGACCTGCAGCGCTGTCGGAGCTGATTGAAAGTCTCTCCCGGCCTTCTGCCGTAAGAACGCCCTAGCGCGCGCATAGGACTGCTTGGTTCTGCGCCACACAATAAAGGCGGCGGTTATAGATCAAAAGCCCTCTAACCCCTTTACTGAAGATGCGGTTGTTTTGCTTCCCCCTTGTTTTAAAAGGGAAAAACAACTGCTCCTCCTTTCTGCGAAGCGGTACTTACCCCACCTGTTCGAACTGGTCTTTGCCTGCGCCGCAGAGGGGGCACACCCATGAGTCCGGGAGATTTTCAAAGGCTGTACCCGGTGCAATGCCATTCCCCGGATCGCCCTTTGCCGGGTCGTACACATAGTCGCAAATGACGCATGTCCATTTTTGCATGGCCTTTTCCTCCTTATAAAAGCTCATAGAAAAAACAATCTGGACACCAGAACAAAACCCGGGGCAAGGATGAGGCCGGCATACAGCATATAGGAAAAAAATCCCGGCATTGATACGCCGTTTTGTTCGGCAACGGCTTTTACCAGAAAATTTGGCGCATTGCCGATATAGGTGAGCGCTCCCATGAAAACGGCGCCGCAGGAAATGGCCTCGAGGTAGACCGCTTTCTCTGTGAGCAAAAGCTTAAGGGCTTCGGCATCCGACAGCCCCGCGCCGAATACCCCCAGCTCGGTATTTAAAAAGGACAAATAGGTCGGCGCATTGTCAAGCACGCTTGAAAGCAGGCCGCAGGCCCAGAAATAGCGGCACGGTCCGGTGAGCTGCGCCAGAAGCGGTGCCAGGGGGCCCTGCGCTCCTGCCCTCAGAATAGCAAGCAGGGGAATGATCGTCACAAAAATGGCGGCAAACAGTATGGCCACTTCCCGTATGGGTTCCCAGCTGAAACCGTTTTTTTCGCGCAAGCCGGCGCGCGTCACAGAAAGGCTAATGAAGCCGAAGGCTATGAGCGCTAAATCCCGAAGCGTGTCCTGCACCGTCATCTGCACGCCAAACAGATCATAGGCACCCAGGGGCACGGCTCCGCTCAGCACCGTTGCCGATACGATACAGATGAGCAGCAGCACATTGCGTATGCCCCGTATGCGCACCGTATCCGAAAAATGCTCTATCTTTATCCCGAGAGCCCGTGTGTCCGGTGCGGCATTCGCGGCGGTAATAAAACATATCCGTGCAAAAAAACAGCAGCAGCACCGGCAGGGCAACCATAACCATGTGCGGAAACAGGCGCAGGGTCCAGAAGAAGGGCACTCCCGCCAGAAATCCCAGCAGCAGGGGCGGATCCCCGAGCGGCGTCAGTGCGCCGCCGATATTGCAGACAAGGATAATGAAAAAAACCACTATATGCACTTTTTTGTGCCGCTGCCGGTTCATGCTCAGCAGCGGCCGTATAAGCAGCATTGCTGCGCCCGTTGTACCCACCCAGGATGCGATAAGCAGGCCGAAGACCAGCAGGGCTGTATTGGTGAGCGGCGTTCCCCGTGGAAACCCTTCTATCCGGATGCCGCCGGAAACCGTGTACAGCGACCACAGGAGTAAAATAAAGGGAATATATTCTGTTAGACAGCTGTGCAGAATTTCATGGAGCCCCTGCCCGCCGCTCGCGGCAAGATAGGGCAGGGCAAAGAGCAGTGCCCAGGCTGATGCTATCTTTCCGTAATGGCTCTCCCACGCATGGTGCGCCAGCAGCGGCCACAGGGCTATAGAAAGCAGAAGCCCGGCAAAGGGTATAGCGCTCCAGAGGGGTAACGTGCTCATGTGCTGTGATTCTCCTGACGCAACTATAGAAATATAACTCTAGCTTTTTGCGTTACAAGGAATAGCTTATTCTTAATTTAATACTGCGTCAACCTCCTGTTATACCCTCCCAGGCCATAAAGCAAGAATTCTGTCTTGCCCCCGCTCTGTTTTGCCGTTAAAAAGACAGGCCTTCATGTTGAAAGCATGAAGGCCCGGCTTTATACTCCGGTGACATTTACAGGGCTTTTATTTTTATCGTCACCCGGCCACGATCTCCAATCTCTATTCGTTCTTTCTTCGCCACCATCGGCGCTATAATATCAAGGGTTATTCCGGACCACCGCTCTCAGGGCCGGTCTGCGTTCCAAAGCAGAATTGATGCTGTCGGCATTATTGTAATAGATTTGAATAGCCCTGCGGCCGACCGCACTGTTTGCTAATGTGCTGTCGCGGAAAGCACGCAGACTTTCAAGATTCGGGTTATCGGTGCCCAGTATTTGTTTGGCCGGGCAGGGCTTGCCGCTCCCGATGGTCGTCGTTGTTGTGCTTGATCCCACCGCCGATACTGGTTGTCGTGGTTGTTGAAGACAAAATCGAAGTTGTTGTCGTTGTATACCAGAGGTGTCGATTTTCCACAGACCGCCCACGGAGGACTCGTTTGCGCCGAAATACAGGGCACCGTTCATCTCGACAAAATTATGGGGGCTGCTGTCGCCGCTGCCCGTATTGAAATCAGCCACGCGGTAGGTGCCGGCTTCCGTTCCGTCGCTGCGCCACAGCTCCTCGCCCGTGGCGCCGTCCTCGGCTCGAAAGTAAAATACGCCGTTGTAATAAAGCGCGCCGAGGTGCCCCTAATACGAACTTCCACCGGGATAAATATCCTTTACCATCCGGGTACCCGCCGGCGGTGCCGTCGCTCACCCAGAGCTCGGAGCCGCTGCCGCTGCCGTCGTCAGCGCCGAAAAACAGCCTGGTGCCGCCGGCATACAGGCCATATGGCTCAGAGCCCATGGCGCCCGGGCGAATATCTTTTACCATATTGGTGCCCTCGGGCGTACCATCGCTTGTCCACAGCTCCTGGCCGGCGGTTCCATTGTCTGCCACGAAAAACAGCTTGCCATTGACCACGGTAAACTCCGGAGACCAGGAGCTTGTGTCTACGCCCGCGCCGGAGGGGTTGATGTCCTTCACCCGGTAGGTGCCGCCCGAGGTGCCGTCGCTGTGCCAGAGTTCCCGGTTTGTACCCCCGGCGCTGTCATCAGCGGTAAAATAAAGGATGCCGCCCATGTCGACAAGATTGTCCGGGCCATACCCCGAATTGTCGCCCGGCGTTATGTCTTTTACTATACCGGTGTTTGCTTCCGTGCCGTCGGTTTTGAACAGCTCCTCGCCACTCGTCCCGTCGTCAGCCACCATGAAAAGCGTGCCGTTTGAAACAGTCTAGAGCGGCGAATTCGGCAGACTCCAGCCAGTGCCGGTGTTGATATCCTTGAGATTAGTCACGTTTGTGCCGTCGGTCGACCAGGGCTCGTACCCGGTCGTGCCGTTGCTGGCCTTTGCATACACCCTGCCGTTGTAGGCAGCCATTGTATTGCCGACAGTATGCAGGCCGTTGCTTGTTCCTGAAAACAGGTCTGTTATCAAGCCCGTGCCCGCCTCGGTGCCGTCGCTTTTCCAGAATTCGTAGCCATACGTACCGTTATCGACCGAAAAAATGATGTTGTCCCCAAGGGCTACAAAGGTCTGGTACGCTGGGCTTGCCGTCCCGGTTCCAATATCCTTCACCAGAGACGTTCCGCCGGTAGTGCCGTCGCTTTTCCAAAGCTCTGTGCCTTTTCCCACGCTCCAGGCAGTAAAAAAAAGCGTTCCGCCGGCATTGATCATCCGGTATCCTACATCAATGCTGCCTTTCACCAGTTCCGGTGTTTGCCCCTGCGCACCCGCAGAAAGCGAGAGAAAAAAAATACAGCACAGAAGGCAAGCTTTAAGTAATCTTTTCATATGCGTTCCCCTTTATTGAATTAGTGGTGTTTTGGCTTTTTGATGTAACTCCATCCATAAACGAAAAAACCGCAACCTGCCCGAAGAAGATAGCGGCCCGACTATCGCAGTGTTGCACCTCCGGTCCATTTTTTGGATCGAACAACGTATTATTACGTATTGTTTGTGTTCTGTGCGGATTATACAGAAAAACAACTTTTTGAAAAGGCGTGCTGTCTTAATGGCCGGGTGAACATTATACGCTTGCCCGTGGTTAAGAATATTACTCTTTTATTGGAATCTTTTTTCTACACTGTTTACAGGTTTGCGCCTTAATCTCATTTTTAGCAAAACAGGAAGGACAAACCCTTGCTTTTTGCAATGTGCGTGGCATGCCCGCGGCATAGATGGCAATACCGGCAAAGGCCAGTACCATGCCAACCGCAGTTCAACGAGAAGAGTATTGTTTTTTCAATCTGCAAGAACATTTCTATTCGCGCAAGAAAGACACCGACAACGGCAAGAATAACCCCCTGTGTTTTTTTCTTGTTCCACATGGCTTAAAATAAAGCAACCTCACAAAGACACACCTTTGTGAGGTTGCGCGTACCGTTTTTTTTTGATCAAAATCCGCATTTTGGTATCAGGGTTACATACACGGCTGTTATTATGGCCGTAGTAATAACGCCGGCGATATTGGGGCCCATGGCATGAAGGATGATAAAGGCCTCGGGATTTGCCTCATTTGCACACTTATGTGCGACCTTGGCCGTCGTGGGCACACAGGAAACACCGGCAATGCCAAGCAGCGGGTTGAGTTTTTTCCCGCTTAAAAAATAGGCAATATAGCCACCGATAAGTCCGCCGATGCCGGAAAGGAAAAGGGCTATAAAACCAAGAATAATCAGTTTGAACATTTTGGGGTCCGTAAAAACATCGGCGCTCAAAAGACAACCAAGGACGAACCCGAGAAACAGGGTTGAGCCATAAAGAATGACGTCTTCGGTAACCTGCATAAATCGGGAAACTTTTGCTTCTCTAATAATGACACCCAAAAAAAAGCTTACAAACAACGGTGCCGCCACAGGAAAAAGAAGGCATAAAATAGTGCCGCCGATGAGGCTGAATGCGATTTTTTCTCCGGAAGAAACCGCCTTTATTTCAAATTCTGACATGGCAATACCGCGTATATGCTTGGGCACCAGCAGCTTTATCATATAAGGATACCCCGCATAAACTATACTTAAATAAATATATGCCACGATGCCTATGGGAACAAATATCTCCGGCGCAAGACGTAAAGAGGCAAAGAGGACCATGGGGCCGTCGGCGCCGCCGATGATGGCAATGGCTGCTGCTTGCGGCGATGTAAAACCCATTGCTATAGCGATCGGAAAGGTGAGTATGGTGCCAAGTTCCGCGCAGATGGCGAGCAATAAGCTCATTCGCGGATTAGAAATTAAAATATCAAGCTCCGTAATAACGCCTATACCAATAAAAACCAGGCAGGCTATCAGATCCGTTTGAAAACATTAGCGTGTAGATCGGCTGTAGAAAAAAAACTTGAATGGCGTTCATGATCTCATCGGGCTTTGAGAGCATGGAGTTGAGAAACATCGTTCCGGGTTTCATTATGTGCGGATTGGTCGGGTCCGGCATCATGAGCATACCGGCGTTGACCATTGACATGCCGATACCCATGGGTATCATAAGCAGGGGTTCCAGTATTTCTTTATATCCGAGGTAGCAGAGTAAAAAACCCAGAAGAATAAGAAAAACTCTGGCCCAACCCATGATTGGATCTATTTGTGTGAAAAGCTCAAGTCCGGGGAAAATACTTAGAAAATCAAGAAACAGCGTTTCCATTTTTTTTCCTTGTTTTAATTTTCTTTTTTATGCAGGACTTTGTTTAAAACATTTATTAGCCCCAGAACGATAAGCACAATAAAAGTTGAAATAATGTATACGTTTAAAGCAAATTTTGTGGCTATCCAGAACTTTTCCATGCCGCTCTCCTTAGCCAATAAGTATTAATGCCTGCTCTTTTTTAACCGTATCCCCGGCTTGTACCAGAATATCTGCTACCATTCCGCCGGAAGGAGCTTTTATTTCCTGTTCCATTTTCATGGCTTCAAGTATCAGAACGACTTCTCCTGCTTGTACCTGCTGGCCCTTTGTAACTTTTACTGAAACTATTTTTCCGGGCATGGGTGCGGTTACGGCATTACCGGCTCCGGATATAACAACAGGCGGCGGTGCTGAAGCCTGTGCTGCGGGTCGGGGCGCTGCGGCTGCGGGAGAGCTCCCGCCGATCTCTTCAACTTCAGCTTCAAACAGTTTGCCGTCGATTTTTATTTTGAACTTACGAAGCGCCATGGTTTGCCTCCTTCTTTTTTTATATGTTTATTTTAATGTGTTTTTTCTTGTCATCATTTCATTTCTGCCTGCATAGCGCCAGGATGAGTTGCTTTCATCAACCATTGCCACTGCATAGACTCGCTTCAGTACATACGACGTGTCTCCCATAATTACAGCAAGTACTGCGGCGATTGCCGCTTTTTCCGCATCTTTATTTATCTCTTGTGATGGAAAAAGATAATTCTTTTCTATTATTTCTTTCTCTTCAGCCTTTTTCTCTACCTTTTCCGTTCTGCTCTTAAAAAAAGCATAGAGGAGATAGGCAACAATAATGACAAAAAATATAAAACTCATCTTTTCCATAGCTGCACCTTTCTCAGTCCATAAGCATCGGCATGATAATATATTTTATGTTTTTTCGTGGTAAGAGTCTTAACAATTATTGGTTTATTTTCTTCTTCTGCGTTGAACTCAACTATAATATCTTCTTCAAGAACATTTATAATATCAAGAAGATAGGAACAGTTTATGCAAAACTTAAAAGCTGCGGAAATAGTTTCTTTTAATTCTATTACTTCTTTAACGTTTCCCAGTTCGCTGTCTTCCGTGAATATTTCCGCTTCTTTTTTATTGAATGAAAAAACAACAGGTCTGTTATTTTCATTTGAGATTATAGACATTCTCTTAAGAGAATGATCTTAATTTATCTTTTTCAATATGGGCCTCTATTTTTTTATTGCCTTCTCCGGGAACAATGACTTTATAATCAGGAAATTTTTTATCAATAAGTCTGATAGAAAATTCAACCTCTCCTATTTTTATGAGAAGGCTGTTTGCTGTTGCCAGGACAAAGAGGCTTTTCTCCTCCCTTTTTTCCATCAGTATTCTGTTGAGTTCCAAAACAGCTTTCTGTGGAATTAAAAGCCCTTCGTCCAGCAGCATATTTCTTTCAAGTTCTTCATCAACGATGGAAAGCCTGTATCCATCTGTGGAAACCATGCGCGTTTTGCCGCCTTCTATATTTTCAATAAAGGCCCCGTTTATGCTTGGATTTGCTTCATCTCTGGAAATGGAAAAGGAAGTTAAATAAATCATTTCTATTATTTTTTCCGTCTTCCATTCTACAAAACCTTTTTCTTCTTCTTTTATAAAAACTGGAAAATCTTCCGGTGGAAGACCAATTATATTAAATTTCAAATCCTTGCCGCAGGTTATTTCTATCCAGTAATTTTCTTTTTCAGTAAGTGTTATTTCACCTTCTGGGAGCTCTTTTACTATTTCATACAGTTTTTTGGCATTTACAGAAACCGTTCCTTCCTTTTCAACTTTCACATCCTTATACGTTGCCCGCATGCCGATCTGCAAATTTGTTGCAGATACAGAAAGGCCCTCCCTGCTTGCTTTGATGAGAGCATTTGAAATAATTGGTTTAATGCTGCTTTTTTCTACAATTCCCTGAATACGGGAAAGCGCTGTTGTTAAAGTTTTTTTTGTGGCTATTATCTTCATACTTATCTTATTAGATAAAAGATTAATAATTAGTAGGTATTAGTTGGTGAAAAAATTGTTATCAACAAGGCAAACATACTGTTTTGACTTGTAAAAAGAGAAAAAAAACCTGTTTGTTCAGCTGTTGAAAATGTGTTTAAAAAAAACTTTTTGTTTTTTAATTGGATTTGTCAGTAAAAAAACAGCTTTTGCTAGAACTTTTTAATAAGGTCTTCCACAGTTTCTTTTACCTTATTTTCTTCAAGTAAAAGTTTTTCAATTTTTTTTATTGAATGTATTACGGTTGAGTGATCTCTGCCGCCGAAAAACTGACCGATTTCAGGAAGAGACAGAGTTGTTTTTTTTCTCATTATATACATTGCTATTTGACGAGGAAGGACGATAGAACCGCTTTTCCTTTTTCCTTTAAGGTCAGAAGGTTTAAGATTAAAAAATTTAGAAACAGTTTTTATTATTTCTTCAGGATGTGCTTCCGCTTCTTCTGTTTTAATAAAATCTTTAAGAACCTGTTTTGCTGTTTCCAGCGTAATATCAACTCGCGCAAGCGAAGAGTAAGCAGAAAGCCGCGTCAAGAGACCTTCTAATTCTCTGATGTTTGATTTTACACTGTTTGCCATTAAAAATGCAACTTCATTTGGCAAAACGATTTTACTGGCAGCGGCTTTTTTTTGGAGAATGGCTACCTTGGTTTCGGCTTCAGGCATTTCAATTTTTGCAATAAGACCCCAGGCAAAGCGGGACTGAAGGCGCTCTTCAAGGCTTGATATTTGCTGCGGAGTTTTATCGCTTGTTAAAACCAACTGCTTTTTTATTTCGAACAATGAATTAAACGTGTGGAAAAACTCTTCCTGCGTACTTACCTTGCCGGCAATGAATTGAATATCGTCTATCAGAAGAATATCTATTGTTCTATACCGCTTGCGAAACTCCGCCATTTTTTCATTGCGGATAGAATTAATAAGTTCATTGGTAAATTTTTCCGATGTTACATAACAGTATTTCAGAGAGCTGTTTATGCTGAGGCCCTGATTGACAATTGCATGGAGAAGATGTGTTTTGCCCAGTCCAACACCGCCATAAATGAACAGGGGATTATAGGTGCCGCCGGGGCGGTTTGCCACGGCCTGGCAGGCGGCATGAACAAATTGATTGCTGGGGCCGACAACAAAATTAGAAAACGTATATTGAGAGTTTATGTTTTTGGGTAGAATAAAGCGGTTTTTCTTCTTTTTTTACTATGGGGTTTTTTGGGGGAACCGCCAGCGGCTGCTCGACAGTGTTGTGAATTTTAAAAGAGAGATCCGGAGAAAATCCCGTCATTTCAAAAATGACGTCAAGAATGATCTGACGATAGTTTTCCAGCAACCAGTCCGCATAAAATTGTTTGGGTACGGAAAAACAGACGCGGTTTGAGGAAAAATCGACAAGCTTAAGGGGTTTAAACCATGTCTCAAAATTTTGAGACGTGGTTTTTTTTTCAATACCGCAGATGAATTGTTTCCAGAAAGTATTCACGCAAGAGTTCGCCGTTCGTCACATAAAGGGTTGGAAGTGCAAAAGACTGTATAAAATATAAAGGCCCTTTGCAAGGTCTTTCAGTATTTATTTTGTTTTCGCATGCTGATGCTCAACAGTATCCCCAGCCCCACCATGCAGGAAATAATGGAAGAGCCCCCATAGCTGAAAAACGGCAGCGTAACCCCCACAACCGGAAACAGGCCGATGGTCATGCAGATATTTATTAAAAACTGCATGAAGAAAAAAAACGAAATTCCGGCGGCAAAATAGGAACCGTAAAAATTTTTGCAGTTATAGGCAATGCGCATCCCGCGATAGAAAAAAAGAAAATACAGAAAAACCACGACTAAGCAGCCGAGCAGGCCCCATTCCTCAGACCAGACAGAGAAAACAAAATCCGTATGCTGTTCCGGCAGAAAGCGCAGCTGGCTCTGCGTGCCCAGCCGAAAGCCTTTGCCGAAAAACCCCCCCGAACCAACGGCAATTTTTGATTGTATAAGCTGATAGCCCGCATGAAGGGGGTCAAGATCCGGGTCAAGAAATACAAGAATTCTTTGTTTTTGATACTCCTTAAGCACAAACCAGATACAGGGCAGAACCGCCAGACACAGCCCCAGAAAGGGATAGAACATTTTTTTGTTGATATTCAGAAAGAACAGATAGGAAACAAAAATGAGACAAATAATGCCCGCTGTTCCAAGATCGGGCTGCACATAAATTGGTAAAAAGGTTATGATAAGCAACAGAAACGGAGCAAAAAGATCCAGGAGGGTATAGGGTTTATGAGAAATGTTTTCCGCAAAAAATTTAGACAAAGCAAGCATAAAGGTTATTTTTATAAGCTCTGAGGGCTGTAGAGATAAAGGTCCGAAAGACAGCCAGCGCTGCGAGCCAAGCTTGGTTTTGCCGATTACTAAAACCAGCAAAACCAGGAAAAGAGCAAAGGCATGAAAATAATACCCGTAGCGGATAATGGTTACATAGTTGATGTTTATGAGTATAAGAAGAAAAAAAAGACCTATAAGTATCCAGGAAAGCTGTTTATAAAAAAGCGTCGGAATATTGCCCTCTGATGAGCAGAGACTGTTCAGGTTCAAAACACCAAGGGCGCAGATAAGCAGAACCGTAAAAAACAGCGCAAAATCAAAATTGGCTATCAGCCGTCGGTCAAACATGCGTATTAATCTTCCTCTGTTTCTGTGTCGGGCTCAGTATTTTGCAAAGCGGGCACAGGAGCTGGTGTTTTGAGCGCAGAGGGCATTAAGTAGGCCGCCACCACCTCCCGGGCAATCGGACCTGCGGCTGAGCCGCCATGTCCGCCATGCTCCAGAAACACCGCAACAACAATTTCCGGCTTTTCAACAGGCGCCATACAGGCAAACCAGGCATGATCCCGGTATTTCCAGGGAGAGTCTTCTCCACCGGAAGCCAGCCGCCGGCTTACGACCTGCGCAGTACCTGTTTTTCCGCCGATGGTCAGGCCCTCTATCTTTACTTTTGTGGCAGTGCCCGTGGGATCATGAACAACCCCCATCAGCGCCTCCCGGATAAAGGCCAGTGTTTTAGGTGATACCGTCAAATCGCGGATTTTTTCTGAAGAAACGAGAGTTGTTGTCGTATCATTATCACAGCGGACTTGTTCTACCAGGCGGGGCCGGGGCACATAGGTGCCGTTTGCCACGGCGCAGAAAAATGTTGCTATCTGCAAAGGGGTGGTTTGAACATAGCCCTGTCCTATGGCGATACTGCAGGTTTCACCTTTTTGCCAGGGAATACCCAATTTTTTTTTCTTCCAGGCCTCGGACGGTATCAAGCCGCTTTTTTCGCCATCAAGCTCTATGCCGGTTTTTTCACCAAGACCGAACATAGTGGCGTATTTATGAACTCTGTCAACCCCCAGGCGTTGTCCCACTGTATAAAAATAGGTATCACATGAGCGGACAATGGCCTCATGCATATTAACCGAACCATGGCCGCCCTTTTTCCAGCAGCGAAACGTGGAGTTGCCCAGCGTGTAATAACCGGGACAAAACACCTGCTCCGACGGGTCGATTACTTTCTCCTCAAGTGCGGCAATTGCCGTTATGATTTTAAACACCGAGCCGGGGGGCTGCGCAGTCTGTATGGCGCGGTTCAGCAACGGATGCAGCGGGTTGGTTGTAAGTTTGTTCCATTCGGCATAATCAATGCCGCGGGCAAAAAGGCTGGCATCAAAGCCCGGTGAGCTGGCAAGAGCCAGAACTTCGCCGGTATGGTCTCATGGCGACCACGGCGCCAACTTTATCTCGAAGCTGCGCTTCTGCTACTTTCTGTAATTTCGCATCCAGCGTGACTATAATATTACACCCGCCGGTCGGCTCAATTTCAGCAAGAATTTTCTGCCGGTTGCCATGGGCATCAACCTCGGTTTGCAGGCCGCCCTTTTCTCCCCGGAGATACTGTTCCCCCCATTTTTCAAGACCGAATTTTCCGATTAAGTCGCCCTGGCGGTAGAAGCCCTGCGGGTATTTTGCCATTTCAGTGCGATCTATTTCGCCCAGAAAGCCGAAGACATGCGGCGCAAAATTTTCCCCAAAGTACTGCCGCTTCGGGAGCACATCTATAGAAATGCCGGGCAAATTCATTTTATTTGCCAGCACCAGGCTCATTTCCTCCCACGGCAGTTCTTTTTTCAGGGTTACGGGCTCAAAGGGCGGCCTGCCGCGCTGGCTGGTGATTTTTTTCTTCAGCTGCTGGGCATTGAGATGTAACAGCGCAGAAATTTTATCAAGAACGGCATTCGGGTCGGGTGTATCCTGCGGGATAAGATTGAGATCAAAGGAGGGGTTGTTTGAAACAAGAAGCTCGTTTTTTTTTGAAAAAATAATGCCCCGCGGGGCTGGTATGGTGGTGACGCGAATACGATTATTGATTGACAGCTCAGTATATTTACTGCCTTTTAATATCTGCAGATAGTACAGCCGGGCAATAATGAAGCCGCAGGCAACCAGCATGAGAATGACGGCAAGGCGCACCCGTTTATTTAGAAATTTTTCAACGACATGGTCGCTGATATCAACTGTGTCGATGCTCATGGGTCAAAACAACATCTCTTAACTCAAGATCGTCTTTTGGTTTTATATACAGCCGTCGAAGCAGCGGGAAAACGGCCGGAAACACCAGCAGGGTATAGGCAGACTCTTTTAGAAAAGGCTCCAGTATCGCAAAATGCTTAAATTCATAAACAAAGTTGAAGCAAAACAGCAAAAAGAAGAATTTAACAATAAGAGCGCTTGCCGTTAGAAGAAAAAGATTAAATGATTGCGAAAAATCAAAAAATTTTTCCAGGCTGCGAATACCGATAAAAACCGTGAGATAAATAATCGGATACAGGCCGTTGTTCACCCCTGAAAACACCTCAACAAGACAGCCAAGGCCGAAAACAAACAGAGCGCCGCTGCACAGCGGAAATTGAATGCCGGAGAAAACAGCAAGAACAAGAACGATATCGGGCCGGATGCCGTAATCGGCAAACGGCAGGAGGGGGGATATTTGCAGCAGGAAAAGCACGCAGACGAGCAGGAAAAAAGCCAATTTTTTCATTTTTGTTTCTCCGGCTCCTTAAGCACGATCAGAACCTCATGCAGTTTTGAAAAATCAACCGCGGGCTTGACCAGAATTGACTGAAAAAAGCCGCTCCGGTCCTTGTTGATTTTTGTGACCGTGCCGATGATGATACCCTTGGGATACATGGTGTTGATGCCGGAGCTGACAATCACATCATCCGGGGCGACATCTTCGGTTTTCATGACAAAGGAAAGAGTGCACAGCAGCTCTCCCTTGCCCACCACAATGCCATGCGACCGCGTACGCTTGATCAGGGCATCTACATAGCTGTTAATATCGGAAAGAAGCAGTACCTTTGAGCTGTTGAGCCCGACCTCGATGACCCGGCCGACAACCCCTCGGGCGCAATGACGCCAGTATCGTTTATGACGCCGTCGAGCGAACCCTTGTCGACCAAAAGGGTCTTGAACCAGCCCGAGGGGTCGCGGCCGATAATTTCAGCCGGCAGCATTTTGTGTTCGAACTTTTTCCGGAAAACGAGCAGGTCCCGAAGGCGTTTGTTTTCGTCGGCCTGCTCCCGCAGCAGCTGGTTTTCAATGGCAAGCTCATCGACGCGCTTTTTTAAAGCGCTGTTTTCATCATGCAGCCCGATAGTGTAGAGGTAGTGATTCCAGGTGCCGCTCACGGCATTGATGCTTTTACTTGGTGATGCTCAGGGGAAATGAAAACAGGGTCAGCACAACGCGATCAAAAAACGAGTGTTTTTTTTTCTGCTCTATGCCTTTGGCAAAAAGGGTGAGCGCGGCCAGCAGGAGCGCAGCAAAGAGAATTGTTTTTTTGTTTCTAATGAAAAACTGCTGCATGTTTGATTAAACACCATATAGGTGACGGCATCGGCCTGACGGTGCGCAGTCGACGGGTGCCCGTCGGCAATACGGGCAGCCTCAGTTTCGGCAGGGTGGGTTAATCAAACGCCACGTCTTTGAGAAGATCAAGCTCATCCAGCGCTTTGCCCGAGCCCATAACAACCGCAGTGAGCGGACTGTCGGCAACGATGATGGGAAGACCGGTTTCTTCTCTCAGCAGCTTGTCGAGATTTTTCAGCAGCGCTCCGCCGCCCGCCAGCACGATGCCGCGGTCAACGATATCGGAGGCCAGTTCGGGGGGGGTACGCTCAAGGGCTATTTTGACGGATTCGACAATGGTGTTGACCGGCTCAGCAATTGCTTCCATAATCTCTTCGGAGCTGATTTCCAGGGTTTTGGGAATGCCGGTGACCATGTCGCGGCCCTTGACATCGACGGTTCTGATTTCTTTTTCAGGATATGCCGTACCGATGGTTATTTTTATAAGCTCGGCTGTCCGCTCGCCTATGAGAAGATTGTATTTTCGCTTGATATACTGAACAATAGCCTCGTCCATTTTATCCCCGGCAGTACGCACCGACAGGCTGTAGACGATGCCGGACAGGGAGATGACGGCTACTTCCGTGGTGCCGCCGCCGATGTCAACGATCATGCTGCCAATGGGCTCGCTTACCGGAAGCCCTGCGCCGATGGCAGCTGCCATCGGCTCTTCAATGAGGTAGATTTCCCGGGCACCGGCAAGTTCCGCAGATTCCTTGACCGCCCGCTTTTCAACGGGCGTAATGCCGGAGGGCACGGATATAATCACTCGCGGCCGAACAAAACTGCTGCGTTTGTGCGCAATCCGAATGAAGTATTTCAGCATGGATTCGGTTATGTCGAAATCGGCGATAACGCCGTCTTTCATGGGCCGGATTGCGGTAATATTGGCGGGCGTCCGGCCGAGCATCTTTTTTGCCTCATTGCCCACGGCAAGGATTTTTTTGCCGTTGATATCCTTGCGTACGGCCACGACAGACGGCTCGTTTGCCACAATGCCCTTGCCTTTTACGTATACCAGCGTGGAGGCTGTTCCCAGGTCAATGGCCAGATCGTTTGACAGCATTCCCCAGAGGCGATCAAAAAACATGTTTCTCTCCCGACATCAGAAAATATATAATATGATTTATCATTGAGGGCTAATAGCAGACAAAGCACGTAAGTGCAAGTAAAATAATAACTCTTGATAAATTCGGAATATTTTATTAGCATGTGGAACCCAACAAAAACGAAAAATTTTTTAAATGGTTAACACTGTTTCAGGAGTATAAAAATGCTTTCCTATATGCGAGAAAATGCCGGTTCATGGATCATAAAGGTGCTGTTTGGCATCATCGTGGTGGTCTTTGTCTTTTTCTACGGGTTTTCCGAGATGCGCAAGCCGGACAAAGACACCACCATAGCCAAAGTGGACAACCGCAAGATAACCGCGTCGCAGTATCAGACTGCCTATAAAAACACAATCGAGATGTACCGCTCCTTGTATAAAAACCAGTTTAACGAGGAGATGATGGAAAAGCTCGGCCTGAAGCAGAAGGTTCTTGAGGATTTGATCAGCAGGGAGATTTTGCTGCAGGAAGCCGAGCGCCGCACTATCAGCGTTACCGAGGATGAAATAAAAAAAGCCATTGTCGCCATGCCCATGTTTCAGCAGGATGGCGTCTTCAGCGAAGCCATGTACCAGCGGGCCCTCAACTATTACGGCATCACGGCAGCTGATTTCGAAAAAGACAAGGAGCGGGAGCTGATGCTCAAGTCTCTGGAAAACATCATTACCCGTTCGGCAAAAGTTTCCGACCAGGAACTGCGGGACATGTTTAAAATGCAGCAGGAGAAGGTCAAAATAGGCTATCTCTGTTTTGAGCCGGACAAGATCAAAGAGACTTTTGCGATTTCCGAGGCAGAGAGTAAAACCTACTACGATCAGCATAAGGAGGAGTTCCGCGAGCCGGAAAAAGTGAAGGTGAAATACATTACCTTTGACCCCGTGAACTTTGAAAAAAAGGTTGAAGTGACGCCCCGCGAAATTGCGGAGTATTATGAATCAGATGCCGAACAGTTTTTCGAGCCCAAAAAGGTCAAGGCCCGGCAGATTCTTCTGAAGTCTGAAAACAAAGAAAAGGATGCGGAAGTATTCAAAAAGGCGGAAGCGATTGCCGCTCAGGCCAAAACGGGAGAGGATTTTGAAAAGCTCGCGAAAAAGGTTTCAGAAGACAAAGCAACGGCTGAAAAGGGAGGCGATCTGGGATATTTCAAAAAAGGCGAGATGGTTAAGCCCCTTGAGGATGCCGCCTTTGCCATGAAGCCCGGCGACAGCAGCCAGCCCGTTAAGAGTCAGTTTGGCTGGCATATTATTAAGGTTGAGGAAGTGCAGGAGGGCCGTTCACAGCCCCTTGATGAAGTGAAAGATGCCATTGTGGCGGAACTTCGCAAGGAAAAAGCACAGCAGCTTGTGGAAAAAGAGGCCAAGCGGGCTTTTAATCGTCTTTTCAAAAGCAGGAACGTGGAAGAGTTCGCACAAGAAACGGGCTTGAAGGTTCAGGAGACGGGCTTTTTTGTTTTTGGTTCGTCGCCGGAAGACGCTGCCGGCAAGGACAGCTTTTCGAAAGAAGCTTTTGCTCTGGCAAAGGGTGAGCTGTCCTCAGCCTTTGCCGTGGGGCAGAAATATTATATTATCCGGCTTGAAGATAAACGGGAAGCGCAGATTGCGCCGCTGGATGAGGTGAAAGCGGCTATTACCGGAGAAATTGAGAAAGAAAAAAAGCTTGCCGCCGCAAAAGTCAAAGCGGAAAAACTGCTGATGGATCTCGTGCAGGGCAAACAGCAGTGGGAAGAGGCTGCCGCAAAAAACGGGCTTGAGATCAAAAATGCCGAGGTGCAGGCCATAGGTGACTACATTCAGGGAATCGGCCCGTCAAAGGAAATACGGGATGCGGCCTTCAGCCTGGATCAAACCAAGCCCTACGGGCCGTCGCCGTATCGGGCCGATAAGGGCATTGTCATTATAAAGCTGCAGGAGCGGATAGCACCGTCTGATGCAGATTTCGCCAAAGAAAAAGACCGCATGGCCCAGACTCTGCTGCAGACCAAGCAGCGGGATCTTTTTGAGCAGTTTCTGCAGAGCCTGAAGGCAAAGGCAAACACCTGGGTTGACAAAAAGTTTTCTGCGACTTTATAGCCGATGATGATGCAATCGTGCGCCGGCCGGCAGGGCGAAATAAAGATCGACAAGGAGGGCAACTGGTTTTTCAACGGGGCCCCCATCATTAATAAGCAAATCGTTGCTCTGTTTAATAGCGGTATCGAGCATGACGGCCAGGGCGGCTACCGACTGCATATCGGCGACGAAATCAGCCCGATAGTGGTTGAAGATACGCCCTATGTGGTGACGAGCCTTGAACTGGCGCAGGGTGTTGATGGCTTAAGCTGCTTCACGGTCCGGCTGAGCGATGGAACCAGCGAGCCGCTTTCTTTTGAGAGTTTTTATATCGCCCCGACAATGTTCCCTATTGTGAGGTAAAGGGTGGGCTGTTTCCCGCCCGCTTTCTGCGGGCGCCCGTATTATGATCTGGCGCGGTATATAGAGCAGGAGGGAGAAGACCGTTTTTGTATTAACCTGAACGGCAAAAAGCACTATATTGAAAACCGAAAGAAAAAAAGCCGCTGAAGTATGCAGCGGCTTTTTTTATACCAGGCAAAAGCGCATACCGCATGCGTTTTCACTGACAGTTTTTATGTTACGGCCACCAGCCAGTCGAGCGCTTCCTCACGGCTGTTTTTAAGCACGATATTTGTCCGCTTGGTGAACGTGAGCACGGCAAAATAAATTACTTTTTGCAGCCCTTCCACGCCGACCAGGGCGGTCATTTTCATATACGGTTTGTTGTGTTCGGAAAAGGCCTGTATGGCTTTTGAAATTTCAATGTCAAATTTACTGCCGGTTGTGTCCACAAGACACAGTATCGACAGGGGCGGTTCTGCGGCAATCAAGGGTTTTGCCTGTGCTATGGTCGCGTTTATAGCCGTAACATTGAACGTGAAAAATCTATAAGAATAATTTTTTTTCCTTTATGGGATATCCACCGAGCTCCTGACATATATTCCTTTGCGCTAAGATTAAAATATATTTCAGCCCTTGCCCAGCTCTTTTGAGCGCTCGACAGCAGCGCTTACCGCACTTATGATTGTTGCCCGCACGCCACCGGCTTCGAGCACCCGGAGCCCTTCGATGGTCGTGCCCGCAGGCGATGTTACCTGGTCTTTGAGCGCGGCGGGATGGTCGCCCGTTTCAAGCACCAGCTGCGCCGCTCCCAGGCAGGTTTGCGCGGCAAGCTTGAGCGCCACCGGCCGCATCAGGCCTGCGCGAACTCCTGCGTCAGCCAGGGCCTCGATGAACAGGAAGAAATAAGCCGGGCCGCTGCCGCTCAGGCCGGTTACGGCATCCATAAGATCTTCGCCCACCACAACGGTGGAGCCGATGGCCTCAAAAATCTGTTTTGCCGTTATCATGTCCTCCTGTGTTGCTCCCGGGCCCGGGCAGATGGCCGTGGCGCTGGCAAGCACTTTTGCGCCCGATATTGGGCATTGTCCGAACGATGCGCGCTGTGCTTCCGATGGCGTCGCTCAGGGTTTTTGTTTTCACGCCTGCGGCAATCGAAATAATCAGCCGTTTTTCCGACATGACCGCCTTGATTTCACCGAGCAGGAGTTTCATGTTCTGGGGTTTTACGGCAAGAAGGATGAGGTCTGCCTTGCCCGCCACGTCCACATTGTCGCGGGAAGTCGCTACCTTGAAAGTGTCCCGCATATAGGTCAGCCTGTCTGCGTGAATGTCAGATACCGTGACCTGGTCCGGCGATATGAGCTGCGCCCGAAACATGCCCCGCAGGATGTTCTCAGCCATCATGCCGCCGCCGAGAACGCAGATTTTCGAGGTTTTCAGGTCCATGTAAGCTCCTTTTTTGTTGTGTTAATTGAAATAGGTTTTAGGGTAATCATATGCAATTGTCAATCATTTTCCCATGCGCCATAATGATATTTTAGATTTAAAATCAACTAGTTATAATATTTTAGGCTTGGCAAACAGGCAAATGTCAGGTATAAATGGTTGTTATTATTCATAGAGGCTGACCAAGTCCATAAACCCTTCATGTTGGCATACGGCAATGACTCTAGAGGTTCGTTCACAGGACATACAGGTAAATATTGAAGATGAAATGCGCAAGTCCTATCTGGACTATGCCATGAGCGTTATCGTGGGCAGGGCCCTGCCCGATGCCCGCGACGGACTCAAGCCCGTACACCGGCGCATACTTTTTGCCATGCACGATATGGGCCTTGAAAGCTCCAAACCGTATAAAAAATCAGCACGCGTCGTCGGTGACGTGATCGGCAAGTATCATCCCCATGGCGATTCCGCCGTGTATGACGCCATCGTGCGCATGGCGCAGGACTTTTCCATGCGCAATCCCCTGGTCGATGGCCAGGGCAATTTCGGGTCGATGGACGGCGATCCACCGGCGGCTATGCGCTATACAGAAGTGCGCATGACAAAAATATCTGCCGAGCTGCTGGCCGATATTGAAAAAGAGACTGTCGATTTCAGCGCTACGTATGACGGTACGCTTGAAGAGCCGACAGTGCTGCCGGCCAGGGTGCCCAACCTTTTGCTGAACGGGTCTTCCGGCATCGCGGTTGGCATGGCCACCAATATTCCGCCGCATAACCTTGTGGAGTTGTGTGACGGGCTCATCGCGCTTATCCATAACCCCGAGATGACCATCGATGAGCTCATGCAGATTATCCCCGGCCCGGATTTTCCCACCGGGGCCTTTATTTACGGCAGGGAAGGCATTGATTCTGCCTATCGAACCGGCCGCGGCATTCTTAAAATGCGCGCCAAAGCATTTATTGAAAAAAAGCAGAAGGGCGACAAGGAAAGTATCGTCATCTCCGAAATTCCTTTTCAGGTCAACAAGGCGAGGCTGATCGAAAAGATTGCCGAACTTGTACAGGAAAAGAAAATTGAAGGCATTGCCGACATCCGCGACGAGTCCGACCGCGAAGGCGTGCGCGTAGTCATCGACCTCAAGAAGGACGAGATCAGCAGAGTTATCCTCAATAATCTCTACAAGCACACGCAGATGGAATCCGCCTTCGGCATTATTTTTCTTGCCATCGTCGACGGCAAGCCGCAGGTGCTTACGCTCAAAGAAATGCTCGAGCATTTCGTCGCATTCCGCAAGGAGGTAATCACCAAGAGAACAGTTTTCGATCTTCGTAAAGCCGAGGCCCGGGCCCATATTCTGGAAGGTATCAAAATCGCCCTGGATCATATCGACGAAATCGTACAGCTTATTCGCAACTCGGCCTCTCCTGCGGAGGCAAAGGCCAATCTGCTGAGCCGGTTCGGCCTGAGCGACATACAGGCGCAGGCCATTCTTGAAATGCGGCTGCAGCGGCTCACCGGCCTTGAACGCGATAAGATAAACGACGAATACCTTGGCATCATCAAGCTTATAGAGCGGCTGCGCCAGATCCTGGAGAACGAGCGGCTGGTGAAGGAGCTGATCGTGGAAGAGCTCCAGGAGATAAAAGAAAAATACGGCAATAAGCGACGAACCGAAATCGTGCCCACGTCCAAAGAAATAAGCATCGAGGATATGATAGTCGAGGAGCAGATGGTCGTAACGGTATCAAACAGCGGCTACATAAAACGCAATCCCGTTTCGCTGTACCGCACGCAGCTGCGGGGCGGCAAGGGCGTTACCGGCATGACCACAAAAGAGGAAGACATTGTTGAAAATGTTTTTGTCGCCTCGACGCATGACTATATCCTGGTTTTCACCGACAAGGGCAAGGTCTACTGGATCAAAACCTATGAAATACCCCAGGCAAGCCGCGCTGCGCGGGGCAAGGCGATCGTCAACCTTTTAAACCTTGCCTCCGGCGAGAACATCGCAGCCGTTTTGCCCGTGAGCAATTTCGAGGGCGGCGGCTTCATCGTTATGGCCACGCGCAACGGTACGATCAAGAAAACCGAGCTTTCGGCCTACAGCAATCCGCGCGCCAACGGTATTATCGCCATTTCCATAGATGAAGGCGACAGGCTTATCGCCGTCAACGTAACCGACGGCAGCCGGGAAATTTTTCTTGGCAGCAAGAGGGGCATGGCCATCAGGTTCAAGGAGGAGAATGTTCGCTCCATGGGCCGCACGGCTACGGGCGTGCGGGGCATCGCTCTGGAAGAAGACGACGAGGTGGTGGCTATGGAGGTGTTGCGCGGAGACGCAACGATGCTGTCGATTACCGAGCGCGGCTACGGCAAGCGCAGCAATATTGCCGAATACCGGCGTCAGAGCCGCGGGGGCAGGGGCATCATCACCATCAAGACCGATGAGCGCAACGGCAATGTGGTGGGTATCAAGCAGGTTATGGAGGAGGACAATATCATGATCATCACCTCCAAGGGAAAGCTCATCCGCATCGATATGAAGAATGTTTCGGTTATCGGCCGCAATACCAAGGGCGTTCGTCTGATAAATGTAGAGGAAGGCGAGCGCGTTGTGGGCGTGACCAAGGTGGCCGAGGATTGATCCTCTTATAAAAATCCGGCTGCTGCGCAGCAGCACAGTAAAAACAATAGCGCATGGGGGAGGCAGGCATATCGCCCCCCATGTGTTTTAACCACGCTCCCCGCATACGTGCAGGGGGCCTCCTTGCCGCAGCGGAAGTTACGCTGCTTTTCACGTCAGCGCCCTTGTTTTCCCCCGGGCTTTTTTAACTTGCTAGAACAGCGCAATTCTAATATTTATAGTGCTTTGCGGAGTTTTTTGGTGCAGAGGAAGGATACGTACATGTCTGACTGCAGGATCGGGGTTGTGGGTGCCGGTAGCTGGGGCACAACCCTTGCCACGATGGTTGCTGAAAAGGGGTTACCGGTTACGCTGTGGGCATATGAGAAGGAGCTGGTAGAAAGCATCACGACCAAGCACCGCAATATGCTGTTTCTGCCGGAGGTAGATTTACACCAAGCCCTTACCTGCACCGGAGATATTCGGCAGGCTGTTGCGGGCAAGCGGATTGTGCTGTGGGTAACGCCGGTTAAGGCTTTTAGAAACCTTTTCGCACAAGGCCTCCCGGAAAGCTCTCCCGGAACCATTCATGTCTGTGCCTCCAAGGGTATAGAAAATGATACGCTTGAAACTGTCTCGCAGATGGCCGCCGATATAGCTTGCGGTCGGGAGCCTGCTTTTGCGGTGCTGTCCGGCCCGAGTTTTGCCCACGATGTGGCGCGCAGGATGCCGACGGCCGTGGTGATCGCTTCCCGGGACCCGGCCAGCGCTGCGGTCGTGCAGGAGGCTCTCGCCACCCCCTATTTCCGCACCTACACGAGCCATGATGTGGTGGGGGTTGAGATCGGCGGAGCGCTGAAAAATGTCATAGCCGTAGCCTCAGGCATTGTCGAAGGGCTTGGCATGGGGCATAACACGCGGGCTGCCCTGATCACGCGGGGGCTTGCGGAAATCATGCGTCTGGGGGTTTTTCTGGGAGCCGATCCGCTGACTTTTTCCGGTCTTTCGGGTATTGGCGACCTGGTGCTTACCTGCACCAGCGACCTGAGCCGCAATTACCGTGTCGGGCTGCAGATCGGGCGAGGGGAAAAGCTTGACGATATCCTGTCGCACATGAATATGGTGGCTGAAGGCGTGTATACGACGCGCGCGGCCTATGCTTTGAGCCGCCGCCACGGTATTGATATGCCCATAGTGGCAGAAATTTATCAGATACTTTTTGAAGGCAAGCCTGCCCAGCAGGCGGTTAAAGCCCTTATGGGCCGGGATTTAAAAAAGGAAATGCTGCTATAATGCGGACTGCGGCAGAGGCATGAAGCCGAAAATTCTACATTCATATATTTTCTATGAGCTTGCAGGCCCTTTTTGTTTAGGTCTGCTTGTGTTCACGTTTGTTCTGCTGATGAACAAAATTCTGCGGCTCGTGGATCTGCTCATCAATAAGGGCGTTTCTCTGGGAGAGGTCTTCACCCTTATCTGGTATCTCATGCCCTCGTTCCTGGTGCTGACGCTGCCCATGGCGATTCTTCTTGCCATTCTCATAGCCCTTGGAAAATTTTCAAGCGATGCCGAGCTTATGGCCATGAAGGCCTCCGGCGTCAGCCTCTACCAGATGCTGCCGCCTTTTGCCGTTTTATGCATTGCCGGCTTTTTGGCTACCAACGCCCTGACGCTGTATCTGCTGCCCAAGGGCAATTACGCTTTTCGTACCGAGCTTGTGGATATTGCCAGAAAGCACTCCGACGCGAACCTGGAGGAGGGGGTTTTTATCGATACTTTTGACGGGTTCGTCCTGTATATAAACTCCTTTGACAAAAATGAAAATAAAGTGCACGGCATTTTTCTTATTGATAAGCGTGATCCGAAGCTGCAGACCGTCATCGTGGCGCAGCGGGCCGATATCATTGCAGACCAGAACAACACAAATATTTTCTTCAAGCTCGAGCAGGGAACAATACACCGCTTTGACCCCAAGACCCTCAACTACCAATATGCCCTGTTCAACAACTACGATATGAATATCCCGCTTCAGGATGTTGATGATGACCAGGACTTCAAAATCAAATACAAGGAAATGGATATCCGGGCCCTGTGGAATCTTTCACGGGAACGAAGCGAGAAGGAACTTTCAGCCATTAATATCAATGTCGAGATACAGAAGCGCTTGTCCTTTCCTTTTGCCTGCCTGGTTTTCGGCATTCTCGGGGTTGGTGTCGGGTCGTTCTGGCGTCGCGGCGGCAGGTCCTATGGCTTTATCCTCAGCCTTGTCATTGTTTTCGTGTATTATATCTGCATGCATCTCGGCGAAAACCTGGCCAGATCAGGCAAGGCCTTTACCTTTATCGGCATTTGGCTGCCGAATTTTTTGCTGGGCGGCATCGGGCTTTATATTTTTTTCAAGGTGGCGCGGGAAAAACCCCTGCCGCTGCTTGTGTGGATTGAGCAGACGGTCATGCCGGCGGTGCAGGACGGTCTGCTGTGGCTCAAGAAAATGCGGGGCCGCGCATGATGCCTGAAAAGGAAAGCACATGCTTATTATAACGCGCTATTTTACCAGAGAGTTTCTGAAAATTTTCGGCCTTTGCCTGGGCTCGTTCATCATGCTGTATCTGCTGGTGGATCTTTTTGAGCGCCTTGATGATATGATCAGAAACCGGGTTGCCTTTGGGCTGATCGTCAAGTATTGCCTGTGCAGCATTCCCATGATTATCTACCAGGTCTGCCCTCTCGGGGTGCTGCTCTGCACCTTCATAACCATTGGTCTTTTTGTGAAGCATAATGAGATCATGGCCCTGCGCGCCCATGGCGTCAGCCTGTATCGGGTGCTGCGCGTTTTTATTTTTATCGCGGTGAGCATGTGTTTTTTTTCTTTGTGGCTGCAGGAGTATGTTCTGCCAACGACCAACCGGATCGTCAAAGAAATCAAGAACGTGAATATCAAAGGCAAGCAGCCATCCAAGCTTTTTAAAAAATTCAACTACTGGTACCGCAGTCAGGATACGATTTATAATATCGACTACTTCGATCCGGAAAAAAATCAGCTGCAGAAGATCAGCGTGCTGTATTTTGACAGCAGCTTCAATATAACAAAAAGAGTAGATGCCCAGAGCGCAACCTGGGAGCAGGACGCATGGTTGTTTCACACCGGCATTGAGCGGGAATTTCTGCCTGACGGAGCTATGAAGCTGAACAAGTTTGAAAAAAAGCCGTTTTCGATCAACAAAACACCGGAGGATTTCAAGTCTGCCCGCAAGGAAGCCGAGGAGATGAGTTTTACGGAGCTGTGGTCTTTCGTGAAGAAGATGCGCGAGGAGGGATATTTGCCAACCTCGTATGAGGTGGATATGTATGCCAAGATTTCCTACGCCTTTATTACCGTCATTATGGCGCTGCTGGGCATTCCGTTTGCGCTGCGCACCGGCCGCAGCGGCGGCATGGCTTTTGGCATCACGCTGAGCATAGTTTTAGGTTTTGTGTACTGGATTTTCTTTGCCTTCTGTGTGTCTCTGGGAAAGAGCGGCGCTTTGCCTCCGTTTATTAGCGGCCTGGACGGCAAACATAACCTTCGGCATGCTGGGTTTGTATTTGTTTCTGCATGTGCGGCAGTAAAACAGCCGTCGCTGCGGCACTGCTTATTTGAAAATGCCGAACGAGCCTTTTTTGGCATCGGCATCAGCGCCCGGAGCCTGCTGGCTGCCGGCTTTAAGCTTGTTGAGCTGGCTCCCGAGGGCGCGCAGCTGCTCGTCTCTTTCCGCGCCTTTTTGTGTAAGCTCCTGAATCTTTGCTTCCTGAGCCTTGATATATTCATTGCGCTTGGCGATTTCAGCCTCCAGCAGAGTGATATGACTTTTATATTTCCCCTCAACGGAGCGCGTTGATTCAGACAGCGTCCGTATCTCGCTGTCATATTTTGCCTTGAGCTCAACGTAGCTTTTCACTATGGAAAAATCAGAAGCTGATTCCTTCATTGCCAAAACTCCCTTTCAGTTCGAAATCCCCGTTTTCATTGATGCCCAGCTTGTCCATCATGAGCTTTAACTCGCCGGGCAGCAGCGTATAGGTGAGCGCATCTTTGAAGGCCACGCGCTTGTTTGCAATCAGGGCGATAAGGGACTGCTCAAACGACTGCATGCGGTGAACCGATACGGACCGCTCCATTTCATCGCGAATTTCCCGCAGTTTATTGTTTTCTATCAGATCCTTGATGCGGGGCGTTTTTATGAGAATTTCCATGGCAGCTGCCCGGCCCGAGCCGTCTTTAAGCGGAATGAGCCGTTGATAGGTTGCTGCCAGCAGTGTTTCCGCCAGCTGCTTGCGAATCTGCGGCCGCACATCCACCTCAAAAGAATCGACTATGCGGGAGATGGCCTCATAGCTGCTGTTGGCGTGCAGGGAGCTGAACACCAGATGCCCTGTTTCTGCGGCGCTCAGGGCGGTGAGCATGGTTTCCGCGTCTCTCATTTCGCCGATCAGGATAATGTCGGGATCCTGCCGCATGGCGTTTTTAAGCGCGATGCTGTAATTTATGGTATCAAGGCCGATTTCGCGCTGTGTAATAAAGGATTTATTATCACGCATGAGGTATTCTATGGGGTCTTCAATGGTCACGATATGTGAGGCCCGGGTCTCGTTGATGTGCTGTATCATGGCGGCAAGGGTTGATGACTTGCCCATGCCGGTGGGGCCGCAGGCCAGCACCAGCCCCTGGGGTTTATCGCAGATGGATTCGAGCACCGAGGGCAGGCCAAGGGCTTCGAACGTGGGTACGGCTGTAAAGATATTACGAAAGGCAAGCGCAAGGGTGCCGCGCTGGTAGAAAACATTTATGCGAAAGCGGGTGAAGCTTTCTATGGAGTAGGACGAATCAACAGCAAGCTCCTTTTCAAGAAGGTCTCGCTGCCGGGCGGAGAGGACGCGGTCAATGACCGGGGTAAGCCATTCCATGCTGATACGCTCTTCGCCATAGCGGGTCAATGCGCCGTGGATCCGATAGAGGGGCTGAGACCCGACACGGAGATGAAGGTCGGACGCCTTCTTATCAACCATTATGCGAAGAAGATCGTTTAAATCCTGCATGGCTTAACCGCGAAATTTTTCTTATGGAGAACAGTATCTTTGATTAGCATGATATTTTCAATAAAAAAACATAAAAAAAGCGGAATACTGAAACAACAAAAGTTTCATCCTTTTTATTTTGTGCTATTACTGTAGATCAGCCGGTAGGGTTGCCCCCGGGGAAGCGCCGAGCAGGGGCATGATCTACGCCGCAGTCTCAGAGTCGTTTGTTTACTATCAGGGATGAGCCTATGAAAGTCGCCTTACTGCAACTAAACAGCCTCTGGGAAGCTCCCAGGGAAAATCATAGCAGAGCCGCAGAGCTTATCAGCCGCGCTGCCGCTCAAGGCTGTGATGTGGCGGTGCTGCCCGAGATGTTTCCTACCGGCACATCGTCAAATACGGCAGTTACCGCTGAGCCGGCAGACGGCCCAACAGACACTTTTCTTGCAGCCATTGCTAAAAAGCACGCCATAAATATTATCGCCGGCTTTGCACTGCAGGGGCAGGCCGCCGGCAGTAAGGCGGCCAACATTGCCGCTGTTTACAGCCGGCAGGGTGACAAAGTTGCGCTGTATACAAAAATACACCTCTTTTCTCCGGCCCTTGAAAACCGGACCTATGAAGCAGGCAGCGCACCTGTTATCTTTACGCTGGAGGGGTCGTCCTGCGGAATTTTTATTTGTTATGACCTGCGTTTCCCCGAGGTTTTCAGAAGCATTGCAACAAAGGTGCAGAGCATCTTTGTTATCGCCAACTGGCCCCGCGTGCGCATCGAACATTGGGATGCTCTGCTGCGGGCACGGGCCATAGAAAATCAGTGCTTTGTCATCGGCGTCAACCGTACGGGCGTTGACGGTAACGGTCTTTACTATTCGGGCGGTTCACAGATCATAGATCCCTGGGGCAGGGTTTTGTGTCATGGCAACGAGCGGGAACCCCTGGTTATTGAAGAGTTTGATCCGCGAGAAGCAGACCGCTACCGGGCGAAATACAAATTTTTACAGGATATGAAGCCGCTAACCTGAAGGGTTGTTGACCTGATCATAACATTTATTAGTATTCGCTGCGGCGTTTTTTCTAAGGGTTTTACGCATTATTTTTTTTGTCGTGAAAGAAGATTAGTAAAAGCATTTCTGCTGTGTTCCATGCCCCTTTTTGTGGCGGTCGACGCTGTGGGCTGTCAGGTCTGGACAGAGAAGGCGTGGACGAATACGCCGCCGCAGCGCAAGGACCTTTTGCACTCCATATGCCACAGGGTCGGTCCCTACATTTCAAAGCAGCTATTGAGCTTTCTATGTCATCACAACCTTAATTTGCTCTAAACCATAGAGAAAAATGCGCCATGATGTTCATTTGTTATACAGGGGGAAAACAAGCAGGGGCAGTTAAGCATCTCAGGGCTGAGATTGCACAAGGTGAAGCAGGAACTGGCGCAGTCCGCCGGAACCAAAGGCCGCAACGGCTTCCTTCAGCAGGGCGTCGTTGTTTACAATGAGCTTGAGAAGCCTTCCCCTTTCCGAAGAGCTGAGCTGCGCGTATTCTTTATCTGATTTCAGCAGTTCACGGATTTCGGCAAGAGCAGCAAGCTTTAGCTCAATGTCTTCAGGGATATATTTCTCGATTTCTCTTCTGAGCCGGGCGGCCAGGGCCGGGGATTTTCCACTGGTTGACAGCGTCAGAATCAGGCCCCCCTTTTTTATGAAAGAAGGGGTAAAAAACGAGCAGTTTGGCGGGTCATCGACGGCATTAATAAAAATATTCCGTTCCTGAGCCTCTGTAAAAACAGCCCTGTTGACGTCTGTGTTACTGGTGGCTGCAAAAACAAGGGCCGCATCAGCAAGGTCGCCCGGCTGATACGGTCGCTGTAAAATTTTAAGGCTTGTGCCGTACAAGCCTGCAAGGTCTTTGAATTCCTCATGCACATCGGGTGCAATGACGAGAACATGAGCTCCGGCTTCCAGCAGATCGCGGGCTTTGCGCAGGGCCACATCGCCGCCGCCGATAATGACGACCCGCCTGTTTTCAAGATTTAACATTACGGGATAGAGCTGCATCAGGCAGTAAGCTCCTTGGGCATGGGCAAGAACCCTTCTTTTGTTGTCAGAGCGCCTTCATGCTTTTTATTTTCAGAATCAGTATAGCAGTGCACGCATTTGAGATTGCAGGTTTTCGGCGTGCTCCAGACCACGATGGGCCTGCGCTTTCCTGCTGAAAGCGGGCGGTCATGCGGGGCATTGCCAAGGGCGTCAGTGCCTGCTTCGGTTCCATCCCGCAGCCCGTCAGCGGTTGATCTTCCCCCGTAATATATTTTTCCTCTATCTATCATTGGCTGATCATATCCCATTTCATGAAGTCGGGTGAAAAATAAATGACCCGTTGTTTTTTTAATTCCTTTAGGCTTTTCAGCACCAGAACGTCTGTCAGCCCGGAGGCCGCCGACAAATTTTTTATAAGAGCGTTAAGCTCCGTTTCGGTGCGGGCATGCACCATGGCGAACAGGGGATGTTCCCACCGGCCCGGATACAGAGTGCGCAGGTACAAATGGGTTACCGCTTTGGTGTCAAGAAAAGGCTTGACCTGCTCCTCGACAGGCATGTCTGCTGTGGGCTTCCATGCAGTCATGGCATTGTGATTAAAACCTGCCTGCATATGCCGCAGCACCGCGGCAAAGCGCCGCATGACAGACTGCTTTTCAAACAGGCAGGCAAGCTCAAGCAGCCGCGCCTCTGAGAGCTGCTGACCGCTGCCGTTCACTATATTAAGAAAGGGCTGCGCAACAATTGGCAGGTCAGTCTGCAGGAGGCAGACAGCTGTGCGCTCTTCATCAGTAAAGTCACGCGCAGCAGCCCGCTGGGCGGCAAGGCCCGAAGCAGCTTCCTCGGCTTCATGATAGTCCTCTCCGATCGGGAGTTTTAAGCCGATTTTCAGCAGCTTTTCATTGCGGAGGATTAAAAAATTCCGGGCGCCGGCTTTCTGCGCGATATGCTGCACCGCATTGTCAAAAGGCAGGGATTTTTCAAGGGCAAGGGTAAACCAGATATTGTAGCGATGCGCCCGCAGGTAGTTATGGCTAATGCCCGGATGGGCATTAATTGCTGCGGCAGCTTTTTCAAGGGAGGCTTCAGGCACTTCACAGGCAACAAGGCTCAGCTGATACCCGAGACTTTCCCCGTTAAAAATGGCGGCAATATTCCTGATTATCCCCTGCTGTTTAAGGCGGGAGACAATCTCAAGAACCGCATCCTCTGAAAGACCGGTATCTGACCCTATTTTCTCAAAAGGGCGTTCTACCAGGGGGATTGAGCGCTGTATGTAGTTGAGCACGGCTGCTTCGTTTTTGCTGAACTCCGTCACGGTGCTGTCCTTTTCGGCTGATAGACGCAGTAGGGCTCATCAGGTAGATAATCGTCTGCCGCGTACTGCGCCCGGGCCTCCTCCCCCTCGGCCCGGCAGTGCGCGCAGGCCAGGTTGCAGCTCCTGGTGAGCTCCCAGAATATCAGGCGCGGTATATTTGGCATTTTCATTTCAGCGTGGTTCTCCAAGAGGGCAGGGTATGTTTACAGAATTGCCTTCAGCGATGCCCCGACAGCTTCAACCGTGCGGTCAATGTCATCCTCGGTATGGGCAAGGGACAGAAAGCCGACTTCGTAGCCCGAGGGGGCAAGATAGATGCCCCGGTTGAGCATCTCGCGGTGATAGCGCTGCAAAAAGCAGCATATCGCATTTTTTTACTTCATCAAGGGTGCTGATTTTTTCAGCACCGGTAAAATAGAAACAGAATATCGATTCAAGCTGCTGGACAAGCACCTTGCCTGCATACTGCTGCAGCACCGGCTGCAGCTTGTGGCGCATAAGTTCTGCCTTTTCCCGCAATTTTTTATATGCCTGAGCTCCTGCAAGTTTTTGAAGTGTTGCAATACCCGCGGCCATGGCAAGGGGATTACCCGACAGGGTTCCCGCCTGATACACAGGCCCATCGGGAGCAACCATGCTCATAATATCCCTGCGGCCGCCATAGGCGCCAACCGGCAGCCCTCCGCCGATAATTTTCCCAAGCGTTGTCAGGTCGGCCCTGACGCCGTAGTATTCCTGCGCGCCGCCCCATGCCAGACGGAAGCCGTTGATAACCTCATCAAATATGAGCAGAACGCCGTACCGGTCAGCCAGCTCGCGCACCGATCTTCAAGTAATCATCGCCCGGCAGCAGCAGGGCATAGTTGCAGGGAACGGGCTCCATAATAACAGCGGCAACAGAGCCGCCATTTTTTTTCAGGCAGGCTTCAAGCTTCTCAGGGTCATTGTAGGGCACGACAAGGGTGTCCTGTGCATTGCCGCGGGTAACGCCTGCTGAGTCCGGGGTACCGAAGGTAGCAAGGCCCGAGCCGGATGCAACGAGCATAAAATCGGCATGGCCGTGATAGCAACCGTCGCATTTAATGATTTTATCCCGGCCTGTAAAGCCCCGCGCCAGGCGCACAGCGCTCATGACAGCTTCCGTGCCTGAATTGACAAACCGCACCTTTTCGATTGAAGGATAGGCGCCTGTCACCAGCTTTGCCATCTCCACCTCAAAGCGGTGCGGCGTTCCAAAGCTTGTGCCGCTCGCGGCGGTTTCCTGAATGGCGCGGAGCACATCCGCGTCGGCATGCCCCAGTATCAGGGGCCCCCAGGACATGCAGTAATCAATATACTCATTGTCATCTTCATCAACAATACGGGAGCCCGCGCCCTTTTTCATAAACAGCGGGGTGCCGCCCACGGAACGGAATGCCCTTACCGGTGAGTCAACGCCGCCGGGCAGGTATTGTAAAGCCTCGGTAAAAAGGGCCGCTGATTTTTCTGTGTTCATGAAATGCGCTCCGACGGTTAAAACCACTTATTTTTCAGAATGTCGCGGGTGTGATACGAAATAATCATGTCGGCGCCGGCGCGGAAGATTGAGGTTAGAATCTCGGTTGTCAGGCGCTGCTCATCCGCGTACCCGAGGCGGCCCGCTGCTTTGACCATGGCATATTCGCCGCTGACATTATAGGCGCATACGGGAACCTTCACGGTGCTTTTGATTCGGTAAATAATATCAAGATAGGAAAGGGCCGGCTTCACCATGACAATATCCGCGCCTTCTTCGATATCAAGCAGCGTTTCGCGCTCAGCCTCAGCGGCATTGCGGAAATCCATCTGATAGCTGCGCCGGTCGCCGAACTGAGGCGCGCAGCCGGCTGCATCGCGAAAGGGGCCGTAAAAGGCAGAAGCGTATTTTGCCGCATAGGCCAGTATGGGGATATCGGAAAAGCCGCTGCTGTCAAGGCCCAGCCTGATGGCTGCCACCCGGCCATCCATCATGTCGGATGGCGCCACCATATCGGCCCCGGCTGCGGCATGCGACACAGCGGTTTTTGCCAGCAGCTCAAGGGTGGGGTCATTTAAAACTTTTCCCCTGTCAACAATGCCGCAGTGGCCGTGGCTGGTAAATTCGCACAGACAGACATCCGTTATGACATACAGGTCGGGAAACTTTTTTTTAATTGCCCGTACGGCTTTCTGAACAATGCCGTCTTCGGCATAGGCGCCGGAGCCTTTTTCATCTTTTGTGTCGGGGATGCCAAAAAGAATGACCGCTGCTATGCCAAGGGCGGAATCTTTTTCAAGATCACGCAGTAAATTATCAACCGACACCCGGTCGATTCCCGGCATGGATTCAATGGGATCTCTGACCGCTGCCCCCCCGCAGACGAAATAGGGCATGATCAGCTTCTCGGAACTGACAACGGTTTCAGCCGACAGGTTGCGGATACAGGGTGCGCTGCGCAGGCGCCGCGGTCTTTTAATCAAGTCCATGAAATTTCTCCGGAGCGTTGTTTTCAGGCAACATATATTGTTCAGGGTTAAAAATTATTAATTAGTATCCTGAACGATAAGTCGATTTCCTGTAGGTTGGGTTAAGCGCAGAAATCAACCGTTGGGTTTCGTGGCTTAACCCATCACGAAAAACAAATGCGAAGAACTAATAGTTCATAAGGGCGAACCCAACAAAGCCTCATTATCCCTGACTATTGGCGTAATATTCCAGTGATTGCCTGCACCAGCCCGTCAATCGTGTATTCGGAAGCCTCTATGGTCAGGCTGTGGCCAAGCTCCCGAACGGTTTGCGAGGTGACCGGCCCTATGGAGGCAAGTTCTGCTTTCACCGACGGCACGAGGGAAAAGAAATTCCGTGCCGTTGATGAGCTGGTAAAGGTAATGAGGTCAGCCTCCTGCACGCCGGCAATGGTTTCAGGCTTTATGTTCTCCGGGCTTGACCGTTTCATAAATATGTGATGCGCTCAACCGTGGCGCCAAGCTTGTGAAGTCCTTCGGCAAGCACGGAACGGGCTTCCCGGGCGCAGGGCAGCAGCACTCTGGAGCCTGCAAGCTGCAGGCTGCCGGCTTCTTCAAGCAGGCTTTCTGCGACAAATTCTTTTGGAACGAGATCCGGCTTCAATCCGTATTTGAGGAGTTCATCGCCGGTTGCAGGTCCTATGGCGGCAATCTTTACAGCTCCCAGCGCGCGCACATCAAGGCCCAGGCTGAAGAGCTTGTCAAAAAAAATAGCGACGGCATTCTGGGAGGTGAAAAAAAGCCAGGCAAAGCCCCGCAGGTTCCTGATGGCTGTTTCAAGCAGGCTTAGATCCTGCTCCGGCCGTATCTCTATGGTGGGAAATTCGATAACAGCAGCACCAAGCCTGCTTAGCTGCTGTGAAAGCTTTGAAGACTGCTTGCGCGTTCGGGTAACGACAATTTTTTTTCCGAACAGGGGCTGGTTGTCAAACCAGCGGAGCTTTTCCCGCAGCGTAACAACGCCGCCGACAATAATAATCGATGGGGGCTTGATTTTTTCTTTTTCAACCTTTTCGACAATGTCCTGCAGAATACCGGTCACCACACGCTGCTCGGGCCGGGTGCCCCAGGAAATGAGCGCAACGGGTGTCTCCGGCGGGAAATGTTTTTTATTGATCAGAGAGTCTGCAATATAGGGCAGGTTTTTTACGCCCATGAGAAAAACAAAAGTCCGGTCGCTGTCATATTCCGGGAAATAGACATCCTCGCCTTCCGTTGCATCCTTGCGTCTGTGCCCGGTAATAATTTCCATGGCATGGGCAAAGTCGCGATGCGTCACCGGTATGCCGGCATAGGCAGGCGCCCCGTAAAATGAAGATATTCCCGGTATTATTGCAAAGGGAATGCCAGCGTCAACAAGGTCTTCAGCCTCCTCGCCGCCGCGGCCGAAAATAAAAGGGTCGCCGCCCTTGAGGCGCACCACGGTCTTTCCTTCCCGGGCTTTCTGAATGATAAGCTCATTGATCCCCTCCTGCGGCAGGGTGTGATCGCCACCCTTTTTTCCGACATAGATTTTTTCGCAGGCATACCCTTCCACAAGGGCGGGGTTGGCCAGAAAATCATAGATTATACAATCGGCCTGCGCAAGGGCATTGAGCGCTTTTACCGTTATCAGCTCAGGATCGCCCGGGCCGGCGCCGGCAAGATAGACAAAGCCTTTTTTCATAGCAGCTTCGCAGCTCCCTGTGCCTTTAGTATGCGGGCAAGCTCAGCCCCGATCTGTGCGGGGTCCGTCCCGGAAACGGACTGCCGCATTGTTGTTGATCCGTCTGTGGCGGCAATAACCCCGGTGAGATGAATGCTGCCCGCCTCAATTGTTGCAAGAGCCCCCAGGGGGATATGGCAGCCGCCGCCAAAATGCTTTAAAAACTCCCGCTCCGCTGTTACCGCAAGCTCTGTGTCCTCGTGGTTGAGCTTCCGTATCACGCTGCGGGTCTGCTCATCATCTGTTCGTACCTGGAGCCCGAGCGCTCCCTGGGCGGGAGCCGGCAGAAAGATGTCAAAGGGAAGTATATACCTGTGAAACGCTGCTGTATCAAGCTTCAGGCGCGAAATGCCTGCATAGGCCAGCATAATTGCATCATAGCTGCCTTCGCGCAGCTTGCGCAGGCGGGTATTCACATTGCCCCGCAGGGGCTGCACCTCAAGTGTCGGATCAGCATGCTTGAGCTGAGCAAGCCTGCGCACAGAGCTGGTGCCGACAATGGCATGCTCACGCAGATGCAGGATACGGGCTGTATCAAGGGCTTCGGGCCGGATAAGCAAAACATCAGATGGCTTCTCCCGCACGGGGATTGCCGCAATGCACAGCTCCGGGATACTGTCGGTCGGGAGATCTTTGAGGGAGTGAACGGCAACATCAATGCTTTTTTCAAGCAGGGCATTTTCAATTTCCCTGGTGAAAAAGCCCTTGCCCTCCATTTTTTCAAAGGAGACATTCTGAATAATGTCGCCCTGCGTCTTGATGATAATTATTTCGGTCAGCTGCCTGCCTATAAGCTCTGAAACATATTCAGCCTGCCACAGTGCCAGGTCGCTGCCTCTGGTGCCGATTCTTATTTTCATGGAGCTGTACCCAGTAGCCGCCGCCATAGTGAGCGTGTTTGAAAAAAGCAACAAAGAACAGCAATTTATATTTCTAATTGTTGCCTGTCAATTAAAATGATAGTATGAAAAATTCAATATATATATTGTTCCCCTCAGCCACATAAAAAACTCGCACGGGCACGAACTATGAACATGCCATTCATGTACGCAGCTCTCCTGCTTTATTGTTTCGCGACCATTTCCTACTGGTTGTACGTATACAATAAGACGGAAAAACCGGCTTTCAGCTCAGTTGCTCTGTGCTGTATCGGCCTGATACTGCATACGCTGTCGCTGTGCTCCCGCATGATCGAGAGCGGCTATTTCCCGTTGAGCACGGTGTATGAATCGGTAGCGTTTTTCAGCTGGGCCCTGGTGATTATCTCTCTGGTTTTAGGGCGCTGGTATAAAATATTATGCCCTGGGAGCCTTTATTCTTCCTGTCGCTGTTGCCGGCCTGTGCGGGGCTCTGCTGCTGCCCCAGGGGATAACCCCCGTTGATCCACTGCGGCACAGCAACTGGTTTTTGATTCACACCATCTTATCGGTAACGGGCTTTGTTTTTTTCGGCATCTCTTTTTCTGTGGGCATCATGTACCTTATTCAGGACAGGCTTCTGAAACAAAAGCGGCTTACCAATTTCTTCTACAAGCTGCCGCCCCTGAATATGCTCGATGATATCAGTATAAAAGTACTGTCCATAGGTTTTTTTCTTTTGACCATCGGCATTATGGCGGGTTTTCTCTGGGCAAAAACAGCCTTCGGCAGCATCCCGCTTACCGATACAAAAGTGCTTTTTACTTTGCTCTCATGGGTTTTTTACCTCGTGATTTTTCACGGCAGATACAGTTTAGGCTGGCGGGCGAAAAAGGGGGCTTTTCTGTCGGTCCTTGGCTTTGTGCTTGTCATGGCCGCATTTGCCGCAACGACCTGTTTTTCGCGCAATGAATGGCATGCATTTTTTTAAACCCGAACGTGTTTCACACGGCATGAAACTTTTTGTATGAACGTAATCCTGGTAGGCCTCAATCACAAGACAGCAGATGTTGCGCTTCGCGAAAAGCTGGCGTTCAAAGCGGAAGAGCTTCCCGGGGCACTCTGCAGCCTTTTGAATCTGCCCACGGTTGATGAGGCCCTCATCCTTTCCACCTGCAACCGCGTAGAAATTGCCGCTGCCGTAAAAAATAACGAAGAAGGCTGTGAAAAAATTGTCGGTTTTCTTGCCGAGAACTTCGGCATCGAAAAAAGCCAGCTGCTTCCCCACCTGTACCGCTACTGCGCCACCGATGCCATCAAGCACATCTTCCGGGTCGCGGCAAGCCTTGACTCCCTGGTTGTCGGCGAGGCACAGATACTCGGGCAGGTCAAGGAGGCCTTCGAGGCGGCTCTTGCTCAAAAGTCTACGGCTGTGGTCCTGAACAGCATTTACAAAAAAGCGATTTCGGTTGCGAAAAAAGTACGCACCGAAACGGCCATTTCCCAGCGGCGGGTTTCCATAAGCTCAGTTGCCGTCGAGCTTGCGGAAAAAATTTTCGGCTCGCTTACAAAAAAGATTGTGTTTATCGTCGGCGCGGGAGAAATGGCAGAGCTTGCCCTCAGGCACCTGGTGGGCAGCGGCGCCAGCGAGGTGCTGATCACCACCAGGGATTTTGCAAAGGCCGAAGCTCTGGCCCGTGAGTTCCGGGGAACGGCCGTAGCGTTTGAAAATTTTCTCTCCCAGCTCCACCGCGCCGATATTGTTATCTGCTCAACCAGTGCGCCTCATTATCTTATTAAGCCCGCAGATATTGCAGCACTGGAAAAAGAGCGTAAAAACAGGCCCATGTTCATGATCGACATTTCCGTGCCCCGCAACATCGACCCGTGCGTCAATGGGATTGACAATGTTTTCCTTTTTGATGTTGATGACCTGAACATCATTGTCCAGGAAAACATGAAAGAGCGCACGCTGCAGGCCCGGCAGGCCGAGTCGGTTGTCGAGGCGGAGGTTGCCGAGGCGGCAACCTGGATGAAATCCCTTGAAGTTGTGCCGACGATTGTTGCAATTCGGGAAAAAGGCGAGCGTATAAAAACAGCTGAAATGGAAAAAATGCTTGCCAAAACAAAAGGCCTCACCCCTGAGCACATCGATGCCATAGAGGGCCTGACCGCGGCAATCGTTAACAAGCTCCTGCATGCCCCTGTGGTTGTGCTGAAAAAGCAGTCGGAAAATCATGACGGCAGCCTCTATGTTGAGGCGGCGAGAAAACTATTCAACCTTGACGGCGATGCAGACTCGTGCACGCACAAGAAACCCCACGATCCAACCGCCGGAGCCTCTCGGCCACAGTAGTTTCAGACTTTTATATGTATTATACGGCTGGCAGGGAAACTCTCCCTAATGACGCTATGCTCTATATAACAAACCCCGACCGTTCGTACGGCCGGGGGTGTATGATCTGCGTCCTGATGCCCAACAGCCTGAAAGCTCAGGGCTTTCTGAACAGGTCCGCATGTATCCCCAGCTTTTTCATGCGATACTGCAGCGTTGCCCGCTTCATGCCCAGCTGTGCAGCGGCGCCCTGCGGCCCCGCTATCACACCGCCGCATGACGCCAGGGCTTTTTCGATATGCCGACGGTCGGCGTTCGGCCAGTCGTCACGGCAGCCTCCTCATGTGAAGCAGGCTATATTGAGTATGGCGTGTGATGTCCGTGCCCGTCACGGTCTGGTTCGACTTGAGGATGATCACCCGCTCGATGAAGTTCTGCAGTTCCCGCACATTGCCCGGCCAGCCGTAGCGCAGCAGTATGTCAACGGCGCTTTTGTCGAAATGAGGCCGGGGCCGGTGCAGCTTTGGCAGAAACGGTCTGCGAAGTACCTGCCCAGAAGAGGTATGTCTTCGCGTCGCTCCCGCAGCGGCGGAACATGAACGGGGAAAATATTGAGCCGGTAAAAGAGATCCTCACGGAATTTTTTTTCCGCGACCATGGTGCGCAAATCCTGATTGGTGGCGGCGATGATGCGCACATCGGTGCGAATGGTCTCTGTGCCGCCCACGCGCTCAAACTCCTGCTCCTGCAGCACCTGCAGCAGCTTTGCCTGCGTGGTTGTCGGCAGCTCACCGATTTCATCCAGAAATAATGTGCTCTTGTCTGCTATTTCAAAGCGTGCCAATTTTTCGCGCTGCAGCGCCCGTGAAAGATCCCTTTTCATGGCCGAACAATTCGCTTTCAATCAGCGTTGGCACGAGGGCCGCGCAGTTGAGCTTGATGTAGGTGTGATTGCTTCGGGGGCTTGTGCGGTGAATGAAGCGCGCCAGAATATCCTTGCCCGTGCCGGTCTCACCCGTGAGCAGCACGGTCGTGTCGGTGGCTGCAACATTTTTTACGGTCTGCATCACCTGCTCCATGGTAGGGCAGGCATAGAGAATGTCCTGGGATTCCTTGAGGGTTTCTATTTCGCGGGCCAGATAGGATTTTTCCTCTACCAGATTATCCTTAATCCGCTCAAGCTCTTCATAGGCAAGCATATTGTCCACAGCCAGTGCTAGCTGCTGGGCCACCTGCTCCAGAAGGGCTATTCTTTCCTCATCGGGGGCGCCGGCGTTTTTATAAAAAATCTGCACTGTCCCCAAAACCCTGTCGCGCATCAAAAGCGGTACGCAGATGAACCATTTGATGCCTGCCTTCAGCAGCATATCAGACTCGGGCAGCACGGACCCATGCACGATGTCTGCGGCTATGGTGCGCCGCTCGGTCATGGCCCGCACCAGCACCAGCGACTTCTCGGGCGGCATGGTGTTCTGGTGTGTGCCCGGAATCAGCACGCCGATGGCCGGTGAGAAATAGTCCCACGCGAGCTTGCCCGGCCGGTTGAGCACCACGCTGATGCGGTCGAAGTGAAACAGGGGTTGCAGCAACATCGTTATCTCGCGAAACAGTCCTTCGCGGCTGCGCTGATGAATAATAGCGTTGTTAATATTCAGAAGGGTTTGAAATTTTTCTATCTCAGTGCTTGGCATAAATCTGCAACCTCTCTTTTCTTATTGCATACCACTGCACAGCTGACAAGGCAAGAACGCTCTGCCAATTATTGGGCACTTGCTGCCGACTATTGAGCATAAAAGTGATGAGCTGAATTGCAGAATAAAAACAAAATGAAGTTGAAACAGCATGTTAGAGAAAAGAAACACTCTGGCATGTAAAGTGAAATAAGAAGGATACATGAGATGTAAATTAAACAAGTTTAAAGAGTTTACCAGCTTACTTTCAACAGGAAGACTGCCCATCCTCCTGCGCGGGAATGATAATAAGACGAGCCGGTCTGTTGCGGCACCCTCCCTTCAGACGTATGCCCGTGTATACCCCATCAACCCGCGGAAAGCGCCCTCACCCTGCTTGCAGCCCTGTACCCACGTGCAGGGCTGACAAGTCAGAGGGTTATATCCGGAGGGCATGATTAAAAGTATTTTTTAAAATATCCGGCAAAGCTTCGGTTTCACAGGTCATGAAGCAACCGTTACTGCAAGCAGTGATTTTTATTTAGATAGTTTTTTATCAGGCTCCGAGTCCGGTGCGCTGCGCCGGACCGATAAGGTCGGGGGAAACCCGGCCCGCCATTTTGCAAAGGAAGCCTGCAAGCGCACATCGTGCGTTTGCAGGCTTTTGTAATTACAGGGCAATAGAAATTTAAAAAATTCAATTCCGAAAGGAGGCAACGGCGACAGAGCATACACTAGATTCGGAACAAAAAGATGGACCAACTGAAGCTGATTTTACCTTTTATGGAGGAAACAAACCAATGAGCGAAAATAAAGTCCTGGTCTTTAATCAGGAAAAATGCACGGGCTGCCGCAGCTGCATGATGGGCTGCTCGCTGTATCACGACGGCGTGTGCGGCAAAGTAGCATCGCGCGTGGCTGTTGTGCGCAATGAGGTTGTCGGCGAATCATTTGTCGTCCGCTGCGACCTGTGCTCGGATGCTCCCTGCGCAGCAGTGTGCCCCACAGGCGCCTGCAGCATGGACCCGCAGGCAGGCATCGCTAAAATAAATCCCGCCAAATGCATCGGCTGCAAGGAATGCGCGATGGCATGCCCCTTCGGCGCCATCAATATGAGCATCAAGACAGGCAAAGCCTTCAAATGCGATTTGTGCGAAGGCAGAGTCGAAGGCCCGGTATGCGCAGACTGGTGTCCCAGCGGCGCCATCACCTGCACAACACCTACCATTGCGTTCAAGGCCAAGCGCAGGGAAAAGCTAAACGATCGGCTTAAGGCAGTTAAAGCCGGAGAGGAGGTTTAACTATGAACGGATGGAGCGGAAAAAGACTGAGAGTAAATCTTACAACAGGCAAGATCACAAGCGAGGCCCTCAGCTACGAATACCGGCGCAAATGGATCGGCGGCCGCGGCATGAACTCCGAGGTTATTTACAGCGAAGTGCCCACGCATCTTGATCCTTTTGATCCGGAAGCGCGCGTCTGCTTCGGCGTCGGGCCCATCAGCGGCACGGCAGCACCGGCCTCGGGCCGCGTGACCGTAACCTGCAAAAGCCCTCTTACCGGCGGCTTCGGCGACTCGAACATGGGTGGCCACTGGGGCGCAGAGCTGAAATATGCAGGCTGGGACCAGATCATCGTGCAGGGCAAGGCCAAGCATCCGGTCTATCTCTGGATCGATGACGAGAATGTGGAAATACGCGATGCGCGGCATCTCTGGGGCAAATTTCCCCGCGAGGCCGATACCATGATCAAGCAGGAGTTAAACGATGAAGATATTCATATTGTTCTCATCGGCCCTGCGGGTGAAAAACTCGTGCGGTTTGCCTGCACGTTCAATGATGTGTACCGCGCCGCAGGCCGCACAGGCCATGGCGCTGTTATCGGCTCCAAGAACCTGAAGGGCATTGCCGTGCGCGGATCGGGCACGGTCGGCATTGCACGGCCCAAAGAGTTTTTCGACGTGTGCAAACCACTGCGCCAGGGCTTCAAGGATGATCCCATGCGCAAGTTCCTGTATGAAATCGGGAGCCTAAGCCTTATCAATGTGGCTAATCACGACGGCTGGCTCGGCATCAAAAACTTCCAGCAGGGCTCACATCCCGACGCGCATTTCATGTCGGGCGAAGAGCACTCCACAACCGTGCTCAAGCATCGCGAGGGCTGCTTTGCCTGCCCCATCTCCTGCGGCCGTTTCACCGAGATCAAGGACGGCGAACATGCAGGCGAATACGGCGGCGGACCCGAGTATGAGCACTCCGTACCACGGGCCCACGCGTTGGCATATTCGAGCCAAATGCCATCTGGCACAATATGATACTTACAAACAACTACGGCATGGACGGCATCGAAACCGGCGGCGTTATCGCCTCAGCCATGGAATGGTATGAAAAGGGACTGATCACCAAGAAGACACCGACCGCCTTAGCTTGATGTGGCATGCGGAAGTTGTAGCAAAGCTCATCAGCATCTTTACCATGCGCGTAGGCTTCGGCGACGTACTTGCCGACGGCGCTTCGCGGGCTTCAGATCGTTTGAACCTGGGCGATGAAGGCCAGAAATACACCATAGCCACCCGCGGCATGTGCCTGCCCGGCGATGATCCACGCGGTCTGGGATTTGCCTATGGCGTGGGTTTTGCCATCGGCACCCGCGGCGGCTGCGACCATTTGCGCTGCCTTGCCTCCCTGGAGCTTTCCGGTTTTATGTATCCGGGCTTAAACACCAAGATACTCGGCGATGAGCGGCCGGTGAAACCGACAACTACCGTCGGCAAAGGCTACTGCTGCTTCTATGAGGAAAATCAAAAGGCCATGGTCGACTGCCTGAACGTGTGCTGCTTCACCACGCACTGGTCCTATGCTGTTTTAACCGCAGACCAGGTCGAGTATTTCAATGCCGCAACAGGCATGGATATTACGGAAGAGGAGTTCATGGAAGTCGACGAGCGCGTCGTCAATATCGAGCGGGCCTATTCGGGCCGCATGCTTTCGGGCCTGCGGGAAGACACCATCCCCGAGCGCTTCTTTAAAGAGCCCATGCCTCAGGCACGCCGGATCAGACCAATGTCGGCGCGACCTTTCCGTTCAAAATATTTTGCCCGGCTACTACATTATCGGGATTATGATCTGGAAAACGGTTTCCCGAGCGAGCGGCGCTTGAAAATGCTCGGCCTTGATTATGTCTCCAAAGACCTAGCGCCGCTGCGTCTAAGTACAACACGGAAGCTGAGAAGAAGAAAAAGAAGTATTACTATTAACCAGCTTACCTGCCCCCCGTTAGCGTCTTTCCTCTACAAAAGGCAAGCGCACCCCGGCCCCTGCTCACAAAACATAGGCCGGGGGGGGGCAGGGGCATTACATCTATTTAAAACATTTTCAATGGCTAAGGAGGATATACCGCTATGGCAGTATTCACAAAAGTAGAAGCAAAACGGCTGGCTGAGCTTGATGATTATTATATGCCGCTGCTGTACTCCCTGAAAAAAGCTGGCGTTCTGGATGAGCAACCCACCGCCGCTATATGCTCACGGGCTATTACAGACTGTTTGAGTTTTTGCAGACCCAGAAGAGGATCTCTCCAAAACAGTCCCAGGAAGCAATGGCCGGTGGCTTTACCTCGCTGGTTGAGTCTCTTGTCGATTGACATAGCTGCAGTAAGGCCCGCAGGTCGTTCAAAGCTTACCGGGCCTTTTTGAAAAAATTCACGATTCAAAATAAAAAAATCGTAGGGGCAGGTTTCACACCTGCCCTCAAGAAGCGACAATCACCTCTCCTGCGTTGGAATAATATTTAACTCATGACGTAATCCGCAGCGGCGGACAAAATCGCAGGGGCAGGTCCCCGTGCCTGCCCAAGTTCACTTATTTAATATCCGAGGCTATGAACGGTATGCCAACTATCATCTGCAAATATTACAGCACCGTGTATGGCATCATAAACAAACATGAAGAAGCCTTTGACGTGCCTCAGGCCACGACGGTCGAAGAGGTGCTCGATCTGCTGGTGCGGAAATACGGCTCACGGCTTGAAGAACATTTATATTCCGAAGGCACGATCTGCGGCAACTATTATAAAACCGCTGCCGTTTATGTAAACAAAAAGCGCATTCAGTGGCTGCACGATTTTCCCGACGGGATCAAAACGAAAGTGAATGACGGCGACATGTTGTCCCTCGGGCTTATCATGGGCGGTGGCGCCGGGTAACTATGCAGGTTCAGGGATCGGCCATGTTAATCATGCCCTGCCGATTAAAAATAAGGGTATTTTTTTTGATGAAGGATCGTTTCGTCGCTAACGTTCCTCACAATAGGCATTAGCTGCTTGTTGGTGTTTTTTTGTCATTGATTACGATAGCTCTGCGACCGCGTATTTTGGACAACAGTGATGCCATATGAACATTCATATCATTTTCCGCCTGTTTCCGATCCGCGAGGGCCGCACCTTGCGCCGGCGGCACTGGCCGCGGCATTGCGTCGTCAGGCCACAGCATAACGCTGCGCGATCTCGACCTTGAGCTTGCCCTGAATCTGCTGCAGCCCGAAGTATTGAACGAGCATCTGCAAAAAGCAAAGGCGCTGCTTCAAACCCTCGACGTGCACAGCGCGCAGTCCGACTGGAAGACCCTGGCCTGGCGGCAGAAGATAGGCCAGTGCATAGCCGAAGCCGAGGCGGGCATTTCAAAAATGCCCGGTCACCTCGATACCCTGCGCGGAGAAGTTTTCTACGATCACCGGAAATATTATGCTGCACGGCGCATGATCGACAAGGCGCTGGCCCTTGTCTGCTGCTGCTATGACTATGACCTCACCTACCGGATGGACGGCCAGAGCTTTGCTACCCGCTACGATGCGGCGCATCTGAGCCACATTCTTACAGCCGTGCAGGATGATCAAAAAAATCTTTTTGGCGCGCTCTATGAGTTCCAGGGCCTGCGGGACACGGCAGCGCTCAAGCCCGGCCTGATCGCCATCTGCATCTTAAACTTCCAGCAGATCATTGCGGGGCTCACCCTTGCAAAAAAGCTTAAAAGCGCCGGTGTGTTTGTCGTCATCGGCGGCACGGTTTTCACCAAGTTTATCGAGGCCCTTGAGCGCAGCCCCTATTTTTTTACCCTCTGCGATGCCGTGGTCGTGTATGAGGGTGAAACAGCCCTTTGCCGCCTGGCCGACGAGATCGGGAAAAACCCGGCCGCGCCCGATCTTGCAGCGGTTCCCAACCTTATCTGGGCCAAAGGTGAAGCCGTGCAGGTGAACCGGCCCTTTCATGTCGAAGACCTTGCAGCTCTGCCGACACCGGATTTCACGGGTCTTCCCCTTGACCGCTATCTTGCTCCGGCTGTTGTGCTGCCCTATAATCTCGGCAAAGGGTGCTACTGGAACAACTGCCTGTTCTGCGAAATACCGCTGATCAACGATCTGCCCGGCACCCACTATCGCGTCAAGCCCGCGCGGCTTATCGTGGATCAACTGGAGGCGCTCTCGCAGCGGTTTCATACGCCCTATTTTCAGTTTACCGACGAATCCTGCTCGCCCCGGTTGCTGGAGGAAATAGCCGACATCATTCTTGAACGCAATCTTAAGCTGTACTATCTCTGCTATGCCCGGCTTGAGGAGGGATTCACCGAAGACCTGCTGCGCAGGCTTCGCGCAAGCGGACTGCGCAAACTCATGTTCGGCCTTGAGTCAGGCTGCGACCGCATGCTCGAGCGGATGAACAAGGGCATTACGGTGGCCCAGGCCGAGCGGGTTATCCGGAGCTGCGGCAGGGCTGATGTAAACTTCAAGCTGTTTGTGATCATGGGCCAGCCGGGCGAGACCCTTGACGACGGTTGGGAAACGCACCGGTTCCTGCAGCGAATAAGCTCCGTTTTAAAAGACCCGCTCAATAGCTTTGAAATCAATCTGTTTCACCTTGATGCGTTTTCCTGCTTCGGTAAAAATCTCGAACGGTTCGGTATACAGCTGCCGGATAAGGACCCGGGCGAGTTTTATCTGGGCAGCCCGAACTTTTCCTGTCCCGGCGGCATGGACAAAAAGACCCTGCATCACCTCATCAGTCAGACGCAGGAAGAGCTTGCGGGCCTTACCGGCATGCAGGCAAAGCACAGCGGCCGGGAAGAGTACAGCCTTTCGAGCGCCAGCAGAGCAAAACCGTAGAACAGCAATGCCGGCCAGTGCTGTTTTTAGAAAAAGCTCGGGGGGACATAATAGCTGTGCAATTGAGTATATCAATCCGCGTATTGACATGCATCGGTTTTTCTTATACTATCTTTTCATGACTCCGAGTTGCATCAGCCTAAAGGCACCAGGCCCAGGGCGACGCAGCCGACAGGGCTGACTTCGAAAGAAGCCATGCCTCCCCATGGAAAGGAGCATAAAACGCGCACGTTAAGGCCGTTTCCTTTCAGGGGGAAACGGCCTTTTTATTTTATACAGACTATTCTCCGAGCCAGTGTTTTCTAAAAGCGCAAGCTTATGAAGTTCTGGCCGACAGGGTATGACCCGAAAGAGTCATGCCTCCCGTGGTGGAAAGGAGAAAAGCCGACTTGCTTCCAGTGAGCCGGTTCCGTGTCGCCACGGAACCGGCTTTTTTTATTGACCGTTTTTCATAAAGGAGCAGCCATGAACCGCCAGTTCCCCCTTTTTGCCGCCGCAGCCCTTTGTCTGTTTTTCTGTAAACCCTTTTCTGCTTCTGGACAGACAGAGATTACCGTTTCCGCGGCCATTAGCCTGAAAAATGCTTTTGAAGAGATCGGCAAAATCTTTGAAGCAAAAAATCCGGGCATCAAGGTTTTTTTTAATTTCGGCGGTTCGGGCGACCTTGCCCGGCAGATCGAAGCGGGCGCGCCGGTTGATGTGTTTGCATCGGCATCGCCCAAAGATATGCAGGACATTCAAAACAAAAATCTTCTCATCCCCGAGACCCGGGCTGTGTTTGCCGTCAACAGCATTGTCATTGTGCAGCCCGCCCAATCGAGACTGAAGCTTGCAGGCATTGAAGATTTAAAAAAACCGGAAGTGCGCAGAATCGGCATCGGCAATCCGCAGACCGTTCCTGCCGGCCGCTATGCAGGGGAAGTGCTGGCTTTTTTCAAGCTCAATGACGCGCTCAAAGAAAAACTCATTATGGGTGAAAATGTGCGACAGGTGCTTGATTATGTGGTTCGCGGAGAAGTCGATGCGGGCATTGTGTATAAAACCGACGCTCTCATGCAGCCCTCAGGGGTAAACATTTTTTTTGCTGTCCCGCAAGCAGCTCACAGCCCGGTGCTGTATCCGGCAGCGGTTATAAAAAACACGAAAAGCCCACAAGCGGCAAAACAGTTTGTGGAGTTTGTTGCCGGTGACACCGCAGCACGCAGCATTCTTGAAAAATACGGTTTTGCAAAACCATGAGCGGTCTTGACGGCACAACACTTTTTTCACTCCGATTGTCGCTGCAGGTTGCACTGACCGCGACCTGCTTTGTGATCGTTATCGGCATGGCAGCTGCCTATGTTCTTGCGCGCTGCGACTTTCGCGGCAGGCAGCTGCTTGACATACTCTGCACCCTGCCGCTGGTGCTGCCGCCGAGCGTGACAGGCTACTACCTGATTATTTTTTTTGGCAGAAACGGCTTTCTGGGCAGCTGGATATATGAGATGTACGGGCCTGAGCATCATGTTTACCTGGTATGCCGCTGTGCTGGCCTCGTTTGTCGTTTCTCTGCCGCTCATGGTTAAGACATCACGGGCCGCCATTGAATCGGTTGACGTCAATTTAGTAAATGCATCATATTCCCTGGGCCGCTCCGAGCTTGAAACTTTTTTCAAAGTGATCCTGCCCCTGGCAAAACCGGGAATCATCGCCGGAGCGTTTGCTCTCTTTTGCACGGGCCATGGGCGAGTTCGGGGCAACGCTCATGGTGGCGGGCAATATTCCAGGCCGTACAGACACCATGCCCCTTGCCATTTACACAAGCGCTGCAAGCGGCGACTGGCCGCGGGCGCATATCATGGTGGCGGTTTTTACGGTCGCATCCGGCGGGCTGCTCCTGCTGGCAAACAGCCTGACCGCGCGGTTTCGCAAATGCGGCAGAAACGGCCTGTCGCCGTTTTAAAAAAACGCAACAGAGCGTGTAGCCCGGAATGCAAGGATATCAATATGGGTTTTAAAGTTACGGTCGATAAAAAAGTAAAAGGATTTCAGCTTGCTGTTTCCTGGGAGGTCGGGGATGAGCTCGCCGTCATTTTCGGGCCATCGGGAGCAGGCAAGTCACTTACCCTGCAGCTGATTGCGGGCCACATGAAGCCCGATAAGGGCTTCATAACACTTGGTGACATTGTGCTGCTTGATACCTCAGCGAATATATGTTTGCCTCCTCAAAAGCGCCGTATCGGCTATGTGTTTCAGGATCTTGCCCTGTTCCCCCATATGACCGTTGAAAAAAATATTCTGTACGGCGCCGCGGGCATCAGCCCGCAGGATCGCAACCGGCGTCTGCGGGACATCATGGATCTTTTTCACCTTGAGGGACTTGAGTATAAATTGCCCTGCGAAATTTCAGGTGGGCAGAAGCAGCGTGTGGCATTTGCCCGGGCGCTTATCCGGCAGCCCGATTTGCTGCTGCTTGACGAGCCCTTCTCAGCCCTCGACCAGCATCTGCGCACGGAGATGCGCGACTTTCTGCGCGACATCAGGAAACTTTACCGCATACCGGTTGTTTTGGTGACCCATGATATTTTCGAGGCCTACTGCCTGGCAGATAGAGTCATAGTATATGCCGACGGAAAAAACGTGGACATGGGAACCCCGCAGGAAATATTCAATGAGCAGACCATGGCCGACTGTGAAACCCCGCTGTTTTTTTCCTATATGATGCAGAAGGGGTTTTTTTGAGCCATGCAGAACAGTACAAAAAAAAATAGCGCCGATGGCCAGTCTGCAAACGAGTTGCTCGCGTTCAATCCCGATCAGCTCCAGCGCATCCATTTTCTGCAGATGTCTATAGACGGCTATATTACGCTACGTGAGGCGGCAGGTAAAATAGGTGTCAGCTACAGGCAGGCAAAACGGCTCAAGCAGGGATTTGTCCGCAACGGCGCGCGCTGCGTGCTGCACGGCAATATCGGCAGGCGTTCGCACAGGGCATTAAGTGATCATGTGCGCATGCGCATTCTGCATCTTGCCCGCACACGCTACGCGGCTTTAAATGATACGCAGATAACGCTGCGGCTGCAGGCCGAGCACGGCATCAGTCTCAGCCGTGAAACAATTCGAAGAATTCTGCGCGCCGAGGGCATCAAGCAGAACCAGGCAGGAAGGACAGGCAGCGCCGACACGCATTCGGCCTGCTATGCCAGTGAAGGGATGATGGTGCTGTGGGGCGGCATTACGAAAAAATGGTTTGGCGAGCATGAAAGCTGCTTTATGGCAGCGGTCGACACAGCCACGTTGAGTTGTCGTGCGGCGCGCTTTTTCCCCGCACAGACAGCAGAGGGGTATCTCTGGCTGATCCGTGAGGTTGTGCGCTCCTGCGGCGTGCCACAGGCATTCTGCCAGCACAGCCGCAGCGCCGTGCGCCGCAGCGACCGCTCCTGGACTCTTGAGGAAGAGCTGCGTGGAGAGCGAGACCCCAGCCAGGTAGAGCGGGCGCTGCAGGGGCTGGGCATTGCGCATTATCTTGAAAGCAAGCGCCGGATCATGGGCATCACGGCTTTGTTTGAAACATTTCTTGCCGGCCAGTTTGAAGGAAGAGATATCGCAGAACTGACAAAGGCCAATCAGCTGCTTGACCCTGGACTTATCACGGCATTCAATCGCAGCCATGCCTGCCGGCCCGTAAAAATAGAGCCCGCATGGAAGCGGTTACCTGAGGGCGCTGATCTTGAACGCATCTGCAGTTTTTTTTATTCGGCCACGGTGCAGCATAATAATAAAATCGTGCTGGGCGACATGGTGATCGATATACCTCCGGGCAGGCAGCGTATTTCATATGCACAAACTCCGGTCGAGGTACGGCAGCTGCTGGACGGCTCATGGCGCGTCTATTATCAAAACCGGATTATCGCACAGCATGATCCCACGCCGGTGCGGGCGCCGGTGCCTTCACGCAGCAGCAGGCGCTCCAGCGATCCGGGAAATACAAGCTGGATTTATGCGGTGCTGGACCATGGCAGCCTGTGCGATTGAACCCTCTGGTGACATTTTTACGTTGCCGCATTTTGCACCGGTCCGATTGACAGTGTGCCGGGTTGGCGTTACTGTGGTGTAAAGTCTGCGTAAACTGCGCAGAGAACATCCTGCGGCAGAGAGCCGGAGCAGCAATGAAATTCTCCAAGCCGTCCGATTCTAAAAGCCCGAGAGGGCTAATGAACGGAAGGCCGAAAGGGTATGGCCCGAAAGCGCCATGCCTCCCGTGGCGGAAAGGAGATAATCGGTTCGCGATTGTAAACGAGCCGGTCCTGTGTCGTCACGGGACCGGTTTTTTTATGAAAGTTGAGCCAGAACACCCCGTCTTGTAGACGGGGATGAATGGCTATTGGAACAATTCGATTTAAGAAATCGTGGTGGCGATAGCCATGAATTCGGCGTAATGCCCCGCTTTGTAAGCGGGGATAATCGAATTCAAACGATTTCTTTACTATCTAATTATTGATAATCGACAAAAACGGTAAACCAAAAGCTGCGAAAGGAGGTGGCTGGAACAGAAAACCTTTATATTTGGTAGAAACCCCGTACACGTTTAAACTAATTGAATAAGGAGGTTTAACTTATGGCCAGTAGTCGAATACTGCCGGAATTCGAGCTGCTGATGCCCCAGAGCATCAAGGAAGCCGTTGACTTGCTTGGCAAGCTGAAAAACAAGGCTTCCGTCATGGCTGGCGGCACCGACGTAGTGATCTCGTTGACCAAGGGATTTGGCAGCCCAAATGTTATCAGTCTTGCCGAAATTCCCGGTCTGGACTATGTCGAGTACGACAGCAAAAACGGGCTGCGCATCGGCGCCATGGCAACGCTGCAACAGGTTGCCGACAATGCAGATGTGCAGAAGAGATACCCTGCTCTGTGGAAATCAGCAGCCATTAACGGCACACCCCAGACACGCAATATGGGCACCGTTGTTGGTAATATCATGCGCGCTTCCCCCTCAGGGGACTGCTGCTGCGCGATCCTTGCGATTGGCGGCACATTGGTCCTGCGCGGCCCCAAGGGCAAGCGGGAAGTCAGCATCGATGATTTTTTCGTGAAGTATAAAGAGACGGCCCGCAAGAGTGATGAACTTGCCGTTGAAGTAAAGCTGCCCCCGGTGACAACCGGCTCCTGCAATGCGTTTGCCCGTATGACCCGCACCACCCTTGACCTTTCCAAAGTCAATGTTGCCGTGCGTCTGGACATGTCAGGCAAGACCTGCAAGGAGGCCCGCGTTGCCATCGGCGCAGTGGCGCCGACCACCATTCGGCTGAAAAAAGTCGAAGCGATCCTGAAAGGCAGCCAGATTACCGACGATGTTCTCCGGAAGATTGTAGAAACAGTCCCCTCGGAAATTAAGCCCATTGATGATGTTCGCTCCACAGCAGAGTATCGGCGCGATGTAGCGGGCGTCATGGTGAAGCGCATAATTTTTGAAGCACTTGGAAAGTAATTTGAGGACTATTTCACAACATTATCTTTAAGGAGATTTAATCATGAAAAAACGTGCCATAACCCTGTATATAAATGGGGAGGAGTATAATCTTAATGTATCAGCTCATCATACTCTGCTCCAGGTCATCAGGGATCAACTGAATTTGACTGATGTCAAGTACGGCTGCGGCCGCGGCGAATGCGGCGCCTGCACCGTGCTGATGGTGGAAGACGGCGGCATGAAATGCACGACCGTTGACGCCCACACAACCTACTGCTCCATCGAAAAGGCGCAGAAAAAACCCATTCTTGCCTGTATAGCCCTTGCAGCCACCATGGACGGCAAGCATTTCATCACCGCTACCGGTCTTGCAAAAGATGGCGTGCTGCATCCCGTTCAGCAGGCCTTTGTCGATGAAAGCACGATACAATGCGGCTTCTGCATGCCAGGCATGGCTCTCAAGGCAGTTTCTATTCTTGAGAAGAACCCAAAGCCTACGGAAGAGGAAATCCGGCGCGGTCTGGAAGGCAATATCTGCCGCTGCACGGGATATGTAAAAGTTGTCAAAGCTGTTCAGGTTGCCAGTAAAAAACTGGCCGCCGGCAAGCGATAGGAAGGAGGACAGCATGGCAGAATCCGTAATTGGAAAACGAATCCCCAAAGTTGACTCCCGGGAGAAGATCACCGGCCAGTCCATCTATGCAGGCGACATGCGCATGCCCGGCATGTACTATGGCAAAGTTGTTCGCTGCATGGAATATGCTCACGCCAAAGTCAAAAAGCTTGATTTTACCGAAGCTTTAAAGGTGCCCGGTGTCGTAAAAATCGTCGGCCCCGATGATGTGACCAAAACTCCTTACAACACCACCATCATGAAGCTGCTGGTGCCCGAGCTTTTTGGTGAAATTTTCGGTGAAATCGCCGACCTGAACATCTTCAACAAGATCGTGAAACATCAGGGCGATGCCATCTGCGGCGTTATTGCAAAAACCGAGGAGGCAGCCGAGCGCGCAGCCGACAAGATCAAGGTTACCTATGAGCCGCTGCCCGTGTATATGACGGTGGAGGCTTCCAAAGCCGAGGGCAAAAAGAAGAACGGGTATCTGTTTACCCCGCTCAAGCCCGGCAACAAGGCTTTTGATCTGCCCGAATCGTTCTTCCCCGGCCAGAGCTACGGCTGGAACGACAAGAACGGCAAAACGCCGGCCCAGCTTTTTGACAAGTGCGACTACGTTATCGAAGACTCTTTTATGTTCCCAAGCAGAAACATTGCCAGATGGAGAACCACGCCTACGTGGCCCATTATGATGAGCGCGGACGCCTGAACTGCTGGACATCAACGCAGATGCCCAAGCCCGTGCAGGTGCTGATTGCCGAGCTGTTCGAGCTGCCCCTGTCCCGCGTGCGCGTGGTTCAGACCATCGTGGGCGGCGGCTTCGGCGTGCGCCTGGGCATGATCGGCGAGCCCCATGTCTGCGCCATGGCCATGGCAGTGCCCGGCCATCCGGTGCAAGCATGGAGTTTCTGCGCGAGGAAGACTGGACCTCCTCTGAAACCCGCTATCCCGGAGACATCTGGATGAAGATGGGCTTCAAGAAAGACGGCACCCCCGTGGCTGTCGACGCGTTCTATCATGCGCGCAAAGGAGGCTACTACACCCATGGTTCCGGGCCGCCATTCTGCGCAGCCGCATTCCTGCACGGCATGTACAAGTGGCAGGCAATGGGCATGCAGATGGAAGGCTACTTCACCAATGAAGTGCCTGCCGGCGCCTACCGCGGCTACGGCAACCCGCAGATCACGTTCTGCCAGGAGCAGATGGTCACGAAAATGTGCAGAGAGCTCGGTCTTGACGAGCTTGAGTGGCGCAAGAAGTGGCACAAGTCTATCGGCGATGAAACATGGCTGAAGGGCGTGACCTACGCTTCCGACGGTCTCAATGACTGTATCGATCTGGCAGCCAAAGAGATCGGCTGGTATGCTAAAAAGAAAAAGTTTGCCAAGCAGACCGGCACCAAGCGCCGCGGCATCGGTGTGGCCGTCATGAACCACACCTCAGGGGCTTTTCCCATGCTTCTTGAGCACACGGCCTGCACGGCCAAGCTCAATGAAGACTGCACCCTTGAGCTGATTGTTCAGATATCTGATCTGGGCACCGGCGGCCATACGGTTATGACGCAGTTTGCTGCTGAAACGCTGGGTTTTCCGATGGAGGATATTCACCTCCGGTCGGGGGACTCGGATGTCTGCGGTTTTGACATCGGCGCTCATGCAAGCCGTACTGTTTACTGCGCGGGACCTGCCATCATCGAGTCCTGCGAAAGCGTAAAGCGGCAACTGCTTGAACGGGCTGCCCAGCTTCTGGAAGCCAATGTAAAAGATCTTGTAATGAAAGACAAGATCATAAGCGTTAAGGGCAACCCGCAGAAGTCGATCAGCGCTGTGAAGATTGCAAAGGAAGGCGTCTATAGCTTCCTTGATGCGGCTACCGGCAAGCCGATCGGCATTCCGGGCCAGATTCAGGGCTACTCGAGCTTCTTTGCCAAGCACTGCTCACCGCCCTTCGGCGCCTGCTTCTCTGAAGTCGAGGTCGATATCGAAACCGGCGAAGTGAAGGTGATTAATCTGGTCAACGCTCACGATATCGGCAAAGCCATTCATCCGCCTTCAGTCGAAGGTCAGCTGGAAGGCGGCGCGCACCAGGGTCTCGGATTCGTGCTCACGGAAGAGTACGCCTATGACAAACAGGGTCGCGTGCTGAATGCTGACTTTACCGACTACAAGATGCTCGGACCGTCTGATATGCCCAATGCTACTATCATTCTGGTGGAAAGCGCTCCTGACCCCATCGGACCGATGGGAGCAAAGAGCTGCGGCGAATCGGCACTCATGGGTCCCATTGGCTCGGCTGCAAACGCGATCTACGACGCCATCGGTATCCAGTTTACCCAGGCGCCCATCACCGCTGAGAAAGTGCTCAAGGCTATCAAGGAACAGGGTATTAAGTAAAAATGCTGTACAAAAGCAGGCGCTCCGAAAGGGGCGCCTGCTTTTATTATGTTTTTGATTGTTAATCCGCATTTTTGGTTCATACAATGTCGTGCTTTTCGGTGATGGCGAGATAGAAGCTTCCTGCCATGACCGAACAGTTTGACCGCTCAGGCTGTTCACCGAACCCAACGGCTTCGTTGGTTCGCTTCCTCAAATACCCTTTAAGCGCTTCTGCCGGAGGTCTGGAATGCCCTTCGGCAGAACGCTTTAAGGCTTCATCATAAAGGCTTTTTATGAAAGCGATTAAAGACATGTGTATCATTATTCGCGGCGGTGGCGATCTGGCTACCGGCGTGGCGCACCGCCTGCACCGCAGCGGGTTTAAGGTGCTGATTCTTGAAGTTGCGCAGCCCCTTGTCGTACGCCGCAGCGTGGCATTCGCCCAGGCCGTAATCGACGGCAGAATGATAGTCGAAGAGATTACCGCTGTACATGCGCACTCAATACCAGAAATTCACGGGGCCTGGCAGCGCGGTGAAATTCCGGTGTATGTCGATCCTGCGGCTGCTGTACTGAAAGATATAAAGGCAGATGCCGTGGTTGATGCCACCCTTGCCAAGCGCGACACGGGCATGCGCATGGACATGGCGCCCTTAACAATTGCCCTGGGTCCGGGCTTTGAAGCAGGCAAACAGGTGCATGTGGTCATTGAAACAATGCGCGGCCATAATCTGGGCAGGCTGTTTTTCAAGGGCTGCGCCCTGCCCGACACGGGCAAACCCGATCCGGTTATGGGCTATGGCGCTGAGCGCGTGCTGCGCTCTCCACAGGCTGGCAGCATCAGGCATGTGCTTGATATCGGTGCACCGGTTAAAAAGGATGATATAATTTGCTATGTTAATGAAGCTCCGGTGCGGGCCGTATTTGAAGGGGTCGTGCGGGGCCTTATCATGAACGGCCGCGAGGTGCCCAAGGGGCTCAAGATCGGCGATGTCGACCCGCGACCGGTCCGTGAGCACTGCTACACGATTTCGGACAAGGCCCGCGCTTTAGGCGGTTCGGTGCTCGAAGCAATTTTATACTGGAACAATCAAACAGCTTAAATAAAAAGCCTGGCAGTAGGTTCTGGAAGTGTTTCCTGATCTGTTACCCTCCTTTCCCTATTGCCAGGTTCCTTTTCTTTTACTGATAAAGGTTATATACTTCAAGATAATTATGAGGCTGCCATGAAAAAGCTCGACTCGGTTGACAAAATCAAGGAATCGATGAAAAGGGAGAATTATATCTGCGATGATCCCCTTGCATTTACGCTGTATCTGTCTATGCAAATGGAAAAGCCGCTGCTGCTGGAAGGGGAGCCGGGCGTGGGAAAAACAGAGGTTGCCAAAGTGCTGGCAAATGTTCTGGGCAGAAAGCTTATTCGCCTGCAGTGCTATGAAGGCCTTGATGCAACTTCAGCGATTTATGAGTGGAACTATGCCAAGCAGCTTTTAAAAATTAAGGCGCTTGACAGCGCAGGCGCTGCCGGGCATGTTGAAAATGTTTTTACCGAGGAGTTTCTCATCCCCAGGCCCCTTCTCCAGGCCGTGCGGGGCCAGGATAAGGCAGTTCTGCTCATTGATGAGGTCGACCGGGCAGATGAGGAATTCGAGGCTTTTCTGCTTGAGATACTCTCTGATTTCCAGGTCACCATTCCTGAAATGGGCACGGTGCAGGCCAGGCACAAGCCGCTGGTTATCATTACCTCAAACCGCGTCCGGGAGCTGCACGACGCGCTCAAGCGGCGCTGCCTGTACCATTTTATTGATTACCCGACGCCCGAGCGCGAGATGGAAATAATACTCGCAAAGGTGCCCAATATCGAAGCAACCCTTGCCAAAAAAATATCCCGCATCATGGCATCGCTCCGGGATCAGGAATTTTACAAGCGGCCCGGCGTGGCTGAAACGCTTGACTGGTCGCAGGCCCTCACCATTCTTGATAAGGACGAGATAGATGAGACCACCATGGACATGACCGCGGGCTGCCTGTTCAAATTCAAGGAAGATGTAAAAAAATTCAAGGACTTGTCAACCACGGTGCTGGTGGAGGCAGAGGCTAAGATTCAATGAAGGTTCTTCTTGTCCCGGTTGAAGCGCAGAAAAAGCTCGAGGAGCAGAAAAAGAAAAGCGACAGCGCAACCCTTGCGCAGCGCACAGAGTCCCTTATCCAGCGCATTATCCGGTTTGCCAAGATTCTGCGCGCAAATAAAATCCCCGTGCATACCTCAAATGAGCGGGATGCCATTGCATCCCTTGCCCATATCGATATCAGCCGCCGGTTTGAGTTCTATATGGCTCTGCGCACCAATATGATCATGAGCCAAAAATACCGGGCTGCTTTCGACATCCTTTTTCTGCAGTTCTGGCGCACCGGAGTCACTATTCCCAAGCGCCAGGGCGGCAGCAATGAAGAGCCCGATGATAAGGACTCATCAGTCAATAAACAGAGCAAAACCCCAGAGGATGAAGAGGGAAATCCGAAAAAAGATTCTAAAAAGCTGAGCAATCAATATGACGAGGTCGCCGTTCCGACCTATTCGCTCGGGGAGTCCCTGCGGGAGAAGGATTTCGAGCTGATCGCGCCCTATGAGATTGCCCTGTTTGATGAAATTTTTCGCAACTTCAGAATTAAGGTGAAAGAAAAGCTCGGCCGCCGGTTCAAACCCAGCACTAAGGGCAAAATGATCGATCTTCGCCGCTCGATCCGCCAATCCACGCAGCGGGGCGGCGAAATCATGCAGATACTGACCAAACAGCGCAAGCCCCGGCAGTCCCGGCTCGTGCTGCTTGCCGACGTGAGCGGCTCCATGGACATCTACAGCCGCTTTTTTATAAAATTCATATACAGCCTGCAGAAATATTTGCGGGACACTGAAACATTTGTCTTCGGCACACAGCTCATGTATATCAGCGATATACTGAGCAACCGTACGCTTGAATCGGCCATGGCGATTCTGTCGAAAAAAGTGCAGTTCTGGTCGGGCGGCACGGATATCGGCGGCAGCTTTGCAGAATTCAATAAACTGTACGGCGGCAAGCTCCGCAAGCGCAACCGCATACTGGTCGTTTTGAGCGACGGCTGGGACAAGGGCGATGCGGACCTGCTGAAAAAACAGATGGTCCTTTTCAAGCGCGGATTCCGCAAAATTATCTGGCTTAATCCAAACCTGAAATATGACCGGTACGAGCCATTGTGCCTGGGCATGTCAACAGCCATGCCGTATGTAGATCATTTTCTGCCCTGCCATAATCTCAAGACACTTGAGCAGTTTATAGAATGCGTTAAAAATATTTGATAGGAGTTTTCAAATGGATGATCCGTTTTCATGAAGATTCCTGCGCCTGGGGAGGCGCAGAAGGCGCTCCGAAATTAAGCGATCCGGGAGAAGACTGCCCGACGCTCGTGCGCGATCATGCCGTGCAACCCCGCAATTTCGGCGAGATGAGCGACGGGCTTGCCGATGGGTATGCACTGCTTGATGATCCTGCCTGCGGCGATAAAATCGAGCTGTGGATTATGATAGAAGACGGGCGCGTTTTTGATATCCGCTTTAAATCAAACGGCTGCGCATCAACCATTGCGGTGAACAGCATGCTCACCGAGCTTGCCCTCGGGAAAACCGTTGCCGAGGCAAAGCTGCTCAGCAATACTGATATAGAAAAGGCTTTTGAGGGCGGCATTGAGCTGCAGACCGGCTGCCCCCTTGGCGGGCATACGGGCCCTGCAGATGGCGATTGAGGATTATGAGAAGAAGTAGAGGCAGATGCGAAGCCAGTAGCCGAAGGCAAACAAATACAGGATAAGATTTTTTATCTGGATTCTGACTCCTGAATTGCGTCCCTCATGGAAAGCAAATGCTGCAGGGTTAAAATGTATAACCATGCAGACAAACGATTATAAGCAGGAGAATCATTATGGATATTTTTGAAGAAATCGTTGCGGCCAGAAAAGGCAATCAGCCCGTGGTGCTTGCCACCGTCATTGAATCGCGAGGCTCTGCCCCCCGCGAGGAAGGGGCCCGCATGCTCGTGCGGTCTGACGGTACGATAGCCGGCACTGTCGGCGGCGGAGCTATTGAGAAGATAATAATCGATGAAGCTATGAAGCTCATGGCGGGCGGCACAGCGCGCCTGATCTCCCATGACCTCAAGGACATCGGCATGACCTGCGGCGGCGGCATGAGCGTTTTTATCGAGCCCCTGGTGCCGGCGGCCCAGCTTGTCATCTTCGGCGCCGGCCATATCGGCGCCTGCCTTGCCCAGATAGGCAAAATGCTTGAGTTCAATGTGACGGTTGTTGACAGCAGGCCTGAGTTTGCCAATGCTGAACGCCTGCCCTGGGCTGATACGGTCATTGCCGAGGAGTATGCAACAGCCATTGACAAGGTTACGTTCAATGAAAGAACCTACGCCGTCATTCTCACCCACAAGCATATCCATGACTTCGAAGTGCTTGAAAAGTGCCTGACTAAAAGAATACCGCTATCTGGGCATGATCGGCAGCAAGGCAAAAGTTGCCAAGGTGCTTCAGCAATTGCGGGACAATGGCGTGGCAGAGGAGATCATTGCGCAGATCCACTCCCCCGTGGGCATAAAGATCGGCGCAAATACGCCGGCTGAAATCGCCATTTCAATTCTCGCAGAAATCATTCAGGTGCGGAGTTCCGCCGCTGCTGAGGCACAGCAGGCGAAATGCTGCAACCCGCGCGCATGAGGTTTGCGTGATGCTGCATGAGGCTTTGGGCATCGACCTGCACAAGCCTGCAGTCATTGCTTTTGTCGGCGGCGGAGGCAAGACCACGGCAATGTTTCTGCTCGCCCATGAACTCAAAGCGCTCGGGAAAAAGGTCCTGGTGACCACCACTACCAATATCGGCGTACCCGAGCCGGGGCAGTGCGATATTGCCATGCTTGAAGGCTGCACAGATCTGGGTGAGCTTGCCGCACTGCCCGCAGGGACGATAGTGTGCCTTGGAAGCGGCCTGGTGCACGGTGAAATCTGCAAGGTCAAAAGCGTTGAGCCGGCCTTTATCGATGAGCTGTACGCCAGCGGCTGGTTTGACTGCATCCTGGTTGAGGCTGACGGCGCCAAGCGCAAGCCCATAAAAGCTCCAGCAGGCTATGAGCCGGTCATTCCGAAATCGACGACTCTGGTCATTGGCGTTATCGGTTTAGACTCTCTCGGAAAAGAAGTTTCTGAAGAAAACATTCACCGCAGCGGACTTTTTTGCAGCCTGTACCGGCAAAAAGCCCGGCGAGCTTATAGACAGGGAAAGCATTATAAAGCTTATTATGTCAGAAAAAGGTCTTTTTAAAGGAGCGCCTGCAGCAAGCCGGAAATTTGTTCTGCTTAATAAAGCTGATACAGAAGCATTGCATGACGCAGGGCTGAGCACATCGCCCGAGAACTTGCAACGCATGCAGACATCCCGTGGCGGTTGCATTATCGCATCATTGCAGCAGGGCAACTATATGGTTTTGTAGGGGCAGGTTTAAAACCGGCAGCTTTTGAATTAAGTAAAACACTTCCTCGCCCCCGGCAGGGGGAGAGGATTGAGGTGAGGGGGCATGTTTTGCTAAGTTTTCAACACCCCTCATCCTGGCCTTCTCCCCTCAAGGGGAGAAGGAATTTTTCTTCCACAGGGAGTAAGTCTCGATTCATATTGGGGCGCACATAAAACGCTGTCATTGCGTATCGCAGGGAGAAATCTTGCATCAATGATCACCGGTATCATACTGGCATCAGGCCTTTCCCGCCGCATGGGCAGCGACAAGCTGCTGCTGCCCGTTGACGGCATCGCCATTGTCGAGCGGGTTATGCAGGCGGCAGACGCTTCTCTGCTTGATGATATTATTGTGGTCTATCAAAATCCGGTAGTGCGCAAGTTTGCCGAGCGCTACCGCATCCGGCAGGTGTACAATCCCGACGCAGCCCTTGGCCAGAGCGCGTCGGTCAAAGCCGGTGTGCTTGCGGCCCTGCCGCAGACGCAGGCCTATATGTTTTTAACCGGCGACCAACCCCGACTTGATACCGCAACTATCAATTTGCTTATCGCTGCCTGGCAGTACCTTAAAGACCATATCATCATTCCGGTCTATGGCGGCAGGCGCGGCAGCCCGGTGATTTTCCCCTCCCGCTTTCGGGAGCACCTGCTTGCCCTGGAAGGCGACACAGGCGGACGGGCTGTCATCGAGCAGGCGCCGGAGATTGTGCACTGCATCTACATGCCCGACGCAGATGCAGGTATTGATATTGACACACCGGAAGAATATGAATACTGTACTCATGGAAGGAAATGCTGATGGAACAAAAGTATGCAATACGCCGCGAAAATTACCCCGACGGAACCCTGCGGGCCGAGCTCAGCTACACCTATGACGGCAGGCAAAACGGCTTAACAAAAACATTTTATCCAAAGGGAACTATCTTTGCCGAAATGACGTACAAAGACGACAAACTTGACGGCCCCACGCGACACTTTCATGAAAACGGCAACCTGAAAGCGGAATTTTTTTATGTAGCCAATATCCGCGAAGGCCAGTTTACAGCCTATTATGAAGAGGGCATCAAACAGACCGAGGCGGTGTACAAACAGGGCAGGCTTGAGGGCCCGTATAAAGTCTATTATGAAGAGGGCGGCATCCGGGAAGAGGTAAATTTCGTGAATAATGTACGCGAAGGTGTCGGCATTACCTATCACCTGAACGGCAAGATTGAAATTAAAGCCGATTTCAAAGAGGGCCGCATGGTCTCCTACGAGCAGTTTGATGAAAACGGCAGCCCGAAACAGACACTTAAATGCGGTGAAGCGCTCAGGATCGACTGATCGCCTTTTTATCAGCATACAACTTACCGGAGAGCACAATGCTTTTGTGGCATGCCCGCAAACAGAGCTTCTTCGAGGAACTCGCCAATGCAGTTACCCACGGCATCGCGGCGCTGCTGGTGCTCGGTTCCATGCCCGCAATGGCCATCATTGCCTACCGCAACGGTACCACGGCCGACGTTGTCGGTATTTCGATTTTCTGCATATCGATTCTCCTGATGTTTCTTATGTCGACGCTGTACCATGCCATGGAGCCTGAGTCTCGCCACAAGAAGATTTTCAAGATTCTCGATCACATATTCATTTATGTCGCCATTGCGGGCTCCTATACGCCCATTGCTCTACGGGTGATCGGCGGTTGGAAGGCCGTGGCGATTCTAACCGTGCAGTGGTCCATGGTGCTGGTGGGCATTCTGTATAAATCGCTGGCGCAAAAATCAATGCCGAAAATGTCCATGGCCCTGTACCTGGTCATGGGCTGGACCGTGGTGCTGATCCTGCCGAGCTTCTACCGCAATGCCAGCCCAGCCCTGTTCTGGCTTATTGTTGCCGGCGGCATCTGCTATACTCTTGGTGCTGTTTTCTATGCCATGCAATCGGTGCGCTACCATCATATGATCTGGCATTTGTTCGTGTTTGCGGGCGCCGGCTGCCACTATGTGGGCATTGGACGATTTTTATATTGAAGGGCTTCATCGCAGAGCAGCTAGAGAGCGCAGAGAATATCGAAGGTATATAATGGATACGACACTCATACGAGATATAAACAAGCTGTGGTTGCCGGTTTATCCCGGCCTTGCCCGGCAGGCGGCCGACCACTGCCCGCATCAACCCCTGCGCATACTTGAGGTCGGCTGCTTTTCCGGCGGCACAGGTCTTGAGCTATTAAAGCTTTTCCCACAGAGCCGCCTGACGGTCGCCCTTGAGCTGTCCGAGCTTGCAGAAACATTTTTTGATGACTGGCGCGGCCAGCTTGCCTGTCTTGATGCCGGCCGCATCAGCATTATTTCAACACCGCTTGTTCCCCTTGCCCTTGCCGAAGCTGCATACGATCTTGTTGTCTGCCGGGGCGTTTTCTTTTTTCTAGATGAGAAGGGCGGGCTGCTTGCCGAACTGTACCGTGTTGCAGCTCAAGGGGGCCATGTCTTTGCCGGGGGCGGTTTCGGCTCTTATACGCCAAAGGCCATCATCGACCCTATTGCCGATGAATCCCGCCGGCTCAATTATGCCCTTGGGAAAAAGCTGGTATCGCCGCAGGAATTCAGGGAGCTGGTGCGCGGCAATGCCGTTGCGTCCGACATTATCGAAGACGGCGGTCTGTGGGCTGACATGAAGAAATAAGCCCTGCGGCAGCAGTTAGTATAGCCCTTAACGCCCCAGGAGTTAATAAATCCACCCCCCTTGTTAGCCGCCAATGATTTCATTCAGGCCTTCAATGACAAGATCAACTTCCTCGGGGGAGATTCTCGCAATGCGCTTACCGAGACGTTCCTGCGAAAGTGTCCGTATCTGGCTTATCTTAACCCATGATTTTTTTGGGAGCGCAGGGCTTGAAAGGGGAAATGTGAGAGGAAAGCCTGCTTTCTGCGACTGGCTCGTGAGAGCAACCGCAATGACGACACCAGAGCGTTCATTAAAGATATCCTGACTTAACACGAGAACCGGTCTTTGGCCCGATTGTTCATGACCCTTTGCCGGATCTAAGTTTGCCCAATAAACATCTCCTCTCAGTATTTTGGCCATTCTTCCATTTCCTGAGAGAATCCTTCTTCTGCAATAGCCTTCTCGGTCCCGGGATCCAGTTTTGCGCACTCCCTTGCCAAACGGCTTCTATTGATTTTTGCAAGTTTTTCTTCGATTGCTTCCTGGATGGCCTTACTTCTGTTTGGAAATGCTTTGGCCAGAACCATTCGATCAAGTTTCCCGAGAGTGTCTTCTTCGATGGTGATTGCGATTTTTGCAGTGCTCATAAATTTTTGCCTCCGGTATTACAATATATCATACCATTGTGTTTTTGCAAGCTCTTCTTGGTGCCGCAGCTTGCGCCAACTATGAATTTGATGCAATAAGGCAGCCATCAGTCCCAGAGATAAGGCTCGACAAATATCCACATTTTCCCCCCGCACACATCGCCGCCTTTGGTCCCGAGATCATCGGTCAGGTCTACCTCCAGAAGCCGGGGCTCCTGTTTGATCAGGGTAGACTGAAAGGCTGCGGTGCGAACCTGGTTTTCTCCGCATCCGCCGCCGACAGAGCCGAAGGTGGTGCCGTCGGTGCAGATGATCATCTTGGCGCCGACCTCGCGCGGCGTTGAACCGGCGGTCTTCACAATGGTGGCAAGGCAGACGGGAATCTTCTGTTTTTGAAGCTGCGAGAGTTTTTCAAAAATATCTTTATCGGTCATCGGTCACTTCCTTATGGATTCGCGCAGGGTTATTGCCTGCTGCGGCCCTTTGCGCCGCACGCAGACAAGCTCAGCCATTATCGAGAGGGCGATCTCTTCAGGCGACTCGGCGCCGATGGGGATGCCGATGGGCGTAAAAACTGATGCAAGCCTATTCTTCGGGATGCCCTGCCTGCCGAGCATCTCGAGCACAAAGCTTACGCGGCGGCGGCTGCCGATAAGGCCAATATAACCCGTGTCGTGCTGGAGCACCTCGGCCAGGCTGTCGGCATCATGCTCATGGCCGCGGGTGATAACAACGACATAGGCCGACGGTCCGAAAGCCATGCCAGCCAGGGCGGGAAGGAAGTCCCGTGCCACGACCTCGCAGCCTGGAAAGCGCTCTGGGCTTGCAAAATCCTCCCGGTCGTCGATAACGGTCACGGCAAAGCCTGCATCAAGGGCATAGCGGGCCAGGGGAACGGCAATGTGCCCTGCGCCGCAGACGATAAGATGGGCGCTCTGAGCGGGTAAATCAAAAAACACGAGCAGCTCCGCCACAATCTCGACGCTGGCCTTGCGGCGCTGCTCGAAGCAGGTAAGAGCGGTCCGGCTGAAAAGTTTGTCGATATCGATGTGACCGGTTCCCGCTTCAAGCGACCCGTCACGCCGTATGATAATCTGCAGCCCCGGTGAAATGCCGCGGCGTGATGAGGTCAGCACCGTAGCAAGGCAAAACGGTTCATTCAGTAAAATCAGCTCATTAATTCTGGCAAGTGGTTTCATAGAGCGGCCTATCATGCTTGGTTATGGCTGGATGTTGCATTCGGCAGTGGCAGCCAGACCTCTTTATATGCCGTTGCGGCTTCCAAAAATCAAGGAGATTCTTTCTCATGCTGCAGCATGAGAATCACGGTCTCTGCGGGTGCATGACAGGTCCGGAGACAAAGGTATCATGCAGCACATACCCAAAGAGCTTTCGGCTACTCCGGAACAGGCCGTTGCGGCAGATGTTTATTAAAGATACTAAAAATAATTTCGATAATAAATATGTTGCGGTCGTAAAAAGGTATTTTTTACGGCAGCCGTTCAGAGAGCAATCTCCGCAGTCGAGTAATTTATAAAAGGCATGGATACGATGGCACAACCCTCGCTCGTTGCATCTCCGGTTATGCTGAAAAACGGGGGCACAGCTCCCGCCGCGCCCGAAAAAAGAACGCTGCGGTACAAGCCCGGCGATCTTATTATCAAGGAGGGCGACTTCGGCGCAGCTCTCTACCGCATCATGAGCGGAACGGTCGGCATTTTTAAAGAGCTTCACGGCCAGGATGCGCTGCTGTATGAGCTCGGGCCCGGCGACGTTTTCGGCGAGATGGTTTTTATCGATGGCGGCCACGGGCCGCGCACGGCATCGGCCGTGGCACAGGAGGCCGTAGAGCTGGAAGCCTGGCATTACCTTGCGCTGCGGCATGAGCATCAGGCAATGAGCCCGCTCCTCAGGCTCATTGCTCTCGATATGGTAAAAAAGCTTGTCAAGATAAGTTCGGTTCATGACCGCCTGCGCAGCGAAAAGAACCCGAAGAAGGAAGCCCCCCCGGAGGCTGATACGGAAGTGGTGCAGCTCGCGGTGCATGAGCCGTCATGTATGTTCAAGCTTGCCGGCGGTGAAACCGTTGGCAGGGAATGGGAGGGCCAGGTAGAGTACCGGCTGCCCGACAACCCCTCGCCGGACATGCTGCATGCAACCGGTGTTGATATCGATGAGGAGGGCCTGCGGTTTGATATATCGCTTGCCAACATGAATCATGGCGGGCATGAGCCGGGGAGCAGCATAGAGCTGGTGATCCATCTGCCCGGCGGCGCTCCGGTTAAAGTGCACGGAAAGATCACCAGCATTTCACGCGGGTCGCTGATCGGGCATACGGCTTTGCGGGTGCATTTTCGTGATATCTCTGCCGAGGCCAAACAGAGGCTAACGGCATTTTTGATGCTCCCCGCAAACAAGGCGGGGCATCCCGGTGCTTAAATTGATTTTTATCTTACCTGTCTTTTCATGCCCGCTTATTAATCGGGGCACTCAAGGCAGGATTCCGGTCAAACCATAGAGCAGGCAAAGGAGCGGGTCATGGAACTTCCGGAAAGCATCACCGCATGTGTGAGAAACCGCTTAACCTTCAAACAGGGCCAGACTGTTTTTGAAGAGGGCAGCAAGGCCCGCCATGTTTTTATCATCATGCAGGGCAAGGTGCGTATCCGGAAGCATACCTCCAAGGGCATGGTTACGCTTGCGGTGCTTGAACAGGGGCATGTGCTGGGAGAGACAAGCTTTTTTGACGAAGCTGCACAGCTGCGCGCCGCAGCCGCTGTTGCGGAAACCGACGTGGTGCTCGGGGTTCTCGACCGGGAAAAGCTTGAGCAGGAGATTTCTCTCATTTCCCCGATCCAGAAAGAGATACTGGCCGGTCTTGCCCGCAGAATACGCCTCACCACAGCAACTGCAGCCCTCCTGGCAGGGGGCTGAGCTAGGGGCCTCCGTACCGTCCGATCACTCCATGCCATCCGGCTGGCAGCGCACGGGCAAAAAGGGAGCTTGGCATACCAGGCCCTCTGGGCTATAACAGTTGCAGGCACTATTATCAGACAGGAGCTAAAAAATGCTTGATACACATCGCCTGAAAATCTTTTTAAAAATTGCAGAACTGAAAAGCTTCTCGCGGGCGGCCCATGAGCTGTATCTTACGCAGCCCACGGTGAGCCAGCATATTGCAGCCCTTGAGCAGTTTGTGGGCCTGCCGCTGTTTGACCGCGCCGACCGCGACATAACCCTTACCAAAGCCGGCGATCTGCTCTACGGCTATGCCCGCCAGATCATCGCTTTACAGAATGAAGCTGTGCAGGCGCTTGATCATTTTAAGGGCAAGAAGTCGGGCCATCTCGTGATAGGAGCAAGCACCATACCGGGAGAATATATTTTGCCGCCGCTGCTGGGTGATTTTAAAAAACAGTACCCTGATATTCAGATCACCATGCGCATCGCCGACACGGCTTTCATTGTGGAGGAGCTGCTCAGCAGAAATCTTGAGCTGGGCATTGTGGGGGGCCGCATTAAGGACGAGCATCTGCAGTATGCAAAATGTGCCGATGACGAGCAGGTGCTGATCGTGCCGCGCAGGCATCGGTGGTGGACAAAAAAAGAAGTGACGCTGGATGAGCTTTCGCTTGAACCGCTGGTCATGCGCGAGCAGGGGTCAGGCTCGCGTATGAGCATGGAGATTAATCTGCGTGAAGCGGGCATCAATCCCGGCCAGATGCTGGTCAGCGCCGAGATGGGGAGCACGGCAGCCCTCAAGCATGCCGTGCGCTCGGGTGTGGGGGTCGCGTTTATCTCCCGCCGGGCGGTAGTTGATGAGGTGGCCCATGGCCTACTGCGCATCATAACGGTGGCCGGGCATACTTTCGACCGGGTGTTTTATGTGGTCACCGACCGCAAGCGCACGATGTCGCCCCTTGGGAAAGCGTTCCGGGATTATATGCTGAAGCACAAGGCTTGAACGATCCGGGTGCGCAGAAAGCTTATTCTGGCATGCAATGTTTCCTTGTTCGGGCAGGCCACATTCACCTTGACTCTCAAGCAACCTTATTTTAAATTCAACCATACAAAGCGGTTTTTTATGAATAGCCATAATGTATCAGCGTTTAATTCTTGATCTGGCGTTCTCCTGCAGGGACAAGGAAAATGATGAACGAAAATAAATATAACCCCAGTAGCGACAAAAAAACCCTTTTTTTTATACTCATGTTCTTATTGTTATCTCTTGTCGTCGAATTGTTCGGCCACGGATTTTTTTATGTGCGTTATGGATGCTTACCCAAAAAATTTGGAGATGATGTGTTTCGCCCTCGCACAATGTATAAGACAGATCATCCGTATTTGCCTTATATAGCCCTAAAAAGTACTGATGGCTCCCGTGAGTTCCATTTCCATTCCTTCGGAGGCAGAGGGAAAGAGCCGGAATATCCAAAAACAAAAATCAGGATTGTAACCTATGGCGGGTCGACCACGTATGACGGCATGCATAAATGGGCTAAAACCTGGCCGGGATATTTACAGCAATTTTTAGGTACTGAGCAGTATGAAGTAATCAATATGGCCCAAAATGGCGCCACAACCGCAGATACACTCGTCAACCTCTCATTATTAGGCATTGATCTCAACCCTGATTTTGTTCTGGTTTATGATGCTACCAATGACCTTGAATCATCATATTCCATTAATTTCAGGCCCGACTATTCGCACAGAAGGCGCAATATAGGGAAAATCCCCTATCCGCTATTCGATCGCCTTCCGAGATGGTTGGAATATTCTTCCATGTTCGTGGCGCTACGACATTTGTTGATAGGTCGTTACAACTTAAGCATGCTCTATACGCGCCCGGAAGCCACATATGATTTTAAAAACGGTCCTTTTGGGCTTGAGACCTTTCGGCGAAACCTCAGGAGCATCAATGCCGTAGCAAAAGCAAATAACGCAAAATTGATATTAGGAACTTTCCAGTTCTACAAGCCTTTTGCCGTCAAAATGCAGGGGCCTGAATTCGCTGATGCCTGGGAGAAGGGTCTTAATCTGGAAAATGAAATTATCAGGGAATCTTGCGGCAAGTGAACCGAACATTTATTTAGCTGATCTGGTAAATAATTTTCAGGTAAATGAATCAGATATGACGGACTATGTTCATTTGACAGTACTTGGAAATAAAAAAATTGCTGAAGTGTATGCAAAAGCGGTTTTATCTGCATCTGATAGGGGCCTTTGAAAAAGTTAAAATAAATTCTGATAGGTTTTTCACTTTGGGGAATAGCTCACGTGTCGAAAGTTGTGCCCGTCCTTTTAAGTTCCCCTTAAGAAGCATCCTGGGAGTGCTTGGGGCCTTGCTTCTGGTGGCAATGTTCAGGCGCTGCGGGCCGTGGCATATGTGCTATATCCCCCTGCATAGCGGTTCTGAAAATTTTGTTGAATTCCGGCATATACCCTTCATTGGCAATCTGCACATAGCCTACTATTATTTTATCGTTCTTTCCCTGATTGTTCTTCCGGCTATGGTATTCCTGTTTCGCAGCGGGAGAGAAGCGGTCGTTCATCTTTTCAGGAACAAACCCGCGCTTTGGGGTCTGGTAATCTCATTATGCTTCTTCCTGATTACATTTTTTCTCTGGTTTTTTTCTCCAGGAAACCAGATACCCTAAGCCGATGTTCGTTCGCTCCGCTGCCCTTTATCTGACTCTCGGCATATACGGCGTTGTCTTTTTTTTCATCGGCATCTATACCGTATATCATCGATTTCTCAGTTTGGCATCGCCTGCGGACTTTTGTTCTCGCCGCAAAACTGCCCTGGTTCCTGGCAGCCGTCTTCTTGACAGAGTTCCTTTTAACAAACATAATTTCTTTCTTCGCCTTTGAGCACTATCCGCATATTCAGGATAGTGTCGCACAGGTTTTCCATGGTACGATTTTCGCCGGCGGACGACTGACAGCCCTGTCTCCGCCGCTCAGAGACTTTTTCTTCTTCGATAACATCATCAATAATGGCCGGTGGTACTCTCAATATCCTCCGGGGCACTCATTCCTGATGATGATCGGGGTCCTGGTGGGATGCGCCGTGGATCATCAATCCGCTGCTGGGGTCTGCTACGATCGTTCTGCTGTACTTTCTTGGCAGGGAGCTCTACAGCGATGCCATCGGCCGCCTCGCCGCGGTGCTCGGCCTTTTCTCCCCGTTCATTCTTTTCATGTCCTCGGAATTCATGAACCATGTGACTGCTCTGTTCCTGTTCACGCTATTTCTGCTTTTTTATGCTCGGACCGTGCGCCTGAAAAGCACTGCTTCTGCTGTCGTTGCAGGAGCTTCCCTCGGATGGATCGTTAATATACGGCCTTTGACAGCGGTGTCGCTTGCCATACCGTTTGCCGTGTATGCGTGCTGTCTTTTGTGGCAGCAATTCAAGCACTACAGAAAGCCTTTTCTTGTTATGTCGCTTACGGCATCGGTGTTCGTAGGAATACTGCTGGCATTTAACTACCTCACCAATGGAGACCCCTTGCTGTTCGGGTATCAGGTTCTCCACGGGGATAAACACCTGCCGGGGTTTGGCCGCGCAGCCTGGGGGGAGGCACATACGCTGGGGCTGGGAGTCCGGCACACATTGAATAATTTTGTCGGCCTGAACAAATATCTCTTCGAATGGCCGATCCCCTCGCTCTCCTTCGTTGTCTTTCTGTTTGCATCCCGGAAAATAACCCGTTGGGACTGCATGCTGCTGTTTTCATGCTTCAGCCTTGCCGCAGGCTACCTGTTTTACTGGTATCAGGACTGGTGCTTCGGCCCCCGTTTATTGTATGAGGCTGCCGGGGTCATGATTCTGCTTACAGCACGCGGCATCCAGTGCGTGCCGCATGTTCTCAGGAAGGCGCTTAATCTGCCCGTATCCGTAAAGCGCCTGTATGGGCTAACGACGGCTGTACTTGTTTTCTGCATGCTGTACGGCCTGGCGGCAAACGTACCTGCACTCTACAAAGTCTACAGCACCAACTTCTGGGAGGTGAACACCAAGCTGTTCAGCGAGGTGAAGGACCGGAGGATTGGAAAAGCAATCATCTTTACGCGCCATATCTTTGGCTGCCTCCTGATGGCAAATTCTCCTTTTCTGGACAATGAGGTCATCTACGTGGTTGATTCAGGAGACCTCAACAAAAAAATGATGGCGCTCTATCCGGGGTACCGGTACTTTATAGCCCGGGAAAACAGTATCGATGAAATCTTTCCTGAATGACCGGGGACGGCGGGCCATCCACAGGCTCAAAATGAAAATGCGATTTATCCTTTCGCGCCTTTAACACACGCCACGCCATAACCCGCAGAAAAACTCGCCCGGTACGGGTTTCAGGCATGCAATCAACCGGCCGCTTGTTTGTCCATTGTTTAAGATTTAAGAGCCCGCGTCAATAGCTTGCGGGGGATAGAGCAAGCGATAGAGTGAATGCGCGGCGAGTAAGTATATGGCAGGAAACATTAATGAAAGCGCCCTTATTTCATCAGCCCAGCCGCCATAAAGAAAAAGCGGTATGTTGAAGATAGATGTATACACAAATAGCCTTTTAACCTGCCATGGTTTGTCTTTCCATTTATAAAAAACAAAAAACGCGGTAAAAACAATCAAAAGGATATTAGAACCACGAGGGAAAATCGGTAACCCCACATGATAGGCGTCCCAAAAGAGAAAATACGATTTGGGGTTCAACCAATAACGAATATTATGCTTCCAATAATCATTCAAACCGGGGAACAGGGGATTATCGAGAAAAAGCCATCGCACACAGAGTACCAGGATTGCCCCGATGAGTATCTGTAAAGCTGCATGTTTGAGCATGTCTTTTTTCGCCATAGTGTCTTGGCAAAAAGCAATAAAAAATAAAATGAGCAAAACATTAACTTCCTTATTCAATACAGCAAGAACAAACACGGTGTAATAAAACAGCCATTTTTTTTGAATAATACAGATCAAACAAAGCGCCGTAAGCAATAACTCGGGAAAATCATAAATATGCCCTCCCATCGTAAAAGTGAGCGGCATGAATAAGAGCGCAATTGCAGGAACAGCATCGGAAAAAAACGGGGGGAAGGCGTATATATATTTTGTTAGATACCTGACAGAATATAACAAAAAAATTAGCGATAGGTAGAGGTAAACATATTCCAGGTGAACTTTTAATGCAATGCTTTCATACATGAATAATGTATTTTGTGCATATGTCGCAAGAGGGGAATTGACGGTTAACCATTTTTTATGCAAATGGATAAAATCTTTTGGAAATAAACAAGCGCTTGCATTGATAAGCGCCGGCATCAGCACCCGATAGGCAAAAGGCCTGTCTGCCGTGAACGATACCATTCTATCAAAACTAAAACCAGTATCGCTCAGTTCACGAAACCATCCATTGTTGAGCATGAAAATGTGCAGGACAAAAAAAGCCGTTACTGCATAGAGAAAAAATATCATGAAAGATCTGCTTGTGTTTCGCTGCAGCAACTTCTTCATCTTTCAGCCATACATGTGATGGTAAATAAAAAATCCGGCTTCTCTGTTTTCAAGGGCGAAGCCAACCTGACAGAGCGTCGCGTCTTCCAGCTGACATCAACCTTGAAAAACTATTTTTTACTGCCAGCCCGGTAACGGCAGCACCAAAAAAAGTGAACGGCATCTGCCAAACGATGCAATTCAGATGCAAGATGTGCATAGGAGTGCGCTTTAAAAACAACAAACCACGATAATGGCGCCAAAATTGAAAACCAGGAGGCAATAATCAAAGCAAATGTATGATCGTTCAATTTGGCTGCACGTCGTTTGGCAGACAGGTACAAAACAATTGTCATCATCGCAAAAAATAAAATCAGGCGGGCATAACTTACATAATATCTGGAATGAGGTGCCTCAGAGTTGGAATTAAATACGCTCGAATCAATACCACAAAATCCTCCATGCAGGTAATTAAGTACTACTGACAGCGTAGGGGCTCTGAGACCTTCGATATTCGCAGCTGGAAACTGATTGTTTGGAGCTCCACCGCTGGCGATGAGTTCTTTTCTCCACGGTATACAGCACATGGTGAAATCCATCCAAAAAGTTTCCGGAAACAGAGGCAATCTGAAAACTTAAAATGCACAGGCTTACTGCTATGGCAAGGCCTGCGCTCATTGCTATTTTGATCAACCCATGTACAAAAACAGCAAAACTCTCTTGATCCAGGACAGTGTAATAAACAAAAGGTACAACCATCATGATCAATGTGGTCGTCATGTATTCATAACCATTAAATATAGTTTTAATAAACACTGAAAAAAAGACAATGCTTCCCAGCTTGAAATACTGCCCATGTCTTTTTTTTGGCGTATACTGAAAGTACAGCATAACCATAACCATTGGCAAATAAAAGGCCCATATAAACCACCACAAGCTGCGGCCGAAAACAGTCAGCCATTGCGAGAGGAGCGCAAAACCAAGAACAGTGAACCCGGCAAAAAGCCCACATTCAACAGAAAACCATGCTATAATTGCCACTAAAATCAGGGCCGTCAGAAGAGACGCCACCCCATGGAAGAGGCGGAGTTTAATGGAAGGAGAATAAGGGATAATTTTATCCAAAATGCTTAAAAAAATCCCCTGCCCGCAAATCTGCGAATAATAAGGGCTAGCAAAATGATCGATCTTTACGTTATTAATATAGGCATCGTAATTATCTAATTTGTCATTCATGAAACTGAATGGGTCTTTTGAAGCCGCTTCATCTGTTACTCCCAAAACGGACAACCCTCCAGAAGAAAAAATGCCATCCTGCCTTGACTTGATGAGTCGCCCAATAATCTTGCGTTCAGAATCCCGATCGAATGATGTAAACCAGCTGTGCTCTGCGCTGTGCAGGAAGTTGGTGTAAAAGTTTAAAGATAAGAGCATGAATGAAAAAACACAAAAAAATAAAAGTTTTAACAGGCCTGCTCCATGTAATTTGCAAATACGCATTTTTATAAATCCCTATCCTAACCAGTCACAGCCAATTTTTAAATTTTAATCTTCGCTGAAACAAAACTATTATAAATAATACCAACTATTGCCTGTGTTGTTAAGAATAATCTGTCAGAGCTCTAACATCTTGTGGCAAGATGACTTGAACCGGTTGTGCGGCCACTCTCAAGCGCTTACAAAAAAATATCTTTTATGGCCGATATGTGAGGTATATATCAGCCAACCGCGGTGTTGCACAGCGCCGCCCACGTTCGTTTATCATTGTTCGCGGCCATAGTAAATCCGGGTTTCAAATGAATAGTTCGGATCTGTATAGTCCGCTTTCTTCGATTGCCCCATTAGGAATATGCTGGGGTATTCACGGAATAAACAGGCCAGCTATCTGCGCCATTGTCTAATCACCCATATTATCATTTACAGCATTCAATTGATTAAGTATATTGGCTCCTGAAACAGCCGCAGTATGGAACCCTTTTAGCTTAATCGTTAGGCAGAAGACATTACATGAAATCATCTAAAAAGTTTATTTTTTTCACTGCCATGCTTTTTTTTACTTTTACCATCATACTCTCCATCGGTGAGATAGGAATGCGCGTATTTCATCTAGTGCCGCCAATAACTAATCTATATAAGATATTTATGGCAGACCCGGTCTTGCCCTATAAAATGAAACCGTTTCTGAAACTACATGAACGTTCAGAAACAGGTGAATTTGTTGATGATATTGAAATCAACAGTTCTGGTTTTCGCGATGCTGAGCATACGTATGAAAAAAAGGATGCTACTTTTCGAATTCTCGGATTGGGTGATAGTTTTACATTTGGAGGAGGGGCAGCACTAGAAGAGTCGTATCTCTATCTATTAGAAACGATGTTGAATCAGCGTGATGGGAAACATCAAAAGGTGGAAATTATTAAAGCGGGGATTCCGCGATATTTTCCAGAAGCAGAACGTCTTCTCCTGGAATATTATGGGAAAAAGTATGCCCCAGATCTTATTTTGATTGGTTTTCTGCCAAATGATGTTGCAGACACCCATGCGGGGATTGATGCTGTGGCCGTAGACCCATCAGGGTTTCTTACCTCTCGGGAAGCTAAATCTCTTGGAGGAACAGGAGTTTTTTTTTATAGCAATTCTTATGTATGTCGTTATGTATTGAAAAAATATATCTCGTATCGAGCCTCAAAACAAAATAGAGCTCCTGGAGATTGGAATGAAATATATAAACCAAATGGATTTTATGAAAAGGATTGGCAGACTGTAGAATTAGAATATCAAAAAATGGTTAAAATAGCTGCTGAACTTAAAGCGCGCATTGTGTTTATTCATATTCCCCAACAAGGGCCATGGAATGCAACTCACTTCTATCCTGCTCAACGACTATCCGCCTTTGCCATGAAACATGAAGCCGGTTTTGTTGATATATTACCTGGAATGATGGAAGCCTCAGCAGGCAAGAATTTGTATTATGAGAAAGATGGACATTGCACTCCTCAAGGATATAGGGTTATCGCCCAACGTCTTTACACCTATCTTATGGACAACAAATTAATTCCCTGAAATCAAAAGGACGAAGTCCAGTTTATAGTTGAAAGAGTGCTTTACACCACATCGGCCAGTTTCTTGACAAAAGCCTCTGTCGCATCCCATCCCATGCACGGATCGGTGATCGACTTTCCATACACATTTTCATAAACTTTCTGCGCTCCGTCCACCAGATAGCTTTCTACCATCAGCCCTCTGACTATGTCCTTGAGAAGCGGTGATTGCTTCCTGCTTTGCATAACCTCCAGGCCGATGCGGGGCTGCTCCTGGTAGTGCTTGTCGGAGTTTGCATGATTCGTGTCAATGATAATTGTCGGGTTTTCAAGGCCGCGCTCAATATATGTCTCAGCAACGCGCATGAGATTTTCATAATGATAATTGGGTATGTTGCGGCCATAGGAATCAACAGCGCCACGCAAAATCGTATGGGCATAGGGGTTGCCGGAGGTGCGGACTTCCCACCGATGGTACACAAACACATGGGAGCGCTGTGCAGCATACACCGAGTTGAGCATGACTTCGATATCTCCGCTTGTGGGGTTTTTCATGCCAATGGGGATATCCATGCCGCTTGCGGTGAGGCGGTGCTGCTGGTTTTCAACCGACCGTGCCCCAATTGCCACATAGCTCAAAAGATCTTCGAGAAAAGGGGTATTGTTAGGATAGAGCATCTCATCGGCAGATGTCAGATGCGATTCGCGCAGCGCCCGCAGATGCATGTGCCGTATGGCCTTGATGCCTTCGGCGATATTGGGCTCCTTCTGCGGATCGGGCTGATGCCCCATGCCCTTGTAGCCTTCGCCCGTTGTGCGGGGCTTATTGGTATAGATGCGGGGAATGATAAGAATTTTTCCGGCGACCTGTTCCTGCAGTTTTGCGAGTCGCGAAATATATTCGCAGACAGCGTCTTCATGATGCGCTGAGCAGGGGCCGATGATCAGCAAAAATTTATCGCTGGAACGGTCCAGGGCGTCTCTTATTTCCTTGTCGCGCGCCAGTTTTACTTTTTTAAGATTTTCTGTAACCGGCAAAGCTTCACGTATAGACTCTGCCGAAGGGATTTCCTGAATATATTCAAAACTCATCGCGCTGACATCTCCCTGTTTTTGTTTCTAAAAATTAAGTATACTTGAATAAAAACTTTTTTCGGGAACAGAAACCCCTGTTTGACATGGAAACAAGCAAGGCTAAACGGGTGGGGTTTGGGCCATTAAAATCGTTCAATTTATATAAATTAACATATCACTCAAAACAACGCGCGACAAGATGTTTATACCAAAGCACCAAATTTGCCATTAAAACCGTTAGCCCATATCGTGCGTCGGCGTGCGTTGACCGCGGGGGAAAAGGAGGAAAAGGCTTGCAAAAAAGACTTAATTTCTTAATAATAGTCAGGTTTTACTAAACGCATCATTTTTTCTACAGAAGGAGGAAGTATGAGAATTATCCTGTTAGGCCCCCCCGGCGCCGGCAAAGGAACCGTGGCCAATCAGCTGAAGGCCACTGATGGCTCCGTGCACATTTCCACGGGCGACATTCTGCGCAACAATGTCAAGGCAGGCACCGACCTTGGCAAAAAGGCAAAAGAGTATATGGACAAGGGCGAGCTGGTGCCCGATCAGCTCATCATGGACATGATGGAAGTGAGGCTCCAGGAAGCCGACTGCGCCAAAGGCTTTATGCTCGACGGTTTTCCCGCGCACCATTCCCCAGGCCGATGCCCTCGGCAAGCTGCTTGAGAAAATCAAAATAAAGCTCGATGCAGCCATCAACCTTGACATTCCCCGCGAAGTGGTGCTTGATCGCCTGACCACGCGGCAGCACCTGCAACAACTCAGTCGTGCCAGACCATCTACAATGTGAAGACCAACCCGCCCAAGGTCGAAGGAAAGTGCGACAAGTGCGGCAGCCCGGTCATTCAGCGCAGCGATGAGACCGAAGAGGCCATACTCAACCGGCTGGATGTCTACAACAGGCAAACCTCGCCTCTGATCGAGTATTATGCCAACAAGGGCATGCTCAAAAGCGCCTCCAAGCTCAAGCTCGACGAGCTCGTGCAGGAGGTTCTTGCAAGCCTGAAAAATTAAGTGTACCCTTCGGTTATGACAACCGAAGACAGCCCACAACGACATCCGCTGGCCGACACGGCCGCAGAGCTTCCGACCAACCCTGGCGTGTACCTGATGAAGGACAGCCAGGGTTGCGTCATTTATGTGGGCAAGGCAAAGGTTCTGCGAAATCGCGTTCGCTCCTATTTCCAGCGCCTCCAGGACGCCGTCCCCAAAACGCGGCTCATGGTTTCAAAAATCGCCGCTATCGAAACCATCGTCACGCCATCGGAAAAAGACGCCCTCATTCTTGAAAACAATCTTATTAAAAAGTACCGCCCCCGCTACAATGTTGTTTTTCGCGACGACAAGGAATACCCCTACCTGCGCCTGGCAGCGGGCGAGCTCTACCCCAATTTGACCATTGTACGCCGGGTGCAGAAAGACGGATCGGCATATTTCGGCCCGTTTGCCTCGGTCCAGGCCGTGCGCGAGACACTGAAGGCCATCAACGTGCTGTTTACGCTGCGCAAGTGCTCGGGCAGGCGGTTTGAAAAAAAGCGGCCCTGCATCTATCATCAGCTCGGGCAGTGCCCTGCGCCGTGCTGCTGCATGGTTGAGCCGGCGCAGTACCAGAAAACGGTCATGGAGGTGAAGCTCTTCCTGCAGGGCAGAAGCACCGAGGTGCTTGACGGCCTGCGCCGTCGCATGGAGGGGGCCTCGGCAGCCCTCAATTTCGAGCTTGCCGCGCAGCTGCGCGACCGAATCGCCGCCATCGAGACCACGCTTGAAAAAACCACGCTGGTGAACCTCGACCTCATTGACCGCGACGTGTTTGCCTTCTGGCGCGACGATACCCAAATGGCCGTCACCGTCATGTTCGTGCGAACGGGCCGCATGATGGGCAGCCGCAACATAATGCTGCGAAAAATTCAGATAGAAGATGCTGAGGCCATCTCTTCCTTCATCTCCCAGTACTACACGGCAGGAGAATACATACCGCAGGAGGTGATCACGCCTCTGCCGCTTGAAGAGATGGATGTGCTGGAGGACTTCCTGCGCGAGCAGAAAGGCTGGCCGGTAACGCTCACCTGGCCCCGGCGCGGCCCGAAGACGGACCTGCTGCGCATGGCCACGCAGAATGCCGAGCTCTTCTTTAAGCGCAACCGCGAGCTTGAGAGGAAAGACGAAGATCTTTTAAAAGATCTTCAGGAGCGGCTCCACCTGCTCCGGTACCCTGCCCGCATCTGCTGCTTTGATATCTCAAATATCCAGGGCACATCGGCCGTGGGCTCCATGGTCTGTTTCGAAGACGGCAGGCCCGCCAAAGAAGGCTACCGCCGCTTTCGCATCAGAAGCGTGCATCAGCCCGATGATTATGCCATGATGCATGAAGTGCTCATGCGCTATCTTGCAAAAGCAAAAGAGAATGAAAGCCTGCCTGATCTTATCATGGTCGACGGCGGCAAGGGCCAGCTACATGTGCTTGATCGCGCCTTTGTCGATACCGGTGTTACCGGAGTTGACGCCGCAGCCCTTGCCAAGGGACGCCTCGATGAAACAACAAACCAGATGGAAGACGACAAGGTCTTTCTGCTTCATCGCAAAAACCCTGTTGTTTTTCCCAAACAGTCACAGACGCTCTATCTTCTGCAGCGCGTCCGCGATGAGGCACACCGCTTTGCCATCACCTACTACAAAACTCTGAAAAAGAAGAGCGACTTCACCTCGGCCCTTGAAACCGTGCCTGGCCTGGGAGCTAAAACCAGCCAGCGAGGTCTTAAAACATTTCGGCAGTCTCGATGCCGCCCGCAGTGCTACCATTGAGCAGCTTTTGCAAGTGCCCGGCATGACCCGGCCGCGGGCAAAAGCGCTGCATGGTTTTTTTAGAAAAAACCCGTCTGAAGAACGCTAGATAGATCGCTTTAAACACGCGCTGTCTTTCTTTATAAAAAACATACTCTACCGACTATCAAACCTTTGGTAGGGCTGGCGTTAACCCGGCTGAAATAAACCTGCAAACCAAGAGAAACAGCTGCCGCATGTGAGGGCGTAAAATTTCTAGCTTCAAAATCAGCATCGTTCGAAGGACACCGTCTGTGTTCTATATAAAATTGGTTACTAGCCCTATCGCCAAAACAAATGCCTGGTTCTGCTCCCAAGATGCAGAGCCTATTTCCTGCCATGGTAAAATCGCCAGTACCTGCCAATTCAAATAAAAAATTATCGGAATAACCGCCGTCAGGGTTTGTTGGAACTATACGGAAAGATCTGTTCGGCGATATGGTGAAAGATGCCAGCATGTATTTGTTGTGGTCGCGTGTGTCCCACGCCATAAAGAACGGCCTGCTCGGTTGCCCATTATCCTGAAAAGCCCAATAATACATCTCTGTATATTCCCGTCTGCCCGCTCCGGGTTGATACGTTGCTTCATCATACGAGGACTCCAGAGATCACCCTGCGGCATGTTTGTTCGGAATAGTTCTGCCCCACACGACCCCCCCATTCTGCTGAACGTTAAAGCCCATTCTAAATACGGGGTTTGAATATTGTATGCCATCTATAATAAAAGGATTATCAAAGGTAAACATGTTAAAAGACTTTTCGCCGGTTCCCTTATTAAGTCTTATATTGCCATCTGTTATTGTCGTGCCGCCAACGGTTATTGCTCTGGTCGGGTCAGGCAGCAATCTTGTGTCGTTGTCAAAGACTGCCGTACGATTGTCGCCGCCTGAATAATCGCGCCCGCTTATGTGCAGGTCACCGCTCAGGGGAGATGCTGCGTAGACAATGTTAGAAATAAAAAGGGTTAAGATTATCAATGGTAATCGTTTCATTGTATGCCCTTCTTTATGCTCATAGCAGTAAATCTTTTGAGTTTTTCCACCTGGTTGCTTTATCTGCAAACAGAGGACTTAAGAAAAGGTCAGCAGATGGAATACTTTTAAAGCGTTGCTGCGCTGACCGGTCTTTTTTCTCATGGCAACCCTTTGAGCGGGCAGTTTTTGATGTGCCGATAAAATGTAATCCTGAGCAGACAGCAGAAGTCCTTTTTCAAATAATCGATTTATTGCTGGATCGGCTTTTTTGAGATGACACAAGTGCAATTCATCCAGCCCCGCCAATCCAGGGGTCTGGTAGTTTTTTTTAAAAAAGAAATTTCGACGGTTGACTCATCTGGTTTTATAACCAGTAGCCCTGCTGTCATTTATTTATATCAAACCCGGTTACTTTCAGCTCTATGCCTGTGTCTGGGCAGAGTGCCCTCCTCGGTTTGTATTCAAACTATAATTTTTAAGGAAATGTTTCAAGAAAATTATAAATAGACCATGGAAACAATAAAAAAAATCATTATTGCTCTCTTGTTATGTGCGCCTCCATGCAAGGCGGGCCTTACAGGTAGATAAAATTGTTTTTTTAATACGTGCTACTTGACTCCGGGTACATCGCAGGGCACGCGCGGCAGAATCGGGTCACACTTTTCCGGCAAGGGATCGGCGCGTGAAGGCAAACACTGCGCCGTAGAGCACTGCCGCCACGATAAAAAGGCTGCCCGGCCTGCTCACATGCATGATGACAGCGGGTATGAAGGGGCCGGCAATGCTGCCCATGCCGTAGCAGAATGTTGTGAGCGCATTGCCGCGGGGCAGTTCATCAAATGACAGCACCCCGGCAAGCAGGCCTACGGCAAGGGGGTAGAGCGCCCCGACCGCGGCTCCGCCCAGGGCAAGTACAACGGAGATAGCCATGCTGACGGGCATAAACATCATGGCGCTGAAGCTTATGGCGCCCAGGGCATAGGTTATCAGGAGCACGCGGCGCAGGCCGATGCGGTCGCCCAGTATGCCGATAAGCGGCGGGAATGACCCGTGCCCGATCATGAATGCTGACAGCAGCAGTCCGGTTTGCGGCTCGGTGAACCCTTCGCGCAGGGCGTAAACGGGGATGAGGGCGATGAGCGCGCCTTCCATGAAGCCGGCCATGAGCATGGCGACCATGGAAACGCGGACGCGGCGCACGAAATGAAAATCGATTTTCAGCTGTTCGGGCTCTTCTTTGTATTCGGGAATGGCGGCGTACACAACCGGCGCCATGGCAATACAGAAAAGACCGGCAAGCAGAAACGGCAGCCACACGCCGAAGCGCAGCAGCCACAAAGCAAAAGGCCCGATCATCATGCTCAGGGAAAAAGCAAAGCCGTACAGCCCCAGGTTGCGGCCGCGGTTGGCGTCAGTGCTCACGCGGTTGATAAGTATTTCGGCGGAGGTAAAAGCGGTTGCGGCTGCAATGCCCAGAATAAAGCGCAGCACAAACCAGAGCGGCAGCCATACCTTCAGGCCGATGAGCGCCAGCATCAGGCCCGACCCGACAAGCCCTGCGGCCACCGTGCGCCTGATGCCGTAGAGCCGGATGCACCGGCCCGAAAGCGGCCCGCCCACGGCAAAACCTGCAAACATGATGGTGGCAACAAGGCCGATGATCGGTGTTGCCACATGCATTTCTTCAAGAACCACCGATGAGACAGGCACGACCACGCTGAAGCCGAAGCCCGAAATAAAGGTGGCAAGCAGCACAGCCGGCAGGGGGTTGCGGCCCAGCGTCATGGCGCAAATTCGGTTTTGGCGACTGCTTCGGCCTTGACGCGGTCAAGCAGCTCGGCAAGCACGGGCTTGACATTCTCCCGTATATCGCCGGCAACGACGATGAACAGCAGATCATCGCCCGGCTTCAGGCGGCCCTCACAGGCCTCAATCAGCACGCGGTGTATGCCCGGCTTTTTTTCATACTCGGCGCGGAGCTGCTCGATGCGGCTGCGGTCCGGCCGCACCTGGATTTCGCCCACGGCAGCGCCGTCCTTGCGCGACCAGCCGCGCACCACGCCGTTATGCACCAGTATCATGCCGACTTTTTGTGAAAATCCGGGCTCCTGCTTCAGCTGCGCAATGGTTTTGCTGATATCCATATGACTCCTTTATGGCTGATATCTGTTGAAACACCTGCTACAATAAACAAGTAGCGCTGCATTTACAATTGAAAATATGGGCCCTGGCGAAGGTTGCTTTTGACATGACCGCGCGGGTTGACCTATAATGCATCAATAAAGGGGCGCTAACCCGCTGACAGCCATCATGAAAAAATACGAGTTCTTTGACCACACCGCGGACATGGGGCTGCGCATCTACGGGTCGAGCCTGGCCGGACTTTTCGAGAATGCCGGCTGGGCACTGTTTGATGTACTGACCGATACGGGCCGCGTGCGGCCCCGGCAGACGCGGCGCTTCGCGCTGCGGCGCGACAATGTGGAAGAGCTGCTGGTAGAGTGGCTGGGCTCCCTGCTGTACGAGTTTGATGCGAGAGGGCTTCTGTTCAGCCGGTTTACCGTCGAGCATATCGACGGACTGTCGCTTGCGGCGAGCGCGCACGGCGAGCAGTTTCAGCCGGGCTGTCACGAACTGAAAACCGCCGTGAAAGCGGTGACCTATCACGGCCTGTCGATCAGGCAGGAAAACGGCCTGTGGCAGGCAACCGTGGTGATTGATGTATGATGCGCGGCAGCACGCGCGCAGGGCCTGCAGACAACAACAGGACACAGGGGCTATGACGCAGGAGCACACAAAACCGGAGGACAGCCTTACGGAGCACATTGCTTCCCTGCGCAGCAGCGCAGCCGGGCTTGGTGCGAGCGACACCCAGCTGCCGATGGCGCAGTCCCCGCAGCAGGCTGAGCCCGATTACCGCGCCATCGTGCAGAACGTCAACAGCATCATCCTGTGCATGCGCACAGACGGCACCGTGCTGTTTATGAACGATTTCGGCCTGAGTTTTTTCGGCTACCGCGCCGATGAGCTGTTCGGGGAGAAATGTTGTCGGCGCCATCGTACCGCAAACCGATACTGCGGGCCGCGATCTTGCAGCCATGATCGGCAACATCGGCCGGCACCCCGAGCAGTATGTGAGAAATGAAAATGAAAACATCTGCCGCGACGGCCGCCGCGTCTGGGTATCCTGGACCAATAAAGCCGTGTATGCGCCAGAAGGTGAGCTGCGGGAAATACTCTGCGTCGGCAACGATATCACGGCCAGGCGCGAAGCGGAAAAAGCCCTTGAGCAGCGCACGAGAGAGCTTGACGAACGCGTCAAGGAGCTCAACTGCCTGTATGATATTTCACGGTTTCTGAGCCAGACCGATGCCGACTTCGAGCACGTCATGCAGGCTGTGGTCGAAATGCTCCCCGGCGGCTTCACGTATGCCGATATGGCCTGCGCCAAAATGACGATAGGCACCCGGGAATTTGTCTCTGCGGGCTACCAGGAGACCGGCTGGCGTTTTGCCTGCCCCGTTACCGCAGGCGGCATGCGCCGGGGCTTCATTTCGATCTGCTACAGGCAGAAAATATTTCTTGAAGACGGCCAGGAGCTTTTTCCGGATGAGGAAAAAAATCTTGTCGGCATCATCGCCGAGATGGTCGGACATTTTGTTGTGCGGTGGGAAACCGCGCAGGCGCTCAGCCAAAGCGAGCTCAAATATAAAACGCTTTTTGAAAGCCTGCCGCAAAAAATATTTTACAAGGATGCCGACGCTGTCTATATCTCCTGCAACAGCAAGTATGCCGCCGACCTGGGCATAACCCCCGATGCCATAACCGGCAAGACCGACTATGATTTCTACCCCGAAGAGCTTGCCGATAAGTTCCGGCAGGATGACCGCCGCGTTATCGAAACGGGCAATATGCTCGACATGGAAGAAACAAGCATGCGCGACGGCAGGGAGATCACGATTCATACCATCAAAACGCCCGTCTGCGATGAAAGCGGCAGGCGCATCGGCATACTGGGCATTTTTCGCGACATCACCCAGCGCAAGCGTCATTGAGCGTGAAAAGCTGCTTGTTGAATCGACCCTTCTGTGCAATCAGGCCGAGCTCAATCTGAAAAATGAAATCAGCGAGCTGCTGCTGAGCACCCGTGATCTGCACGAAATACTGCATATGATACTGGTTGCCGCAACGGCCAAGGAGGCCCTCGGGTTTAACCGCGCTTTTCTGTTTCTCATGGAGGAGAATGAAAATTTTCTGCATGGCATCGTAGCCACCGGCGCTCTTACCCCTGATGAGGCCTACCAGACCTGGGCGCGCATGGCCGAGGAGCCGCAAACACTTGCCGAGCTTTTTCAATCCCACAAGCGTGACATCTCCGACCATGATGCAGCCATCACGAGCCTTGTGCAGCAGATAAAAATTCCGCTCACCGACCAGGACAGCATCTTCACCCGCGCCGTGTTCCGGCAGCAGTCGTTCAATATGCTCAACACCGGGGATCTTTCCGTGTTTGACCGCAGCGTACTCGGGTGCCTGGGGGGCGTGCCGTTCGTGCTTGTGCCGCTCATCTCCCGCGGCCGCACGCTGGGGGTGCTCATCGCCGATAATTTCGTCACGGGCAACCCCATCGGACAGGATGATGTTGTCCGGCTGGGGGCTTTTGCCAATCACGCCAGCCTGGCCATTGAAAACTCGCGCCTGTATGAACAGCCTGAAAGAAAAAGTTACTGAGCTCAGCCTGGCCAATGAAGAATTAAGCGCCAACCGCGACAAGCTGATACGCTATGAACGGCTGTCGGTGGTTGGCGAAATGGCTGCAAAAATAGCCCATGATATCCGCAACCCCATGACCGCCATCGGCGGTTTCGCCCGGCGCATGCTGAAGAAAGGCATGGGCGAGGGCATCAGCGGCAATTATCTGCAGATCATCGTCCAGGAGGTTGACCGCCTGGAAAAAATACTGGGGATATTTTAGGCTTCAGCAAGCCGTCTACGCCGCGGTTCAGAGCCGAGGACATTAACCGGATCATCGACTGAAACCTATGCTCTGATGGGCCCTGGAGCTGGAGCGGCAGCAGGTGCAGGTCGTCAAGCAGCTCGCCCCCGGTATTCCGCCCATGATGCTTGACCGGGACCAGGTTGAGCGGGTTCTGATCAACCTGATTAAAAACTCCCTGGAGGCCATGCCCGACGGCGGCATCCTTACCGCAACGAGCACGCGGCAGGGACAGTGGGTTCGGATTGAAACCTCCGATACGGGAGAGGGCATAGCCGAGGAGGATATGGACAAAATATTCGAGCCTTTCTTTACCAGCAAAGCCACGGGCTCGGGGCTCGGGCTCACGCTTGCCATGCAGATCATCAGCAGCCACGGCGGCTCCATGGATGTTGTCCGCCATGAACCCTGTGGCACCTCGGTCATTATTCATCTTCCGGTTCTGACACCTGCCGGACAGAGAACTCTGGCAGAGCTATCGCACAAAGGGGATGCTCCATCTTGATTTCAGGATTTGCAGGAATGTCGCACACGATATTATTTTCTTGAAAAATTTTTTTTTTGGATATACACCGGCAGTATATCTTTCACAAAGAAAGGCACAATCATCATAACCCTAAACACACAGAAGGAGCGCACCTATGACAGACAAGGCAAAACCCATTACCAAGGCCCAGCTGGTTGGTGAGCTGGCAGAAAAGCTCGGAGCCACCAAAAAAGATGTGAGCGTTTTTTTTGATACGCTGGCTGAAGTTGCCTGCAAGGAAACAAAGAAAAAGGGGGAGTTCACCTTGCCCGGCTTTGGCAAACTTGTTGTGGCCAAGCGCAAGGCCCGCATCGGCAGAAATCCTGCAACAGGCGAAGAGATCAAAATCAAGGCCAAGACCGTTGTGAAGTTTAGAGTGGCCAAGGCCTGCAAGGATGCTATCATTTAGAGTAAAAAACTACAGGTCAACCGGGAAACAATAAAAAAAGGCAGTGCCGATACGGGCACTGCCTTTTTTTATAAACGTGAGGCTGTTACTTTTTCTTTGTTGCGCAGCAGGCTGCCTTTTTCGCAGGTGCCTTTTTCGCAGGTGCCTTTTTCGCAGGTGCCTTTTTCGCAGGTGCCTTTTTCGCAGGTGCCTTTTTCGCAGGTGCCTTCTTCGCAGGTGCCTTCTTCGCAGGTGCTGCTTTTTTCGGTGCTGCTTTCTTTGCTGTCGCCATAATATTCTCCTATCCGTTTGGTTGCGTTTATTTGTCTGACTTTTGTCCGGTATGTAAAAAAGAATGCCTGATGCTCTAAGGCCTTCTGTTGTTTTCCGGTGTACTCAAAAAAGGCAGGATCGATCAAGCGACCCTGCCTTTTTTCAAAAACCAGATTCAGTTATTTTTTCTTTGCTGCTGCTTTCTTCGGGGCAGCCTTTTTTGCAGGAGCTGCTTTCTTTGCGGGAGCTTTTTTTGCTGTTGGCATCGTTTTCCCCTTTCCTATTAATATTGGGTTTTGGTGGTTTTCCTCCGGATTGCCGGAGGTGTAAAAAAAAGGGAGAATGTAGCTATTTATAAGTCTGTCAAAGATCTTCCTTTTATTCTTCTATTCGGCTACTTTTTGCGTAACTTTACAACAAAATGAGGGGAAAGCAAATAAAAAATTTGCATTATGCGAAAAAAAATTCAAAAGCCCCCTCTTCATGGTGAAAAAAAGGAAAAGAAAACCCCCTTTTTTGGGCAAAAAGGGGGTTTTACAAGGTATTTGAGAAGGTTACTTTTTCTTCCTAAGCTCTTCATCAACTATTTGCGAGAACACCTCTATTGACCGGCCTTTTGGTAAAATACCGTTTATGAATAGTGCCGGCACGCCACGAACGCGGGCTTCCTTGCCAGCCTGCAGGTCCTGCTGCAGGATATCCTTTATCTCGGCGCTTTCTATATCTTTATCGAACTTCTGCATATCCACGCCAGCCTCCTGCACATACTTGCGAATGGTCTCGTCATTAAGCGTGCTAAAGTTGGTGAAAAAAAGTTCGGTAACCTTTTCATACTTGTTCTGCATGGCAGCGGCAAGTGCAGCGCGTGCTGCCTTTTCAGCGAATTTATGCATGGCAAGAGGAAATTGCTTGATCACGAGCTTTACATCATTGGGATACTTTTTCATCACCTCCTGCAGCAGGGGATAGACCTTGGCGCAGTAGGGGCACTGATAATCAAGGAATGCCGCTAACGTTACCGGGGCTTTGGCATTGCCGATCACGGGGGACTTGCCGACGGCTATATCGTTAATAAAAGCAAACTGAATGACTGCGACCTGCGGCGAATCCTGAGACGTGAGATAAAAGGTCGATTCATCGGGCGACAGGGCAATCTGCGAATAGGCTTTCGTCAAAGGAATGCTGTCTGTTACTTTGGCCTCCGGCAACGAGTAGATCATGATGCTTTTCTGGCCGAGAATAAATGCCGTTGAGCCGTCCCGGGAAAATATGATATCCTTAGGGGTATCCTCAAGCTGAATGTCCTTGGGCGGGTCAAACTGAATTTTTGCCTCTGTCAATGAAGCACTGGAGACTATGGCGCACAGAGCGCACAGCAGGGCACACAAAAACCGGATTTGTTTTTTCATGAACGGATTCTCCTTAAAAAGTTTCTCTAATAAAAACCTACATGATAGATAAATGATTTTTTCATTCAAAGCAAGTTTTATCCTGCCCTGCTATGCAGCGCTCCTGCTTTACGGGGCGGGGCCGGCCGGCGCCGCCCCCGACACTCTGCCTGCGCGTAATCCGGGGGAACATTATCCTCATCTCATCCGAATAGATGAGCTCATTGCCCATGCCGTGAATATGGCCAGCGCCGGAAGCTCCCGGCGGCAGGAGGCTTCCTGGCCGGAGCCTGCCTATATTGAAGCTTTGCTTGCCGACGGCAGGCTTTCCATCGGCCTTGGCATCGGCACGGAAGACCTCGGCTCAGTGCGGTTGCCTGCACAGCAGGAACAGCGAAACTGCAGGCGGCAGCTGCGCATCTGCGGCAGGCCGGTTCTTGTGGAGGCGCGGCTCATCCTGACGCGGGAAGACTTCAAGCAGGGGCTTGCGGAGTGCGAAATTCTTTTCGTCACATCCCATTCACGCTTCGGCGCCGGCCCCGTGTTTCTGCTCGACGGCAAGGCATATCCGTTTTTGATGCAGACAACGCCGGGCTATGAAATCATCATGCCCGATGATGAAATCTGCGGCTATCAGGGCAGGGTAAAGCGGCGGTTTTACAGTAAAGACAAAAACAAAAACTATACTGTCTTTGAGCCCGACGGCTCCGATCTTGATACAGCACGGCCCCTGCACAGCTATCAGCTGCTGGTGCTTTCCACCTGTACGAGCCAGAAGCATTTCCGCGACGAGATACAGGCTTTTCGCTCCATCTACCCCACCACCGCCATTTTTACCAGGCGCGCAGCATGCCTGGATACGGGCATGAATATCTTTATGCGCATGCTTGCTGAAATATTCAAGGCCCGCCCGCTCCCGGCCATTGTGTCCGCAATGAATCAGGAGTACCGGGATGTTGCCGAGCGGCAGGTGCGGAAAGGATCGACGGCATGGAAGGTAATCGATGAAATGTACACCCTGGGAATAAATACGCTGCCTTAGCGCATTATTCTTATTCCCATAGCCCCAACCAACAAAGCACAAAAAATCAAAAAAATCTCCTTAGCGTCATGCCGGCGGATGCCGGTATCCAGTTTTAAGAGGCATAATTTTTCTGGATCCCGTTTTTCAACGGAATGACGGCTTTTTAAAATTTTATCAGAAGCGTCCCAACGTTGAATGAAGAAAAATAGTTTTAGCCTTATTTCACAGGTGTTTTAGGCTTTTTTACACCTGCATCGATTTGAATTTTAAATAAACCATTGCACCAAGAAAAATCAACGGGTTAGAGGCTTTATTCGGTCGTTTTTTCAAACGTTGGGACAGTAGTGAAATTTTACCAATAATAAAAAGAGTGCTGCCGCAATCCTCTTTATTCGCCACCTCAATCCTGCTGATAATTTCTGCAGCGGCACACAGAGCACTGCCCCGGTGTCAGGGGCTTATGCCCGCGTCAGCTGCCGGTACTTGATGCGATGCGGATCTGATGCGGCAGAACCAAGGCGCTGCTTTTTATGCTCCTCGTATTCGGTGTAATTACCGTCGTAGAAATAGACCTGGCTTTCGCCCTCGAAGGCCAGAATATGCGTGGCAATGCGGTCGAGAAACCAGCGGTCATGGCTGATGACCAGAACGCAGCCCGCGAAATTTTCAAGCGCCTCCTCAAGGGCGCGCATCGTGTTTACGTCAAGATCATTGGTGGGCTCATCCAGCAGCAGCACATTGGCCTCTTCTTTCATCATGCGCGCCATGTGCACGCGGTTGCGCTCGCCGCCCGAGAGCAGCCCCAGCTTTTTCTGCTGGTCCGTGCCGGAAAAATTAAACTTGGCAACATAGGCCCGCGAATTGACCTCCCGCGTGCCGAGCTTTATCATGTCATAGCCTTCGGATATCATTTCCCAGATCGTTTTATCCGGGTCGAGGACATCGCGGCTCTGGTCGACATAGGCAAGCTTCACCGTATCGCCAAGCCGTATGGATCCCGAGTCGGGCTGCTCCTGGCCTGTTATCATCCGAAACAGGGTTGTCTTGCCTGCGCCGTTGGGCCCGATGATGCCGACGGTGGCGCCCGGCGGCAGCAGGAACGATACATTTTCAACCAGCAGACGGTCGCCGTAGCCTTTGCTCACATCCTTGCACTCAATGACCACATCGCCAAGGCGCGGCCCGGGCGGGATATAGATTTCAAGGTCGCGGCCCTGCTTTTCAGCATCCTGGCTGAGCAGATTTTCATAGGATTGAATGCGCGCCTTGGACTTGGCATGCCTGCCTTTGGGGCTCATGCGTATCCATTCAAGCTCGCGCTCCAGGGTCTTCTGCCGGCTGCTCTCGCTTTTCTCCTCCTGCGCAAGCCGCTTCTGCTTTTGCTCAAGCCATGATGAATAATTGCCTTTCCAGGGAATGCCCTGGCCCCGGTCAAGCTCGAGAATCCATTCGGCCACATTGTCCAAAAAATAGCGGTCATGGGTAACGGCGATAATGGTGCCCTCGTAGCGCTGCAGGTGATGCTCGAGCCAGGCCACGGTTTCGGCGTCGAGATGGTTGGTGGGCTCGTCCAGCAGCAGAATATCGGGCTTCTGCAGAAGCAGCCTGCACAGGGCCACGCGGCGCCGCTCGCCGCCCGAAAGGATTTTTACGGGCATGTCGCCCGCAGGGCACCGCAGCGCATCCATGGCCATTTCCAGGCGCGAATCAAGGTCCCAGGCATTAAGCGCTTCGATCTTTTCCTGCACCACGCCCTGGCGCTCGATGAGCCGGCTCATCTCATCATCGCTCATGGGCTCTGCGAATTTTTCGCTGATTTCATTGTATTCTTTGACGCAATCGACAGCCTCCTGCACGCCTTCCTCCACCACCTCACGCACGGTTTTTTCATTGTCGACAAGAGGCTCCTGCTCGAGATAGCCGATTGTGTAACCGGCTGACAGGGTGATTTCACCGTTGTACTCTTTGTCGACACCGGCAAGAATTTTCAGCAGCGTGCTTTTGCCCGATCCATTCAGGCCGAGCACGCCGATTTTTGCTCCGTAGAAATAGGAAAGATAAATATTTTTAAGGATCGGCTTCTGGTGATAAAACTTGCTCACGCCGATCATGGAATAGATTATTTTATTGCCTTCTGTCGCCATGCTGAAAAAACCTCCAAATTTTTATCATACGAAATTGTTGTGGTCAGTGCGCAAGCAAACTACTGCAAAAAGCCCATTCGCGCAAGATACTTTTTCGTTTCTGCACCCCTGCGGACTCTCACCAAAACTCCAAATATCCCCTTATAGTTTGCAAGATATGAAAATCTGTTTTCAATGATCCATTCCTCTAATCTTTTCCTGATGATGAACACTCAATAGATGAACAGTGTTATATAAATATTGGGATATCAGCAAAGGGGCGCGTTTTGGTTTTGACGCATACGGAACTGCCCGACAAACTCTGCTGATGTATTGACAATAGGCACACAATAAGGGACGGGGCAAAAAACGAACTCTTGAGGCAGACGCGGGGCGTCTGTTTCGAGGATGCCGTAGCAGCCATAGATGGTGGCAGACTGCTTGATATACTTGAACACCCGGACCAGCGCGCATCTCGCGGGCAGAAGCTCTATATTATTGAGTTGCACGAATATGCAAGGGTTGTTCCCTGTGCTGAAAAGGAGGATGGAACATGGCTAAAAACAATGTTTCCAAGCAGAAAATACACAAGGCAGTATCTCCTGAAGTAGCCCCTTTCGATGATGAAGAGCGGGAGCTGATGGAATCGGTTGAGCAGGGAGAATGGCGACCGGTTAAAAACCGTGACCAGGAGATGGCTGCTGCCAGACTGCGGGCGCGGGCGACTTTCCGCAAAGACCAGCGCATGAATATTCGCATTGCAGGCCGCGACCTGGTAGCTCTCAAAGCGCGGGCTCTTGCCGAAGGGGTGCCGTATCAGACACTGGTGGCTAGCATCATTCATAAATATGTCGAGGGCCGTTTGACCGATGGCGGTTCATCGCGCTTCAAGAGCCTTTCACGCTAGCAGGTCGGCATATTTATTTGATTTTGGGGTTTGCCCCCTCCTGATAACACGGTTCTATTTTTTTAATACAACCGGCCCAATACTGTTTTTTGACACGTGGCAAGGGCCGGGTTATACCCATAAAGGGCGCTGTTGTCCCCTATATGCCCAACAGGAGCAATATAGGATGTCCCACAGCCCCGTTTGGCTTTGTGGGCAAGCTTGGCCTGGCGTGATGGTTCCCGGAGTTTGTACAATGTGTCCACTCCGTAAATGTGCCACTTTGCAGGTCAAACGTAGACTCCCTATTTTTCTATTGACCTTGAATTTTTTTCGCACTATTGTATAACTATAATAGTTTAAGGAGGAATTTCCATGATAAATCTTACTCTTAGAAACATCCCCGACGAAGTTATCGGCAAGATAAAGACTCTGGCAACTCTTGATCGCCGAAGCCTTAATAACGAGATGCTTGTCGTTATTGAAAAAGGGCTTGAAGGCGAAACAAAAGCCCATAGTGAAAAGGCTGCCCGCATATCCCCTGCCGCACAAATAAGCATCTGGCAAGATTTGTGCGGCTTATGGGAAGACGAGCGTCCCACGCGTGAGATTATACAGGATATACGCGCTTCCCGCACCATGGGCAGAAAGGTCTCCCTGTGATTTTGATCGACACCGATATTTGCATAGAGCTGCTGCGCGGCAACCGTCAGATATTGGAGAAAAGACTGGCATGCGGCACTGAGGTTGCCGTGGCGTTCATGACTGCAGCGGAGCTTTTTTATGGAGCCGAAAAATCACAGAAGTGCAAAGAAAATTTGGGCCTGGTCGAGCGGTTTTTGCTGAGTGTGCGCGTGCTTCATACCGACAGCGATGTTGCACGAAAGTTCGGACAGCTTAAAGCCCGGCTCGCGCTTGAGGGGCTCATGCTCCCGGATGCTGATTTGTTGATTGCCGCAACGGCCCTAGAAAGAGACGCGACACTGATTACCGGAAACGTCAAACACTTTCAGCGAGTCGGCGAGCTTAAAATAGACAACTGGCTGAAATGAAAAATCGCTTGGGGGAAAAGGCGGGATCGCAGGCGTAAAAAACTTGTTCGGTGCTGCGGTTTGTTTTTACAAAATTCAGATTTGACCGTCGACACTTCTCAGCGTTCATAAGTCAAACGTAGACCCGACCCCTTTCCTTCCCAATTTACCCACAACGTCCCGGCCCCGTTCTCCAATAATGGGGCTACTATTATTTTGAAAAATGCTCTAGTGGGCCTTCACATTTGATTTTGTAGGCCCCCTCACCCCAACCCTCTCCCACAAGGGGAGAGGGAGCCAACAATTTCCCCCTCCCTTGATGGGAGGGGCAAAGAATTCATGGCATCTGGCACACGGGTGCCATCACAATAACTCCTCCCCAGGGGAGGCTGGGTGGGGTAGATACAAAAATGAATTGTCATAGTCCACTAGCTTATATATTGACAAAAACTTATAAATAACTTATACAATAATCATGTATATAATCAGGTAGGAAAAGAAAGCTTTTAAGCAGTTGCTGGCAATTCAGCACGAGCACAGAAAGAATATAACCGATGCCACGGCAGCACTGAAAAACTGGCCGTAATGCGCAGGCGTTAAGCGACTGGCTCAGCATCAATATCAATACCGGCTGCGCGTGGGCCGATATCGCGTGTTGTTTGACATTGCAGCTGATGTAAAAATAATAAGCATAGAAGAGGTAAAAAAGAGAGATGAGCACACATACTGAGCATCAAATTATTACAAAAAACGGTGTGCCGCTGTTTGTGGTAGTTCCCTATGATGAATATATTGCAGGCATTCAGCGCGCTAAAAAAGCAGAAGAAAAGGTGTATTTCCCGCAGGAAGTTGTTGAAAAGTCCGCACTGGAGGGCAAAAGCATAGTACTGGCATGGCGGGAATATAAACGCATGACACAAAAAGACGTGGCAGCAAAGATGGGCATAACGCAGGCGGCCTATTGCCAGCTTGAAAAATCACAAGGCAGGCTGCGCGCTGCAACGCTTAAAAAAATAGCCCGTGCCTTGGGAATAACAGAAAGTCAATTGAAGCTGTAAGCGCCGGGCTGCATCGTGGCGGGGTGCGCTGAGGGCGAAATATAGTGCAGCAGGGGAAAATAGGCGGAAGCGGGTTTTTTGAATAAGTTACTATTTCAGTCCAGTATGTCGCTCGTTTGATTACTGTCATAAGTCAAATATAGACCCTTTTTTGCCTATAGTTAAACGGTTTCGCGAACAGTACTTGTCCGGTAGTTCAGTTTTTCTCTGTATGGCTCAATGCCTCTGCAGTGTGCATCGTCTTTCGCTTTACCTACCGCCTACAGTCTAACAGCCTACAGCCTTTCTTGTTTCTGCCCTCTGAACCCTAACCCCTGAACCCTTTTTTTATCTCCAATCCCCGATCATGACGAAGGGAGCCCAGTAGAAGGGGTGGCTGTATTCGGGTATGGCTTTGAGGGTAAGCTGGGCCTGATGTAATGGCTCTTGGGGTTTGTACAATTTGTCCACAACGTCCCGCAACGTCCTCTAAAACTTCCTTGCCCGTCCATATTGGATGCGTCCAGGCAGGTGATTACAACGCAGCGGGCCGCTCAACCGGGCGAATGGCCGCATATCTGGTCAGTAAAAGGCGCTGTCCCCTATATGCCTATATATCCAATCAGCCTGATTAATACCATGCGGGTTGTGCTTTGAAAAGCCCCTTTTAGTGAAAGGAGATAAAAAGAAAAAAGATTCGGCTTTACATTACTCCGTTTCCGGGCTGTGCAGCAGCGGGGCAAGGCGGCCCATGCGCATGGCAAGCAGCATATCGATAAAAGCCGGCTCTTCAAGGGGGTTGCGGGGCATGCCGAACAGGTGCGACGGGCACGCGCAGTCCGAACACCCGAAGCCCGGTATATGCCAGCGCGCCACGGCAGCCACTGCGGCCGCAAGGCTGCATTCGCTTACCAGCGTGCCCCGCACGGGTATGGCTGCGCAGAATTCAGCTTTTTGCCGCAGATAGTCGATATGCCAGAAGAGTTTTTTTTCAAGCCTGCGGTGACGCTGCATGCGGGCATTCAGATTTTTCTGTGCCGATCCGACATAGAGATAATACCCTTTTTTAAAGGTGACGGCGCCAAGGCCGCCCACGCCAAACGTGCTGCTGCCGGTGAGCCTGAGCACGATGATATACACGCCGCTGTCAATGGCCTGCTGCCCGTAAGCCGCCAGGGTATGGCAAGAGGCCGCACCGAACCGGGCTGAAGCCTGAGGTTGTGGTCCCAGCCTGCGGTAACGGCCAGAAGCTTCACGCGGCCGCGCACATTAAGAAATGTCCGGGCGAAGGCAGGATCGGTATGGTAGTCGGGCATAAAATGCGTCACCTGCGGATAATGGACCACAAAAAGCACTCCTGTGGCTGTTCCTTGATCGGCGAGCTCGGCCAGATGCTCCAAATGCCGCCTGCCTCTTTCGGTGATTGCATCGGGAAACATGGCCAGGCCGTGGCTGAACAGCGTGCAGGATTTCACTTCAAGCACCAGGGGCCCCTGCGGCCCGTCCAGCAGAAAATCGAACCTGCTGCGCCCCAGAGTGTATTCCTGCCGCACAACATGCCAGCCGCGCAGCGCCGGCACCTGGCCGCTGTCGATAAGATGCCGCGCCACATCATTGGTGCGCTGGGTGTGCAGCAGCACCGGCCTGCCCTCTCGTTCTACGGCCACGACACTGAAGGCCGTGCTCCGTTCATGCGAGGCTTCATGCGGTGTTATATATAAAACAGCCCCCGGCAGCAGCAGCTCCCACATGCGCCCCGGATTGGGCATATGGGCAAGAACCGTGCGCTTCCCCATGCGGCACCTGACAAGAAAACGGTTTGGGCGGTCGATAAAGGCTGCCTTTTCAAGACGGCTGAAAAAATCCATAAGCTGAAACCCTTTGTTGCCTGCATTGTTAAAAAGCACATGCTGCGCGTCAGCACAGACTGTCGTGCTTGACATATCCTCTATTATTTATATAGTATGAATCGAATAACTTTCCACAAAGGAGAAAAAAATGAAAAAACATGCCGGCCAACTCACCTGCAAAAAACTGATCATGCTGTGCTGCGTGCTTGCGATGGCGCCAGCCCTGGTATCCTGCGCCATGTCAGGATATTATCGTATTAATATGCAGTATGCGCCGCAAACAGCGCCGCAGACTGCCGACTCCAGCATGCAGCAGTACACGATTACGGCGGCGCAATTCAACGATGAGCGCACCGGCCTTGTCGATAAATCCGTCATCGGCAAACGGGTTCAGGCAGACAGCAGCGAACTCAAAGCCGTTTCCCAAACAGTACCGCCCACGGAAGGGGTGGGAATCGCCATTAAGGAGGCCTTTCAGAAAAACGGCTATACCGTGTTCGGCGGCACTCCGGACTGGGACGGCACCGAGCGCACCATCCAGAAGGGATGGGGCAACCTGGTGGTCGGCGGTTTCATTGAAGAGCTTGACGTGGTCAGCACCACGGGTTTTTTGAGCGCCGAGTATGTGACAAAAGTAAAACTGCGCGTCGTTTTTGCCGACGTGCAGCGCAACCGCATTGTCTATACCACGACGCTTGAAAGCTCTGCATCCTATAAGCATTTCTACTTCAGCCAGTCGCGCATGGAGCAGGAAATAAACAATGCCCTGTCCATAGCCATTGAAAAAATGTTTGCCAACAACAAGGTCGAAGAAATCATCGACGAAATGACCCATGCGCGGGGCAAAAACATCCAGTAGATGCAGGATCAATTCTAGAGCATTTAACAAAATCCTATAGCCTGCAATATTTGTCTGTCATCTCGAAATGTCAAATCGGGAACACGATTTAGATAAATGATCTATCAGAATCAGAAGCAAAAACGGGCAGGTTTATAAACCTGCCCGTTTTTTGCTTTTTGGTTTGGAAATGTGGATCTGCCATCGGCAGGGAATGAATCGCTACGGGTCAATTCTCCGTCAGCGTGCGGCAGGGTTGTTCATTCAAAAATGACAACCTTGTTCTTACCGGAGGTTTTGCCCTTGTACATGGCGATATCTGCCGTGCGTATAAGATCTTTCTTGGTTGAAGCACGGTCGGGAAGGGATGAAAGGCCTATGGTGACGGTCAAAGAGGCTATAGGGGCGCCCTCTTCTGATACAAACTGGTGCTTTTCTATGGCTTGACGGATGCGCTCGGCAACAAAACTGGCTTCATCAATAGCGGCCTCCGGCAGGATGACCATGAATTCTTCGCCGCCATAGCGCGCGACGACATCGCTCGTGCGGGTCTGCGCCTTGATGAGGCCGGCTATCTGCATCATTGCCGCATCGCCCGCAAGGTGGCCGTAGGTATCGTTGCAGCCCTTGAAATCATCGATATCGATCATCATGATGGTCAGCGGACGGCTGTAGCGCTTGGCTCGTTCTGTTTCCTTTTCCAGCGTCTCATGGCATGAACGATAGTTTGCAAGGCCGGTCATCTCATCGCGATTGGAGAGCTGTTTGTAAAACTCCCGCTCGCCCGCAAGCTTTTGCAGCCGTTTGGTTTCCAGCACTTTTACAATCGTGATTTTTATCTGCTCATTGTTAAAAGGCCTGGTAATGAAATCCGCAGCCCCGGCCTTCATGGTTTCCACGGCAAGCTCGATGGTGGCAAAACCCGTTATGACGATAATGGGTATGTTTAACGCCATGCTGTGAATCTCTTTTGTCAAAGCAATGCCGTTAATCTGCGGCATCATGAGATCCGACACGATCAGGTCAATGTCTGTCTGCTGTTTCAGCAGCTCCAGGGCTTTGTGACCGCCCGTCGCAGTTAAAACCCTGTAGCCGGCCTCAACAAGCAGCTCAGCCAGTGTCTCAAGCGCTGTCGGATCATCATCAACAACAAGAATTGTGGTTTTTTTCGATTTCATTCTGGCTACGGCTTCACGGTAACGGGAAAACGGTTTGTTACGGCTGTCGTGATAGTTTGAATTAAAATACTTCTTTTTTTTAATATGTCAACATATTGCTTAAGGAAAGTATCTGTACTGCGCGCCTTTTTTTTGCATACATGCCCCTTTTGCGGGGGATTCTTAACATGTTGCACAGTACAGGAATACTAGCAAAACTCACTATAAATGACAATATCAAGAAGCGACCTGCACAAAAAAACAAATGCGGCACCTGCCTGCAGGGAGCATGCCTGGGCAGATAGCGAAAACACATCCGGCTGTCCTGCTGCGGCAGCGGGGAGCTAACACGCTTTTTTATTCAGTATCATCCGTAAGCCGGGGATTGCCCGCGGAGACCCACCAGTCGCTTTTGTCCTTGAACCACCACAGCGTCCAGTCCGTCTCAATGACCTCCTGTGCCAGCCGTTTTCCGGCCTCGGTTTTGAGCCGCTTGAGGGCAAAGCCGATCCATTCATCAGCATACTTGTTGCCGAGATCCCTGTGCTCCTTAAGCATCAGGATCAGCTCGATCTGATCGGCGTCATAGGCAAGCAGCGCCTCCCGGGTCTGCAGGCTGTTGAACTCTCCCGTCACCTGCAGAATCTCCTGGCCGAAGGGCAGCGTATCGCACAAGTCCTGAAGGGCCTTGTCCTCGTCAACGCTCACGTACTTTTTGTTCATATAATTCATGTCGCCTGTTCGCGCCTCGTGCAGATCGTGCAGAAAGCACATTTTTAAAAGCTTTGTTTCATCGGCCCCGCCATCAAGCTTGGCAAGCGTATAGCCGATGAAAATAACGCGGCAGATATGCTCGGCAACAGATTCGCTTCCCGAGCCAAGAAACTGGTGGCCGGAGCGGGGCGTGCGTTTAAGCATGCCCACCTCGAACAAAAAATTGGCAAGGTTTTTCATGGCATGTCTCCGTCAGCTCATAAGATAGGCTTCGATAAAGCGGGTGATGTCGCCGTCGAGCACGGCATTGACATTGCCGATTTCAAGGTCCGTTCGGTGGTCTTTTACGAGCTGATAGGGCTGCAGGATATAGGACCGTATCTGGCTGCCCCAGGCGATCTGCTTTTTAACGGCATGCAGCTTGTCCATCTCCTTTTCCCGCGCCTTGAGCTCCGCTTCGTAGAGGCGCGCCTTGAGCATTTTCATGGCCGTTGCGCGGTTCATGTGCTGCGAGCGTTCGTTCTGGCAGGCAACGACGATATTGGTGGGGATATGGGTGATGCGTATGGCAGACGAGGTCTTGTTCACATGCTGACCGCCGGAGCCGCTTGCCCGGTAGGTGTCGACCCGAAGGTCTTTTTCATCGATGGTTATTTCGATAGCGTCATCAACCTCGGGATAAACAAACACCGAGGCAAATGATGTATGCCGGCGGGCATTGGCATCATAGGGCGAAATGCGCACCAGGCGGTGAATGCCCACCTCGGCCTTGAGATAGCCGTAGGCATAGTCGCCGCTGACGGTTATGGTTGCGCTCTTAATGCCCGCTTCTTCGCCTTCCAGCTCATCGATCAGCGCGGTTTTAAATCCGCGGCGCTCGGCCCAGCGCAGGTACATCCGCAGCAGCATGCTTGCCCAGTCCTGGGCCTCGGTGCCGCCGGCCCCTGCGTGGATGCTCACAAAAGCGTTGTTCATATCGCTTTCGCCGCTGAGCATCTTATTAAACTCCATTTCCTGCACCGTGCGCTCAAAATCCTCGGCCATTGTCTGCATCTCCGCCTCAAGGTCGTCGTCCTCATCGACCTCGGCGGCAAGCTCCAGAAGCACAGCGCAGTCCTCAGCTTTTTTTTGAAGCCCGGCCCATGCGGCAAGGCTGTTTTCTATGGATTTGCGCTCCCTGTTTATTTTCTGCGCCTCTTGTGCCTCTTTCCAGAACTCGGGATCGGCGCCGAGCTTCTCAAGCTCTTCCATCCGGGATTGCTTGCCGGGGATGTCAAAGATAACCTCGAATGGTTTCCATGCGTTTCTCCAGCGAGTTGATTTTTTCTTTCCACAGATTGAGCATGCTTGTGTCTCCTTGGTTATTTTTTTTGCCTGCGGCGGCAGGCGCTCAATAAACAAAAAATGCTTGCGGCCCAGCAGCACCAGGCAAACAGGTCGCCGTAGCGGGCATATACGGTTACATCGCTGCGGCAGTATATGGTAGCAGGAAGTACGGCTTCCGTAAAGAGCTCTGTTTGCTGCTGTATGGCGCCCGTCGGAGCAATGACCGCGCTGATGCCCGTATTGGCGCAACGGGCTATGAAGCGCCTGTTCTCAACCGCCCGCAGTGCTGTCATGGCAAGGTGCTGCCAGGGCGCGCTCGTCGTTCCGAACCATGCGTCATTGGTTATATTGATAATGAATTGCGCTCCGCCCAGGGCAAACTGCCGCACCAGATCGGGAAATATGATTTCATAGCAGATGACCGTGCCGAAGCGGCAGCCCGGCAGGCTTGTCATGCTGTGCGACTCGCCGGGGCTGAAATCGCCGATGCCTTCGACCACTTTCTGTATAAACGGGAAAAGCTGCGCCAGGGGCACATACTCGCCATAGGGCACGAGATGAAGCTTGTCATACCTGCCCGCAATGTCCTGCCCGGGATTGATAAGAAAGGCGCTGTTGTGGTAGCGCAGCGTGCCTCCGGAGCCTTCCTCCCACGAAGGGCTGCCAAAAAGAAGGTAGGCGCCGTTTAACTCCTTGACGATATCCGCCACATATTCCCGATAGGTTGCCTCGGACTGAAAAAAGAACGGCGTTGCCGACTCGGGCCAGACAACCAGCGCAGGCGTATCCTTGCTTGTCTGAAGCGTAAGGCGCTTGAATTTTTCAAGCGTTTGCTCAAGATAGGCCGGGTCCCATTTGAGGTCCTGTGAAATATTGGGCTGCACCAGGGCCACGCGTACCGCGTCGCCCGGAGATGCCGCAGTTGATTGCGCTGATTTTTTTTTCTCCGTAGACCCAGGCAGCAACCAGCAGCAGCCCCGCAAGCGCTATCTCGGCAGAGGGCAGCGGCCCCTTTTTCATAAGGCGCCGCATACCACCATACACAGCGCAGTTGACGCAGACAATCAGAAAGCTTACACCGTACACACCGGTGATATCGGCTATCTGAACCAAAGGCAGCACGCGGTACTGTGAATAGCCGATAATATCCCAGGGGAACCCGGTCAGAAACCATGACTTGAGATGCTCAACCGCTACCCATAAAAACGGAAAAGTAAGGGCAAAGCTCCAGCCCCGGCGCTGCTGCACGAAACAGGCGCACCAGACCGGCAGGCCGGTGAACAGTCCCAAAAAAGCCGCAAAGACCAGCAAAATGGGAACCGAGACGGCAAAGGGCAGCTTGCCGTACATGGTCATGGAAACGGTGACCCAGTAGACCAGGCCGGCATGAAAGATTGTTCCGGCAAGCCAGCCGAGCTTAAAACCCGCAGCGCCCTGTTTGCCGTCTGCCGCAGCCAGCAGAGGCACAAGGCTCACCCAGGCAAGCACCCACAGGTTCAGCCGGGGAAATATAAGCACAAGCAGCGCTCCGGCAAGGGCTGCAAAAAAGGCGTCTTTTCGCTTCATGTGGTTTTATAAAAAACTTGTTTTTAAGGAATGATTTGGATACAGTTGCTAACAATTCACATTCTGAAAAACTTCTGCTGAAAGGAGTGTCCCGTGACAGAGAAGCCCTGGCTCAAGTTCTACGATCCCGAAGTGCCGCCTGCGGTTGACTATGACGGAAGCACCATCCCGTCGCTGCTTGAAAAAAGCATTGCGGTTTTCGGCAGGCAGAATGCCGTGGACTTCTTCGGCTTCACCATGACCTATGCCGAACTCTGGGAAGCCATCGAGCAGTTCACCCGCGTTCTGCACAGCCTTGGTCTTGGCAAAGGCGAGCGCGTGGCGCTCTTTCTGCCCAATTGCCCCCATTTCATCATCGCCTACTATGCTGCGTTGCGGCTGGGCGCGGTCATCGTGCCCACCAACCCGCTGTACACCGAAAAGGAGCTTGCGTTTCAAATCAAGGATTCTGGAGCCGAAACGCTGGTGACCCTTGATCTCCTCTACCCCAAAGTGTATAAAGTACAGCCTTCAGTGGGCCTGAAGCGCATTATCGTCGGCAAGATTCAGGATTACCTGCCGCCATTAAAAAAGTTTATTTACCCCATAATCGCCCAAAAGGGAACAGAGAATGTGCCGCTTGAGGAAAAAAACGGGGTCATGTTTTACCACAGGCTCATCAAAAGCAAGGCCCCTGAGTGCCTGCTCCCGAAGCTCTCCGGCGATGATCTTGCCATATTGCAGTACACCGGCGGCACCACGGGTTCTGCCAAAGGCGCGATGCTCACGCATAAAAACATTGTTATAAACAATACCATGATCCGCCACTGGTACACGGGTCTGCGGCCCGGCAAAGAGATTTTCATCTCTGTGCTGCCCTTTTTTCATACCTATGGCATGGCAACGGCGCTGAATCTGCCCCTGTCGGCCGGAGAAAGCATCATCCTTTTTCCCAAATTCGCAGCCAAGGACATTTTGAAGGCGATTGATTCCCATAAGGCTACGGTTCTGCCCGGCATTCCCACCATCTACAGCGTGCTCGGAACCTTTCGTGATATCGGCAAGTACAATGTTTCCACAATCCGCTACTGCATCTCGGGCGCAGCGCCTCTTCCCGGCACGGTGCTCAAGGAATTTGAACGACTCACCGGCGGCATTATCATTGAGGGCTACGGTCTGTCGGAGGCATCGCCGGTCACGCACTGCAACCCGCTCAAAAGTGCCCGCAAGGACGGCAGCATCGGCATGCCGGTGCCAGGCACGGATTGCAAAATCGTTGACATGGAGACCAGGCGAAGACCTTCCGCTCGGGAATCACGGGTGAATTGTGCATCCGGGGGCCGCAGGTGATGCAGGGCTACTGGAACCGGCCCGACGAGACGGCAGCCACTCTGCGCGACGGCTGGCTGTACACCGGCGATATCGCCCGCATGGACGAAGAAGGCTATTTCTTTATAGTCGAGCGCAAAAAAGATATGATCATCTCCGAAGGTTTCAATATCTACCCCCGCGAGATAGAGGAGTTTCTGCTGACCCATCCCAGGGTTGCCGACGCATCCGTCATCGGCATGCCCGATAAAATCAGGGGTGAGCGGGTCTATGCCTTCGTGGTGCTGAAGGAAGGCATTACGGCATCCCCCGAGGAGATAGTCCGGTTCTGCAAGGAGCATCTTGTGCGCTACAAAGTGCCGCGCAAGGTGATATTCCGGGATTCTATTCCGCGCAACCTTGCGGGCAAAAACCTGCGGCGGGTGCTGCGGGAGGAAGCCGCTGCGCTTGCCGTGGCCGATGATGAACGCGAGGATATTCAGCAGACTGAGCAATAGCCTCTCATGAGCGGCTGAACGAAAAGGCTAAACAGTGGCTTTGTTAGGTTCGCCCCTATGCACGTTCTTTTCGCAAGCATCTGTTTTTACGCAGGGTGGGTTGAGGCACGCAACCCAACGATTTCTTTCGGGCTTAACCCAACCAAAAAAAGACTACGTATCAACTTAAGCCGAGCTCTTTCTTATGCGCATACTTGTCGTCGAGGATGAAAAAAAAATAGCCGGGTTCATAAAACGCGGGCTGAAAGAAGAGGGCTATGCCGTTGACGTGGCCGCAGACGGCGACGAGGGCTATGAGCTGGCCTCGGTCAACGACTACGACCTGATCATCCTTGACATCATGCTGCCTAAATGCGATGGCGTGACCTTATGCAAAAAACTGCGAGCTGATAAGCTCGAGGCGCCCGTCATCATGCTCACGGCCAAGACCTCGGTGCAGGACAAGGTAACGGGCCTGGACGCCGGAGCCAATGACTATCTCACCAAGCCCTTCGCCTTCGAAGAGCTGCTTGCCCGCATGCGCGTGCTGCTGCGCAGAACCGTTCAGCCCGCTACGCGGCTGCAGGTCGCAGACCTTGTCCTTGACCTGCTCTCACATAAAGTCACCCGCGCAGGCACAGATATCGTCCTTTCCTCCCGGGAATTCGCCCTGCTTGACTATCTCATGCGCAATGCCGGCACCGTGGTCACGCGCACCATGATATCAGAGCATGTCTGGGACATCGACTTTGATACCAACACCAATGTGATCGATGTCTATATCAACTACCTGCGCAACAAAATCGACGCCGACTTCGATAAAAAACTCATTCAGACCATCCGCGGCCGGGGCTACACGCTCAAGGAATGATATGCTGCCACGCTCTCTCCGGGTAAAGATTGCACTTTCCTCCATGGCGCTGCTCACCCTGATGATGCTGGTCTTTTGCTTCGTGCTGTACGACCGCCTGTTTCACGATCTCTACAGCCAGCTCGACAGCCTGCTGGAGTCGCGCGCCGCAGGGGTAACGGACGCCATCAACACCTACTGGGAGGTTGAAAAGCTTGAAGCCAGCCGCGAGGGCGCTGATGCGCGGACTTTTAAAAAAGCCGGCAATATAAACTTCGTCAAAATTGCCCAGCGCTGGGTCAATGAGGAATCAAACAAACCGGACCTTCTCAATATCATCGTTCAGATATTTGATGCCCGGGGCAGGCTCATCGCCTCCTCAAAAAATATCGGCCGCAGCATTATTTTCCCCGATGATCTTTTTCAGACAGCTCTTCTGGGAAATGCCCGTTTCGACAACGTGGCAGTACCGTTTACCGCCGACCGCATGACCATTCTGCGCGTGTTCACCAAGCCGATAATTGAAGATAATATGGCAACCTATATCGTGCAGGTGGCAAGCCCTCTCACGGCCATTGAAAATGCCCGTGAGGATCTCAAACAACTGCTGACGGTCATGCTGCCGCTCATGATACTGTTTACCGGCCTTATCGGCATGATCCTGGCAAAGCTGACCCTCAGGCCCGTTGACCGCATGATAAAGGCCGTGCAGCAGATAACTGCCCAAAGCCTGAGGCAGCGCATCCCCGAACCAGATACGCGCGACGAGATTCAGCGCCTGGCCGTAACCTTCAACGACATGCTGGCACGGCTTGATCATTCGTTCGCATCGCAACGCCATTTTCTGCAGGATGCCTCCCATGAGCTGAAAACCCCTCTGACCATACTGGAGGGGGAAATGAGCGTAGCTTTGAAACGGCAGCGGTCGCCGGAGGAGTATGAAGGGGTTCTTCGCAGCGGCCTGGAGGAAATTGAGCGCCTGACACACATCGTGCACAACCTTCTGACCCTTGCCCGACTTGACGACAGGGAGATTGCGCTGCAGCAGCAAAAAATTGACCTTGCCGCCCTTGCCTGCGGCGTGCTTGAGGATATGCATGTACTGGCTGACCAGAAGGCGATACGCCTGGAATGCAGGGCCGCCGGCGGGCTCACCGTTGTTGCCGATGAGCAGTTTATGCGCCAGGTGCTCATAAATATTATCAGCAATGCCGTTAAGTATACGCCTGAAAGAGGCACCGTTTCCGTTGATGTGCAGCCGGGCAAAAAGAGTATCTCCGTGATCGTGCGCGACACGGGTATCGGCATCAAGGCCGAAGATATCCCGTTTATTTTTGACCGCTTTTACCGCGTTGAAGCTTCCCGCAGCAGCGCGGGCTTCGGCCTGGGCCTGAGCATCGCCAAGTCTATTGTCGAGGCCCACGGCGGCTCGATCAGCATCCAGAGCACACCGGGCGAGGGCAGCACCTTCATCATCACCCTTCCCGATCCATTAAAATTTTCTAATCCTGCTTTAACCTTTCTTTAATTATTTCTCTGCTATACTCAATTCAGAATGTAGGATACAGATAAGCAGTAATAAAAAACAGTTGGTACTGATAGTGCAGGCAGGGTGTTCCCCCCCCCTTCTCACCCTGCCTGCACGAATCAGAATAATGGAACGAAAAAAGCAGTGCAGACGTACAGATATTATAAGGTTCCTCCGGGTAGTGCAGGGAGGGTGTTCCCCCCCCTTTTCATCCTTCCTGCACTCCTCCTCCTTAAAAATTAATGAAAAGTCGCATACACTGTGATTGTGCTGAAGGCACGGGGATCTCTTTTCAGACATCCTTTACAGAAACACAGCCGCCCAGGAAAAGCCTTTAGATGTTTTCAAGCGGGATTATGCCGGGTGCGCGGGTCGGTATCCTACGGGCTATTATCCGTGCAGGCATCAGGGCATCAACAAACAGCCGGCAGTATAGGCTATTGTTTCAACTGTGCGGCCTTTGACAGGCTGCTACAAAGGGTAATCCGGTAGTCCTTTCGCTCTATATTTAACTTGATAGCACAGGAAGTTTGCGCTATGAAAAAAGCTCTTGTTGTTTTTCTTATGTTCATTGGTGCTGCGTCCGTCTGCCGCGCTGCATGACTGCTCAATGCCTGTGCTTGTCTCGGCCCCTGATTCAAGCACTGTGCAGACGGTCTCAGGCACTGTTGATTCGGTCTCCATAGCCGATAGCTTAAAGGGCCTGCGCTCCGAGATTGTCATTGGGGGCCCGGGCGGACGGCAGCAGGTGCTGATCGTCAAAACAACCACTACGATCTATGACCCCGTCTGGAAGCCGCTAGGGCTTGAAGGCCTTCGTAAAAACGATAGCGTAAAAGTTAAGTATATAAACACGGGCGAAGGTCTTGCCGAAGCGCTTTCGATAAAAAAACTACAGTAACAGGTTCTATGCCTGCTGTGCATAACCCAATCTCTAAAGGAGCCCTGATGATCAACCCCGTTCGTTCGCGCATTTTTTCCCTTGTGCATGCTGTTCCTGGCCCTTGGTGCCTGGTGCATACTGGCGGCTGAACCGGCCGCAGCCCAGGTTCCAGCGGGCGAAAACGCAAAAACCATCACTATACCAAGCTTTACCGAGCTTGCCAAAAAGCTGATGCCCGTGACCGTTCATATAAGCACCTCGCGGACGATCAAGCCACCCAAAGGCTCCATGCACCGATTTCAGGGCCCGATGGGTGAGGACGACCCGCGGGAATTTTTCGGTGATGATTTTATGCGCCGTTTTTTTGACCAGATGCCGCAGCAGCGCAAGCAGCAGGGCCTCGGGTCGGGGTTCATCATTGACCGGGAAGGCTATGTGCTCACCAACAACCATGTGGTGGCTGATGCCGATGAGATCAAGGTTACCCTGCATGATGAAAAACAGTATGATGCCAAGGTAATCGGGCGGGACGAAAAGACCGATATCGCCCTCATCAAGCTCAAGGATCCCAAGGGTGATCTGCCCTTTGCGGAACTGGGCGATTCCGACACGCTTGAAATCGGCGAGTGGGTCATGGCCATCGGGAACCCGTTCGGCCTGCAGGAAACAGTGACTCAGGGGATCGTCAGCGCAAAATGGCGCAAAATCGGCCAGGGGCCCTATGACGACTTCATCCAGACCGACGCTTCCATCAATCCCGGCAACAGCGGCGGGCCGCTGTTCAATCTGAGCGGCAAGGTGGTGGGCATCAACACGGCCATCTTTTCTCCCAGCGGCGGCAATGTGGGCATCGGCTTTGCCATACCGATCAATATCGCAAAAACAATCATTCCCCAGCTCAAGGGCACGGGCAAGGTCGTGCGCGGCTGGCTCGGCGTTGTGGTGCAGAAAGTGACGCCCGAGCTTGCGAAATCCTTCGGCATCAGCGAAGGCAGGGGCGCACTGGTTGCCGATGTGGACAAGGACGGACCTGCTGCCAAAGCGGGCATCGCATCGGGCGATATCATTATTGAATTTAAGGGTAAAGAAATAAAGGAAATGGATGAACTGCCGATGCTTGTCGCGCAGACCGAAATCGGCAAAACTGTTGATGTGCAGGTTCTGCGAAATGGCAAAGAAAAAACCATGCAGGTAAAAATTGCCGAGCTCAAGGATGGAAAAATGCGCGAGCTGGCTCAGGCTCAGGAGGCAGAGAAAAATTTTGGCATTGCGGTGCGCGAGATTACGCCCGAACTAGCGCAGCGCCAGGGCCTTGCCAAAAAGGACGGCGTTGTCATATCCCAGATTGAGCCGGGCAGCGAAGCCGACGAGGCGGGGCTGAGGGCCGGCGACATTATTGAAGAGATTAATCGCGTCTCTGTCCGCAGCCTTGATGACTATAATCGCGGGCTGCGAAAAATCAAACCGGGTGACACTATCCTGTTTCTCCTGCGGCGCGGCGATAATGCTATCTGGGTTGTGCTGAAACCTGAAAAATAAATTAAAAACTAGTCAACCCAAAGTAAAAAATGAGGGGCTGCATGACAGACATGCAGCCCCTCATTTTTTATCCCCCGGCACCACCGCAGGCACATTTTTTTTAAGCATTTTTCTTTTTACTGAAGACCTCTTTTTTTCTGTCATCCCCCCAAGGACGAGATCTTTAAAGATTTTTCTCCACCGTGGCGGATCGAAATGACAATGCGGCTACAGAATTAAAAAAATGCTCTGCTGTTGATTGCACATGCCGGTTATGCCTGTTACGGGAAATGCCACGAGATTTGTTGTACTGAAGGGGATGGTCAATGCATACAGGCATTATAACAATGGTTCCTTGCCGAGCTACAGCGCTATCTCGCCCTTGCCTTGCCGCATTATGGCAAACTCGTCGCCCGAGAGATCAACTATGGTTGAGGGCTCGCTTACCAGCACGCCGATATCAAACACCAGGTCGATCTGCCGGCCAAAATGCTCGTCGATGATATCGCCTGAGTTCAGCACCTTCTCCCCCCACAGCGGAACGCTCGTGTTGATGATCGGGTTGCCGAGCTCCTGCGTGAGCATGCGGCACACATTGCTGTCGGGCACGCGAATGCCGATCTGCTTGCGCTTGTACAGCATGTAGCGGTTCACTTCTTTCATGGCGGGCAGGATAAAGGTGAACGGCCCGGGCAGGCATTTGTTCATGATGCGGTAGGCGCGATTGCCGACCTGGGCATACTGCGATACTTTGCTCAGATCGGGCGAGATGAAGCTCAGCGGGCTTTTCTCGTCCATGCCCTTGATGCGGTACAGCTTTTCAAGGGCCCGCTTATTGTGCAGATCGCAGCCTAAGCCGTAGATGGTGTCTGTCGGGTAAACGATGAGCCCTCCGTCACGCAGCGCCTCGACTGCTGTGCGGATGGCGCGCGGCTGCGGATTCTGTTCATAGGTTTGCATGATCATGACGGGCCTGCCGGCTGCTTTTGGTATCCCCGCAATGATATCAGCAGGCAGCAGGTGATGCAAAGAAAAAACAGCCTGCGGGAGGCATGAGCAGGCTGCTGAAAAAAGTTCGGAAGGGCGTTTTTTAACAGCCTGTTAGAGCCGCTTGAGCGCCCGCGCGATCTCTGCCTGCACCGCGGCAGATGGATCGCCCAGATGCTGCTCAAGCGCCTGCTGTGCCTCTGCCGTGCCTATCCTGCCAAGAGCCCAGGCAGCATGGCTGCGCACTATCTCCTCAGGGTCTGCAGCAAGAGCCTGCCGGAGGTCGGGGATATAGGCCGGATCGCCATAGTTGCCCAGGGCTACGGCGGCATTGCGCTGTATATACTTTTTATCCATGAACATAAAATCAAAAAACGTGTCGCCGAACATCTGCTGATAGCGCTCCTGCGAAATATTCACAAGGCCGGCAATGTCAGGATAGGCAAGCTCTTCGGGATTGTCAATTGCGGTCTGCACGGTGAGCTTTTTATTTTTGGGGCACACGTCAACGCAAATATTGCACTGGGCAATGCAGGTGCCGGCTTTCTCGCGGATATGCTCCGGCAGATCGCCCTTGTTGTTGACCATGTGCAGGGTGAGGCATTTCTCAATATCGCAGGTATAGGGCGTATCAAGGGCGCCCGTCGGGCAGGCCTGCAGGCACAGGGTGCAGGAGCCGCAGGGTTCGCCCAGGGGCGTGTCCGGCTCAAGCGGCGCATCGGTCACCATCAGCATCAGGCCGATCGCGCTCCCGAGCTCCGGCGTCTGAATAATGCCATTCTTACCGTAGGCGCCGATGCCGGAGCGGGCCGCGATCGTTTTGACTGAAATACCCGCCACAGCCTGCGCGGCGCTATAGCCGCGCTCGGCAAGAAAGCCGGTCACCAGCTCGGTTTTTGAAGCAAGATGGGCAAGGCAGTCCGGATTGACATAAAAATTCATGATTTCCCCGCGCGGGGGCCTGCCCGGCAGCTCAGGCCTGCCGAAATAAAAGTTGAAGGCCAGCACGATGATCGCTCGGGCATTGTCGAGAAAGTCGCGGGGCTGCACAACAGGGGCTGTCGGCAAAGTACATGGGGCTGTACTCTGCCATGACGGCATTCATGCGCTGCATGGCCGCCATTTCCTGCCCGGTAAAATCGTCAACCGGGGCCATGCTCACCAGCACATCCGGGCACTGTGCTCTTTCATAAAGCTTTTCAATTCCTGCTTCATCCTGCAGCCTCCATGCTCTACTGCGTAAGTTTTTTTTCAAATACTTTTCTGAACTTCTCAACCTTGGGCGTTATCACAAAACGGCAGTACGGCTGACCGGCGTTCTGGCGATAATAGTTCTGATGGTAATCCTCGGCCTTGTAAAATTTTTTAAAAGGCACGATTTCCGTCACGATGGGGCTGCCCCATATTTTTGCCGCCGTGAGCTCTTTTTTATACAGCTCGGCTGTCTGCCGCTGCTGGTCGCTGTGATAGAAAATTGCGGAGCGGTACTGCGTGCCCGAATCATTTCCCTGGCGGTTGAGCGTGGTGGGGTCATGGGTTTGCCAGAATACTTCAAGCAGCTCTTTGTAGCTTATCCGGGCCGGGTCAAAGGTATCTGGCAGACCTCGGCATGGCCCGTGGCGCCGGAGCACACCTGCTCATAGGTGGGGTTGTCGACCGTGCCGCCCGAATAACCGGACTCGACAGAGGCGACTCCGTTCAGGTTTTGAAATACCGCCTCCACGCACCAGAAGCAGCCCGCACCGAATGTGGCGGTTTCAAGCCTGGCGGGAGATGTCGGGTTTGAGCGATTGTCCGTTGACATGGCAGCGGCTCCTCCATTGCCTGCTGCGGCAAAAAGCAGCAGGCTGGAAAAAAGTATGATTGCAGGTCTTGTTTTCATAATAAAATCCAAAATTAAATTCTTCTATCATTTTAATAGCATAAAAGTTGCCGCCAGCAAACAAAAGTAAAAAAATTCCGCTCCGCCTGCTGCAGGATACCCTTCCGCAAATCGGATTAAAAGCGCGCTGTTAATTTTTGTTTACAATAATTATAAAACATATACAATGGGGAAAACCTTTTCGGCAAAAATTCTCTTGCCTCGTTTCTAAAGAATAAACTCTTAGGGCAAAACCATGCAGAGAATAAAAACATATTCTATTCTTGTACTGTTTTCAGCGCTGCTGTTTTCAGGATGCGCCAGCAGCACCGGATCAAGCGGGCTGCTGGACGTGAATGATGCCGACCTGAACAGCTGCTCGAAAAATGGCAAGGACAGAAATCAGGCGCTTCTGGATGCAGCCCTCGAAAAATGCGAAAAGGCCAACCGGCTTTATGAAAAGGGCAAGATCGATGATGCCATAGAGACGCTGGACAAGGCCTATATCATGGTGCTCGAGGTAAACAAGGACGCTGATCAGAGCATACTGCAGCAGCGCGAAGACCTGCGCTTTTCCATAACAAAGCAGATCACAAAAATTTACACCTCCCGCTTCAATGTCGCCAATGGCTACAACAAGGCCATTCCGCTTGTGATGAATGCAGACGTTAAGCGGGCTATCGAAGCATTTCAGGGCTCGCAGCGCAATTTTTTCATGGATACCTATGCCCGGTCCGGGCAGTACCGGCCCATGATGGTCAAAGCGCTCAAGGCCGAAGGTATGCCCGAGGAAATTTCATGGCTGCCGTTTATCGAAAGCGGCTATAAGCTGCGGGCGCTGTCCTGCGCGCGGGCTTTGGGCATGTGGCAGTTCATTGCCTCCACGGGCTATAAGTTCGGCCTGGAGCGCAATGAGTGGATCGATGAGCGCATGGACCCTAAAAAGTCAACCAAAGCCGCCATCGCCTACCTTAAAGAACTGCACGGCATGTTCGGCGACTGGTCAACGGCACTTGCCGCCTATAACTGCGGCGAAGGCACGGTGCTCAGAGTCATACGGACGCAGAATGTCAATTATCTTGACAACTTCTGGGACCTCTACCGCCGGCTGCCTCAGGAGACCGCATCCTATTTCCCCCAGTTTCTGGCCGTTCTGCATATCGTGTCGAACCCGCAGAAATACGGCTTCACGCTGCCGGCCCCGGACAGGGAGCTTACCTATGAAGAGGTGGCCATCGACCGGCAGGTGCATCTGGATACCATCGCTCAAACCATCGGCGTATCCGTTGATAACATTAAGGAACTCAATCCCGACCTGCGCCGTGATGTGACCCCGCCTGACCCCTATACGCTGAAAGTGCCTCATGGCAAAGCCAAAGTCCTGATGGCAAATTTGTCCGATATTCCGCTCTGGGTTCCGTCGAGCCAGACCTATGCTGTGCATAAGGTGCGCAAGGGCGACAGCGTTTCAACCCTGGCGGTAAAGTACAAGACCTCGGAAAAGGCCATTATGGCCATGAATAAAATTAAGCCTGATAAGCCTCTGGTGGCCGGTACGCGCGTAAAGCTTCCTGCTGCCCGCAGCAGTTCCTCACCCGATGTGCAGGAGCCGATACACTCGAAAGTCATTAAAGACAATTTGATCGAGTATGTTGTAAAGCAGGGCGATACGATCTGGACTATTGCCGAGCAGCACAATACCTCGGCCAAGGTTATTCAGTCCCTCAATCAGCTTTCATCAACAAGCCTCATGACAGGCCAGGTTCTGCAGATTACCGCAAGCCCCGATACGCTCAAAAAGCGCAAAACAGTTACCCACACTGTTCAGAAAGGCGACTACCCCGGCAAAATCGCAAAAAAATACAATATGAAGCTTGAGGAACTGCTCAAGCTCAACAAGCTTACCCGGACCGCACAGCTATCGCCCGGCCAGACCCTGGTGGTTCGGACAAAGCAGTAAGTATATAGTACATACCAACCGGCAGTCCTTTTTCGTGTTAAACCATGCTGCAACATTAAATTTTCTTAATTTTCCGTTCATCCCTTTGTAATACTCCAGCTTTATAGTACATTACACTGTTAGATGGCGCGCTTTCCCTTTCCGGGAAGAGCACATTTCATAACAGATAGAAATGTTACCGTACATCCGCCGTCGGCCGGGGCAACAGCCGGTTTTTATCAAATATACCCGATCTCAAGAGCGCAATGAACAAAGCACCTCAAACTTCAGTACATTTTTTTGCTCGCATATTCGGCCCGCTTGCGCCCCTGCTTATCTTCTACGGCCTGTGCCTGGCGCTTTTCACCGCTTTTCGGGCCTGCCTGCTTGTTGCATATTTCGACAGAATAGCTGAAGTGCCGCGCTATCTGCTCATTTTCCCCATCGGGCTGCGTATGGACACGATCGTGCTGTGCTACAGCCTGATCGTGCCCACACTTGCGCTGCTTCTGCTTCCCCGAAGCATGCGTGCAGGCCGGCGCATGGCTCCTTGCGCTGTATTGTGCTGTTCTTGCCGCCATATTCTGCTTCATGGAGGTTGCCACTTTTCCCTTCATGGCTGAATTCGACACGCGGCCCGACAGGCTTTTCATTGAGCACATGTTTCAAATACGGGAGGTTTTCGGCATGATCCTGAAAGGCTATGCCGCAAACCTTGCCGCGGGAATTGCCGGCATGGCCCTTGTCGGCACGGGTATATTCCTGCTGATGCATCGACTTCTCCTCCGAACAGGACCCTGCCCGGTCATCAAACGACTCCTGCTGCTGCTGATCATGGCGCCCCTGCTCTTTATCGGCCTTCGGTCAAGCATCAGCAGCCGGCCGGCATCCATCAGCACCGCGGCATTTTCTGAAAACCATCTGGCAAACCAGCTGGGCCTCAATTCAACCTATTCCGTGCTCTATGCCGCCGTCAAGCTGGGAGGACATACGGGAAACCCGGGGGATATCTACGGCAAAATGAAAAAAGAAGAGGTGCTGCGGCGGATTATGGCTGCTAACGGTTTGCAGCCGAAGGACTGCAAAAATCCGCAGATGCCCCTGCTGCACTATCAGCAGTCAAGCTTTCCGGTAAAAAAACCTATGAACCTTGTCATCATTCTTGAGGAAAGCCTCGGCGCCGAGTATGTAGGCTGCCTCGGTGGCCCGCCCCTGACACCCAATATCGACAGGCTCAGCCATGAAGGCGTGCTTTTAAAAAACCTCTACTGCACGGGCACACGCACCATCCGCGGCATCGAGGCCATACTTTCCGGCATCCTCCCCACGCCGGCGGAAAGCATTATGAAATCAGGCCTTGCCGGGCAGAATTTTTTCACCATAGCCGAAGTCTTGAAAAATAAGGGCAGCGCGACCGCGTTTTTTTATGGCGGTAAAAGCACCTTCGACAATATGCGCGCCTGCTTTCTCAGCAACGGTTTTGACACCATTTATGATCAGGATGATTTTAAAAACCCTGTGTTTACCGGCACCTGGGGCGTATCGGATGAAGATCTTTTTGCCAAAGCAAACGAGGTGTTCAAAAGTAATGGTGAAAAGCCATTCTTTGCCCTTATGCTCACCACGTCGAACCACGACCCGTTTGAATTTCCCGACGGCCGCATCGAGCTGTACGAACAGCCCAAAGCCACGCGCAACAATAACGTAAAATATGCTGATTTCGCGGTGGGTAAATTTTTTCAGCTGGCCAAAAAGGAAGCCTATTACAACAACACGGTTTTTCTCATCATTGCCGATCACTCTACCCGCATGCGTGGCCAGGACCTGATACCGATTGACAAGTTTCATATCCCCGGCATCATCATCGCCCCGCATCTCAAGCCGCGCGTTTTTGAAAAAATAGCCAGCCAGATCGACATGACCCCGACGCTGCTTGATATCATGGGCATCAGTGCGGAACTGCCCATCTTCGGGCGGCCGCTGCTGAGCGTGCCCGAGAATGAACCCGGCCGCGCCGTCATGCAGTACGCCACAACCCGTGCCCTCATGGTGGGCGACAGAGTCCTTGTACTGCAGCCTGAAAAACCCTCAGAACAGTTCACTTACCGCGACGAGAAGCTTCATCCCGTGCCGCTGGACCCTGAGCTTGCCCAGGACGCCCTTGCCTATGCGCTGGTACCCGGTTACCTCAACAGCCAAAAGCAGCCGCGGCGGTCTGTTTCCCGGTGAAGTGCCGAATTCATTCACAGCCCCGAAAACTTGGCCTTGAAAAATGTACCCTCCATGCTATGATGGAAATTATCGCGCACATCGCGCAGACCCCCCCATTTTTTATTCAGCACAGAGAGGGTCGCTATGCTTCCAACATTTGATGAAGTTGTGCGGTTTCACGGCCACATGTGCCCCGGCCTTGCCATCGGCTACCGCATGGCCTGCGCCGCCATGCTGGTCCTTAACGCAGCCCATTCTGACGATGAGGCGATAGTGGCAATAGTCGAGAACAATGCCTGCGGCGTTGACGCTCTTCAGTGCGTAACAGGCTGCACCTTCGGCAAGGGCAATCTCATATTTCGGGATTACGGCAAGCATGTCTACACCCTGTATTCCCGCACAACCAGCAGGGGAGTGCGGGTGGCCTTCCACGGCCGGGGCATACCCGAGGGCCTGCGCGAGGACAAGGCGGCTTTTGCCCAGTGGGTTCTTGAGGCGCCCGCTGATGCGCTTCTATCGCTTGAAGAGAAGTTGATGCATGAACCGGAGCCTGCCCAGCTGCACCGCTCTATAGCCTGCGCCCGGTGCGGGGAAATGGTCATGGAGACCCGGCTCAAAAAGATGGCAGGTAAAGTTATCTGTATCCCCTGCGCTGAGCAGCAGGGTGCTGCCTGATAAAAAATTTTCCGCCTGCGGCATGCGCAAAACGCAGGCGTGCAAAATTTTGCAACCCTTCCGCTAATTAGTACCTGAACGAAAAGTCTTTTTTTGGGCAAGTCCGCTGCGGCGGACCAACCCAGCCTGCCCGGCTTTAGCGGACAATGATATATTATCAGAGCAAACCTATAATAAATTTTTGCGGACTGCTCAGCCAACATATATCACGTAGTGTTGACTTTTAAGAGAAAAAGCCCGACCACTATATGTAGGAGTCAGGCCCTGTCAGTTTCAAATAGATTTTGTCTCAGATTTACTCTTCCTTCTTCCCCACCATCGGCGCAATTCCTTCAAGCATTTTACGTGTTATTGCCCGAAGTGCCGGGCTCCGGTCAAGGGCTGCGTTAATACTGTCGGCATTGTTGTAATAGATTTGTATTGCCTTACGACCAATGGCGCTATTGGCCAGCTTGCTGTCACGAAAATCACGAAGATTCTCAAGTTGTGGATTACCCACTCCCAGCACCTGTTTTGCAGGACATATTCCAGTTGTGGACCGTACACAACGCTCGTAATTTTCAGGATATTCTCCATTCCGAAATTTAACGCCGAAATAAAGCTTACCGTCCGTGTAATCAACGGAGAGTGCCTTAAATTTATGGCACCCCGAACAGCTTGTGCCTGACCAGTATATAGCATTTTGTGTGTTGGGAAAAAACTGTGGATCAACAGCAGGATGGCTTTTGCCAAGATCAACAATTCGCTCCTGTTCTTTGGTGTTGGGCAACCGCCAGTCGGTATAACCCCCCAAGGTAAGACTCTCGCAATATTTCATTGAATCATTCCAGGTTCTTTTAATGTCCTTGTCACTGCTACTCCCGTCATCTGTTTTCTGTTCCCACATGAGTCCTGTTGATTTATCCGTTACGGTGCCGTCACCGTTATCAACAAACCTTGCTGTCGGCAATACGTTACCCTTAACACAGCGTACTTTTCCCATAGAGCCTGTTTTACTGAATTTGTCTATGAGGCCGAATGCAATCTTTATTTTCCAGACCTGTGATGTGTTGTCATAATAGTCCGAAGTGGTCCAGTAGCTTGCAGTATCGCCAGAACCAGGTTCACCAGGAAATATATCATGATCCAGGGCTGGACTAATAACCCCATAGTTCAGAACGGTTGAATATTCGGGCCTGGTCGGCAACCGCCAGTCATCACTTCCGCCAAGAACAAGATTTTCACAATATAATAAGGCTTCTGCATGTGTAACAGTCTCAATCCCCGCTGTCTTTTTCTCCCAGGTAAGTCCTGTCACGTTGTCTTTTATGGTCCCGTCGCCGTTGTCGGCCAGATCAGGGGGGTTTATTGAATAGGTACCGTCCTGCCCGTAAAAGTCTTCCCCTGCGTTGGGGCACTCTATGATACTATCCCAGTTGTAACAAAGCTCCTGGCCGGTATCAGGAAGTTTGAACTCCTTAGAAAATACAGGTGATGCGATAACAAGGCCTGCAACAGAAATCAAAACAGCGCAGAAAATATTTTTATGTTTCATTCGTTTCCCCTTCCCTGCTAGAAAGTATTGTTTTTTCGACGATGTGCCTGGTCAAACACAAGTCTACAGGTGACCTTTGTTTTATTTAAATTATAACCATCCCCTTTTTACATATGTGCTATTGCTCCTGAGATTTAAGTATTTTGTATCTCTGTTTTTACATTTCCGGCTCTTTACCGCCCCCCTAAAAGTGCATCCTACAGCTCTCTCAAGTTGGATAAATAATAAACCTCTAAAATACAAATTACCAGAAATAGTATTTATATGTTTTGTGTTATTCCAGGAAAGGTTAGGAGCGTACAATATCTTGTGCTATTGACTTGTGGCCAAATTTTCGCATTACGCCTCTCTACAGCCTATGAACCATTCAGAAAAAAGTCTACATTACCAGAAGCAATCTTTTTTTGTTAGATTAAGTTAAACCAAAATTTTCCAAGTGTAGGATGAAGTCCTGGCTTCTAAATAGTAATGCTTGAGCTGGTTCGTCATACACAGACGCGCCATTTTTGCTTCACCGGCAAAGCCTTTTCTCTCATTCCATAATCCAGGCTGTCAGGCTTTTGATGTCCATAGCCCCGGAAAAGCGCTTCGCCTCTCTGCCGTTTTTAAAAAAAATGATAGTGGGAACGCTGCTGACGCCGCAGGCTGCGGCCAGCTCACATTCCTGCCGGGCATCGATTTTTGCGCAGCAGACAGTCCCGCACAGCTTTTTAGTCAGCCGGTCTATTAATGGAGTCATCATGATACAGGGCGTGCAGCCCGGGGCATAAAAATAAACAAGCAGGGGCAGGGAGGTGTCAGACATGAACCGCTGCCGCTTCTGGCTGGTAAAGACGGTGGGCGCTGCAGACAGTATCTGAGCACCGCAGGTGGAGCAGACGATTTTTTTCTGAGCTGGATTGCCCGGTTCGATCGTAGTGGGGGCAAGGCAGTCCGGCAGAAAATATGAAGTTGCTCAGGCACAGGCTTGATTCTCTGAATGCACGCTAGCAGCAATGCTGTTCATTTAAGAGGTTCCTTCTCCCCTTGAGGGGAGAAGGTCAGGATGATATGAAAACACAGCAAAAAACACAGCCCCCTCACCTCGATCCTCTCCCCCGTGCCGGGGGCGAGGAGGTTTTTTGCTTAAATGAACAGTATTGGCGCTAGCGGCGCTTACGGTTTTTTCGAGTGCCGGTATTTTACGACCCGCACCTTTTCAAGCGTGATGAGCCCCTCCTCGACCGTTTCGTCGAGAAACGGCAACAGCAGGTTCAGCTTTTCCTCGGTGTCCACCAGTTCTATCACCATGGGCATGTCTTCTGAAAGGCGCAGTATTTTTGCCGTGTGCATGCGGCTGTCGGCGCCGAAGCCCATGACGCCCCGCGTCACCGTGGCACCTGCAAGATTCAGCTCGCGGGCCTTGAGCACGATCTGTTCATACAGCGGTTTGCCCTGGTTCCTGTCCGACTCGCCGATAAAAATGCGAAGCAGCAGTCCTTCTTCCGGCAGTTTCATAGCGCGCCTTTCTTAGAGTAAATTCAGAAGCCAGAATTCAGTAGTCAGTAGAAAAACAATTTTTTAATGGTTTATTCTGGCTCCTGAATTCAGGATTTTGGCTCCTATTTAAATGCATTCAGCACGACCTGCGCCAGCATAAAGCCGGCCATGATGACTACCATGCCGCAGACATTGTGCAGCAGCATATTGCCGCAGGCAGCCAGATACTGCCCGTCGCGGCACAGGTTCAGAGTTTCCAGCATATAGCTTGAGAATGTGGTGAATCCGCCCAGCACGCCGATAAAAATAAAGGGCCGCATGTATGAGGGAAAGAGCATCTGCTCGAAAAAGCGCCAGAGAAAACCGGCCATAAATGAGCCGGCAAGGTTAACGACAAATGTTCCCCACGGATACGTACTGTTCACCCAGACATGCACACCTCCTGACAGCACAAACCGCAGCACCGTGCCTATCGCGCCGCCCAGAGCCACATAGAGTACGCGTATCATGATGTTGAAGCCTCCGTTTCAATCTCATTATACAGCGTGTCGCGCTGCACCGGTTGCATGCCCGCCCGCCTGATACTATCCATGAGCTCTGCTTTGGTCAGGCCCTGCGCCGTATCAGCGCCGGCAGCATGGGTGATACGCTCTTCAACCACGGTTCCGTCCACATCGTCGGCGCCGAACAGCAGCGCCATCTGCGCTATTTTCAGGCCGGTCATGATCCAGTAGGCCTTGATATGGTCGAAGTTGTCCAAGCAGCAGCCGGGCTGCGGCAAACAGCCTGAGCTGCTCGAATGCTGTCGGGCCTGTTGTGGCAGGTAAGCCCGGTGTTGGCGGAATGAAACGGCAGAGGGATGAACGTTTGAAAACCGCCGGTCTCGTCCTGAAGATCGCGCAGGCTGAGAAGATGATCGGCTATCTCTTCATCGGTTTCGATATGTCCCCACAAAAGGGTTGCGTTTGACCCGCAGGCCCCAGGCCGTGGGCCGTGCGCATGATATTCAAGCCACTGCTCTGACGAGGCCTTTTT
>CAVRBJ010000036.1:0-13769 GCA_963718965.1 uncultured delta proteobacterium | reverse complement strand
GTGACGGCGGATTGATTTGGTACATAGCGGAAAAGCTGGCAGCGCGGACTACGTCATATGACTTTGTCCGCTGAATCGAACTGTTTATTAATCAAGACATTGAACGGCCCTCAGCCGCTCCAGAAATTCGCCCAGAATCATGGCGGTTGCTCCCCAGACGGTGTCTTTGCCCAGCCGGTAAAACGGCACGTTTAATTCCATGTTATTCATAATGCGTATTTCCGTGCAGCCCATGGAAGGATCTAGAAACAAGCCAAGGGGCGTTTCAAATATTTCAGCAACTTCGCTTTCCTCTCTTTTGAGTGCAGGCTGCCCCTCATGCCAGGCAACAAACGGGTGCACCATGAAATCCGACGGCGAGATATAGACGGGCGCCAGCGTGCCGAGCACCTGCAGGGTATCCCTTTGCAGCCCAACCTCCTCCATTGTTTCCCGCAGAGCAGTGTCAAGCAGTTGCTCACCGGGCTCCTGCCTGCCGCCGGGAAATGAAATTTGCCCCGGATGGTATTTTAAATCAGCGTGCCGCCGGATAAGCAGGATATGCGGCGCGCTGAATTTTTCATACAGCACCAGCAGCACCGCACCTATGCGCGGACTGCCCGGCTTATCGGCAGGCCGCGTCAGGGGCCGCGGCGAAGGCGACATGGCGCTGTGGGCCGAAGCAGCGTCAAAGCCGGGAAGGATCAAGGCTGTCCGTATGAAGTCGGGCGAAAGCATCATGGTTGCTGTTGTTTTTTTACCTTTGTTCATATAGTATTGGTTATATAGCAACACGTGACTTCTTTCAATCCGTATACGCGAGATCCCATGAAAAAGAATGCTTCTGCAGGGTGGGCTGTGCGCACCAATAAAATACGGCGGCGCGGACAGCTGCATAGATACAGATATCTCTGTTTGGGCTGTTTGTTGTTTGCGGCTGCCGCAGTTCCTGCCGAGGCGAAGCTGAACGTGTTTGTCAGCATTCTGCCGCAGGCCTATTTTGTGGAGCGCGTGGGCGGCGACAATGTTGCGGTGAGCGTGCTGGTGGGGCCGGGCCAGTCGCCCCATGCTTTTGAGCCCACGCCCAGGCAAATAATGGCCCTGTCGCAGGCCGATATTTTTTTTAAAATAGGCCTGCCCTTTGAAGACCGGCTGCTGGGCAAGATCGGCAGTATTTTGAAAAACGCTGCCGTAGTTGATACCCGGCAGGGCATTGCGCTTCGGCCTGCGGAAGATCATGATGAGCACGGCGGCGGGCATGCAGGCCCCGACCCCCATATCTGGCTTGCGCCGAAACTGATACGGCAGCAGGCGCAGACCATATGCGAGGGGCTGTGCCTGCGCGATGCAGCCAACTGCGCTGTCTATCGCCGCAACCTTGCCGCATTTCAAGCCGAGCTTGACGTTCTTGATGCCGAGCTGAGTCGCCGGCTTGCCCCTTTTGCCGGCAGGGAGATATTTGTGTTTCATCCGGCCCTTGGCTATTTCGCCGATGCCTATAAGCTGAAACAGGTGCCTATCGAGATGGCGGGCAAGGAGCCGGGCTCAAAGTCTTTAGCCGCTCTGGTTGCTCGCGCCCGGGCAGGGGGCGTGAAGACAATTTTTGCCGAGCGGCAGTTCTCCCCCAAAAGCGCCGAGGCCGTGGCTCAGCAGATCGGGGCCGAGGTCGTGATGATCGATCCTCTTGCGCGGGACTGTTTTCAGAATTTGCGCGAGATTGCGGGAATGATAGAGAAGATGAAATAGAACCTGTTGGGTCAGATTAGCAGGTTATGACTTTTTATTTTGACACCCCTCACCCCAACCCTCTCCCACCAGGGGAGAGGGAGCCTGTTTTTCCCCTCCCTTGATGGGAGGGGATGAAGGGGAGGGTGCCTGCATCTGCTAATTTTAAATGTGAAGACCCCCTGGTTGGTTTAGCTTAATTGGTTGAACTTGCCGGATCGGTCGGAAATAGCCTGGCGTAAAAATTATGAACATCGATACAATCATAGAGCTTGAAAAGGTGTCTTTTTCCTATGACGGGCTTTCCGTTCTGGAAGACGTGACCTTCGGCATTCGCAAAGGCGAGTTTATCTGCGTGGTGGGGCCCAATGGCGGCGGCAAGACCACGCTTTTGAAGATCATTCTGGGCCTTTTGAAGCCGAAGGCGGGCACGGTGAGCGTTTTCGGCCTTCCGGCTGAGCAGGGACGGCAGGCCATCGGCTATGTGCCCCAGCATGCGCAGGTCGATCCGCAGTTCCCGGTCACAGCCCTTGACGTGGTGCTCATGGGCAGGCTCACCAGCAGCCGGCGGTCGGGATTTTACACTGCCCGCGACAGGCAGGCGGCCCGCGACTCTCTCGGCCAGCTTGGCCTATCTGATTTTTCCGGCCGGCCATTCTCGGCCCTCTCCGGCGGCCAGCGGCAGCGCGTGCTCATAGCCCGGGCGCTTGTGGGCGAGCCTGAGCTGCTGCTGCTTGACGAGCCCACATCGAGCCTTGACCTGCATGTTGAAAATGAATTCTACGAGCTGCTGAGCGAGATAAACAAGAGGCTCACCATCGTGCTCGTATCCCATGATCTGGGGTTTGTCACACCATTTGCAACAAGCGTGGTCTGCGTCAAGCGCTTTGTGCAGATTCACCCCACAAGCGAGCTCAGCGGCGACCACCTCATCCGCGACATCTACGGCACCGATATGCTCATGGTGCGCCATGATCACCGCTGCGGCGAGAAAGGCCACGAATGTGGGAATTCCTGACAGCTGTCCGTGATTATCCTTTCATGCGCTACGCCCTTGCGGCAGGGCTGCTGGCAAGCTTTGCCTGCGGCGTGGTGGGCAGCTATGTGGTGGCCCGGCGCATCACCTATATTGCCGGCAGCATAGCCCATTGCGTGCTTGGCGGCATCGGGGCTGCGCGCTATTTTCAGGTGGTGCACGGCTGGCAGAGCTTCACCCCTCTTGTCGGCGCGGTGATAGCGGCCCTTGCCTCGGCCTTCATCATCGGCATCGTGAGCCTGCGGGCCAAACAGCGCGAAGATACGGTCATTGGCGCACTTTGGGCCATCGGCATGGCCGTGGGTGTGCTGTTTATCTCGCGCACGCCGGGCTATAATGAAGACCTCATGAGCTATCTGTTCGGCAACATCCTCATGGTGGGGCCTGCCGATCTGTGGATCATCGCGGGCCTTGACCTCGTGGTGGCGGCAGTTGTCGCCCTGTGCTACAATCAGCTGTTGTCGGTCTGCTTCGACGAGGAGTTCGCCCGCATCCGGGGGGTGCGCATAGAGCTGTATTATCTGCTGCTGCTGGCGCTGACAGCCCTGACCGTTGTGCTGCTGTCAACCGTTGTGGGCGTGCTCATGGTCATAGCGCTTCTCACTCTGCCTGTGGCGGTAGCAAATGTTTTTGTCAAGACCATGGGCCGCATTATGGCTCTGTCCGTGGTATTGAGCGCGCTGTTTACAACCGGGGGCCTTGCCATAAGCTACGGCCCTGATCTGCCCGCCGGAGCAACCATCATCATCATTGCCGGTATCGTCTATATCAGCACCGTTGCAGGTGCTGCCATAAGGGCTGGTATGCGTAAGCCCCCGGGCGGCGAACCGGCTTGACACCCCCTGCTGTTTCTGGTAACCTCACTAAAAACCGTGACTTTTTTCCTTGAAGGGGATTTTTATGGAGCTCATACATGCGATCAGGGGCAGGCGCAGCATTCGCAGTTACAGACCCGACCCGGTCTCTGCCGCTGATCTGCAGTCTGTCCTCGAAGCTGCGCAGTGGGCCCCGTCATGGGCCAATGTGCAGTGCTGGGAATTTATCATTGTGCAGGACGAGGCGCTCAGGCAAAAGCTGGCCGAAACCCTGCCTGAAAAAAATCCCGCACGGGGCGCATTTGCACAGGCTCCAATTGTTATTGCGGCCTGCGCCGCCATCGGCAGATCCGGGTTTTTTAAGGGCAGCCCGGCAACCGACAAGGGCGACTGGCTGCTGTTTGATATGGGACTTGCCCTGCAGAATTTGACCCTGGCAGCTTATGAGAAGGGCCTCGGGACCGTGCATGTGGGGTTTTTCGATGCTGTTAAAGCAGGCCTCGTGCTTGGCCTGCCCGAGGGACATACGGTTGTGGAACTGCTGCCGCTGGGGCATCCGGCTGAAGAGGGCAGGGTGACGCCGCGCAAACCCATCGAGGAGTTTGTCTTTTATAACGGGTATGGCAGGAAGGCCTGAACTGATGGGCCTTTTTATATCATTTGAAGGTATCGAGGGCTGCGGTAAAACCACGCAGATACAGCTTCTGGCGAAATTTTTTGAAAGCCGGGGGCTCTCCTGCATCCTCACCCGCGAACCCGGCGGCACAGCCGTCGGCGAGGCAATCAGGGAAATTTTTCTCCGCAGCAGCAATACGGCCCTTACTCCTCTGACCGAACTGCTGCTGGTGACGGCGGCGCGCGCTCAGCACATCCATGAGGTTATCATTCCCGGCCTTGCTGCGGGCAGGATTGTTCTGTGCGACAGGTTTTTCGATGCCACCGCTGCCTACCAGGGGTATGCCGCAGGCGCGCCGCTTGAACTTATCCGTCGCAGCCATGAGCTGTTCTGCGACAACCTTACGCCCGACCTGACGCTGCTGCTGGACTGCCCCCTTGAGCTGGGACTTGCGCGGTCGCGCGCGCGAAACAAGGCCGCCGGTCAGGAGCTTTTAGAAGGCCGTTTCGAGGACAAGGATATGGCGTTCCACGCCAGAGTTCGGCAGGGCTATTTTGCGCGCGCCGACCAGGAGCCCTGCCGTTTCCACATTATACATGCAGGGGAAACTATCGAGGCCATACACGAAAACATCGTGCGCAGCGTGACGGCAAAGCTTCGGGAGAAGGGCTATGCCGTTTGACGATATACGCGGCCATGGCCGCCAGGTGCTGATTCTTCAAGCCATGCTTCGCAGCGGTCACCTGCCCCATGCATTTCTGTTTACCGGCATTGAAGGCATCGGCAAGCGCACGGTAGCAACGGGGTTTGTGAAGGCGCTCAACTGTCTGACCCAGAGCGATGATTTCTGCGGGCAGTGCCTGCCCTGCCGCAAGATCGACAGGCATATCCACCCCGACGTGATGATTATTGAGCCGTTGCCTGAAAAAAAAGGTTTGATTATTGAGCAGATTCGCAGCCTGCAGCAGGAAATAATTTTCAAGCCCCTTGAGGGAAAAAAAAGGCCGTCATTATCGATCAGGCCGAGAACATGAATGCCTCAGTGGCAAACTGCCTGCTGAAGACCCTTGAAGAGCCGCCGGAAGACACGGTGCTTGTGCTCATCGCCCATAGCGTCTCGGATATGCTCCCGACGGTGCTGTCGCGCTGCCAGCGGCTGCATTTTTCGCCTCTTTCGGATGGCGATCTCAGCAGTCTGCTTGCCGCTCAGGGAATGGAGGCCCGGCAGACCGCACAGCTGCTGCCGCTTGCGCAGGGCAGCCTGCAGCGGGCGATCATGTTTGCGGGCTGCGATTTTGTTTCCCGCAGAGAAAAAATTGCCGAACGTCTCGGGCAGGGAACTGCCGCCGCACTGAAGCTGGCAGATGATCTGGCCCGGGATGAAGAGGTGCTGCCCATGGCCCTTGATTTTCTCGAATCATGGTACCGGGACATGCTGGTACTGCTTGAGGGTGCCCGTGATGCGCGGCTGTATAATGCTGATCTTGCTGACGATCTTGCTCATGCCGCTTCAGTGTCAACGCGGGCACGCGTGGTTGAAAAAATAAGAAAGCTGAGGCGCCTGCAGACAGGCGCTGCATTTAATCCCGACATGCAGCTCGGGCTGGAAGCAGTGCTGCTGCATTAGAGAAAAAGGCTGTAGACTGTAGGCTAGTGGGTAGTGAATCAGCACATTTGAAATTATCAGTTGCGATCACCCTCCCCTTAATCCCCTCCCATCAAGGGAGGGGAGAAGAAATAGAACCCCCCTCTCCCCTGGTGGGAGAGGGTTAGGGTGAGGGGGCCTGCAAAATTGAATATGAAGGCGCATTAGTGTCTGTAAAAAAATTAGTAGAACAATGAGCCGTTCGTGGTGAGCCAGTCGAACCATGAACGGCGGCCCTTCGACAAGCTCAGGGCGAACGGATTTTGCAGCAGTTTTTTTGTTACGAGCTTTTAGTGGTAAAATTAAAAATATTTTTGACAAGCATATAAGGAGACTGAATATAATAATGGCAACAATTGTCGGACTGAAATTACGCAAGAAACTTCTCACCTTCGACGCTGACGCCGGAGATATTGCCCTGCAGGAAGGCGATAAGGTGATGATTGACGACGACGGGGCGCCGGTTCTCGCAACGGTGGTTCCCCGGAACTGCTGCAGGCATTTGCTGCCCGATACGGTGAAGCCCCCGTGCGCTCAAATCCTCCGTAAGGCAGAGGATGCCGACATCAGGCAGGAGGAGCTCAATGTCCGCATGGAAAAAGACTATTTCAGGGCGTGCCAGCGCAAAATAGCCCAGCACACTCTGCCCATGAAGCTTGTTGAGGTTGCCATTGAGCCCGACGGCAGCAAGGTGGTATTTTTCTTTGTGGCTGACAACAGGGTCGATTTCCGGACTCTGGTCAAGGAGCTTGCCTCGGAGCTGCGCACGCGCATCGAGATGCGCCAGATAGGCGCCCGCACCGAAGCGCAGGTAAAAGGCGGCATCGGCTGTTGCGGCCGCGAGCTGTGCTGCACGGGATTTCTCAAAAAGTTCTGCCCGGTGACGGTCAAGATGACCAAGGAGCAGGGGCTGCCCCTTGATCCCGAGAAGATTTCCGGCGTGTGCGGGCGGCTTATGTGCTGCCTGGCCTATGAGTATGAAACCTATGTGCACATGAAGGAGGGCCTGCCGAAAATCGGCAAGCGGATAACCACCGCCCAGGGTCTTGCCAAGGTTCGGCAGGTCAATGTGATTGCCCATAAGCTGGTGATTGAGCTTGAAGACGGCTCCATAACGGATATGAGCATTGATGATTACAAGCCCGAGATGCTTGTGCGCCAGCAGTGAGGTTGCGCTACCATGAAGAAGCCGTTTTACCTGACAACCCCCATTTACTATGTCAACGACGTGCCCCATATCGGGCATGCCTACACCACTATTGCCTGCGACGCCCTTGCCCGCTACAAGCGGATGAAGGGCTGCAGCGTCTTTTTTCTTACCGGCACTGACGAGCATGGCCTGAAAGTCGAGAAGGCCGCCGGCGAGGCGGGCGAGCAGCCAATCGAGCTTGCCGACCGCGTGGTGCAGCGGTTCCGCAGCCTGTGGGAGAAGCTGCTGGTCACCAACACCGACTTCATCCGCACCACAGAAACCCGGCATAAAGAGGCGGTGCGGGAATTTTTCAGACGAGTCGAGGCAAGCGGCGACGTGTACCTGGGCGCATATGAAGACTGGTACTGCGTGCCCTGCGAAAGCTTCCTGACCGAGACGCAGCTTGCCGGGGGCGCCTGCCCCGACTGCGGCCGCCCCGTTGAAAAGCTCAAGGAGGAAAGCTATTTTTTCAGGCTGTCGCGCTATACAGAGCCGCTGCTGAAGTTCTACGCAGACAACCCCGATTTCATACAGCCGCCGTCGCGCCGCAATGAGATTGTCAGTTTTGTGAAAGAGGGGCTGCGCGATTTGAGCATCAGCCGCACCACGTTCAGCTGGGGCATACCGATTCCGGGCAATGAGCGGCATATTTTTTATGTCTGGTTCGACGCGCTGCTCAACTATGTCTCAGCCCTGGGGTACTTTGCGGGCGGCGAGGCCGCGGCCTTCTGGCCCGCAGACGTGCATGTGATCGGCAAGGATATTCTGCGGTTTCATACGGTGTACTGGCCGGCCTTTCTGCTGTCCGCGGGCCTGCCGCTGCCGAAAAAAGTGTTTGCCCACGGCTGGTGGACCATTGAAGGAAAAAAGATGTCCAAATCGCTCGGCAATGTGGTTGACCCCGGCACCCTTGCCGATGAGTTCGGCATTGATCAGGTGCGGTATTTTCTGCTGCGGGAAGTGCCGTTCGGCCTCGACGGCGACTATTCGCGGCAGGCCATTGTGGGGCGCATCAACAGCGATCTGGCAAATGATTTCGGCAACCTTGCAAGCCGCACGATCTCCATGGTGCATAAATATTTCGACGGCGTAATCCGCCCGGGCACGTCCGCAGGGCCTGCCGAGCTGCGGCTGCAGGACAAGGCCCGCAGCGTGATCGCCGAGGTTGACCGGCATATGAACGCCCTTGCCTTCAACAAAGCTCTCGATCGCCCTCTGGGAACTGGTGTCCATGGTCAACAAGTATATCGACGAGAGCGCGCCCTGGGCCCTGGCCAAAGATCCGGCCCAGAGCGAGCGGCTGGCAGCCGTCATGGCAGCCTGCGCCGATGCCCTCAAAATATCCGCGCTGCTTGCGGCGCCGTTTATGCCCCTTGCGGCCCAGAAGCTCTGGGAAGCGCTGGGGGGGCGGGGCCGGTTGCCGACCAGCAGATCGATACGTTTGACATTGCCGGATGCGTGCCGCCGGGCACGCGTCTGCAGAAGATTACCGCGCTTTTTCCGCGCATTCAGGCAGACGCCCAGGCATGACCCGTTCCAATTTCAATATACCCAATGCCCTCACGCTGACACGGATTGTTTTGGTGCCGGTGCTGTTTATCGTGCTGTTGAAATCGCCGGGCAAATTTTTAAGCTTTGTCGCAGCCCTGGTATTCGGCCTGGCATCCATTACGGACTTTCTCGACGGGTACCTTGCCCGCAGGATGAATCTTGTCACAACGCTCGGGAAATTTCTTGATCCCCTGGCAGACAAGCTGCTGGTGGGCGTTGCGCTTATCATGATGATTCAGCTTGACCGGGTTGCGCCCTGGATCGTGGCGCTGATTGTTGGCCGCGAGATACTGGTCATCAGCCTTCGCATGGTGGCCCTTCGAGAGCAGATCATTATCGAGACCACGAAGATGGCCAAGTATAAAACGGGTTTTCAAATTGCCGCCGTCATCGGCCTGCTTATCCATTACGGCTACCGGATCGGCACCGGGCCGTCAAGCTTTGTGCTTGATTTTCACGCCCTGGGAACATGGCTGCTGTATATCGCTCTGGTGATTACCCTGTGGTCGGGGGCCGACTACTTCCATAAGTTTATAAAGCTTGTCTCTGTTTCGCGCGCCCCTGTTGACTGAAGAGCCTATAATTGATGCTTTTTTTTATTCGATTTTCTGATTGACAAAGGCAGGAAACTGAATATAATTTCATGATTGCTGAGCGGGAATAACTCAGTGGTAGAGTACGACCTTGCCAAGGTCGGAGTCGCGGGTTCAAATCCCGTTTCCCGCTCCATTTTTTTTTCTGGCGGCGTGGCCAAGTGGTAAGGCAAAGGTCTGCAAAACCTTCATCCACCGGTTCGAATCCGGTCGCCGCCTCCACTTTCATACTATAAAAGGCCTGCCGGCAGATGCTGCCGCAGGCCTTTGTTTTTTTCTTCCTCAGTAGCAGGCTGTTGAAAAACGCCCATCTGTCCCGCTGGAGCGGGATTGCGCTCATCATGCTTCACTGCGGCGCAGGCAAAAGTACGCCTCATTGTCTGCCCCTTTCAGTGGAAGACACGCCATCCGCTCTGCGGATGGCGTGTTGACTACGCATAGTTGCCTGCAAGCAGGTGTCAGAGACAACGTGCGCCTTGCATCTGAGCATTTTTGAACAGCCTGTATACATTGACTTTTTCAACGCTCTGCTAGGCGACACAATCCAGGTGCCCCTGCTTATGCCGATCCCTGCAGACTTCGCACCTGTTGCCGCTGCCCCGCATTGAGCAGGATATGCCCACAGGCGGCCAGCTCAACGGATCCACGTGTTCCTAGAGCATTTAACTTTTTCCCATAGCCGTATGCGCCGGGAAGCTTTTGGTTCGTTAGCCCGTGCTATATTCTCGCAGGATACGCCGGTACTGGTGGCACATCAAAGGCTCGAACCGCACTGGCTGTCTCACCAAAAGCTTCCCGGCCTCCGCATGGTTACAATATTTTGTTAAATGCTCTAAAAGCGCCTCCCCATGTTTTTTGCCAGGGTGTCGATATCTTCCCATAGGGTTATGGCTGCTTTTGAAAACCGCTGGTTCTTTATTGATACAGCGCAGGTTGAACGGATGTTTCTGATTATAGCATACTTGAGGGTGTTTTTTTCCGGGCTTTCATGCGCAACACAGAGGTATCGGAAGCCTGCCTTGAAAGCCCTGCTACGCGGGGGGGCATCAGACGCTTTTAATATCCCGAAGATTGAGCTGAACGAGCTTCTGGCCATTGTAGCTGTTGAACTGCGGGACAAAGGCCAGGCGGATGGCCGCGCTGCTCAGACTGTAGCGTGTTCCCATATTGAAGCCGATAGCATCGAAGAACTGGCCGTCTTCCTTAATTTTTAGCTTCAGGTGTCCATTGCCTACAACCATGGAGCTGTAGGCTGTAAGCTCCCGGGTGGAAAAAACGGGTTCGGCATTGCCGGCGCCAAACGGCTCAAGAGACTGGATCTGTTCGAGCATGGTGTGGGAAATATCCCCCAGGGGTATCTCTGCGTCGATGGCCAGCATGGGGCTGTAGTCATTGGCGGCGAACTGTTCGCGCACAATGGTATTGAATGCCTGCATGAAGAGGGGCATTTTGTCCATGTGAACCGTCAGGCCAGCCGCGTCGCGATGGCCGCCGAATGCCTTCAGCATTGAGGAGCACTTCTTGATGGCGCCGTAGAGGTCGAAGCCTTTGACCGTGCGTGCCGACCCTTTGCATTCGCCGCTTTTTTCGTCGACGGCAAAAAGAATGGCAGGGCAGCTGAATTCTTCGCTCAAGCGCGAAGCGCACAGGCCGATGACGCCGGGATGCCAGCCCGGAGATGATAGAATAAGGGAATCGGGCAGCTCATCATACTGTTTGACCATGTTCCTGGCTTCGGAAAGGATACTGCGCTCGCGCTGCTGGCGCCGCGTATTCTCTTCATCGATTTTGCGGGCCATGGCCATGGCTTCATCCTCATTACCGGTGCGCAGCAGCCGAACCGACAGGTCGGCTTCAGCCATGCGGCCCGCGGCATTGAGCCGGGGGGCAAGGCGAAAGCCTATCATGTTGGCAGCAACAGGCCCGTCGGGGATTCCGCACACATTTTTAAGAGCCTTTATGCCGGGCCTGCATCCCTGCCCCAGTATTTCAAGCCCGTTGCGAACAAAAATACGGTTCTCATCAAGCATGGGCACCATATCGGCAATGGTACCGAGGGCCACAAGATCAAGATAGTTCTTAAGATTGGGCTCCCGGCCGTTTTGCCAGAACCGGTTGTCGCGCAACTTTGTTCGCAGGGCCATCACCAGGTTAAACGCTACGCCCACGCCCGCCAGCCCCTTGAAGGGAAACGGGCAGTCAAGCTGCTTCGGGTTTATGATGGCATAGGCCTCGGGCAGCCGGTCGGGGGGCTCATGGTGGTCGGTGACGATGACATCAATGCCATGGGCCCGGGCGCAGGCCACCTCATCAAAGGCTGAAACGCCGCAGTCGACCGTGATGATGAGAGATACGCCGTCTGCATGCAGTTTTTTTACCGTGGCCATGCTCATGCCATAGCCTTCGGTCAGGCGGCTGGGGATATGAAATGCAACCTGTGCCCCGGCGCTTTCAAGAAAAAGCAAAATAACCGTTGTAGCAGTGATGCCGTCTACATCATAGTCGCCGCAGATGCAGATTTTTTCTTTTCTGGCCAGAGCAACTGCAATGCGCTCTGTTGCCCGGCCCATATCTTTCATGAGCAGGGGGGAGTGCAGGTCTGTCAGGCGTGCAGAAAGAAAGGAATGAGCCGCTTCGGGCGTTTCAATGCCGCGGTTTATCAGTACCTGCGCGACAAGCGGTGAGATATTGAGGCAACTGGCAAGGGCCAGACCCAGATCCTGCCGCAGTTCACGCATATCCCATCGTTTTTCTTGTGTTTTGCTGGTTTCAGCCATGGAAATATTTATTTTAATATTTTTAATAAATTTTAGATTAAAACAAAGTTAAAAGGCGCGCATAAAAAGCAATTGCTTTGTTAGGCCCGCTTTGGCACAATGAAGTATAACAGGTTTTCATCCTTTAAGGAAAGGTAAATGTATGCAAACCACAACAGCGCCTTTGTGGCAGGCTCTTGCCTTTCACGCACAGGAGCTTAACAACACAACCATAAAAGAACTTTTTGTCCGGGATGCGCACCGCTTTGAGACGATGAGCATAGAGGGTGCAGGCATATTGTGTGATTTTTCAAAAAATCTGATGACGGAGAAAACCCTTGATTTGCTTCTGCAACTTGCCCGGGAGTGCGATCTTGCAGGCTGGATCGAGCGGATGTTTTCAGGGGAACACATCAACATTACCGAGAATCGCCCGGTGCTGCACACGGCCCTGCGCAAGCGCTCGAAAAGCGCCCTGCTGGTAGACGGCAAGGATGTGATGCCGGAGGTGCTGACCGTGCTTGCTAAAATGCGCAGGTTTTCCGAAGCTGTGCGCAGCGGCGCCTGGACGGGCCATACGGGCAAGGCTATTACCGATATCGTCAATATCGGTATCGGCGGGTCGAATCTCGGCCCGGCCATGGTCACCGAGGCCCTCACGCCCTATGGCAGGCGCGATCTTGCCATGCATTTTGTATCCAATATCGACGGCACGCATATGGCCGAAACCCTGCGCAGGGTGAATCCTGAGACCGTGCTGTTCATTGTCGCCTCCAAGACATTCACCACCCTTGAAACCATGACAAATGCCCGTACGGCGCGGCAGTGGTTTATGGAGAAAACCGGCAATGAGGCTGCGATAGCCACGGCATTTTGTTGCTGTTTCCACCAACACGGCCGAGGTGCGCCGGTTCGGCATCGACACGGAGAATATGTTTGAGTTCTGGGACTGGGTTGGCGGCCGGTACTCGGTCTGGTCTGCTATCGGGCTGCCGGTGGCGCTTGCCGTGGGCATGGATAATTTCGAGCAGTTTCTGGCCGGCGCCTATGCCATGGACTGCCACTTCCGCGAAGCCGACCTGCGGCGCAACATTCCCGTTATTCTTGCCCTCACGGGCATTCTCTACAGCAATTTTTTCGGCTGCGATACGCATGCCATACTGCCCTATGACCAGTACCTGCGGCGGCTGCCGGCCTATATTCAGCAGCTCGACATGGAGTCAAACGGCAAAAGCGTGACGCGCGGCGGCGACCCTGTTGCATGCTCAACGGGCCCGATCATCTGGGGCGAGCCCGGCACCGACGGCCAGCATGCTTTTTACCAGCTCCTGCACCAGGGCACCAGGATCGTGCCCTGCGATTTTCTTGCCCCTGCCGTGTCGCACAATCCCGTTGGCGGGCACCACGGCCTGCTGCTGTCGAATTTTTTCGCCCAGACCGAGGCGCTTATGAACGGGAAGACCGGCGAGCAGGTGCGCGCGGAGCTTGCAGCTCAGGGGATGGCCCAGGAGCAGATCGACCGGCTTGCCCCCCACCGCGTTTTTGAAGGCAACCGGCCCAGCAATTCCATCATGTTTGCAAAGCTCGACCCTTATACGCTGGGAGCGCTTATCGCCATGTACGAGCACAAGGTTTTCGTGCAGGGCATCATCTGGGGCATCTGCTCGTTTGATCAGTGGGGCGTGCAGCTGGGGAAAGAGCTTGCTACAAAAATTCTGCCCGAGCTTGAAGGCGACGGGCCTGTCACAAGCCACGACTCCTCCACCAACGGGCTTATCGGGTATTATAAAAAACACCGGCGCAACTAGGGAATAGGGAGCAGGGATCGGGGATTAGGGTTTTGACACCTGAACCCCACATT
>CAVRBJ010000035.1:0-231502 GCA_963718965.1 uncultured delta proteobacterium | reverse complement strand
AAGGCTACGTGGCAGACGCAAGCTGCTTCCTGCCGGGAGCGTGTGCGGCGGGTAATGCGGCCAGCAGCTGCGTGGCAGGCGTTGAGACGGCGTGTGCGACGGGAACGCCAGCGGCAACGGATACAAACTGCGACGGTATAGACAATAACTGCAACGGAGCAGCCGATGAAGGCTACGTGGCAGACGCAAGCTGCTTCCTGCCGGGAGCGTGCGCGGCGGGGAATGCGGCCAGCAGCTGCGTGGCCGGCGTTGAGACGGCGCTGTGCGACGGGTACGCCAGCGGCATACGGAACGATCTGTAACGGTATTGATGATAACTGCAACGGTGCAACCGATGAAGGCTATGTGGCAGACGATGCTGCTTCCTGCCTGGAGCATGCGCTGCGGGTAATGCGGCCAGCAGCTGCACGGCCGGCGTTGAAACAGCCTGTCAGACGGGTACGCCATCGAGTGAAGTTTGTAATGATCTGGACGATAACTGCGACGGTCAAACAGATGAAGGCCTGCCTCGGGTCACCTATTTCCGCGATGCTGACAATGACAGCTTTGGTGATCCTGATAATGCTACACAGGCCTGCGCTGCACCTGCCGGCTATGTAAGCGACAGCTCGGATTGCAATGATGACAACTCTTTGATCAATCCTTCTGCGGCGGAAGCCTGCAACGGCATAGATGACAACTGCAATGACCAGATTGATGAAGGGTTACCGCAGTACACGTATTACCGTGACGCCGATTATGACGGATTTGGAGATCTCGATAATACGACGACTGCATGCGCCGAGCCGGTTGGCTATGTGAGCGACAATAGCGATTGTGACGACGACAATATTTTGATTAATCCGGATGCGGTCGAATTCTGCAATGGTATTGATGATAATTGCAATGACGTAGTGGATGAGGGATGTATAGTGCCAACGACAACAACAACAACAACTATTGTTCCATGTACGACCACGACGATACCGGTCTGTATTGATGAAGACGGCGACGGTTACGGAGAAGGAGCTGGCTGTCTTGCAGCGGACTGCGATGATGATGATCCCGATGTTCATGAAGGCTGCACGACCTGTGGGGTGAAAGTGTTTCCGCGCACGATCAGTAAGTCTCTATGCATGATAAAGCCCATCGCCGGCTTTTATATGCGGGGTGAGGAAGATGCAACTTTTTCGAAGTATACGGAAATTGCCTGGGAGACCGATGCCATTAAAACGATTGCCAGAATTCCCCTTGGCAGAAAAAACAAACGCATGTTTGTCATGGTTCTTGTGAAGCCACGACTGCTTGAGATCCGGGAAGAGTATAAAGTGCATGTCGGCGGTTGTATCGGAAAGATTACCGTGAAGTAGTTCTAGGATGTAGCGCTTTTTACAGGCGGGTATATCGTGTACAGCGAAATATCCGCCTTTTTTATTCAGGCCCTGTCATGCCGTGAACCATGCACAGGGAAAGAACAGTCAAGGCAGCCTTTGAAGCTCCGTATTGAGGAATTCGAAAAGTTCTTCCTTGGTGGGGGGGCAGCCGGGAAACCATGACTCTGTGCTGAAATTTTTTGTGCACTCCCCGATGCAAACCGCCCTGCTTCCTGCAGGCGGCGCATCCTGCTTTCCGAGTATCAGTAGCGTTTCATGCCTCACGGACATTCCTTTTTCTTCAATTTTGCGCAGAGCGGCAAACATGGGTATGAGGCAGCCGCTGCAGGCATTTTTTGCCGAAAGCTGCAACCGGGGGAAAGCCCGGTGAAGAAACTGCTTCGGCTGTTCGAAATTCATAATAAGGTCCAGCATATCATCTCCGATGATATCGATGCGGGAAAGATCCATTTCACCCAGGCCGGCTTCGTGTCCGAGCCGAATGGTTTCTATGGTGGACGGATTAACCCCCATGAGCGATGCGGCTACCGCATCTACAGCCACAATATCGATGCCGGCAAGGACAAACCCGCGATTTTTGTGCACGGGGGCTGTGCAGTCGACAATATTGAGCGAAGGCCGTATTATTGTGTTGAGCTGTGTTACTGAGCCATGGATATGCTGCGTTCCGCAATAGTGGAACGATGGCTTGTCTGCGCGCTTGATAAAGCCCTTCAGGTTTTTCATGGCTATGGAAACAGTGGTGAGGTAGTGCGTTTTCGGTACCGGAACATTGATGATGTGGTCCCATGAAAAAGCATGTTCCGATATACAGAACTGATCGGGCAGGAGCGGGGAGATTTTTTTGAACTGGCGGAATGGACCCTCGTCAAACAGTATCCACGGTACGGCCTGCCGGACGGCAATATCGGCCATGCCTGTAGCGGTAAAGCATGCTCGAAGGGCAGAGGCCGGCTGAAAGTAGCTTGGCCCCTCACCAACAGCTATTTTTTTTGCGCCCTGCTGTTTGCACCAGATGATGATGGCTTCGACCAGCGCCGGGTTGGTTGTCTGTCCTGTGGAATAGATTTCGGGTTCGACAAGATTGGGCTTTATAAGAATCGATGAGCCCCGCAGGGCTAGAGCGCCTGCAAACGGTTCAAGCAGCCGCTCCAGGGCGGAAGTGTACGGGCTAGCTGCTTTTTTTATGCAAACCGTGGACATCTGTGATGCCGCATCCCGTAAGAGGAAAGCACAATAAAAAGACCGGCCTGTGCTGGCCGGTCTTTACCTCATGCATACTGTCTTCAATCCTTGAAACCAAGCTCCTCGATGATGTTTTCTATTTCCGCGAAATCATCAAGCTTTACATTCATAAGTTCAAATCCCGTATCGAAGAAGTCCGAGTTCACGCTTTTGTCGCACCACCTGCTTTTTGCATCAAAAAGCAGGTATTTACCTTCTTCTGTTTCTGTTGAGCGCAGTATTTTAAGATGAAAATTTTTGCCCAGCGGTATGGGGCTTTCACTCATGACCATCAAGCCCTTTATGTTAATATCTACCAGAAAGCCGACAAGCTGGTCGGTATCACTATCTATGACCCGCAGGTAATAAATAAGATGGCGTCGCTTCATATGTCTCTGTTCGCTCATCGTTTCCTCCATTGTGAGATATTTTATTCTGCGGACGGGCTCTTTTTTGCTCCACGTCTGCAAATGGTTTTCGCAGTAATCGTCAAATTAAGTAGAATATATACTGTTCCGTGGTATAATAATTTTTACCAAATAGCTGATCTACGCATGTATTTTTATTTTTATAACATAAAAAGAGTTTTTTTTGTATTTATAATTTTTAAATTTTTTTACCATGAAAACATTAATACTTGCATCAGCATCTCCCCGGCGCAAACAAATGCTCAGAGAATTGGGGGTCCGGTTTTCCGTGACGCACGGTTCATTTGATGAGCCTCCCCATTCAAAAGGCGAGGCTCCTTCTGTCTATGTGCGTAACAATGCCGAAGGCAAAGCCCGGTCTGCTGCGCATACGGTCAGCAATGCGCTTATCATCGGCGCTGACACGATTGTCGTGTATCGGGGCTGCGTACTTGGGAAGCCCGGAAGCCTGAAGGATGCTTCTGATTATCTGCACCTGCTGAACGGCAGAACGCATGCTGTTTATACAGGGCTGTGCGTCTTTGATGTTTCTGACGGCTCGTGCCTGAACGATTATGAAAAAACGCAGGTCACGTTCAGAAAACTCACCGAAGCCGAAATTAGTGCCTATCTCGTTCGCATAAACCCCATGGATAAGGCTGGCGCTTACGCCATTCAGGGGGAGGGCGCCCTGATCGTGGAGTCGATTGCCGGATGCTATTACAATGTGGTGGGCTTTCCCATAGCAAAGCTTGAGCATATGCTGCTCAAAAAGGGCGTGTCGCTTTTTGAGTATATGAAGAAGCATAGGGGGAGTCATGACTCAGAGTGACAGCAGCATGATCCCCGGTTTTTGGCGTATCTGTTCTGCAGATGCGTATCTGTTTAAACTCGCCTGTATCTTTCTGCCATTAATTTCAGCGCTGGTTTTTTATAATATGGCAACTGGAAGCCCCGCTGACGACTTTATGCTGCCGTCTGTTTTTATTGCTTTGCTGCTGTGTGGGATATATTACCGGTGGTCGGCAATCGTCCATGTTTTTAAAGATCATGTTGTTCTTGCCTGCCGTGTTGCCGATATCTCTCCTGGAACCGGGTTGCTCGGGCTGCAGATTTTTGTAAGCTTTTTTGTTTCATGCGACGGAGAAAATGCAGAGAGGGGCTGTTTTCTGGTCAGGTTCAATCCGCATGTTAAAAAGCTTAATAAAGGTGACATTATTAACGTTTTCTGGAATCAGCGTAAAAATGCTTATGTCATCAAAGAAGCCTATCTGAATGATTAATCACGAAGGAGTTTTTCCCAGTATGCCTGGTCTCATAACCCTTATTACCGGAGGCGTCAAAAGCGGCAAAAGCGCCTATGCCCTTAAATTGGGGCAGGATCTTGGCTCAAAGCATGCTTTCATTGCCACGGCAACCGCGGGAGATGATGAAATGAAGCGCAAGATTGCCGCGCATAGGGCCGAGCGCGCAGGCTCCTGGCAGACCTATGAAGAGCCCTGTGATATCGCCTCTGTGCTGAAACGGATTGCCCCAGAGTATGATATGGTGCTCATTGACTGCATGACGCTGTGGGTGTCAAACCTTCTGACGCTGCACAATCTCGGGGATGATGAAATTGAGGCGGCTTTCAGCGGATTTATTGAGGCTCTGGACAATGCTGCCTGCCGGGTCATTGTCGTTACCAATGAGGTGGGGCTTGGCATCATGCCCGCAGACAGGCTTTCACGCCGGTATCAGAATTTCTTGGGTGCTGTGAACAGCCGGATTGCCGGGGTTGCAGATAGTGTGTACATGATGATTTCCGGAATACCGGTAAAAATTAAATGAAAATACTCCTGCTTGAACATCCCCGGATCGAATCCGATGAGCATTACAACGATGTTGCCAATGCGCCGCTGTCGGCCTGCCTGAGCGTCGGTTATGTTGCTGCCCAGCTTGCAGGGCAGGGGCATAGCGTTGAAGTCTATGATGCCTACGGTCAGGATGCATCTTTTGACCAGTGCCGCGAACAGCTCCTGCAGCGCGACTGCGACTTGCTTGGCGTTCACGGCGTCTATTTCTGGGAACACACGACCCAGCTGTTTTCCATGCTGCAAAAGTACAATGCATTCCGGCCTGAAACAAAGGTAGTCCTCTTTGGCATTTTCCCAACTTTTGCCTTTAAACAAATTCTTTCCCTGTATCCGTGTGTTGATGCGATCATAATCGGCGAACCTGAACTGACCTTTTGTGAGCTTGCCGCAGCCTATGGGCTTGGCGCCGGCCGGGTGGATTTCGTGTCTGGCATCGCATGCCGCGACGGGAATGGGTTTTAAACAAACAGATTCCCGTGATCCTGTCGATTGTCTTGATATGCTGCCGTTTCCGCTGCGGCATGACGAGTCTCTTAATGTGGTTGGCGGCAGCATTCTTGGCAGTCGGGGCTGCCATGGCAGGTGCTCATTCTGCTGCATAAATCCATTTTACGGCACGAAGTCAGGCAGGCGCTGCCGTACGCCTGAAAACATCCGCCTTGAAATTGAAGGGTTGCTCCCGAGGCTGGAAAAACAGTATGTCTATTTTCTTGATGCCGATTTCTTCGGTTCCGGTCCGGACAGCCACAACCGGGTGATCGCCATAGCCGAGCGCCTGCAGCATCTCGGCGTGCAGTTCGGGTTTGAATGCCGCGCAGGTAGTTTTGATAAAAAAGTTATTACCGCCCTGGCCCATGCAGGCCTCAAGGATGTCTTTTTAGGCATTGAAAGCGCTTCTAAGGCAACGCTTAGGCGCATGAGAAAAGGGATTGTACCTTCTAAAAGCGCAGCATCGTTGCACATGCTGCGAAGCCTCGGCATAGAGCCGAACCTGGGATTTATCATGTTTGAGCCTGAGTGCCTGCTTGCCGATGTCCGGCAGAGCCTTGCATTTTTAAAACACAACAGCCTGCTGCAGAAGCTTGATGTTACAGCTAATGTGCTCTATCACCGCGAGATCGCGTTCAGGGGCATGCCGAATTTCACCCGTCTTGCTACCGCCGGCAGGCTTACGGGCATCGATGCCCTCGGGTATGAGGGGCTGTACCGTTTTGGCGATCCGTCAGTTCAGTTCCTTGCCGATCTCATGGCATATGTCTGCCGCAGAGTTCTGCGGGCAACTGATAACGCGCGCTCGCCCATTTGCTGGAAGCGTGGGGATAGCGCACCGTCGCAGCGGGTGAACGACTATATTGTTAATTTGTTTACAGAGATATTACGACGTCTTGAGCTGAAAGATATACACCTTGATCTCGATGGGTTGCTCAGGATTGAAGATGACGCATTATGTTCCATAGAAGGGCTTATCGTTGAAGAGCGCGTCTGCCAGTCATAAAATTGAAGAGCTTCTGAGCCTGGGTACTTCTTTTCAGGCATCGCAGGTGCTTTTTGAATCGGTGCGCCTTGGGCTTTTTGATCTGCTTGATACAACGCCGGTCTCCGCAGCGTCCATAGCTCGCAGGCTCGGCCTTGCCCCTGCGGCTCTTGACCGTCTACTGCGGGTTTTGCTTGAAATGGGCATACTTCTTAAAAGCGCATCCTGCTACCGCAATACGGCGCTTTCAAAGAAGTATCTGTGTGCAAAAAGCCCCTGGAATATTGGCGATTTCTTTGTTCATCGCCAGTCGCTTCAGCAGCCATGGTCCGAACTGAAGGCGTCCCTTAAAAACAATTTTATGGTGGGCCCCGACCGCAACCGGCTTGCCGACTATCCTCGTCAGCTCAAGAAATTCACTAATGCCATGGATGCACTCGGCCGTCTGAAAAGTGAGCATATATGTAAGCAGTTTCCCATGTCAGACCATCGCAGCATGCTGGACCTCGGCGGCGGTATCGGCACCTATGCAGTCAGTTTTTGCAAACGGTATTCCGGTCTGCATGGTGTTGTTTTTGATTTGCCCGATGTGGCTCGCCTAGCACGGCGCAATATCCAGAAAGCCGGCCTTCAAAAAAGAGTATCGGCTGCAGCAGGTGAGTGCCTTGCTGATGATCTGCCGACAGGACCTTTTGACCTTGTTTTTATCTCTAACCTGCTTCACATCTACAATAAGGCTGACTGCAAGCGTATCTTAAAAAAAGCCGTTTCCGTGCTTGCAAAAGGCGGCACACTCGTGGTGCATGACTATATATTCGGCATCGGCGACAGTGTGTCCGTATCACTTTTTGACATGACCATGCTCATCGGTACGCCTCAGGGCCGCTGCTACGAGCAGGGCGATATTGCCAGCTGGCTGCGCGCTGCAGGTATTAAAAAGATTCAGTCTGCCGAGATTCTTGCCGGCACGTCTATTTTGTGGGGTATAAAATCATGACCAGTGAGACCACTGTGAACCTGCAGAAGGTTCTTGATTCAATAAAACCGCTTGAGCCTGAATATTTGAATAAGGCGCAGGAGCGGCTTGATAAGCTGGCCATTCCGCGCGGGAGCCTCGGCAGGCTTATGGATTTGGGGAGGCAGTATGCAGCCATTCGACAGAACCCGATGCCCAAAATTCAGAAGAAGCGCATCTACACATTTGCCGCAGATCACGGCGTGGTTGAAGAGGGCGTGAGCGCTTTCCCCAAGCAGGTGACCCGTGAGATGGTCTTTAACTTCATGCGCGGCGGGGCAGGCATTAATGTGCTGGGGCGGCATGCAGGAGCTGAAGTTGTGGTGGTGGACATCGGCGTTGATTATGATTTTTCGCCCATGGAAGGTCTGCGGGTTATGAAGGTGGCCCGCGGCACCCGCAATATGGCAAAAGAGCCTGCCATGACACGTAATGAGGCTCTGAAGGCCATTGCAGTCGGCATCAGCCTTGCCCGCGAAGCGGCTCGGGATAGCGTTGATATCATCGGTACGGGCGATATGGGTATCGGCAACACAACGCCCAGCAGCGCCATCATAGCGGCATTTGCAAAGGCAACACCCGCAGATGTCACCAGCCGCGGTACGGGCATTACCGATGATGCTCTGAAATGTAAAATTTCCGTAATTGAAAAAGCATTGTTTCTGCATAAGCCAAATCCGCATGATCCCCTTGATGTGCTTACCAAAGTCGGCGGACTTGAGATCGCAGGCATTTGCGGTCTTATCATCGGTGCTGCGGCAGAGCGCATCCCGGTTGTGGTGGACGGGTTTATCTCAACGGCAGGGGCAGTGGTAGCCTGCGAATTCAACCATTTTATCCAAGAATACCTTTTTGCCGCGCACCTCTCGGTTGAAAAGGGGCATAGAATCATGCTTGACCGGCTTGATCTGCAGCCGCTTCTTGACCTTGGCCTGCGACTGGGCGAAGGCACGGGCGCGGCACTGGGCATCTGGCTTGTAGAGGCCGGGGTGAAAATACTCACCGAGATGCTCACCTTCGATGAGGCCGGGGTGACGGAAGGGGCGAGCAAATTTTAGATAAGATTTATCCCTCAGTAAATCAACAATTTTGGAGGTGATTGATTATGGCAAAAAAAGTAATCCCTTTGAAATCGAAAAAGAATAAAGTCGAAGCACTTACTCGCGAAGAGATGAAAGTTGCTCAGCAGATTCTTGATTCAATGCCGCCAGAAGTTCTTGCGGAGTTTCGCCGATTGGCTGCAAACTGCGCAAATGAGGAAGAGTTCACAAAGGAGATTTTTGTCGGTGCTTGTCCGGTATGCGAAAGTGGGAATGTGCATGATTGTGACGATACGCCCTTTGGCGATATTACCATAGGGCAGTGTATCGACTGCGGAACGCTGTGGTGCATCGAGTGCGAAACGGTTTTTGCAAAAGGTCAGCTTGTGTGCGGACATTGGGATATCTGCGAGGTATGCGAATTCTGCGATGATGACGGATTCTGCGACACCCATGTAGCGGAATGCGACAAGATTAAAAAGTGGCAAAAGAAAGGGGCTCCTGGAAAATCCGTGAAGCCACAAGCGCTGAAAAGTAAACAGGCTGCGTCCTCACTATGTCAGATCAGAGTTTTTTTGTGCGACAGCGAACCTTCAATATGGAGGCGTATTATCGTTGCCGGCGATGCCAATCTCGGGTTTCTTCATGCCGTTCTGCAGGTCGCCATGGGCTGGAGCAACAGCCACTTGCATCAGTTTGACGATGGTGAACACCTGTATGCTGATCCTCAGCTTGATGGGGATGATTACTCTACAGACCAGCAAAGCCCGAAAGATGAGTTTTTGGTTACCATATCTGATCTGCTGCACACAGAAGGTGAAGAGCTCGGCTATCTCTATGACTTTGGCGATTCATGGGAGCATGTTATCGTGCTTGAAAAAATCATAAAGGATCATCCGCAGTATTCGGGGTTTCCGGTCTGCATTGACGGCGCACGGGCCTGTCCGCCTGATGACTGCGGCGGCATGGGCGGATACGAGGACTTATGCGAAATTATTAAGTCGCCCAAAAATGACGGCTATGATGAAATGATGGACTGGCTCGGAAGAAAGTTCAATCCAGAGAAGTTTGATCTGAAAAAGACGAACAAGTTTTTACAAAAGATCATATGGAAGAAACCCAGCATGGATCAACTCGCGGAAATACTGTATCAGCGGGATGGGGGATGATAAGTGACTGATACCGAGTTACATCGCGGTTCAAGAGTGTCCGACAGAAAAAACGTCCAGAATCCATGTTATCGCCGTCTTGTGGTGCGGAATCTGTTGCCTTGACAGGGACGCAAAATAGTATTACTTTGAAGTAACTTTTAAATATCTGCAGGATATAACGGAAGACGGTGTGAATCCGTCGCGGACCCGCCGCTGTAACCGGGGACGAATGCTGCATACTAGCCACTGTCTTGAGTGACGGGAAGGCGCAGCAGGAGGACGATCCGGAAGCCAGAAGACCTGAACTGCAGAGGATAGAGCTTGTCTGTTTCCGTGGCTTTGGAACAGGGCTTTCTACCAGGTTGGATGAAAAACGGCATCCTTCTTTCGGCTTCAGGGCTGGAGGGAGGATTTTTTTATTTCCGCAGAGACAGGTTTTTACCTTCTCTGGGGGAGGCCTAAAACAAGCAAACCAGGAGAACAGAATGACGACACAGATTGAATATGCTCGCCGGGGCGAGATAACATCTATCATGCAGGAAATCGCTCAGCGGGAAGGGATTGCGCCGGAACTGCTGCGGGAGCGGATTGCTTTAGGGAAGATCGTTATTATCAAAAATCACCAGGGCCGCGGCTCAAAGGCTGCAGGGATAGGTAAAGGCCTATGTACAAAAGTTAATGCAAGTATAGGTACTTCATCAGATATAATTGATGAAGAACTTGAAGTCAGGAAAGCCCTTATTGCTCAGGAGAACGGCGCGGATACGCTCATGGAGCTGAGCGTCGGTGGTGATCTTGACAGCATCAGGCGCAGGGTCATTGCAGCGGTTGACCTGCCAGTCGGGAATGTTCCCCTGTATCAGGCTTTCTGCGAAGCAAAGCGCAAGTATGGCGATGTTGATAAACTGGATGAGGAGTTGCTTTTCGACCTTATCGAGCGGCAGTGCGCTGACGGCATGGCTTTTATGGCCGTGCACTGTGGGATAAACTGGCTTTCCATCGAGCGGCTTCGGAAACAGGGTTACCGGTATGGCGGTCTGGTATCAAAAGGCGGCGCGTCCATGGTGAGGTGGATGATCAACAACAATAAAGAAAACCCGCTGTATGAGAAATTTGACCGGGTTGTCAGCATATTAAAAAAATATGATGTGGTGCTGAGCCTGGGCAACGGCATGAGGGCAGGGGCTATTCATGACTCCACCGACCGCGCCATGATTCAGGAGCTTATCATCAACTGCGAGCTTGCCGAGATCGGCCGCGAAATGGGCTGCCAGACCATGGTGGAAGGGCCTGGACATGTGCCCCTTGATGAAATTGAGTCCAACATCCAGCTTCAGAAAAAGATGAGCGGCGATGCGCCGTATTATGTTTTGGGCCCTATTACGACAGATGTGGCCCCCGGCTACGATCATATCACTGCTGCAATAGGTGCAGCAAATTCAGCGCGTTACGGCGCAGACCTCATATGTTATATTACACCTGCTGAGCATCTGGCGCTTCCCAATGAGGAGGATGTGCGCGAGGGGGTTCGCATGGCAAAGATTGCCGTCTATATCGGGGATATGGTCAAATACGGCCGCACGGACCGGGACATGGCAATGTCTAAAGCCCGGCGCGATCTGGACTGGGAGCGGCAGTTTGACCTTGCCCTGTACGGCGATGCTGCCCGCGCAATACGCGACAGCCGAAAGCCCGAAAGCGAGAGGTCCTGCACCATGTGCGGGGCCTACTGCGCCATGGAAAACTCGAATGCCTGTTTCAAGGATGTGCTGGAGAAAAGCCCGAAGCGATAGGTGACCTGCTGATTTCTGATTAAAACAGCAGACAGGCGCAAGCGAGAAAGATAATTTCGGTAAGCACGCTTGCCGAGCCGAGCATATCGCCCGTTATGCCCCCGATATGACGTTGAACATACCGGCGGTAGAGAAAGAGAAAAGCGGTGGCACCGGCCAGCGATGTTACAATGCCGGGCAGTATGAAAAATGGCGCGAGAAACAGGGAGGCATACAGCAGTGTTTTTTTACCGCTGCCAGTGAAAATAGTTGCACGATGCCGGCTGGTGCGCACATAGGGGCTGAAGGTGCAGAGTGCAACCTGGGCCACCGGCCGATAACAGGATAGAGCAGCAGGATAAAGATGTGCCCCCTGGTGATACTATGCATTCGCTGCCAGGGCTATTTTTAATAGCAATGCCAGCACAAGGGCTACTGCCCCCATGACGCCGATGCGGCTGTCTTTCATGATAGCGAGTTTTTTCTCTGGCGTTTGGGCTGTGCTGAAGAAAGCATCAAAAGTGTCGGCAAGACCGTCCAGATGGAAGGCGCCGGTGAGAATTGTTTCAACTGTTACAAGAATGACCGCGATGGTCAAAGGGCTGAACGTGCCGGCCAGCAGAATAAGAGCGCACAGGCTGCAGAGTAATCCGCCTATCAGCCAGCCTACAAAAGGAAACAAGATAAGGCTGCACCGCGCAATGCGCTCGTCAGGCTCCATGTCAACCGGTATGGGGATTCGCGTCAGAAACTGAATGGCGAATATGAAGGCTTTATAAAAAGTTTTCATATGAGATGATTATAAACCGATTGCTTCGTCAATTACAATGTCTTCATGTGCGCTTTATCATATTTTTTTATTGACCGCGGCATGGCTGTTTGATGCCCTTATCGGCGATCCGGAAAAGCTGCCGCATCCCGTGCGCGCAATTGGAGCGCTGATTACCCGGCTGGAGCAAAAAGCTCCGCAGCTGGTTTAAAAATAAAAAAAGTGCCGGAATTTTCATCGGAATTTTTGTCCCTGCGACAGCATATCTTTTTGTTCTTCTTTTCATTTCTCTTGCCGGAGCCATCTCTGTGGTTATCGGCGTGGCTCGCTTCAGTTTTCTGCATCTATTATTGCCTGGCCACGCGCTGCCTTGCCTCAGAGGCAGCAGGTGTGCACCGCGAGCTGATAAAGGGTGATCTTGTCATGGCACGGCAGCGCCTTTCCCGCATTGTGGGCCGAGATACCGCACAGTTAAGTGAAAGGGAAATTGTGCGCGCTACGGTTGAGACGGTCAGCGAAAACACGGTCGACGGCATTATTTCCCCGCTTTTATATGCCGCGCTGGGAGGCGCTCCGCTTGCGCTGGCATTCAAGGCCGTTAGCACGCTTGATTCAATGATCGGCTATAAAAATGAAAAATACCGGGAACTTGGCTGGTTCTCAGCGCGCCTGGATGATGTGCTGAATTTTATACCGGCGAGGCTGTGCCTCATACTGGTTCCGCTTGCATCTCTTGTGCTGCCCTTCGGGCGTTCAGGAGCAGCTTTTAAAACAGGCATGCGCGATGGCCGCAACTCGCCAAGCCCCAATTCCGGCTTTCCTGAAGCATGTTTTGCCGGGTCCCTGGGCATACAGCTCGGGGGTCAGTGCTCGTATGAAGGATTGCTGTCCTGCAAGCCCCTGATTGGTGACAAAGACCGTGAACTAGATATATATGATATACAAAGAGCTGTCAGTTTGATGTGGGTTGTTTCCGCTCTTTCCCTTATATTGTTTACGGGAATATTTTCTATGATTACAATTGTATGGGGATGCTGATGAGCGCTATAATGATGTGGCTGGGAATGGCAGCCTTCTTTTTTGCTTTGATTTTTGTCAATATTGCAAAAACTCAGCAGCGGTATGTGCAAAAGCTTGGCAAAGTGCCGGATGAGAAGTATAAGAAGCTGAACGCCACCGCAAAAGTATTGTTTGCCCTTGGCATGTCGTTCTGGATCGTCGGGGCGATTATGACTATGGCTTCAGGTGGAAAGTGATATGAAAAAAATGACCCCGCAGGAAATAGAGGACGAATCCTTTCGCATCATCGACAGGGAAGCCGGCCCGCATGAGCAATGGTCCGAGGAGCAGTGGCAGATCGTGCGCCGCATGATTCATGCCACTGCTGACTTTGACTTTATGAAAACTGTGCTGTTTCAAGCTGATGCCATAGCTGCGGGATGCCGGGCTTTGGGAAGCGGAGCAGCAATATATACCGATACCGGAATGCTTGCGGCGGCCATCGGCAAGGGCGCACGTGAGGCATATGGCTGTGAAGTGTTCTGCCTGGTGGCAGATGATGAGGTGAAAAAGCAAAGCAAGGCAACCGGAGAAACCCGCTCTGCCATAGCACTGAGAAAAGCAGCTCCACGGCTTGACGGCGGCATTATTGCTATCGGCAATGCCCCGACAGCCCTGCATGAAGCCATTGCGCTGTGTGAGCAGGGCAGGCTCAAGCCGGCTCTTATACTGGGGTTTCCGGTTGGTTTTGTAGAGGCGCGGGAATCGAAAGAGCGGCTGTGGGCATCGGGTCTTATCTGCATTACCAACCTTGACCGAAAAGGCGGCACCCCGGCAACGGCCGCTGCTTTTAATGCCTTATTACGGCTTGCGCGAGGGGCGAACCAATGACGGGAAAACTATATATTATTGGTGTAGGTCCTGGAGATCCGGGGTTGCTGACTGTCAGGGCGCTTGAACTTCTCCGCAAAGCGCACCGGGTTTTTATTCCCGTATCGGGTCAGGGCAGGGAAAGCCTGGCCCTTGACATTATCCGCGAGCACATATCCTCCGAGGCTGCTATAACCGAGCTTGTGTTTCCCATGACTCATGACCGGCAGATTATGGATGAGGCCTATAGAAAAAATTATTTAATGATCAGTGCCGTTCTTCACTCAGGGGAGGATGCCGTGTTGGTGACGATTGGCGATCCAGCAACCTACAGCTCTGCCTGGCAGGTTTTAAAGCTTGTGAAGCGTCATGAGCCGGAGATGGCCTGCGAGGTTGTTCCGGGGATTACCTCATATGCAGCGGCTGCAGCCCGTGCCGGCGTGCAGCTTGCGCAGGGCCATGAGACGCTGATGGTGGTTTCATCCTACAGCGACGCTCGGAAACTTGAGGCCCTTATTGACTGCGCCGATACCGTCGTTTTTCTCAAAACCTACCGCCGGCGGAGCATGATTCTGGAACTGCTGCGCGCCAGGGGGCTTTTTGACCGCTGTGTCTATATTCGGCGCTGCGGCCTTGCCGGAGAAGAGATTATCAGAGATCTTGCGGCGCTTCCGGATGAGGCTGATTATTTTTCCATGATTATTTTAAAAAAGCGCGGACTTGACTGATGGCACAGCAAAAGGAACTCCGCACCGGCTATACGACCGGCGCCTGCGCCGCGGCTGCGGCAAAGGGCGCATGCATGTGTCTGTTTGATCAGGAAGCAGATTCGATAGAGCTGGTGCTGCCCGGCGGCCAGACAGCAGCCTTTGTTCCTGAATTATGCTTCGGGCCAATACCACAGCTCAGTGCGGCGTCAGAAAAGATGCCGGCGACGACCCCGATGCGACCCATAATGCGCTTATTAAAGCACGGGTTGTACTGATTGAGGAGCCTGCGGTTATCATCAAGGGCGGGCCGGGGGTTGGCAGGGTGACGCGCCCGGGGCTTGCTGTGCCGCCTGGACAGCCTGCAATAAATCCCGTGCCGCGGCAGATGATAACGGATGCCGTCAGGAGCATACTTCCTGAGGGCATGGGAGCTGAAGTTGTTATCAGCGTTATCGACGGAGAGAGGATAGCGCTCAAGACACTGAACCATCGCCTCGGCATCATAGGCGGTATTTCTATTCTCGGCACCACGGGTATCGTCGTGCCGTATTCACATGAGGCCTATCGTGATTCCATAAGCTGTGCTCTTGATGTAGCACAGGCACTGTGCCTTGATACGGTGGTGCTTTCAACCGGTAAAACCAGTGAAAAAACGGCGCAGAAAATTTTTCGTGATATGCCGGAGGAATCCTTTATTCTCATGGGAGATTATTTTTCCTTTGCCATTAAGGAAGCAGTGCGGCATGGGATGCGGAGAGTGATCATTGCCTGCTATCCCGGCAAACTGCTTAAAATGGCCGCAGGCGCAGAGTCGACACATGTGAGCAGCTCAGCTATTGATCCGGCTGTGCTTATCGATGCTGCCGCTCTGGCTGGCGCAGATACGGCAGTGGAGAAAGCAGATAGCAAGTGCCAATACCGTCAGGCATGCGTTCTCTTTTTTTGATCAGGATCTAAAGCGCGCTGTTTGCAGGCGGCTTGCAAAACGTGCAATTGCCGCCGCCATGAAGATGGTTAATGCGCATTTTACCTGCGACATGGTTGTGCTGTCATTTGAGAATGAAATACTGTTCAAATCTTTTTTAACCAATCCCAAAAAAGGTTATCAGAGCATATGATGCAAAAATCTCATATTGCCATTATCGGCATTGGCCTTGGCCTTCAGGATATGTCGGCTCAGGCACTGCGGAAAGTGGCCTCAGCGCAGGTGCTTGTCGGCGGCAGGCGGCAGCTTACGCTTTTCCCTGAGCATGAAGGTGAAAAGATTGTAATCGGCAGAGACGCGGCATCTCTTTTAAAAACGCTGAAAGTCAGGCTTAGAGGAAAAAGAGTCGCTGTGCTTGCATCAGGTGACCCGAACTTTTACGGCATTGCCGCTCTTGTGTACGACATTTTTCCCAAAGAAGATATTACTGTTTTACCAAATTGCACTGCTTTTCAAGCCGCTTTTGCCCGCATTCGGGAGCCATGGAATGACGCCATATTCATAAGCGTTCATGGAAGAAGTATTAAAGCTCTTGATAGAATTGTCCGCCATCCCGGAACTTATGTTCTCTATTGCGACGGGGTCAATACGCCAACTGCGGTTGCCGCATATCTTATTGAGAAAGACAGGCTTCTTGAGTCATGCAAAGCATGGGTTTTCGACAGCCTTGGCGGGCCAGCGGAAAAAATATTTTCCGGCAGTTTGAAGCAGGCGCTGCGGCTTAAAAATACCGCTCTCAGCATGATGATTATAAAAAATCAACTGCCCTGCATAATCCCTTCTATCGGTATTGCTGACTGCGCTTTTGCGCATCAGCGCGGTATGATTACCAAGCGCGATGTGCGGCTTGCGGCGCTGGCACGGCTGGAGCTTGCGGGCAGTCATGTGCTGTGGGACATCGGTGCAGGCAGCGGTTCAGTTGCTATAGAGGCAGCAAATGCGTATCCGGGCACAGCTGCCTTTGCCGTGGAAAAAGACCGCATGCGTTTCAGGGAGCTGCAAGAAAATATTAAAAAATTCAGGCTGCCCAATGTTACGGCCATTCATGGCAGCGCACCTGCGGCATGTGCAGAACTGCCCTCGCCCGACCGTATTTTTATCGGCGGCAGCGGCGGTGAGCTTGCGGCGATACTGCAACAGTCAAAGCTCAGGCTGCAGCCAGGCGGAACGATCGTTGTTAATTGCGTTATCATGAATTCGCTTGACACAGTGGTCTCCTGTTTCAAAAAGTGGAAATGGAGCTATGAGGTGACATCAATGCAGCTTGCCCACCTGTCCTCAGGCAAAACACCTGAAATGTTCAGAGCGGAAAATCCGGTGTGTATCATCCAGGGCCGGCCGGCGCGGAAGGCGCGGTGATGGCAGCAGGCAAGGTCATCTTTATCGGCGCCGGCCCCGGTGATCCGAAGCTTTTGACGATCAAGGCCAAAGAAGCCCTTGAATCAGCCGATGTGGTGATCTGGGCGGGCTCGCTTGTCAACAAAGACATTCTTGCATATGCCCGAAGAGATGCCCGCTTAATTGATAGCGCAGAGCTTGCCCTTCCTGCCATTGCTGCAGAGATGATAACCGCTGCGCGCGCTGGTAAGACAGTTGTCCGAGCGCATACGGGTGAGCCTTCGCTCTACGGCGCTATTGCCGAGCAGATTGAAATTTTAGACAAAGAAAATATCCCTTTTGAAATCATCCCCGGTGTGAGCTCGGCCTTTGCCGCTGCTGCATCCCTTCATATTGAATATACACTTCCTGATGTTTCTCAAACCCTTATTTTAACCCGCCGCACCGGCAGAACCTCAGTGCCTGAAGCAGAATCCCTGCAGGCCCTTTCCTCGCACCGCGCATCCATGGTCATATTTTTAAGCATCGGTATGATTGATGACGTGGTGGCCGAACTTGTTCAGGGCGGGTATGCCGGAGACACCCCTGCTGCTGTCGTGTACCGAGCGAGTTGGCCTGATGAAAAGCGTTTCGTGGGCACCCTCGCTACAATCGCGGGGCAGGTGAAAGAGGCCGGCATTTCGCGGCAGGCCCTCATACTGGTGGGTGAGGCTGTCGGGCGCAACATGAAATCGGCATCAAAGCTCTATGATTTTGGATTTAGCCACGGGTTCAGGACAGCGGAGAAGAAGGCCTGTGCCGTGGTTGCCGTCACCCGGCGCGGCTGGCATACGTCAGCGCGAATGTTGCGGTCTTTTGACGGGGTAGAGCTTTTTTTGCCCGTGAAATTAACAGATGATGCCGGCGATACTTCGGCCCAATTCTATGATGATATAAAGCAGCTCATTGCCCGTATTTTTTTTGAATACGCACAGCTTGTGCTGGTGATGGCATCTGGCATTGCCGTTCGCCTCATTGCTCCGCATGTTACCAGCAAGTGGCATGACCCTGCCGTGGTGGTGATCGATGACAGCGGAAAAAATATCATCAGCCTTCTTTCCGGTCACTGGGGCGGGGCAAATGATCTTGCAGAGAGACTCTCCCGTCTGCTTGGCGGCCACGCTGTGATCACAACCGAAAGCGATGTTGCCGGCTTCCCCGCCCTTGACCTGCTGGTTAAGGCCCTTGGCGGCGGCAGAATGCCGGAGAATAAAAAGTTATTAAAATCGTTGCAGGCAAAGATGCTTGAAGGCGCGCAGGTGGGGTTCTGCCCCCGTGATCTGAGCTGTTTCCCAAATATGACAGGACAATCAAATCTCCATTTTTATGACACGGTTGATGAGCTGTACAGTTCGGGCTGTACAGAAGCCGTGATAGCTCTCATGCCCGACATGGCGCCTTTTGAGGTTAAAAATGATTTTTATGTTGTGCCGGTGCGAAATATTGTTGCAGGCATGGGCTGCCATAAGGGCATTTCAGCCCGGGAAATAGAAGAAGAGCTCGGGCAGGTGCTTGCAGACTTACATCTTTCAATCGATGCACTGTGCCGTATTGCTACGGTTGATAAAAAGCGGGGCGAGAAGGGGCTGGAAGAATTTTGCTCCCGGCATGGCATACCGCTCAGCTTTTATGGCGCTGATGCCATAAATAGGATCAAAACGCCGTCGCCAAAATCCGAGCATGCCTTGCGGGTGATGGGCGTACAGGGTGTGGCAGAACCCTGCGCCATACTGGTGTCACAGGGCGGCGAACTGCTGAAGCACAAGGTGAAACTCAAAAATATGACCATTGCCGTGGCGCGCATACCCCTTCGGCACATGCTTGAACAGAATGGGATTTGACATGAATGTAGAGACAGGTTGAAATCTATCTCGAATAAAAGAGGCCTATATGAAAGAAAAAATCGGGAAATTGTTTGTCGTAGGTATCGGGCCGGGCAGCCTTGATGAGATGACCTATCATGCGCGCAGAGCGATAGAATCCTCTGACGTGATCGTTGGCTACAGCGCCTATATTGATCTTGCTGAACAGCTTTTTTCCGGCAAGGTAGTGATAACCGGCGGAATGGGAATGGAAGTTGAGCGCTGTGAGGCAGCCCTTCGTGAAGCGCTGGTTGGCAGAACCGTTGCTCTCATTTCGAGCGGTGATGCCGGTATCTACGGCATGGCAGGTCTGGTGCTTGAGATTGCACAAAAAAAAGGCATCGAGCATCCAGAGGCAATTGAGATAGTGCCGGGTGTCCCTGCATTTGTAGCAGCTGCTGCACTGGTTGGCGCGCCGCTTATGAATGATTTTGCCTCCATATCACTCAGCGATCTTCTGAACCCGTGGGAAAAGATCGAAAAACGCCTTGATGCTGCAGCCTCAGGCGATTTTGTGACCTGCCTGTATAATCCCCGCAGCAAAAAGAGAACCGGGCAAATTGAAAAGGCCCGTGGGATTTTTTTGAAGCATCGCAGCCCAGAAACGCCTGTTGCTCTTATTCGCAATGCCTTTCGTGATAAACAGCGTAAAGTTTTTACCACACTTGATGCCTTGCTGTCGCATGAGATTGATATGCTCAGCATCGTCATAATCGGCAACAGCGAGACAGCGTCTGATGGCAGATGGATGGTTACCCGGAGAGGGTATTTGCAGTAAGTATTGATTTTCGATTACAATAAAAGTTTTGCTAGATTCACCTGTACGGCTGATTCTACCTAACCTGCCCACCGTGCGCATTGTTATTGGAATGTATGGCTAAATCCTTAATGTTCGTCGGTACATCCTCTGACAGCGGCAAGAGCGTGCTTGCTGCCGCATTCTGCCGCATCCTGAAACGGCGGGGTATGCGGGTGGCGCCGTTTAAGGCTCAGAATATGGCCCTCAACTCGGGCGTTACGCCCGAAGGGCATGAAATGGGCCGCGCCCAGATCGTTCAGGCCGAGGCTGCTGGCATTGCACCTCATGCTGATATGAATCCTATTCTATTGAAGCCGACGTCCGAGTTGGGCAGCCAGGTGATTGTACATGGCATAGCCTGTGGCAACATGGATGCGGCAGCCTACTATGAAAATAAAAAGCGGCTCTGGCCTGCCGTTACCGAAAGCTATGACCGACTGGCAGCGCAGTATGACGTGATTGTGCTTGAAGGCGCGGGCAGCCCTGTTGAGGTCAATCTCAAACAGAATGATATCGTCAATATGGCCATGGCCGAGTATGCCGATGCTTCGGTCGTGCTTGTGGCGGATATCGACAGGGGCGGGGTGTTTGCCTCCATCGTGGGCACTGTGGAACTGCTGGAAGAGCGGGAGCGGCAGCGTTTGGCAGGGTTTATTATCAACAAATTTCGCGGCGACCAAACCCTTCTGCGCGACGGCCTTGATTTCATCAAACAGAAGACCGGTTTCCCCGTGCTTGGTGTGGTGCCCATGCTTCGCGATCTGTATTTGCCCGGTGAGGATTCGGTGGCGCTTGATCGCAAGTGTTTGGAGCAGCCAACGAACACCCTGGCGCTGTCGGCTGGCATCATTCGCCTTCCGCATATGGCAAACTACACCGACTTTGACCCGCTTGAACTGGATCCGCGTTTTTCGATTGAATACGTTCTTTCCACAAAAAGCCTTGGCGGGCATGATATCATCATTGTTCCCGGAAGCAAGAATGTACCCTATGATATGGATTTTTTGCGTCGAAGCGGCCTTGCAGGTGCAGTGCTTCGCTACGTGCAGGCCGGAGGCAGGATAGTCGGCGTATGCGGCGGCTATCAGATGCTTGGGCGCAAAATCAGGGATCCGCACGGCGTGGAATCCAAAGAATTAAGTGAAGTTGCAGGGCTGGGATTGCTGCCGATAACTACCATTTTTGAGCCCGCCAAAATTACCCGGCAGGTGAATGCGGCTGTTACCCTGCCGGGGCTGAAAAGCCCTGCTGTTCTTACCGGCTATGAGATTCATATGGGGAGGTCATTATTGGACGAGGGTGGCGACTGCCACATTCAGGAGTTTCTTGCCGCCAATCCTGATGGCAGGGTCTGGGGCAGTTATGTGCACGGGCTTTTCGACAGCGACCAGATGCGGGATGCTTTGCTTGCATGGACTTGCGGAAGCGAAGAGGGTGCTTCACTGTCATCGTTTTCCTATCAGGCTTTTAAAGAGTACAATTATGATCTGCTTGCCAGTACGGTTGAGAAGCAGGTTGATGTGAAAAGCATTTTAAAAAAATTGGCTCTGTAAAGCTATTTGAGCTCTGTAAAAACGATCCCTGACAAGCCGGCAGGACAAAGTCTCCGATGATATTATTTGGAATAGTGAACACGCATGAAGACTGATACGGCAATTATTCTAAGCGCCTTCGGAACCTCGACAGAGGCTCGGGCAACATATGGTTTTTTTGAAGCACGGGTTCGGGAGCATTTTCCGCAGTATGATATTCACTGGGCATATACATCGCGCACCCTCCGGGCGAAAATGGCGCGTAAAGGTATTATCTGGCACAGCCCTGAAGAGCTGCTGCGCTATCTTCCCGAGCGGGGGTATCGGCGAGCTGTCATACAGTCTCTCCACATCGTGCCGGGCAAGGAATTTGAAAAAATAGCCGCAGCGGCTGCGCAGGCGCCTTTATCGGCAGCCGTGGGCAAGCCTCTTTTGAGCTGCAGCGCCGACTGCTCGCTGGTGCTCGACGTGCTTTCCGCTCATATTGTCGATCCGGCTTCTACTATAACGGTTTTTGCCGGGCATGGAACGCCGCATCATGAAGCCACAGCGCTGTACAGCGAGTTTTCCCGGCAGCTGCGTTTGCGGTATGCGGAAAACGTATACCTGTGCATGGTTGAAGGCGAGCCATCCTGGGATGAAACGCTCAAGCGCATTCAAAAAAGCGCTCTGCGTCGTGTGCGCATTATTCCGTTCATGTTTGTGGCAGGGGATCATATTTTACATGATGTTCTGGGGGAGGGAGATTCATGGCTTGCTCAGCTTGAAGGATATGAGGTTCATGCCCTGCGCAGCGGTCTTGGCTATAACTCTGCTATTGTTGATATTTTTTTCCAGCATATGCAGGCTGCTTTAACCCGGCTGTAATCAGCATGCTTGTGCGGAATGCAGCTTCATGACATGAGTTTTCCCTGTATGCATGAAGAACTTGCAGCACTCGGCGTTTTTTTTGATCCCCTGTCTGTCGCAGCGGCACTCAGGGATGCAGCAGAGGCCCGGACTCCGGCACTTCCGGCTGACGAAGACCGTTCGGCCATGCGTACATCCGATCCTGCTGCCGCTGATGACCATGACATGCTGCGGCGCCTTCTGCCGCAGGAGCTGTACGGCTTCTGGCGGGATACCGGATATACCGGCATGTACTGCATGGCATTTTTACTGCGCCATGCAGCAACATTTATTGCTCTTCAGGCCCATGAAAAGACCTGCCAGTCCCACCATTCCGATGAATGCCGCAGCAGTCCGGCAGCATTTTTAAAGAAGCATTTTCCCGACCAGGATGAGACTTCGGGTCAGGACTGTCTTGAAGCTCTGTATCTCTTGCCCCCAGACACTCAATCCGGCCAGAAATTATATGTGCCTGTGGTCGGTTTTTCTTCGCTTGGGGTCCATCTTCTTTACCGTGAAATCGGCATGTGCCGCGCTTTTGATTTTTACGACATTGCCTCCTGCACAAACCGGGCAGACGGACTTTTTTGTGCTGAGCATACAGGTGAGGCCTGGTGGTGTGACGGCGGGCAAAAGGGTTCAACTCAGGCTGATATGTTCCGTTTTTACAGCGCCAAAGAAAATATCCACCAGTATGATGAGCCTCAGTTGCAGGATCTGGTCGGCCGGTTCTGGGCTTATTTTAAACGGACAAAGCACATGCCGCAGCAGGGGGAGGGTGTCGTTGAGGAGGCTTTGGTCTTTTTCAAATATGCATCACTGCATGAATGCTTCAAAGGCGGGCAGCTCCATCTGCGCAGGCGTTACAAAAAAAGAGCCCGGGCGCTGCATCCCGATGCAGGAGGTGGGCATGCATCGTTCGTGGAGCTGCAAAAGTATTATGAGGTTTTGCGAACCTGCATTCAGTATGAACGTGCAGGCCTTTTTTGATAGCACTATAAGGCTGCGTCCATAGCTGTTCAGCACAATTGAAATTATGAGTGCAACAAACTCCCCGCACCCTTCCTGGCCAGGAGAGACAATAAAACTCTCCCCGGAACGGCAGACTGTGTGTCAATTTAAAAAAGACATGGAAGCCTAATGTGCCTGATTGCAATTATGACACAGGATGCAGGGGAGCCCGGGTGGAAGAGAGGCAACTTTAAATGTATGGGCATACTCGATCATTTTTCTAAAATCTGTAGCCGTAATGTCATGTTGACCGAAGGGAGTCCGCAGGTTGCACAACCGCATCAATCTTTAAAGCTCTCTCCCTTCGGTCGAGATGACAGAAAAAGAGGCGTCTACAGTAAAAAGAAAAATGCTCTAGTTGCTTTGCAGACTGTAAGGTGCTACATAGAAAATAATACGAACTGATGCCCTGCAGCTTGCCGTTGATGCCGGCGTCAAGCTTTGAGGGCTTTTTCATTATAAATCAGGACCGGACCGATGCGCCTGTCGATGCCATGGTTCATGACTGCCGCAGGATTGTTGCGGAGCGCTCGGTCGCGCTTGATGTTTTAGGCCCCCGGCAGGGCATGAACATACAGGGTTCTTCCTGCCGGTGATGAAACCGGTTTGACAGCAGGCCCGAAAATTGTTATGTGTTGCGGCATTGGAGTGTGACGGTTTCGAGGCTGGCGCTCAATTGTAAAAATTGGTCGATTGCATGCGGTCATGCAAGCAGGTTTGGAAATAGCTAGCGAGGGCTAAGTGGTATATATTTTCTGAAACAGGCACATTTAAGAGAAAACGGGGTGGTAGTATGACAGATAAAGCTCAACTTCCTGTTCACCGTCTGGAACTCACGTCAGGTGTGTATCGCATTACGACCAGTGCGGCCATTTATGAAATCAGGCTTACAGCAGATGGCATGCAGGCGCAGGGTGTTCATGACATAGTTGAGAGCGATTATAGGGCCGCTGCGGCAGACAATGCTGAGGTGCACCCGATCATCGTTGAGGATAATTTCTACCGTGAGATTTCGGAGGAAATGCTGCAGGAAATCGGCAAGCTTGCCCGGCAGCTTTCCATATCCATAAAGATTCCCGTTGATGGAGATTCTCTTAAAACTGTCGACCTGAAAAAGGCCGGTATTGATCTTGAAAGCGCCAAGAACCAGCTGCAGGATATCGTTTCCATGACGGAAACAGCCACCATGACCATTATGGATATATCCGACGGCATTCAGGAAAGCTGCAATACGATACGAAAAAATCTTGAAGAAATTACGGGCCTCAGCTTTGTCAACACCAATGAACTTCTTGAGCCTGTGCCCAAAAACGGATCGCCTCAGTCCGTGCGTGAAACTATGGCCGGCATTATGCAGCGGGAAGAGCAGATGAAAAATATTCTTACGGCGGTTTCGGCTGATATGCCGCAGCAGTCCTCCGGCACTGCCCGAAATGGCATGACCGATGCGCTCACGTTTATTGATAACCATCTGGACATGCTCGGCCATGAGCTTGATGCTTTGAAGGATGTCTACTATGGTTCCAGGGAGGATTATTCCGTCATTCGCCGCGAAGACCACGACAAACTGGTCAGGGCCGTGACCTCTACAGATAATGTCATCCACCATATTATTACCAATCTCAACCGCATTCTCGAATCCCTTTCATTTCAGGATCTGTCGGGGCAGCGCATCATGCGGATTCTTTCCATGCTTTCCAATGTACAGGTGCAGCTGCTCAGCATTCTTGTTTCTTACGGGGTCAGGCTCAAGAAAAGGCAGGAGTCCAAGGGCGTTTCTCCGAAGGAAACAGATGCGATTGCCAGCCGCGAAGTCGACAGGCTAAAAACCATGATCACCGGGGCGCCCGTTGATGGATCTGCATGGGGAGACCGTCTTGATCAGAATGCGGTTGATAAACTTCTGGCTGATCTGGGCTTTTAAATTAGGCTTTTTGCAATAATTTATGGGGGGGCTCCGCCGCGGCGGACGAAGGTGCTGCATGAAGACAATTGATTGTACATGAGTACATGTTTTTTGCCTCTCCGAATTTCCTCGAATACACATGAAGACGTAGCGACTGTACGGGTTGTGCACATAAAAGTCAGATAGCGATCACGCTACGGACGGTCTTTAAAAGACCGAGGTTGGGACGATCTACTGTCTGACTGTGGCCATAGTTCTTTCTCTGTATCGACAATCAATACTTTTTTCATTATACAAGGTTGGGCAAAGTGAAACGTGCCCAACAATTTTTATGGTGTAATTAAATTAATGCTGGGCACGCTCCGCTTTGCCCAGCCTACAAACTTTTTTCAGCTTTATGGGGGGCGCCCTTCGCCGCGGCTGATGCGATGGTGCTGCTTGCATACAATTGCTTTTTCGTTACTGCCGGTTTTTGGCTGCCCGAACTCCCTCCGTACACACATGAAGTTGGCGGTGTACGCACCGATTGCTATTCAACAACCTGGATTGACCTGCCGTTATACGACACTATGCTGCCGGCTCTTATTTTGCAGCCTTTGCGCAGTTCAACACATCCATCAACGGAAACCATGGCCGCAGCAATAGCCTGCTTTGCCACACCGCCGGTTTCGCACCAGCCTTCCAGTTTCAAAAGGTTGTGCAGTTCAATATAGGGCCGGCCCTCAAGGCTCATCACGTCCATTGTAGTCTCCATTGTCAATAATTAATCAGGCCTGTTTTCGGCATTCTTTTTCGCTTCCGCTGCTTTGTTCCGCTCTGATATTTTGGGGAAGATAAGAACCATGATGCGCACGGAGGCTAATAAGAATATGCCAAGGCCAAGGTAATGCCGCCAGCCGGTCTCTATGCTCAGCCAGGCATACATGCCGCTCATTGCAAGAAAAGTATATGCTGTAATCCGCCAGAATGTGATCATCGTTATCTCAGAATATATATAAGGAAAATGACACGCTCAGTACGAAGCACTAAAAAAGAAGGGGCGGAAAAAATTCCTCCTTTAGCAAAGAGTGTTAGGGGGATTTGTCAGGCTAAAAAAATTCCCCTGTATCCCCCTTTTTCAAAGGGGGATGAAAGAGGCATATTTTTGTATAAAATTAATAGCACCTTCTTGTTTCTGTTGCAGGTGTATTAATGCATAAAAGAGTTAAAAATACAATCGCCATGGAAGCTTTCACTGAATACGAGCGGGGGACCCTACTTCTTTGAGTTTTGGCAAAGAGCGCTATCTATATGATAAATCTTTTTTGTTTCAAATCGGGTTCAAATATGCTAATTATAAAAATTATTCAAGCAAGATTAACACAATACGGAGCACCCAATGTCAGGTCATTCCAAGTGGAGCACTATCAAGCGTAAAAAGGGCGCTATTGACGCCAAGCGCGGTAAGATTTTTACCAGCCTTATCAAGGAAATAACGATTGCAGCTCGCCTGGGCGGCGGCAGTGTCGAGGGCAATCCGCGGTTGCGCACGGCAGTGCTGGGTGCAAAAGCGGAAAATATGCCAAAGGAGAATATCGACCGCGCCATTAAAAAAGGAACGGGCGAGCTTGAAGGCACCATATATGAAGAGCTTACCTATGAGGGCTATGGCCCCGGCGGAGCTGCTATTATGGCTGAGGTGCTGACCGACAACAAGAACAGGGCCGCTGCCGAGATACGGCATGTTTTTTCGAAAAATGCCGGTAATCTGGGTGAAACCGGCTGCGTCGGCTGGATGTTCAGCAAAAAGGGCACCATCGTGTATGAGAAGGGCGCTGTAGACGAAGAGAAACTTATGGAGATTGCTCTTGAATGCGGCGCAGACGACGTGACCGAGGATGAAACCAGTATCATTGTGCAGACTGATCCTAAATCGTTCTACGCGGTAAAGGATGAGATCGACAAGCGAAAGGATCTGCCAGCCTATGTCATTGCCGAAATTTCCATGATTCCGCAGAATACCGTGCAGCTTAAAGGCAAGGAAGCCGAGCAGATGCTGCGGCTCATGGAAGCGCTCGAAGATTCCGACGATGTGCAGAATGTGTATTCCAATTTCGATATTCCCGACGAACTGATGAATCAGTAGTTCAAATCTTCGAATGCATCAAAAGCCCTTTGAAGGCCAGTATGGCTTCAAAGGGCTTTTTTTTGCCGCAACCCTTCTTCCTCATCAAGCGTGATTTTTAACATTTAAAATGATTATAATTAGCAGAAAACAGAGTATGATATGCAGAGACTTTCATTCGTGCATTTTTTCAGTCAAAGCTAATAAAAAAACGTACTGTTTCATTATGAGTAAAAGAGAATTGATAATAATTGGAGCTGGGGCGGCCGGAATGATGGCTGCCGCAAAAGCAGCTGAAAAGGGAATATCTGTTTTGCTGCTGGAAAAAATGGAGAAGCCGGGGAGAAAAATAAGGTTAACCGGCAAGGGAAGATGTAATATTACCAATACAAAATCATGGGATGAATTCTCTCAACATATCTACCCCAAAAATATATTCCTTAAATCTGCGTTTTTTCATTTTTCAAATACGGAAACGATACATTTCTTTGAAAGGATAGGACTTAAAACAGTTATTGAGAGAGGGGATAGGGTTTTTCCGCTTTCCGGGCAGGCAAAAGAGGTGGTCGACAAACTTGTGGATTATCTTAAATCATTAAATGTGAAAATAGTATGCAATGCCAAAGTAAACAAAATTATTGCAGATCAACGTTCCGTAACAAGAGTAGAGTGGCAAAACAATAAAGGATATTTTAATGAATCTGCAGAGGCTGTAATAGTTTCAACAGGAGGACTTTCTTATCCTTCTACAGGCTCAGACGGCGACGGATATCATTTTGCCAGTGAATTGGGCCACAAAATTGTAGAATGTTTGCCATCATTAACAGCTATAAAGCCAAAACAGTACGACAAAAAACTTGAAGGGTTATCTCTGAAAAATATAGAGATAAAGCTTTTCGCCTCAAATAATTTATTGCAGGTTGAATTTGGTGATCTTGATTTTACAAATAACGGCATAGAGGGGCCTATAGGGTTCAAAATCAGCAGAAAGGCTGTCAGGGCAATCCATAAGGGCGAAAAAGTATATGTCAACATTGATTTGAAACCGGCATTATCTGAGCAGGTATTAACAGCGAGGTTAATGAGAGACATGAGCGCTGAAAAGAAAATATCTTTAATAAAACTTTTGTCGGGATTATTGCCTAAGCAATGTATCGTTCCATTTATTGCCGCGAATAACTTAAATAAAATAGCAGTCTTGACAGTGGATCATGTTGATTACATTAGAAGACTGGTTTTACATCTAAAAAATTGGAATTTAGATATTATTGATTTTACATCTTTTGAAAGATCGGTTGTTACTTCAGGGGGAGTTTCCTTGGATGGAATTGTGCCAAAAAACATGAAATCCAAGATTCTTGATAACCTGTTTTTTGCGGGAGAGATAATTGATCTTGATGGAGATACGGGAGGGTTTAATCTTCAGATAGCCTTTTCCACAGGGTCATTGGCGGGAGAATCGGCTGCGCATTTAATAATGAAATCCAGATTAGTATCTTGATGATTATTCTGCTCATCCCAAAGCGAGTTCTTATGCATTCATCAATTACATCCACTTCTTTTTTTTGAACAAAAGCAGCATCACGCCGGCTGCACACGCCATGAAACCCATAACCATAGGGTATCCCCACGGCCAGTCAAGCTCGGGCATATACTTGAAGTTCATGCCATAGACGCCTGCGATAAAGGTCAGGGGGATGAATATCGTGGCAATGATCGTTAAGACTTTCATGACCTGGTTCATGCGGTTGCTCACGGACGAAAGATAAATGTCGAGCATACCCGATATCATGTCCCGCGTGGTTTCAATCGTATCGATGGCATGGATGACATGATCATAAACATCGCGCAGGTATATGAGCGTTGACTCTCTGATAAGGGGCGACTCACCCCTGGCAAGGGCATTGATGATTTCCCTAAGGGGCCAGATGTATTTTTTCAGGTGCAGTATGGCAAGTTTGAGATGATGAATGCCATGAATGGTTTCATTGCTCGGATCAGACAGCAGCGTTTCCTCGATTCCTTCGATTTTTTCGCTGATTTTTTCGGTAAGCGCAAAGTAATTGTCCACTATGCCGTCTATGAGGGCATAGGCCAGATAGTCGGGCCCCATTTTCCTGATTTTCCCCTTGCCGCTGCGGAGGCGCTCCCGCACGGGATCAAAAAGATCGCCCTGCATGCCTTCCTGAAAGGTTATGAGGAAATTGTCCCCCAGAATCAGGCTGACCTGCTCGGTCACGATGCCGTCCGTGGCTTCATCATAATCAAGCATTTTCATGACAACGCAGATATAGTCGCCCATGTCGTCGAGCTTTGGGCGCTGATCGGTGTTCATTATATCTTCAAGAATGAGGGGGTGAAGGCCGAACTGGGCACCTATTTGCTCCATGAATGCAGTGTCGTGCAGCCCTTCAATATTGATCCAGGTCGTTCCTGGCTGCTGCTGAAGTGTTCGGCACTCGTCGGCGGTTTTCAGAACAGACTCCTGGCAAGCGGTTTCGGTATAGTGAAAGGCCGTAATTTCCACAGCCGCTTTTTTCTGCTCGCCCACATGCACGAGCTTGCCCGGCGATGCCCATGCTTTTTGTGATCGTCGTTTGATGGTCGGACTCATAGCTGCATATCCCCCTGCACCGGAAATGATTGTTTACAGGATACTGGTTTTGCTACCGATACTATGGACGCATGCGTCTGTCAATAGGGAAGGGGCGCAAGAAAGGAGGCAGAAGGCAGAAGATGCCATCCGATTTTTATGATTTCGAGTGTGGGTTTTTGGTTGTGCTCATAACACCTGAGTCCTGATTCCCTTATTTGTTTAATATTCATAAATCATGAACCCAAAGGTCTTTTTTTATGCTAAAATTAGAAGTATAATAATAGATAAAGGCGAAACCATATGGCATTACAGGAAAATCGGTCTATTGTTCTGCCGGCAGTTATTGTGGGCATCTGCCTGCTTGCCGGGCTTGCTGCGGGAGGCTATTTTATCGGGCAGGGCGGTGCGCGCTTTAAGGCTGATATTCGGTCGGTTTCCGTAAAAGGGCTGGTCGAAAAGGAAGTAAAGGCAGATCAGGCGATCTGGAGGCTGGATTTCAGGCGGGCAAGCCAGGACCTCAAGGAGGCCGACGCAAATATCAGGGCCGACCGTGAAGCTGCGGTTGCTTTTCTCAAGAACCAGGGGTTCAAGGATGATGAGATCAGCCCTCAGCCAATGCGCGCCATTGACAAACTCGCGCGCGACTACAGCCAGGCCCAGGAAAATAATCAGCTGCGCTATGTCGTTACCACTGCCGTGCTGGTTACGACCGCAAATGTCGATCTGGTGACCAAAGCGGTCGGGCGGACTGAAGAACTTCTGAAAGCCGGCGTTCTTCTCGATGGACAGCAGGATGGCGGTGCTGCAAATCCCCGCTTTGTGCTCACGGCGTTCAATGCTCTCAGGCCGCGGCTTCTGGCCGAGGCGACGAAGAATGCACGGTCGATCGCTCAGCAGTTTGCCGCCGATTCCGGCGCACAGGTCGGAAATATCCGCTCTGCAAATCAGGGGAGCATTCAGATTTTCGGCATGGACGGCAATGATGAATCAGCAGCCTATAGCCCGACAAGCACGCCATCAAAGAAAATCCGGGTTGTCAGCACTTTTGAATTTGAACTGAGATAGGAGCTTCGTTCCGCAATTTTTTCACTACACGCTTCAGCTCATTGCGATAAATAAAAAGCCCCGCAGGTGCGGGGCTTTTTTTGGCTGCTAATGTGGTCTTACAGCTTGACAACATTGGCGGCGGCCGGTCCCTTGGCGCCGTCGACGATATCGAACTTCACACGATCACCCTCGGCCAGGCTTTTGAACCCTTCGGAATTAATTGCTGAATGGTGGACAAAAACATCCTTGCCGCCATCCTGTGCGATAAACCCGAACCCCTTTGAATCGTTAAACCACTTCACTGTTCCTTCGTTCATACTACTACTCCTTTGTTTGTGGTTCCTTGCAGGAACCCTTTGTAATTAGTCCCGTCCATAAAATATGGAAGGGGGTGCAGCCTGATCAATCTACTTCTTGCACTAAAAAACCGCACTCACTTGTGTTTGTGCGGTTCGATTTTAGCAATATAGCTTCAAACAGGTACTGCACGTTATTTACAGTATAGCAGGTATTTTCATAAAAGATAGCTTTATTTTAGATGCCAGACGCGAGAATAGGGCACATATTTTTATAGGCATATCAAAGCCCTTACGGTAGAGCAGAGTGCAAGTCCGTATCAGATTAACGGAAAAGCCGCGCACAAGATTTTTTGTCCCCTTAGTAGCTGTGGTGCGATGAGCCCGGCGCTACACATTATGGATTGTGTGCGGTTGTAAGTTGAAATTCCCCGGTGGAGCGGGAAATTGCTTTATTTTGTCACGTCGGAAAGACAGCCCGGACATCATAGCGCGAGGGATATGAGATTCATGATGCTACTTTTTTCTCTTGCGAGCTCGATCGATGGAATAATGGGAAAGCAGATTTATTGATCTTTCAAGCACATCACCGGCCATCATCCACCACTCCCCCTGTCGCGGGCACAGGATCACCCTGGCGACCATGGCATACAGCCCCAGCCACCCGGCCAGCCGCGCGATGGCCCAGGGAAAGACGTCGAATGCCGGCAGAAAGAAAACCGCGAAGTATGCTGTCAGGAAAACGGCCATCTGGGAGCGGGTTCGAAGAGTGAGCGCCAGCGCAAGAGCAGGGGCGATCAGCCACGTGAGGTGGTAGACCCATACCGTCGGCGAAAAAATAATTGTCAGGAAAAATAGCGGGATGCTGCCGTTAATCACTCTATCCGAATCCCCGTCCGAGGTCTTGATGAACGACTGCCGCCGTGCTGAAAGCAGAGCCAGAACGCATGTCGAAATTAAAAGTAAGCTCTTGATAGAGAGTGTCAAGGCTCTTGCGAACTGGCGTGAACCTACAAGGTTGTCAAGCAGCAACCGTACCCAGCAGTCAATTGAACTCGATCGTGGGGTTATAATGTTTCCGAAAGCCCTGAGGTTTTGCAGAAAGTCGCCATAATAGCCGAAGCCGTCTTTCCACGACGTTAAAGCCACCACGCCCATCAGCGCCAGGCAGAAAGACAGAGACCATTTCCATTTGTGCGTGCCCAGAAACAACGGAGCAAACACCAGGGGAACAACCTTCAGATGAACACCCAGCGCCAGAAGAATGGCTGATCGTATGGGGAACCGGGGGTAGAGAAGCAGGCTTCCAAGAATCAAGTCCGCGATCATGAGATTAACCTGCACGTAGCAAAGATTTCTGAGAATGGGAACATTCAGAACTACGGCGAAGAACACTATCACGGAGGCGAGATTGAGAGAGAGGCCGAACCGTCTAAGCCAGGCTACAGCCAGGAAGAAGAAAACCCAAAGAGACAGCATATTTGCACCATAACAGGCGTAATAGGCAGCTTCGGTTTCGCCGTATTTGCTGAAAACAGAAAGAATGGAGGCCCACATGGGAGGATAGAGATACCTGTCCGCGAAGTGCCTGCCCTGGCATATTGCAGTGGCTGCAGCAACATAGTCATCCACATCCCCGCACCACACTCGTTCGCGGAGGATGTTGGCGTAGACAAGAGCCACAATAATAAACGACCCATAAAGCGCAGTATTATTTTTGTTGACCCGTCCCCGCGCCAGGGCGAATATAATAAGCCCCATTAACAGCCAGATCGATACCAGTCCAACTATCAGCTGATAGGGAGCGGTCAGCGGGCCAAGCGCTGCAACTCTAGCGATTGCCGTGTCATCGTATAGGGGTATATAGAGGAACTGTGCGACTATCGCGAAGCTGCACAACAAATAAGCGGCAACCGGAAACAGATAGCGTCGTTGCATCTGTATGTTCTCCGTATTTGGTTTTAATGATGGCAAACGGGCAAACTCACCTGCAGCTATGAAACGGAGCGCACGAGCGGCAGGTGCAGCGTCTTGTTGTCGGATGCACGTTAGACCTTTTTCTTTGAGACAACTCTATCCTGAGTACCTATGCAGCTTAGGAGCGAAACTCCTCCGCATCCCGGGTGCCAAATAACGGCATGAGGGCTCTTCAATAATCCATCCCTCCAATGTGATTGTATACCATGGGGGGTATATAGCTCGTGCTGTTTCATTTCTGTATGAGAGTAAGTATTTGCATGCTTCGTGAGCTGTCCGTGACTGGAGAATAATTTTCACCGAGAAATGCATCGAGTTCAGTGAATTTCCACGAGGGGTTTACTGCGGGTGAACGCCAGGGGTTTTTAGAACGCACTATGAATTTCGGCTTTAGTTTCCTTAAATCCGCCATCACCTGTGCGCGCAATTCCTGAATGTAGGGGTTCTCCGGATGATGATAAAAGTGAAAGTCATAAATAAATTTTCCGGCTAAAGGCCGTTTCATTTTATAGAGCACTTGAATTGCCCCGTCAGCCACCTCCAGCGGCATTATGAGATCATCGGGCGCAGCGTGTTCATTTAAATAGTTCTCGATAAAATCAATATCGCCGTTTTTTATAACTCCGGAACTTTCCGGCAATTTCCAGTGCTTCCAATCGCGTATCACTTGTAAAGGAACACAGCTACAGAATTGCTATAGTAATGATTATAGAAGCACAAGGTGAGAAATCAATTTTTTGGAGAAATCTTTTGCTCACCAGCAGGCCGGCACTAAAAGATAAGGCATAGAACAGCGGAATATAATGATATTTCCAGAATTTTCCTACATAAGGTATATAGAGGAATGTTAAAAAAACAAGCAACCAAACCGCAATAATTTGTTTAGAAAAATTTTTATCTTTCAGGATAAAAATTGTCGAAAAAGTCCCATAAAAGAAAGCCTGTCCAGATTTCTCAACGCTTTTGCCCCATTCCACAAACACATCAGTAGACAGAACAGTATTAAACCAATATCGATTTAAAACGGCCATTAAGTTCTGCTCTTGTATGTCGGCAGTGCAGGATAGCTGTGTGTACAAGGGCCAATAATGTACTGCCATACTCCAAAAAGGACCAAGAGCATTTGATTTATACAGCCAGGCAAGGAGAGCTATGGGAACAAGCAATGCCCCTGCAAGTGTCCAGAGCATCATAAGGCCGATTCTTTTGAGAACACTTTTTTTGCTCTGTCCAGTACCGATTTTCTGCACAGCAAGATAAGCTGCAATCGGCAACCAGCAGAGAACCAGTGGCGGCTTGATGCTGAAAGCTAAACCGGCAAGAGCACCAATGAGTACAAAATAGATGTACACGGGCCTGCGAAGAGTATGTGCATTGAAGGCAATGGCCGTTGATAGAGCAAGCGGCAAAATACAGAGATATTCCCTCTGGAGCGCATGCTCAATGCCTGCATTCATATACGCACATGCAAAAAAGGCGCTCGCCAAAAGTCCTGACCGCAACCCATGGCTCCACAAAGCCAGGCAGGTGCAGCATGAAATAGAGAGGAGTATTGTTATATCGAGAATACGCGCATACAATGAATCGCCTTGTATAATATGCTGCATTGCCGCATAGAGAGCCATTGTGCCGGGAGGATTCATCTCGAAAAAATCACGGTACGGCATACGGCCAAAATCGTTTATGAGCAGACCATCATAGAGCATGATGGGCAGGTCGTTCACGATTTGCCATGTTAGACTGAACCATACCTGGCGAATCGCAGCATAGACAAAAAGCACTACTGCTGCCGTAAGAAGGATGGAGCACAATAATTTAATTTTGGCGCTCAAGATTTTTTCTGCACACATAAAGGACATGAGGGTAAGGGAGTATATCCCGCAATTCATGAATTTTTACGTCGAAGCCGATTTTTTCCAACTGATTACGCAGAGTCGCAACACTGACATAATGGGGCGGGGACTTTGGGGTCATAAGGATATCCAATAGCCATGTAAACCAAACCTTCCATTTTGGCGTTGTAGCGATATCCTTGAGGATCAGTATGCCTTGAGAGGAAAGTTTATTATAAATAGTCTTTAACAGCACTGTAGAACTGTCTTTTCGAAGGTGATGAATAATGTCGAGCATATATGCTGCCTGAAAAACCCCGGGCACTTCAGACAGTTGCTCTGCCGGTAAAGCATAATAGGTGATGTGCTCTGAAAGATGGAGTCTTGTGCTTGCCTCAAGAGCTGCTTGTATGCGGGTTTTATTAATATCAAGAGATGTAAATTTGCGGTCTGGAGACAGCAAGGCATAATAATTAGTGAATAGTCCAAAACCACAACCGATATCCATAATATTGCCGGATTTGGGGAGGTACTGTCCGATTTCTTCAAGTATGCGCATATTCATGATTCGGAAGCGGATTGTGCAGTATGCCCTGACAACCGGATCACTATAGGATTTTATTAAAGTGCGTTTTATAGTATTATTTTGCATTTGAAGCATAAAATTTTTTATCAGGGCGTACATTTTACTGAGCAACGTATAAAGAACCCGCTGCCGGCTGAGTCGAATATAGGATGAGGACGATTGTGTGTCAAGGTTGAAAGAAGGGGGGCTCCTTGGGCCGGTCGGAAAAATCGTGCAGGGCATGTCTCCGGTCTATACAAGATACCCTGTGCCGTGTAAGGAAGTGTTGCCGCCTTCTCAATGGTAGGGGTATTCTTGCCTTTTATCCCCAATACTTAAAAAACGCTGCGATTCTTTGCCTGTTGTGGTGTCCTGTGCACAAACTTTTTATTGGGACTTTATTTATTGCTTTCACTGAAATTACCGAACAGTATTGATTGAGAGCCCATTTATTTTTGCTTGATTTTTTTTCTTGTTCAGGGCATTGTCTGTTTATATTAATGTATATACATGAATATGACTGGTGCATGTTCATGTTTAGAATAATATACGTACTGGCAAATGTGCCCACCTGATGATGTAAAACAATATTTATGAGGAAGGGGAGCTATGAAAAAAAATGCAGTATTTTTTCTGGTTGTTTTGGCAGTAATGTGCTTTGCCCGGCCTGTTGGGGCCACGACGCCGCAATGCCAGGCATGGCTTGGCGCCTGGACTTTTACCTATGCCGATAACGGAACCAACCCTGATAAAGGTGATCAACCGGTACGCTTTACCAGTGTTTGCGATTTTGAAGAAGCGTGCATGGCGACCTATTTTAACTGCCAGGCCTTTGGTACAAGACTTTCTGACGGTAAGCCGATTACAATAATAGACATTAGCTTTGACCCCAATAATGTCTTCTATTACGAAGTGAGTATCCTTGGGCAAACCTCATCCAAGGCTAGAATACCAAACGCCACCAGAACAGCCGACTCTTTTACTGCCACTTTTCCAAACGTGCCACATAAACTTTAATCTGGTCTCAGGAATAGCGGATCGCGACTGCGTTGATGCTGATCTGGACGGCTATGGCGCAGGCTGCAACGCCGGCTCCGACTGCAACGACAGTAATGCCGCAATTCACCCGGGTGTTGCAGACAATACTTGCAATAATATCGATGAGAACTGCAGCGGAGCTGCTGACGAGGGCTATGTGCCGGATACCACCTGCGGCATAGGGGCCTGTCTTACAAACAATACGCCGTCAACTTGCGTTAATGGCATAGAGACGCTTTGTGTGCCCGGAACCCCGGCCCCCGAAGTCTGCGATGGTATTGATAATAATTGCGATGGGTCTGTTGATGAAGGCTTCGGCAACATAATTACGTATTACCAGGATGCCGATAACGACACGTACGGCAATCCAGCTATTTCGCAGGAGGGTTCAGACTGCACCCCGATTGCAGGTTATGTGACCGACAATACCGACTGCGCCGACGATAATGCTTCTATTAATCCGGGCGCAACGGAAGTGTGCAACGGGAAGGATGACGACTGCGACGCTGTTATAGATAATGGCTTCGAGTCCCAGTTTCAATTTTTCTATCGCGATGTCGATAACGACGGATACGTCAATTCTACGACTGCAATAGCGGCCTGCGCAGCGCCTCCGGGCTATTTTGACAACAGCACCGGCTTTGACTGTAACGACAATAATACAGCAATCAACCCCGGCGCTTCAGATGCCAACTGCAATGCCGTCGATGAGAACTGCAGCGGAGTTAACGACGATGGTTACGTGGGCATTGAGTCGACCTGCGGAACCGGCGAGTGCGCTTCAACAGGCACGACCTCATGCGTTGACGGCGTGGTACAGCAAAATTGTACGCCAGGCCCCGGCAAGACCTACTATCAGGATGCTGATAATGACTCCTATGGCAGTCAGGATAATACAACGGTTTCCTGTGAAGCGCCTGAGGGATATATTGATAACATAACTGTTCCTGACTGCGACGACAATAATTCAGCAGTAAATCCGGGCGCAACTGAAGTGTGCGGCAATGGCATCGATGATAACTGCGACGGTACGATTGATGACAACTGCTCGACACCCTGCACCTTGAAGTTTATTCCCAACCAGATATTCAAATTTGTAAAATTCTTTGCGCCTTTTGGCCCGTATATTATCACTGCAGATAAAGACTAGCGGTGATGATTTTGGGACCTTCAGTGATACCGGAGTCTTCAGTCCTTCAAGGTCAGGTTTCCTGCTGAAGGCATAAGCCCATTGTTAAGGATCAGGATCGGCAAGAGAATTATCATTGGCACGTATTTTGTCAATCCGTTCAAGTTAGCAAAAGGCGATAGCCACAGTAGAAGTTGAAATCTACGGCTATAACCCTCATATCCTGTGCGCGGATTTTGAGGTAAAGTAAGCTGTAAAATTTTGACTGCTTGATTGGTTGTAAATAAAAGGCCCGGTGCTTCCGCACCGGGCCTTTTACTACTGCGTCGCTTTTCTAATTCCTGCGAACCCGCATGTCACACGTTTGACCATTTTTCTAAATTCTGCAGCCGAATTATTATTGCAAGGGCACCGGGAAATCCTCAAAGATTTCTTCCTTCGGTCGAGATGACAGAAAAAGAGAGGGCTAGAGTAAAAAGAAAAATGCTCTAGGAATTTTAAAGGGTGCCCCGGAAAATACGAAGAATACCAAAGCCTGGAAGCCATTTTTAACGACTCCCACAGCACACTTTTTCAGGCTCTTTTTTCATTGCTTTATCAGCATGAAGCAATAAAACCGGAAAAGCGGCACAAAAACAAGGAAAAAAAAGTTAACATGGCAGAGACTTCTGTTGGCCTGATTCTGTTCTGCGAGATCTGCTTCATGCATCTACCAACAACTGCAGTGAAGGCTTGAATCAGTTGGCTAGAGCAAATTATGGTTGTGATAACATATAAAGCTGTTTTCATTATTTTGTAGCAGCGCCTATTTCTGTTCGTGGTGAGTCCTGAGCTTTATGAAGGGTCGAATCATGAACGGCCTAGAGCATTTAACTTTTTCCTATAGCCGTATGCGCCGGGTAGCTTTTGGTTCGTTAGCCCGTGCTATATTCTCGCAGGATACGCCGGTACTGGTGGCACATCAAAGGCTCGAACCGCACTGGCTGTCTCACCAAAAGCTTCCCGGCCTCCGCATGGTTACAATATTTTGTTAAATGCTCTAAAGGCCATCAGCTTTCTCCTGTTCAACCCTTCGACAGGCTCAGGGCGAACGGATAGAGCCTCCGTTTTCAGATGTTTATGCAGGCTGCGATATTTAGTTAACTGGTCTAGTGGATCATCACACTTGAAATTATCAGTTGAGATCACCCTCCCCTTAATCCCATCAAGGGAGGGGGAATTTGTTGGCTCCCTCTCCCCTTGTGGGAGAGGGTTGGGGTGAGGGGGCCTACAAAATCAAATGTGAAGTCCCACTAGAAAACAGCTATAAAGGCAGCGTGAAATGGCGCACACATAAAAAAGCGGCTGGAGAAATGTAATTCTCCAGCCGCTGTAAAGGGTTACACCAATGCCCTCAAGCGGGGCTGCTGATTATGTGGCTTACTTCACCAGAGTCAGTGTGGCAGAGCAGTTCCCGATCAGCGCCCGGTATGCACCCTTGTCAAGCGCTGCTCCGTCAATGCTTACCTTCATAAGCATGAACCTCTTGAAGAATACGACCTTGTTCACAACGGCTATGTCGCTGGACTCCCATCTGACCGGAGTTGCATCATCAAACTCCGTGCCCCGTTTGCCGATGACAAGCAGGCGCCGGGTCTTCTCTTTTTCACCCAGAAACCAGCCGAGGGCCCGGGGCATGATTCTTACCTCGCAGTCCGGGCAGATTTCATTATAAAAGGGGTCGTTATCGTTGCAGTCCTGGCCAGCTGCGCAGTTATCGCCATAGCCGTCGCCGTCATTGTCAATGCAGGGAGGAATATACGTGACATTCAATGTTACCGGCACGATGATATCATCATACGGCGTGTCATTGGCAACGCGAAGGTACGCCGTATGCGTGCCTGCACCCAATGCGGCCGCATTTACATTTACCGTGAGTGGAGCATTGCCGCCGGCTGCTGCGCTTCCCGTAACAGGCGTCGCAGCCAGCCAGCCAGCCTGCCAGTCGCAGACGCCGGTTTCGCCGGAGTCTGCAACATAGACTTTCTGGTTGACCTGGTTCGGCGCCCACAGTTTGCCCTCACAGTCCATCTCAAGACCAGCCTGCTCATAATCTGCGAAAGCTTTAACGGCCCCGTCCATCAGATTGAAGCCGCCCAGAATGGCATAGGCTGCTTTGGTATCAAGCACATAGACATCGTAGAGTGTTGGGTCGCTGGTGGTATTAGCATTAGTCATGACAAAAAGATGCCCGGTGCCCGGGTTGAAGGCAAGGCCGGAGATGCTCAGGCTGGTATTGTCTGAATCCAGTATGGTGCCATCCGGGGCAAAGTGGTTGATGATTCCGTCATTCCAGGAACCGGCATAGTAGGTGTTGGTCTGCGGATCGAAAGCCAGCCCGCGCTCCGAGGTTCCGAAGGCCGGGCATATCTTGTTGCCGGTTGATGTCTTTGTAAGCGGATCCATTTCATAGATACAGTTATCGCCGCCTACATTGACCTGCCACAATGTTTTGGTGAAGGGGTTGTAAGTCATGTCAGCGGCAAAAATGGTCATCCATGTGGCAGTATTAATCGTATCGCCCGTGCTGACGCCGCTGGTCGTGAAGCGATAGTCCAGATCATCACCTCCGCCTATACCGCTGTTGCCAACCCACAGGTCAGTGGCGTCCGTATTGAAGCCGATGCCCCAGGAATAGGTCAGCCCGGTGTTCCAGGAAACCGAGACATCGCCTCCTGCCAGAGGGGCGACGCTGCGCGGGGTAACGTCAACGCGGATTTGCGCTGCGTCTTTATCATTGAGATTTTTCGGGCCGAAGTGACGGGTGTTGTCGGCAAAAGGCCCGGTGGGGGCATAGCCGGCAAAAGCGCCGGGAATGGCAAAGATATCATAGCCGGCTGCCTTGCCGCCGCTGTTGTTTAATGCCAGCGGTTTTGAAGCGGTGGGCGCAGCAGTCGTTACATCAAATGTCAGAGTTGTGGGGTTTGCTGCAAGCAGGCCTGCCGGGAGGCTGAAATCCTGCGCGGTCACGTCGCCGTCCGCTACGCTGACGCTCGCGGTCACATTATCATAGCCCTTGGGAGCAATGGCCGTCACATCCTGCGTGCCCGCCAATGAAAAAAGCACATACACGCCGGTGCATGCCTGAAACAGCAGTTGAAGAGCCGCTTTTGACCGTTACGCCGGCAAGGGGCAGGCCGGTATTGGCGTCATATCACCGTGCCTGCCACCAGACCGCCGGTTATAGTAGGTTGCAGGCGGTGATTATGCAGCATCATCAATATGAATGTCATTGCCATATGCTGAAATGCCGAGAAATGCCTACGCGCACATCGGTATTGCCGGGCCCGGTATAAGCGCTCAAATCAACCGTGTGCTGCGTCCACTGTGACCGTGCCGTTATAACGAGAAACGTCCGTGCCCACGGCGTACCACATCGTCCGCCGTTGGTTGAACAATATACCTGCACGCGGTCATTGGAGCTTGAATAGCCAGTATCGTGATACATCCAGAAGGAAAACGTTGCGCTGCAAGCACCGCTCAAATCGACACCGCTTGTCGTCGGTACAGGACGGGTATGATTCCCGGCAGTTGCAGTATATGAGTTAAAATAAATAAGATTGGGGGCGCTATTGTCCGCTCGGCCGGAAGGATGCACGGTGCCGGCATTTGTGGACCAGTTGCCAGCCGTGCCGCTTACATCAGTCTGCGCCCAGCCTGCAGGAAGGGCAGGCGGTGTCACGCTGACTATCAAAGTTTTCAGTAAAATCGTACGCCGGTGGTATCCCGGCGCATCACAGCCGCTCTGGGTAAGGGTGAAGTTCTGTGTCTGCGGGCTCGTGCTGCCGGTCGTCACCGGTGCAGTATCAGTCTCATAGCCCGGAGCGCTGACATTGAAGGTGTAGTCTGTGTGTCTCAAAAAGATTCACGCTGTATTGGCCCGTGAGGGGGCTGGTGAGGACCGTGGTCGAGAAGCCAGTAGCCTCTATGAGGATTGTCGCATACAGGGGCCATCCCGCTCCCGAGCCGTCGGTGACCGTACCGTTCACCGTTACCTGAGCTTTCGGCGTCAGGGAGAAGTCCTGCGTTGTTGTGCCGGGGGGCGTCACAACAATGCCGCTTGCGCTGGCGGTACTATAGCCGTATTTGTAGGCGGTCACGGTATAGGTGCCGGCAACCAGGGTAAGTTATAATGCCCGGCTGCATCGGTCACGGTGGTATAGCCTCCTGTTGCTTCCACAGTTGCTCCTTCAATCGGAGCAGCGCTGGTATCGGTGACCGTACCGGAAATAGTTCCGGTGGGTGCGCCGCCAGTGCAGGATGGGAATTTGAAAGAGCCGATGCGGGTCTGCCATCCAAAACTGCTGGTCGCGGCATAGTATTCCTGAGTGTACCAGAAGGTGCAGTCGTCTTCCGGGTCAATGGTCATGGCGCTGTAATCGCCCCAGCGGTAGGCCGAGCCCGTCTGAGAACCTCCGCCCGCAACCATGCTGGCCTCGCCCTGCGGCAGGGTGCCGGCCGGATCAGCGGCAAGGCGGCCGGTATAGCGAATGGACGGGTATGTGGCAGCGCTCGAAACCGAGTAGCCCAGGGCCATATTGCCCGAGCTGTCCATGGCAAGGCTGCCCATCCAGCGGTTGTCGGTATCAGGGGCATACACGCCCTGCTGATTCATGGCAAAGCCCGAGCCTGTATCGCGCAGCTCAAACCAGTGAACGCCTGCCTGGTCAGAGCCGGTGGCATCCACAGTATGGTTGCCGACGATAGTTTTAAAGGCGCCGAAATCGCGGAACTGCAGGCGGTGCATCAGCCTGTCGGCAATAGCATCAACTTTGACCGTTGTGCCGGGCTGAGGAATGCAGTTGCGCGCGCCGCTGCACATGTCGGGGTTAACATTTGCAGAGGGAATCTTGAGGTTTGGATCAAAGCTGGCATTCAAGCCGAATGTGCTGTTGGCGGGCGTAGTCCAGTCAACATGAAACTCCCATACGCGAAGGGTATCGGCCGGATCGCCAAGCCAGGAGCTGTCATCCCATTCCATGAAGTAATTGGGCGTGCCGGCTGCGGGTGCAGGGCCGTCAAGGTCTGTGGGAAGCATGCCGAAATAGTTCAGCGTGACCGCGCCAATATCAAAGTAGATCATGCGGGCAGCCGCGCCACTGAGCATAGCCGTGCGCTCAAAGACCACGGCTCCTGCGCCAAGATAGGGATAGGGATCGGGGCCAAACTGGTTGATGGACATGTAATAGCCGTCGGGCCAGACGCCAAGATGGGGGTAATCGTTAAACTTCGTGGTGCTGATGAGAAAGTCATATAGGTACCAGGCACCCGTGGGGTCGGCGGTTTGCGAAACGGCAATGCATTCGTGAAAATTATTGGGGAAGCTGAAGGCGAACTGGGTCATGACCCAGCGGTTGGAAAGGTGGTCAAACAGAGTAATAGGGTCACCATTATTGTTGCTTTCGCAGATGCCGCCAGCCCCTGACCAGAGCGTGTTGCCGGCAGCAGGGCCATACACGGAAACAGGGGTTGCCGGAGTGGTCACGTCCCAGATCTGGAAGGACAGGTTTACCCACTGGATATAGTATTTTTTATTCGTGGCAGGGTCAATGCCGATATCGCCCTGCGTATCGGGCGGATACACGCTGTTGACGTTATTGACGCCCTCAAAATTGGCGATGTAAGCCGGCATGGATATGCCTATGGGGCTATCCTGCACTATCGATGTATCCGTGCCGCCGCCTTTTTTTTGTGTTTTTGGTATCACCAGCTGGCGGTCCTGCATGCTGCGCACGGCGCTGGCTGCTGCCGGGTCGACTTTGAGCGGGGCAATTGAGCGAAGCGGCCGGCTCACGCTGGCCGGAGCTGATTTTGAAATTTGCATGCCGGGTTTTGCCGGCGCGGCAGAGGCCGGGGCAAGCGGAGTGATCAACAACGCCAGCATGGCTGTAATGACGGCTAATTTCGATAAACGTGGCAGCATTTTTTGTCCTCCTCCATAGTGTATGGTTTTGGTAAACGGTGGAGCCTCCCTTTTTGAGTATTACGTCATTATATAAAGTATCTGGCATTGTACGTCAAGGCTGATAGTGACACAAAATATGTTGCCTCCGGGCTGGAGGTCCTTCCTGTGCGTCAGTTTTCCGGAATGTCTTGCAGCTGTATTTAAATTTTGTGTTCTTCAGCTTTATCAGCCGGCAGTATAGGCGGCAATAAACCTGTCTATAAGGCCTCAGGATAATGCCCTCAGCTTTTTGCAGATCATCCTGCGATGCAAACTCGGACTCAAGGCTTACCAGTATTTTATCAAAACGCGAAGGCGGAACGCCCCATCGCTCTCATACTCGATGCGAGCAACATGGTATTCGGCTGCCGAGAAATAGTATTTGCCGAGGCGGTTTTCGACAGCCTTGAAGGGCCAGTGCTCTTTTAATTTAAAAAAATCTGTCAATACTTCTGCAATGGCAGGTTCGGCAAGGCGCTTCTCCTTGATGCTTTCGCAGATTGTGTTTTCAACATGCTTGAAAAATTCCATCACGAGATCGATGTCGGTTATCGTGAGGCCGTAGAGATACCAGTCAGAGGTCGCATTGACAACGGCTCGCTGCTGGGCTGTGGAGAAGCAGGAATATCCCGGGCAGAAATGGCCAGAGCAGATTTCAGCGCCGTAGAAGCAGTGGTCGCGCAGGTCGCGGCCGCCCGTGACCATGGGATGCAGCATGCACCCCACGCGACGGTGCCCGTAATCGATGAAGCCGATGAACTCGCAGTTGTAAATCGTTTCAAAAAGCTTTTCATTGTTAATGCCGGCTGCGCGCATTTCGCGGTAGCGGTCAAAATCGTTTGCGGATTTTTGGAATGGAGCAAAGAGTTCGGTCTGCAATTCAAGTATTGCCTCAATAGCTGCCCGCGAATGGTTTTTCCAGTTATAGAGGCCGCAGCAGGCGCCGCAGGATTTGCCGGCATCGGGCTGGCAGAGATGAATGGGATGATGGGACATTGGCGTTGTCTTACAGTCATAGGTACCACTCGCAAATTCCGGTCGCATGGCACCTGTTATTTTTTTGAACAGCGCCACAAGCGCCAGCGGGTCGACGCGCTTGTTGTTGACCCGCACGCCCCAGTGCAAATGCGGCCCGGTTGAGCGGCCTGTGGAGCCAACGGTGCCGATGATGCCGCCCCTTTTTACCTTTTGCCCGGATTGCACTGCAAACGAGGCAAGGTGAAAATACATGGTGCAGATGCCGGTGCCGTGATCGATGAATACGCTGTTGCCCGATAAGGAAAACCGGCCTGTGTATAAGACGCGACCGTCGGACGAGGCGGCAATCGGGGTACCGGACGGGGCTTTTATATCAAGTCCTGTGTGGTGGTTTTTCGGCACTCCGTTTATGAAGCGCCGCGTACCGAAATCCGTGGTGATTTCGCCGGCTACGGGCCGGATAAAGAACCCGTGCCAGAGCTTTTCCTGAACTGTCCGGGCAAGTATTTTTTCCACAAGTTCTTTTTCGCGCTCAAAGCGTTCATCCTTTTGTTGTCCGGGAATGCCCTTTGCGCCACGAAGCGTGAGGTGCTGCGAGGAAAATGTTCTTTTGAGAACCGTATAGGCGATGCGCTGCTGCCTGCGCTTCCCGTCTTTGGCAACAATAGAAATGCGCAACTCCTTGCTGCCCGGCGGCTCATCAAGGTCGATGCCGAGCAGTGCGCGCAGCGGGGCTGTGTCATTATCGCGGTAGAAACTGATCGTCGTATTGTCTTTGCAGGCTGCGGCTTCGGCAGCTGCCTGGTCATTGAGAATTAAAAAGGCTGCCGAGCCCTGGTAAACTGTCGGGGGCATACTGGCCTGCGGTAACGGTTCTCCTGTCTTGATCTCTGCGCAGGCTGAAAAAAACATAACGTATATAAATAAAGAAATTTTAAAAGGTTGTATTTTTTTCATGATTCATTGCCGTAAGTCCATCAGTTATGTTTCTCGGGGTAAAATGAAAGCTTTCAGTGAATTTGGTGATAAGCAGGGAAGCATCACGGGGCCGCGGAGCGCTTGTTGTAACGGCATCCATGCTGCAGGGCTTGAGCAGATTTACAGGCAGATTAAAAACAGAGGCAAGCCTGGCGGCAAAGCCGTATCTGCTTATACTTTCGGGGCCTGCGAGGTGATATATCTCGCCGGGTCTGCCGTGCAGGGCGGCAAGTTCCAGGCCGCAGGCCGTATCAGCAACATAGATCGGTGTCCGGATCTGGTCTGTAAAAAGAGAAACTTCCTGCCCCTGCGAAAGCTTGCGTATGAGCAGTTCACAGAATGATGTTCCGAAGCCTTTGCTCAATCCATACTGGAGGGTTATTCGTACAACCATGCAATGTTGCGATTGTTTCACGCAAAGCTTTTCTGCTTCGACCTTTGTGCGGGCATACTGGTTTATGGGGTTGGCCGGATCGGTTTCAGCATAGTTTCCCAGCCTGCCGTCAAATACGAGATCGGTTGAAATAAAAACAACGCGGCTGCCGATTGCACTGGCGGCATCGAGTATGTTCTGTGTGCCCGTGCAGTTGATGTCCCAGGCTGCCTGAGGGTTTTTTTCGCAGGTATCGGGAGCCGACACTGCCGCCCCGTGAATGATATGCGTGGGCCGCACAGCTTGGATTGTCTCATGCACCTGCCTGCGGATGGTTATATCAAGGGCCATGCTGCTGCAGCCGGGCAGGGAAACAGGGTGCGAGAGGTAGGTCCCGACAACCGTGCAGCGCTGGGCAAGATGCCGGCAGATCCTGCTGCCGACAAAACCGCTGGCGCCCGTGACGAGAAATACCGGTGTGGGTTTAGTGCTCATGGTTTTTAGAGTATGAAAGTTTGCAGGTCACGGGCAATCTCGCAGGGGCCGTCAAATTCCCGACGAAGCGGCGCCATGAGATCATGCTGGTCGCAGGCCGGATACAGGTGGGTAAGCACCAGGCTTTTGCAGCCTGACTCCCGGGCAATACGGCCTGCAAGCGAGGGTGTCAGATGACCGTCAACCTTGTGGCCTTCCGCGCATGAGCATTCAAGTAAAACCTTATCTGAATTTATTGAAATATCTGTAATTCCTTCACAATAGTCTGTGTCACCTGAATATACCATGGCTTTGCCTCTACTATCCTCAATGCGTACGGCAATGCTCGCCTTACTGTGTTTTACCTGCGCGCTTTGAACGGAAAAGCCGTTGAAAAGATGTCGTGCATCTGCTGTTTCAATCCACTTGATGGTGAAGTTTTCCGGTATGATCCACTCGCCATGAACCAGCTTGAGATCCGCATACCACTGCATGAGGCCCGGCGGCCCCATGACTGTCAGGTCACGGCTGCGCACGAGGTCCGGCCCGTATTTGGATGCGAAAAGAAAGGGGCAGAAATCCGCCGTATGGTCTATATGAAAATGTGAATAGATGATCATGTCAATATCGCTGATCAGGGTGCCTGCCAGTACAAGCTGCCGGAGCGTGCCCGGCCCGGTATCGCAGAGTATGGTCGATCCTGCCGTTTTAACCATCACGCAGGGTGATGCCCGGCGCTGCGACGGCACGCAGGTTCCGGAGCCGATAATGGTAATTTCCATGTTTTTTGCGCCTCGGGAAAATATATGCTAGTAGTAATCCAGAGGCTGTATGAAGTCAACAGAAAGGCAGGATGCAGAGGGTTGAAAATATTTATCTTGCAGCCCTATTATTTCCCTTGACAAGAACAGAGACTTATTTATTCTAGCGTACAAAACAGGGGATCGAACGGGAAGCCGGTCATACGATCTCTTAACACTTACGAGATAGGGCGCGCCATGTACCAGGAGGAACTGAAGTATACCAAGACGCATGAGTGGGTGAAGATGTACAAGAATCATATCGCCCGCGTAGGAGTTACCGAGCATGCGCAGGATCGTTTCGGCAAGGTGCTGTTCGTGGAGCTGCCTGAAGTTGACGGCGAGCATGAACAGTTTGATGCTTTCGTGGTCATTGAGGCCGAGAAAATGCTCTCCGAGGTGTATGCGCCACTCAGCGGCAAAGTCGTCGAGGTGAACGAGGAGCTTGATGAGGATCCCACTATTATCAACCACGACCCCTATGGCGATGGCTGGCTGGTGGAGCTTGATATAAGCCATCTTGACGAGCTGAAGCATCTTATGGATTACGAACAGTATGAGCACTTCCTTGCAGAGGGCGGCGACGACGACTGAGGCTGTGTAAAAAAAGCACAGAGGCTGCTGAGCGATCAGCGGCCTTTTTTTTGGCTAAAAACCCGCCCAGGTGATGAAGGGGTCTATGTCCTCGCGGCTGGAGCGGAATGTATTTACGGGGAATTCATTGTCAGGGTACCCAAGGGCTATTGAGATCAGGGTTTCATGCTTGTCCGGGTCGATGCCCAGGCTGGCATTGATGGCCTCGCCGTAGTAGAGCGTGAGCGCTATGGCGCAGGTGCCAAGGCCCCGGCCATGGGCCGAGAGCATGAGGTTCTGGGCTGCCATGCCGATGTCAATGTAGCGGGATTTCGGCAGGCTTGCGTGCATGGTTATAAAAATGACCACGGGCGCTCCGTAGAACCGGAAGCTGCCGCTTTCGATAAAGCTTTTGTTGTCGCCGTCAAGGGCGCTTATGAAGGGCCGTATCTGCTTGAACAGCTTTTTTGTCCGGTCGACATACTCTGGCGGAATGGTTTTGCCTTTTGACGGGTCATAGCTTGTCTGCTTCAGCCGGCGGGCCTCTTCTATTTTTTCGCACAGGGACTGCAGGGCAGATCCCGTTACGACATGAAAAAGCCAGGGCTGCTGATTTGAGGACGACGGGGCCCAGTGGGCATCGATAAGGATTTCCCTGATCACTGATCGGGAAACCGGCTGCGCAAGAAAGCCGCGTATGGTTTTTCTTCCGCGCAGGGCATTTTCTATGTCCATCGCTTGCTCCTTTGCTGTCAGCTGTTTGGCTTGCCGTCAGCCAGCGCTTCCACCAGCTTTGTGTAGCATTCCTCAACCTCTGCAAGCCGCTTTTCGGCATTGCTGATAAAAAGACCAATTTCGCCTATTTCGTCCCGCAGTTTGTTGAAATCCAGCTCATCTTTCTCCAGCGATGCGGCAATATCCTGGACTTTGTGGATAAGCATATTGGTTGAGGCCATATAAAACTGGCATTCTTCATAATCCTTTTTTATTATGGATATAAGTTTTTTTTTCAGCAGTGTCGGTATGCCGGCCATGGCGTGCTCCTTATGGTTATAATGCTTGATTAAATGAAAGCGGGATAATATATATATCGATACCCTGAGACGTGGCAAGCATAAAATAATCAATCACTGAGCAATGAGGAGGGTGTATGGCACTGAAAAGCTCGTATGAAGCGGCACTTGAAAAAATGAAGACTATGGGGATTGACGATGCTCAGAACCTGAGCGATGAGCAGAAGGATCTCATCGCCGGCATCAGGAACCTCTATGACGCTAAAATCGCAGAGAAGAAGATTCTTTTGCAGCATGAGGAGAATCTGCCTGATGAAATAGCCTTTCTCGAGCGCGAACGGGAGCGTAAGATTGAAGAAGTTTACGGCGAAAACAATAAGTAGAAAGAAGGTTCAGCATTGGATGTAATCACGGTACGCGGCGGCAGGCCGCTTGCGGGCGAGGTGACGGTCAGCGGGGCTAAAAATTCCGCGCTGTGCATCATGCCTGCAACGCTCCTGACCGGCGGCACGCATAGCCTGCGGGGGGTTCCCCCGCTTCGTGACATTGTCACGATGAAGCGCCTGCTTGGCCACCTGGGCGCTGAAATATCAGGCGCCGATGATATGGTGTTTGCGACTGACACCATATCATGCCTTCAGGCGCCCTATGAGCTTGTATCGACCATGCGCGCGTCATTTCTGGTGCTGGGGGCTCTGGTTGCCCGTTTCGGCAGGGCGCGTGTTTCGCTGCCCGGCGGCTGCGCCATCGGCGTGCGGCCTGTTGATTTGCACATCAAGGCACTGGAGGCCATGGGCGTTGAGGTCGGCATCGAAGAAGGCTATGTCAATGCCTCCTGCCGTGAGCTGCGCGGGGCGCATATCATTTTTAATATGCCCACGGTGGGCGGCACCGAGCATATCATGATGACGGCAACCCTTGCCCGGGGCGCAACCATTATTGAAAATGCCGCCCGGGAGCCTGAGATAGTCGATCTTGCCAATGCGCTGCGATCTATGGGCGCGCGCATACAGGGCGACGGCACATCGACGATCACCATAGAAGGCGTCTCGTCCCTGACCCCGCTAGCCCATACCGTCATGCCTGACCGCATCGAGGCAGGCACGCTCATGGTGGCAGGCGGCATTACCGGCGGTGATATAACGATACATAACTGCCCCGTGCAGCATATGTCCGCAACGATCGACAAACTGCGCGAGGCAGGACTTGTCATTGAGGAGCTTGCAGCAGACCGGGTGCGCGTGCGCCGCAAAGACGGGCTGCACCCCATCGATCTGGCAACCAACCCGTATCCCGGCTTTCCCACGGACATGCAGGCGCAGGTCATGGCCCTTCTCACCCTTGCCGGAGGCTCGTCCATTATACGGGAAACTATTTTTGAAAACCGCTTCATTCATGTGGCAGAGCTTGACCGCATGGGCGCAAAGATCAAGGTTGAGCATGACACGGCTGTTGTAACGGGCGTCAAAACGCTCGAAGGCGCCCATGTTATGGCTAGCGACCTGCGCGCAAGCGCGTCTCTTATCCTTGCAGGCCTTGCGGCTCGCGGCACAACGGTCGTGCACCGCGTGTATCATCTTGACCGGGGCTATCTGCATCTTGAGAAGAAGCTGCAGGGCCTCGGCGCTGATATTGCCCGTGAGAAGGAACAACAGTAAGCGGGGAAGCCGTAAGGCATTCTCGAAAGACATATCCCAATAAGATCATCAAGCAGGGTGTTACTATGAAGTTACTACAAACTACGGATAGCAGTTTTAAGGCGGACTTTGCCCGGATTCTCAGCCGTGGGGGTGATACGGCCGCTGAAATTGACGACGCTGTGCGCGATATTATCGGCCAGGTTCGCTCACAAGGGGATGAAGCCCTGCTGCGCCTCACGGAGAAATTCGACGGACACAGGGATATCACTGTGCCGCCTGATGCGGTTCGAGACGCCGCAACGAAGGTCGACCCGGAGATACGTGCATCCCTTAAGCTTGCCCATCAGCGTATAGAGGATTTTCATCGCAAACAGATTCAAAATTCATGGTTCACCACAGGCGCAGATGGCGAGATACTGGGCCAGATCGTGCGGCCCCTGAAGCGGGTGGGCCTGTATGTGCCCGGCGGCAAGGCGGTCTATCCATCATCGGTGCTTATGAATGCCATACCGGCCCTTGTTGCCGGCGTGGAGGAAATTGTGATGGTATGCCCCGCGCCCGCAGGCGAGATACACCCACTGATTCTTGCGGCGGCGCAGCTGTGCGGCATAACTAAAATTTTCAAAATCGGCGGGGCTCAGGCAGTGGCGGCCCTTGCCTACGGAACGGCCACGGTGCCCCGCGTCGACAAGATCGTCGGTCCCGGCAATATCTATGTGGCCACAGCCAAAAAGCTCGTGTACGGCGATGTGGATATCGACATGATAGCCGGCCCCAGCGAGATTCTTATTATTTCCGACGGCACGGGCGACCCCTCCTGGGTTGCTGCCGATATGCTTTCCCAGGCCGAGCATGATGAAATGGCCTCATCGATTCTTATCACCACCGACGCGGCTTTTGCCGGTACTGTTGCCGCGCAGGTGCAGGCGCAGCTTGCCCTGCTGCCGAAAAAGCATATAGCTGAAAAGTCAATCGAGCAGTACGGCGCGATTATTGTTGCGCAGAGTTTGGCTGAGGCGGTAAGCCTTGCAAATGATGTGGCGCCCGAGCATCTCGAGCTGTATGTGGAGCGCCCCTGGGAACTGCTGGGCAGCATCACCAATGCAGGCGCCATATTTATGGGCCACCATTCACCCGAGCCTGTGGGCGATTATATTGCCGGGCCCAACCATGTGCTGCCCACTGGCGGCACTGCCCGTTTTTATTCCCCCCTGTCGGTTGATGATTTTATAAAGAAGACCAGCCTTGTGTCATTTACAAAAGCTGCGCTTGACCGGCTCGGCCCCGACGTTGTGCGCCTTGCCACAGCCGAGCAGCTTGATGCCCATGCCCGTTCGGTGAGCATCAGATTAAAGCAACCCTGAAAAATAAACAGTCCGCAGGCAATGTGAATCTGCAAAAGCTAAAAGATCTGGTTCCTGTGCAGCTTGCCTGCCAGCTTGCCCGCGAAACCGGCGTGCCGATGTACCTGGTCGGCGGAGCGGTGCGGGACACGCTGACAGGCGTTTTTTTCGGCAGCGACTGCGATTTTGCCGTAGCAGGCCGCTTCGATGAAATTGTCTCTGCCTTCACCCACAGGGTCAGGGGGCATGCTATTCCCTGGGATTTCAACCAGACACGGATCGTCTACCGAAATGCCGCAGGTGCACAGGAGTCTGTTGACTTTGCCAGGTTCAAGGCGCCTGATATCGACGGCGACCTGCGGCTGCGCGATTTTACCATCAATGCCCTGGCCCTTGATCTGCGAAAGCTGTGCGAAACCGGCGACACTGCGCTTATCGATCCGCTGGGGGGCAGGCAGGATATCCAGAATAAAATCGTGCGGATGTGCAGCAGCCGCAGCTTTGATGACGACCCCCTGCGCATGCTGCGGGCTGTGCGCTTTGCCCGGCAGCTCGGCTATACAATTGATTTCGCCACGTTTTCCCTGTGCGCGGAAAAGCACGGGCTCATCACGAATGTCTCGATCGAGAGGATCAAGAAGGAGCTGTTTACCATACTGCATCTTCCCTGTCCTGCACTGTCGCTCAGGCAGCTCATGCAGATGGGCTTCATGGGCCTTTTTCTGCCCCAGCTTGCAGACTGGGCGGGTGTTTGCCCAGTGCGCCCCGCATGAGCATACTCTGCTTGAACACAGCCTTCTGACGGTTGAACGCCTGACGGAGATTGTAGATGGCACTGCAGGCCTGGGCCGCATATCTGCTCAGCGCATGCAGGAGTATCTGGCGGAAGTTCTGGAAGAAGGCGTTACGCGGCGGGCGCTGCTTGTCTTCACCGCTCTTCTGCATGACAGCGGGAAACCCGGGTCAGCGCAGGAGGTCTGACGGTAAACTGTGCTTTCACGGCCATGACCTGGAAGGCAGCCGCATCAATAAAGCCATTGCAGAGCGGCTGGGCCTTGGCAGGCGATGCAGGCGCATGATCGAGCTTGCCACGGCAAACCATATGCGCCTGCTGCAGCTCTCCCTTCTTGAACAGCCCACAGAGAGGGCAAAGCATGCGCCTTCTGCGCGATTGCGAGGACATGTCCGTTGAAGTGCTGCTGCTTGCCCTTGCCGACATGATGGCCACAAGCAGCGATCCTGCCTGCCTGCCCGGGCTTGAACATGCCCGGGCCCTTGCTGAAGAGCTTCTTGAAAAAGCCATGGAGCTGCCCGGCGTTCAGGACGATACTCAGCTTTTAACCGGCAAAGATATTATGGACGAGCTTGCTGTGGAGGAAGGCCCGCGTGTCGGACAGCTTTTGCAGGAGCTGCACCAGTCGGAAAGGCAGGGGCGAATAAACACTCGTGATGAGGCGCTGGCATGGCTGAAAACAAAGAAAGATTGACACTTCGAATTATAAATCTCAGGCATGCTGCAGACAGTGAAACAGGCCTTGGCCATATTATAGCCGCATTTCTTGATATCGCAGAATCAAGCCTCACAGATGTCCGGATTCTGCGCCGCGCAACCGATGCGCGGCAGGAGCGGGTTGACTTTGTCTATACCGTGGTGGTGACCGTTGCTGCTGACAGAGCTAAACTGCAGTCGCTGCTTGCGCGCCCGGGCATTGAGCAGTATCAGGAGAGGGAGCTTCCGGCCTTTTCAAAAATTATCCGTCTGAAAGACCGCCCGGTCATTGTCGGCAGCGGCCCGGCAGGCCTTTTTGCAGCCCTTACGCTTGTTGAGCGGGGCGTGCCGCCGATAGTCATCGAGCGGGGCGAGCGGATCAAAGACCGGGCCTTATCGGTTGATCTTTTCTGGCGGCAGGGGCTTTTGAACCCCGAGTCAAACGCTTTGTATGGCGAAGGAGGTGCCGGCACGTTTTCCGACGGCAAGCTCACCACGCGCACGAAATCCCCCCTTAAAGAAAAAGTATTCAGGATACTGATTGACATGGGCGCCGACCCCGCTATAGCCTTTGAGAGCAAGCCCCATATCGGCACGGACCGCCTGCAGAAGATTATTCCGGCCCTTGTCGATGAGCTTCAGCGCCGCGGCGCTGACTTTGTGTTTGAAACGCGGGTGAGCGATATCAGCATCGAGCAGGGGCGGGTGACGGGACTTACCGCAGGCGGCAAGCATATTTCAACAGGAACGGTCTTTCTTGCCACCGGCCACAGCAGCCGGGACATGTACCGCCTGCTGCATGAAAAAGGTGTTGTTCTTGAGCCCAAGGGCTTTGCCGTTGGGCTGCGCATCGAGCATCCCCAGGAGCTGATCAATAAAGCCATGCTCGGCCCGGGTCAAACAATCCGGCCCTTGGCGCTGCGGATTATTTTTTCACCCATAAAGACGCCGAGAGCGGCAGGGGTGTCTACTCTTTCTGCATGTGCCCGGGCGGTTTTGTTATCGGCTGCGGCACCCGGCGATGGAGAGCTGTGCACCAATGGCATGAGCACCTGGCGCCGCGATACAGGCCGGGCAAATTCCGCCATCGTGGTTACGGTGCGCGAGGATGATTTTGCCGACCAGGGGCCTCTGGCGGGCATTGCATTTCAGGAGCAGCTTGAGCAAGCGGCATTTAAAGCCGGCGGGGGAGGTTATTTTGCGCCTGTGCAGCGAGCAGCTGATTTTATGGGCACTAAGCCAGCCGATGTTGTACCGGCGAAGGATATCCACTGTTCCTACAGCCCCGGGATTACTCCTTCGGACCTGCGCCTGCTTTTGCCCGGCTTCATATGCAGCCCTCTCCAGCTGGGCCTGGATGCTTTCAACAAAAAGCTGCCGGGCTTTATAGGCCAGGGTGTTCTGGTCGGCGTTGAAACCCGCACCTCATCGCCTGTGCGCATTGCCCGTGATAAAAAAACGTATCATGCCCAGGGTGTACTCGGCCTTATTCCCGTTGGCGAGGGCTCAGGCTATGCCGGCGGCATTGTCAGCAGCGCGGTTGACGGCATGCAGGCGGCGCTGCATTTTGATGCTTGAGATCAGGCCCTTGAATGCTATAATGCGAACAGGACTTTGTAGAGCTGCTGTTATCATGCTATGCAGTCGCATAATGGCTGGTATGACTGCCGGCGGTTACTCACGAGCTGTTCAGTATATCATGGATGCGGTTGAAGCCGCTGGTTGTGTGTTTAACAACAGGGGAGAATAGTATGGCTGTCTGGTTGATCCGCGCCGGGTTGCACGGCGAATACGAGCAGAAGTTCCTGCAGGAAAAACGTGTCTATGTGACATGGCCCAGGCTCAGCGTCAACCTTGATGTGATGCCTGACCGCGACGGATTTTACCGGGTCATGAGCCAGACATACCCCGGCGCGAGTCATGCACAGCTGATGAGTAATGTGAGCCAGGTCTGGCCCTTTGCCCATGATATGAAGAAGGGCGATCTTGTCCTGATGCCCCTTACATCGAAGCCGGCCATCACTATCGGTGAAGTGACCGGCCCCTACCGTTTTGAGCATGCGGCCCAGGATCCCTTTTATCACTGGCGATCTGTTTCGTGGCTTGCCGAGGCTGTTCCGCGCTCGTATTTCGGCCGGGACCTGCTTGTGACCTTCGCCTCATCCCGGACTATCTGTCGCGTGCATCGCAACAATGCCGAGGAGCGGCTTGCCGCCATGCGGGCAACTGACTGGAAGCCCGAGTCGCTCTCCGCAGCCGTCGGCCATATCGACAGCATCAGCGATGAAACAAGCGAGAGCCTCAATCTCGAAGCCGTTGGCTGTGACCAGATTGCCAGGCTCATCGCGGCCCGGTTCCCCGGTCGCGGACTGACGCGCCTGGTTGAGGCGCTCCTCAAAGCCCGGGGCTACACGACCTGTCTTTATCCGGATAACCAAGACGGCGATATTGCTATTCTTGCCGCAACCGGCCACCTCGGCTTTGCTGCGCCGCGCCTGTGCGTAGCAGTAAGATTTGACGATACTCCTGTCGACCGCCCGGCCATTGATAAGCTGCTTGATACGGCCACGAAGTTCGGCGCTCAGGAAGGGCTGTTTGTATCGTGGCGCGGTTTTAGCAGCACTCTAGAGAAAGAGCTGAAGGCCATTTTCTTCCAGCTGCGGCTCTGGTCGCAAAAGGAGCTGCTTGATGAGCTTTTCGCCACATACGACGGCCTTGATGCAGACGTGAAAGCCGAACTGCCCCTGAAGCGCATCTGGGCTGCCGCGGCGCATGAAGAATAAGACCAATGCTGTTCATTTAAGAGGTTCCTTCTCCCCTTGAGGGGAGAAGGTCAGGATGAGGGGTGTTGAAAACACAGCAAAAAAACACGAACCCCTCACCTCGATCCTCTCCCCCGTGCCGGGGGCGAGGAGGTTTTTTGTTTAAATGAACTGCATTGAGATTAAGACGGGCTTTATTGTAAAAAGTTTCGTTTTATAGATTATCAACTGCGGGGCAGGGCACTGACTGGCCCCTGATGCTTTGACACATGATAACTTACTCATTAAATCGGGCAATAGTTCTTGTGTATCTTTCCTCAAGTATTTTCCTGTAGGCATCGCGCCCCGGATAGGCAGACCTAGCCACTCCGCTCTCAGCATATCGCCTCACCCTGCAGTTTCGGACGATGCGCATATGCCTGCAGAGATAACGTGTCCGGGCTTGTGTTTATTCCTTTCCGATTTTTCCTTTTGTCTCCAGCTCATCAGCAACAAAAGCGAGATCAAGTGCTTCAAGGGTACTTCTTTTAGGCCAGCCTGAAGTGCTATCCCAGCCCGACAGCTGATAAAAGCGGGTCTTGAATTCATCAAACTTATCTTTGTCCAAAGACCGGCCATTAACTTTTTTAAAAGACCAATTCCCGTCTTCAAGCCAGGGCTGATAGTACTCAGATGTCGGCATCGAACCGACAAAAGGCTGCTGGTAAATAAATTCGGCAAAATGTACCATGTCCCTGTGGCGGCCCTGCAGTGTCCAAATCGCATTATCAAGGTTCCAAATTCTTTTGCCAGTCTCTATCCCGTCAAGAAAAGTGATATGCTTACCGGTAACCGCATTAAAAAATATCGGCTCCCCCTTACCGGTCATGCCTGCATTTTTAGGCCCTTTGGTATTGATGAAATCCGGCCAGCGATTATCACAGAACAGAATCGACTCTTTCCAGAAACGGGTATAATACCGATGCCAGGCGACCAGCTTGGCGACATGTTCAGAATAGATATTCTCAGTATTTGAGTCATGCATCAACGGGTCGTCATCAAAAGGGACCATTTTCCTGGTCATGATATCCACAACATCCCGAGCCTCTACCGGCGGCGGATCAGCTCCGGTGAAAATGGAAATAAAATTTTTCCAAAAAATAAAGGTGAAGCAGTGCTCATTGATATCACGGTCCCCAAGGAGTGTGCCGTAGCCCCAGGAAATTTCCGCGCGGGGATCATAATGATGTGTCGGCTGCCCCCAGTAGGCATAGTCAAGAAGGCCGGTGCGCAAATCTTCTTCCCGGCGCCCCCAGCGAGCCGCTGCCCGGTACAGCCCTTCGGCAAGATCATCGCCAATGCCTTCCCTTTTAGCGATCATAGCATACAATTTTTCAAAAAAAGCCACCGTGTTAAACGCCAAATCACAGTCAATTTCCTTTCCGGGGCCCAGACGCCCAGGTCGTACAGCGCCGGCAGATAAAGCTTTATTTTTGACATCTCGCTGGCATTGATGCCGTATTTTTGGGTCAGGCTTGTCGGAATAAAGCCTTTTCCGCTTGCCTGCTCTTCAGGAGTGGTATTGCCGTATTGAAATGTTTCAACACACATGGAGCCGTTCTTCAGTGGATTTTCAGACTGTTCATGACAGCCCCGATGGCATCCGGGACAGGCATGCAGGCGGGCATTACCGCCGGAGGGCCAGCCGATCTGATCCTTTCCGTCCACGCCAAACCAGGACCAGAAGCCGGGTGAATATGTCGATTCGCTATCGCTGTACAAATCATTGCCGTACACACGCTGCGCCCAGAGGCGGGCTGCAAATAACTTTTTCGGATGGGCCACCGAAATGCTGCCGGTGCCGATCACGCTGATGGCCTTCAGTTTTTTTGCCCCCAGAACTCCGCCAAACCCTCCCTGCCCGGCGCCGTGCCCGCTGTCATGCACCAGCGCGGCAATCCGGCCCAGCACTTCTCCGACAGGGCCGATGGCGACAACAGCCGGCCGCTGCGTGGTCCTCCCTGTGCCATTGCCAGAGGCAATCTCTATCCAGTCATCCATAGAAACGGTGCCGGTAACATCTTCCCAGATGAGCCGCTGGGTTTCCCAGGTGTCTTGCCCCCACAGGCTTTGTGCATCTCTGATCTGCACATCATCATTTCGTATATCGATCCAGACCGGGTTTGCAGACTGGCCCTGTATGGCAATGCCATCCCATCCGGCATATTTCAGCATACCGGCAAACCGGCCGCCAAAATTACTCCGGGTAAACCATTCGGGATCGGTATGCACACCTATTCCCTGCACTTCCGTCCGTGAACCGGCACCCGGCACCATCGTACCGGCAAGCGGCGAGGTCATAAAGGTTACAACATTTTCAGGATCAAACCCGCTGATTGTCTTATCCTTGACCAGGTCCCAGAATATTTTGGAGCCCATCCCATGCCCGCCGCCCCATTCTTCATAATCGCTGGTGTTAAGGATTTCTATCGCTTGAGTCGTCAAATCAATTTTAAGGATTTTTCCCACATAGCCGTTCATCTGATACCCTCTCTCTGAACTATAGGTTAAAAGCTAATCAATTGCATATCCAAGTCGTGCCCATTCCTCACCCCTGAGATTGACACTGTATCCCCCGTCGCCCTCCTGGACAGGGGTCTCGGTGGTAAAAATAATTGCATCCAGCGGACATATCTCAACACAGGCTTTTTTGCCGTCAAGACCTCCCTTTTCATTCCAGTACGGACTTTTTGCGCACAGATCACATTTCTGGGAGTGGTTATCTTCAAAATTCCAGATAGCTCTTCCCGGTTTGTAGGGACAGGCCGTGATACAGCTTTTACAGCCAATGCATTTTTTTTCATTGACCGTAATAACTTTATAGAGCGGATCAGGTTTCAAAGCACCTACGGGACAGCTCTCTACGCAGGCAGGGTCAACGCACTGCCTGCACTGAGAAATAACCAGATCATCAGGAAAACTTCCTTGAGGATTTTGCAGCACCTGAATTCGTGACAGCGAGGGATTTTCAACACCATGGTGCACAAGTGAACATGCCAGCATGCACGACATGCACCCCTGGCACTTTTTCATATCAACAAGCAAATAGCCGAATTTATTTCCCGGAAAGATTCCACAGCCCACGACAGATACACTGACCAGGGTTAAACCGGAATACTTAAAAAATCTCTGCGTGTAATCGCCACGGCTTTTTTAGTTAACGGATTACCTGGATCGCTCATGACAGCCACCTTTGATTGTTTTTGAATATTTTATAAATAAATTTTTTAATAAGACTTATTGTAATTTTGGGCTCAATTATTGTGCGCTTTACTTGATGTATTTATAACAATAAAAAATTAAAAAAACAAATAATATGATGTCATCATGGAAGAGGCGCACGTGAGCAGAGCGTTATGCTGCTGCCGGTCAATGACATGCCGCTTGCGGCGGCATAAAAAAAGCCGCCGGCTGCGCATGGCAGACAGCGGCTTATGCAAGACGCACTCGAAGCTGAACCGGCGAGTTCTTTCCCCCGGCTGTGCATGCTGTTTTATGCGCAGAACCGCGCAATCGTTCTTGTGTATCTTTCCTCAAGTATTTTCCTGTAGGCATCGCGCCCCGGATAGGCCGCCCTGGCGACCCCGCTGCTGACGGCAGCCTCGGCAACAGCTGTGGAAACCTCGAAGAACACACGCTTGTCGAAGGGCTTGGGTATGATGTACTGCCTGCCGAAGGAGAGGCTCTTCAGGTTGTAGACTTTCAGCACATCGTCGGTGACAGGCTGGCGGGCCACTGCTGCAAGGGCCCGGGAAGCCGCCATTTTCATCTCCTCATTGACATCAGATGCATCCACATCAAGAGCGCCCCGGAAAATGAAGGGGAAACCGAGCACATTGTTGACCTGGTTTGGGTAGTCCGAGCGGCCGGTTGATATGATGACATCGCTTCGCGCGGCCAGCGCCTGCTGCGGATGGATTTCAGGGTCGGGGTTGGCGCAGGCAAACACGATGGGGTCCTTGTTCATGGTCTTGAGCATGTCGGGCGTGAGCGCACCTCCCACCGAGAGGCCAAGGAACATGTCGGCGCCTTTCACTGCATCGGCAAGGGTGCGGTCTTGTGTGTCAACAGCATAGGCTTCCTTGTATTCGTTCATACCCTGGGTGCGGCCCTTGTAGATGACGCCTTTGGTGTCGCACAGCACGATGTTCTCTTTTTTTATGCCCAGATGGACATAGAAGTCAGAGCAGGCAATGCCTGCGGCTCCCGCGCCGTTTACCACCACCTTGATATCGCCGATTTTTTTGCCGCTGATTTCCATGGCGTTGATCAGCCCTGCGCCGGAGATGATGGCTGTGCCGTGCTGGTCGTCGTGGAACACGGGAATGGAGAGCGCTTTCTTGAGCCTGCGCTCGACGACGAAGCACTCGGGCGCCTTGATGTCCTCCAGGTTGATGCCGCCGAAGGTTGGCTCGAGCAGGGTTATGGTTTCGATGAGCTTTTCGACGTCATGAGTGTTGATCTCGATGTCAAAGACATCCACGTCGGCAAAGCGCTTGAACAGCACGGCCTTGCCTTCCATGACCGGCTTGCCCGCAAGAGCCCCGATATCGCCGAGGCCCAGCACGGCCGTGCCGTTGGTGATGACAGCCACGAGGTTGCCTCTGCTGGTGTAGCGGCTGGCAAGCCTGGGGTCTTTCTGGATCAGGAGGCAGGGCTCGGCAACGCCCGGGGTATAGGCAAAAGAGAGATCCTGCTGTGTCTTGCAGTTTTTTGTCGGCATAACTTCGATTTTACCCGGCACGGGATATTCGTGATAGTATAATGGATCCATAGCGCCCTGCTGTAGTGTAAGTTATTCTTTTGGTTCAAATTTATAATTATAATTAACCCATGCGAGTTTCTTGTCAAGTTTTTTTATTGTATTGACTTAGGGTTCACTATCCCGCAGCTTGCCGTGCATTATGTCATACCGTCTAAAGCCGGAATCCAGAAAAAAATAGACTGGATGCCGGATCAATTCCGGCATGACGAAAAGCATTCACTATACCACTGCCTGCAGAGGGGGGTGTTTTTTATGCTCTGTTTTCCTGTGTTGACAAAGCAATGTGAAAAGCGCTAAAGGCATAGGTGCCGCACAGCTTGGTTGAGTGCGGGAGGTATCCATTCGAGAACAATTTTAAAAGGATGGGCCATGAGCGATATAGAGCTTGTAAAAACCGTCGCATCAGCCGGTTGAGCTGCTAAAATTTCTCCAGGGGACCTGGAGGACGTGATTTCCGGATTCAGCCAGATGCGCGATGACCGGGTACTGACCGGCCTGGGCGATAATGAGGATGCGGCTGTTGTGCGCTTTCCGCAGGGAAAGGCGCTCGTGCAGACGCTCGACTTTCTCACGCCAATTGTCAATAATCCCGTACTGGTTCGGGCAGATTGCCGCAGCCAATTCGCTTTCCGATGTCTATGCCATGGGCGGCGAGCCCTATACGGCCATGAACATTGTCTGCTTTCCGATTGAGACGATGGGCAAAGAGATTTTGCGCCGGATTCTTGAAGGCGGCATGGACAAAATCCGCGAGTCGGGTGCTGTCATGGCAGGCGGCCACAGCGTGAAGGACAACGAGATCAAATACGGCCTGTCGGTGACCGGCATCGTTGATCCTGAATCCTTTGCCTCAAACCGCGGCCTGCGGCCCGGCGACCACCTGCTGCTCACCAAGCCCATCGGCACCGGCGTTCTTGCGACAGCGCTGAAGGCCAATTTCGGCGACAGCGCTAAAATCGAGGAGCTGATTTACCGGTGGGCAAGTAGGCTGAACAAAGCAGGCGGCGGGGTCATTCAGAAGCTTGGCCTGAAGGGTGCTACCGATGTGACGGGTTTCGGCCTTGGAGGCCATGCTCTGGAACTTGCCAAGGCATCAGGAGTGAGCGTTGAGCTGTGGCTGAATAAAATCCCTTTTATCCCAGAGGCTGTCGAGCTTGCGGGCATGGGAATGTTTCCCGGCGGCAGCACGGCAAACAGGAATTTCTGCCATAAGCTGGTTGATGTGCCGCAGGGCGGCGACTCCATTCTGGTCGATCTTGTCTTTGATGCGCAGACTTCGGGCGGCCTTATCCTTTCGGTGCCGGAAGAAAAGCTTACACAGGCCTGCGACCTGCTTCTTGAAGCCGGTGATCTTGCCGCCCATATCGGCCAGGTGCTGCCCGATGACCCGGCCCGTGGAAAGCTGCGCCTGGTATGATAGCTCTTGACATACCCGGCTTCGGCCATCTTGCGCTGCGGCATCTTGTGCTTGATTTCAACGGTACACTGGCCCTTGACGGCGTGCTTTTGCCGGGAGTTGTTGACCGGATAATCGGTCTTTCGATGCAGCTTGAGTTGCATGTGCTCACCGCCAATACTACAGGAACCTGCGCTTCGGCCCTTGCTGGGCTGCCGCTGACTGTTATCTGTTCTTGACGGCCCACCGGAAGACGAGGCAAAGCTTGCCTATGTGAAAAATCTGGGGGCTGAGTCATGCGCGAGTGTCGGCAATGGCGCAAATGACCGGCTTATGCTGAAGGCCTGCGCTCTGGGCATTGCCGTTCTCGGGCCTGAATGCACGGCTGCACAAACGCTGGCAGCGGCAGACATTATTGCGCCGGATATTACTGCGGCCCTTGATCTGCTGCTGCATCCTGTGCGCCTGCTTGCAACACTACGCTCATAGGCGATTTTGAACAGCCTGGTAGGGTGGGTGAAACCCACCATTAATGGGTACAAACAAATCCGGTGGGTTTCGCTACGCTGCACCCACCCTACGGAACTAACAGGTCGCCCACTGCTTCATTATGTCGAAAACCAATTCTCGGAAGGCATGAAACATGGAATGGAATGACGATGCAGTAAAAATTGTCGAGGCAATTCCCCTGCCGCCTATGATTGCGCATTATGCGAAAATTGACGCCGAGCGGCGGGCCCGCAAAAAGGGGCTTTCCTGCGTGACTCCTGAAATTGCGCGGGAAACTGAAAAGGGGTATGAAGATGCCCTGGGCAAAGAAGCCGTTGAGCTGATGCGAAAAATGGCCGCGGGAGAAGATGTGCAGCTGCCGGATAATTTTTTTGTTGAGGAGCCCGACGAGCTGTACGCAATTCAGCTTTGCCCGGCAAAATTCGGCGCAAGCACCATGGAGAAAAGCGCGAGCAGATGAGCAGGCTTTTGACCCCGCTGCGCGCAAAGCTCAAGGAGCTCGGCATCAGCCGCATTCTCATGGACAAGGCCACAACCTCCATTATGAGCCATCACGTTTTCAGAGTCGCGGTAAACGGGTGCTCGAATGCCTGTTTCTCACCCTATTTTTCAGACTTCGGCGTGATGGGCAAATACCTGCCGGGAGTGAAAGACGACAGGGAGTGTACACAGTGCGGCGCATGCGTTGCCTACTGCACTGAGAAGGCCATAACCCTTGATGAAAAGGGCCCTGTTTTTGATTTGCAAAAATGCGTCATGTGTGCCGGCTGTGCAGAGGTATGCGAGCAGGAGGTTATTTGCACAAAGAAGAAAGGATATAAGGTTGTTATCGGCGGAACAGGCTCGCGGCATCCCCGCATTGCGCAGACCGTTGCGGAATTTACCGATCTTGAGGGCGTTTTGAAGATTCTTGAAAAGTGCATAAAGATTCTTGAAGAAACCCATATTGAGGGACGGGTGATTTCGTTCCGTAATGTGGTTATGAAACATGGGGTGGAAAAGTTTATGGTGTAAAGACGGGGAGTCCGTAGGGTGCGCTGTGCGCACCGATAATCAAACAAAAATCAAAATTGAACCACATCGACAACTCTGTTTTGCACACTGCGGACATAGCAACACAACAAACGTCCGTCAATGGTGCACGCGGCGCACCGAAAGTTGAATCAGGATTAAAGCGGTGCGCAATGCGCACCCTACGACTTCAAACAATGACAACTGAAACCGAAAAAAAAATATCTTCCGGTCGATGGGCTGCTGCTGTACGGGATTGTTTTCGGGCTTTCGTATCCTCAGGAGGCCCTTTTCAGCAGCAACCAGAACACGAAATTCATTACCGGCCTTGCCCGTGCCGGCTACGGCGATATTGCAGCGGACTGGATGGCCCGTATTACCGACCCGTTTCCGCTGTTTTCACATCTGCTGCAGTGGCAGTACCAGCTTCTGGGGCTGTATGCCGGGACGCATCTTTCGTTTTTTTTAATCGCGGGAGCCTATGGCATACTGGGTGTCCTGCTGGCCAAAAGTTTTTTTGACGGATACTGAAGACCGGCAAAGGGCAGTATGGGTGTTTGCGCTGCTGTGGCTGTTCATACATATTGTCGGTGTGAAGGATCTCTGGGCCGATATTTTCCCTGAGGGGCTTGCCGGGCAGTATATGCTCGGCGATTATTACCAGCCATGCTGTTTCGGCGTTCTGCTGTTTGCCGGCATTGCAGCCTATAGCGCGGGCCGCATGGTGCCGGCTGCAGCCTGCTTTATTCTCGGGCCGCTCTTTCATCCTGCATATCTGATTTCCTCGGCCTTATTGCATGCTGCGCTCATTGTCCTTCCGGCCAATAGGGGCCTGGGCATTGGCCGGGGCAAACGGTTTCTTTTTATTCTCCTTGTTGCAGCCGGGGTAGGTGCATATGGGCTTTATAATATGAGCTCCCTAACCTCCGGAGACCCCGCTGTCAGAATTGCCGCCCACAGGCTCATTGCTGAAACCCGCATCCCGCAGCACTCACTCCCTTCGGCATGGAAGATTGTTCCGACGGTGCTGTTTTTCCTGACCGCAGGTGCTGCCGCCTGGCTGGGGCGGAAACGGCTTGTCGGGCAACTGCTTGTGGTGCTCGTGCCGGTTGTTGCTGCAACCGTGCTCTGGGCAGCCGCAGCCTACAACCCCACCGTTGCAGTTGCTGCTCCGTGGCGGGTTTCCGTGTTTCTGGCCCCTCTCAGCTGTATGGTGCTTCTGGCACCGTTAGCCACATGGATAGCGCGGAACACCCGAGAGAAACTGGAGTTCCCGCTTTCCGAAAGGGTAAAGAGAGGGCTTATCCTTGCCGGTATCTGTGCCTGTTTGGCAGGTGTTCTTCACCTGGGGTTTGACTACACCCGAAAACGCACAAGAAAGAATATGCTCTGACGTGTTTTCTTGAAAACTATCACACAGCAGGAAATCAGTATTTGGTTCCGACTGATCAGACACGAATCCGCCTTGAGGCAGGGGTTCCTGTCTTTGCAACCTGGAAATCCCATCCAACCAAAGACAGCGAGTTTCTGGATTGGTACAAAAGAATTGAGGCCGCCCGAACAATATATGAAGGACAAGCAGGTATGGCGCAGGACGCGCTGAAGGCTTTGCTTGAGAGCCATGCAGTCACGCATGTCATCTGGCCTCAATCAAAAGGAGCTTTTCCTTTTTCACAGATGGGCAGGCAGGTTTTCGGAGACAATAATTTCAGCCTGTGGGATTTGCGAATAAGGCAGGAACCCTTTTATGAATTTATTAACGCCCATCTGCTTACTCTTGCGAAAGCCGTTATCATGGTTCCGACCGCGGCGTACAAAAAACTCCATCATATCGCATGACAATGCGCGCGCACTTTAGAAAAGCATCTCAAGTAGGTTTTTTAGAGATACCCGACAGCAAATCTGTTCCCCTGATTGATTTTTAAGATCAACCTCCGGCAATGCGTAGAAGAAGCTGACCGTATCTTCTTCGGATAGTTTGACTCTTCACCATTAACATACTCAATATGCCTGCCGTTAAGAAGCACTATCATATCCGGATGCAGCTTGCTGTCTTGAGTGAGCAAGATATCCTCCATCTCTTTTCCCTATTGATGGGCAGGGGATTGAAGGGGCCGGTATGCCTGTTCATTTACTTTTCTGATTTCTCTGACAAACGGGAAAAGGCGAATTTTCATAGTGCTCCCGGATTTTATTCTCAATGGCAGACAATTGGCTATGGGCGTATTTTCCGATGGTGTAGAGAATTTTACAGCCTGCCTTAATGCTTCCTGACAGGGTTCCCGATATTTTTGACTGGCCGATTCTGCGGCGATAGCGCACAGGGATTTCCTGTATGCGCAGGCCCTGCTGCACCGCTTTGATCTGCATTTCGATGGTCCAGCCGAAGTTCCGGTCGCACATGCCCAGAGCTTTCAGGGATTGAGCGCGTATGGCGCGGAACGGGCCAAGATCGGTGAAGCGAAAGCCGTATAAAAGGCGCAAAAGAAATGTTGCCAGCCGGTTGCCCCAGTATGCCTGCGGCGGCAGCACGCTCCTGGCGTCGGCTCCTGCCATGCGCGAGCCGATGACAAGATCAGCCGTCCCCTTGTATAATCGGCTCAGCCAGCAGGGCAAGCTCTTCGGGATAGTCGCTGTAGTCGCCATCCAGAAAGGCTATGATATCGGGGTTGTCGGCGGCGGCAATCCCTGCAAGGCAGGCAGCACCATAACCGCGATGCGGCTCATGAACAACGCGAGCGCCTGCCTGTCGTGCAATCTCGGCAGTGCCATCGGTTGAGCCATTGTCGACAACGATGATTTCGGATGCAAGGCCCGGGGGAATGTCCCGTATGACAAGGCCTATGGATGCTGCCTCATTGAGGGCGGGGATAATGACTGAAATACGGGGCTGTTTGGGATTCATATATTCAGGCCCTGCTGGCGGTAAAATTCGAGGTCTTCCATGCGGTCGATATCGCGCAGTTCGGGCAGCAGGGCTATGCGGAGAGCTCCGTGATGCTGCACCGTTCGATGGTCTGTCTGAGTACCTGCTCAGTGCTCCAGTCAATACCGTTAAACAGCTCCGGCACAGAGCTGCCGCAGGCCGATGAGATAGTAGCCGCCGTCGGTTGCCGGACCGATGACGACATCGTGACGGTCGAGCTTGTGCAGGGCCTCGTTAATTAACTCGCTGGTGACAGCCGGGCAGTCGCTGCCGATTATAACAATACTTTTATAGCCCCGGGCAAATCCCTCTGTAAAGGCGTTGTGCATGCGCTCTCCAAGGTTTCCGCCTGTCTGGGGCATAAGCTGTATGCCGGTGCCCAGCCATGTTCGCATGTCCTCCGCAGCATCGGCAGGAGAATAGGCAACCGCCATATCATAGCCGGCAGCTTTGGATGACGGGACAACAGCAGAAAGCAGACTCTCCGTTATAGCCTTATAGACACGCGCTGCCTCCCGGTCGCCCAGTGTGGCAGCAAGACGGCTTTTCACCTGCCCCGGCTCCGGATTTTTAACGAACATGATCAGGAGATTGTCACGCATAGCCTTATGGTGCTTTGTCCTGTTTGAGTGATATTGCCCAGTGGGTCGAAAGTCTTGCGCAGCATCAGGCGTCCATATTCGTAGCTGTCCTGGTAGAGCACTTTGCCGTTTTCATAATAGGTATATGCCATGCCGTCCGGCTTGCCGCTGCGGCCCTGAGCTTCATACTTGAGATTCCCGCTTTCATAATATTCCCTGCCGGCTCCATTCCAGCTGCCTGAAACATAGATATACTGGGATTTAAGATTGCCGCTTTCATAGAATGTTTTTAAATCCCCGTTCTGGACGCCGTTGTTATAGGTGTATTCAGTCTGGAGATTTCCGCTGGGATAGTAGAGCATGCCTTTGCCCTCCAGCAGATCATCCCGGTATGTCTGTTCAGTCTTGATGCTTCCGCTTTCATAAAATTCGCGGGCAGGGCCATTGAGCTTGCCGGACAGCCATGTCTCTTCTTTTATGAGATTGCCGCTTTCATAATAGGTCTTACACAGGCCTTCTTTGAGCTCCAGTTCGATGCATGCAGTCGTTCTTGAGCCGTCCGCTTTCATAATAGCGACGCGCATGACCGTCAAGCATATTGTTTTTATATATCTCCTCGGTTTCAAGTCTTCCGCTCGGATAATAGGTCTTGACTGTTCCCTCGATGAGATTGTTGGCGTAGGGCGTTTCACTTTTAAGCTTGCCGCTTTCGTAAAAAGTTTTCGCAAGGCCGTCCTTTGAACCCTTTTTGTACATGGTAAGAGTTCTCGTTGAACCGCTTTCGTAATACTCCTGTGCGATTCCTTCCAGTCGCCCGTTCTGATAGGTGCACTGGCTTTTCAAGCGCGCCGCTTTCATAATACTGCTTCTCAATTCCCTGCTTTGTGCCATCTGATTATTTCTGTTTCGCTGCTGACCCTTCCTGTCTTGTAATAGTCGCGGCGAAGCTCGGCCTGGGCCGGTGCGCTGAAGCACACAAGAGCGCAGAAAAGCAGTGTTATCATCAGAGGCTGCATGCTGTGTGCTCCTGCCATGCTAGTTAAATCGCCCGGGTTCGGGCGCCCAGTCCCAGGGTGTATAGGTGAATGACGGATTCATGCCCTTTCCGATGATACCGTAGCGGCTGAGCAGATCGATAATGCCCTGCCGTTTGCCAAAATCATCTGAAAACCATTTAAAAAGTTCAGGCAGCTCCACCACATTGGTTTTAGTATCATAGGACAACAGAGGTTTGCAGATAATTAAGTGCTGCCGTATCAAGCTGCTCATCGATTTTTTCCGCATCATAGAATAGAATGGGCGGGCAGCTGCGGGCATTGCAGTTCAGGGCAAAGTGTATGCGCGGATCAAGCCGTTGTACGCTCAGCCTGCGCATGAACCCGGACATGAAAAGGGGCCGTATGAATCGGGGAGAAAGCCCGGTTCAGCGCGGCGGAGCATTCGGTGCTCGATATCATCAAGGCTCAGGCTGTGCCCGGCAACAGTGAAGTTTTTTGATTGAAAGAAAGCTGTTCTGTCATTATAGAGCGCAGCGTTTTTTTGTATCTGAATCTGCGCAAAGGCATTATAGAGATTGATCCAGAAGGTTTTTTTGAGGCTGTCTGTCTGCAACTCCGCGCACAGGGCAGACGGGTCTGCTATCCGGAGCGCGGTAAGTTCCTCGGCATGGGGCTCGCCGTATTTTACGTGTTCAAGCAGGCTCTGCGCAAGGCCGGAGAAAGTGCTGTTGTCTCCGGCGGCATTGCATGGTTGTGCATGATACAAGCCATCAACATGCAGACGGTCAGGAATGTCAGGACTATGCGCATGGTTTTTTCCTTTGACGCATCTGGCGGCAACAATCAAACAGGAGCAGCAAGAAAAAGGGAATGTACTGGGCGCACAGCACTGCCGGAGATTCCACCCACAGGCCGGTTGCTGCATACTCCCGAGCACCCAGTAAGACCCAAATACCGCCCCGGATAAAAAAAGCCAGGCCCTGTTGGGGGCAATCGCAAGAAACGGGATCATCCAGCAAATATACCATGGATGAACCACCGGTGTACAGAGCAGGAACGCACCGAGCAGCATAAAGCAGATATGATACGCAGTTTCTGGCTCTTCACGGTTTTGATTTTTGAAATAGCCATAATATATGCCTGTGGCAATCGCAATGAAGATGACGGCTGCAATGAGCCGCGCGATCTGGTTGTTCTTCACAAGCTGCAGAAGCAGGGTGTGCAAGGGGCTGTTGAACATCCAGTCCCTCGTATAGATGCCCAGGGAGTGAAAAAGTCCTCTGCCGGCGTCAAGAAACGGCAGAAACGCCGCCGAAGCAAGACAGAAAAAAACCAGCACTGATAGCGGTTTTTTTTTGCGCAGCATTGCCGGCAGCAGGAGTACGGGAAACAGCTTTACAAGAAAAGAAAGAGCAAGGGCTGCGGCTGACCACAGGCTTTTGCGCTTGATGACACAGGTACAGGGCAAGCACCATGAAGAATATGCCCGCGCTGTCAAGATGGCCGCTGCCGGAAAATTCTACGATGACCAGAGGGTTGAGCGCATAGACCGCAACCCGCAGGGGGCTCATGCGCAAGGCGGCAAGCATGAGCAGCAGTAGGCCCATGGTTGCAAGGTCAAAAAGAGTAGAATGCCGCCTTCATCGCAGCCTAACGAATAGCTGAGGCCTGATGCCAGAGCGAAAATGAACTGGGCCAGGGCGGGTAAATTGCCGGCAGATTCTGGCCGTGAGACAAGGGGAAATATTGTCGCATCCCGCAGGTGTGCAAGCGCGGGGGCATCAGGGGCAAGCGCAAAAGGATTGAGCCCTTCGGAAACAACTCTGCCTTCCCATATATACCGGTAGATATCGTCTGAAAGCGAGGGAACGGCTGGCAGCATGATGCAGCGGTACAGAAGCGCCAGGCCAGAGCACAGCCAGCAGATAACGATTTTTTAGTGAAAAGCCTTTGTTCGGAGCAGTTTCGCCGCTTTCAGGGCATGTGGTGCGGAGCAGAAGCCGCAGCGTCAGTGTATACAGCACAAAGGCCACGGCAAAAAGTGCACAGGGCTTCGGGTATATGCTCCCGCAGGTTTCCCAGCAGCAACAGTCCGGTATAGCAGCCCGCCTGCCCGAGTGCCGCAACGGCAAACAGCAGCGCTTTCATTGCTGCATCCTTCCCAGCACCTGCTGGCTGCCGCCGACATATTTTTTGAAGACGGCGGCAAGGGCCGGATTGTCCTGCACGCGCATGCTCGTGTCATTCAGGGGATTGGCATCATTCTGCCATGCCGCGTTCCACCAGGCAAAGCCGATCACACGCGGCCAGCGGCCTGCGGTAAGAGCCTTCAAGCGCATGCTGCGCCCACAGGGCCTGGCTGCCGCCGGTGGAGTTTGCGGAAACGCCGAATTCCGCAACAATAATCGGTTTGTGCTGCTCAGCTTTTCAAGGCGGCGGTATGCCGGCTCCATCAGCTCGCTGAACTCGGGCCACTGCGTGCCTGCAGGCTGCTGCGCGCCGTAGATGCTGACCGCAAGCCAGTCGATATAGTCATCGCCGGGATAGTAGTTTTCAAAACGGTTCCATGCCTCGTCCGGCCAGTCATTGTAATTGACATGAAAGACCCAGAGTATATTGCGGGCCCGGGCTGTGCGCATGATATTGATTATATGACGGTAGGCGTCGCGGAACTTCTCCGGTCCGTCAGGCAGTGCGGGTCACCATAGGCTTTTGTTTCTCCGCCGCCGCTCCAGTAGCCGTTCCAGGGATACCACCAGCCGTTCATTTCAGGTCCGAACTCAACAATAAGCGGTGTGCCGAATTCTCTGGCAGCAGCACCCCAGGCGCTGAAATCATCATCAAAGTTTCCCTTTATAATTGCATCAAGGGTGAAGACAGGCTCCGGCTGGTGTTCTTTTTTTGTGCTCCAGAGCATCAGGCGGATAAAGGGAATGCCTCCGGAGGCCCGAATCCATGCTGCGGTCGCTGCAGGGAATTTTCGGCTTATGCCCCAGTGCTGTGAAATATCCACCCAGGCTGCAGTTTTTCCGGCGGCCTTTTCATATGATACGAGATCTTCCGGTTGGAGGTCTTCGTCACGGGAAGACAGCGGCATGGGATGCACGCCGTGGTAGAGGCAGCCGTGTGGCGGCAGGGGAATGATGCTATCCACCGCTTTAACGGAAGATGGCTCAAAGCATCCCTGTGCCAGTATAAAGAGGGCAGCGCAGAGAGCTGTTATAAAAAGAAGCGGATATTTCAGCATGTTTTGAAAATTTAATGTTTTTGCCGGTTCAGATTGTAGAATGAAACCGGCCATCATACAATTTTTTATTATTAAAAAGATTTTCAGCTTTTGTTTTTTATACAGTCGCGCTGCAGATAGGCTGCATGGAGCTTAATAAATAAAGTGGCCTTTTGAGGGCCACTTTATTTATTAAGGAGGGGGTTTAATATTTCTCGCAAAGCATTTGTATGATGCCGGTATTTTAGCTTATAAAGACAGCATACAGGTAAGAACCGATAGTTGGAGTTTGATGGTGCGTCTGCTGCATACAGTACAGCGGCGCTGAACAAGATTCAAATCGGTAATCCCAATAGGCGTCAGGCAGAAAATAGATATTTTCAATATTTTAAACAGTATGCAGAATCTCAATTGTTCGTTTGAGCATTATTTTGCCAGCAGCACATTGACGGCCTTGACGATCACCTGCACTTTGTCGCCTTTTTTTAATCCCCAGCTCTTTCAGGGAATCCAGGGTGAAAACCGACGACATGACCCCCTTGGGGTCAAGCTCAATTTTTACCTGGCACATGAGCATGCCTTTTTTGATTTCTTTCACTTTTCCCGTCAGCTGATTGCGGCTCCAAACTTCATGCGGCACCTCCTTATATGGTTTAGGTTAAAAAGTGCACCATGGGTTTGAGTATAGCATGCGTTTGCCTGATTTTGATTTTGCTTGTATTTTTCAACAGTAGACACTGGATCAATCTGGATTGCTATACAGCACCTAGTAGTAATTTCCCCTCAGGTACAGAATGACATCCTGCAGGAAGCTTCTTAGCCCCTGATTATATGGGTAAATGCGAAAGCGCAGGCAGTAGCCTTTCCAGATACGATCTAAAAATTCATAAAATCGCCTCAGCGGCAGGCTGATAAGCATTTTTATCACCGGCAGGGGCAGGCGAAGGCTCACGCCGATGGCGCAAAGGGCGCGAAGCCTGCCACGTTTTTTTTTGTCCGGAATTGCAATGCTTGAATCATGGTAGAATGTAGCGGGAAAGTCAGTCGTAAGGGTGTTTGTCAGCCCCAATTGCAGTGCATGACTGGCAATGCTGGTTCCGGGATATACCTGCATAAGGGTTGCAAAAGTGTGGTGCGGCCTGACGCTCCGGTTTATCCGGTATGTCAGCAGATCATCGGCAAGGGTGGTGCCCGGTATTGCAAAAATATTTTCAGTGGCAAAACGGATATTGTGCCGGTGCAGCAGCCGGCAGGCATTTTCAAACTGATCAAGACGCATGCCCCGCTTCAGTATGCTGTTACGAACATAGTCGCTGCCGGCTTCAAGCCCCAGCTTGACAGAAATGCAGCCGGCCTGCTTTAGAAGCTGTGCGGTTTTTTCATCAAGCAGATCCGCTCTGAGATGGCAGTGAAAGGGCAGGTTGATTTCACGGGGATAGACATCGGCAAATTCCTGCAGCCAGTTCCGGTCAAGATTGAATGTGTCATCCTGAAATACGATTATTTGCAGCGGATAGCGCTTTTTCAGAAGCAGCAATTCCTCAATAACATTTCTGACGCTTCTCCTGCGGCACATTGGGCCCTTGCCCTGATACAGCTCGCGATAAGCATGATTGAAACAGTAGCTGCAGTTGTAGGGGCAGCCGCGGGATGTCATGACATAGGTCGTAACCGGCAGGTGGCCCGGAACTGCGCGGTCGAATATATCGCGGTCGGGAAAGGGAAGTTCATCGAGATTATCAATCAGCGGGCTGATATCAGAGCGGCTGATTGAGCCATCGGGCTGTTTGATCCACCAGTTCGGGACTCTGTTCAGGCAGTCCGTCCGTTCTTTTCTATGCGTCAACCATGGCGGGCAGGGCAGCGTCTCCCTCGCCACGGCAGATTGCATCGAGGCAGGGCTCTTCGATGCATTCGGGATAGAATGTCGGGTGCGGCCCGCCTGCAAGTATCAGCAAGCTGTGGATGCCCGACTTTTATCTGCCGTGCTTTTTCAAGAAACAGGTTGTGCTGGCCGGTGACAAGGGAGAGGCAGAGGATATCCGGCTTGAAATCCCGCAGCAGCGCCTGCTGCCGCGAAGTATCGTGAAGCGCTGCAACCTCGGTTCGATGGCCCCGTTGCACGAGGGCTGCGGAAAGGCTTGCAATACCCAGCGGCTGGGTCAGGTAATCAAAAGAGAGAAAGAGAATTTTCACGTCTATTCAGGCTGCGCTTGACGTTTCTGCCGGCAGCAGTGTTCCATGGCAGCTGCTGCCGGTTCCGGCAGTGCAGGCCCAGCAGTGTTCGCCGAAGGTGATTTCCGGGCTAAAGCCGGAAAAATCGACATCCCAGAATGGTGTATCTTCATAGCCTTTTATTTTTATGTCCAATGCGAGGTTGAAGTCGCAGTCGTACAAGCCTCCCCGGTAATCGATAGAAAGCAGGGTGCGGCACATGAGGCGGTCGCAGGTCGCGGCATTAAAATTTCGGCGCAGCAGTTCGATATAGTCGCCGTAGCGGTTCTCGGCTGCAAGACTATTTCTGAAACGTCCAACGGGAACATTGGTTATGGCCACAAGTCTGTTGAAGGTAATGCCAAGGTCGTGCAAAGCGAGCCTGTATCCAAGCTCAAGCCCCTTCTGATCGGGAGGCAGGGCATCGGTCAGGGGATTATAAACAAGATCAAGCTCAAGTCCGCCTGCGCCATAGCCCATGCTGTTGAGCATACGCAATACAGAAATGCTTGTATCAAACACGCCCTTGCCCCGCTGACGGTCGACATTTTCCCGAAGATAGCAGGGAAGGGATGCCACAAGCTTTATTTTATGAGTTTTGTAGAGTTCAAAAAACAGGGCATGTTCAGCAAGGGCAAGCACAGTCAGATTGGTGCGTACGGTGATGGTGCGCTGCTCAGTGGAAAGCCGCTGAATAAAAACAGGCAGGCTGGGATTGAGTTCCGGCGCGCCGCCGGTAAACTCGATGCGCTGCACAGGGAAGTTTCAACAAGTTTGTCAATGATTCGCTGGGCTGTCGGACTGTCCATGGAGGTGCCGTCCGGGCGATCCCGAAATATGGCAGTGCGCGCATTGCTGATTGCACCTGGTCGCCGAGATTCACCTGTACAATTTCAAGAGGTAATCTGCCAATGTGCCAGTTTTGAGGAGTCTTGTGTTTCATACCTTAAATATATCTTACTATAACGAATCAGTCAAAAAATTGCAGGGAATCCGCCGCGGCGGATTCCCTGTAATGAAATTGCTGCTGATCTGACAGGTTTATACTTTATTCAATCGGCAGTGTTGAATCCGCAGCCCATGCATTCCACGAGCCATCATAATTTTTGATTGAAGGATATCCCAGAAGCCTGAGGGTGAAGTATCCGAAGCCTGAGCGAATGCCCACCGCGCAATAAAAAACTGCTGTCGTATCTTCTGTAACGCCCAGAGCCGTATAGGCATCCTGCAGTTGATTGTGATCCTTCAGCGTCCAGTCAGGGTCAAAATAGGTGTCATAGTTGTAATGAACTGCGCCGGGAATTCTTCCTCCACGGGCTGCGCCGTACAGCGCCTCACCGCTCCACTCATCATCTGCCCGTGAGTCGATGATCTTGACATCGGCAGCATTAAGACTGTCCTCAACATAATCCGTGGTGGCATTCACTGAAGCAGTTGCTGTGCCGACATATGTTTCGGGTGAGGGCGTGTTAACGGTGGTTTCAGTAGCATAGCCGCTGTCGACCCAGGCTTTAAAGCCGCCGTTCAGGATACGGACATTTTTATGACCCATGTATTCAAGAGTCCAGAACAGGCGACCGTCGGCGCCCCATGAGCCTTCAACAGTGGTATAGATCAGCACTGTTTCATTGTCATCACCGGTAATGCCGTGCTCGCCAAGAATTGTGGCAATGTCGGTGTCGGGACGAAGGTTGCCGGTTGCAGTATCGTCGAGATCCTGCCACATGAGGTGAATAGCTCCCGGGATATGGCCTGCCGTATAATCCTCTTCAGTGCGGCAGTCGATAATCTTTAACTTTGCGAGGTTGGAATTTACATATTTAGCCGGGCAGTTCAGTTGATAATTCTTAAACCCTGCTTCCATGGGTCGGTTTGCATCCAGACCCCATTCGCGGATCGAGCCGTCGTAATTTGAAGCTGATCGTGTGTAATGGAGATATTTCATGGCAAGTTCGGGTCCAAGTCCGCTTCGGCCGCCGATGGTGCAGTAGAAAATGAGATTTTTGCCTTTTTTTACCCCGGCAGCATTGAACATTTCGGTCAGTTCTTTGACGGATTTGATGGTATTGTCAGCATTAAACCAGCTGGTGATCGGAATGTGAATGGCGCCGGTGATATGGCCGGGGCGGGGCTCCTTGCTCAACTGCCAGCCATTGTATTCCTCATCGGTCCGAACATCGATAATAACGGTTTTCCGGTCATCAAGGCCTGCAAGAACTTCATCGGTTGTAGCATAGACTGCATCATCGACATCTGTAACGAAAGTTTTGGGCTCGACGGTTGTGTTATCGGTAGCGGTTTCCCTGCTTTCGCTTTTCCATTTGGTCAGGCCGCCGTCAAGAATATAGATATTTTTGCAGCCCAGATAATCAAGCATCCAGCTGATGCGGCCGATATAAAAGGGCGCTTCGCTGTAAATGACGAATGTTTCACTGCCATCAATGCCTTTTGCACCGAGCTTTTCAGCAAGTGTTGCAGGAGGTAAAAGATTCAGTTGGAGAGAGGTATCATTATAATCTTCATACCAGATATTGATTGCACCGGGTATATGGCCAGCGGCATAATCAGCTTTTTTGTTGGCATCGATAATAACGATTTTTTCATCTGCCATATTGGCTGCCAGCCAGTCAGACGTGACAAATAAAGACTTGCCTTTACACCCTGCTGCAAGCAGCGTCACCACTGCTACAGCACACACCAGTTTCAATACTCTTTTCATACAGTCTCCTCCTTGAAAAAAATAGTTTTGGGGATATTCCCCGGTTTATGTTTATTATGGTTGCAGAGAGAGCCTGAGAACGGAGCTGTAGATTGGAACATTCTGCGATGCGGCAACACCGCACCAGATCCAACCGAAGCAGATCGTGTTTTGATCTCCCTTTATTTCAATGACCTGATCGATCATACCTTTCGAAGTACCTATTCGCCCTACAGGCACAAGGCTTCCGCCGGTGCTCACAAAACCGGCCATAAAAATGGTATCGCCTTCAACATCATTTTTTACCACCGATAAGCCGAGCATGCCGCTGCCTATGGTAAATATGAAAAACTGCGGACATCCGAGCGGCAGCACCTGCTGCTGGCGGATCTCGATACTTTTGGTCATACCGGGCAGTAAAACCTGCACATTGAAAGTGCCGGCATCTGCTGCAGAGGATATGTTTGTGAAGCACAGAGCAAGTACGGTTAGAGTGGAAATAATAAATTTGTGGTTCATAGGCTGTCACCTGTCTAGGAAGTTTCCGGTTCAAATTTTCTTTTTTATCATCGCAGAATGGAGCGCTTCTCGGTCAATTTGGTAATTTCAATAACAAAGTGATAACCCATAGGATTTATCTATTTGTTAATTCCCAGGTAAGCATTCATAATGTTGCAACTTCTTTGAATTAAAGCGGAGTTGATTGTATGAAACTGCTCAGAGCTGCTGCCTGTATCTGTCTTTTATTCCTGCTGTCCGGTACAGGATTGTTTTGCCGGCGCCTGGTGCGCTCCGCAGGGTGCATTTTACGGTAAATTATCTCTGAACAGATATGTTACCGACCGGACTTTTACCTCCGGCGGCAGGTAAAAAGCACCTTGACAATGGCGGCAAGTTCTATGATGCCAATATGACATTTTACGGTGAATACGGCCTGCTTGACCGGCTGACGCTTTCCTGTTCGCTGCCCTACAAATGGCTGCGCTCAAGCTACTGGAAAGAATATGAGCAGGACGATGTTATGAAACGTCAATACATCGCCACACACTATACGGGCATGGGCGATGTTGAAGCAGGGTTGAAACTTGGGCTGATCAAAGAACCCTTTGTCGGCTCGGTTCAGTTTCTGTATAAAAATGCAGGCCTGTATACCTCCCGCGAAAAGGTGCCTCCCGGCAATAATCAGAGCGACTATGAAGTTCGGCTGCTTGCCGGAAAATCTCTGTGGCCGTTTCCGGGCTACTGCGGCCTTGAAGCCGGTTACCGCTTCCGTTCCAAAGCGCCTTCAGATGAATTCAAATATCTTATCGAATTCGGCATGGACCTGTTCGGCCCGCTGTCGATGCGGGTCAAGCTCGACGGCACGAAGAGCATGCATAATGCCAGGAGAATGCCGGCAGGAAAAACAGAGCGTTCCGCCTATGTCGATTATGAGACTGGAAAAGTCATCGTTTCCAGCGATTCCGCTTCAGCTTCGCAGGCTTCGTCAAATCCATCGCTGGGGCTGGAGTATGATCTGGGGAAGCTTGAAACCACCTTGTGTCTGAAGCTTACAAAGTCATGGTTCACCGAGGTGAGCTATACGGCCTATCCCTACGGCAGAAATATCTCCGGCGGCTGCCAGTACTCCTGGGCAATCGTGTATTATTTTGAGCCGAAGAAAGAGAAATAAAAAGGGCGTATGGCCATACGCCCCTACAACCGCAACCAAAGTCATGCTGGAAACCATATGGCAGCCATTGAGTATGTAATCGTAGGCGCTTATATAGCCGTGCTGCTGCTGCTCATGGTGTACTGCGCCCACCGCTATCATATACTGTATCTCTACTTTCGCCATAAAGACGATGGGCCTTCCGAGCCTGCTGCTCCTGAGCTGCTTCCCCGGGTCACCATTCAGCTGCCGGTGTACAATGAGCTGTATGTCGTGGAGCGCCTTATCCGTGCTGCTGCTGCGCTGGAGTATCCGCGGGAACTTCTGGAAATACAGGTTCTTGATGACTCCACGGATGAAACTTCAAACATTGCCAGGCATCTGGCAGATCAGCTTCGGGAAAGCGGTCATAATATAACCTATCTGCATCGCGGGCAGCGCACCGGCTACAAGGCAGGCGCTCTTGAAGCAGGGCTCAGGCTTGCGACGGGCGATCTTATAGCAATATTTGACGCAGATTTCGTGCCGCAGCCCGACTTTCTCAAAAGAACGGTCCCGTATTTTGCTGATCACGCAGATTGGCATGGTGCAGACCCGCTGGGGCCATGTAAACCGCAGACTACAGTCTGCTGACCCGGCTGCAGGCAATACTTCTTGACGCACATTTCATGCTTGAGCATACGGCCCGCAACCGTTCCGGCAGATTTTTTAACTTTAACGGCACGGCCGGAATGTGGCGCAAACGCTGCATTGAGGATGCCGGCGGCTGGCAGCATGATACGCTGACAGAGGATCTTGATCTGAGCTATCGGGCACAGCTTAAAGGGTGGAAATTTATGTATCTCCCCGATACGGTTACACCGGCTGAAATACCGGTTGATATGAATTCATTCAAGGGCCAGCAGCACCGCTGGTCCAAAGGCGGCATTGAAACCACGCGCAAGCTGCTGCCGCAGATTCTAGCCAGCAGCCAGCCGCTGCGGGTAAAGATCGAATCATTTTTTCATTTGACCGGCAATTTCAATTATCTGCTTATCGTGGCATTGGCGCTGCTCACCTATCCTGCCCTGGTGATACGGATCGAGCGGGGCTGGACGCATCTTGCAGCATGCGATCTGATATGTTTTGTCGCTGCCGGCCTGCCGATAGCACTCTATTATTGTATCGCGAGCCGCGAAGTAGAAAAAAAATGGCTACCGACGCTTGCCTGTCTGCCGCTGCTGATGGGGCTGGGCATAGGCCTGTGTATTAATAACGGCAGAGGAGTTTTTGAAGCGCTCACAGGCCGCAGGTCCGCTTTCATCCGCACGCCTAAATTTAAAATTGAAAGCAGGGGGGATACCTGGCGATTTAAAAAATACCGCGGCATGACGGAGCGCTTCCAGATCTGTCTGGAACTAGGCCTTGGAATATATTTTATGGGCGCCATTCTCTTTGCTGTGAATTCCGGAGTTTATATGTCAGTTCCGTTTTTAAGCCTCTTCTGCCTTGGGTTTTTCTATGTCGGCAGCCTCTCACTGTATCAAACATATGCCGGCGGAAAGGCGGTAAAGAACTCATGAACATGACGCAAAAGCTTGACATGGAGGGCAGCAAACAGCAAGACGCAAACTCATGCCATAAGCCTGACGGTGAAGATCGTTGCCATGATCAGCCTGGTTGCTTATGCCGCGCTGGAGCTTTTTTTTACCAAGCTCAGCACACATCCTATCGGACTTGCCGCCCCGTGCATACTCATACTGTTCGGGATATGGCGCATTGATACGGAAAAAGACCGCTTTCAAAGAATGCGTCTGATTGTGATCATCTCCACCTATGCATTTTTCTGGATGATCGTTCCGCTGGGGTTCAAGCTCCAGGTGCCGGGAATCGCCGATCAGTGGTACAGCTTTCCGGCCATTCACGCAGTCGGGTCCCTGATGTTTTTTCTCTACTTTATACTGATACTGCTGTTTGGCAAGCGCATAGACTGCGGCTGGTGCTGCCCGTGCGTGACGGCGCGCGAGACCATCGGCTATGCTTTCCGGGATAAAACACCGCGCAACCAATTCTGGTGGCGCCTGCGGTGGCTGAAATTTGTACTGCTGGGACTGCTGGTGGTGTACCTGGGCTGCATGATTAACGATGTAAATACCTCGTATGACCGTGCAGGCAAGCTGTATTACGACATTATCACCTACGGGTACTATATCAGCTTTCTTCTCATCCCGTTCACGGGCAACCGCAATTTCTGCCGCATTCTGTGTCCGTATGCAGCACTGTGGGGGACTCTGAGCTTTGCCGGGCTTTTCCACATCAAGGCAAAGCAGGACCTCTGCACCGGCTGCAAAAAATGCGAAAGTGTCTGCGATATGGGCATACCCATAGCCAGAATGGTAAAGGACAAGGGTGAAGTGCGCACCATCGAGTGCATGGGCTGCAACCGCTGTATCGGCGTTTGCCCGCAAATGTCCTTTCGTCGCATTCGCTGCTGGAATCAATCGTGCAGCGCTATCGCGCCTGGCGGAGCCGCTAGGCGGAAACTCAAGAGAGCATCTCGATAAATGCGCTGATGCGCGTGCGGAGCTGGCCTTCGTCGCCGGGAGAGTAGTCGGTTTCAAGGTGCAGGTATGCTATGCCCTTGTCTTTCTGCGCAAGCTCCTTGACCCGCCAGGTTTCCATATTGTAGGTGTGGCAGGCATGAAGCACCACATCGATAACCCCCTGTGCGCTGTATTCATCAATCAGCCGTGACAGCAGTTCGATGCGCGCATTGTTCGGGCTCATGCAGGAGCAGGCAAGGTTAATGTATTTCCGGGCCAGCGCGTCATAGGGGTCGATGGTCTCATCAACCGGAAATTCCCTGTCCTTGGCGCCGCCGCAGTTTTCAAAGCAGACTATTTCGCCGCCGCTTTCCTCGATAAGAGTAATGATTTTTTCCGTGGCGCCGCCGATGGGGCAGCCCGTAATGAGTATCCGCGGCCTGCCTGCAGGCGTACTGAGCTCTCCGCGGGCGCAGGCTTTTTTTATTTCATCTATCAGGCTGCGAACTTTTGCAAGCTGTGCGGCTTTGTCGAAGGCATAGCCAGAGCCGTGCAGCACGCGGTGCACCTGGCTGCCACGCAGAGGAGGCGGATCAAGCTTTGAAAGCCCGTAGAGCTCGCGGTACACCCGGCGCTCCTCATTCTTTTCTCTGATTGCCTGACGCAGTGCATCATCGGTTATGGTAAGGCCGAACTCCTGCTCGATTCGGTCCTTTAGTCTGAGGATTTCCTGCTTCCAGGCCTGAACGTCCTCCTGCCGGTCATTAGCCTGCGGCAGGCGCATGACATGGACCGGTGCAATTTTGGCAAGAAGTTCAAACATTTTTTTCTTGCCGTCGCAGGTCGTCTCGCCCACAACAAGATCGGAATAATAGAAATACGGGCAGGTGCCGGTTACGGCATAGCCATAGCTTGATTTGATGAGAGGGCAGAGATTTCGCGGCAGATGTTTTTCCGCATGGGCAATGGGCTCGTTGGTCATGCCGCACAGCGAAACAGGAACAGCTCCTGCTGCGGCTATCAGTTCCGTGGGGGCAAACAGGCAGTATGCTCCAACTATTTTCGTGCCTGCATCTTTGAGCTTCTGCAGATCGGCAATAGCGCTTTCGCGCGTTTTTGCCAGATCCAGAATCATGCTGTCGATATGCTGCATGGCGTGCTTTCTCAGTTCCATCCGATAACAGCACCGCCGAGTGCTCCGGCTATCTGAGAGCTCGGGGATGTGAACACGGGCATGCCGAGGCGCTGCTCGATGATGCTGACAAGGACGCGGCTGCGTGACAGCCCGCCGGTGAAGGCAATAGGGCCTGTGTGAGAATTTCTGCCCAGCAGCCCGATTGCCCGGCCTGCAATCGATTCCAGTACGCCGCGGGCTATAGCTTCGCGTGTTGCGCCTTTTGCCATCAGGCTTATAACCTCTGATTCGGCGAAAACCGCGCACATGCTGGTGATGGAAACGGACTCGGCATTGCCTGCAAGGCTGTCCAGATCCTGCACCTCGGTGCCCAGAATGCGGGCCATGACTTCAAGGAAGCGGCCTGTGCCGGCTGCGCATTTGTCATTCATGGCAAAATCGGTAACAGCGCCTCTGTCGTCGAGCCGTATGACTTTGGCATCCTGCCCGCCGATATCAAGCACGGTTCGGATGCCGGGGTGCAGGGAGAATGCTCCCCGGGCATGGCAGGTGATTTCAGTGATAGCACGGCTTGCAAAATCAGCAGACACTCTGCCATAGCCTGTTGCAATTATGGATTTAAGCGCCGCGTGTTCAGCGCCGGCCCTGTCGAGCACCATTGCCAGAGCCTGCTGCGATGCTTCGCGTGGGCTCCAACCGGTTGGTATGATGACGCTTGCGGTGACCTCTCCGTTATAGATGACCCCTTTTGTCGCAACAGAGCCGATGTCTATACCTGCAGAATACATAGAATATCCTTTTATAAAATTACTTCTACATATACATCGCCCATGAACCGTCAACCGTCAATTTGATTATTCCAATAGAAAACCGTGTGTGCATAGGTTTTTTGAATTTGCGAAAATCCGGAAGTACATGGATTATGGATAAGGTGGAGGCTGGGTTTATTAGGCCTGCCAGCGACACGGGCATTCATATCTTCAGGAGATTCAAGAAAAAGGGCGAGGTGTGGACTATTGGTTTTATCTATCATAAACCCTTATTGCATAGGCGGAATCTATTTGAAAAAAATGCTTTAAAAGCCTTACATATAATGTGTAACTATTTAATTTTTCACCTGAAAGGATGTAAATGAAAAACCTTTTTACCACTAAAAAAGCAATTTTTGCCGTCGGCATTGTTATAGGACTTATTGCCGTGGTGATGCAGAAATTGGGCAATCCGGCCAACATGGGTGTCTGTGTTGCCTGTTTTGCCCGTGATATTGCAGGTGCGCTTGGGTCTGCATCGAGCGGCAGTTGTGCAATACCTGCGACCGGAAATTATAGGCTTTGTGCTGGGTGCGCTGCTGTCTGCTGTGGCTTTTAAAGAATTCAAGCCGCGGGCAGGCTCTGCGCCGGTGGTGCGGTTTGTGCTCGGATTTTTTGCCGCCATCGGCGCGCTTGTGTTTCTCGGGTGCCCCTGGCGTGCGCTGCTGCGGCTTGCAGGCGGCGATGCCAATGCCATTGCCGGGATCGCCGGACTTGTGGCCGGCATCTGGATCGGCATACTGTTTCTTAAAAGCAGGCTTTAACCTTGGCAGAAGCCAGTCCACGTATACGTCGGCAGGGCTTATCATGCCAGTGGTAATGCTCGGGCTGCTGATACTTGCGATAGTGCAGCCGCAACTGGCAACAGGGCCGGCTTTATTTTCAAGCAAAGAAGGCCCCGGCTCAATGCATGCGCCGTTGTTTTTGAGCCTTGCTGCAGGACTTGTAATAGGCATACTTGCGCAGCGCACGCGGTTCTGTACGGTCGGGGCGGTACGCGACGTGATTCTGGTGCGGGATTTCTATCTGATGGCCGGAGTCCTGGGGCTGGTTTTAGGTGCCTTCGTCGGGAACCTGTTTCTTGGGCAATTTAACCCGGGCATGGTTGGCCAGCCAATAGCGCATACCGACTTTGTTTGGAATTTTACCGGCATGGTTCTTGCCGGCCTTGCCTTCACCCTTGCAGGCGGCTGCCCGGGCAGGCAGCTCTTTATGAGCGGCGAGGGCGATGGTGATGCGGCTGTGTTTGTTTTCGGCCTTTTGGCTGGTGCCGCTTTTGCGCACAACTTTGGTGTTGCCGCATCGCCCAAGGGAATAGGGGAGTGGACGCCTCTTTTTGTTACTATAGGCCTTGTGTCCTGCATAACCATAGGGCTGACTATGAGAAAGAAGATTTAAGAATAAAAGATTTCAGAAGTCAGGAGCCGGAATTCAGAAGCAGATTGATCAGAGACTTACAGGGGCATGGAAGACCGTGCTCCAATAACTTTATGCAAGTATTTATTTGGAGATTACTATGGAGCGGATTGATGCGCGGGGGCTTTCCTGCCCGCAGCCGGTAGTTTTGACGAAGAGTTTTATTGATAAAACAGGTTCCGGCGAATTTGAGATTCTTGTTGATACCGGCACGGCACGTGATAATATCACCCGTCTTGCGGGAAACTGCGGCTGGGCTGTTGCTGTGCGTAACGATGGTGATGATATTTTACTGACACTAAAAAAATAGCTGAATCGACTCATGGGTTTTCTAAAAAATCTTATCAGCTCAAAAAAAGACGGCATGTCTGCTGAGGGGGCAGTTGAGCAGGGGCTGCTTATTTTTGACAGTGTCAATGATGTCATTCAGGCCGAAGCAACGCTGAAGAAGGCGGCCTTTGATGATATTAAAGTCGTTGCTCCGCCGCCCCAGTACCGCACGGGCTGCGATCTTGCCATTCAGTTTCCGATAATTGAGCGCATGGGCATTGTCCGGGAGCTTGAAAACAGCAATAATGCGCCCCGCGATATAATCCATGTCAATGAAGAGCTGATGCAGCCCACGGAAATCTGCTCGGTAAAGGATTTCGGGCAGTATCTGATGGTACGTTCGGCCAATATGAAAATCACGGTAGAAAAAGAGACAAAAAAAATCGTCAACATCTCCGGCGGCGGGTGCTCAGATGTACCGTATTTGCAACGTGAGCTGATCGGCAAAACCATTAGATGACGGCCCGAGTCGCCCCGCCAGATCGGCTACACACTCTGCGCCTACACCCTTAATATTGCATTTGATGAGGCGCGGAGGCTGCTTGCATGAAAACGATACTGCTGGCCGGAACCATTCCTGATCAAAACCTGTCCCTTGCCCTGGGGACCGCAGCACTGCGCGGGAGCTCCATCATCATTGATGGCCGGAGCTTCCCGGTCAACCGTGGCACGGCTGCCATGATTGGCGCTGTGTGCGCCACAGCCGCCTTTTTCGGCGACACTGCGCCCGAGTGCGTTGTCGGAGGCGATATCGGCACGCGTGACGGCAGCCGCGAGGTCTATCGCCATTTGATCAAGCATCTGCCCAAGGCTCATGCCGATACGCTTTGCCTGCACTACATCATTCCGGACATAGGGCTCCACAACCAGGTTCTCACGGCAGTGCGCAAAATGCAGGCAAAGCCTGTTATGATAGCAGATGCCGGTTTCATGTATGTGGCAAAGGCCAGCGGGCAGGCGCCGCTTTTACGATCTTTTTCTTCCCGATATCGGGGAGCTTGCGTTTCTGGCAGATGAAAAAGCCTCACATCCTGCCTATACGCGCGGGTTTCTGACACGTCTTGAAGTGGATCCTAAGGAGTTGATCAAAAAGGCTTATGCGTTCGGCACGACAGGCCGATGCCTCTGCGTCAAAGGGCGCACTGATTATATATGCCTTGACGGGGTTATGATTGAACAGATAGACGAACCGGTGATTGAGGAGCTTGAGCCCATCGGCGGTACGGGCGACACCATCACGGGCATGACAGCAGGGCTGGTGCATCACGGGTTATACCGCATCTCAGGCATCTGCGCTTGCCTGCCGTGCAAACCGCATCGCCGGACTTCTTGCCCGGCCCACACCGGCTACGCAGATACATGAAATCATAAACCGCATCCCTGAGGCTCTTGAGCGGGTGCTGGCCATGCAGCCAGTCGGTGCTGCCCAGGGGAGTGTTACTAATTTAGAAGGAGCAACCTGTTAATGCAGCGAATTACAATAGATACCAAAGGGCTTGCCTGTCCGCAGCCCGTCGTTCTTACCAAGCAGGCGCTTGAAGGTTTTAATCAAGGCGAAATGACGGTTCTTGTAGATAATGACACCGCACGGGAAAACGTTGTCCGGTTTGCAGCCGGGCAGGGCTGCACCGTGAGCGTTATCGACAAGGGCGAGAATATTTTTGAACTGCTGATCAAGAAAGAAGCAGCAAGCCAGAGCCTGCGCTGCGGCACCATCTTGCTCTGAAAAATAGTCTATCTGTTTGATGCCGATCATATAGGTGCGAATATGGAACTGGGGAAGGTTCTTATGAACGGATTTCTTTCCGCCATGCAGAATCTGCAAAATAAAAATTGCGCAATCATGCTCATTAGTAAAGCAGTGCGGCTGGCTACATCCGGGCTCATATGTGCTTGAGGTTCTGCTGGATTTGAGAAAAAGGGTTTTTCAATTTTGATCTGCGGCACCTGCCTCAATTTCTATAAAATCAGGGAAAACGTGAAGGTGGGTACTATCTCAAACGCCCTTGAAATCCTTGAGTGCATGACGGCTGCTGCGAAGGTGATAAGGTTTTAGGTCTTCCGAAAGCACCGTTATTTTCTAAAAACTCCGTATGTCTGCCTCGATTGATCCTCCTTCAATGCGTGCCCAGCCATAGCCTCCCCGGCGCAGCGGTCCCGGGTTAATTATCAAGGTCTCTCCGATGCGATCAATGCCGTTGCCTTCATGAATATGGCCGCAGAAACAGGCAAGAGGCTGCGCTGCTCAATGAATGACCTGATCGCCCGGCTCCCGACATGCTCATCGGTATAGGCAAGATCAGCGCTGGTATTAAACGGCGGCTCATGGGTGACCAAGAATAGAGGGCAGGCCATCGGGCAGTTCTGCAGCAGCACTGGCAAGGTACCCTGCAAAAAGTTCATCTGTTATTTCGCCGGGCGTTCTGCCCGGGCAGGGCAGTGAAAACCCGGCGCCAAGAAACGCTACGCCATTTCGCACAATGCAGCGCCCGTGGAGGCTCATGCTCCGCAGGCGCAAATAATCGTCCACGCCGCCATAGTCGCAATTGCCATGCACGCCCAGCACCGGAGCACCGTACTGTTCAATTGCCGCAATAATTTTTTCAGCTTCGTCCTGATTGCCGAAATTGGTAATGTCGCCCAGAAGGAGCACTACATCGGCATGGTGTTCCTGTTTGAACACCCGCTGGATGTATGATGCATCTCCGTGAATATCTGCAAAGGCTAAGATGATCATAGGTTAATTTCTTTATTTTTTCAAAAAATGAAGGCTTCCATGAAAAAGGTTATTCTCTTGAAGAAATTTTGTCATACATGCCTGTTATGATCTTTCCGTCTCTTCATTTTTAAAATGCAGGCAGGCATGCACCCTGAGTTATAGCGCCCCGCAAACAAGGTGGGCAACATGCCGGACACGAACCTTAATGCAACGTGTTAATTGTAAGCCGGACAAAGCGCAGCGTGTCCGGCGCTATCGTAACCATGGAGTAGGGAGTCAGGTTCTTTGTCCGGCCTTCAGTTTTTATTTTTAGTCACCCTATTTTTGTGGGGCGTCCTGTGTAGCTCATAAGCTATTGATTGCATGAGAAAATAAAGCCGGTCATCATGGGCCGGCTTTATTTGAGACCAACATTCTTGAAATACTGTTTTTTATAAGGAGCACTTTTATTTTTGCGCTGGAAGTGGAACCGGCACAGGCTTTGCCGCAGGCGCCTTTTCAAACTCAAAGCCATCGGCTTCCATCTTCTTCATGTATTTTTCAGGGTCTTTTTTGAACGGCTCGGGGCAGGCATTGCAGCAGAAATAGACGCGCTTGCCGTTATAGTCCGTGTAGAGGCTTTTGTTGATTTTGCCGCCCATGACCGGGCAGTTTTCCTGGGGCTTGGCCCAGGCCGTTCCGATAGCCAGTGACAGACAGAATGCCGCTGCGATAATGATGCCGGTAAGTTTTTTCATCATGGCCTCCTTTATTTAGTCGTTTTAATGATACAGATGGTGAACGGTATGACCTGCGGCGGCCGCTCCCAGAGGGCGTCGCGGTTTTTCCGCACTGCAGCTATGTCGGGATTGGCCTGCAGTGCTTCGGCAATGAGCTCATCGAGATTGAGCACAGCATCTGTGTGTCCGCCTGCAGTATTCTGCGCATAGCTTTCTGAAGCTTCATTTCCAAGCAGTACACTCAATAAGATACAGAAAAAGACCAGCCCTTTTTTCATAGTATCCTTTTTTTGAGTACCGTTCTTATATTGTGATGGGTTAGGGCTAAAAAATGCTAATATTTATTATATAATATAAAAAATAAAAAAAGCCACCACTTAAAAAAAATTTTTTTCAGATAGGATGTTATAAAAATAAGAGAGATGATAAAAAGACATATTATTATTTTAAGCATGCTACCCATGCCTGTATGTAGTAGCATTGTTATGATATAAAATAAATAATCTTACTCTATTGAACCGAATATGGGGGCTCTATGGAAAAGAGACTGAGTGTTGAGGGCATGACCTGCCAGCATTGCGTCAAGCGCGTAACGAAAATAATCGAAAAAGCCCCGGGTGTATCGGGCGTGCAGGTGAGCCTTGAAAACAAGCAAGCGTCGTTTGCCTGTGACCCGGCCGTGGCCAGCGTAAGCGATATTGTAAAGGCCATAAACGATTTCGGCTTTACAGCAGCAGAGAAAGGGTGATCGGAGGAGAAGCCAAAATTTAGAAGTCAGAATCCAGAATCCAGGAGCCAGAAGAAAACATAAAAATACATCTCTTGATTCCGGCTGTTGGCTTCTGGACAAGCATCTTCTGAATTCTGACTGCTGGCTTCTGAATTCTATCCATTATTAATACTATGATTCAAACCGAAACCATATCCGTCTACGGCATGATGTGTGAACACTGCGTGAAAGCTGTTACCATGGCTCTGCAGGGCATTGATGGCGTACAGGGCGTACAGGTATCGCTTGAAGGCAACAGCGCTACCGTGACCTTTGATGATGAGACAGCAAGCCTTGAAAAATTCCGGGAGGCGATTGTTGAGGAAGGCTACAGCCTTGAGCCTGTTCAGGAGGTAGCATCCCCTGAAGCACCGGCTCTGCCCGCAGAAGAAGGAGCAAACGCCCCTGCCGCAGATACCATTATTTCCCATTTTGCCATTCGCGGCATGTCATGCGTGAATTGTTCTGCCGCCATTGAAAAGGGTTTCAGAAACTATCCGGGCGTCATTAAGGCAACAGTCAATTTCGCCATCGAAAAGCTTACGGTTGAGCACTTGCCGTCGGTGAGCCCGCAGGACATTATCGCCAAAGTGCAGGACATCGGGTATGCGGCGTCAACAGATGCCATGGCAAAGGATGACACTGCCATTGCCCGGAAAGAGAAGTTCCGGTTTCTGTTTGCCGCATGCCTTACCGTTCCCCTTGTCGTGCTCATGTACACGATGCCCTTTGGCCATGTGGGCACCAACTACGCCATGTTTGCCCTTGCAACGCTCGTGCAGATCGTTTCGGGCCGCACCTTTTATGAAGGTGCCTACCACTCGCTGAAAAACTTTTCCACCAACATGGATGTGCTTATCGCTCTGGGCATAACAGCGGCCTATGGCTACAGCGTCATATCTCTGTTTGTCATAGATCCTCATGCCCATGCCTTTTTTGACAGCTCTGCCATGCTCATTACGTTTATTCTGCTCGGGAAGATGCTTGAAGCCCGGGCTAAGGGCAAAACCGGGCAGGCACTTGAAAAGCTTCTGTCGCTGCAGGCCGACAAGGCCCGCGTGCTGGTAAACGGCAGGGAGGATATGGTGCCGGCAACATCGGTCAGAGTCGGCGACCTGGTGCTGGTGCGGCCGGGAGAGAAGATCCCCGTGGACGGTGAGATCGTTGAGGGACAGACAAGCGTTGACGAGTCCATGATAACGGGTGAGTCCATGCCGGCTGAGAAGTCGGCTGGCAGCGCTGTCACCGGCGCCACCATCAACAAGTCCGGCGCCATTACGGTTCGGACCAGCCGCGTGGGCTCGGACACGCTTCTGTCGCAGATAGTCAGAATGGTTGAAGACGCCCAGGCAGACAAGGCCCCTATTCAGCGCCTTGCAGATATGGTCTCAAACTATTTCGTCCCGATTGTTGTCGGTGTGGCTCTTATCACGTTCTGCCTCTGGTACGGCGTGCTTCCCATCGAGCCACCCGCAGGATCAACCAGGTTTCTGTTTGCCTTCCAGCTTATGATAGCCGTGCTCGTCATTGCATGCCCCTGCGCTCTGGGGCTTGCCACGCCCACGGCCATCATGGTGGGCAGCGGGGTGGGCCTGAGCCGGGGCATACTGTTCAAGCGGGCATCAGTGCTTGAGAATATAGCGCGGCTGGATGTGATACTTTTTGACAAAACAGGAACCATAACCAGGGGGCAGCCGGAAGTTGTGGGCATCTATCCCGCACCCAACGGCTCGACACTCGACCTGCTTGCAATGGCAGCAAGCGCCGAGGGGCATTCCAGCCATCCCCTTGCAGAGGCAGTCATGCGCAAGGTGACTGAACTGGGCATATTGTATAAAAAAGGAGAGGATGCCAGCGAGACAGGCGGCGCGGGCATTCAGTGCCGTCTCGACGGCGACATTATCCGGGCAGGCAAGCTGTCTTTTGTGTACAGCGGCGGCGCGCTTCCACCGGATGCCGACGCCCTTGTGCAGAAACTTGTCGCTGACGGTCTCACGCTCATGTTCATATCGCGCAATGATGCGGTTGTCGGCATGCTCGCTCTTTCCGATACCGTCAAGGACGATTCCGCAGCTGCCATCAAACGGCTGCATAGCATGGGCATCCGGACGGGCCTGATTTCCGGCGACAACCGAGCGGCAGCTCATGCCGTGGCAAAGGCAGTGGGTATTGATACCGTGGACGCTGAGGTTCTGCCGGAGGATAAAATTACTATAGTGAAGAAGTGGCAGGAGCAGGGCATGAAGGTCGGCATGGTGGGCGACGGCATCAATGACGCACCGGCCCTGGCGCAGGCCGATATCGGCATTGCCATCGGCTCGGGCACGGATGTGGCAAAGGAGACGGGCGATGTGGTGCTGGTGAAAAGCAGCCTCATGGACGTGGTGCGCGCCATTCGCCTGGGGCGCAAAACGCTCAGGACAATCAAGGAAAATTTCTTCTGGGCCTTGTTTTATAATATCCTGATGATCCCCGTTGCCGCAGGCTTGCTGTATCCGGTTAACGGACTGGTTCTCAAGCCTGAATGGGCATGCATAGCCATGTGGTTCTCATCGATTACGGTTGTCAGGAACTCGCTGCTGCTGAAGCGCTATGCAAAAAGGCTGCAATAAGCGTGAACGCATGTTGGGTCAGTCTGCAGTAGCAGCAAGCGGGCGCAGATAAAAAATCGGCATCCTGATAAACTGCATTGTACGGGATTATTATGAAGGCTTATGCTTGGGTTAATTCCTTTAAATATTCAGAAAAGGATGAAGCCTCATTTATTCTAAATTATTCTCAAGTTCAATAATAATATCGCGCACCTGCTGAAGGCGCTGCTGATCAGCCTTCCAGTAGCCCCGGCTTTGGGACTCAAGCAGAATCTCGGCAATCCGGCTTGTTGCATAGGCATTATTGGCCTGCAGCCGCTTGAGCATCTCGGGATCAAGCATGAGCGTGTCAGCCACGGAATCAAAAACCCAGTCGGCAACGCTGTTGGTAGTCGCGGCAAAACCGAGAAGATATTCAACGCGATCTTTTATTTTTTTTGCCCCGTGAAAATCATGGGCCAGCATTCCCTCGATCCATTTCGGGTTAAGCGTGCGGGAGCGCGTGCCCCGTTCGATGGCAGCCGACAGCGCTTCAACCTCGGGCTCTGATTCCGTCTGATCCACAATCGTGATGTCAACGGCCTCATCGCGATGCGAGGTGGCTGCTTTTGACAGCCCGCCAAGAAATTCATAATAGTGGTCAAGATCGGTTATATCGAACTCAACCGTATCGCGCTCCTGTGCAACCATGTCAACGGTTTTGGCCATACCGGCAAAGGCGGCAGGATTTTTCTGCACCGCAGAGCCCGTATAGGCATAGTTCATATTGTCTTCAAAGGCATGCGATAGTTCTTCCTCTTCGCTCCACGAGCTTTTTTCAATCATGGTGGTGAGCTCCGTTGCATATTCCGTAGGTGCAGGGCCGAATATGCGAACCGGCGCAGAAGCAGTCTCTTCACCTGATGCGGGCATGGCATGCTTGCGGATAAAATTATCAACAGGTGGTTCTTCGAGCTGCGCAGCCATTAAAAATGCCCGGTTCAAAAGGTCGATATGGCCGGCGAAGGTATCCCTGAAGATGCCGCATATGGTCACCATGACATCAATGCGGGGCCGCCCCAGCGCCTCAAGCGGGATGACTTCAAGCTCTTTGACCCACAGGCTTTTCTTGTGGAGTATGCGCATGCCCAGAAGGTGCAGGATCATGGCGATGGTGTCGCCGCCGGTCTTCATGGTTTCAAAGCCCCAGAGAATAATGCCGATGCTTTCAGGATACCGGCCATGCTGTGCATGATAATGGGCAATAAGCTTTTCAGCAGCCATTCTGCCCCGAGCTTCCGCAACAATGGTCGGGATCAGCCGCGGATCAAAGGCAAACATGCCCCGGCCCGAAGGATACACATCGGGATCGCGCACCGGGTCGCCGGCCCGGGCAGGCAGTATGTAGCGCCCCTCAAGCGCCCGCAGGAGGTTTTCGCTTTCCGCTGCCGCCTGCAGGTTTGCGGCAACATGCTCAATATAGTCCCTGTATTCAGGGGCAAGCCAGGCGGGTGGAGAACCGCCCAGCATATCCGCAACCGCCTGCCGCGCCTCAGCCGCCACGGCCTCGCCCTGCGGGGTGTTTTTAATATCTTCCCATGACAGGCCATTTTTTTGCGCTGTTGCCTTGCAGAGGGACGGCACTTCACGGTCAAACTGCAGCACGCCGGTAATATAGTCGCACAGCTCTTCCCGCGACTGCTTTTTATCCATCACATGCAGGCCATAGGGAATAAGCCTTGTTTTAAGCTTATAGAGCTCACGGCCCAGCCCTGCAACATCAGCAGGAAGGTGCAGCTCCGCGGCAAGCTCAGAGATCAAGTCTTCAGTATCCGCCGCCGGAGAATCCCGGTACTGGTCCAGCAGATCTTCAAGGAGCAGATACTTTTCATACAGGCCTGCTGTTTTCATGGCAGGCGAGCCGTGGGAGATGCACAGGGCATAGGAGCGGCGCTTGGCAATGGTGGCCTCGGCAGGGTTGCCGATCCAGTAATAATACAGATGGGGCAGTGTGCCGATGAGAATATCGGGGAAGCAGTTTTCCGAAAGCGCCGCCTCCTTGCCTTTCATGAACTCAAGGGTGCCGTGCATGCCGAAATGAAGGATGGCATCGGCGCCGAAGGACTTTTCAAGAAAGAGATAGAAGGCAAGGTACTGATGGTGCGGCGGCAGGGCCTTGTCATGATAGGAGGCGTCGTCATTTTCATGAACACCGCGCGTGGGCTGCACACCGAGAAAAATATTATCAAGAATAACCCCCGGCAGCAGTATATCTCCGTGATCAATCATGATGGCGCCCGGCGGCTCGCCCCACTGCCTGATAACCGCATCGCGGGCCTCACGGGGCAGTTCCTGAAACCACAGGCCATAGGTAGCCGCTGGAATGCGAATGCCCTGTTTCTGCGTGTAAAGGGGGCTGTTTACAATACCGTGCTCAAGGAAAAAAGTTTTCATGTCTGCACGCAGGCAGTCCCACCTGATAGCCCCGGCTGTGCAGCTTTTCAAGAAAGACGGTGAGGCTTGCAAAAACATCAAGATACCCGGCGCTGGCAAGACTCGCCTCGCCGGGCGGATAGCTGTAGGTGAGTATGGCAAGTTTTTTTTCATTGTTCGGCTTTCGCCGCAGCGCGAGCCACCGCAGCATGCGGCTGCAGAGCTTATCAATGCGCTCGGTAATGACGGTAGGCTCTTTCACCCGTCCCAGTGCCGGGTCATCATAGGTGTCAAGAGCAGATACCAGCAGGGGCTCAAGAGCGCCGTCAAGCTCGGGAAGCGTGATCCCCAGCGTCGTCTCTATGGGGCTGATCCCCCGGTCGTTTTTCAGCCATGTCTCGCGGTCGGTTTCAAAAGCCCGCAGCCCTATCAAAAGAGGCACGTCGTGCTTTTCGAGAAATGCATAGGTGCCTTCAGGGCTGCCGCCATACGGGCCGCCCCAGAGCCTGAAATACTGAAGCGTTACCAGCAGGTCGATCCCGTCGCAGTAGGCATTTAGTGCTTCGAGATTGTGCTCGACCATTGCGAATATGAACAGCAGGTTCGCGCGCGTCTTCAGCCGCTCATGCAGGGCGGCAACTACGGGCAGGCTGTCGCGGAAATACATGCCGCCGTGCATCAGCACGGCAACCAGCGGCAGGCCTGCCGTGTGGCCCATGGCCGCAGCATAGGCAGCCCGGTCGGTGTACCCGGCGCCGTCGGGGCTGCACAGGCCAAACCCCGGCCGCACCTCGGGCGGGGGCACCTTTTTTATCTGTTTCAGGCCGCCGTATTCTTTGAGCAGTAAAAGGAGCATGTTTGCCAGATTCTGCTCGCCCCCTTCGCCGTAGTACTCCTGAGCAAGCACCCAGACTCGCATGTCCTTCAGCATCCCGATGGGCAGCAGCCGGCCCAGCATTTTCGTGAGCCCCGAGAAGCGCTTGGTCCTTACATAGGATTCAATGGTGAACTCTTTGTCGCCGGCGTTTTTAAACATTGCCTCGCCGGAGAATTTGCCCATCCGGGTCAGTGCAAATATTTCAGCGCTCACGCCTATGAGTACTACAACCGTTTTACGAACTCCCTTGAGTAAGGCGGGCAGCGCCCGGCTTACCCGCGTGTCTGACCGGGTATCAATGATTATGATGTCGGCAGCTGCTATGGCGTTTTGTATATCGTCAAAACTCGCCTCGGGTGCTTCATAATCAGAAAAGTAGAATTTTTTCAGGCGGCAGACCGGCCCGTAGCCGGCAGTGATATGTGCAAGTGCATGCTTCAGGGCCAGGGTCGTGTCAAGACTGGTCAGTAAAAGAATCTCTTTCACAGGGCCTCCTCAAGATAGATGTGCCGGGCCTGAAACGTGCGGGCCATAGCCTCAAGCGTGCCGATGCTGCGGTGTTTGGCTTCGGCATTGATGATGAACAGATCGGGCTTTTCCAGTGTTTGCTGAAGAAGGGCAAGGTCATTCTCTAAATTGTCTTTTAAAAATACATTTGCCCTTCCGTCTGAAATAAGCACGATCGTCACAGCGGCGCGCTTCTCTTTATTTGCCAGTTCGAAGGCCTTAAACAGCGCTGGCGTGAGCGGCGTTTTACCGCCTGCGGGAAGCTGTTCCAGAATGTCCTGAATCTGTTCATAATTGCGGGTCGGCGCTGCAGTGATCCGTGCTTCCTCGCCCCGAAACACGATCAGGGCCAGGCGGTTGCGCTTTTCATAGGACTGCTTAAGCACATGCCATGACAGGGTCTTTGCAAGCCTGACCTTTTTGTCGATACGCATTGAGGATGAGGCATCAAGCACGATAATATACAGGCACTCCCCCTTGCCGCTGCGCACCTTTTCCATTAGATGCTCGGGCAGCACCTGCAGCGCCCCGGTCTGGGTGATGGCCTTCTTAATGGTTGGAAAAACAGCAAGGCTTGCCGGAGACTCACTTGGCTGAGCCTTTATATACTGGCCCTGGCTGGCTGCTTCACGGCGGGTCTCAGACCCGCGGGCTTCCGCCGTGCTGTTCAGGAATGCGAAGTTTTTTTTTAAGCCCCCTTTTTTTTCAAGGGGAACGACTTCCTCCTCGGGCTGATTCTGCAGCAGCTGCTCCAGCTGCTGCCGGTCAAGGGGCGCGGTCTTTTCAAAAGGCTGCTGCTTCATGCGATGTGGCAGGGCAAGCATGGCAGCCTCGATAATATCGTCTTCGGTAACGCTTTTGCGCCCCTTAAGGGCTGCAAGAGCGCAGGCTGTTTTTTCAATGACGATATCGGCGCGATGGGTTTTTATACCCAGGCCGCTGGTGATCTCGACTATTCTTTCAAGATTTTCATCGGCTATGATGATGTCCGGCAGAAGTTTTTGGGCCTTCGCGATAGAGCTTTTAAGTTTTTTCTGGCCGGCCTTGAAACCCTCCTCAAACTCCCAGCAGTCCCGGTCAAAGGCCTTTCTGCTCTTGATGACTTTAAGGCGCAGCGCTTTTTCGGTCAGGGCCTGCACGTCAACGCACAGACCGAAACGGTCAAGAATCTGGGGCCTCAGCTCCCCCTCTTCCGGGTTCATTGTTCCGACAAGCATGAAGCGCGCCGGGTGATACAGCGATATGCCTTCCCGCTCAATGCTGTTCACACCCATGGCAGCGGCATCAAGCAGAATATTTATAAGATGATCATCAAGCAGATTAACTTCATCGATATAGAGAATGTTTCTGTTTGCCCGGGCAAGTATGCCCGGCTCAAGTGCCTTGATGCCGTCCGAGAGCACACGCTTGATGTCGATGGACCCGACGACCATGTCTTCGGTTGCCGACAGGGGCATGTCCACGATCTCCATGGCTTTTTCTTTCGAGGCGAGCTTCTCACCGTGCTCGAACCGGTGCTGGCATGACTTGCACATAAGCTTCAGGCTTTCGGGGTGGCACTGAAACGGACAGTCTGAAACGGTTTTTATTTTCGGCAGCGAATATGCCAGCGCCCGCACGGCGGTGGATTTTCCCGTGCCCTTATCTCCTTTAATAAGGACGCCGCCGATGCTGGGATCTATGGCATTTATGAGCAGCGCTTTTTTTAAAAGCTCCTGCCCGACAATGGCGGTAAACGGGAAGACGACGAATTTATGGTGCATGATATACCCCTTGATTAGTGCTACTAAATTTATAATCGTGCCATTGCTGCATAAAAAAATATTTTTGTTATCAGTGTAAATTTTTACCCGTTGTGGTGATGGTGAATCCGGCATGCTTAACGCCCTTGGCGGATTTCAACTTATGGAAAAGCGTTTCAGCATTCTGAGATTTCCCTTTGACCACCACCACTTCAAGGCAGTTGTGATGGTCAAGATGAATATGCTGGGTTGAAACGATCGTGTCATGATAATCGTGCTGCACATTCATAAGCTGGTTTACCAGCTCACGCTTGTGATGATCGTAGACCACGGTAATCGCGCCGGTAACTTCCTTATTGCTTTCCCATTCTTTTTTGACAAGGTTCTCCCGGATGAGGTCCCGTATGGCCTCGGAGCGGTTGGTGTACTGTTTTTCGCGTATCAGCGCATCGAATTTTTCAAGAAGATTCTTTTCAAGTGATACGCCGAATCTGATTAAGGTACTCATTGTCTTCCGTATAATAAAATAGTACTATTTTAAAATACGTAACACGTATGCTGCCGGTGGTCAATTGAATTTTGGGTTGGGATGCCGTGCTTATTTTTTTGACTGCAGGGCTTTGTTAGAGCCCTCAAAGCAACGGTTTAAGCTTTGGCAAGAAGTTTTCATGCGCAAGGATAGATTGCGCGGACTGCAGGCCGTTTTCTATAATCAAGCAAACACACCAAGAAAGGAGTCTGCCATGACTGACGATCAGATTCTGTGCCACCAGTGCGGCAAAGACCTCGTGATGAAATTTATCGAGCTGAAGGACCTGGTCTTCTGCTCAACCTCCTGCTTTGAACAGTTCAGAAATTCCATGAGCAGGAGGGACTTTTTCAAGCGCTACGGCGACAGCTTCAGCCCCGATGAGCAGCACTGGGTTCCCAAGTACTCAAACGATTATGTGAAGATGTGCGGCTACTGCCCGGCAAAGCTGTCAGAGGCCTGCCGAACGAGCTTGATCTGAGCGGCGTGTATCATGATGAGCTTTCGGGCAGCTCATCGATCCACTGGTGCTGCCATGCGCTCTTTGTGCTGAGCTCATCCCTCTCAGACGGCACCGTGCCGTATGCAACCGCGCAGAAAGTCCAGAAGCATGCCGAAGAGCTGACTCGAAAGGCAGGCATCAAGGGGGTAACCCCCGTTATCGTGAGCAATGCATTCGCCGATCTTGCCCGCGATTTCGACTATAAGAAATTGCCTGAGCATCTGCCGGACGTGAAAACGCTCGGCATGAGCCATGCCGCGGCCTGCCTGTTGTGCAATCCTGATTTTGCCCGGCAGTGCGAGGCGCAGGTGGAGAAAGAGTTTAAGCTGGTTGAGGATGCCAAAAAGCAGCTTCACGGCCTGTGGTGCGCCCACACGGTGCAGTCGCTGGCGGAAATACTGATTGAGAGAGAAAACGGCATGGAGCTTATAGGGAAAATAGCTCCCCTTGCCGAACAGGTAGCCCGCGAAAAGGGCCACCCTGGCGTCATCACGCGCGATCTTTTTATCGCCCTTGGCAGAGCTGCCGGCTGCGGCTGACAGGCAGCTCTGCCAATAGCTGTTGACGCTTATGCCCAATTAGCGTATATGGAGATTAAATTGTCTAAATTTTTTTTCTGCTGCCCCTAAAGAACAGGAATCATTATTAAAAATAACCAGGAGCAAGTTATGAAGAAAAGAGGAACTGTTTTATTGTTTTTATCCGGTATGGCTGTGTTCATGCTGACGACGCCTGCTCATGCTGCACCTTCTGCTTTGCATCAAGCCGTTGCACGAAATCTTGCAGCATCACTTAGAGCTGATTTGCAGATTGCTGACCAGCAGGCGGAATTGTCACCGTTGGTGAACAGTACCTATGTCCTGCTTGAGGCTCTCGAAGACGGGCTGAAAAACAAGGATGTTGAGGCAATGAGGTTTGCAGTGGAGCAGTATGCCGGCGACGTGCAATTCTTTCAGGCTGCGGCGATCGACCCGGCATGCGCTTTACCCTTTGCCATATCCATTGGCGGGAGGATTTCTGCTCTGCTTGGAATCGTGTCCGGGGGCGGAACGCCGCTTTGTATATTTATAAACCTCAGCAATACTATCGCCGATATACTATCCTCCGGCCTGAGTTATCAGATTTGTGTTATCAATAAAGATTCCGATCCGTTAACCGATAATACCACTCTTGTGCAGAAGCAGCAGGGCTACAAAACATTCGGTTTTACCACCGCCGTGCTGAATCTCGCTTTGTGCAAGCGGCCGATAGAATCATCGGATTTCATCAGCCTTTTCTTTGAGTTCATTGGGCTCATGCCGAAGGCGACGTGATTTTTTTTGCAGTGATTGTGTGATCGGGCAGGAGGTGAGTGGAATAATCACGCACCTCCTGCCCGATTGCTTTATGAAGTTTTGCCTATGGCGAGACGTACTACGACACTATCCTGTGCTCTTTCCCGGCTGCTAAAAATTCCACGTAGCGGCTCGTACCGTTCAATTTTTTTCTCACCATTTTAAGTATCAATCTTGTAGGCAATGACCATTTTTTCAGCTTCCTGGCGCATCCGTACTTTCAGTGATTCCGGCTCAAGCACAAGGGCTTTCGCGCCCCAGCTGAGCACCCAGTTTTCGAGTTCCTCATTGACCGCAACGGTTGCTTCAAAGATTATGGATCCGTGGGCCTGCCGGGTTATCTGCTGGCTTGCATGCCAGACTTTTTCCTCGATATAGCCTGCGATTTCAGAAGAGAAAACAATGCTGACCTTTTCAGGTATGCCGCGGAATGCGCCGAAACTCCCGCTCATATAATCATCCAGGTCAAAATCCTGGGGGATGGTAAAAATACGCTCGGTTATTTCAAGGTTGCGGATTCGGTCGAGGGCAAATATTCTCACCTCTTTGCGCAGGTGGCAGTACCCGACCAGATAAAATGTGCCGTTGATGAACCAGATTTTGTATGGATCTACAGCCCGTTTTGTCCGGCTTTTTTTACTCAGTGCAAAATAGATTATGTCGATTGACCGGCTGCGCATCACGGCGTCATTAATACCGGTTATTATGTTTTTGAGCTTGCCATACTGGCGGTACTGTTTCTGATCGACGCAGAGGGCTTTTTGAAGATTTTTCAGAAATTCGGTAGATTCAGGCGGCAGGGTGGCCTTGATTTTTTGAAACAGCGATTCCAGCGATTCGTAGAAAACCGTATCGTGCATGGCCCTGAGCATATCAAGGCTGAAATACAGTGCCATGAGCTCGGGCAGGTCAAGGGGAATCGGGATGCTGTGCTTGAAGGTTTCCATGACGGCCCATGACTTTTTTCCGTCCGCCTTTTCATTGCAGATGGGAAATCCAGCCGTCTGCAGGACTTCAAGGTCGCGGTAGACGCTGCGCAGATTGCCCTGGACCATGTCTGCCAGCTCCTGGGCTGTTTTCCCCCGCTTCGAAGCGATCAGGGCCTGAATAATTTTCCACTGCCTTTCGAGCTGGTCTCCGCGTGACATCGCAGGCTCCTGTTCATGTTGGCTGCTAGGTAAAAAAGAAGTATAGTTTTTATTCGTTTATTGCAAATGGTTTTTTTCTGCGGACACGAACGGGTAATCAAACTTTTCTTCGCTCACAGACGCTTTGCGCCGTCAGAAAATCAGGATAATGAGCGTTTTTGTCCGGAGCGTATGCGCAGTCGCAAGCCATTTGTTTGCGGTTGTTTTTTTATATCTATGGTGTATATAATAAGTAAAGGTTTATGTTACTTGATGTCTAAGGGGCTTTTATGTCACACGGCAAAAACCAGACACAGTCATAAAGAGGGAAAAAAGCAGCATAAGGATGCTGTTCCTGTGGCCCGGACCGAAAATGATGAATCGATGAACCCGAACGAGACGGACTTGTTAAAAACAAAATCCTTTAATGAAATCATTAAGGGATTTAAAGAAATAGAAAAAATTGAGCACACTGATTCAGCCCCTCTATCCCAGAACGAAAATGATGAATCGGTGAATGCGAAGAAGAACGGTTCGTCGAAAAGCAAGTCCTATGCTGAAATCATAAAAGGCTTTGAGGAAATAGAGAAAATAATTTTAAATTCTCAAAATCCCGAATAAAATGTGCACAGGCGGTCTGTGCAACATGTATGATGCTTAACGCCTGGTTGCTCTGTATATGAGCTGGCAGCTCATGCAGGCGAATAAAAGTCGCTTTCTCCCCGGCTGACTTATTTTCTGCAGTTATTCCGGAAGCTAAGAATCCGGAATTCCCCTTTTGTTCACTTCGGGTTCAATCCCCAGCGGCTTGCCTCGGGGTGGTTTATTATCATGACAGTGCGCGGAATCGTTTGTGCGCTTTATTAACAACTATCCTCAGTCAGTAGCGCGCTTTTTCATCCCAAAAAACATTAATCAATGAATTTCCTCAGAAAACTTTTTATCTCCTCCAGTGCTATGTCCCTTATCGGGTCGGTTTCCATGAGGATTTCATGACGGCTGCCGAAGAGATAGACTTTGGAGCAGTCATCGGCTTTTTTGCAAAAGCTGTCCTGCCCCTCGGGCCGGACAAACCAGTCTTCTTCAGCCTGCAGCAGCAGCAGCGGCGTTTCTATAACCGCCGCTTTCTTTCGGGCAGCAGCACCAGCCTCCATAGAGCGTTTGATCCAGCCATAGGTGGCGCCGCCGGATTTTATTTCCGGGTTTGACGGGATCAGCTCTTCTTCCCACTTGGACCAGCGCGCAAAACTATGCGTTGTGGTGTTGTTATAGAAGTACGGCTCTGTCTCGCGCGGCCCCTGGCCAATGGCATAATCTGCGCCTTTGCCCAGCGCCGTGCTCAGAGCTGCGACACCGTAGGCCACAGCAGGCGGAAAGCTGCCCGTATCAATTTGCAGCATGGGCGAGGACAGAACGGCAGCTGTAATATCATCAGGGTATTTTTCAAGGTAGCGTGCCGCAACACAGCCGCCCAGTGAGTGGGCAAGAATAAAAATACGTGCATGGGGCTTTGCTTTAATAAGGGTATCGATAAAAGTTTTCAGGTCGTCCACATAGTCATCAAACCGGTCAACATATACTTTTTGCGGGTCATCATCAAGGATTCGCTCGGAGAATCCAAACCCGCGTGCATCCATAAGATAGCAGGACATCCCCAGCCCCTGAAGGTCATAAACTACCTCAGCATATTTTATATAAGACTCTGATTTTCCATGTATAATTATCAATGAATTAGTTTCATTGTCTTGTTCAAAAGCCGCATATTTGATGAGCAGGGCGTTTGTGCCGGAAAACTGACTGAATGTGCCATTATTGTAAAAGGGCAGGACTTTTGCCGGGTACTGGTCTGCATAATCTGATTCGCTGATTGCGTGTGAGCTGCATGGCAATGCCAGGATAAGAAGTGCGGCAAAAAGTTTTTTCAGCATGGCTGGTTCCTTTTTTAGAGTTGATGAGAGGAGCAATTCGGGAGTCCCTGCAAAGATCCCGGTGCAATGAACGGATTGAGAAATTGCTGCGCCTGATATTTCATGTCGCCTCGATTGCCTGCAAACAGGCAGGAGGTACTATAGCATTACGGGCCTTCAGAACGCAATCTGTGTACATCGTTTTTTTTTGTTCATTCAAACGGACAGGCCCCCTGTATCGGTAGTTCCCGTGAGCCCTGGCTGTGGTTGCTATCGGGAAACCATATGGTCTGTTTAATATGAAGATGCAGCAAAGGCCCTCATCCGTCAGGCGCCTTTTTTTGTTTGGCAAACGTCACCCGTATCAAGAATGTGTCAGCAGTTTCCCTTCTTTTTCACAGGCAGAGTATTTATGCTTGTATGTGATATTTTATATTTGCAGAATTAACAAGGAGTGGTATTATCCAGTTATTATTTTATACATTAATCATTGAAAGCTGATCATACTATAAGCTTCATAAACGACAATTCAACGCGCAGTGGCTGTTGTATTCTCGACACTGACATGCCGAATGCATTCATCCGGTATGTTCTGTAAACGCAGGTGGAAATCGGTACTGTTTTGTAAAGCTCGATTCAATTGCCAGGTACACTGAAATGCGCAAGGGGATGACCGGAATATGAATACAATTCTGCTTGTAGATGATGATGCGGTATCCCGCAAAGCATTCCGTGCGGCGCTCAAACAGGGCCGGTATGTTTTTTTTGATGCCAATAGCGGACAAGAAGCCCTGTCTATTGTGCACAGCAGGAAAATTGATCTCATAATTATCGATATTATGATGCCTGAAAAGTCCGGCTATGAACTGCTTGACATGATCAAGGAAAATTCTTCCAGTAAAAATATTCCCGTCATTGCCGTGAGCTCTTTGAATGATTTCAGCAGAGTTGAGCAGGCCCTTGCAGCCGGTGCTCAGGATTTTATCTGCAAATCGCTTGCGAAAAAAGAAGCACGCGTTGAGCTGTTTTTGAAAGTCAAAAATCTGCTCAGTATGAAAAATGTTATAGACCTGCTGGAGCTGAATCTGAAGAGCGCGCAGCTTCTCACGAACCTTGATGATGTGACCAGCCTTTTTAACTACCGGCATTTTAGAGAAAGGCTTCATGCGGAGTATACGCGGAGCAGGCGTTATCACCGTTCGCTATCGTTGGTCATGATCGACCTTGACAATCTCAAGGCAATCAACGATGCGTTCGGTCATCAGGCCGGCACTATGCTGATCAGCATGGTGGGAGGCATTATCGAAAATCAATGCCGGTCGACAGATATTCCGGTCCGCTACGGCGGTGATGAGTTCTGCATCATTGTTCCGGAGGCAAATCTTGAGGAGTCGGTTATTTTGGCTGAAAGGCTTCGCCTGCAGATTGAGGCTTTCGGAGACGGGATTGATTTCGATGGCACGGCAGTCACCGCGAGTATCGGCATTGTGACGCAGAAGGACGCCGGGCAGTTTGACAATGAGGATGCTTTTTTGAAAGCTGCTGATGATGCCTGCTACGAGGCAAAAAAAATAGGCAGAAACCTGGTGTGCTGTCATATCGATGGCAAAATTGTGCCGGCCAAAGATGTTGTGAATTTCGATGAATCATGTGGCCTGGCGGAGTGACATCCAGCACGATCTGGTTATGATGGCGATGATTTGTTAAACCGCAGTGTCCAGTTGTATCGGATTTTGCCTGTGCCCATGTTCGACAGGTGGATCGGTTTGTAAAGAAAAGGTTTTCCCCTCCTCACGAGTTCCCCAATAATGCGCAGACCTGATCTGACAAGCGTATGCGGCAATTTTCTATGGTTTTTTTATGGACATCCGCGCGGCGATTGAAAAACTGATTCATTTAAAAAACCCCGGCATGGCGGCTCGGCTGCTTCTGCTGCCGCTGACGCTCTGTTCCTGTATGTACGGCACGGCCATGCGCATCCGGGCCTGGCTGTACAGGGCCTGCGTGTTTGAAAGCTTTGCCATAGCCTGCCGGGTTATCACCGTTGGCAATATCACCGTAGGCGGCACAGGCAAGACCCCTACCGTGTGCCTGCTTGCCCGCAGGCTGCATGAAAGAGGCTTTAAGGTTGCAGTCGTCACGCGGGGCTATCGCGGTACAAAAACAAAATCACCGCTTATTGTTTCCGATGGGGCACAGGTGCTTGCATCCTGTGCGGAGGCAGGGGATGAGGCCGTGATGCTTGCAGCCAAGCTGACCGGCATTCCCGTCATTGCCTGTCGTGACAGGGTGGCAGCAGGCACGTGTGCCTGCGATATGTTCGGCTCTAACATTGTTTTGCTGGACGACGGATTTCAGCACCTGCGGCTGCGCCGCGACCTTGATGTTGTGCTGGTGAATGCCGCCGATCCCTTCGGCAACGGAAGCCTACTGCCCCGGGGAATTCTTCGCGAGCCGCTGTCTGCCCTTGAGCGAGCCGGCATAATTGTCCTCACCAAGGCTAATGCCCCGGGAAGTATCGCTGAAATTGCAGCTCGTATTAAAGTGCTTAATCCTGACGCCCTTCTTTTCACAGCTGCATACAAGCTCGCATGCTTTCGCAAATGTACAACAGGAGCGGTTGTCCCGGCCGAAGAACTTTCAGGTAAAAAGGCTGCGGCGCTGTGCAGCATCGGTGATCCTGCAAGCTTTATCGCTATGATCTCTCAGTCGGGCATGCATGTTTCAGACAAGCTGATCTACCCTGACCATCATGCCTATGGCGCCGGTGATTATACTGCCATACGGGATGCTGCCGCCAGCGTGGATGCCGTCATTACTACGGAAAAAGATATTGCCAAGCTTGATGCCGGTATGCTACAACACGACAACCTGATTTTCATGGAAATTGAACAAGTTATAGAACCTGCCAGTCGATTTCTCGATGATGTGATCACATGTGCAGGCCTTCGGTAGACGGTATGACATGATAGTCTGCCGGGGTGGGGGGATTCAGTTTTGAATCCCTTTTTTTGTATCTGCGAGGAGTAAAAGTGGAGCTTCATCGCTTAATCGACTATGAGAGTGAACTCAATGCCCAGCAGCTTGCCGTTGTGACGGCGGGGCGGGGGCCGCTGCTGGTCATTGCAGGCGCGGGCTCGGGCAAGACCCGTACGCTTACCTACCGCGTTGCCCATCTTATCGAAACCGGCATCGACCCGCATCGCATTCTGCTTCTGACTTTCACCAACAAGGCCGCGCGCGAGATGCTTCACCGCGTGGAGATGCTCACGCCCTACACTGCCACGCGCATCTGGGGCGGCACATTCCATCATATCGCAAACCGCATTCTTCGGGTACATGGGGAGCGGGTGGGGCTTGCGCCGAATTTCACTATCCTTGACCAGTCCGATGCCTACAGCATTCTTGATGCGACCATGCTGGAGCAGGGCCACAAAAAAAAAGACGGCGTCATGCCGCAGGGGCCGGTGCTGTTCAGCATTTTGAGCCTTGCGCGCAATACGCGCATCGATATTGAGCAGGTCCTCCAGGAGCGCTATCCTTTTTTTCTTGAGTTTACCGAAGAAATAGAAAAAATCAATAGCTGCTACACGGAAAGAAAGCGGCGGCAGAATCTTGCCGACTTTGACGATCTTTTGTGCCTCTGGCTTGAGCTTTTGGAGAGCAATGAGAATGTAAGAAATTTTTATGCCGACCGGTTCGAGCATATACTGGTTGACGAGTACCAGGACACCAACAGGCTGCAGGCCGATCTCATAGATACCCTTGCTGCCCGGCATCGCAATCTCATGGTTGTCGGGGACGACTCCCAGAGCATTTACTCGTTTCGCGGAGCCAACTTCGAAAATATCATGGCATTTCCAGAGCGCTATCCCGATGCCCATATCATCAAGCTCGAATATAACTACCGCTCAACGCCAGAGATACTTGGGCTGGCCAATGAAAGCATTCTGCTCAACGCCAGGCAGTACCGCAAGGTGCTGCAGCCCATGCGGCAGAAGGGTGCGGAGCCGCAGTGCCTGCGGCCGGGCGATGTGTATGAGCAGGCCCAGTTCGTGGCAGGCAAAATACAGGAGCTCATCTACAGCGGAATGCCGCCGGGCGAAATAGCCGTGCTGTACCGAGCGCACTACCACTCCATGGAGCTTCAGATGGAGCTGACCCGCAGACTCGTGCCGTTCGAGGTTCGCTCAGGCCTGCGTTTTTTCGAGCAGGCACATATTAAGGATATTGTTTCATATCTTAAGGTTTTGGTGAACCCCCATGACGAGGCTGCCTGGAAGCGTATTCTGCAATTGCTGCCGGGTATCGGCGCTAAAATATCGGACAAGATATACAGCCGCATGCTGGCTGCAGAGGATCCGCTGTCTGCCTGTATCGATGAGAAGATGGTGGCACTGGTTCCGAAAGGCGCCAGGCCCTACTGGGGAGGCCTGCGGCAGATGCTCGCCGAGCTTGCCCAGACCGGGCCCGGGGTGTCTCCTGCTGCGCTTATCAAGACAGCCCTTGAAAGCGGCTACCGGGATTATATGCGCTCCAAATATATGGATGCCGACAGCCGCAGCGACGACATCGAGCAGTTCCTTGCTTTCGCCTGTCAGTACGAGTCGCTTGCTGATTTTTTAAGCGAGCTTGCGCTTATGACCAGCACCGAAACCGAGGAGGTTCAGGCGGGCGGCATGCCGGCCGAAACAGTAAAACTTACAACGATTCACCAGGCCAAGGGGCTTGAGTGGTCGGTGGTATTCCTTATCTGGCTGGTCGAGGGCCGGTTCCCCAATCCGAATAATTTTACGAGCCTTGATGATGAGGAAGAGGAACGCAGGCTTTTCTATGTTGCTGTTACGCGCGGCAAAGACCGGCTGTATCTGTGCAGCCCGCTCCGGCAGAAGGAGAGCACGGGATATATGTCTTCGTTGAAGCCGTCGCGCTTTCTTCGGGAACTGCCTGACACCTGCTACCTGCAGGTTGACAGCTCAAATTATTATGAATTTTAATGGCCGGCATGTATACGGGAAAAATAATTAGATTTTTTGAGCACCGCAGGCTTATGGCTGCGGTTTGCCTGGGACAGGACGGGGAGCGCCTGCGTCTGCTGTGCGCCGACGGCAGCGATTTTGTTCTGTCTACAGCACGCATTGTTCATGCATCACGGGAGGCAGTGGATGTTGCAGCGCCAGAGGAATGCCTTCTTGAGCAGCTGCGTAACAATATGGCAGAGCAGGAAGCGCTGGCTGAGCACATCGACCCGTGCAGGCTGTGGGGAACAGTTGCAGCCCCGGGCGTCTTTTTCGAGATCCCCGACCTTGCCCGCGCTGCTTTCGGCGAGACGGCAACCTCAGCCCATGAGGCGGCCGTTCTTGCTGCGCTGGTTGAAGATCATGCCTGTTTCAAGCTTCATGGCCGCCTGTTTCTAGCCCATACTGCCGAACAGGTACATGCTCAGCAGTTGAAAAAAGCCCATGAGATTGCGCGGCAGGACTTCATACGGCAGGCAAGCGCCTGGCTGGAGGCCGTGCTTGCGGGCCGGGAATTAGCTTTTGAAGACAGTGCCGCCTGCATTGAAATCCTTAAAGACTATGCAGCCTTTGGCCGGGAGTCTCCAACATGGAGTCAGGTCAAAGAAATTTTGCAGGCTGCAGATATTTCCGACCAGCGCCGGTGCTGTGCCGTTTTGGTGCAGCTGGGTGTTTTTGATGCCGACGAAAATGTGCTGCTGCGGCGTTACGGCATACCGCATCAGTGGCCTGCAGAAGTCCTCATGCAGGTGGAGTCTTTGGGTGCGGGGGCTATTTGCAGCGCTGTTAACGATCCCGGCCGTCAGGACTTGACTCAGCTGTACGTATGCGCCATTGATGAGGCATTTACCCGGGATGTGGACGACGCCATAAGCTTCCGCTTTGACGGGACTGCGCTGGAGCTTGGCATTCATATAACCGATGTTGCCGCATTCGTTGATGCGGGTACGCCAATTGATGTCGAGGCAGCTCGTCGAGGGTCTTCGCTGTATCTGCCCGAGGCTAAAATTCCCATGCTGCCGCCTGCACTGTCAGAGAATATCGCAAGCTTCAGGGTCGGCGAGCGCAATCCGGCGGTGAGCTTTATGGTGCGGGTCAGCCCGGAGGGTGAGATCCTTGACTATCGCATCCTTCGCAGCGTCGTGCGCATAGCAGAGCGCCTTACCTATAGCGATGTTGACAGAGCTATTGAGCAGGTCGCCGATATGGCCCTGCTGTACCGTTTTTCCGCTGCCTTGCGGGCCCGGCGCTGCGCCGCAGGCGCTGTGCTGTTTCTGCTGCCTGACTTGCAGGTGCGGGTTGACCGCAGCCATGATATCAGCCTGAAACTGCGCGACCGTGAAACACCCAGCCAGGTGCTGGTGTCGGAGTTCATGATACTGGCAAATTACTGCGCCGCGCTCTTTTTTTCAGAACAGCGGCAGCCTGGCCTTTTCAGACGGCAGGCTGAGCCTTCGCAGCGGCTTATCGGGAAAGACGCCCCGACGCTTTTCGCCATGTTCCTGCAGCGTCGCGCCATGAGCAGGGTCGAGATAACAGCCTCGCCGGGCCCGCACAGCAGCCTTGGCCTTGCAGGCTATACGTCTATTACTTCACCGCTGCGCAAATATTTTGATCTTGTCATGCAGCGGCAGCTGGTAAGCCTGCTGCGAGCCGGGCCCGCGGCGTATACCCGTCGCGAGCTTCGCGATATTGCCTTTGGGGTGCAGCCGCTCCTGACGCGCTCGGGCCTTGTTGAGTATGAGCGCCGGCGCTACTGGGTTCTTAAAGCCATAAAAAACCGTGTGGGCGACATCCTTGATGCTCTGGTTCTTGAGCGGAACCACGGGCTCTACGACCTTCTTCTCCCCGATTTTATGCTGGAGGTGCGCATGAAGGAGAAAGATACGGGAATGCTGACTCCCGGCACGACGGTGTCTGCCCGGGTTGAAAGCGTTGATCCCTTTGACGGAAATTTGGTTTTGCAAATCGTTACTGGCGGGCCCGGTCATGGGTAAGTTTCTTATTGCCGCAGGCGTCGTTCTTATCGTTATGGGACTGCTTTCCTATGTGCTGCCGCTGTTCCGCCTGCCCGGGGATATCCGGTATGAGGGCGAGCATTTTAAATTTTATGTTCCCATAGTTACCTGCATCGTCATCAGTATTATTCTGACACTGCTTTTCAATTTTTTTAGAAAATAAGTCTGCATGAAAATCCGCATTCTCGCCGTTGGTCGAAAAGCATCAGGCTGGGTTGCCGATGCCGAGAAGGATTATCTGAAGCGGCTCAGCCATAGCGCAGACATTTCCTTCGAGCTTGTCACACCGGAAGATGAGCACTCGCTGGGGGCGAAGGCTGCAGCTGCCAAAGAAAGCGCAAGGCTGCTTGCCAGGTGCAGGCCCGGTGATGTTCTCATCGCCTGTGATCGCCGTGGCAAGCCCTGCTCGTCTGAAGAGCTTGCCGCGGAACTTCGAACTTTTCATGACAGAGGAGCTAAAACAAGCTTTTTCATCGGCGGCAGTCACGGGCTGACAGAGGAAGTGCTTGAGAAGGCATCCCTGACAATTTCTTTTTCCCACCTCACATTCCCCCATGAGCTTTTTCGCGTCATGCTGCTTGAGCAGCTCTACCGGGCCTTTACCATTATCGCCGGCAAAAAGTATCATAAGTGATGAAATAATAAGTGTATCGTTGTATGATGGGTCTAGGCATTAGTGTCTTGCGGAACATTTTTTTGGCACATCTTTTTTTTTGCATGCTGATAGTGCTTTTTAACTATCTAAAAAAGCTTTGTTTTAAATAAAAATTTTTTTGGTTCGGTATTTGCTTAATATTTCGAAGATGTCTACATGTGCTTGGGTTTGCTTGCAAATTGTTTTATATACTTGAAAATATAAAATTTATAATTAAAGGAGTGGATATATGCAGGGAAAAGAGATTGTAAAAACAGCTTTCGTGATGCTTTGTCTATTTGTGATGCTCAGCGGTACTCTGCTTTGTTCAGGCAGTGCACTGGCGCAGGCCAGTTACAGCGTATCTGGCACTGTTGAAGATTGCTGCGACCATAAGCTTGCGGGCATACGGGTGAATCTCTATGACCAGCATGAAAATCTTGATAATTCAACCCTTACCGACAGTAATGGCTTTTACCACTTTGATGTGACAGCGGCTATGAACGAGCTTCAGGATGAGGGGCAGACAAAAGGCATATTCAAGCTTGAGTTTATTGATGTGAACATACGGCCTCTGCGCTATGTTACCGAGTGGTACGATGACAAATTCACATTTCATGATGCCGACAGGTTTCCGGTAACAGATGCGCAGCCCGATGTGGTTAAAAACATCAAGCTGCTTGCGGGCGGAACTATAGCAGGCCGGGTGACTGATGCTCTGGGCCAGGGCATTGCCCAGGTGCAGGTAAAGGCTGAGAGCCTGTACGGAGCAGTTTATTACGCCGATACTTTTGATAACGGCACCTATGCAGTGGCAGGTCTTCCTGTTGCGGCATACAAGGTTTTTTTTGACGGGTTTTATTCTGAGGGTAATTTTGCCTGGGAATGGTACGATAATACGGCATCAAAATCTGCGGCTCAGACCCTGCTTATTGAATCCTACGGCCAGGTTATTAACGGCATTGATGCATCGCTTGCTGCAGCGGGGAGCATTTCCGGCTGGGTGGCAGATCCTGATGGCGAACGCATGGCAGGGATTGGCGTGCGTCTGTATGCAGCCGATGGCTCCTGCGATGAGCCCGTTGATACTGACATTACGAAAGATAATGGAACCTATACGTTTGATTTTCTGCGGCCGGGCAACTATAAAGTGTATTTCGAACCCAAAGAGGGTGCTCAGCAATATGCCGGTGAGTGGTACAATAACAAAAATTCATTTTCATCGGCTGACAATATTACGGTGACGGCGGGACAGGAAACTTCGCTCATTAATGCCCAGATGGCATTTTCGGGCACAATTACGGGCAAAGTCTGGAGCCTCTGGCGCAAGGGCATACCTGATACTGAGGTTGTAGTATACGACGCCAATGCGACTTCCTTTGGGCCCGAGGCTGCAGTTATTCTCCTGAAGCCTGCCGTGACGGCCGACGATGGCACCTATACGATCACTGGCCTTGCACGGGGCAACTATAAGCTTTTTTTTGACGCCTATGCAACGGGCTTCAGCTCTGAGTGGTTCAGAAACAGGAAAGATTTCAAGTCGGCTTCCAAGATTGTCGTTTCGCCGGGCAAAACAGTAAAAAAAATCAATGCCAAACTCGACCGCGGCAGGATCGGTTTCCCGTTCCCTGGCCTTGCAAATTGCCCGGCTATCATGGCACTTGAAAATAATTCTCAGCAGCTCTCTATTCTTCGGCTTTTCAGGGACAATGTTCTGTCAAAGACGGACAGGGGCCAGCAGTATGTAGAACTTTACTACACCTATGGACAGGAGATTTCGCAGCTTCTGGACTCTGATAAAGGCCTGAAGATGCAAGCAGCGTCTGTGTTAATGGAGGCACTTCCTCTTTTCAACAGACTTTTGGCCGGCAGTACTAATGTTGAGTTGCCGGAGCATCTTGCACGTGCCGCGAAGGATGTTGCAGACGGTATCGGCGCCAGGGCCGGAGCTGATCTGCGTATCGCTCTTGACAGCGTCATTGCCGATCTGCATGATGCTGCTGCTTTAAAGCAGCTGGGTCTCAAAAGACAGGAGCGTTAACCGGCAAAGCTGACACAAAACTAAAGATAAAATAGTCCTCTATAAAACGGCGCCAGCATTTAGAATTACACCGTATATGCTGGCACCGTTTTTTTTGCCTCATTTCAAGACATGCGTTAAAGTGCAATGCTTGGACCGCTGATTTAATGTATTGAAAAAAGAAAAACCAGTAGCTATAAAGTAAAGTATCATGAACTCGTTTAATCTCTTACAGTGCTTGAACTGTTTGAGATTGCATTTTTTCAGGGCATACATAAGCCTTTGACCTGAGCACCAGGCGTAGCGGTTTTTATTCTTAAACCAGCATTTCAGTGACTTTTTCAGTGTGGCATGATGGCAAGTTGTAAGGCTTTTACAGTTGATGCTTCATTGCAAGCAGAATACGGATTTCTTGCCTTTGCAGAATCATTTGTCGATCCGATTGCATTTGTTTCAGAGCAGGGAACTATCAGTTACTGCAATAGAGCATTTTTGAACCTACTGGGGTATACGTATGACAGGGTTCTGGGAAAGCCGATCGATGCAGTATTTTCATATTTCGATGTTGAAAGCTGTCTGGTTGTAGATAATAAAAATTCTTACTCAGATTACGAGCGGTTTACTTTAATAATGAGTACTACTGTCGCCCATCAAAATGGCACATGGCTGCCGGCTGAAGTGACCATTTGTCCTCTTCATTTCAAGGATAGTTCGCTGGTTGCCTTAGTGTGCCGCTTTTCCACAAAGCTGGATATCGTAGAATCAGTCGATAGCATTGCAGCTTCTGATGGTGTTTCGGATGTACCGCAATCTGAAGAGCCAACAAGTCATGGCATTATCGGTAACAGCACCTCCATCCGTTTCGTGCGGGATATGATCAGGCTGGTTGGATCAACCGAGAGCAGTGTCCTGATAACAGGTGAAAGCGGTACTGGTAAGGAGCTTGTTGCCGAGGCCCTTCATGCCACAAGCAAACGGGCAGCCCATCCACTGGTCAAACTCAATTGCTCGGCCCTGCCCGATACCCTCCTTGAGAGCGAACTGTTCGGCCATGTTAAGGGGTCTTTTACCGGAGCAGTAAAAGATTCATTAGGACGGTTCAAAGCTGCCGATGGCGGTACGCTGTTTCTTGATGAAATAGGGGATGTCAACTCCATGGTGCAGAGCAGGTTGCTGCGCGTTCTGGAGAGTAAGGAGTTTAACCGAATAGGGGAATCGCTGCCCATGAAAGTTGATGTTCGCATTATTGCGGCTACAAACCAGAATCTTCCCTGCCTTATTCAGCAGCGGCTTTTCCGGGAAGACTTGTACTACCGTCTGAACGTGATCGAAATAACTGTGCCGCCGCTTCGTGAACGGACAGAGGATATTCCCGAACTGGTCAAACACTTTTTGAGCATGTTGAACCGTAAGTTTAAAAAATCAATTCGAGCTGTTTCTGAGGAGGTGATGGCTTATTTTTTAACTCATAACTGGCCGGGCAATGTCCGTGAACTGGCCCATGCCCTTGAGCATGCATGTGTTGTTTGTCTGGATAATGTCATTTGCCTGCATCACCTGCCGCCGGAGCTGCAAAAAAAACGGGTTATAGCTGATGTGGTATCTCAGCAGAAAGGACTGCTGGAGGCCGACAGGCTTCAGGAAGCCCTTCTCAGAACCGGTGGGAACAAGGCCCGTGCAGCACGTGCATTGGGGATTGACCGAAAAACACTGTATAGGCGCATAAGAAAAAATAATATACATTCATCCTTATAAATTTTTTCATTCTCGGAGCTTTTAAAAAAGTCATTATTTTGTCATCAGGGGTCTATATCGTTGCGCCACACTTGTGGGGCATTGCCACACAATTACCTTCGCTCAAAAGTGTATCGCAGGTTTTCTTTTTGATAGCCCGACTTTTATTAAAAACATAATATCCCGCAAGATCTTTATTATTTTTTCCTTCAGAAGACACCCCCCCCTTATCTATGCAATTAACTGCAGTCCGATGTGTACGTGGCACGTTTAATGTAAGCACTACTTTATTGGTCTCATTTAACAGTTCGTTCGTTGAAGTTTTCAACACGAGGTGAGCAATGAGCATAATCAGACACGCTACAATTCCTATGCCGGATGTTTGGGAGCATCCTTTTACGGTCTTGAAAAAGGGGTTGGCTACTCATGCAGCGCTTATTGAACGTGCTCTTGAAATAGTGCTGGCAGCGGCGTTGATAACCACTATTGCTGCAGAGGGTTACAGGCTTGGCAAGATTGCGTGCTTTTGTCGGCAAATTCACCCGGGGGAGTTTTTTCAGCTAATTCTCCCGGTGTATTTTTAGGGTACCTAGAAAGGAGCAGGAGTATGAACAGAAACGCGACAATGCCATTGACTCATATGTGGCAGCATCCTTTTTCGACTCTGGAACACAGTATGGTCGTTCATGCGGTTTTTCTTGAAAGAGCTTATGAAGCAGTATTAACAGTAGTGATCCTAATTCTTGCTGTCGCACTGCTGACAGGGTGGGGGCTGAATCCGCTTTTCCCCACGGAGATTCCTCCCATTACTTATACTGGGGAAATAAATGGACATCTATGTGGTAGTGGAGAGATACCAACACCATTCGGACGATAGCTGCCAGATGGACCCAGCTTGTTTCTTTATAGAATAAATGACGCAGCAGGGGGGGTATGAAAGGTGTTACGACAATCACGGTTCCACATGTGTGGCAGAATCCGTATGCCGGTTTAAAAAAAAGTTTTGAGTAAAATTTCATTTATTGAAACGCCTTCAAAGATTTTATGATGTCAGAGGTTCATGTCGGGGGCATATAGCTTTTAGCGGGATACTGGATCTCAGCTTTTTTCAGGAGTTGTTTTCCGGACTTATAAGGGGTTGTATATGGGACAGCGGTTTTTTAAAATCACTGCCATCACTAAATTATAAACGGTCTGTGCTGGTAGTTAAATCAGCAGCGTGCCATCTATGCAAGCAGGGGCTTTTAATAAACGACACGCCAATAGGCATTCTATCGAAATGCCTGCCTTGCTGGATACATGCTGGGATGAGGGGGTGCTTATACAGCTGAAGAATTTAAGCACAGAAGGGGCCTATTTTGCGGCCCAAGCACCGGTCGAGAGAGATACTTCGGTATCGGTTAGCTGCATAGTTCGCGTTCCGCCACTTATCCCAGGCCTGTGGTTACCCCGGCTCCAGGGCAAAGTCGTGCGCAAAGACTGCGGCGGTTTTGCTATTCTGCTGCGAAACAATCATAGTTTTTTATGTTTTGATTTTGAGTATTTGTATTCTTTTTTTTTAAAAATTTCCTGCCCTGTATCAGCTTTTCAGGAGTATCTTGAAGAAGTCGACTGGGTGCAGTTCTGGCAATGTTTGAAGTCAGAATAGCTTCATGGATTTATAAACCAGCAACAGTTTCAATAAAAGCTCTATCCAGTGAAAAAAATCGTGAAATAATTTTTTTTTATGCTAAATGGAAATTATTAAAGGCCATTATCAATGCAATGGGGGAATAATGGCTCTTGCTTTTGATACTTGAAGCATTTCTCATCCCTCTCTCTTCCAGGTCCCCAAATAATCAATCAATAGGATTACAAGCAACATCTTTTGCAGCAAGCGATGCCTTTTAGTATTTTTGAACCGGCAATTTTCAACATTGATGAAAGGTGTATTCACTTTTTGAAGGGGGCGTAATGCTAAGAAATCGTACATACACAATTGCACTAGCGCTGCTTGCACTATATGCCGTTTTGTTGGTTCCATCGGCCCAGGCAAAACATATCAAAGCATTAATAGATGAAAACGGCATTAAGTTTGATTATGAACTGAATCGAAACACAGCCGATTCTGTTCAAATTAATCAGCAGATTCCATTTAACAGAATACTTTTGGGCTTTGGTCTGTCAATAAAAGTACTAGCTATTAATGAAGCTACTGTTGAAAATTACCCCCATGTAGTATCCGAGATATCCTTAACTCTTCCCATCTTATTGCAACTGATAACTATTCCTATCCCCATTCAAATACCATCCACCATTCATTATGTTCTTCCTGTACCTTTTGGATCTTTAGGGATTGAGCGCGATTTTTTTAATCGCAAGGTGGAAAATGTAGATTCTTCAAAAGATCTGGACTGCAGGGTTGTTATCGGAAATAATTTTTTTGATTATAAACTCACCATGAATTTTTTTGATATTGTTGAGGAACAGTGGGCAGGTAAAGCAACTCCACGTGATAGACGGATTAATGAAAAGTTCTTCATTAATCGTAGAGAAATCAAAAATATTGCGACTCAAATTAAAGGGCCGGATAATATTCCCGACTTTATTAAAAATTTCGACAATAACACCACAATTGATTTTGCGATTATTCCTGTTTGGCGTATAGGACCGTATATCCTTGGGGGATTAAGCTTTGACATATACCAGGATGAAACGTTAACTGCCTCATTTCCTGAAAGCAATTATTTACTGAATAGGTTTTTGGGAGCCGTTCCAATACCTTTCTTAAAAGGCACAACGCATGTGTGGTTTGATACTGCTTTCGACGATAAAGTCGATTTCATAAGCTGGCTGATTGATTTTAGTATCGCTCTAAAAACCGGGGGTGAAGATTCTGACAATGATGGATTATACGGCTGGCAAGACAACTGTCCTGATGCCTATAATCCGGACCAGAAAGATAATGATACCGATGGGGTTGGTGATGCCTGCGACAACTGCCCGTACACGTATAATCCGGACCAGAAAGATAATGATACTGATGGGTTTGGTGATGCTTGCGACAAGTGCCCTTTAGCTTTTTCTTTTGATCAGAGTGATTCTGATAATGATTCGATAGGCGAAGCCTGCGATAATTGTCCGGATACGTATAATCCGGACCAGAAAGACAATGATTCCGATGGGTTCGGTGATATTTGTGATTATTGCCCAACAGTAAAGGATTCTTATCCAAGTGATTATGATGGCGATTTAATCGGTGACGCCTGCGACAACTGCCAATACACATATAATCCGGACCAGAAAGACAATGATTCCGATGGGTTTGGTGATGCCTGTGATACTTGTCCTTTAGTTGCCAATCCGGGCCAGAATGATTCTGATTACGATTTGGTTGGAAATGCCTGTGACAACTGCCCTGCTACATATAATCCTGATCAGAAAGATTCTGATGGGGACAGTATAGGGGATGCCTGCGACAACTGCCAATACACATATAATCCAGACCAGAAAGATAGTGATTCCGATGGGTTCGGTGATGTTTGTGACTATTGTCCATTCTTAAATGAGTATTATCAAAGTGATTATGATGGCGATTTGATCGGTGACGCCTGTGACAACTGTCCTTACGTCTATAATCCCGACCAGACAGATTCTGATGGGGACGGAATTGGAAATGTTTGCGACAACTGCCCTACTGTTTCTAACAATAATCAGACTGACTCTGATGGGGACGGGAAAGGGGATGCCTGCGATAACTGCCCTTACGTCTATAATCCAGATCAGACAGATTCTGATGGGGACGGAATTGGGGATGCCTGTGATTTGTAAGGTGCATGTTTTTATGCACAAAAAAGCAATTGCAGGTTTTAGACAAGTGTTTTTATGTGTGACCAGACAACCAATGTTCCCATCGGCACAATACCGGCTGATGATGAAATCTATCTTTAGCGTAGGGTGATGACATGCTTTCAAAAGACGATAAATTCAAAAAGATAGCGGCCATAGTTACCATCTGCAGTTTTATGATGACGCTGTCAAATAGTACTGCATGGGCTTCTTCCCCTGATGTAGATGAAACAACAATAATTATTTTTGCGAATAGACTGGGAGAATTGATACCGGCATGTTGTGATGAGGAATTCAGCAGTGAACAGCTTGTGGATATTTATTCAAAAGGAGAATCGCTAAAAAGCGAACTGACTGAGGCCTCTGCTGCTTTAGCACGGCAGGTGAATCAAAGTGAATGCTCTTTTATTAAATTAACGGCTTTTGCCTGCCTGCTGCTGGGCACTCAAGCAGTACTCTCATTAGTAACAGCATATATTCGGATTACTATTACCCCTCCCGAAACTACGCTGAGCACCATCAGGGCATATTTACGCATTGCCAGAAAAGCCATCTATATGTTGGCTGTAACGCCTAAAGCTATAGCTAATAGTCTGCTTATGCAATTGCAATATTGGCAATGCAGAAGAGAACTGGGGGCTGAAGATTTATCTAATGTTCGGCCATGAAGATTAATTGTGCTTACCTGTAGGATCGGCTTCAGCCGCGAAACAATAGACATAGGCGATTGCTGCGATTGGTCGCCTGGCTGTGGCGGTTGCGGTCAGGCTGTCTGCGATGCGGTGTGCACGCCATAGTAGATGAAGAGGGTTCTATAAAACATAAAAGGCCGGCTCTGCACAGGGGCCGGCCTTTTGTCTTAGTGCTTGTTTTAAAAGTCAATTAACAATATATTTGGCACTCTGAGTCAAACGCAGCGGAAATAATAACTTGGTTTCAGTATGTTATGAAACCTTTGCTTGCACTCAGGGTGACAGTTTGGGGTGTTTAAAATTTTTTATATGAACTATGGAACTCACCACTCTGTTTGTTCTGGATTGTTGATTATTATTGATGGCATAGCATGGAAAAAAAAGACGAATTTACGGCAAAACTTTTTGAGCTGAAGAAAAGTTTTCGTGCTGCTGCGCTGCGCGCGCGAGATGCCCTCTCTGAGCAGCAGCGCAAGCTGAAAAGCCGTCTTATCCATGGAGCGCCTTTACTGGCATGCAGGATTTTTCAGGAGGCAGGTTCGCTTGTTTGTTTATGTTTCCTTTGCAAGCGAGGTTGAGACACACAGCCTTATCCGCATGCTGCTTGAAGAAGGGAAACACGTCTCCGTACCCTGTATTGACAGGCCATCAAAGATTATGGCGGCATCGCGTATAAAAAGTATGGAACATGACCTTGCACCCGGCTGTTTTGGCATACTGGAGCCGGTTCAGGGTTGCCTCCATCCGGTGGAAGCGAACACGATAGATGTCGTCATTGTGCCCGGCGCTGCTTTTGCGACAGACGGTTTTCGCATCGGATATGGCGGTGGCTACTATGACCGTTTTTTAAAAAACTGCCCGGCCGTTACTATCGGAATCGCATTTGATATGCAGGTTGTTGAACAGGTTCCTCATGATGCGCGGTGGGATGTTCCGCTTGATTATATTATTACAGAATGCCGCATTATCCAACCCTCACCTGTCGGGCTCGGCGGGCTGCACAGCAATAGTAATAAATAAAGCGGCTAGTCCTGCCGCAGATAGGAAAGGTCAGGGGGCAGGGGGGTGCTGGTGCCGGTGGCGTCTTCGCCGTAGTTGGCGCCGGCAAGCAATGATATGTCTCTGATGGCATTTTTATCGCCGCGGAATTCTATGGACGTAATACCTTCTTTTTTTATCATGCCGCCTGCCCACATAATATCAATAACGCTTGCAGCATCGAATTCCTTGCCGTTGACAATCATGGACATTTTTGATCCGTAGTGATTTGCCACCTTTGCCACGAGTGTTGACGGGCGCAGGTGAAAACCCAACCCTTCAGGCACACCGACGCTTACAGAATCAACAACCGTAAAACTGGACTGTATTTCATTTGCAAGATTTTGGCCGTCATTGATAAATATCGTATAATAGTACAGTGCAAAGTTGACTACAACATCAAGCAGTTTCTTGCGCTGGATTATCGCGTCTGTTTTTTTGCGCCTAAGCTCCCTGCTTACCCCTGGTTCATGACGCTCGCAAAAGTGGCTCAGCTCCTTGGCTACGCCCAGCAGATGCAGCGCCACTGAGATATGGCCGCGCAGGCACAGCAGATTCTCATTGCTTGCTTCAAAGGGTGTTTTTTGAATATAGGTGTCATAGATTGACTGGGCATTGTGAACGTTTGCCTCAAGATCACGAAGCGTTTCCTCGTTAATTCTATCAGGGATAATGCTTGCTTCGAGATTGCGGGCACTGAGCTTTTTTTCAAACATGACGCTCCGTGATTTATCATGGGCATTGATGAGCTCGGTGGCAACGCGGGCAACTTTTCCCTCAATATCGGCGCCGCCCTCATCATTGATATTATTGGGCAGCATGCGTGTAACAATATTCTCCTCGAATACAGTGTCATCCAGTAATACAGGTGTGCCTGTCAAGCTTAGAGATATGGCTTCATCTGTAAAATGCGAGCACAGTACGGTGAGAGAGGAGTGTAGAAATTCAAGCACGGCTGAGGCGTCCTTAAGAAATGACTGCGTGCTGTGCGTGTTGAGACAGTAAAAGTTGACACGGCTCAACATGTGACTGACCATGTAGGCCGTGCTGGAAAAGTTGCGGATAGAGGCAACAAGTTCACGGAGATACAGCCATGTTTTGTTGCTTCTCGCGCCGTGATCATCAAGAAAATCCTCGAGTTCCTGGGATTCCTTGATGCAGGTCACGTAGAAACGCTTGCTGAGCCTTGCGGTATTTTTATCGGGGAAATTTAAAGCAATGCTCAACAGTGTGCCCGCGGCTTTTTGCGCCAGGTGGACAAAATCTTCTTCCTTGATAATCTGGATTGAAAACTGCATTCTCTGCTCCGCTGGAGTTTAGTAGGGCCGCTTAACGAGAGTCATAGGGCAAAGCTGTTGCTGCAGCACTGCAGCTGCACAGAAGGCAGGGGATAAGGTCGATATTAAGTGTGATAATTTCGATATCTCCCGCTGAGAAGACTCTGCGGCTGGTTTTAAAAAAGCCGTCGGCGCATATGGCCATGGTGGCTGTGCATGACGGTATGGTCAGGGTGTATACTCCCATATCATCGGTTACTGCCGCGCTTCCGGTGTCAGCCGAAACCTGCACCCGGGCAACAGGAACTCCGGTCAAAAGGTTTTTTATTGTGCCGGTGATGATGCAGTCGGTCAACGGCACCAGGGCGATATTAAGATCAACTGTTGCTCCCTGTCCTATCGACACACTCGTCGTATAGGGCTGAAAGCCTTTTTTTGTTACCGTAATCGTTGCTGCGCAGGGGCTTGCTTTCAGGGTGTATGAGCCATCGTCGTTTTCGCTGAAGCCTATATCCTGCAGGTCGGTTGCAATGCGCGCGCCCGGAACCGGCTCACCATTTGCTGCATTCGTGATAAAGCCTGAAACTGTCCCCATGCCCCGTTCCAGGGGGGCCAGCGAAAAATTTGCAACGGCCCCTACGGGGAAAAACCCCAGCGTAACTGTCTGCCATGCGCATTGATATCCTTCAGCGCTTGCAAGCAGGGAGGTGCTGCCGGGGGGGGCTGAAATTCTAAAGGAGCCGGCGCTTGTTTGCACAAATGCGCCATTTGAAGCCGTTATGTTGATGCCTGCCAGGGGGGATTTGCTGCAGGCGTCGCGCACTATGCCCGTTACGGGGCCCGTAATGCTCTTGATTGATTTGCTCAGACGAACAGCGAGGCTGCGGATACCCGATGGCTGAATTTGAACGTTTTTAATAATTTTACTTGAATAGCCTCGTGCTGCAACGGTTACGGTTGCAGTGCCGCTCGGCCCGACTGCAGTAAAATACCCTTTAGAATCTGTCACGGCGATGGCGCCAAGGTCTGTAAAAACGAGTGCTCCTGCTATACCGACAGAATTGGCGCCTGCTGTTGCGACTCGTCCCTGAAGTCGTCCTGTTCTGGTAGAAGCTGGTGCAAGCCACATGTTGACCGTAGCGGTCTGTCCCGGCCCCGAAAAAATGCCGGTGGCCATATTTGAACGGAAGTCGGGTGCCGAAACGATTAAATCATATACATTCGGCGGAACGCCCTGGGCAAAAAAACCGTTCAGCACATTAAATGGAATACCCGTGGTTGTTCTAATTGTTGCAGTGCGGAGGGGTGCGCCTGTGGCCGCATTATAGATCGTGCCGGTAATGAATGACGGCTGAAGTTCTGCAAGGCAGGGTTGCGCAGCAGCATGAGCAGTAAGGCTGCGCAGGCCGCAGCACTGCATATGAGAGCACATGTTCCATAGCGGCTGAAAAACATGCATGGCGCCTTTTTTCGTGACAGGTTCAGCAAGTACAGGCACGTCAGCCTGTCAGCTCGCGGTCTTAGCTGCGGTTTCCATCGACTGCCCCGCAAGCCCCTTTTGTTTCTGATACAGGCAGATGGGATTATGCTCTATTTCAGATGTTTCATATTTATCTGCTGCATCAGGGGTGTGGCGGGCTGAATCCTTACGGTATTTTTCCTGGAATGCAAGGTCTTTTCTTTCAACAAGTCGCTTGTCAATTGTTGTGAATGTCATGGGGCCCTCATATGTCAGACAGTAGGTTTGTTCAGCATGCGCGATAGCTGTACGAGTTCCGCGCGTATATGTTTAAGAGTCGTTGTGTAGCGCTGATCCGGCAGGTTGAGCGAAAGCTGCTTTTGCTGTCGTGATTCCTGCTGCGGTGTGGTTTCTTTCAGCTTTTTTTTTGCTCCGGCAATGGTGTATTTCTGGTCATACAGCATCTTGCGGATTTTCAGTACGGCCTCCACATCTTTTTTTCTGTACAGGCGCTGATTCGACTTTGTCCGGTAAGGTTTTATCAGCTTGAATTCAGATTCCCAGTAGCGAAGAATATAGGGCTCTACATCCGTTATTTTGCAAACCTCGCCGATTTTAAAATAAAGCTTGTCGGGGATTTCTGTGGCCATCGTATTCTCCTGCTGCGAGTCCGCGCATGCTCAGCCGAATTGAGCCGTCAGCCGTTCAGGACTTTTTTCAGCACCGGGCTCGCTTTAAATGTAAGGACGCTGCGGGCTGAAATTTTTATTTCATCGCCGGTCTGCGGATTGCGGCCCCGCCTGATATTTTTCCCGCGAATATTAAAATTGCCGAAGCCGGATATTTTCACTTTCTGGCTTGTTTCCAGGGATTTACGCATAAGCTCGAAGATGAGCTCGACGATCTGCGTTGATTCCTTTTTGGAAAGCCCAACCTTGTCATAGATTGCATCGATTAAGTCAGCCTTCGTCATTAGTGACTCCCTTCATCGCTAACATACTGAAGTTATTGCCGAAGCTCCGCCCCTGTTTCCTGCACCAGGTGCGCCACGAGCCGGTCATGTATTTTGTTTACTTCTGCGTCAGTGAGCGTTCTTTCATTTGACTGGAATTTCAGTCTGAATGCAAGACTTTTTTTACCCGGCGGAATTGTGCCGCCACGGAAACTGTCAAAAATTGTCGTCTCGGCGATAAGCTTGTTTTTAAAGCCTGCAATGGCTGAAAAAAACGTTTCAGCCGGGACAGTGTCGTCAACAATAAGAGCAATATCCCGCAGTATGGCAGGCTGGCGTGAGAAGGGCGTCAAACGAAACAGAATCATTCCAGAGCGTTGCAAGCAGATCGACATCAAGCTCGAAGATATAGGCGGGCACTTTTATGTCAAAATGCTCAAGCACGTCTGGATGCACTTCACCAAGGCTGCCGATGCAGTGGCCCCCTGCACTGATGCTCAGCATTTTGTGCGGATGCAGATAGGGTTCACGTCCGTCCTGGAGAAACCGCGTATCGTGTATGCGCAGCCGTTCAAGCAGCGACTCTACCGCACGCCTTGATATCATAGAAATCAACCATGTCGTTTTGCAGGTTCCATCCTTCGCCCTGCTGCATGCCTGCCATCAGGCCTGCAAGGCGCCGGGGCTCACGGGGCTGCAGGGCAGCACCCTGCGGTATGAAGACGCGGCTCAGTTCAAAAAGCTTGATTGCGGCGCTTTTATTATTGAGGTTTTCCTGCAGATTGAGCAGCAGGCTTGGCACGATGGAGGTGCGCATGACCGACTGCGATGATGCCAAAGGATTTAGAATCGGCAGCGGAGCGCTGCGCGCATCTTCTCTGGCCAGACGCATACCGGCAATATGTTCGGGGGCGCAAAAACTGTAGTTGATAACCTCAAAAAAGCCCCGGGCAATCATGCAGTCGCGGATGATGCCGGCAAGCTTAAGTCCACGGTTTTCAGCGTTGCCCGAAAGCGCCGCCCGTGGATAGGTTACCGGTATATGGTCGTAGCCTGTTATTCGGGCAACTTCTTCAATAAGGTCGATGGGCTCGTTCAGGTCATAGCGGAAGCTGGGGGCAGTTGCCAGCAGCGTGTCGGCATCAGGAGCCTGTGTGGTCATCTGAAGTCTTTCCAGCACTGACGTGACATCATGCTGTGAAAGAGAAAGGCCCGTGACCGCATTTGTTTTTTTGACGCTCAGGCAAACCGGCCGGGGGGCGGGAAGCCTTGGCCGGATAGGCATCGATACAGCCCTTTGCAATTTTCCCGCAGCCAAGCTCGGCCATGAGCTGTGCCGCCCGGTGCAGCGACGGCAGTACGCCGTTTATGTCAATGCCCTTTTCAAAGCGCAGCGATGCCTCGGTTTTCAGATTAAGCGCGCGGCTCGTGCGGGCAATGGAACGGGGCGTAAAATAAGCGCTTTCAATGAGGACGGTCTCTGTTGTCGGGAGAATCCCCGAGTTCTCGCCGCCCATAATCCCGGCAATAGCCACGGCCCGTCTGCCGTCGCAGATCATGAGGGCATCGTCGGGCAACTCGCGCTCGATGGCGTCAAGGGTTGAAAATTTTTCACCCCTGGCTGCCTTGCGAACTATGATTTTTCCATCCTGTATGAATGAGAAATCAAATGCGTGGAGCGGCTGGCCCCATTCAAGAAGGATGTAGTTGGTAATGTCGACAAGATTGTTGATTGCCCGGATGCCGCAGTTGACAAGCCTGCGCTGCATCCACAGCGGCGAGGGCTTCACCGTAAGGCCGGTGACAAGCCGCGCGGTATATCGGGGGCATACATCAGCATCAGCAATTTCAACAGCCACGCGGGTTTCAATCCGGTCGCCTGTTTCCTCACAACAATACTGCGGCAGCTGAAGGGGGATGTTAAAGATGGCGGCGATTTCGCGGGCAAGCCCTATAACGGAGAGGCAGTCGGCGCGATTTGGCGTAATGCCGAGGTTTAAAATAGTGTCGGAAAGCTTCAGGTGCTGCGCAAGGGGCATGCCGATAGGAGCATCGGAGGGCAGCACCAGAATGCCGCTGTGATCCTCACCAAGGCCCAGTTCGGGCTCAGAGCAGATCATGCCTTCTGAGACTTCGCCCCTGATCTTTGATTTTTTTATACTCATGCCGCCCGGAAGCTGTGCGCCTTCCACAGCAAGCGCGATATGCTGCCCGACTGCGATATTGGGGGCTCCGCAGACAATGGGCAGAATTTTTTCACCGGTTTTTACTTTGGCAAGCTGCAGCTTCTCGGCATTGGGATGCCTGGTTATTTCAAGGATTTCGCCTACCACGACATTGTCCCACTCCGAACCGGTGCGGATTATCTCCTCGACCTCGATGCCGGACATGGTCAGGCGGTCGGCAAGATCCTGCACGGGGATTTCCTGTGGGAGAAAGTCGCGTAGCCAGTTGATGCTGAGATACATAGGCGCCTTTGTTGTCTAATGGAAATTGGTTCTACAAACAATATGTCTTTATTTAAAGTTTTAAGATGCTTAGAAAAGAAGCCAGAATTCAGTAGTCAGAATTCAGAATAAAAGACACATAAGCTTCAATTATTTTACTTGTTTCTTTCAGACAATTAGAAACTGCAAGCGTTGCAGCTGTTTTTTTTATGCTGACTTCTGGCTCCTGAATTCTGACTTCTATCCTGTATGCCCCGCAGATTGTGGTCAGGAGAATACAGCATTAAAACTGGGATAAAAAACGCAGATCGTTTTCAAAGAAAAGCCTGATGTCGTTTATGCCGTATTTCAGCATGGTGACGCGCTCAACTCCCAGCCCGAATGCAAAGCCGGTGGTTGTTTCAGGGTCATAACCGACATTGCGGAATACCGCGGGCTGCACCATGCCGCAGCCGAGAATTTCCAGCCACCCGGTGCCTTTGCATACGCGGCAGCCTTTGCCGCGGCAGATAACGCACTGTATATCGACCTCGGCACTGGGCTCCGTGAAAGGGAAAAAGCTCGGGCGGAACCTGAGCGAGGTTTTTTCGTCAAATATGCGGTGAATAAAGAGTGTCAGAAGCCCTTTGAGGTCTCCAAATGAGATAGCCTCATCAACCATGAGGCCCTCAATCTGGTGGAACATGGGCGTGTGGGATACATCGGAATCACACCTGTAGACCTTGCCCGGGCAGATGATACGCAGCGGCGGACTGGTCTGCTGCATGGTGCGGATCTGTACGGGCGATGTGTGCGTGCGCAGCAGGACTTCGGGTGAGACATAGAAGGTGTCATGCATGTCCCGTGCAGGATGATCCTTGGGGATATTGAGCGCTTCGAAATTGAAAAAGTCGAGCTCTATCTCCGGGCCTTCGACCATCTGAAACCCGAGCTCAGTGAATACGGCGACAATCTCATCGGTTACCTGAGTGATGGGGTGCCGGCGTCCCGGCGGCAGGCAGCGGCCGGGCAGGGTGACATCAATATCGACCCGCGCCATATCGTGCTGCTTTTTCCGCTCGCGCGAAGCCCTGAGAGCGTCTTCAACACCGGATTCGATGCTTTTTTTTATCTCGTTGGCAAGCTTTCCGACAACAGCCCGCTGCTCTGCCGGAAGTGTGATGAGATTTTTTATAAGCTGCGTGAGCGAACCGCTGCGGCCGATGTAGGTGCTCTTGACCTGATAGATATCAGACTCCGAGGCCGCAGTGCTCAGGTCTGTTGTGCTTGCATCTCTGATTTTGTTCAGCTCTTCTTCCATAACACACAAAAGCAGTATCCATCACGCGGTGGAGGGATGCTGTGAGGGTGAACGATTTCTGCTTTTCGCCTCAGGCTGCTGCAGTTTTATTCGTATTGGCCTTGGCGATTTTTACAAGCTCGGTAAACGCGTTGAAATCATTGATCGCAAGCTCTGACAGCGACTTCCTGTCCAGCAGGATATTTGCGCGTTTCAAGCCCAGTATGAACTGGCTGTAGTTGATGTCCAGGCTGCGGGCGCCTGCGCTGATGCGGGCGATCCAGAGCTGGCGGAATTCGCGCTTTTTGACCCTTCTGTCGCGATAGGCATAGTTGAGCGCCCTGTCGACGGTTTCCCTGGCTATACGGTACAGTCTGCCCCGCACGCCCCTGTATCCCTTGGCGAGCTTGAACAGTCTGTTCCTGCGTCTTCTTAAAGTGAATCCTCCTTTAACTCGCGGCATTGCTAAACCTCACTGGTAAGAATTAATAAGTATGTTCATGACTGATGACCGATCCGTGTTTGGAGCCACGGATGACGGACGTAAGCTGGCGCAGCTTCGCACATTAAGCGTACGGGATCAGCCTGCGCACATTGCGCTGCTCGACAGCGGATATGGTCGAGGTTTTGCGCAGATTACGTTTCCTTTTCGTGGTCTTTGACGTGAGAATATGGCTCCTGTAGGCTTTTCCCCGTCTGACCTTGCCTGTCTTGGTCACCGTAAAACGTTTTGCGGCAGCTTTGTTTGTTTTAAGTTTCGGCATGGAAATCACATCTCCTGATGGTGTTTCTGTTACGGTGTTGTTTTTTTAGGGCTGATCATCATGATCATACTGCGCCCCTCCATGGTTGCATTTTTCTCTACAATGCCATGTTCTCCGATCGCCTCGGTTACCTTTCCAAGCATGACCTCGCCCTGTTTTTTAAACTGCAGTTCCCGTCCGCGGAAAACGACGGTAATTTTTACTTTGTCGCCCTTTTCCAGGAACTCAATCACATGTCGCATTTTTATCCCGAAATCATGCTCGCCGGTAAATGGCCGCAGCTTGATTTCCTTGGTCTGCACCGTATGGTGCGTTTTTTCTGAACTTTTTTGCTCTGCTGGTATTTGTGCTTGCCGTAATCCATCATACGGCACACTGGCGGGTCAACATTCGGAGATACCTCTACGAGGTCATAGCCCTGTTCACCTGCCAGCTCGATTGCCTTCCTGGTTTCGAGAATGCCCAGCTGTTCGCCTTCCCCGTCGATGACTCTGACGCGGGGGCTCTTGATAGCGCTGTTGATCCTTTGCCCGTCGGTCTGTTTTTCTATGTCCGGATCCTCCTTACAGGTTAATGCTACATTCCCTGCAGCTCGGTTGCGCAGGTGTCCTTGATTTTTTGAACCGCTGCCTGCAGCGGCATAAAGCCAAGGTTTTCGCCGGAGCGGAGCCTGACGGCGACGCCGCCCTGCTCGATTTCCTTATTGCCCACGACCAGCATGAAGGGTATTTTCTGCAGCTGGGCTTCGCGGATTTTCAGGTTGAGGCTTTCATTGCGCAGGTCGATGTCTGCCCGGAGGTCATTGCCCCTAAGGCTTGCAAGCACCTGCTGTGCAAACTCGTGCTGGGCGTCAGAAATCGGGATCACCACGGCCTGTACCGGCGACAGCCAGACAGGGAAGGCGCCGGCAAAATGTTCGATCAGTATGCCCATAAACCGCTCGATGGAGCCCAGGATGACCCGGTGCAGCATGACGGGCCGGTGCTTGCCGCCGTCTTCGCCGATATAGGTCAGGTCGAAGCGCTCGGGCAGGATGAAGTCGCACTGAATGGTTGCGCACTGCCATGACCGCTTCAGGCAGTCGCGCAGCTTGAAGTCGATTTTCGGGCCGTAGAAAGCGCCGTCGCCTTCATTGACTTCATAGGCAAGGCCGTTTGACTCAAGGGCCTCCCGCAGGGCCGCAGTGGCAAGATCCCAGGACTGGTCATCGCCGATTGATTTTGCGGGCCGCGTGCTCAGTTCAACCTCGAATTCAAAGCCGAACATTCCCATGACATCTTTTACAAATGTGATAATGTCGGAAATTTCCTTGTGCAGCTGCTCGGGCATGCACAGGATATGGGCATCGTCCTGCGTGAATTCACGAACGCGCGTCAGGCCGTGCAGCACGCCCAGACTTTTCATGCCGGTTGACCGTGCCAAGTTCGAAATACCGCAGGGGCAAGTCCTTGTAGCTCCGCAGGCGCGAGCGGTAAATCAGCATGTGGGCCAGGCAGTTCATGGGCTTGAGGCCGTATTTTTTACCATCGACCTCGGTAAAATACATGTTTTCAAGATAGTTCTGCAGATGGCCTGAGCGCTCCCACAGGTCCAGCTTCAGTATCTGTGGCCCCTTGACCATGTCATAGCCGCGCCTGAGATGCTGCCGGACCTCGAAATCCTCGAGAATGCGGCGCACCAGAGCGCCCTTGGGATGATAGACGATGAGGCCTGCTCCCGCTTCGTCGTAAATGCTGAACAGGTCAAGCTCTTTGCCGAGCCTGCGGTGATCGCGCTTTTTTGCCTCTTCGATGCGGGCAAGGTGCTCTTTCAGAGCTTTTTTGTCGGCAAATGCGGTGCCGTAAATGCGCTGCAGCATTTTGTTGTGCTCATCGCCGCGCCAGTAGGCTCCGGCGATGCTCGTGAGCTTGAAGGCCTTTAACATGCCGGTTGAGGGCACATGCGGGCCGCGGCACAAATCGGTGAATCCGCCCTGTGCATAGAGTGAAACAGTGTCTGTCGGTATTTCCGAGATGATTTCGACCTTGTAATTCTCGCCGAGCTTTTTGAAGACATCAATGGCTTCCTGCTTCGGAAGCTCCCTGCGAACAAAAGGCAGATTGCGGCCGGCAATCTCTTCCATCTTTTTTTCGATTTTTTCGAGATCTTCGGGGCTGAAGGTGCCGTCATAGTCGAAATCGTAGTAAAAGCCGTCTTCAATGGAGGGGCCGATGGTAACCTTCACGCCGGGATACAGCTCCTGCACGGCCTGAGCCATCATATGAGAGGTGCTGTGGCGGACAATATCAAGCCCCTGCCCCGAGTCGGGCCGGATGAAGGAGGCGCAGCAGTCGCCAGTAATCGGGCGCGCTCAAATCGACTGCCAGTCCGTCAAGCTCGGCTGCCACGGGCTTGAACGGGAGCTTGAGCTCACCGGCAAAAGCCTGAAGCGTCGTGCCTGCTGCAGCGGTCTTTTTGGTTCCGTCTGGTAGCGTTATAGTTACATCTGCCATAGTGTTACTTCATGAAATGCTAAAAAGGCACCACAAACTGATTCATGATGCCGTCACGGGTTCTCTGCGCTTTGTGGTTAAGGCATTGAGAAGTACGTGGTAGGCGCGGGCGGTTTCGAACCGCCGACTTCTACCGTGTCAGGGTAGCGCTCTCCCGCTGAGCTACGCGCCTACTGAAATAAGACATGAATTGATACCAACCAAATGAAAATTTGTCAAGGAAATTATCAAGTTAGATAATTTATTAAAAGAAAGGGTGATGGGAAAAAACGGGCCGGCTAGAGCGCTGCCGGCCCGTTAATCAGTCACGTCCCCGACACGATTCGAACGTGCGACCTATTCCTTAGGAGGGAATCGCTCTATCCTGCTGAGCTACGGGGACAAAAGTTTACCAAACGGACTCATGTCATAGCTTTTTCAGCATTTTTTTGCAAGTGATAAGTGCTGGAGCCCTCAGCTTTTGTGTTGACGTAAAACCCGATAAAAATTATGATTGCTTTGTAGTAAAAATTATATTTTGCAAAATCTGTCTCCACGCAATGGTATTTAGAGAAAAGATAAACAACCGGGATGCTTATTTTTGTATACGGCAATGTTGATGGATAAGGAAAACTGATGAATAAAAATTCAGTATATAGCGGATTATATGAAAAATTGCGGGAAACTAACCCGGCTGGCTGCTTGAGTGGCGGGGTGGTTGATTTTGTAAAAAAAAGCTGAGCCGATAAAGGCCATGGATTTTATTGCCATTGAAATAACAAATTAATCTTCTATGGGGTTTTTAGAGTTGTAACCGATAGCGCCTTTTCACAATGACAAATCGTTTCAGAGGGGTTTATGAGCTCATCAATGACGAATAAAATTTTTTCTGCAGGAGCGGCTTTTCTGTTTTTCCTCTTAGCGCAGCAGGCGCATGCGCTGAGCTGGCGCCTGATGGACACTCCGACAAACAACCAGCTTAATGGGGTCTGGGGCAGCGCGGCTGATAATGTCTTCGCCGTGGGACACATCGGCACCATTCTTCAGTATGACGGTACAGAATGGTCGAAGCAGACGAGCCCGACCACCAACCAGCTTACTAAGGTCTGGGGCAGCTCAGGCAGCGATGTGTTTGCCGTGGGACAAATCGGCACCATCCTTCATTATAACGGCGCATCCTGGTCGAAGCAGACGAGCCCGACATCACAATCCTTGAACAGCGTGTGGGGCAGCTCGGGCAACGATGTGTTTGCCGTGGGAGTGATCGGCACCATAATCCACTATAGCGGCTCATCCTGGTCATTGCAGAATAGACCGACAATACAATCTTTAAATGGCGTGTGGGGCAGTTCGGCACAGCGATGTGTTTGCCGTGGGCGCCACTGGCGTCATAATCCACTATAACGGCGCATCCGTCATACCTCCCTGGTCGTTGCAGACGAGCCCGACCACCAACCAGCTTAATGGTATCTGGGGCAGTTCTGACAGCGATGTATTTGCCGTGGGCGCCAACGGCACCATACTCCACTATAATGGCGCATCGTCATACCGCCTGGTCATTGCAGACGAGCCCGACCACGGAAATACTGTATAGTGTCTGGGGCAGTTCGGACAGCGATGTGTTTGCCGTAGGCGCTAATGGCACCATACTCCACTACAATGGCACATCGTGGTCGTTGCAGGACACCCCGACTACGGAAACACTGTATGGTGTCTGGGGCAGTTCGAGCAGCAATGTATTTGCCGTGGGCGTGAATGGCACCGTGCTTCACTATTCTTCCGACAATACTTCTTCGACGACAACGACAACCATATCAAATACTACCACGACTATTATTCCGGGAGTTATTTGCCCATTCAGCAAAGCTGCTGGAAATGAGAGGGGCAATCTGAAAACGTTGCGCCAGCTGCGGCAGGCAAAGATCAATACCGCCATTGGTGCTGTGATTGCTTCCATGTATTATCAGAATATGGAGGAGATAAGCGATATTTTAAGCGCGGAGCCTGAGCTGAGAAGCCGGTTCAACGGCATCACCCGAAGCAATATGCCGGCAGTGCGCGAGCTTTTGCAGCAGGGGAATTCCACCATAGCAGTAGACGATCTATTGAAAATACAGGAGTTTCTGCTCGACATGCAGGGGCATGCAGGCTTTAAGCTGCGGATGGATATCGACTTTGTTTTGCGGGGCATGGAATCAGGCTGGCTGCTGCAGTGGCTGGGTATTGATCTGGAGTAGTGTTTCAGTGAATGGGTGCAGCACGAGGCGGGGCCATCAAGGGCCCCGTTTTTTTTGGTTTTCAAGGGCGACTGGTGTACGGGATGTTAAGACAGCGAACAAGCGGGCAGTGTTAAGACTCTTTCGCGCTTATGCCAGTGGGCCTCAACCGGCTCTGGTATGATTGATGATTGTGTATTAACTCTTGCTGATGTATGAGATGCGATTTTGACAGCTTTCTTCACATCGGGGGAACAGACCTTGCAGAGGGTTACCTGCTGGTATGTGTTTCCTGCCATGCCTGCTCAAGGGCTGGTTTTATTATTTTTGTGATTTCCTTATAAGCATCCGGCATAAAGTGAAGCCCGTCGCTGATATAGAGTTCATGGCGGGGGATGCCCCTGCCGGTGAACAACACAGGGTTTATGTCGATGTATCCTACATTTGTAACACTCTTGCAATAGGCCTGCACGAGACTGTTTGCCGCATCGATTTCGGACCATTTTTCAAGCTTTTGCGGCGCCTTATTAATGGAAATAAAAAATATTCGCGTTTCAGGGAATGCGGCCTGCACCCGTTCGCAAAACATCCGGAAACGCAGTGCAATGTCCTCTGGCCGGCTGCCGTACTCAATATCATTGCTGCCGCAGTAGTAGGCGATCACCGCGGGCTTGCAGGGTAAAACGATACTGTCCATATAGTGCAGAACTTCCCATGTGCGGGCGCCGCCAAAAGCCCGGTTAACGACCTGCAGCGGGCGCATATCACGTGCAAGGGTTGTCCAGAAGCGCAGTATGCTGCCGCCTATGAAAAGAACAGCACCCTGCGGGGGCGGGCCTGCCGCATCCTGTTTAAGCATGTCCTTTATGTCTTTTTGAAACCAGATTTCGCGTTCAGGCCTTGTGCTTTGCTCCATGCCGAAAGCACTCCTTGAAATGATTAGTATGAACAGTAGAATACAATATGCTAAGGGCATATTGCGGTGTTTGGTTTTCATGATGGGTTAGTGCTGACGGGATTAAAAAAAAACGAACTTCGGGGGATAGGTGAGGTCATGTTTTTTCCGGCCTATGGCGGTCTGTATCCGGCTGCTTGCCCAGGGGCATATCCAGCGATGAAAGCCCCAGCTTCCACTTTGTTTTTTTCCCGGAACCGATCCAGGAAGCCTTCTGCCAGTATTTTTTCAGCCTCAGGTAGAGGTATATCGAATCGGCGACAAGAAAAATAATAAGAAGAACCACACGCGGCAATTTTCCACATAATGCACCAGGCTTTTTTTCAAGGCAGGCTGACCACTGCGCTCAGCTGAGTCTGCTTAGCATCAGGGGAGCCAGAATTCGGGATAGGCAAAATTTTACCGAAGCCCGCGTTTGCGAAGCTCCAGCTCTTTCTGGCCCGCTTCATAGCCTCTCTGTCGGGCCCTTTTTTCCTCATCGGCACGGAATATGTTGAGGTTGTCTAAAAAAAGCTCGCTTTCATCTTTTCCCTCCATCCCCATCTCATAGCCTTTTCTGAATTCTTCATCAATTCTGTTCATAGTCATTCCTTTTTAAATAGGTTAAAAAGATGAGTGCACTGAATGACACACCTTCCCAGGGCTGTACTGGTTTTTTGCCGACGATGTTCCTTATTTGCCCAAACAAGTAAAGACCAATGAACCATATCAGACCGGTATGAGTTCTATACCCATAATAGTAGTATACATTAAAATGAGAAAATCAAATAAAATTCTTTTTTCTATGACTGATAACGGCTATAATGACTGTGCTGTGCACATGCTGTAATTGCACGGCATTGAAATTTTTCGGCATTTCCCCAGTCTCCATTTTTCCTTGCCATTTGCAGCGCTACGGTATATCTTAATAAAATAACGCAAAAATAACTTTATTTGCAGGAGTTTTTATGTTTGGCATGGGCATGACGGAAATGATCATTATTCTTGTCATCGTGCTTATAGTTTTCGGCGCGGGCAAGCTGCCGGACATCGGCAAGGGGCTGGGGCAGGGCATTAAAAATTTCAAAAAGGCTGTTGGCGGTCAGGAAGATGACTGACGAAGCTGCTAAAAAAGAGATTGACGACAAAAAATAGCCAGCACCATACGGAACAAAAAAACGCGGCGCCCTGTTCATGGGAGGCCGCGTTTTTTTATTTGCACAGGCTTTTATCTAGGTTGTGTAATCGGCGTTGATTTTTACATAATCATAGCTGAGATCGCAGGTAGTAACTTCGCAGCTGTTTGTGCCAGCCTTCAGGTCTACGGCAATTTCTATGCAATCTTTTTTCATGATTTTTTTCAGCCGCTTGATATTTTTCAGAACTCCCTGACCATTTTTAACGCTTTGTATCCCGTTGAAAAAGATATCGACTTTAGCCATGTCAAACTGCGCGCCCGATCTGCCCAGGGCCGCCATGATCCGTGCCCCAGTTGTAGTCCTGGCCGAAGAATGCCGTTTTTACAAGCGGGGAATTGGCAACCGTCATGGCAGCCTGCTTTGCCTGGGCTGCGGTTTTTGCATTCCTGAGGTTTATCAGCAGCAGCTTTGTTGCCCCCTCGCCGTCTTGTACAATGAGGCGTGCAAGCCTTTTCATGACTTCATAAATAAGATTAGAAAATAGTTTATAACTATCTGATTTTACAGAATTTATTAATATTTTAGTCTTGCAGCTCGCAAGCACCAGCACCGTGTCGTTGGTGCTCATGTCGCCATCAACGGATATTCGGTTATAGGTAAGCTCAACTTTTTCACGAACCAGCGCCGCCAGAAGTTTCCGGTCGATGGAGGCATCTGTGACGATATAGGAAAGCATGGTTGCCATGTCGGGCATGATCATGCCGGCACCCTTGGCAACACCGCAAACCCTGATCGTTTGCCCGTCAATTGTATCCTGAAGGGCGACGATTTTCGGGAATGTATCGGTCGTCATGATGGCGTCGGAGAAATCGGAAATTGCCCCGGGAGCGGCATTTTTGACCAGTGCAGGGCACTCCGGCCAACGAGTTTCTCGACAGGAAGAGGCACGCCGATAACGCCGGTAGATGATGGCACCACGAGGCCCGGCCTGATGCCCAGCTCACGTGCAAGGGCGGCGCTTGCCGCCTCGCCGTCCTTAATTCCCTGCGCACCCGTGCAGGCATTTGCATTGCCGCTGTTTACCAGCACCGCCTGTGCCATGCCGGATCTCAGCCGTTTCTGCCCGATGAGCACCGGCGCTGCTTTGACGATGTTTTTCGTAAATGCCGCCGCAGCGGAGCACGGCGTATCGGCAAGGATGAGGCCGATGTCTTTTTTACCATTTTTTTTCAGGCCGCCGGCAACTCCGGCAAAACCGGAATCCGGGAACGCCTTTTTTATACGAAAATGTTTTCATGGTTTTATGAATAAAATCATCCTGTTTAATGGTAAAGGCCGGATGCGGCTACCATGTGCGCCCGGCTTTATGCACTAAATATAACAACGTGATATTGGTTAGGCGCCGCAGCATTTTTTGTATTTTTTCCCGCTCCCGCAGGGGCAGGGGTCATTGCGCCCAACTTTGGGCGCCGTGCGGATAGTTGGCTTTTTTTCAGTTTCCTGCTCGCCGCGGCTCAGCACGAATTTGCTTGGCTGCTCGGGCTTGCGCTCAAGCTCCTCGCGGGGCATGATCTGTACCATGAAGATCTTCTCGATATATTCTTTTTTCTGCCGGTCAACAAGATTCAAAAACAAGTCATAGGCCTCTTTCTGGTATTCGCGAAGCGGATCCTGCTGGGCATAACCACGCAGGCCGATGCCTTCGCGCAGGTGATCCATGTCAAGCAGATGGTCTTTCCATGTTTCATCAAGAATCCTGAGGTACAGCCACTTTTCAATGTTGCGCAGCATTTCTGCGCCGATCTGCTGCTCTTTGGCTTTATAGGTCTTGTTGATTTCCTCAAGCACGTACCGGTCAAGCTCATCCTCTTTAAACTGCGCCAGCTGCTCCTGCGTAATGAACAGGGCTGTCGAGAACTGCAGGAAAATGGCCTCGCGAAAGCCCTTCAGGTCGATTTCATCGTTAGGAATTCCCCTGCCGAAAAATTCGTCGAGAATGTTTCCGGCAAGAACCCCGATGTACTCCTGCACAAGGTCCTCCAGCGACGGATCTTGCAGCGCACTGTTGCGCAGCTCATAGATGATCTCGCGCTGCTTGTTCATCACATCGTCATATTCAAGCAGGTGCTTGCGGATTTCAAAATTATGGCCTTCGACACGGCCCTGCGCATTTTCTATGGCGCGGGTAATCAGCTTGTGCTCGATGGGCTCATTCTCCTCGATGCCGAAGCGGTCCATGATATTGGAGATGCGCTCAGCGCCGAAAATGCGCAGCAGGTCATCTTCAAGCGACAGAAAGAACTTCGATGACCCCGGATCGCCCTGGCGAGCCGAACGTCCGCGCAGCTGCCGGTCGATGCGGCGGGCATCGTGCCGCTCGGTTCCGATTATATGCAGCCCGCAGGGGACGTCCTTGAAGCATTCTGTATTTTTTTGACCCCTTTTTTCACGGGGTCGGGGCAGGCGTCGCATCCGTCTCTCGCGCTCAATCTCGCAGCTGAGACAGCACTGGACGGGGCATTTGACAACGCCTTTCCCGAGCTTGATGTCGGTGCCGCGGCCGGCCATGTTGGTGGCAATGGTGACTGCCCCGGCCTGGCCCGCACCGGCAACGATTTCCGACTCTTCCTTGTGGCGCTTGGCATTGAGCACGGAGTGTTTGATGCGCTTGGGATCATGCGGCTTAAAAGCTCCGATGCTTCAACCGAAACCGTGCCGACAAGGGTCGGCCTGCCCATGTCATGCATCTTTTCAATTTCACTGATGATGGCCCGGTACTTTTCTTTTTTTGTTTTGAACACCACGTCGGCATAGTCGGTCCTGCGAACCGGCCTGTTGGTCGGGATGACTATCACCTTAAGCTTGTATATTTTCAGAAATTCAGGAGCCTCGGTTTCAGCAGTACCCGTCATGCCCGACAGCTTTTCATACATGCGGAAGTAGTTTTGAATCGTGATGGCTGCAAATGTCTGTGTTTCGCCTTCGATACGCACGTTTTCCTTGGCCTCAAGTGCCTGGTGCAGGCCGTCGCTGTAGCGGCGCCCAGGCAGCATGCGGCCGGTGAACTCGTCGACGATCTGCACCTTGCCGTCATCAGTGACCACATAATTGACATCTTTTTCAAAGAGCGAGTAGGCTTTGAGCAGTTGGGAAACGTTTTGAAGTTTTTCGCTTTTAACGGCAAAATCGCGCTCGATTTTTTGCTTGCGCTCCATGCGTTCCTGCTCAGGAAGGTTCGCATCGATGTCGGCCATGCTGAGATCAGGCAGCACGAAAAAATCCGGGTCGTTGGGCGACAGTGCATGCCGCCCCTTATCGCTTACGTCGATGGTGTTGGAGCGCTCATCAATGCTGAAAAACAAATCAGCATCGAGCTCTCCTATGCGCTTATCGCGCATATAATCGACCTCGACCTCATCGATAAGCTTTTTCGTGTGGCCCTCCTTGGACAGTTTAAGGAAGCGCTTGGCTTTCGGGGCGGCCCGTTTTACCTGCAGGAGCTTGATGCCTGATTCATACTCCTTGCCCGCCTCAAGCAACTTCTCAGCCTCGTTAAGAAGCTCGCTCACCAAATTGTTCTGGCTTTTCATCAGGCGCTCGACCGGTATCTTCAGTTCGGAAAAATACTGTCTGTCCGTACGCTCGACAGCGCCGGAGATGATGAGCGGCGTGCGGGCTTCGTCGATGAGAATGCTGTCGACCTCGTCAATGATGGCGAAGTAGTGGCTGCGCTGCACCTGATGTTCGGCGTCGATGGACATATTGTCGCGCAGGTAATCAAAGCCGAATTCCGTGTTGGTGCCGTAGGTGATGTCGGCCATATAGGCCTGCTTGCGCTGTTCCTGTGAGATGTCGTGGGTGATAACATCCACCGTCAGACCCAGAAATTCAAATATTTTACCCATCCATTCACGGTCGCGCCGTGCAAGATAATCATTAACGGTAATAATATGAACGCCTTTGCCGGTGAGCGCATTAAGATAGGCCGGGAGCGTCGCCACCAGCGTCTTGCCTTCACCTGTTGCCATTTCCGATATTGTCCCCTGATGCAGCACGATGCCGCCGATCATCTGCACGTCAAAATGCCGCATGCCCAGAACGCGTCGTGACACCTCGCGAACACAGGCAAATGCTTCAGGGAGAATGTCATCAAGTGTTTCCCCGTCAGCCAGGCGCTTTTTGAATTCGCCGGTTAAAGCTTTCAGCTCATCGTCGGTTCTTTTCTCCATGTCCGGTTCAAAGCTATTGATATGCTCCACGATTGGTTCAATGCGCTTTATTTCCCGGGCATTGTCACTGCCAAATATTTTTTCAATAAGTTTCAGGATCACGCTTTTGCTCCTCTTGTAGCAACCGCACCGCATCTGCGGACTGTATGTTTATGGTGTCGAACGAACTGCATTGACAAGCCGCTCGATTTTTCCGGCATGTTTTATGCCTGGTGTTATTTCAACACCGCTGCTGACATCAATTCCTGCCGGGTGTACAGCGCAATACCCTCCGCGGCATTTTCAGGGGTAATGCCGCCGGCGAGAAATACCGGCAGGGGGCTTGCCGCCACAATCTGCGCAGCCAGATTCCAGTCGCAGGTTTTGCCGGTACCGCCCTTAAAGCCCTCCACCAGTGTATCCAGAATAATAATATCAATACCTGCGCTGTTGGAGCGATTGCATATGTTTGCCGATCTCTGACACGGACATACTCTGTTGCTGCCTGCACAGGTATCCTGATGGGATGCCAGAGGCTGCATGCCGTTTGCCTTTTGACCTGCGCAATTTCATCATGCGTCAGATTGCCGATAATCTGCAGGCCATAGGGGCGCACCTGTAAGGCGATTTCCACCATTTCGAAAGCGGGTTTGTCAATCAGGAGAATTACCGGAAGATGAGACAGCTTCGCAATTTCTGCTGCAACCCCCCGCCTGATACACCGTGGTGAGTAATCTATTTCGCATACAAGTCCTATGTAATCGGCACCGCAGCGTTCAGCCAGTAGCAGCGTCGCTGGCGCTTGTGATGCCGCAGATTTTTATTTTGGGCTGCATGCTGTTATATCGGGAAAATCAATAGGTTGGTAGTATAGGATGCGGGCAGATGTAGTGTCAATACCAAAGATACAGAAACGCCCCGGGATGTCTTTGCAAGCCACCACGGGGCGCTTATAGTTGGCTTTTCTGCTAACAGCCGTTACATGAATTTTGCCACATTGGCAAGCAGTGTTTTTTCTTCAAATGGTTTGACCATGTACTCATCGGCCCCCTGCTTCATGCCCCAGAACTTGTCGCTTTCCTGGCTTTTGCTGGAAATAATGATTATTTTAATGTCCTTTGTTTCTGGTGAGTTTTTGAGATGGCGGCAGACCTGAAACCCGTTTTTTTTAGGCATTATCACGTCCAAAAGCATCAATCTCGGAAGATGCGTGCATGCCTTTTGAATCGCTTCATCTCCGTCGACTGCGGTGATAACCGTATATCCCTTTGTCTTGAGGGGGTCCGTCAGAAGCCGAAGCTCGGTAGGGCTGTCATCAACAACCAGGATTATGTTGGATGTTTGTGCTGCCATATGAGTTACATCTTTTTATTCAGAAAAGCTGTCACCTCCATGAGGAGTTTATCCAGAGCCTGAGGCAGGTCCTCGGCGCGCGCCATGTGGCAGATTTTTACAAGTTCACGCTTTGATGCGGCATCGACAATAATAAGCTCAAGTTCAACCGAGGGCGCATCCTCGTATGACGGAGAAAATCGTTTAATAAAACCGGGCTTGCCGTGCATGCCTGTTATGGCGGCTGTTACAAGTACGGTTTTTCCATTCGAAGCTGTTTTTTCCTGGCTATCAAAAGTGCTTGTTAGTGATGCTTCAATGCGTTGTAGCGCCCAGGGATACTCGATCGTGCTGTAGTTTAAAACCGGCTGAAGGCTGACAGCTCCGCAATCCTTGAGCCTGAAAGCCGAATCGATCCATGCCCATGAAACTATAGCATCCTCCTTCATTCCGGCATAATCCAGTATCAGGCGCTGCATCGTCTCATTGTCCGATGCCATAGCAGATCCCGCATCAGCAACCGGAGTCTTTTTTTTCTGCGGGCCGCTGCTGCAGGCTGCCAGGCAGAGGCACATAATAATCGTAATACAAACCCCTTTTGTTTTCATTGCGCCTTTGGTAAGGAGATACGTAGAATTGAAATCCCGCAATATATTCATGATTTATGGGGACGGCGTACATAAAAACAAACCATAACGGAAAAATCTGGTAAGGTCAATATATAATCTGGTAAATAAATCTTGAAACAGAGGATATCCGGGCATATAAAAGAAATGTTTGATGCGAGTACACACTATTGGTTGATCAGTGGTTTGTGCTTAAAGCTTTTTTATTTTGTTGGTGCAAAGAACAAAATTTTATTATAAAATTTATAATATATGGATTATTGTCCTGTAATAAAAAGACGCAGGTGCGCATAAAGCGTTTTACCGCCAGACGAAAAAATGATGGCCATGATACAGTTTTTTAAAAAACAGACGATACAAGATAAGTTCCAGGATTCGCTGGATAAATTGCAGGCAGTACTAGCGCAGAATCCCGGCGATTTACGCATGCGCGTTAAAATTGCCGAGCTGTATTTGGAGAACGGCAGGAAAGCGGAAGCCATTGCTGAATATCTGACTGCCGCAAGGGCCTATCAGACCAAGCGTCTTTTCCAGATTGCCGTTGCTATTTATAATCACACGATTTCTATCGACTCCGATCAAATTGATATATATACGGAACTTGCGAATCTGCATTTGAGAAACGGGTTTATCGGCGATGGGGTTGCGGTGCTTGAAAAATTGGCCAATCATTTCTGCGATAAGAACATGAACTATGAGGCCGTTCAGGTACTGCAAAAAATTCATGAAATAGATCCGACGAATGAATTTTTTAAAATTAAGATCGCAAAATTCTATCAGGACAAGGATTGGCAGCTTGCGGAATCAGATGACGGCGCTCCTTCGGAATCACGCATCAAAGTTTCTCAGGGCAGTTTTGATCTTGAAGACGCCCTGGCCAGTGATTCTGATGTTCAGGTAGCCATTCCCCCGCAGGGAGATTTCAATCCAGAGGATGGGGCAGGCACAAACCCGGATGATGTTTTCAATCAGCTGAAGACCATGATTGCCAATACTGATGACATGAACAGCCCGCAGTTTCATTTTAATTTTGGCCTTGCCTATATTCGGTGCAAAGAGTTTGAGGAGGCAATAACCGAGTTTACGGCAGCGCTGGGCGGGATTGACAACAAAGCAGAATGCTATATAAAACTTTCTGAGTGCCATATGTCTCTTGGCCGTTATGACATCGCAAATGACTTGATCGGCAAGGCGTTAAAGCTTCTGCATCTTACCGAAAAAGACAGGCTCAGTTTGATTTATCAGTCGGGGCTTGTGTATAAGGAAAAAGGTGATCCGCAAAAGGCTTTAAAGATTTTCCAAAAAGTATACGACACCGACCGTACTTTCAGATCGGTGGACATTGAAATCAAAAATCTTTTATTAAGATCGTGAGGGTGAGCCATGGCCGTCTTTAATGCAGCAAAACGCGAGATTGATTTAAAGATCGTTTATTATGGTCCGGCGATGTGCGGCAAGACAACAAATGTGCAGTGCATTCATAAAATGCTTGCGCCGCAGCAGCGTGGCGATCTTATGTCGCTTGCCACCAAAGACGATCGGACGCTTTTTTTTGATTTTCTTCCGATAGAGCTTGGCGATGTGAGAGGGTTTAAAACGCGTTTTCACATTTATACGGTTCCCGGACAGGTGTATTATGGCCTGACGAGGCGCGCCGTTCTCACGGGTGCTGATGGCGTGGTGTTTGTTGTTGACTCCCAGACAAATAAGCTGCAGGACAATCTCGAAAGCCTGAAAGATCTTGCTGAAAACCTGAAGTTTTATAAAAAAGACGTCGCATCCTTTCCCTTTGTTTTTCAATTCAACAAACGTGATCTGCCACAGGTGACGCCTGTCGAAGAGCTTAACGCTATGCTCAATGCGTATAATGTTCCTGCGTATGAATCAAGTGCCTTTACCGGGATGGGCGTTGTGGAAACTCTCACGGGCATATGTAAAATGGTTCTCAAGCAGATGGACAGCGGGACAGCAAAGAAAAAACCTGCACAATCTCCGGCGACAATTTTACCCGGCGCAAAAGGTGCCGAAACCTCCACACCTTCTGTTGCGCTGGCGGCGCCTGCGGCTGAAGATAAGGATATTAAGATTTTTTCTGAAGTGCCGCCCGCGCCATCATTTGCTAAACCGCCGGAGCCAGTCCAGCCTGACCAGAACCCATTGGCGGCTGCTCCACTGTCTGAGCAAAAGCCTTCTCTTCGGTTGAGCCCTGCAGAACCTTCTTCTTTGTCGCTAGATGATACAAGTCCTTCTGCCTCTCCGTCTTTTGAAAAAAGCGATATTCCACAGTTCGACAGTATGTATGAGAAACCCGCACCTGCTTTTGACGCTCAATCATCTGATGTGAGTTCGGATATCGGCCTGTCTTTTGATGATGAAGAGGCACTGGTTTTTGAAGAGCCGGCAGGGCAGGAGCCGGAACTTGCATTTGATGATGATGCAGGACTGGCTTTTGATGATCCGGCAGGACAGGATTCGGATCTTTCCTTTGATGATGAGGAGGCATTGGTTCTTGAAGAGCCGGCAGGGCAGGAGCCGGAACTTGCATTTGATGATGATGCAGGACTGGCTTTTGATGATCCGGCAGGACAGGATTCGGATCTTTCCTTTGATGATGAAGAGGCATTGGTTCTTGACGAGCCGGCAGGGCAGGAGCCGGAACTTGCATTTGATGATCCGGCAGGACAGGACTCGGATCTTTCCTTTGATGATGAGGCAGGATTGGCTTTTGATGATACGGCTGTTCAGGAGACGGAACTTTCTTTTGATGACGATTCAGCAGTCCGTGCTTTAGAAGAGCCGGCTGTAGACATGGAAGAGCCTGAATTATCCTTTGAAGAAGATGATTCAGAGCTGGCTATGGAGCAGGCAGCCGATATTTCTTCGCCGACAGCTCTCTCTGACGACGCTGCCGGCTTTATTTTAGAAGAGCCTTCTTTAGAGTTTGAAGAGCCATCTGGCGGTGAGAGCTTCCCTCCGCCGCCTGTTCAGCAACCAGCGGTTGAAGGTTTTTCCATTGTGAGTTGCGGACAACCACGGTAAAATTTCCGAAACGTCAATCTGTCTACCGATGACAATCAGGCTGAATAAAAACGATGCCGAGCGCCCGCTCACGATTACTATCAGCCTTGGCGATATGCCGCTCAAATAGTTTCATGCTTTTTAAGGCAGATGTATGTTTTGTCCACATGTGCACAGCCTGATTTCTCAAAGCTTACTGCGTCTGACAGTAGCTGCATTCATGACCGTTATTATTTGTGCAGAGCCTCAGGCGGGAATCTATGATACCGGGATCGTTCTTCCACAGCAATTACAGGCAAAGGAGCTTGAAACTTTTCTTGCAACGGTGCATCAGAAGGCGCTGGATCATGGGATCCGGAATTTTGTGCCGTATTCATTAATGCTTATAAATCAAGCACAGGAAGCTGTTAAGCGACAAGAGTATGCCGCGGCGCAGGTGCTGGCAAACTATGCATGCTTATTGTCCCCGGATATTCCTTCTGTCTACACCGCACAAGCCATCACGCAATGGCACGCAAACAAACTCGATCTGCCCTCTATCGCACAAGGCTTTGCCGCAGCGTTTGTAAAATCCCTGTCTCCATTAAATATTGAGGATGTAAGTGTGGCGGTATTTGAAAATGCCGCTGTTCTTACCGGAGGCATTGTGCTCACATTTTGCACCATCGCACTGGTGCTGCTGCTTGCGCATTGTTCGCTTTTGTATCACGATCTGCGGCACTTGATTTCGGATTCAATACCTGATTTTTCGGTCGGGGTCGTGGTGGGAACCCTTTTTGCCTTGCCTCTCTTATGCAGGCTTTCCATAATATGGTTCTGCGCATGGTCGCTTGTTCTTCTGTATACCTATGCAACCCGGCATGAGCGTTACGTGATAAAGGGCTTTTTCGCCCTTTTGATCCTTGCAGTGCCACTGCTGGCGGCAGTCATGGGGTTCGCAAAATGCATGACCCAGGATGAAACGATAAAACTCCTGTGGAAAGCCAATTACGGTTATTGTGATCTGCGCGATACGCAGCTGCTGGAAAAACAGCTTGAACAGTTTCCACTTGATGATGATGTGCTTTTGAGCCTCGGATTGCTTTTTAAAAAAGAGGGCGGCTTTGGCAGTTCCCAAAAGTATTATGAAAAAATACTGAGTGGAAATCGTGGAAACTATAAAGCCGCTATCAACCTTGGCAATGTTTGTTTTGCGCAGCACAACTGGGATGCAGCCAATACATACTACAACCAGGCAGCAGCAATGGCGCCTGCTAAGACTGCGGCAGCACACTTTAACCTTTCCCGGATTTATCAGTCAAAATTTATGTTTAACGAATCAGAGCAAGCCCTTAATACTGCCAAGAAGCTTGATCTTGCCCGTGTCAGTTCGTATTTGAAAGATATTTCCGATAATTTCAATCGTTTAATCATTGATGAAACCATAGAGGTTTCGCGCCTCTGGGAGCGCGGATTCAATCTTTTTATGGAAACTCCCGCGTATACACGCGATGCCTGGCAGAGTGCTGTTGGGGGCATTTGTTTTCCTTATGGCCCGTTTGTTTTTTTAGCCATTATTCTGCTGGCCGTGTACAGTGCAGGCAAAGACAAGATTCGGATCTCCGTGCGCTGCAAACTGTGCGGCATGGTTATATGCCGGCGTTGTCAGCGTTCTGCCTGTGACGATCTTGTATGTGCACATTGTCAAAGCCTGCTGCGAAAACAGAGTACGATGGGATATGGTGTCAGGGAAGATAAAAGGAACCGTATAAAGAGCTATATCACGCGGAAAAGAATTACTATTGAGGTTTTAGGCTATGTGCTTCCCGGTGCGGGACATTTTTATGCCGGCCAGACGCTTATAGGCACTGCCGGGGTGTTTGTTTTTTTCATGCTTCTGCTCAAGACAAGCATGCCGCTTATTTCTGAAGGGCCCTGGTCTTTTTTGCTTGGATACAGGATTGGCGCATGTGCAGCATATGGCTTGCTGCTGCTGTTGTACTGGTGTCTTATGGCCGTGTATGTTCGAAAAATTCAGGATAGATCAACAGAAGAAAATTTGCTTTTAAGAATTGTTTCCTAGCGTGACGTCATGACAGCACTGCAGGGCTCCATAAAAGATTTCGGTGTTGCTGATATCCTCCAGCTGTTGGCACAGCAGCAGAAGACGGGCGTTTTACTTGTAGAGCGCGACCGGGAGACGGCTGAGATTTATTTTTTAAACGGCGATCTTATTGATGTTAAGACAGCGAAAGACACGGAACGGCTGGGGGCTATGCTTGTCAAAAGCGCCCTTGTGCCGGCTGACCAGTTTGGCCAGGCCCTTGAAAAGCATAACACGACGCTTGAACATATTTGCACTATTTTGCTTGTTCAGGGCTCTCTCAGCAGGGAAAATTTCGAACGTATCATGCACACGTATATATATGAGGTCATGTATGAAATGCTGCAGTGGCATACGGGAACATACCGTTTTGTCGCCCAGACTGTAACGCGGACGTCAGGCCTTGTTCAACTGGCGAGGCTTGAATCCATACTGCTGGACGTGCTCCGCAGGATTGACGAATGGCCTGAAATAAAATCTGTAATAAGCTCTTTTGATGTGCTTTTTGAAAATAATTATGCGGCCCTCCCGGATCTTGATTCCGATGAGGAGCGGGTGTGCGCGCTGGTTGATGGGCAGCGCAGCGTGCAGGATATAATCGACGCCAGCGTATTGGGTAGTTTTATTGCCTGCAAGACTCTTGTGCAGCTGCTCGAGCGTGGCGCGATCAGGCTGTTGTCAAAAAGGGCTGATACAAAGGTCGATAATAAAAATCTGATTTCCCGGGCTGCCATCGCTCTAGCTTCATGCTGCTGGCTTGCCGCACTCGTAGCCCTGATACTATTTCTGCCGGGCAGTTTTCTGGAGATCACCTTTCCTGTGGTTCGTCTGCTGCGCTGGGAAAACACACCGCTCCAACAGGCGTTTGTTCGTGATGAAGCCCTCAAGCTTGAAAGAGCCCTGGAAATATATCGCCTTATAACCGGAGCATATCCTGAAACCCTTTACGGGCTGGTCGACCATGCGATTCTCTCAGACAAGGAGATTGCCCGCATCCAAAGGCATGCCATCGTGTACAAGAAAACGGGGGGATCCTACGATATTACTATAGGTCTATAACCATTTTCCGCTCATCCTATCCGCACGGGCCGTAGTGCTGAACTATTGCCAACCCTGTGACCTGCTTTACAGGCCCTTTAAAAAACGCTCCGCATCAAGCGCTGACATGCATCCCATGCCTGCTGCCGTTACGGCTTGCTTGTACACCGGGTCAGCTACGTCACCTGCGGCAAAAACGCCCGGAATATTTGTTGCAGATCCCTTTCGTACGGCAATGAAGCCCTGCTCATCAACCTCGATCTGGTGCTGTAAATAGGATGTATTGGGCACATGCCCAAGGGCGAGAAAGATGCCGTCGCAGGGGTGATATGCCACCTGGTTTGTTTTGACATTTCGAATCATGGCTCCGGTGACCGTGTTTCGAGATATATCAAGGATATCATCAATGACGGAATCCCATATGAAGCGTATGTTAGGCGTCGCGCGGGCACGTTCTTGCATGGATCGTGACGCGCGGAGCTCTGCCCTCCGATGAACCACGGTAACCGAGGCGGCAAGGCCGCTTAAAAAAACAGCTTCCTCCATTGCCGTATCGCCGCCTCCCACCACCAGTATATCTTTATTTCTAAAAAAAAATCCGTCGCAGGTCGCGCATACGGAAAGCCCGCGCCCCATAAGGGTTTTTTCAACATCAAGGCCGAGCATTCTGGGTGATGCGCCCGTCGCGATGATAGCGCAGCGCGTTTCAATCTCCTGTTCGCCTACGAAGATTTTAAACGGGGTTTTTTGAAAATCTGCACGGGTAACAAGTCCGCTCTTAAACTGAACATTGAATGTTTCAGCCTGCTTGCGCATATCAGCCATGAGTTGCGGGCCATCTATACCATCAGGTGAGCCCGGCCAGTTTTCAATAACGGTTGTTGTTGTCAGCTGTCCGCCTGGCTGCATGCCTTCGATGACCAGGGGAGCAAGGCCGGCCCGTGCAGCATAGATTGCTGCTGTAAGGCCAGCCGGGCCAGATCCTATGATAGTCAGTTGCTGCATATTCGAGTCTCCTTTTCGGTGGTTTAAAATTACAGGTTGCTGCACTCTGTGGCACGTGACGTTTTTGGCCGGCAGAGTATGTTCCACCAGTCAGGCAGGCTTGCTGTGCTATGTTTCGCATTTAGCATTTCTCCGGTTTCCCGTACACCTGTTCTCTCCAGCTTGCCGCACATGTGCAGATTAAAGAATATATCACAATCGTATGAGTTCACACCGGTAGTTTTAAGTGGTAGTAATGCAAAACATTATAATTCCTGTTGGAGGCGAGTGCAGCGCATCTGTGTTTATTGAGTATACTGCAGGAAACCACGTTTCACGAGCTCTTTCTCAAGCGCATCGACTGAGGAGAAAACAATGCCCTGCATAGTGAGCCGTCTGGCTGCAGCCACATTCTCGGACATATCATCAATGTAGAGGCACTGGTCCGGCGGAGTCTGAGATTTTGCAAGCGCTCGTCTGTATATTTCCAGGTCTGGTTTGCAGCAGCCCTCTTCACAGGAAAGGGTGAAAGCAGCAAAGGCGTCAAGAACCCTGAAATGATTTCTGCACCATCTGAAATGCCAGGGGTTTGTATTAGACAGGCACATAAGCTGGAACTGCTGTGTTAGCCGCTCGACAAGAGGCTCTATGCCGTTTATGAGCGTGAAAATATCCGACCACAGGCGTTCAAACAGATCGATGTCAGCTCGCAGGTCAAGAGCAGCATGTGCGGCTTCAAAAAATGCATCCGATGGAAGCGTTCCGCTGTCGTACTGAAGCACAAGGCCGGAAAGGAATATTTTTTTATAGATCTCAGCCGGCGCCAAAGTACAGTACTGCGAAGCCTTTCGGCAGAAGGTCATATGATCAAAGTCGACGATTACCTTGCCCAGATCGAAAATGATGGTTCGGGGAACACTGGTCATGCGGATATCTGTCGTTAGGGCATTGTTGTTTGTCTGAGATATGTTAGCAGTTTTGCCGCGGGAGCGTGGCGGAAGTATAAAAGCTAAGAAAGGATTTGTAAATTAAAATATAAAATAAAAGCGATTAAAGAGCTGCTTTTAAAAAAATGTGGTGGCGGTGCAGGGACTTGAACCCCGGACACTGCGGATATGAGCCGCATGCTCTAACCAGCTGAGCTACACCGCCGCAACAATTTAATAAATTTTTTTATCACTTACAAAGAAAAAAATCAAGCCTAAAAATCCGGCCAACGCGTGACGCAAGCCGTACGGATGTGTGTGGACAGGGCGGTTGGGCCTGCAGCAATCTTCCGCTGGTATAATGAGTAAGTGCAGCGCCCTATAAGCAAGAGGGCACTATTGGATTTGGCGCGAAAATATGCCTGTTTCATCCCCCTTTAAAAAAGGGGGATGCAGGGGGATATTTCAGCCTGACACATCCCCCTAACCCCCTTTAGAGACTGTGTCGCAATTAATATATTGCAGTCATCCTTTTATTTGAATTGTAACGCAGGCTCTAAAGGGGGAATTTTTTAGCCCCCTCTGCTGCGGGGCTTTTTACTGAGAGAGATGTGTGGTCCGGGTGATTGTTTTTGTCGACCGGGACTTGATGGTGCATCCGCTTCAAAGCCTGTCATGCGCCTGTCTGCTCCCATCATAAGACACTCAAAGAGTTGTTATTGAGAAGAAAAGCTTCACGAATGCTGGTTTTGTAAGGACATAGGAGGCAACGAGAAGGGCAAGCAATACAATAAGCAATCACAAAAGGCATTTTATGCAGACAACTATAATACTCTTTACAAAATATTATGACATAGTGTAAGTACAGGATTCCGTAGTGTCATATGTCGGGCATATTAGGCTAAAGGAAAAATAAAAATGCCAAAACGGCTTTTTCGTCGAAAATTTCCGCACCACATTCTTGAAGAACTGGATATGGAGCAGCACCGGCTCCACAGATCTCTCAATGCTTTCGACCTGACCGTGCTCGGCGTGGGGGCCATTATCGGCGTTGGCATTTTTGTTCTTACCGGAACAGCTGCAGCAAAATATGCAGGTCCTGGAATACTGCTCTCGCTGGTCATATCGAGCTGCGCATGTCTTTTTACGGCACTCTGCTATGCGGAATTCGCCTCCCTTATTCCTGCCTCCGGCAGTGCCTACAACTACGCATACGCAACTCTTGGTGAAATGATCGCCTGGATTATCGGCTGGGATCTCATCCTTGAATATATTGTTGCCTGCATTGCCGTTTCAATCGGGTGGTCAGGCTATTTTGTGAATATTCTTGCAGGTTTGGGCATGCATGTGCCTGCATGGTGCGCAAGCGCTCCGGGAACCACGCCCGGTGCGCTCATAAATCTGCCGGCTGTGCTTGTGGTTCTTTGTCTATCCGCTCTTCTTATAGTCGGCATCAAGGAAAGCGTTCGGTTTACCAGCGTCATGGTTTTAATAAAAGTTCTTACCGTGCTCGTCTTCGTGTCAGTCGGCATCTTCGAGGTAAAGTCGGAAAATTACAGTCCTTTTTTGCCTTTCGGTTTTAGCGGGGTTATGACAGGGGCGGCCATCATTTTTTTTGCCTATATCGGGTTTGACGCCATCTCAACGGCAGCAGAGGAGACAAAAGATCCGCAGCGCAACATGCCTATAGGCATTATTCTATCCCTGGTTATATGCACAGTTCTCTATCTGCTTGTCTCTGGTGTTCTCACCGGCATGGTTTCCTATAAAGAGCTCAATCATCCTGCTCCTGTTGCCCATGCTTTGAACCTCGTCGGCTATACATGGGGGGCGGCGCTTGTTTCTGTGGGCGCTTTGGCCGGCATCACCAGTGTGCTTTTAGTCATGCTTATGGGCCAGCCGCGCATTTTTTTCTCCATGTCCCGTGACGGGCTGCTCTGGCCCTGGATTGCCAAAGTCCATCCGCGATTTCGAACCCCCTACATAGCACAGATTTTAACCGGCACAGTCGTGGCCCTTTTTGCCGGGTTTCTTGACATCGGCACGGCGGCAGAACTGTGCAATATCGGCACGTTGTTTGCTTTCTGCATTGTCTGCGGCGGTGTTGTCGTGCTGCGGCAGACTCATCCCGATATGAAACGAAGTTTTCGCTGCCCGCTTGTTCCCGTAATTCCTCTTCTGGGCATCAGTCTCTGTGCAGGGCTTATGCTGTCATTACCGAGGCTTACCTGGATACGGTTTGCCGTATGGCTGATAGCCGGCTTTGCCGTCTACTTTTTCTACGGCATTCGCCACAGCCGCATGGCCCATAGCAAGTAATATTTTCAGTCTTTTCAAAACGGAGTCTCCTTGTGCATTGCGATACTTTTCAAGAGACGTTTGGTAGGCTGTAATTTTCGGACTTCCATTTATCCAGTTAGAGCGCTAATGTGGAGTTTTGAGCAGCAAGTCAAGACCCCAAGATATTGTGATAGCTCGCCAGACAAGGTAACGCTGTAAACCGGACAATTTATGTGTTGCAAGACCGTACTGATTATATACTCCCAGCAATGCTGAAATAAATCAGTGACAATAATGATATTGATGTGTTTAAATATACAAAGTTTCAGTTATTGTACTATTACCTTCTAGATAAGGGAGGATCCATGAAGTCGGAAAGAATTTTTTCTATAATCCTGGCCGCTGCACTGCTCTGTTTGTGCGCCAGCGGCTACGCGGAGAGACCGGGTCATTTCCGCCCCTGCCCGAAGCCCTGAGCGCTATGGAAAGCGATGATAATGTAACGGTGAATACGGTTACGGTCCCTGCCTGGGGCGAAACAGATAACTACTATTATGCCTTTCAGGACAGGCTTAAAAAGCCAACCTGCGGGTTTATTTTTTATCCGGGGGGACTTGTGGATCCCCGGTCATACGCTCCGTCCATGCGTGAAATCGCCGAGGCAGGCTATCTTGCGGTGATTGTCAAAATGCCCTATGATCTCGCTATTTTTGCCACCGAGCGCGCCACAGACATTATCGCGAATAACCCCGATATCGAGAACTGGGTTATCGGAGGCCACTCCCTGGGCGCCACCTCCGCATGTATATATGTATATGACCATCCAAGCACAATGAAGGGATTGGCTGTGTGGGCCTCGACTGCCGACCCCGAGCGCCCAATTACGGATTTTACGGGGAAGGTTTTGTTGATTTACGGCACAAAAGACGGTGAGGCTACGCTGCTCGGTGACAGCAAGAATTTGCTGCCCGCTGATACGCGCCTTGTGCTGATTTATGGCGGCAATCATACCTACTGCGGCTGGTATGGTGACAATGAAAGCTTTGTGCAGCCCCGTGATAACCCGGCGACTATCACCCATAAAAAACAGCAAAAGCTGTTGGATAAAGCCACGCTCGTGCTGCTAGATGAGGTTTCCGGCAGGCATACCGCAAAATGTCCTGTAGTTGGAGTTCTGGGCAAAGATGATCCTGCCGTGGCCATGCTGCGGCAATTTCGCGACAGTATTCTTGCGCAAAACGCTGTGGGCCGTAAGGGAATTCAAATCTATTACAACAATGCCGACAGCATTAACGCTGCCCTTGAGCAAAGCCCCGCGTTGAGGGCAGTGACCAGAAGAGTGCTTGAAATAATTGCTCCGATGGTGGGGAAGAATTAGAGCTGTGAGGGAGACTTCTGGAAGGCCTGGCTACTAGAAAGAGTGGCCAGGCCATTTTTATGAATGTCCATAGCAGTGTTGCTGAGTTGTATTTTTTCAGGATTATTATTCGTCCAACATGAGAGCAGTAATGTGGAGTTTTTGGGCTGCACAGCATGGGCGCAAGATATTGCGGTAAGGAGCATGCAGAGTCAGGTGTTACGCCTCCCTCAAATTGCTGTCATGCCGCCATATAACCTGTCGGATCATTTGCCCTGACCCGTAACCGCCTTCACCGTATATGCTCTATTCGGGACATCCCAAAGCGAGCCCTTTGCAGGTCTAGTGCCTGATGAATCGCCGGGGTCTGTATTTGTCAGGAGATTTAATGAGAAAGTTTTACCTGAGTCTGTTTGTGCTTATGATACTGCTCGGCAGTAAGGTTGAGGGCATACTATGCCCTTTCGCTACAGGGTTTTGTGCGGCCGAAGATGCTCATGCCCAGGATTTAAGTTATCTGCTGAATATTGATCCTGAAGCGATTAGCGATCAGGATTTATATGATCGGGCAATTATGCTTGAGGAGAACTATCAGGCGCATCACAGTGTAAACGGCATTGTCTGGCAGGCCCGGTATGCTGAGGCGGCAGATGAGCAGCCCTCCCTGTACGGAACCGGAGGCGACAGCGCCATCTTTACCGGGTTTTATCTGGCGGGTGCGGTGTACCGCTTCCTCACGACAGGCGAGGCTCACGATCTGGACGCGGTGTTTGAAGCCTCTCGCGGCCTGCATATCCTGACGCACGTGAGCGGTACGCCGGGAGTGATCGCCCGGTGTGCGTTTCCCGCCGGACAGGCAGCTCAGTGGCGCTATCCCGAGTCCTGGCAGGAGAGGATCGACCGCGGCTATATATACGAGAGCCCTGCTGACGTTCCGGACATAGGCGACCCGTCGGCATGCTATCCCGTGATGATTTATTATACCCGGGCTACCAGAGACCAGCTGACTGGTATCCTGTATGGCATTGGCGTTGCCTTGGCGGAGCTTGACCCTGATGCCTACAGCACGCAGACCGCACCCGCCGTGCAGGAGGTCAGAGACATGCTGCAGGACGTGATCCGTGCCGTCTGGGGGCGGCTAAAGGCGACCGGTTTCGTTATCAAAGACCATAAGGGCACAACAGGAACCACTGCCGTTCTGGTGTCAGGTTTGCTGAGGGTGCAGCTGCTGGCGGTGTACCGGGCTGCGCTGGCGCAGCGCGAGGGAGTTGACGGGCAGGAATACAAGCGCATTGACCGGCTGTACAGAAGGGCATTTACAGGGCCTTCTGCCTGAACGATGGTAATGCCGAGGCGCTGTTTAACCGCAGGAGTCTGCTTGACGGCTATTTTTCCTACAACCTCAGGTTCGCCCGCAGCTTTACCGTACACCTTTTGGAGAATGACAGCCGGCGCAGGGCTACTGTTGTGGACTATATGGAAAAGCATCTCTGGCAATACGTGCAGAACCATAGAAACACCCATTTTAACTTTTTGTATGCCGCCGCATCTGGTGAGGCGTCCAGGCTGGATGACGCAACGCGCAGCCTGCGGGAACTGTCGCTGAAGCCGCTGCGCGACTGGAGTTCACCGCTGCTCGGCAAGGACTATTATCCGCCGCGGCCGGTGCTGCTCTATGGGGATGTTAGCGCCTTTGTCGTGCCGGTACATTTGCGCAAACCGACGGAGTATTTCATCTGGCAAAAGGATCCGTTTGGAACCGGTGATGGCGAGGTGAACACCGAGGGCTTGAATGAGGCCACCGGACTGGATTTTATTTTACCCTACTGGATGGGGCGCCATTATGGTTTTATCGATGCGCCGTAGGTGATCGGGCAGTTTTTATTCGAGCTGCAACAGGTTACGGCTGCTTTTGGCTTTTGTTTCGAGGTCCGGACCTTCATTTCTTGCATGTTAGGTTTGGTAATCCGTACTTTTCCGGATTGTTATTTATCCAGATCAATAGCCGTAATGTGGAGTTTAGACCCTGCAGTCAAGGGTAAAAGATATTGTGTAAACAGCATTTAGCGTCTGCAATCATACTTCGTCACAGCACCGCATCGCCTTGTCCGCTTTTTCGTCCTTTGTTGTTATTGCAAAATATTTTCATTTGTAAAAAAAACCGTGAAATAATTTTTTTTCGTGCTACATGAAATTTATAAAGAGCCCTTTTCAATGCAAGGGGGAATAATGGCTAGTGGTTTTGCTGCTAGGGAAACTGCTGGTTTTACTCTCCTGCGGTTACCTCAATAAGCAAGCAATAGCAGAACCAGGAGCATCTCCTGGAATGGCAGGCATTTTGTGCATTCTTTAAAGCGGGGGTCGCATTATGGAAAAGATAGTTGGAACGAAGAGTTGTAATGCAATTCTCATAAGCTGCACCCTTTTGCTGCTGTCGGGTATTGACGCAGCGGCTACGGGTTTCAGGGGCGCGTACATCCCGAAAGAGCTGCAGACACAAATCAACACGCTGCAGATACCTTTCGTTAAAAATCAGGGGCAGACGAACCGCGATGTGGCTTTTTATGCGCAAACCCGTGGCGGCACCTTTTTTGTGACCGTCAGTGGAGAGTTCGTATATGCGCTTACCAAAGCCGAAGATAAAGAGCCTGCAATGCTTGTCATCAAAGAAACGCTGCAAGACGCCCAAGCACCAAAGCCGAAAAGCGAACAGGCTTCAGACTCAATGGTCAGTTACTTGAAAGGTGCTGACCCAAAAGGGTGGCGAAGCAGAATTGTCACATCTGACAGCCTGACACTGGGCGAGGTATACCCCGGTGTGCTGTTATCACTCAAAGCATACGGTAACCGCGTGGAAAAAATTTTCACGATGAAGCCGGGCGCTGATGCCAAAAGAATCCGCATACAGGTTGACGGGGCAAGTGCCATGAGTGTCACCGCAGGCGGAGAGCTTGCGCTTGCAACAGGCCTTGGTATTGCGACCTTCACAAAACCGGTTGCTTTTCAGGAAATCAGTGGGCAGAAGAAGTATGTCGAGGCAGCCTATATAGTTACCGGCTGCACGTACGGTTTTGCTCTGGGAGACTACGACCAGTCAAAACCAGTGGTTATCGACCCCATGCTTTCCACCTACCTTGGCGGCAGCGGCCTTGAGTACGGCTACGGCCTTGATACATACTATATCGACAAACTGTACGTTTATGTTGCCGGCTGCACCGAATCAAAAACCGACTTTCCAAACAGGACCGGTGTGCAGACCTCATTCGGCGGGGGTGACCGTGATGCCTTTGTAGCCAGACTTGACAGTAACCTGCGAGTGCTGGATACAACCTATATTGGCGGCAGCGGTGATGATGAGGCCTGGGACATCGCCATTGTCTCATTTAATGAAGGCGAACCCCCTGAAAAAATTTACTCTGTCTATGTGGTCGGGTTTACAGACTCATCAAATTTCCCCACAGCACCGTTTGCAGGACGCGGCAGGGGCAGCAGTAGAGACGGATTCATCACTCGCCTTTCACGTGATCTGTCCGCAATTGAACAGTCGCGGTATCTGGGAGGCACGTACGTGGATACAGCGATCGGCATTGCTATTGGTAATCGTATTGACCTTGATCCTGATCAGCCTCCTGACTCGATCTATGTTGCTGGCGGCACAAAATCCGGTGATTTTCCCTCAACAGCCGGTTCAGCCCAGCCCGAACATGGTTCACCCATATCCTATTATGACGGATATGTAGCCCGGTTTAACCTTGACCTTGGGCTCATCAGGGCAAGTTTTCTCGGCGGGTGCAGCGTTGACTCCGCCACTGCATGTTGCTGTTGACGGCGATGTTTATGTCACTGGTGATACCACCTATAATCCATATTGTGATGGTTGTGTTCCTGGCATGGCAATCGGTTGTTTTCCCTGGGTCGATCCTTATTCCTTTGGCGGACAGAAGGATGCCTTTGTGGTGCGCATGTCTTCTGATTTAACCGCAGTTGACAATGCAACCTATCTGGGTGGAGATGGTTTAGATTTCGGCACTGCCATTGCTGTCAACAAATCAATGCACAAGGTCTATGTCACAGGCGGAACTTCCCCGGCCTATATTGCGTCACCTCCAACCTACTATAACAACTTCCCCGAGAGGTCTGGCCACCCCAACGGCTTTCAGACAACCTACGGAGGTAATCAGGATGCTTTTGTGGCTCGCTTCAGCTATGATCTGGCACTTGAAAAATCAACGTATTTCGGCGGCACGTACTTTGAAAGGGGCGCTGATATTGTGCTTGATACTCCCGGTGAGCCGGGCTCTGATGTCTTTATCTCAGGCTGGACAGAATCAAACAATCTGCCCGGCACAGATAAGCGGCGCCAACCCCAGGAGAGGCAACGGCTCTGAAGCTTTTGTGGCCCGCTTTAATGATGATCTTGACATTCTGGAACAGGCAACGTATGTCGGCGGCACGGGCCGTGATGAAAGCATGTGGCATGGCCTGGCCCTGGGCTATGACTCCTCAGGCTTCAAGCAGCTCTTTCTTGCGGGAGAAACCGAATCAAGTGATTTCCCTGCTGTTTTGTACACAGATGATAATTCAACCGCGCAGCCTGTGTTTGCCGGAGTCAATCGATGCGTTTGTAGTGCGGTTGAGTCCAACTCTTCTCACGGGGAGGGCCACCGGATATTGAATTGCAGCCACGATATTATGATTTTGGCAATAATCCTCTCGATACGAACATCCTCCCTGGCTGACAGTCGCATTGAAAATATGGGCGGCAGCACGTTATCAGTCTCTGATATCTTTCTGACAGGCGCTGATGTGGGCGACTATACGCTGGACTTTATTACCGGTGCTACGGCCTGCGGCGATAACCACACAATTGTTGGTGCATTGGTATAAGTGTACCGTCGACGTTATAATTCAACACATCTATTTTTAATGATGTACCGCACGGCCGAGCTTGTGGTGCAGACCGATAATGATACCGATGAGCCTGTGGTTCGCACAGACTCTTACCGGCTACTCGGGACCGGACATTGATCTTACGAATAATACTACACTCCCGCCGGCTGAAGAAAGACAATTACGATTTCCGACCATTGGAACTGGGCACCAGCATCAAAAAAACCTTCACCATTAAAAACGTGGGGTATGGCAATCTTGAATAACAAGCATTCAAAAAGCGGGCATAGCGCCCGACAGCGGCGAGGACTTCACCCTGCACTATGGCGACGGGGGCTGGCCGTGCCCGGATCCTGCAAACGGTCCTTCACGCTTGCCGGCAATCAGTTCTGCACGGTCGATGCCGATTTTGCTCCCAGCTTTGTCGGGCAGCGCAGCAGGCGCTTGTCGTCATTTTCTCAAACGATATTGATGAAGGAGTCAACGGCGGCTTCTCTATCTTGAAGGCACAGGCGTTGTAGACCTGCAGGCCAATATCTGGTCCCATGACCTTGCTTTTCATGATGTAGTTGATCAACAAAAGCCGCTCGCTTACCCTGATTATTTCAAATACCGGCGGCGAGCCGCTTACAATCACGGATTTTACGCTTTCCGATCCGGTAAATTTTTCATTTGACTATAACAGCGGCGCTATTCCCTGCCAGTCAACCTACGGCTATACGATTCCGAGCACGGAATCCTGCACCGGCACGGTGACCTTTAACCCTCATGTGGAAGCCATTTTTAACCAGACACTCACCATTCATTCCAATGATCCTGATAATCCTAACTACGCGATCAACCTGAGCGGCCGCAGCGGCATTGACAGTGACGGCGACAACGTTATTGATGTGGAAGAGGCAGGCGATGCAACAATGACGGCACGCCTGACAGTCAGCAGGCAGGGGTAGCATCCCTGCACAGCTATGAGGGCGATTATTTCGTGGTGATAGAATCTCAAACCCCAGGCACACATCTGGAAGACGTGCAATCGGTTATGAGCACCGGGGATCAACCGCTGCCAGTCGGTTACGGATTCCCTTATGGCTTTTATCACTTCACGGTTGTGCTGCCCGAAGGCACCAGCGCAGCCACGGTAACCTTCACGCTTCCCGATAATCGCACTGCAGAGACGTGGGTAAAAAACGGGCCTGAGCCGTGCAACGCAGAGTATCATTACTATGATTTCGGCGATGCATCCAGATGCACCGATGCAGTTGATGGAGTTGCGGTCAGCGGCAATGTGATTACGCTGTCTCTGCAGGACGGCACCTGGGGCGACCGGGACCTTATTATTAACGGACGCATTGAAGACCCGGGAGCCCCTTCATGCTTTAATGACAATGATTGTGACGGCGTAATCAATGCAAACGATAATTGTCCGGATAAGTATAATCCTAGCCAGATGGATACAGACAATGACGGCCTGGGAGATGCGTGTGAAAACACACCTTCAACAACCACGACTACCCCTGCAGCAACAACGACGGCTCACACGTCAACGACCACGACCACTACGGCTACACCTTCAACAACCACGACCACCACAGTCAGGCCATGTTTAGCGAAAAAAACACTGGGAGAGGGAAACCAGCATCTTGAGAACCTTCGGTTTTTTCGCGATAATACACTCGCCCAAAGCGCAGTCGGGTGCAAAATTATTCAAATTTATTATAACAATGCCGATACCATCAATGCAGCTCTTGAACGAAACCCGGGGTTGCTGGCCGCGGCACGCAGAGTGCTTGAAGTTATTGCCCCGATGGTTGGAAAGAATTAAAACTGAGATTGAAACACCATAAAGGCCAAACTCCTCGATCTAGTGGCCAGATTTTTTATCTAAAAAGTCCACACTACATGATATAGTCTTCCGCATCAGTCATTGCGTTATCACCAATCACATTCTGCGCGTACGCTATTAGAGCTGCATCGACCGGATATGAATCTTGTACCGACATTTACCTTGAAACAAAATCTTCCTCATCCTATATTAGCCGCATTACAAAGCAACTACCCAGCGGTAGTGTTTCTATCAGGCGCCACTGATTACTCATTTGAGATACAGGGCATGGTCAAAAAACAGACCCCTGCAGTCAGTGCCCGCAGTCCGTTCAGAGAAAGGGAAATAAGGAAGCAATATGGGCTATTTACGAAGAAATGCAAATTTGATTATTCACAACATTATAAAAGAAAAAAAAAGGGACGAGTCACTTGTTCTATTCTTAGAACGCTGTGCGACCCTCTCAAAACCGCGTGTCCTTGAATTGGGCGTTAAGCAGTCTAAGCTTGGACGTTCTACCATGCACAAAGAATGGATTCCACATGCTTCTGTATATCATGGAACAGATATAGAGGTTGGGCAGGATGTTGATTTTGTTGCGGATATTCATCGGCTTTCGTCGGTGGTTGGTAAGGGAAAATATGATGTTATAATTTCCTGTTCCACGTTTGAGCATTTCAAATATCCACATCTTGCTGCGCATGAGCTAATGAAAACACTTACAATAGGGGGTCTGCTTTATATTCAAACGCACCAAACATTTCAACTGCACGCATACCCATTTGATTACTTTAGATTTTCAACTGAAGCCCTATCAGGTTTATTTGGTACAAAAAATGGCTTCACCGTTAAAAAAACAAATTATATGTTTAGGGCTAGAATTTTTTCGAGAGAAATTCTAAAGTCGTTTTTGAAAGAAGGATATTTAAATGTAAGCCTTTTTGGTGAGAAGTTGTATGAAACGCCAGAGGAATATATATTTGAATACGACACTTGAAACAAAAATAGATTGTCGAGGGCTAAAATGAAGCCTTCCAGAGCCTTTTTTTGGATTTTTTAACAGATAATAAACCATATGATTATAGATACCGGCATTGATAATGGCGCAAAATTATTATGTCACAATTTTTTTCAAATAAGCAATGATGTTCCCGTAAAAAGTCGTCACCCAGGTGAAAACCGTTTTCCAGTGTTTTGTAAGCACATAAAACTCCTGGATACCGGCTTTCGCCGGTATGACGATTTAGTTGAATTTGGGACTTTTTACGAGTGTGTCAGTAATAGTTTGCCAAACAATAACAACCAGGGGATAGACGTAAAACGCTGGCATGGCAGCGGGATGGAACTGAGGCATGATTCCTTGCTCTGAATGCTATTTACCTCAACATCTCGTGCCATTGCCGGGCTGTCTAAAATGCCACATTACGGCTCTCTAATATGGAATGCGGGCCATTCCGTAAGCCCTCCATATTATCAGATGTAATCTATTCTCTTTACGTACATCTCCTTTCTATATTCGAAGCTGTCATCCTTCCTAATATTTTTTTACTTTTATTTTTGCTACCAAAAGAAAAGGGTCTCAGAGAAAACTCTGAAACCCTTGATTTTACTGGCGTCCCCAACGGGAGTCGAACCCGTGTCGTCGGCGTGAAAGGCCGGTGTCCTAGGCCACTAGACGATGGGGACATTTTGTAAATTATTATAATACAATATCATACTAATTATTAAGTGGCAAGGATTTTATAGGCAATTGTGGTAAAAAGGGGCATTTAAAAATCAGTATTTCCTATTGAGCTGTCTTGTTTGAGTGGTTCAGCAGCTGCCGAATGGAAGCGGTTCATAGCTGCTGCAACGCCGTGCGTGAGTATGGTCTCCAGACACTGGAACACTTTTGCGGTGGTTGTAGGTATTTTGCCCAGTTGCTGGAGAGAAAACGCTTCAAGTACATAGTCGGGGCCTGGCATATCGGAGGGCGGGCGTCCTATGCCGATACGCAGGCGCATAAATAAGTCTGTGGAGAGCTGGTCAATCAGTGAAACGATTCCGCGGTGGCCGGCGCTGCCGCCGCTGACTTTTATTTTGATGCTGCCAAAATCTATATCCATATCATCGTGCATGACGATGATATTTTCGGCTGTGATGTCGCAGGAGTCTGCCAGTGCCCTGATGGCCTCGCCGCTGCGGTTCATGAAGATCTGGGGCTTGGCAATGATGATGTCATGTCCGCACCAGCTGCCATACCCCACCAGGGAATGAAATTTGGTTTTATTGAGGGCAATGCCTGTTTCCCCTGCGATGCGATCGGCCGCCATAAACCCGATATTGTGCCTGGTCAGGCTGTACGCATCGCCGGGATTGCCAAGGCCTGCTATGAGTTTCACAAAACTCATAACAGGCTGTTAGGCGGCGGGCAGTGCTGTGTTACCATCATGGGCTGCCTGCAGGCGCATTACTTTTTTGAAGAAGCAGCTTTGGCTTTTGCCGCAGCAGGAGCAGCTTTGGCAGCCGCAGCAGGAGCAGCTTTAGCAGCCGCAGCAGGAGCGGCTTTGGCCGGAGCGGCGGCCGCCGGGGCTGCTTCACCTTCAGTCTTTTCTTCCTTGGCCACGATAGGCGCCATGATGTTGACAACACCCGCTTCAGAATCGGTTAGAATCTGGACATTTGCCGGCAGATGCAAATCTTTCACATGCACGGAATCACCGATTTCCATTGCGGTAACATCAATATCAATATGCGGCGGTACATCTGCAGGCAGGCTCTTTACCTTGATTTCATGCAGGAGGTGGCGAAGGATGCCGCCATTTTTGACGCCAATAGCCTTGCCGGTGATGCGTACATGCACGGGCGCTATGATTTTTTCATCCATGCGTACGGCAAAGAAGTCTATATGCCTGATTTTTTCTTTGATCGGGTCGCGCTGGATGTCTTTAATGACGACCATGGTTTCCTTTGAATCCGTGCCCGTGACAACCAGTTTGTAGAGCTGGTAGTCCTGCATATCCTCATGTCCCGGACGGAACATTTTATCCATTTCAGTGGCATTGACGCAGAGGGAAACGGCGTCATAATGATGACCGTACACGACCGCCGGAATGAGTCCTTTTGTGCGCAGTTTGCGGTTAACGCCCTTGCCTGCGCCCTCGCGCGATGTTGCGGTGATAGTGATTGTCTGGCTCATGGTGTCTCCTTACAGCTGTTGGTATATGGTAAATATATTGTGTTTATATGAAAAGCGAGCTTACCGAGTCGTTGTTATGAATGCGCCGGATGGCTACGGCAAAAAATTCGGCAATGGACAGCACTTTTATCTTTTTTGATGCAGCACCTTCAGGGGTGAGCGGAACTGTGTTGGTGACCACGATTTCTTCGAGACAGGATTTATTGATTTTCTCTATGGCAGCACCCGAAAGCACTGGATGCGTGCAGCATGCGGCAACTGACAGTGCCCCTCGCGAACAGACGGCATCGGCCGCTTTGGTAAGCGTTCCTGCCGTGTCAACCATATCGTCGAGCACCAGGGCATGCTTGCCTTCGATATCACCGATGATATTCATGACCTCGGCTTCATTTGCCCGCAGGCGACGTTTATCGATAATGGCAATTGTGGCGCCGATGCGTTTTGCCATGCTGCGGGCCCGCTCGACGCCCCCGGCATCGGGTGAAACAATGACAACTTCCTTGCCGGCGTATTTTTCCTTCAGGTACTGGTAGATAATCGGCGAAGCGAAAAGATTATCAACCGGGATGCTGAAAAATCCCTGTATCTGTCCGGAATGCAGGTCAATGGTCAGAACGCGGTCGGCCCCTGCTGTGGTGAGCAGATCCGCAACCAGCTTTGCCGTTATCGGCACGCGGGGTGCGACCTTGCGGTCCTGCCGGGCATATCCATAGTAGGGGATAACCGCGGTGATTCTTTCTGCGGATGCCCGTTTAAGGGCATCAATCATGATCAGCAGTTCCATCAGGTGCGTATTGACAGGATTGCAGGTTGACTGCACAACAAAAACATCCATGCCGCGCACGTTTTCCTGAATTTCGACCATGGTCTCGCCGTCGCTGAAGGAGCCGACTTTGGCTGCACCCAGAGGCTGATTGAAATATTTGCAGATTTCATTAGCCAGGGCGGGGGTTGCATTGCCCGAAAAAATTTTAAGATCGTTCACGAAAGACTCCTTTTGTTATGCTCCTGACAATTCAGCGCAGGACGAGGTTGTATTGAAGTATTGCTGCGCAACGGGCTCTCTTCGAATTCACTCTGTGAGATTCGATTGGGCGTATTCCTGCCGGAGACCCTGGGCCATGAAAATATCGCCGGTTATGCCCTCCGAGAGCTGCGCAGCAGCTTTTTGGCAGACCTCGCGGTTTTTAAAAACACCAAAAACCGATGAACCGCTGCCGCTGAGCAGTGTGCCTTCGGCGCCCGCCTGCATGAGGCTCTGTTTGTATGGCGGCGATTTCGGGATGCCTGGGTATAACCACCTGCTCAAAGTCATTATGCAGCAGCGTTCGCACCTGTGCAAGGTCATCAATAGAATTAGGTAAAATAATATTTTTTTGTTGATTTGTCAATATGATATCTTTGCTGTAGGTTGCGTACGCCCATGCCGTTGATATGCTGAAACGGGGGAAAACAATGACAAACCAGAGCTCAGTGCGCAGGTGGACCTGCTGCAGTATTTCACCGATTCCGGTAGCGCAGGCTGTAGGCCAGGGTGAAAGAAAAAAAGGCACGTCAGCCCCCAGGCTGATCGCATGCTCCTGGAGATTGTGCAGTGACAGCCCCAGGTCAAAAAGCCTGTTCAGGCCATCAAGCGCGGCAGCCGCATCGCTGCTGCCGCCGCCAAGGCCTGCCCCTGCAGGTATCCGCTTGTACAGCTTGATAGTCGACACCCCAGCCGGCTCTCGCAGTGTCCCATAATGAGCTCTGCTGCCCTGTACACGAGATTTGTACGGTCTGATGGAACGGCCGGGTTGTCAACGGTAAGACGTATGCCGGGAGCAGCTGTTTTTTGCAGTTCCAGTTCATCGAAAAGGCCGATTTTTTGAAATATGGTGCTTATTTCATGATAGCCGTCCGGCCGTTTTTTGATGATTTTAAGGCACAGATTGACTTTTGCAGGGGCTCTGATGACAAGTGATTCCATAGCCGGGTTTACAGAGCGTCTTTTTTCAGTTCTGCCACGTACCGCATGCGCAGGTCATACAGCAGGTTTTCCAGCAGTTGGGTTTCATCCCGTTCAAGATTGCCAACGGTCTTTTCCTTCAAAAGCCCAAGTATGTCAATCGTCTGCTTGGCAAGGGGCAGGTTGCGTTGCGTCTGGTTTGTTGCCGGATCAGGAATATCGCCTAGATGGAAAAGTGCTGATGAACTGAGGGATATGATAAAAGAAGCAAAATTGATTTCAGGCAGGTTGTGTTGCGTTCATACGATCATGAGAGGTGCTTTTTTCACCATTGCCGGCTGTCTGCATCATGTCCGGCTTTGTTTATTGATTCATCCTGAGCGCAGCACTCTTTGTCTTTAAAAGTAAAGCCATTCCCCTGTTTTTCTTCCATACAGCGCCTCCCTCGTCATTCATATGCATAGTCTGTTTCTATTTTTTTTGTGTTTTTTTCCATGTGTAATAGATCCGTTGCAGTACGGTTACATGTGTCAATACCGCTAGAGCCAGAAAAACAGGCTGCATAAGATTGAAGGAGCAACCCGCAACGATAAGGAGAATTCTTTCGGCCCGTTCCATGATGCCGATATTGCATATGGGGATGATTGTTTCAGCACGCGCACGCGTATAGGGAATGAGCACACAGCCCACGCAGGTGACCGCACAGAGACTCACCATGAAGATGTCGTTATGGAGGGCATAGTAAATGATGAAGGCAAGAAGAATAGCCATATCAGAATAGCGGTCAACAACGGAATCAATGAATCCACCAAAGAGAGTGGTTTTTTCCATAGTTCTTGCGCTTGCGCCATCAAGCATGTCAAACAGTCCGGCAACAAGAATCAGAATAGCGGCTGTTTTCCACCATCCGGGGATAATGAAACCTGAGGCTATCAGGTTGACGATGAGACCTGTAAGAGTGAGGGCTGTCGGGCTGAGCTTTGACAGCGGGCCCCTTTTGATAAGTTGGGAAAGGGGGCTGTCCAGTCTGTGTCCAAGCTTTTCACTGAGCATGACGGATTTTGAACACCTTTCAGTTAGTGTGAACTATAGTAAAAAAAGAGGATGAAACCGTGTGCTTCATCCTCTTTATTTGATTTAAGAGCTCTTTTGTCAAGGAAAAAACCGTTTATTTATCGGTTTCTTCAAATTCCGCATCAACTACATCGCTTTGTCCAGCTGCGCCTGTGCTCTGGGGGCCTGCGCTGCCTGCGCCAGGCTGCGCATCAGCCGCTGATGCCTTCTTGTACATGGCTTCAGCCAGCCGGTGAGAGGCATTGTTCAGAGCCTCCATGCGAGCCTTGATTTCGTTCAGCGTTCCCCTTTTCAATGGCATCACGTGTAGCCTTTAGTGCATCTTCAACGGCTTGGGCATCTGCCTCTGAGACCTTCTCGCGGTTTTCCTTCAGGACTTTTTCGGTTGCGTAGACAAGGCTGTCGGCCTGATTGCGCACTTCGATTTCCTCGCGACGCTTTTTGTCCTCGTCTGCATGCGACTGGGCATCCTTTACCATTTTATCAATGTCGTCTTTGTTCAGCCCGCTTGATGCCGTTATGGTTATTTTCTGTTCCTTACCGGTTCCAAGATCTTTTGCCGACACGTTCACGATACCGTTTGCATCAATGTCGAAGGTTACCTCAACCTGTGGAACGCCGCGCGGCGCCGGCGGAAGGCCTACAAGCTGAAACCGTCCAAGCGTTCGGTTATCGCGTGCCATATCACGTTCACCCTGCAGTACGTGGATTTCAACGCTTGTCTGGTTGTCGGCAGCAGTTGTAAATATTTCACTCTTCCGTGTCGGTATTGTCGTGTTGCGTTCAATGAGCTTGGTCGTGACACCGCCCAGGGTTTCTATGCCTAATGACAGGGGGGTAACGTCAAGCAGCAGCACATCTTTGACCTCTCCTGACAGAACGCCAGCCTGTACGGAAGCTCCAAGGGCGACAACCTCATCAGGATTTACGCCTTTATGAGGCTCTTTGCCAAAAATTTTGCGCACCATTTCCTGCACCTTGGGGATGCGTGTCGAGCCGCCCACAAGAATGGCCTCGTTTATCTGGCTGGGTTGCAGGCCGGCATCCTGGAGAGCCTTTTCGCATGGTATGTGCGAGCGCTCTATAAGATCGTCAATCATCTGCTCGAATTTCGCCCTGCTCAATCGGCAGTTAAGATGCTTTGGCCCTGAGGCGTCTGCCGTAACAAACGGCAGATTTATTTCTGTTTCAACCGTTGACGAAAGCTCTATTTTTGCCTTTTCCGCAGCCTCTTTGAGACGCTGCAGTGCCATTTTGTCCTGACTCAGGTCTATGCCCTGGTCTTTTCTGAATTCTGCTACAAGCCAGTCGATAATACGCTGATCCAGGTTGTCGCCGCCAAGATGTGTGTCGCCGTTTGTTGATTTGACCTCTATTACGTTGTCGCCCACTTCCAGTATGGAGATATCAAAGGTTCCCCCGCCGAAGTCATAGACGGCAACTGTTTCCTCCTTTTGCTTATCAAGACCATAGGCAAGGGCTGATGCTGTCGGCTCGTTAATTATGCGCAGTACATTCAGGCCGGCGATCGTGCCGGCGTCTTTGGTTGCCTGCCGCTGGCTGTCATTAAAGTAGGCGGGGACCGTGATCACGGCATCTTTTATTTCGGTGCCGAGATATGCTTCAGCTGATTTTTTGAGTTTCTGCAGGGTTTTTGCAGAAATTTCCTGAGGAGAATATTGTTTGCCGCGCACTTCGATTCGCACATCACCATTGGGCTCCCTCCAGTACTTTGTAGGGTACCATTTTCATTTCTTCACTCACTTCACTGTACTTGCGTCCCATGAAGCGCTTGATTGAATAAATCGTGTTTTCAGGATTGGTGATTGCCTGCCGCTTTGCAACCTGACCGACCAGAATCTCTCCTTCTTTGGTAAATGCAACAACAGAGGGGGTTATTCTGCTGCCCTCTTCGTTGATTATGACCGTCGGTTCACCGCCCTCCATTACTGCAACAACAGAGTTGGTTGTTCCTAAATCTATGCCGATTGCTTTTGCCATACCTGCCTCCTTGATTTTTTCAGAATAGCTATTTTTATTTCAAATATTAAAATAATACTATAAAGCTATGCATCTTTTTTGTTATTTATGGAAAGATAACCACGAGTACAGTGCGAGTCAATGGCAGGGCTGAAAAAATATACAATTTATTTCAAATATTTATGAATTCTGCAGCTCTTTTTAAAGCACAGCAGCCTGGTTGGCACATGTTTCGAAGATATATGCAAGCGGGGTATGGGGTGGTTTAAATAGTTAAGCGAAAGGCACGTGAGGTCTAGAGCTGCATTATGTCTCGATAGGAATAATTTTCAAATCGAGTATATTCATTGATGAAAGCAAGCTGTACTTCGCCGGTTGGGCCGTTGCGCTGTTTGCCGATAATCACTTCGGCTTTGCCCCTGGATTCTTCAGAATCGGGATGGTAGACTTCATCGCGGTAGATGAACAGAATAACGTCGGCATCCTGTTCAATGGCACCCGATTCACGCAAATCGGCCATATGGGGGCGTTTATCGACGCGGTCTTCTACTTTGCGATTCAGCTGAGAAAGGGCAATAACCGGCACATGGAGTTCCTTTGCAAGCCCCTTGAGAGATCGGGAGATTTCTGATATTTCCTGCTCGCGGCTGTCTGAGCGGTTTTTTGAGCCGGCCATGAGCTGAAGATAATCAACGATGACCATGCCCAGACCCTGTTCGGCTTTGAGCCTGCGGGCTTTGGTGCGCATTTCAAAGACATGTTATGCCTGGGGTGTCATCGATATACATTTTTGAATCGGCAAGTTTTCCCGCTGCCATGGACAGTTTGCCCCAGTCTGTTTCTGCAATGTTGCCGGTGCGGAGCTTATGGTTATCGACGCGCGCTTCACTGCACAGCATGCGCAGCGCCAGCTGTTCTTTTGACATTTCCAGGGAAAATATTGCTATGGGAATATGGGATTCCTGCGATGCATATTGAGCGACATTGAGGCAGAATGCGGTTTTGCCCATGCTGGGACGCCCTGCAATGATAATGAGATCTGATGGCTGGAAACCTGATGTTTTTGAATCGAGATCGGCAAACCCCGATGGCACGCCGGTGATAAGTCTGTTTTTTTTCATACAGCCGCTCAATATCTTTGAACGTCGACTTGAGTATCGTTTTCAGGGGGTAAAAAGAGGGCTTTATCTGGTACTCTGAAATCTGGAAGATGGTTTTTTCGGAAAAATCAAGAATATCCTCGACGTTTTCTTCAGCATTCGTCGCCTTTGAAACGATTTCGGTGGCAGAGTAGATCAGACTGCGCAGTATCGACTTTTGCCGGATAATTTTTGCGTAGTACTCGATATTGGCGGCTGTGGGGATTTTTTCAAGCAGGTCAGCGAGATAGGAAGCGCCTCCGACCTCATCGAGTTTATTTTTTCTTTTTAGGACTTCTGTGACGGTGATAAGATCGGCAGGCTCGTTTTTTTCATACAGGTCTATCATCGCCTGATAAATTTGGCGATGCGACTCGCGGTAGAAATCCTCTGTTTTTATTATTTCCAGAGCCTTGAACAGCGCTTCATTTTCCAGCAGCACTGAGCCTAGAAGCGACTGCTCTGCTTCCAGATTCTGAGGGGGTACGTTCGGGAGAGCGTTGCTGCCCATGAAGTTGCCCCGAGGCTCCTTATTCTTTGACAACCCAAACTTTCAGATTGGCAGTTACATCAGCATGAATTTTAATCGGCACGGTGAAAATGCCGAGGCTTTTGATCGGCTCATCCAGCAGTATTTTCTTTTTGTCGACTTCAATGCCTTCATTTTTGAGGCTGGCTGCAAATGTCGGCTGAGGTGACAGAACCGAAGAGCTTATCCTCTTCGCCGGCAGCCCGTGCTATCGTACAGGAGATGCTTTCGATTTTTTTTGCAACGCCTTCGGATTCTTTTTTCAGTTTGTTCAGCTTTGCCTGAACCTGACGCTTCTGGTGCTCAAGCTGCTTGACATTCTCTGTTGTTGCGACTATTCGCCATGCCGTTTGGTATTAAGATAATTCCGGGCATAGCCGTCCTTAACTTTCAACATGTCGCCTGCTGAACCACGATGCGCTACATCTTCAGTCAAAATCACCTTCATTGTTGATGCCCCTTACCTAGATAGTGCATTAAAATGTTTTAAAAGGATGTTACGGAAAAAGGCATGATCGAAAGCACGCGGGCGCGCTTTATTGCCCTGGCAAGTCTCCCGCTGATGCTTGGCACAGTTTCCGGAGATTCTGCGGGGAATTATCTTTCCGCGTTCGGTGATGAAGTGCCGCAATGTGTTGTAGTCTTTATAGGCTATATCAAGGTTGCTGTCCGAGCAGAAGCGGCAGATTTTACGCTTGGTATAGAATGGCTTTCTTTTTTGTGTTCTCCGTTTAATCAACTTGACCTCCTACCGGTGACTGTATGTTCAAAGGCTGTGAGCGTGTTTGGTTGTATGGTTGTGACGCTATTACGCTTCTGCTGTCGTTGCAGCGGGTTCGACTGCTTCTAAAGGCGCTTCAGCATGTAGTGATGTCTCAGCAGCAGTCATTGCGCTTTCCATACCAGCAGGGGTGAAGTTTTTTTCGAGCTTCATGCACGGTATAGCGAATAATTTGTTCATTATAGCGCGCAGCGCGGTCAATGTCTTTTAGCGTTTCAGCCGTACCGGTAAAGAAAAGGAAGCAGAAATTGCCTTTTGTATGCTTTTTGATGGCATATTTCAAATTGCGCTTACCCCATTTTTCGGTTTTAAGCACAGAGCCGTTATATTTAGCAACGACAACCCCCAAGGCACTGAACAATTCATCCATGACGGAATCGCTTGCGTCCGGCTGGAAGATTATGCAGAGTTCGTATCCTTTCAAAATACATCCTCCTGATAAGAGTGGTTTGGATATTATAAACTAATATCCTTTATGGTTACTTCGGTAAGTAGCTGACGGTGGCCGGTTTTTTTGCGATAGCCCTTTCGGCGTTTTGACTTAAAGATAATTATCTTTTTGCCTTTTGTCTGCCGTTTAATTTCTGCTGATACTTTGGCGTTTGCAACAATCGGTGTGCCAATCTGAATGTTTTTCCCGTTTTCCGGAGCAACCATGAGCACGTCAGTGAACTCGACAGAGGAGCCTGGCTCACCTTCAAGCTTTTCAATCATTAGGCTGTCGCCAGGGGCGACCCGATACTGCTTACCACCCGTTTTCACGATGGCGTACATAATACACTCCTTGCAGGTTCCGTGTTGAGCCGGTTGAGTTACTGTTGTTAGCGGTTCTGTCCTTCGATAATTCTAACCCAGTCCGTAGCGGCTTTGGGGAAGAGTGTTATCTTTGATAATTAAAGAAGTGATAATTAGTTCATTTTTTTCTTTTTGTCAAGCAATTAATTTTAAGCTTTCACCTCAAACCTTTGCAAGCCCTTCTTTTTTTAATTCAATCTTGCACGGCTGCAGGGCGGTTGTGCTAGTAGTATGTCTGACAATGATTGATACATCCTGCAGGTATCAGGGGAAAACTTTTATTGCTCGTCTAATATAATGAAAAAACATCATATTTTATTGATTGATGACGATGAGTCAACGCTCAGTATGCTGTCCAAATTTTTTATCAGGCAGAGTGCGTCTGTGCGGGAAGAAAGCGATGGCAGACATGCTCTGCAGATGCTGCAGGAGGAGATTTTCGATGTTGTGATAACCGACCTCATGCTTGATGCTGTTACCGGTATCGATATACTGAAAAAAGTCAAAGAAGTTGCTCCGCACACCGAGGTGATTATAATAACCGGCAACAGTTCGGTCGACTCTGCTGTCCAGGCAATGAAGCAGGGGGCCTTTGATTATATCACGAAGCCTATAGACCTGACCGAACTCAATCTTGTGGTGCAAAAGGCCTATGAGCGGCAGCGACTTGTCGCAGAAGTCAAGAATTTGAGAAGCCAGGTTAATGATTTGTTTAAATTCGATAATATTGTTTCAACAAGCCCGGCGATGCAGAAAATTCTTGATATGGTAAGGCGCGTGGCCAAGTCGTCCGCAACGGTACTCATTGAGGGCGAAAGCGGCACGGGCAAGGAGATTATCGCTCATGCCATTTACAATTACAGCCTTCGAAGCGACGGACCGTTTGTGGCAATCAATTGCGGCGCCCTTCCTGAAACCTTGCTTGAAAGTGAGCTTTTCGGCTATGTCAAGGGAGCGTTCACGGGAGCTAATTTTACGAAAAAAGGACTTTTCGAAGAGGCAAACGGAGGTACAATATTTCTTGATGAAATAGGGGAAACCAGCCCGGCGTTTCAGGTGAAGCTGTTGCGGGTGCTGCAGGAGAATGAAATACGGCGCGTCGGGGATACAAAGGATATAGCCATAGACGTCCGAGTGCTTGCTTCAAGCAATGTGCCGATCAGGCAGTTGGTTGACGAGGGGCGTTTCCGTCAGGATCTTTATTTCAGGCTCAATGTTATCCCTCTGTATATTCCACCTATTGCAGAGCGCCGTGAAGATATTATTCCGCTTGCTCGTTTTTTTGTGGAGAGATACTGCAAACGCACAGACAGAAGATTAGTCGGGCTTTCTAAAGACGCGATACAAAAAATGGAGTTGTACGGCTGGCCCGGCAATGTGCGGGAGCTTGAAAATGCCATTGAGAGGGCCATGATTCTTGTTGAGAATGATGAGTTGACAGCCGATGATATAGTGCTTGAAAATTATACTGGCAGGGACTCGCAGCCGCATGTTTTTTCGCATATGAGTATGCGTGATCTTGAACGCCGCCATATAGAAGAAACGCTTGTGCATTGTGGCTGGAATCAGCGCGAGGCAGCTAAACGGCTCAGTATCGGATATAATACGCTTTGGCGTAAAATAAAAGAATATGGCCTTGAGCGTTCAACGGGGCTGTAGCTCAATTGACCAGAAATGGTCTTAAAACCTCAGAGCATGTCGAGGCTTTTATCCGTTGCAGTGCCGTTGTTTCTATCTGACGAACGCGCTCACGTGAAATACCGAATTTTTCACCAATTTCCTCAAGTGTATGCTCTCCGTCGACACCAAGTCCAAACCTCATACGAAGAATTCTTTCGTCCCGTGGTGACAGACATTTAAGCATTTCTTCGGTTTCATGTTCAAGCTGATACTTGAGCACATGTTCAATCGGAGACTGCGGCATGGTTGCTGCAATGCATTCATGAAGGTTGCTGCCATCCTCTCCAAAGGGTGTTTCCAGGGAGAGAGGATCCCGCGTAATCTGAAGGGCAAAATGAACATTGACAGTTTCATTGTCGACACCCGCCACAGCGCTCTCTGCGTTCAGTAGCTGGGCATTGTTTTTTGATTCATGCAGCAGCTTTTTGATTTTATCGTTTATATATACGGGGATTCTGATCGTTGTCGACTTGTCTTCTATTGCCCGGATTATGGTCTGGCGTATCCACCAGCTTGCATAGGTGCTCAGACGGTTACCAAGCCGGTAATCAAATTTTTCTACGGCCCGCATTAGCCCTATATTGCCTTCCTGAATTAAATCAGAAAGCGGAAGTCCGCGGGAGGCATATTTTTTTGCTATACCCACCACAAGACGAAGATTTGAACCGACCAGTTCGTTTTTTGAATTTTTTGCATAACGGTCGGCCTTGAGATACTGGCGCAGCAAAGACAGAATATTTTTTCTTGCTTTTTGAGTTTTTGCAGGATTAACAAAAGGGTACAGTTTTTTTACATCGCCGGACTTATACGTTCGCAGTAAATCCAGATGCATGCAAATATCATCTGTCTCTAACACAGCCACTGCTTTTTCCCTGCAGAGCTTCTTGCTTTTGTAGTAACTGGGCTTTTCTTTTTCAAGGGTTGCCTCTACCGCCAAGACGGTACGGTGCGCCGTTTGTATTTTTTGCAGCAGCTCCAGGATTTTTTTTGTGCCTTTATCCTGCAGCCCCTGTTTGGCTGCAACGGGTATTTTTTTCCAGTCTATAATGGAAGAAAAACAAAGAGCCCAAAGCCTGATGAGAGTACGTTTTTTTTTGTCTGCTTCAGAATATGCAATAGCCAGAGCCAACTCTTTATCCCGCGACACAACAGGCCACATTTTTATTTCATTGAGATAGGCAGTTATAACATTTCCATGTGAGCTTTTATCGTGAGTGTCTGACTCAAGAGCTTCCTCAGGAGTCTCTTTTAACCTGTCAATCCCTTCCCCATCTTCCACACATGCTGTTTCATCCACCAACATATCTTCGAAGTTTTCCCCGTGCATATCATCATTTTTTGTATTCATACTATGCCCCTTTCCTCTAAATTTCGAATATATTAAAAAGCAAATAGCGTGCCGATGCACTTTTTTTATAAAAAAAATTAACTATTTGTAATTGCTGTATTTTTTTTTGTTTGCGGGCAGGGTTATAAAAGCATGCTTATTCCAAAATGGAATAAGCATGCTTTTATTGGAATAAGGATTTCTTGCTTTTACCGGAAATTTTGTATGGTTTTGCTGGATAGCACATTAAGGTTGTGATGATATTTAAAATAGAGAAGTTTTTATTAAATTGTAGCAGCGCCCATTTCCGTTCGTGGTGAACTTGTCGATCCATGAACGGGTAAAAAGCCATCAGCTTTCTTCAGTTCAAGCATTCGACTGGCTTAGTGCAAACGGGCTGGATTGCGCTGAAGATGAAGCAAAGACCTCCTCAAGCATAAAGTGCTCTTGTCATAAAATGGGTGAAAATGATCCGGTATGCGTCAATCGTTTTACGCATACTTTGCTGGATGGGCGAAAAAAAGCCCGTCCACATGTGGACGGGCTTTTTTGGGGAAACCATGTTTTATTTTATATAGGCAGTGTAGTCGTTGCGGAAGTGTTTGAGCGATGAGAGAACAGGCATGGGGGCTGTTTTTCCCAGAGCGCATGCTGAAGCACTTATTATGGGATCGGACATTTCCTGCAGCAGCGACAGGTCGTTAGCCGTGCCACGACCAGCGATAATTTCGTCGAGCATGGCGCATATTCTGCACATTCCTTCTCGGCATGGTACGCATTTTCCACAGGATTCCTGAACGAAAAAATCGGTCAGATAGCGCGCTATTTTCACCATATCTGTCGTCTCATCCATAATAACCATCCCTCCTGAGCCAAGCATCGTTCCGGCACTCTTGAGCGAATCATAGTCAACCGTGAGATTTTCCAGGCTTGCGGGAATGACGCCTCCTGACGGGCCGCCGGTTTGAATGCTTTTGAGCTTTTTGCCGCCGGGAATGCCGCCGCCGATTGTGTGCACAACATCTTTGAGCGAGGTTCCCATAGCAACTTCAATCATGCCTGCCCGGGCTATATTGCCAGAAAGCGACAGGACTTTGGTGCCCTTGCTTTTTTCGCTTCCGACTGCGGTGTACCACGCGCTACCCTTGGCAATAATGACCGGAACATTAGCCCAGGTTTCAACATTGTTGATGCAGGTTGGTTTGGAGAAAAGGCCCTTTTCAACCGGGAAGGGAGGTCTCTGGCAGGGCTCGCCAATGCGGCCCTCTATGCAGGCGATCAGAGCTGTTTCTTCACCGCAGACGAAACGTCCACCGCCTTCTTTTACTTTAACCGTCATGCTGAAGGATGTTCCAAGAATATTGTCGCCGAGAAGACCCAGTTCCGTTGCATCCTCTATAGCTTTTTGAAACCGCTTGAGGGCTATGCGGTAATTATCGCGTATATACACATAGGCGGTACTGGCGCCGATGGCAAAACCGCCGATAATGAGCCCTTCCAGTACCGAATGCGGATCTGATTCAAGGAAACTGCGATGCATGCCGATGCCGGGCTCTCCTTCGCTTACATTGCAGATAATATATTTTTCAGTTCCTGCGGCATTGCGGCAGGCCTTCCACTTGAGTCCTGCCGGGAAACCGCCGCCGCCGCGGCCGCGCAGCCCCGCATCAATAATATCCTTGATGATGGCTTCCGGCTTCATGGCAAGAGCCTTGGCAAGAGCTGCATAGCCATCGCGCGCTATGTATTCATAAATATTTTCAGGATTGATGCTGCCGGCATTGCGCAGGATAACTTTGCGCTGAGCTCTCAGAAATTCGATATCATTGACGGACCTGACTGAAGCATAGGATCCGGCATCTGCGCTATACTGATACTTTATTTCACCCACCAGCGCATGGTCTTCACTGTCGATACGGGCAAAAGCCATGTCTTCAACCACGCTGCCGGATTCGATAGCGTCAAGCAACCGGTTCACATCCTGTTCTTTTACATTGCAATAGATTATTTTGGGCTTGCCAGGCTGATGAATTTCAACGGTCGGTTCCATATGGCACAGGCCGCTGCAGCCGACTTTTGCTACTTCGGCATTCATGCTTCGTGATTTTAGGCCATAGTCAATCGCGCTGAGAACCACATCGGCGCCTTTTGCTATGCAGCAGGTTGACATGCCGACATTAATGCGCACTGTGCCGGGGAAGAGCGTTTTATTACCCTGTTCCTTTGCCTTTACTAAATCAGCTGCTGTTTGTAGTTTCATTTTATTCCTCGTCAGTAACGCGGTTAATGCTCTTATGCAAGTGCCTCAATTTTGGCTTTTGCCTCGTCGCCTGTATAGATTTTGCCGTCGATTTCAACGGCTGGTGAGCAGTCGCAACAGCCCATGCACAGGGTTTTTTCCATGCTGACGGCTGGCGAAGCAGTCACTTTTTTTTCAATCTGACGTGCAATGCCGTTTTTGTCATTAAGGTGGCAGGCTGTGCCGCAGCAGACTTTTACATGATGACTGCCCGGGCGGGTGAGTTTGAAAGTTTTATAGAATGTCACCACATTGTAGATGGTGCTCACATGTATGCCTGTTTTGTTGCTGACGGCGCGCAGGGCTTCAACAGGCAAATAGCCCACTTCATCCTGTATATCGTGCATAATGTACATAAGCTTGTCCTGCGACGTTCCGTGCTTTTTGATGATTTCATCGATGACTTTGATGTCAAAATCGCCCAGTTCTTTGAATTTTTTGAGAATGCTGCTTTTGAACGGCTCGGGAACTATCTCCGTGACCACGGCTGTGACATGATCCTCGGTAGCAGGGCCGCCCTGGGCTTTCTGTGAGATAACGGCAGACAGTTTTCCACGGAATACGCCCCTCATCGCCTCAGGCACTTCGCCGAGCATTATTTCAAACATGGCTTCGCTTTTGCCTGACCAGGTTATAGCAGTTGCCTCTGACATTATAAACTCCCCTAATAAATGTAATTAAATATTTTTTGTTACAGCGCCTTTTGCTTAAACCGTTTTTTGAGTTTTGCTTTTCAGAAGAGCAAAGTTTTCGTTGACTTCTTCCTGAAGTGCCACGGTTTTTTTTGCGCTCCAGCCGGCAAAGCGGGTCTGCGCCTTCACATAGGCTGCCACCGGCTGCGGCTTTGCGTCTTCACAGGTTATTTTATAGTATCCCTGGGCTATTTCATAGAGCGGGAAGACGAGGCTTTCAACAGCCTTTCTTCCGACCTTGACCGTATTTTCTGCCTCAAATCCCCACCCTACCGGGCAGGGGCAGAGGATGTGCACAAAGGCTGACCCAGCACAATTCCAGGCTCTGCGGGTTTTTTCTATGAGGTCAAAGGGATGGCTCGGGCACGCTGTAGCGGTATAGTCGCACCCGCTGGCGCTGGCCACTGCAGGGAGCTTTTTCAGCATGACGCCTGTATCAACTTTGCCTTCGGTGCTTTCATTGTCGAAGCAGATATACAGATATCCATCTTGCTTGGCAATGCTCAGCAGCGCAGGCTGAGAGCCAGCAGCAATGGGGCCGGATTCTACAATGATGCTTTCCTGCCAGGGTATCTGCCATTTCGCGGTGTCGATAGTTGCACTGCTGCCTTCCAGTGCTTTGTAGACCTGTCGTACGGCAAGTGCCACACCGCACCCCATGCAGGCATTGTGACCTTTGGGGCTGAAATGTTCATTGAATGGTAAGAACTGTGCTGCATAAAGCGTGTATGTATCCATTATTCAACCTCCTGCATGCTGACGGCGCCGAACCAGCACTCGCGATGACAGATGCCGCAGCCCTTGCACATCTTGATATCAACGCCATAATACCCATCTTCCTGACGGCTGATGGCTGCGTCGGGGCAGTAAATATAACAGAGTGCGCAGCGCACGCACAATGACTTGTCCCACACAGGGCCATATTGCGGCTTGGTGCCTGGCGTATAAGGCTGCGCATGCCCTGCTTCCAGCAATTGACAGCCCACTTTTTCCTGCTTGAATGTTTTGCTGATCAACGTTGGGTCTCCTTTGTGATTTTTTGAAATTAAGCAAAATTATAGTTGATGAAAATACTATGGCCAGTTATAAAATTAGATTGTAAGCTTATATTTTGCCCCATTAATTGTCAAGCCATTTTTGGGATGGTTTTTCACCTTCGCAACCATGTGTACGCTCTTGAATTCATATAGAAACATAATTTCAAGGTGGTATGTGTATGAAAATTGTTATCGCAGGAGCCGGAGCTATGGGATGTTTGTTTGCAGGCTTGCTTGCGGGATCCAGGCATAAGCTGTGGCTGCTTGAAAAGGAGGCCGGAAGGGTGGAGGCGATACACCTCTCAGGTCTCATCATAGAGCGTGACGGCGCTGAACTTCCAGTCTCCATGCCCTCTATTACTTCACATGCAGATGATGCAGGGATTGCTGATTTGGTTTTACTTCTCGTGAAAGCATATGATACCGCATATGCAGTACAGGCATGTCTGCCGGCAATTGGCGCTCATACAACGGTGCTGACACTGCAGAACGGCATGGGCAATATCGAGGCAATCACTGCCTTTGTGCCGCAGTCTTTGATACTTGCCGGAACCACGGCACATGGTGCAACGCTGCTTGGCCATGGCAGGGTGCGGCATGCGGGCAGGGGCGAAACGGTGATCGGCCCCCTGGTGCCGGAAGGGGTCATGCGGGCACATGTTGTGCAGGAGGTTTTTCGGAGCGCAGGTATCCCGACGAACCTGGCAGAAGACATTCAGTCGGTTCTTTGGGGTAAGCTGCTGGTCAATGCCGGCATAAACGCACTGACTGCAATCATGGGTGTAAAAAACGGCAGGGTCGGCGATATGGCGCCTCTGCATGCGGTTATGCGCCGGGCTGTTGTCGAGGGTGCTGCTGTGGCGCTACGGCTGGGAATTTCACTGCCCTATCCTGATCCTGTTGATCGAACTACGGAAGTCTGCTGTGCCACTGCTGAAAATATTTCTTCAATGTATCAGGATATCCGCCTGGGCCGGCGTACCGAGATCGAGAGCATCAACGGCGTTATTGTGGCATATGGCAGTCGTCTTGGCATTGCAACGCCGGTGAACTGCATGCTGACCCGGATGGTGCAAGCCCTTGAATTTTCCTCTATACGGTGAATCAGCAGATAGCCGCCAGCCGTCTTTTATTCTGGAGTTTCAGCCGCGAGCCTGCGCGGTCTGTTTCAGGTATCACCGCAGCTGTTTTTATTCGACAGGGATATGCCAGCCTATTATGTTTTCGAAATGCGCATCATTTTCCTATGCAGAAACGGCTGAAAATGACATCGAGAATATCCTCAGCAGTGGTCCTGCCGGTTATCTCTCCGAGAGCATCAAGTGCGGCATGCAGATCTATTGCCACCAGCTCCGGGGCACGGTCGCAGAGCAGCCCCGAGATGGCTTGCCCGAGTGCCTCCCGTGTTTTTTCAAGGGCCGAACGATGCCGCGCATTGGCGATGAGGATATCTGAAGGGGAAATGCTGCGGTGTTTGCCGACTATATGGGATATGGCTTTTTTAAGCTGCTCGAGACCCGTATGGTGCATGGCGGAAACTGCGACGGTGCAGGCTGCAGGCAGGAACGATGTAAGCTTTTCCGGTTCCCAGGCAGGAGGTAAATCTGTTTTGTTAATGACGATGATGAGGTTTTTATTTGCAAGAAGTCCTGCCACCGCGTGATCGGCATGATCAAGCGGCCGGCTTGCATCAAGCACCAGCAGTACAATATCGGCATGTGCTATTTTTAAGCGTGCCCGCTCCATGCCCGCACGCTCAATTTCCTGATCGCTGTCGTCCAGGCCGGCTGTATCGATAAGGTGTATCGGCATGCCGCCGATGGTCATGGTTTCTTGAATGATATCTCTAGTCGTGCCGGGAATGGCAGTAACGATGGCCCGTTCATCTCCCAGCAGCGCATTCAGGATGCTTGATTTGCCAACATTGGGTTTGCCGGTAATAACCGTCTGTACGCCGCTTGCATACAGACATCCATCGTGGAATGTAGCGATCAGTCCGCCGGCAGCTTCTGCGATAGTTTGTATCTGTGCGGCCAGAGTCGATGATGCATCAACCAGGATATCATCTTCCGGGAAGTCAATAGCGGCCTCAACTTTGGCGGTGATACTCAGCAGATTGTCGTACAGATGTTCAATCCGCTGCGCTAGTTTTCCTGTCAGCTGGCGTGAAGCGATTTTGAGTCCCAGCTCGGACTTTGCCTCAATGACATCAATGACCGCCTCGGCTCGTGTCAGATCCATTCGTCCGTTGAGAAAGCCGCGACGGGTGAACTCACCTGCCTCGGCAAGGCGTGCTCCGGCCTCAATCGTCATATGCAGTATTTTTTCAAGCAGCACGATGCCGCTGTGGCAGTTGATTTCAACGACATCTTCGCCAGTGTAGGAGCGGGGCGCTTTCATGTAGGAGACAAGAGCTTCATCAAGATCACTGCCGTCCTGCGGATCAATGATGATGCCGAAATAAAGGCGATGTGAGCGTAGTGCGTCGGGGGTAAAGTTTTTTGATTTAAAAAATTTAGCGACAATGTGACACGCATCAGGACCGCTCAGACGAATGATTCCGATGCCGCCGCTGCCAAATGGTGTTGCGATGGCTGCAATTGTATCGTTTTGCTGCATAGTTACACCGAAGAAGAGATGGATGCGCAATGGCAGCGTTTATGGATATATAAGCAGAGATTTTTTAATTGCTTCATCAACTTTGTTGAATAAAGTGCTGGTTTTCAACTGCTTGCAGTTTTTGCAGGTAATTTGGATTGAAATTATTTTTTCGTGTCCAACAAGTGTATAGAAATGCGTCATGCACAAGGAGGCATTTACCGTTTCAGCTGATGTTATTTTATAACCCTGACCGCCACCCATGCTTATGAGAGCATGGGACTCAATTGCAGCTCGTGTCCTGCCTGATTGCCCATCCTGAAACCCGGCAATTTTTTTATACATTGCATCTTCAGCATTCCACTGCCCGGACCAGCGCTGAGCCTCTATTGAGACGGTAATATTTGCTTCGTATGAAGCTGTAATTTTTGATTTACGGGGGCTGGATGTATCTTGATAGGCAAATCCCGCAGGCAGGTTTAGAAAAAAGAATGAATTTTTGTCCTGCATGGACTGAACTTCAAGCAGGGTTTTTTCAGGCTGTTCGATTTTCTCCATCGGTTTAATTACCGTGGGCTGTGTTTCTACAGGACTAGTGAAGGGCATGCGGAAAAAGTCATTGAGGGCCCCCATTTTGAAAAGCAGAACAGTTCCGGCGGCTATGGTGAAAAGGACTATGATTGCACTAACGATTCTGAAAAAGTGATTTTTTTTCCGGGGAACGCCTCCGGTGTCTATTTCCTGAGCGGTATGGATATGGGGGCTTTTTCTTTGTTGCTGTCCGGTTACATCAGGGGCGTTTTTTTCTTGAGTCTTACTGGATGAACGGCTCGGCAGAGGCCGTCTGTGACTGATCTGTATGGAGTGAAAGTTCTATTTTTTCTTTAACATCTATTATGCCGGCTGATAAAAGAGCATACAGAGCTTTTACTGACGGTAAATTCATCATAGCCGCTCTGGTATATGATTTCTTTTATAGTGTTTATGCCATTCACCAGGCGCAGAACAGCATTTTCCTGGTGGTTAGCGTTGTTTGCCTGTTTGCTGAAGCCGCATCCGCTGTATAGCGCAGGATTTGATCCTTTGCCGGTATTTGTTTTTCCAGCACAGACATCTCATCAACCCTTCGGGAAGCTTCCAGGATCAATCCCATGGTTTCAAACTGTGTGTCTGTTTCGTCCGAGGCTGAAACAGCGCATTCCTCAAACCGGAATTTACCCTGTATCCAGTGGAAAAGGGTGTAGAGTATATTTTCCACCTGCATGCGGACAAATTTGTCGAGCTCTTCTTTTGATATGAAACATTCATCAACCAGCACTTTGCCGAGCCGCTCTTTGCGGTTTCTGGCAATCTGCAGATGCTTTTCAAGTTCAATGGAACCGATGACGCCTTCGCTGCGAAGGAGGTATCCGAGATGTTTCTCATTGTCGGTGCTGGTGGCAGAGACTATTGTGCCTTCGCAGAAGTGGACGGTGACCACATCGTCGTCATGGGTAATGCGTAATTTCCCCGTCTTTTTATCATTGGACAGCAGTTGAAAAAGACTGGAGAGATAAAAAGTTTCTAGATTGCCTTCAAGTGCCATAATTAGTATGCTAATTAGTTTTAATCTATTTAATCATAAAATAATAACTTTTACAATGTATTATTATTTTGCAGGGGTGCTTAAGTGTTAGCCCGCATTTGCAGATCGGTCTTCTGGTGGATAGTTCATAACTGCAGTTGCGATAGGAAATTTATTGATCTGATGTAGTCGGGGAAGTGGCGCCAAGGACTGCGCTATTAAATCGGTGCAAGAACGTCATAGTGTGCGATGGTGGCATGCATAGCCAAACACGGCAGGACACTGTATCCCTCCGGCCGTGTTTGGAGTCGTACTGGCTTACTGCCGGGGAGCAATGATAACCTTGCGCATGATCCCATCTCCCTTGCTCCATGTTGTCAGTGCAGTATCCTGTTTCAGTGTCATATGAATGATGCGGCGATCTGCAGCATTCAACGGGGGCGTGGTGACCGTACCGCCTTTCGTCTTTGCTTTTTCACTCAGGCGTATGGCCAGGCCCTCGAGGTTTTCCACATGGCGGGAACGGTACCCTTCGGAATCGACGAGAATGTGCGGCATGTCTGCGGCCTGCCTGGCTCGTATTTTATTGAGCAGGTACTGCAAAGCCTCAAGCGTTTGTCCTTTTTTACCGATAAAAATACCGCTGCCATCACCGATGATGTTGAAAATAACCTCGTCATGGTTAGTTGCTGTTTCGATACGTGCCGCCGGGTCTATGTGCCGGACAATACGATCAAAGAGAATTTTTAAAGTATCAAGAGTCTCATGTGCCGTACCGCACCGCGCTGCTTTGACCGGTTCGTTCTTCAGCAGCCGCACGAATTTTTGCTTTTCTCCATGAGAAGATGGAAAGAAATTTGCCGGGTGTCAGGCTCAAGAACTTCAATGTCAAGATTGTCTTCAGTGGTATGCAGTTGCTGACCGGCTAGCGTGATTGCTTCTTCAACTGTTTTGGCTTCGACTTCGATGGACTGCATTCTTTTCCTCCTGCGACACTGATTTTATTGTTGATGTAGTACTGCTGAACAATTGATATGACATTATTGACAAGCCAGTAGATGACAAGCCCCGACGGAAAACTGAGAAACATGAACGTAAACACAAGGGGCATGAAAAGCATCATTTTTGCCTGCATCGGATCCATGCTTGTCGAAGGCGTCATTTTTTGCTGCAGAAACTGCGAGAGTCCCATGATAATAGGCGCGATATAGGTGGGATCCTTTGCCGCGAGGTCGTTGATCCAGAATGAAACGAAGTTTGCATGCCGCAGTTCGATGGAGTACATCAGGGCATTGTAGAGCGCAATGAAGACAGGTATCTGAATCAATATGGGCAGGCAGCCGCTCAGCGGGTTGACATTGTATTTTTTGTAGAGCGAGAGCTGCTGCCGGGCGAATTCCTCCTTGTTGTCTTTGTATTTTTCCTTGAGAGCTGTCAGCTCGGGCTGAATCTTCTGCATTCCCTTCATGGATTCAAAACTTTTATGCGTAAGGGGCCAGAAGAGAATTTTGATGATAATGGTCAGTAAAATGATCGCAAGGCCGTAATTGCCAAGAAAACCGTAGAAAAACTTGAGACACATGAGCAGCGGCTTTGCGATGATGTCGAACCACCCGAAGTCAAGGGTTTTTTCAAGGTGGTCGCCCTGCTTCGCCAGTATGTCCATGTCTTTGGGGCCCATATAGAGCTGCAGCGGGTACTGCGCTTCCTGCCCGGGCTGAATGGTAATGGCCGGGAAGAACACCTGATAGGTTACCGTGCCATCGGCGGTCTTGCTTATCCGAACCTGTGCTGGCTTCTGATTCTGCATGAGCAGTGCCGACATGAAATATTTTTCCTCGATGGCTGTCCAGAGAATGTCGCCCTCGATAGGTGTTTCCTCCTTTACCTTCTCAAGATCCTGCTTGACAACCGTGTCTTTTAGAAAATAGGTGAATTGGGTCACATCTGTCGTATCGCCGCCAAAAAAACCGCCGCCCTGCTTGGTTGGAACATGCGCCTTCCATTCAATGACCGGAGTACCCATGCGGGCAGTTGGGCCATCATTGCGCAGGGTCAGGGTGAGGCCGAACTTGTAGTCTCTATCCGTGAACGTGAACTGCTTGGAGAGCTTCAGCCCCTGCTGGTCGTGCTGCGATAAAAGTTATGGCGCCTTGTTGTGCAGTATCGCTCAATCGAAGGCTGTCGCGATCGACCTGCCACGGCGCAGCGCCAAAAATGGTTGAACTTGCGTCGATAAAGAGCGTGCGCAGCGGCAGGTCCTGTGCAGAGCGTACATGGAGAAGCTGCTTGTATTGCTGGCCTGCGTCTGCCGGAAAGTCGGGGCCGCTATTGAAAAGTTTTTTCATCAAGCGTTCCGCAGCAGTCGGTGCGAGACCTTCCTTGTAGTTGTGGAGTGTGAAGCTGTCCGGGCCGCCGCTTGCCCGTACGAAAAGTGCTTTAAAAAGGGCTGTTTCGACAGTAATGTCCTGGCCTTCATCGACGAGGGGAGTCTGTGGCAGCATAGCGGGCTTGTGTTTTTTCACGTATTGTCTGGGGCTGAGCAACTGCCGCAGTGGCTGGCGACGGGGTTTGCGCTTTTTCAGCTGTCGGCACAGCACTGTGTGTCGGCCTTTTTGGCAGGGGTTGTGAACAGGTACTGATAGCTGAAAAGTACGGCAATAGACAGCGCAACAGCCAGGAGAATTCTTTTTTCATTGTCCATGAACAGTTCCTTAGATTAAGGATTTATGGCATGGATTCAGCAGACACGCTGAATCCCGGGTTGCTCTCGTTGTGTCGTGAGGCAGCAGTAAAAGGTTTAAACCGGATCATAGCCACCCGGATGAAACGGATGACATTTGAGCAGACGACAGCATGTGAGTCCGCATGCTTTAAAAAAAGGATACTTTGCAAAGGCCGTTATGGCATAATTGGAGCAGGTGGGGATAAAACGGCAGTGAGAACCCAGAGCGGGGGATACCAGCACCTGATAACAGCGTATGAAAAATATGGAAACCCTGTTAATCCAGTTGTTGGGCTCCGATACAGAACAAAGTAATTGTTTATTCATTCAAATGCGATTCAGGTTTATGAGCAGCTGCATCAAATAACCGGTCGATTTCGTTAGCTATGCCCGCATAGAGCAGATGTCCTGCCCCTGGTTTTGCAGTAAAAACAATATCGCTTGATGATGGAAGCAATGCTTTATGCAGCCTGAAATATTCCCGTATACGGCGCTTTACATGGTTGCGCTGTACCGAGTTGCCGATTTTTTTGCCGACGGTTATCCCCAAACGGCTCCATGCGAGGTTGTTTCCTAAGATTGCAACCTTGAAGTGCCGGGACTCTTTTTTTGCTCCTTTTCGATATATAATGATAAATTCAGAGCTTTTTTTTATTTTTTCAGCGCGCCTTAAGGAGAAGTTGGACATTGTTTTACGTTATGCACTCAGTACTTTTCTGCCTTTTCTCCGTCTTCTTTTGATGACGTTCTGTCCTGACTTTGTGCTCATGCGCTCAAGAAACCCATGAGTTCTTTTGCGTTTTAAGATGCTTGGCTGGAATGTCTGTTTCAAGGTCGTCTCCCTGTGTGCTTAAGTAGTGCTTTTTGATTATTACGTTTTTTATCTGTACATATTAATTGAGCTTTATGGTCTGCGTAAAATTTTGAGGGTATAAAAAAACATAATTCAACTTCATTGTCAAGGTTATTCATATCATTATAATAGCTCAGGAGTTAAAATATTCCTATGAAAAAAAGTTTCTGTTTGCCTGAATAACCACTGTTGTTGTTTCTTGTAGCAGTTCGTGACGCCATTGTTATTTACACATGCAACTCAACGCGAATATGTGGTATGGTTATAAAAAATTAAGCACACTCGAAGGATATACCTAACATGGCAATCGACAAGGATATGCTGCAGCGTCAGATGCGGGAGGAACAGAAGCGACGCAAGCGGGAACAGATTATTATTTTTATTGCAATACCGCTCGTACTTGCCCTGACATCGCTGTTGATGTATGTGACCGGCCGCAGCGGCGAGGCGCTCCTGCCGCAGAATATTCTTGTATTCAGCCTTATTAATCTGAATGCTATTTTGCTGCTGCTGCTGCTTTTTCTTGTTGTGCGCAATGTTGTGAAGCTTTTTTTTGAGCGCAGAAGGGGCATTTTGGGGTCGAAACTGCGCACAAAGCTCGTCATAGCTTTTGTAGGGCTGTCTCTGGTGCCGACCATGCTTCTGTTCTGGGTATCCATAAGTTTCATAACCAATACGATTGAAAACTGGTTCAGCTTTAAAGTTGAGAATTCTCTGGAAGAGTCCCTCAATGTTGTTGATGCATATTACCGAAATTCGTCCTCAAAAGCGCTCCACTACGCCCGCCAGATTGCAGGCAGTATCGCTGCAAAAAAAATGCTCGGTGATCGTGCATCAGAGCCATTATGGACGCTTGTAGCTGAAAAACAGTCCGAGTACGACCTTGGCGTGGTCGAAATATTTTCAGTCAATGGCAGAGCTGCTGGTCAAAGTTGCCCGTGCCGATGTGCCCGAGAAGGATTTTATAGGCTCAGATGCGGCCCTTGTGCAGCTGGCACTTGAAGGCAAGGAGGTTACCCGCATTCAGCCTGCCGACAACGGAGATATCGTTCGAGGTGTTGTCCCTGTGCGGGCTGTGGGTGGCAAGCAGGAGATTACTTGGCGCCGTGATTGTGAATTTCTATAATCCCAAGAGTCTTGTCATCAAAATGGACGAGATCAACCGGGCGTATCAGGAATATAAACAGCTTAAAATATCCAAGGGCCCCATTAAGGGTATTTATATTATTTTGCTGTCTGCTGTGACGCTGCTGATTATTTTTTCTGCAACGTGGTTCGGATTTCATCTTTCAAAGGTGATATCCGTACCCATCAGCTCATTGGCGACTGCGACAGAACAGATAGCGCAGGGGAATCTGGATGTTGTGATAGAGCCGTCGTCCGATGACGAGATCGGCAGCCTGATTCATTCATTCAATAAAATGACCCATGATCTCAAAGCAAGCACGCAGCAGGTTGAATCAACGACCAGCAACCTGCGGGAAACAATCCGGGAGCTTGAGCACCGGCGGCTGTATATGGAGATTTTGCTTGATAATGTCGCCTCGGTTGTTGTTTCAACCGATCAGGACGGTGTCATAACCGCCTTCAATAATTCAGCGGAACGCATGTTCAATACCACCTTTGCGCAGGTCGTCAACCGCTCATACAGTGATGTGTTTGCGCATGAAGAGCTTGCGCCGCTGCGGGATTTTATAAGCGAGATTATTGTCAGCCGGCTTCGATCTGTAGAGCAGCAGATAGCATTGTCGCTTGCCGACAGGATGGTGTTTTTGTATGTGCGCTCAAATATGTTTTTTGACGCCGAGGGCACAAGCATGGGGCTTGTTCTGGTTGCCGAAGACCTCACGCAGCTGCAGCAGGCGCAGCGGGCATTTGCATGGAAAGAGGTTGCGCGCAGGATAGCCCATGAGGTAAAGAACCCGCTCACGCCGATCAAGCTTTCAGCGCAGCGGCTGAAGAAGAAGTTTCAGCCTCAGATCAAGGTTGATGCGGAGGTTTTTGATGAATGTACAACGGTTATCATCAATCAGGTCGATGAACTCAAGACCATGGTCAATGAGTTTTCAAGTTTTGCCCGTATGCCCGCAACCAATCCCCTGCCCAATGAGCTCAACGAAGTAGTTGATGAGACACTCACATTGTACCGTGAAGCACATAAAACCATTGTGTTTAGTGCAGTGCGTGAACTGGACACGATTCGGTTTAATTTTGACCGGGACCAGATGAAGCGAGTGCTTATCAATCTGCTTGACAATGCGCTCCACTCCATGGAAAATGGCGGGACGGTAACGGTCAAGACAGCATACAATCAGGCCCTTGACGTTGTAATCATCGAGGTTGCGGACACCGGCTGCGGCATCCCGCCTTCTCTTAAAACCAAAATTTTTGATCCTTATTTTTCCACAAAACAGGCCGGAACCGGCCTGGGGCTGGCAATCGTCAATACGATTGTATCAGACCACAATGGATTTATTCGCGTGCGCGACAATCAGCCGAAAGGCGCCTGTTTCATCATTCAGCTGCCGGTATCACCGACCATAAGTTTCAGAAGGGAAACATATAATGAAAAATTTAGCAATACTGCTGGTTGACGACGAACCTTCCATTGTGAATTCGCTTCGCGGCAGCCTGGAGGACGAGGGGCATATTCTGCTTACGGCTTCAGACGGCAACCGTGCCCTTGAGATCGTAAAATCGCATCCCGTGGATATTATTTTTCTTGATATCTGGCTTCCCGGTATGGACGGCATTCAGACTTTAAAGGCTGTTAAGGATTTTGACAGTGCTATTGATATTGTTATGATGACCGGTCACGGCACGGTGAATACGGCGGTTCAAGCCGTGAAACACGGAGCCTTTGATTTTCTTAGAAAAACCTTTTTCGATTGATGCCGTTATTGATATCATAAGGAAAATCAAGGAAAAGCAGCAGCTGACCTCCAAAGGCTCAGCAGGATCAAAAGCCCCCGAAAACCACGATGAATTGCCTGCTTTGTCGGGAGAAAGTCTTCCTATTGTTAAGGTTATGGATCAGATCAAAAGAGCGGCATCCGGCAGGGGGCATGTTTTGTTTTTAGGTGAAATCGGGACGGGTAAGGAGCATGCGGCGCAGTTGATCCATAGCGGAGCCGGCTTTAAGAAAAAATCTTTTACAAAGATCAATTGTGCATTTTTGACACCGGATGAACTTGCGGAAAAACTGTTTGGCGCCGGCAAGCATGGTCTGCTGACAGGAGAGGGGCAGGGGGTGCTTTTTCTGCAGGCCCTTGATGCGATCCCGCCCGATATGCAAATGCTCCTTGCCGACCAGCTTGGCCAGTTGCTGCTGAAAGAAGAAGGATGCGTGCGTGTTGTCGGAGCAACGATCAAAACGGTTCATGAAGGAGTTTTGAAAAAGGCGCTTGCCGAGAGCTTTCAACATACGATACTGCTGCCGCCCTTGCGTGAGCGCCGCAGCGATATACCGTTTATGCTCAACGCTTTTCTCGGCCAGTCCTGCAAGGAATATGGCAACAGGGAAAAGCAGTTTGATGACGAGTCTCTTGAACTTCTGGTAAACTATGATTGGCCGGGAAATGTTAAAGAACTGAAGAATCTCATTGAAAAAATTGTTGTGTCGGTACCGACAAAAACCATTTCCGCTCTGGATTTACCCTCCACGTTGCGCGATGAGGGTCAGCATGCCCCGTCCCGTTCTTACGAACAGTGTTCAAGCATGGCAGAGGCGGAAGTGGCATGGCGTAAAAATTATCTGCTGCATCATTTGCGCAAAAATGATCGCAATATAGCTAAAACGGCTGCCGCAATACACATCAGGGAGAAGGAGCTGAAAAAATTAATCAAGGAATACGGCATTGTTCTCGCTAAAGAAAACCCGTCAGGTAAACGATTTCAGAGAACGCTTAAGCGTGCCATGGTCGTAAGCGGGCAGGGCCTGCATTCGGGAGATAAAACAGGTCTTATTCTAACCCCGCTGCCTCCCGGCAGCGGTATAGTATTTGGAAATATTTCAAGCGACGATACTATTCCAGCCTCCATCGATTATGTGGTTTCAACCGACTATTCAACGTGCCTGCAGAATACCAACTCAACAGCCCGCACGATAGAGCATTGCCTTGCAACGCTGCATGCCTATCGCATCACAAATCTCATGATCAAGATCAATAATGAAGTGCCCATCATGGACGGTTCTGCCGTTGATTTTTGTAAGATGATTGAGGATGCGGGCATTGAAGAGCAGGATGCTCCTGCCGATGACATCGTCCTGACCGAAAAATTCGTTATCGGTGAAGTCGATGGCTCGAAAAAATATATGATAGTCGAGCCGGCGGAGCGATTTTCAATTCATTATATGCTGCAGTATCCAAAACCGGTCGGACGGCAGGAATACACCTTTATCATGAACGACGAGGAATCCTTCAAGAAGGAGATTGCCCCGGCGCGCACATTCGGCTTTTTGCGCGATATTGAGGCCCTTCAAGAGCGGGGGCTGGCAAGCGGCGGTAAGCTCAATAATTTTATTCTTATCGACAATGAGAAGATTGTGAACACCGAGCTCCGGTTTCCCGATGAATTTGTGCGGCATAAGATTCTTGACATGATAGGAGATTTCTATTTGCTGGGCCGCCCCATCCGCGCACGGATAACTGCAAATATGACCGGGCATACCGACAATGCAACGATGGTTCGTATGATTCGCGACCGGATGCATCTCTGATAGTGCTGTGCAGAGATGCCTGCCGGAGCATCTCTGCGTTTGTTTGCTGCACAGTCGTATAACATCCCGATACAGAGCACGCCATGAACAGTACAATCCCTGATTTGCCCAACAGCAAAGCTTTGCATGCAGACTCCATTTCCAACCGTGAGCTTGAGCAGATGAGCGCCGGCCGGACCCGGCTCTATCTTGCGCGGCATGGCGAGCTTGTCACCTCTCATGAATGGCGTTATGTGGGGCATATGGATGTGGTTCTCAATGATAAAGGCAGGGCCCAGATTGCGCGGCTTGCCCGAAGGCTGAGCATGGAAAAAATAGATGCGCTGCTGTCAAGCGACCTTATGCGCACGGTAGAGTCTGCCTGGATCATCGGCAAAGCGATCGGACTTGAGCCGGCAGCGGAGCCTGCTTTCAGGGAGATACATCTTGGACGGTGGGAGGGCTTGACCCGCGAGGAGATTACCTCACGTTTTTCGCAGGAGTTTGATCTTCGTTCCGCGGACATAGCTAACTACAGGATACAGGGCGGCGAAAGTTTTGCCGACGTGCGCGACCGTGTCATACCGCGGCTTACCGCCTGCCTTGATCAGCACCAGGGCAAGAATGTGCTGCTGGTGGCCCATGGGGGTGTGAACCGTAGTATTCTTTGTCATGCCCTTGGACTTGATTTGACAATGATGCCCCGTATTGATCAGGCGTATGGATGCCTGAACATTATAGATTTTTTTGACGGCGTGCCAGTCGTGCGCCTGATGAATGAAACGCCTTTTGATTGACCGCTGCCGTTTGGTCATGGAATGCCGGGGTAATGCTAGCAGGTGCTTTCGGCAGTTTTTTGGACATTGTATGGAACAGGCTGTTTATATAAGCACCATTGATCAGCTGCACTATTTGAGCGATGATTTTACGCGGCTGTATTTCGGAGCAGAATTTTGTGAGCGCCTGATACCGTCGCGTCAAGAGCTTGAAACGGCACTGCGCAATGCCCGCGAAAGATCTCTCGGCTTTACCTTTATGACCCCGTTTGTGACAAACAGGGGGCTTGAGCTGCTTGAAGAGCTTATGCACATGCTTGCGCAGATCCTGGCCGGATGCTGAAGTGGTTGTAAATGACTGGGGGGTTCTTCAGCTGCTGCGCAGTGAGTATCCTGAGTTCAAGCCCGTGCTCGGGCGACTGCTCAACAAGAGCAAGCGCGGGCCGCGCATTATGAATATTTTTGATCAGATTCCTCCCGAAACGCAGGACTATTTTCAGGGCTCCAATCTTGACGTGCCGGCAGCCGTGCGTTTTCTGAAGCAGCAGGGCATCAGAGCGGGTTGAGTTTGATAATCTGCTTCAGGGGATTTCTCTTGAGGGCTCTGACCCGGGATGCATACATCCCTTTATCTGCCGTTTGCCTATATTTCCGCAACCCGTTTCTGCCTCACAGCACATTGCGATGACCCCACAGAAAATGGACGCTATCGGCGTGTTCCCCTGCGGCAGAGAATGCCTGAAGTACAGCTTCAACCTGTATAATCCTGTAATGACCCTGCCGCTTATCCGGCGCGGCAATGCTGTTTTTTTTATACATGAATCCATACCCGATGTTGTTACCCGGCAGCAGGTTGACCGGATTGTTGTGCAGCCGGAGCTGCCGGTCTGAGCATGAAAGAAATGAAGATACTATCCCCACTTGACAGCATCGAAGAAGTCGATGAACTTGCGAAGGCCGGAGCAGGTGAATTCTTCTGCGGAGTCCTGGAGGATAGCTGGTATGAGAAATACCCGGTTATTTCCATCAACAGGCGGCCTGCAGGAAAAGGGCATTTCCGGCGCTTTGAAGATTTGAAAGAGGCTGTCAGCAGGGCTCACGGCCTGGGTATCCCGGTATACTTTACGGTCAATGAGCATTACTATACGCAGGCGCAATACGATCTCATCAGGTGGTATCTTGAAGAGGCGGTAGATGCAGGGATTGATGCTTTTATCATTACTGATTTCGGGCTTCTGCAATTTATAAAAGAACAGGGCTATCCGGCGGACCATGCATATCAGTACGGGCGGCACGGTATTTAACTGGCGCTCTGTGGCGTTTTTTAAAGATCTAGGCGCTGCAAATATCACTTTTCCCCGGCATCTCTCGATTGCGGAAATCAGCGACATTACCGCAAAGATGCCGCCCATGGAAACAACGGTTTTTGTTCTTAATTCCCGCTGCATAAATATTGACGGCTTTTGTACATTTCAGCACGGGCTGGCACGCAAAGAAGTGCCCCCCATGTTCAAAAATGCCTGTATGCTGCCTTTTGAGGTACAGGTATGTTCCCGCGATCAGAGTGTGCCGTTCATGCGGCAGGCATGTATGATAGAGCGGCAACGCATATGGGAGCGCGTGCATGTGGATGACCATCCCTGCGGCGCATGCGCCCTGTATGAATTTAAAAAGCTCGGAATCGGCAGCCTGAAAGTCGTAGGGCGCGGGAACCCCCTTGAGCGCAAGCTGCGCGATGTGGAGTTTTTAAAAATCCTGATGGATAAGCTTGATGAAAACCCGACACAGTCAGCATTTCGCAAAACCGCCCGCATGCTGTATACGGCAACATACAAGCGCGAGTGCAGAACCACTATGTGCTACTACCCCGAAGTGATGGCTGCACAGCAGGCGGCACATGAAGCCTGATTACTACAGGGTGCTTGGTGTCGACCGTACGGCAAGCGCCGCCTCTATAAAAAAAGCCTACCGAAGCCTTGCAATGAACTATCACCCTGATAGAAATCCGGGTGATGAGCTTGCTGAGGAAAAATTCAAGCTTGTGAATGAGGCCTATGCAACGATTGGCAATGATGGATAAACGCATTGATTATGATGCGGTTTTGAATCGTCAGGCTGCTGAGTCAAAACGCCGCGAAACCACGCCCCCGCCGCACAAATGACTTTTATATGCCCCATGACGAAATGCTGCGTGATTTTTATGAGGGTTTTTATTTTCGACAGGATGCGGGCAAAAATCGAGGCAAAAAGGGGCGCGATCTTCGTCAGAATCTTAAAGTGAGCTTTAAAGATGCCGCCCTCGGGAGCACTGCCGAGATTCATATCCCCTTTTTGGGAGTCTGCCAGCAGTGCCGGGGCACAGGCATACGGGCTGGCTCAAAAATGGCTATCTGTCCGCAGTGCCGGGGCAGGGGCAGGAGAAAGACGGCGCGGTCACAGCTCTGCACAGCCTGTAAGGGATCGGGGAAAACAGCGACTGCTCCCTGCCCGCGGTGCAAAGGCAAAGGCGCTGTGTGGTCTGAGCGGCCGGTTCAGATAAGAATCCCAGGCGGGTGTGGAAACCGGAGCAAGGCTTCAGGTCCGTGGTATGGGGCTGCAGGGCCGGGATGGTGGTGCAGCGGGTGATTTTATGATTGTTGTGCATGTGGAAAAGCACCCGTTTTTTGAGCGCGACGGGCTTGATATTATCTGCCCTGTGCCAATTTCATTCTATCAGGCCATGCTGGGAGGATACGTGCAGGTGCCTGCTCTTGAGGGTATAAAAAAAATAAAGATTTCAAAAGGGTTACAGAGCGGGGCTGAGATTCGGCTTAAAGGGCAAGGGTGCTGTGTCAGAGAAGAACAACAAACATGGAGATATGGTGTACCGCTTTCATATCGAAATGCCAAAAAAGATCTCGCGCAGCGGAGAAAAAATTTTTGCAGCAGCTTGCAGAACAGCCGGTTCATGACGGGTATCGGCTTATGGCAGCATTCAGAAAAAAACTGCAGAAATTCAGCTAATCAATTTGAGATTCCTTTTTTTTCTCAAAAAACCGTACGGTAATAATACTCAGCTCATATAAAATCAGCATTGGCACAGCCATAAGCAATTGATTGACTGCATCGGGCGTGGGCGTCAGGATTGCCGCCGCGATGAAAATGCCGATAATGACCATCTTGCGGTATTTTCGAAGTTGATTATGGGTGATGATTCCGAGACGGGCCAGACAGATTATGAAGACCGGCATTTCAAATACAACGCCGAATGCCAGCAGAAAGATGCAGCTGAAAGAAAGGTATTCACCGATTGAAGGCATGATTTTTACATACTGCGTATTATAGGTAAGGAAAAATTTGAATGCCGATGGAAAGACGATGAAATAGCCAAATGCCGTTCCGCCGACAAAGAAAGACAACAGCCAGAAAGACAAACGGCATTATGCTGCGCCGCTCTTTTTCATAGAGGCCCGGGGCGACGAAGGCCCATATCTGGTAAATAATAACAGGGCTTGCCACAAATATCCCGGCAAAAAAAGCAAGCTTCAGATAGGTGAAAAAGGCTTCGGTAACGCCGGTGAAGATGAAGGAACTGCCCTCGGGCATGGCTTTAATAAGCGGGGCGGATAAAAGCAGAAATATCTGCTCTGAGAAGCCGTAGCAGGCACAGAAACCGATGCCCGTAGCGATAAGGCTTATTACCAGGCGTTTGCGCAGCTCTTCCAGATGTGAGGTCAGGGGGAGTTTTTCTTCTTCCATTATGCGGTTTCTTTGTGATCCGTTTTTTGCGCTTCGGCGTCAGTCGGGGAAGATTTTTTTGATGGGGTAGGGGGTTCTTCCCGGGTCAGCGCGTCAAGATCAAAATTCTGTTTGATATCGTCTGTGGCATGCTTGAATTCGCGAAATGCTTTGCCCAGCGATTTTGCCAGATCAGGCAGCTTGCGCGGGCCCGATAATAAGCAGCGCAACAACGAGGATGATAATAATTTCCTGAAATCCCAAGCCGAACATTGTAATTTTAGCCTGTTTTTGTACTGTGAATTTATATAATCTTTTTGTTGTTTGTAGCCGCTTTTTACAGTATTGTCAACAGAACATCTGGAATAAATCAGTACGGTGAAGCGCCATGGGCAGAACTGTTGTTTTGAAGGATACATGCTTTTTGGGCCATGTGACGCAGCATGGCCATCCGGAGAGTCCTGAGCGTCTGGAATCGATTTATGCCATGCTTCAGGGTGCGGATATGGCAGGACGTTTCGAAGAGATTTCACCGCGCCGGGCAACAAAAGCCGAGATTGCCCTGAATCATGCACGTGCATATATTGAGCGTATTGCCGCCACGGCAGGCAGGCCGCCTCTGAGTCTTGATCCCGATACAGGCACCTCTGAAGGTTCCTGGGATGCAGCTGCCCATGCTGTGGGTGCAGTGCTTGACGGCATTGATATGATACTTTCAGGCAAGGCAGATAATGGTTTTGCGCTGGTTCGCCCGCCGGGTCATCATGCCGAAAACAGCCATGCAATGGGATTTTGCCTTTTTAATAATGCAGCTATCGGAGCCCGTTATTTACTTGAGAAGCATAAATTGAAGCGGGTTCTGGTTCTTGACTGGGATATTCATCATGGCAACGGAACGCAGCATTCTTTTTATGCTAACCCGCAGGTGCTGTATGTGTCAACTCACCAGTATCCCTACTATCCGGGAACGGGTGCTTTTGAAGAGACAGGGGAAAATGCAGGTCGAGGGTTTACCGTGAATGTTCCTCTGTCGGGGGGGCAGGGTGACAGTGATTATGCCTGTATTTTAAATGAGATACTTGTGCCTCTTGCCGTGAGAATACCAGCCTGAATTTGTGCTGGTGTCAGCAGGCTTCGACATTTACCAGCATGATCCGCTTGGTACTATGGATGTAACGCCGCAGGGTTTTTATGCGATGACAAGGATTATCAGACAACTGGCTGATAATGTATGCGGCGGCAGGCTGCTGTTTGTTCTTGAAGGTGGCTATCATGTGCAGGGCATTGCCGAATCAGTCAGGCAAACCCTTCTTGCATTGAGCGATAGTCATGCGGTCTAGCCGTCCGTACACCTGCTGTTTCTTTTGAGGATTGCAGGATTCTGCCTGCAACCCGTACGAGTATAGAAAAAGTAAAGAAACTGCATTCCTCTACCTGGCAGGTTTTCAGCCAGTAAATGGAATAAAATACTGATGGCCATCTGATGCTGTTTTATTTAAGAAACAGCTTGACTTTTATCTTATAACCTTTTAACTTAACTGATAAAAATATAATTTTATTGATTGAGGTTGTGGATGGATACTGTGAATGCATTTGATACGCTTGCACAAAAGGTTGAACTGATTATTGAAAAGTATGAGGCTGTTGTAAAGGAAAAAGAGGCAATTGAGCAACAGATATCTGTGCACGCACAAGAGCGCGACCAGATGATTAGGAAGATAGATGAGTTTTCCAGTGAGCGTGTTGCCGTCAGTCAGCGGGTAGACGCACTACTGGCTAAAATCGAGGAGCTCGGCATTTAAAAGGCAGACCTGGATGGGGGAAAGTTTTCAAATAAAGGTAATGGGGCAGACCTATCTGCTCAAAGGCACACATGACGCAGCGTATGTGGCGCGCGTTGAAAATTTTCTCAATCGAGCAGATCGAACAGGCTCGCGGAACAGGGGCAACGGCAGATACCTTTAACCTGATGGTTCTGGTGGCATTAAATCTTGCTGATGACTGTATTAAAAAAGACGACGAAATAGAAAGACTGCTCGGAAGTGTTAAGGCTGATTCTGAGCGACTTATAAAACTGATTGATTCACGATTGTAAAGTATGTATAGTAGGTTTAACTATATGTTTAGATGAGCTATCTATTATATAAATTTTTCTTGGAGGGAATTGGTTTATTTTCAATAAGGGGTTTTAACAACACCTTATGTAGAGTTTTTTAATAGAATTGTGAATGAAAACATAGCGGGGCAACAGAGCTAAAAAGACAAGTTTTGTAGGGCCTTTAAACATTTATACAGGGTAACCACGGGGCATATAAAGGTTTATCTTTAATTGCCTGTTCAAGCAAAGGAATGTGTCTCTAACAGCAGCCATAAATCCGCATAATGTTTTAGTAGACCTTCTGTAACCTGCCTTTCGTTTCATTCACTGTTCTGCATATTTTGCTATTTATTTTAATATATGTACGGCATATCAGCATGAGGTTGATGGCGGTGCTGGTTAAAGCATATACAGTTTGACGTATATGCCTTAAGCAAGTAGCAACATCGTATCCGGGCTGTTAACAATAATCAGATAAAGGAGGAATAACTTTGGAACCGATATACATATTAATAGCAGGTATCTCCGGTGTTGTAGCCGGAATCGTAGTGGGGTTTTTTCTCAGAAAAAAAATCATAGAAAATAAAATATCTTCTGCTGAAGAGACGGTCGGGAAGCTTATTAATGAAGCAAAAAAAGATGCTGATACGCTTGTAAAGGAGGCCAAACTGCAGGCCAAGGAAGAGCTGTACCGAACAAAGGCAGAGTTTGAAAAGGAGTCGCGCAACAAGAAGTTTGAAATGCAAAAGCTGGAAAAGCGGCTTGCGCAGAGGGAAGAAAATCTCGAAAAGAAGGTCGGATTGGTTGATCAGAAGGAAATCACCATTGCAAAGCGTGAAAAGACCCTTGCTGCGCAGGAAAAAGCTGTGAAAGACATGGAGGATCAGTATACGCAGTCTCTTGATGAGCAGAAGCGTAAGCTTGAGCGCATATCGGGCATGACCTCCGAGGAGGCGAAAAAATTCCTGATGCAGAACATGGAAAACGAGGCTAAGCATGAGTCCGCCCGCACCATACGCAGGATCGAGGAGGAAACCAAAGAGAATGCCGATAAGATTGCCCGCAATATCATTGCCATAGCCATACAGCGCTATAGCGCCGATTATGTCGCAGAGAAGACCGTATCGGTGGTGGCCCTTCCAAATGATGAGATGAAGGGACGCATTATCGGCCGCGAAGGCCGCAATATACGCGCTATTGAGCAGATTACCGGTGTTGATCTGATCATCGACGATACGCCTGAAACAATACTGATATCGTCCTTTGATCCTATACGTCGAGAGGTTGCACGCATCGCTCTGGAAAAACTGATTACCGATGGCCGCATTCACCCCTCGCGGATTGAAGAGATCGTGGAGAAGGTCAGGGGCGAGGTTGACAACACCATTCGAGAAGCCGGAGAGCAGGTAACCTTTGATGTCGGCATTCAGAAGATTAACCCGGAACTGTTGCGCCTGCTGGGAAGATTGAAATTCCGCACCAGCTATGATCAGAATGTGCTTCAGCACTCTCTGGAGGTCTCCTACCTGTGCGGCATGATGGCTTCCGAACTCGGCGTCAATGTCAAGGCTGCCAAGCGTGCAGGTCTTCTGCATGATATAGGCAAAGCGGTTGATCATGAAGTAGAGGGCTCGCACGCCCTTATCGGAGCTGACCTGGCAAAGAAGCACGGCGAGGCTGAAGAGATCATTCATGCCATAGCTGCCCATCATGATGATGTCAAGGCGCAGACTGTGCTTGCGGTGCTTGTGCAGGCAGCTGATGCCCTGTCCGCAGCGCGGCCCGGGGCTCGGCGCGAAATGCTGATGACCTATGTCAAACATCTCCGGGATCTTGAGGATATTGCCAATGCCTTTAAGGGCGTCAGCAAATCCTATGCTGTGCAGGCCGGTCGCGAAATACGCGTCATGGTTGAAAGCGGCGATATAAACGATGATAGCGCCGTGGTTCTCTCAAAGGATCTTGCCAAGAAAATTGAGGAATCCCTCACCTATCCGGGGCAGATAAAGGTCACCGTCATACGTGAAACCCGCGCTATTGAGTATGCAAAATAAAACTCTACGTAAACATCCGGATAGCAGGCGGGGGGCTTAGTATGTTTTATAAAAATGGGTGGTGATTAGTATGAGCGGCTCAGTCTATAGAATTTTGAAAGAACGCGGCTTTGTAGAGCAGGTGACCAATGAGCCGGCTCTTCTTGAGGCGCTTCAAGGGCCGCTTACCTGCTATGCCGGCTTTGACCCCACGGCTTCAAGCCTGCATGTGGGACATTTGCTGCCGATTATGGCTCTTGCCCATATGCAGCAGGCCGGTCATCGCCCCATCGTTCTTCTGGGTGGCGGAACAGCGCTTATCGGTGATCCCAGCGGCAAGAATGAGATGCGTAAAATCCTTTCCTGTGAAGAGGTGGAGGAAAACGGTAAAAAAATAAAAGAACAGTTTGCCCGTTATATCGATTTCAGTGGCGGCTCTGCTGCAATGCTGCTCAATAATGCCGACTGGCTTGTGCCGGTGCGGTATATAGATTTTTTGCGCGATATCGGCAGGCATTTCAGCGTCAACAGAATGATCGCGGCCGAGTCATATAAAAAGCGTCTCGAAACAGGGCTGAACTTTATTGAATTTAATTATATGCTTTTGCAGTCATATGATTTTCTGTATCTTAATAAAAATCATACCTGCGTTCTGCAGTTGGGGGGCAATGACCAGTGGGGTAATATCGTAGCCGGCATTGACCTTATTCGCCGTGTTGAAGGCAGGGAATCCTACGGGCTGACCTTCCCGCTGATTACGACGGCGGCAGGGGCCAAAATGGGGAAAACGGAGAAGGGTGCTGTATGGCTTGATGCCGAAAGAACCTCTGCATATGAATATTATCAGTACTGGGTTAATGCCGATGACAGGGATGTCGCCCGCTTTCTTGCTTTTTTTACTTTTCTGTCCATGGAAGAGATAGGTTCGCTGACTGCGGAGGGGGCACATATTAATGCAGCAAAGCAGCGGCTGGCCTTTGAGGCAACGGCGATAACGCACGGAAACGATGCAGCTGCACAGGCACAGGAAAGCGCCCGGAGCGTTTTTTATGGTGACGGGTCATATCTGGACTCAGTGCCGACAACGGTCGTTGAGTCACGTCGGCTGGAAGAGGGGGTAGCGGCATTTATGCTCTTTACCGAAGCGGGTCTCTGCAGTTCCAGCAGTGATGCCAGGCGCCTTGTTGCCGAAGGCGGGGCTTATATCAATGGAGAGCGGCTTTATCAATTTGACACAAAGATAACCATCGCTTACGTTAAAAACGGCATTATCATGCTGCGTGCCGGCAAAAAACGTTTTCATAAGATGGAAATTCGGTAAATTCCGCCTGTTTTTTTTATGCCAAGCATTAAAAAAGTAAGCTATTTCAGTAAGATGCAAAAAAAAATAAAAAAATCAAAAAAGATTTGACAAAATCGTTTAGATACATATAATGACAAGATAATTTTATGTTGTTCTTTGGTATGTAAGTGAGTGTCTTTATGCAGTTCTAGTTTATCTATTTTTGCTGCACACCGGCATAAAAAAACTTTTAAAAAAAAGTTGACAAACAAATTTGCTCATATATAATGAGTAGATGCCTTAGAGCACTATGTTCTTTGAAATAAATAGAGAAGGTTAATTGTCTTTTGAGTTGAAAACTTTTCAAAAATAAATTGAAGAGTTTGATCCTGGCTCAGAACGAACGCTGACGGCGTGCCTAACACATGCAAGTCGAACGAGAAAGTCCCGGCTTGCCGGGATGAGTAGAGTGGCGCACGGGTGAGTAACGCGTGGGTAATCTGCCTTTAAGCTTGGGATAACACTGCGAAAGCGGTGCTAATACCGGATATGCTCACAGTTTGAGATGTCTGTGGGGAAAGGTGGCCTCTGACATAAGCTACCACTTAAAGATGAGCCCGCGTACCATTAGCTAGTTGGTGGGGTAATGGCCTACCAAGGCTACGATGGTTAGCTGGCCTGAGAGGGCGGCCAGCCACACTGGAACTGAGACACGGTCCAGACTCCTACGGGAGGCAGCAGTGGGGAATATTGCGCAATGGGGGAAACCCTGACGCAGCGACGCCGTGTGAGTGATGAAGGCTTTCGGGTCGTAAAGCTCTGTCGGATGGGACGAATAAGGATTGCGTAAATAATGCAGTCCGATGACGGTACCGTCGAAGGAAGCACCGGCTAACTCCGTGCCAGCAGCCGCGGTAATACGGAGGGTGCAAGCGTTGTTCGGAATTATTGGGCGTAAAGAACGTGTAGGCGGGTCTGTGTGTCAGATGTGAAAGCCCTCGGCTCAACCGAGGAAGTGCATCTGAAACTGCAAATCTTGAGTACGAGAGAGGAGAGTGGAATTCCCAGTGTAGAGGTGAAATTCATAGATATTGGGAAGAACACCGGCGGCGAAAGCGGCTCTCTGGCTCGATACTGACGCTGAGACGTGAAAGCGTGGGGAGCAAACAGGATTAGATACCCTGGTAGTCCACGCCGTAAACGATGTGCACTAGGTGTTGGGGGTAATAAAACCTTCAGTGCCGCAGCTAACGCATTAAGTGCACCGCCTGGGGATTACGGTCGCAAGATTAAAACTCAAAGGAATTGACGGGGGCCCGCACAAGCGGTGGAGTATGTGGTTTAATTCGACGCAACGCGCATAACCTTACCTGGGCTTGACATCCCGATCGTACTGCCTGGAAACAGGCGGGTCAGCTCGGCTGGATCGGTGACAGGTGCTGCATGGCTGTCGTCAGCTCGTGTCGTGAGATGTTGGGTTAAGTCCCGCAACGAGCGCAACCCCTACTGTTAGTTGCCATCATTTAGTTGGGCACTCTAACGGAACTGCCGGTGTCAAACCGGAGGAAGGTGGGGATGACGTCAAGTCCTCATGGCCCTTATGCCCAGGGCTACACACGTACTACAATGGCCGGTACAAAGGGCAGCAAGCTCGCGAGAGCAAGCAAATCCCAAAAAGCCGGTCCCAGTTCGGATTGGAGTCTGCAACTCGACTCCATGAAGTCGGAATCGCTAGTAATCGCGAATCAGCAGGTCGCGGTGAATACGTTCTCGGGCCTTGTACACACCGCCCGTCACACCACGAAAGTCAGCTATACTAGATGTCGTTGGGCTAACCAGCAATGGAGGCAGACGCCGACGGTATAACTGGTGATTGGGGTGAAGTCGTAACAAGGTAGCCGTAGGAGAACCTGTGGCTGGATCACCTCCTTTCTATGGTGTAATAACCAAATAAGCAACACAATGTAGCAAATAACTCACGAGCAGTTACCTTCTCTATTTATCTTTTTTTAAGCCTTCGGGTACAGGTTGGATTATGGGCCTGTAGCTCAGCTGGTAAGAGCGCACGCCTGATAAGCGTGAGGTCGGTAGTTCGAATCTACCCAGGCCCATGAAATAGGGGGTATAGCTCAGTTGGGAGAGCACCTGCTTTGCACGCAGGGGGCCATCGGTTCGAGTCCGATTACCTCCATACCCCATTAAAGCCGCAGGCGAAAGCTTTTATAACAAAAAGTATTTACTTGCTGTTTTAATACCGTTCTTTGAAAATTACATATGGTAAATTGAGATTATTATAGCGTTGATCAAAGTAATTTCTCAAGAATTTGATCAAGCTACTAAGGGCATACGGTGGATGCCTTGGCGTCAGGAGGCGATGAAAGACGTGATAAGCTGCGATAAGCTTCGGGGAGCCGCTAAATAGGCTTAGATCCGAAGATTTCTGAATTGGGAAACCTGTTGCGGGTAATGCCGCGACATCTTCAGCTGAATACATAGGCTGCTGAAGCGAACGAGGGGAAGTGAAACATCTCAGTACCCTCAGGAAGAGAAAACAAAAGTGATTCCCCCAGTAGTGGCGAGCGAACGGGGAAGAGCCCAAACCAGTTATGTGTGATAGCCTGCAAGCGTTGCATGGCTGGGGTCGAGGGATTTATCGGGCGGTTTTGCAGATCCGCCGGGGAGTTACAAAACTGATTTATAGTTGAACCGTCTGGAAAGTCGGGTCATAGAGGGTGATAGCCCCGTAAGCGACATGAATCAGTCTCCTCGGATAAACACCCAAGTACTACGGGACACGAGAAACCCTGTAGGAATTCAGGAGGACCATCTCCTAAGGCTAAATACTACCTGACGACCGATAGTGAACTAGTACCGTGAGGGAAAGGTGAAAAGAACCCAGGGATGGGAGTGAAATAGTACCTGAAACCGTATGCCTACAAGTTGTGGTAGCCCTATTTACGGGAGCTTGCTCCTGTGAAGGGTGACCGCGTGCCTTTTGCATAATGAGTCCGCGAGTTACTCAATGTAGCAAGGTTAAGCCGATAGGTGTAGCCGTAGCGAAAGCGAGTCTGAATAGGGCGTTGAGTTGCATTGAGTAGACCCGAAGCTAAGTGATCTAGCCATGGCCAGGGTAAAGTTCCGGTAAAACGGAATGGAGGCCCGAACCGGTAAGAGTTGAAAATCTTTCGGATGAGCTGTGGCTAGGAGTGAAAGGCTAATCAAACTTAGTGATAGCTGGTTCTCCCCGAAATATATTTAGGTATAGCCTTGCAAGTGGGCGGCGGAGGTAGAGCTCTGAATGGGCTAGGGGTCTTACAGGATTACCAAACCCAAATAAACTTCGAATGCCGTTTGCCTGAATTGCAGGAGTCAGACTGCGGGAGATAAGTTCCGTAGGCGAGAGGGAAAGAACCCAGACCATCAGCTAAGGTCCCAAATACATGCTAAGTGGTAAAGGAGGTGGGGACGCATAGACAGCCAGGAGGTTGGCTTAGAAGCAGCCATCCTTTAAAGAAAGCGTAATAGCTCACTGGTCGAGTGTGTCTGCGCCTAAAATTCAACGGGGCTAAGCATGTAACCGAAGCTATGGCTTTGTTTCTTCGGAAACAAGGGGTAGGGGAGCGTTCCAGCGACAGCGAAGCCGGACCGTAAGGACAGGTGGAGTTGCTGGAAGTGATTATGCGGACATGAGTAACGACAATGCAGGTGAGAAACCTGCACGCCGAAAGCCTAAGGTTTCCTGGGGAAGGGTAATCCGCCCAGGGTTAGTCAGTGCCTAAGATGAGGCTGAAAAGCGTAATCGATGGAAAACAGGTTAATATTCCTGTACCACCATGTTGGCGTCTGAGCGAAGGGGTGACGCAGAAGGGTAGACCATCCGGGTGCTGGAAGTCCCGGTTTAAGCCTGTAGGCGGGGAGAATTGGCAAATCCGTTCTCCCAATTTAAACGCTGAGAGGTGATGAGGAGGAGCTTGCTCCATAAACTGGTTGATCCCATGCTGCCAAGAAAAACCTCGTAGCGAGTCAATGTGGTGACTGTACCAAAACCGACACAGGTAGGCAAGGTGAGTATCCTAAGGCGCTTGAGAGAACTCTCGTTAAGGAACTCTGCAAACTAACTCCGTAACTTCGGGAAAAGGAGTGCCCCAGTATCGTGAAGCGGTTCGCCCGTGGAGCGTGAAGGGGTCGCAGTGAAAAGGTGGTAGCGACTGTTTAACAAAAACATAGGTCTCTGCAAAGTCGCAAGACGACGTATAGGGACTGACGCCTGCCCGGTGCTGGAAGGTTAAGGGGATGTGTCATCCGTAAGGAGAAGCTCAGAACCGAAGCCCCAGTAAACGGCGGCCGTAACTATAACGGTCCTAAGGTAGCGAAATTCCTTGTCGGGTAAGTTCCGACCTGCACGAATGGCGTAACGATTTCCACACTGTCTCGACGAGAGACTCAGCGAAATTATATTAACGGTGAAGATACCGTTTACCCGCAGTTAGACGGAAAGACCCCGTGAACCTTTACTATAGCTTGACAGTGAGTTTTGGTATTATCTGTGTAGGATAGGTGGGAGACTTTGAAGCCTGGACGCCAGTCTGGGTGGAGTCAACCTTGAAATACCACCCTGATGATTCTGAGATTCTAACCTAGGCCCGTTATCCGGGTCAGGGACACTGTCTGGTGGGTAGTTTGACTGGGGCGGTCGCCTCCCAAATTGTAACGGAGGCGCGCGAAGGTTCCCTCAGGCTGATTGGAAACCAGCCGTAGAGTGCAAAGGCATAAGGGAGCTTGACTGTGAGAGAGACATCTCGAACAGGTGCGAAAGCAGGTCTTAGTGATCCGGTGGTTCCGCATGGAAGGGCCATCGCTCAACGGATAAAAGGTACTCCGGGGATAACAGGCTTATCTCCCCCAAGAGTCCACATCGACGGGGAGGTTTGGCACCTCGATGTCGGCTCATCGCATCCTGGGGCTGGACAAGGTCCCAAGGGTATGGCTGTTCGCCATTTAAAGCGGTACGTGAGCTGGGTTCAGAACGTCGTGAGACAGTTCGGTCCCTATCTGCTGTGGGCGCAGGATATTTGCGAGGAGCTGTCCCTAGTACGAGAGGACCGGGATGGACGAACCTCTAGTGTACCAGTTGTTTCGCCAGAGGCATAGCTGGGTAGCCATGTTCGGAATGGATAACCACTGAAAGCATCTAAGTGGGAAGCCAACCTCTAGATTAGATATCCCTATCAGTAGCAATACTGATCTAAAGACCCCTGGTAGACCACCAGGTTGATAGGCTGGGTGTGTAAGTTCAGTAATGGATTTAGCTGACCAGTACTAATCGGTCGTGCGGCTTGATCATTTATTTTTACTTTTTAAATTACAGCGATCAACGCTGGTTATAATCTCTACATTTACCATATGTAAAATTTATTTTCGGTGAGTATAGCACAGGAGAAACACCCGTTCCCATCTCGAACACGGAAGTTAAGCCCTGTAGCGCCGATGGTACTGCCCGGGAAGCTGGGTGGGAGAGTAGGACCTTGCCGGATTTTTATTGAAGCCTGCTGGAATCAATTCCAGCAGGCTTTTTTTGTTGTGCAGTGTCCGACACCGCGTATAATGTTGACTTTCTCTACTGTGAAACTTTTTTCCGTTCATGGTTCGGCCCTTCCTAAAGCGTAGAACTCACTATGAACGCATTAGTAATGCAATCGTACAGCTCTTCATCCGTTGCTTGTTGAAGGGTGAATGAACTTCTTTGCGGATTATTTATGTCTGGCAGAGTAGTGCTATTGAGGCTATAACTGAAAAGAGCCCCACCGGGGTACTGTATCCCCGGTCTGCGCTTTACCGGATAATGGCACTCAACATTTAAGATGGAGGAACAGAAATGGGCGGCATGCCGATTGTACGGCGCAGAAGAAAACGCATCGAGCGGGATCCGACAAGAGTCATTACGCGGCTTCATCTTCCGCACCGTGCGGTCCGAATACTGCGGATCATCAAGCGCGTTATGCGCATGCCCGACCATGAAGCGGCTGCTCTTCTGAATAGCGTGTACGGCGAGTTTTCAGAAAGGCACCGCAATATTGATGATGTATTCCGGCGCCATTTCAGTGTCGTTTCCCGCCTGATGCTACCGGAGGAGCAGGTGTCCGATGTGAAGCAACAGCTTATCGGCGCCTATTTCACCATGGAGTATTCAATTGATTCGGCCGCGCTTTTCAATCCTTCCATTGTCCTGCATCCGGATCAAAGCGGCCTTGGCGCAGGAACCATGCGCTTTATTATGAGCCTGCGGGCCGTCGGCGAGGGCCATATTTCCTCCATCGAGTTTAGAAGCGGCATCATTGATGAAAATAATGTCATTTCCTTTGATGCGGTAAGCGATTTTGTTGAGCGGGCCGAGCTGGAGCTTGACAGCACCTACAACAAACATCTTTTTCAGCTCAAGCTCAACGAAATGCAGGCATGCAATGAAATAACCACGCGCCTGCTGAATGAGCTGTCGGAGGATTTTACCTATAAGCAGCTTCGTGATCGGATAATGCTGCTGGAGCGCGAGAATGCATTCACTGAAAAACAGAGGGATGAAACACTGGATGTGGTGCAGTGGCTTGCGCGGTCAAACTACGAGCTGAAGTTTAATCCCGCAAGCCCGCTCTCGGAGCGGGTCATTTTTCCGGCCTCCGAAAATGAGCGTAGCGGCATTGAAGACGCGCGGTTCGTAAGATTTGCCGATGATAACGGCCAGGTTACCTATTACGCAACGTACACCGCCTATAACGGGTTTGCCATACTGCCCCAGCTTATTGAAACCAGGGACTTCATCACAATTAAAATGATAACGCTTAACGGCCGGGCCATACAGAACAAAGGCATGGCCCTGTTTCCCCGGCGCATCAAAGGCAAATATGTTATGCTGTCGCGGCAGGATAACGAGAACAATCACATAATGTTTTCTGATCACCTGCACTTCTGGCAGAAATCGACTGTTATACAGCGGCCGGCCCGTCCCTGGGAATTTATCCAGATAGGCAATTGCGGCTCTCCCCTGGAAACCCCGGAAGGCTGGCTTGTGCTGACCCATGGCGTCGGACCAATGCGGCAGTACAGTATCAGCGCTATTCTCCTGGATCTGGAAGATCCCTGCCGCGTCACAGCGGTGCTGACCGAGCCGCTCATGAAGCCCAAAGATGAGGAGCGGGAAGGCTATGTTCCCAATGTGGTGTATTCCTGCGGTGCTATTATTAACCGTGGTGAGCTCATTATTCCCTATGCCATGTCCGATACCACCTCGGGCATAGCAACTGTTTCCGTGCAGGATCTTATTGCAAACATGAAGCGGCTGTAATTATTCACTATCCCAATTAAAGCAGTGTCTGAAAAGGGTCTTGAGCGGAAAGCTGTGAAATAATAACCAATGGTACTGCCAGGGAAGCCGGGCGGAAGTGCAGGACATGGCCTTATTTTTATGAAGCCTGCTGGAATTAATTGCAGCAGGCTTTTTATGCGCAGTCGGGCAGGGCATATACTGTTGACAAGGGGATTAAGACACTGAATGCTTTGAGTTAACACCCCTCATCCTGAGCTGCTCCCCTTTAGGGGAATTCTTAATGCAAACGTATTTGGGGTGAAGGGGAGGGTTGCTATAGCTGATACTTTTGCGAGTGAAGACCTGCTGCACTGCTCAAGGGATTCCGAATATGGGGGAATGCCGGGCTTTTTTCGTTGGAATAGTTATTGTTCGACAGGGGCCTGTATGGTGAACAACGTCGTGCCTGAAGCATTCAAAAATGATCGAATCCGGCTGCAAGCACAAAATCCGGCAGACTGCTGCCGGATTTTGTGCTTCTGTCGTTAAAAATTTATATTAGCCGCACGGCGATGACGCCTTCAACAGCCTTGAGCTTTGCCAGGGCATCATCGGAAACTGTGCCGTCTATATCGATGATATTGTAGGCATAGTCCTTTTTGCTTTTGTTGAGCATATCGGCGATATTGAGGTTTTCCTGCGCCAGAACAGAGGTTATCTGACCTATGATATTGGGCACATTTTTATTTGCAATTGTTATGCGCTGAGTGCCCGATGGGGGCAGGTAGCATTCAGGAAAATTCACTGAATTTTTTATATTGCCTTTTTCAAGATAGTCGCGCAGCTGCTCAACCGCCATAATAGCGCAGTTATCTTCGGATTCCGGCGTTGAGGCGCCGAGGTGCGGAATGGGGATTATTTTTTCATTGCCCAGCATGTCGTCGGTCGGGAAGTCGGTAACATAGCACTCGACAATGCCATTGCCGATAGCATCAAGCATATCTTTGCTGTCGACGATTTCGCCACGTGAGAAATTGAGAATGCGCACGCCTTTTTTCATGATCTCGAATTTTTCTTTATTAAATTTTCCGCGAGTCGAGTCATTGAGCGGCACATGCAGGGTGATATAGTCTGATTCGGCTATCAGGCTGTCTATGCTGACAGCTTTTTTTACCGTTCGCGACAGGCCCCAGGCTGCGTCAATAGACATGAACGGGTCAAAGCCCGATACTTCCATCCCCAGTGCTTCGGCATCGTTGGCCACCATGACGCCGATGGCGCCAAGGCCGATGACGCCAAGCTTTTTGCCCTTGATCTCGGGGCCGTCATAGTTTGATTTGCCTTTTTCAATAAGCTTGGGAACCTCTGCTCCTTTGCCCGCCAGGTTTTTTGACCAGCAAATGCCCTGGTAGACCCGGCGTGAGGACATCAAAAGGCCCATCAGCACCAGTTCCTTTACCGCGTTGGCATTGGCGCCGGGGGTGTTGAAAACGATGATGCCGCGTTCGGAACATTTATCGATGGGAATATTATTGACTCCTGCGCCTGCGCGGGCAATGCCCTTGAGCGATGTGGGAAGGTCCATATCATGCATGGCCTGGCTTCTAAGAAGTATCCCGTCAGGATTTGCCAGCTCAGAGGCATATTCATATGTTTCGTGGGGCAGAAGATCAAGCCCCCTGGGGGAAATTTTGTTCAGTGTCTGGATCTTAAACATGCCTGTACTCCTTTTCGCGTGGATAGTTGTTTTAGCGGCATTTCTGTAATGAAAGTCATTTTACCATTGTTTTACATTCCACGCCACATTTTCTTAAAAAAAGAGGGCCTTCGTGACTGGTGTCGTGAAGGCCCTCAAATATAATAAAGGAAAGCAGAGGTGTTAATTTCTTGTTTGGCTTCAGCTCATGTCCTAACGCCCGCCTGAAAACATCGCAACTCATTGCTTGAGGTGGATTTAATTCAGTTTACGCATGATTGACCGGGTCGGGCACTGTTTTTTTATTTTTATGTCCCGATGCCGCTGTGCGCAAACCTCATGCTCTCCTCATCTACAAGTATAGTGATGGAATGCTTTTTTTCAAGGCATTATTGTGCACGGAGAGGGATGTGCTGTCGTCGGGTTGCAGAGAGCTTCTTTACTGACGGAAGGCCGGGCTTTTGTGCGGCAGCATATAGACGCAGGCCAGGAGCAGATAGGAGGCGGCAATGGTGAAATTATAGCTGCCCTGGGCATGCCAGGGCAGGTAGATTTCTCCAGAGGGAAATACTGAGTGCATAAGCCCGAACAGCGTGAATAGTGCGCAGGCGGCGGCATAAACGGCTGCTTTGCGCGGGTGTTTATCAATCAGGCAGGCAAGCATGCCGCCCCAGAGTATGGCTGTCAGGATGAAGCCGTTGCTCAGAACGGTCAGGGAAAGATACATGACCTGCAGCCGTTCGGGAACCATATCCGGCGGGATGAACTGGTTCAGAAACAATCATGACAAGATTAGCAATGACCGGGAAAAAGGCGAAGGTAATCGCAGGTGAATGAGCTGCAGGAACCGATGCGTATGCCTGCCGGACAATCTCAAAGCCGATAAAGATAAAGATGGGGGCAAGCACTGCCTTGGGGATGATGGTCATGATAAGGGGAATGATGCCTGCCCCTGCTCCCAGACCGATGAGAAGGCCTGCGGCCAGGGTGTAGCGCCAGGTGGCCCCCATTTTTTTATATGCAGGGTGGCCGATATAGGGGGTGGTCTGAGCTACTCCACCGAAAAATGCGGCGATAAGGGTTGATGCCGCCTCGGTCAGCAGAATATCCCGTGCTTTGTAGCTGTCACCTGCCAGGCGGGCGCTTTCAGTATTGTTGATGCCGCCGATGATGGTCAGGATGGCAAAGGGTATGGCGATGGGCAGATACTTGATGCTTTCGGGCAGCGCTGAAAGGAAACTCGTGCTGAAAACAGGCAGGGCAGGCGTGATTTCAAACACTGGCCGGTGAAATTCCGGCAGCAGACCGCTATAGCCAAGCAGCAGGTGCAGCCCTGTGCCGCACAGACACTGCCAGCAGCACACCTGGCAGCGGCCCCGGCAGTTCCATTTTTCCGATGAGCACGTAAAAGATAAGCCCCAGGGCCACCATGCCCGCGATGGATGAGTTGAATATTTCAATCATGGGCAGAAAACCCAGAAGCAGAAGGCCGATGCCGGCAAGAGAACCCATAAGGCCTGCCGTTGGCACAACGCGCTGCACCCAGCCGCCGAGAAATGACGTGATGATTTTTACCAGACCGATGATAAAGAGTGTCGCCATGCCGATCTGCCAGGCCAGCACCCCGTCGCCTGTGGCAACATATGCCGGCCCGAGCACGGTAAACGCGAGGCCTATGGTCGATGGCGTATCAAGGCCCAGGGGCATGGCGGTTACATCGCTGCGGCCTGTTTTTCTGCCCAGGCGCAGCGCGAGCCAGGTATAGACAAGATCGCCGAACAGAACGCCCAGTGCCGTTCCCGGAATCATGCGGGTGAAAATGATATCAGAAGGAAACTTGAACGTGAAGATGAGAATGGAGCTTAAGAAGACAAGCACGCCAAGGTTGTCGATGAAAAGGGCGAGAAAAGCGGAAAATTCACCCCATGTATTTTTGTGCCGCGTCAAAAAATAATCCTTCATGCTGTGCCGGGCAGCAGGGTGTCAGTCTTTTTTTTCAAGCTCGATAAGCAGCCTGTAGGCATAACTGAGCAGTGCATCCCTGTCTTCGGCTTTGATAAAGGTTGTTTTTCCGCCTGTTGAGAAGTTGAATTCATTTCCTTCGGGAAGCCGTTTAAACCAGGTAAGTTTTATGACGGCATTGATGGGTACGTATTTGCCCGGCACGGGTATCTGCAGCATGACACTCTGGCCGATACGGAGTTTTTCATTCACGAGAAGATGCATGGAGGCACCTACACGGCTAATCTCAGTAACCCGGCATTTTTTGCTCGTAACATTTCCGGCGGTTATGCAGTGGGCTTCAAGGCCTAAATCGTAGCGCTCGAATCGTCTTTGTGCTGTGTAGTCTTTCATTGGACGCTGCACTGTAGAGGTGTTTGATTTGAGCGTACCGGCCGGGTATGATTCCGGCCTCGCCCGAGTTTGAGGCATTCTAGTCAGGATAGGCATTTTTTACAAGTAGAATCTGCTGTCAGCAGTGCTCTCATGGATCATATGCCGCTGCAGGTCAGTACTTGACCCGCCTCAGAAAAAGGCCGATGGGCAGGAGCGGTGGGGCCTGCGCAGCGCCGGTCGCGCTGCTGCAGTATGGCATTGATTTTGTCCGGAGCCATCCTGCCCCTGCCCACCTGCACAAGGGTTCCGACAATAATGCGCACCATGTTCCTGAGAAATGAGCCTGCCTCAATTTCAACCAGTATGAGCGATTTGCGGGTCTGGCGGAGGGATATTTTTTTTATCTCACGCACCGGGTTGGCCTCATCTTTGGCTCTGAAATGAAAGGAGCTGAAATCGTGCTCGCCGACAAGGTGCCCGGCAGCCTGCTTCATTGCCGCAAGATCAAGGGGCTTATTTAAATACCAGGAATAGCGCGCGAAAAATGGCGATGGCGTGGGCGCATTCCAGATAAAGTACCAGTAGACGCGGCTGACTGCGCTGAAACGGGCGTTGAAGTCCTCGTCGGCCTCATCGGCAGCGGTGATGACGATGTCGTCGGGCAGCATGCTGTTGAGCCCGCGCAGTATTGACGAAAGGCTCATGGCTGAATCTGTTTTGAAGTGCGCAACCTGTCCCAGGGCATGCACGCCCGCATCGGTTCTGCCTGAGCCGTGCAGCACCACGGCTTTGTTGAACATGCGGCTGAGGGAGTCACGGATCGTAGTCTGCACCGTGCGGTCGCGGCTTTGCGTCTGCCAGCCGTGATAGAGAGTGCCGTCGAATTGTATGGTAAGCTTGATCGTGCGCATGCGCCGTGCGTTTCGGTTGCCGAAAAGATATTAAGATTGACTTGACTGCCTGAAGTGCTAATCTACCATAGTATTGCTTCTGAAAGGAGAAAAATAATGGAAAAGCTGAAACTGGGAATACCAAAAGGAAGTCTGGAAAAGGCGACCATAGATCTGTTTAAAAAATCGGGCTGGAATATTCTGACAAGCTCGCGCAGTTATTTCCCCGGCATTGACGACCCGGAGCTGACCTGCTCGCTGGTGCGGGCCCAGGAGATGCCCCGTTTTGTCGAGAATGGCATCCTTGACCTTGGCCTCACCGGCAGGGACTGGATACTTGAAAATGAGTCCGATGTCGTGGTGGTTGATGATCTAGTGTACTCGAAAGCAACTGCTAAGCCTGCCCGGTGGGTGCTGGTCGTTAAAGATGACTCTCCGGTGAAGAAGCTTGAAGATTTGCGCGGCAAGAAAATCTACACCGAACTCGTGAACTACACCAAGCGTTATTTCAAGCAGCGCAACATCGACGTGGAGGTTGAGTTTTCATGGGGTGCCACCGAAGGCAAGGTTGTCGAGGGACTGTGCGAAGCTATTGTCGAGGTGACTGAAACCGGCTCGACCATCAAGGCCCATGGCCTTAAAATAATTCATGAACTGCTTGAGACCAATACACAGCTTATTGCCAACAAAGATGCATGGGCTGATGCCTGGAAGCAGGAAAAAATCAAGCAGATAGCCCTGCTTTTGAAGGGTGCCCTGCGCGCTGACGGCATGGTCGGGCTGAAGCTGAATGTGCCCAAGGAAAAGCTTGATGCCGTTATTGGTGTGCTGCCGAGCCTCACGGCCCCAACGATCGCCAATCTGTATCACAAAGAGTGGTTTTCGGTTGAAACAGTCATTTCCGAATCAAAAGTGCGGGAGCTTGTGCCCCGGCTTTTGAAGGAAGGCGCTGAAGGCATTATCGAGTATGCCCTTAATAAGATAATTTAATAGCAGAATTCAGAAGCCAGTTGCCAGCAGCCAGAAATAAAGAGTTGGAGGCAGCAGCAGTACATGTCATTCCGGCTTGTCCGGAATACTTAAGCTGCAATGGTAACATATCATCTAAGAAGCTTACCCAATTAGCACAACATGCAAAAACAGCCATGAATGAACTGACCTGGGTCGAGATATCCCGCAGCGCGCTTGAAAACAATATCCGCGAGTTTCGCAGGATTATCGGCCCGAAGACCCTTCTCTGTCCGTGCGTCAAGGCCAATGCCTATGGCCATGGCCTGGTGGACACTGCCCGTATTTTCCTGTCAGCAGGTGCGGACTGGCTTTCGGTCAATGCCCTGTTTGAAGCCCGTGAGCTTCGGCGCGCAGGCATTACCGCCCCGCTGTATGTTCTCGGCTATATCCCGCCTGAAGGTCTCCGTGAGGCACTTGAGCTTGACTGCCGCCTGGTCGTTTTTGCTAAAGACCACATTCGCGCTGTTGCTCAGGCGGCAAAAGCCGCAGGCCGCCCGGCCCGCGTGCATATCAAAGTCGAAACCGGCAGCAACCGCATGGGCGTGCGTCTGGACGGGATTGTCGATTTTGCCCGCTTTATTCAAAAGCAGAAGCTCGTCGAGATAGAGGGCCTTGCCACGCATTTTGCCAATATCGAAGACACCACCGATCACAGCTTTGCCGAGCTGCAGCTGCAGCGCTTCACCGAGGCATCAGGGTTGCTTCAGTCGGCAGGCATCAGCGTGCCGATCAGGCATTGCGCAAACTCCGCAGCAACAATCCTTTTTCCGCAAACGCATTTTGAAATGGTCCGCCCGGGCATAGCAGCCTATGGCATGTGGCCGTCAAATGAAACCTATGTATCGTTTGTCAAAGAGCGCAAAAACAACTTCCATCTTGCCCCCGCCTTCACTTGGAAAACACGCATCGCGCAGCTCAAAACCGTTCCCGCAGGTGAGTTCGTGGGCTATGGCTGCACCTATAAAACCAGTCACAAAACCAGCCTTGCTATTATCCCCGTTGGGTATTATGACGGCTATGACCGCGGCATCGCAGGCGGCCATCTGCTCATCCGCGGCAAAAGGGCCGCCATCCGCGGCCGGATCTGCATGGATATACTCATGGCCGAGGTGACCGATATTGCCGGCGTTAAAGCCGGTGACGAGGTTGTTCTCATGGGCCGCAGCGGCGATGAATGTATTTCTGCCGAGCTGTTTGCCCAGTGGGCCGCAACCATCAATTATGAAGTCACCACCCGCGTGAATGAACGCATCCCGCGCATACTTGTCTGACAATGATTCCCACCCCTTCAAAAATCTGGACCGTTGTCAGACCTGCTCAAGGAAACGAAAGCTTATTTTGAAAAATGTTCTGTTGCATCTGCGCGCCTCGATGCCGAACTGCTGTTGGCGCATTGCCTGCAGATAGAGCGCATCAAACTGTATGTGGACTTTGAGTATCAGCTCACACATGATGAGCTTGCCCGCTTCCGGGAGCTTGTGCGCCGCCGCAGCAAAAGAGAGCCTGTTGCCTATATTACCGGGCATAAGGAATTCTGGTCGCTGCGGCTTGCTGTAACACCTGATGTGCTCATCCCCCGGCCCGATACGGAAGTGCTGGTCGAGGAGACGGTGAAGGTGATGAAAGCCCGCGGCAGTGCCGGACCTCTCCGCATTCTTGACATCGGCACGGGCAGCGGCGCCATTTCGCTTGCCCTTGCAAAAGAGCTCCCCGATGCCGCTCTTGTCGCCCTTGATGTATCTGCGCAGGCCCTTGCCGTGGCGCAGGCCAATGCCCGGTTGTTTGATTTCGGTGGAAGGATCGAGTTTATCTGCGGCGACAGCCTGTACGGTGTGCAGGAAGGCAGGCGCTTTGACGCCATTGTTTCAAACCCGCCCTATATCCCCTCTGCGGACATCGAGACGCTTGAGCCTGAAATTAAAAATTTTGAGCCCCGAATGGCCCTCGACGGCGGCCCCGACGGTCTTGATTTCTATCGCGCTGTGATTCCGCAGATATACCCACATCTGAATGCAAAAGGTTTTGTCGCTCTGGAAATAGGGAACGGGCAGGGGGCTGCTGTGGCGGAGCTGTTTGCAGCAGCAGGACAGTACACTGCTGTGCGCATTGTGAAAGACTATGCGCACAAAGATCGTGTCGTGACGGCACATGCGATGTAGATGGTGTTTTGTATTGAGTCAGTCCTGCCGGACGATACCCGACATACAAGTATGAATTTAATGTATGTTATTAACGGCTTTCTTACTCCCAGCCGATTTGCGCACAGACCAGGATAAAAACACTTACCGGCGAGTTGTGCGCTCTCGGTAAGTCAAAAAAGCCGCGGGGTGAGGAAACATAAAACAGTTGGTTTACTTTGAGATGCCAGGGGCTTCAGGTTTGACGCAACTGCTGTCGGCAATGCCCACGAGGGTATGGAAAAGGGGCGGAACCCGTGTTTCAAATGTGAGCATTTTGCCACTGAAGGGGTGTTTGAAGCAGATCGACCGGGCATGAAGGGCCAGGCGCTTCTGGCCTTTTGTTCCTTTTCCATACTTTTTGTCGCCCACAATCGGGTGCCCGATGCCGGCCAGATGCACCCGTATCTGGTGCTTTCTGCCCGTGAGCAGATCAACCTCCAGCAGAGCGCAGCTTTTTGACTGCTTCAGCACCCTGTAGGCCGTATGCGACAGCATGCCGTTGATGCGGTCGGATGTCGAGTACACGTCGTGAGCTTTCGTCTCAGCCAGGTAGGTCGTAATCGTATCTGATTTTTTTTTGCAGATGCCGTGCACGACGGCAAGATACTTCTTCTGCGTTGTGTCCCACTGGGTCTGCAGGCTGAGCTTGGCCTCTATGGTTTTGGCGAAGATGAGTATGCCGGATGTTTCCCTGTCGAGGCGGTGAACGATGAACAGGCGCTTCTGCGAGGTAGTGCTGCCCTTGCGCACATAATCCGTGAGAAAGGAGTAGGCTGTTCTCGATTTCTCCTTGTCTGTGGCGATTGTCAGGAGTCCCGGCGGCTTATCTATCACCAGAATATCCCGATCCTCGTGAAGTATTCTGAGTCCTTGTGGCAGGAAACGTGTGCTTGGGGCTGAATTTTTGCTCATAGCATCTGCTTTATCTGTTTCTTAGTGTAGTGTTATTGACCATGTCCTGCATGATCGCCCCTATTTTCAGGGCATACTATACGCTTTTTTTTCCTTCCGCGCTTTGTTTTTTTTGTGATTTTTAGCCGTCTATCTGTCGCGTGGGTGTGATGCAGATAGACACAGCCTGCTTCATTACTTCATTTTGCTGCTGTCTCAGATTATCGGCACATCGGCAGCATGCAGAATCATTTGAGCTCAGACTCTTGAAAAAATTCACCCCTCGTTATACGGAGGCTATTGACTTGCGGCATGAGAATCTGCTAAGCATACCTGCACGAGATACTTCGCGATATACTTTTTCTCTGACAACTCACCATTTAAGGAGCTCACGCATATGGATCCCATGGACATGTTTAGAAAAAAATTCGATGATTACCGGCAGATAGTGATTTCTGAGGGACCGCAGGAAGCCCATGACTTTTTGATGAAGGGCTATGCCGAGCGGCAGAAAAAAAGCCTTGGCCCCTATATTGAAAACAATTCTCTGTATGAGGGGTTCAAAAAAGCCATTCCCGTTTATGCGCAGCTCGGGATGGTGATGGATGCTGTTGATATTTCCAATAACGGCATGGATGCCGTCATCGAGGTACACCGCGTCTGCCCGTTTATGGACATGGCCAAAGCAGTACGGATTTGAAAAGCCCTGCCCGGTTATTTGCGACCTTGATGTTGAAGCCACTATCGAGGCATTTGAGGGATTTAAGGGCAAAACCATTTCCTGCCAGGCCGATGGCGACTGCGTCTGCATTTTTCACTATGAGCGGCCGATGAAAAAATAAGCCCTGCGGCCGTGCTGGACATACCTGATCCGCCCGTACTCCCATGACGAGCGCAGTTTGCAGTCATTATTTGCAGCTCGTGCTGAAGGGACCGGGCAAACAACAGGCAACTCATTTTTCGGTATATTTTTGTCATGCAGATAAACAATTTTGATAAAGGCATACAGTGAGGCATTTGAGCTGGCCAGGCGGCAATTGCTTGACCGTGATCTTGTGCTGTGCTGCGAAAGCTCCGGCGCTGTGCTGCTTGAGCAGACCGCTCAATCGGCAACCCTTGAGCTGCAGTATTTAAATACTGCCGTGCGTCTGGTGCTGCCGGCCTGCTCGTGCACCCGGGCCGACGGGGCAGAGCTGCATGTCTGGGATAAAATACTGCTTCTTCATTATCTGCTCAATGCGCAGCGCGCAGACGGCCGGATCCCGCGAGGTAAGCTTCAAAGATATTAAATCAGCCGCGCTCTATTTCAATTTGTTTGAAAACCGCTGCTTAAAGCCGCTGGTGAAAGCATTCGGCGCCGCGCCTGAAGTTTTGCTTGAACGCGCCGGCGGGCTGGGCGGCATGAGAATTCAGGCCGGTGACTGCTCGATCAAGTTGCAGGTTTTACCACGGGTAGCCGATCACGATTGTCATGTGGAAGGCTGATGAGGAATTTCCCGCATCGGCGCATATTCTTTTTGACAGCAGCATCGAGCAGTATTTTTCAGCAGAGGATATAGTGGTCCTGTGTCAGCGTATCGTGCTGCAGCTGCTGGGCAAATGGTAGGCCGACTGCTTATCCAAAAAAGAATTTCAAGGCATTGCGGCCCAGTATAGTCTTCTTTTTCCTGCTCTGTCAGAAACGGAACGGACCGCGCTGCGGCAAGCGAGCGTTTTATATCGCCAAACGGATAATCAGTGCCAAAAAATATCTTATCATGACCGTGCTTGCGGATAATTTTTTCCGCAAGCACCGGCTCGATGAATTCATAGCTCAGGGATGATTCCATATAGACATTGGGCATTCCCGCCAGCAGTTCATAGACCTCCTCCCACATATTAAGTCCGCCCAGATGCGCGGCAATGATTTTCAGCTCCGGAAAATCACGGGCGATATTCAAGATCATAGAGGGCTTTGATCGGTCGCGGGGAGAGGGCAGGGGCTCACCGCCCACATGAAACATGACGGTCAGGCCCTGTTTGGCAAGGGCTTCATACATATGATAGGTGGCCTGCTTGTCATCAGGTGTAAACTGCTGCACATCAGGCTGAAACTTGACGCCTTTTACTCCCCCATCCTTCAGCCTTTGTATTCTCCTTCTGCACAATTTTTAAAACGGGGATGCAGGGTGCCGAATTTAATGAAGCGCTCCTGCTGAAGCCGGATGAGCCATGTATTGGTATCAATAACACCCGATGGCGTCGGCGATACCATATGAATGACAGCATGTGAGATGCCGCAGGCATCCATTTTTGCAAGAAGATCCGATGCTGTTGCTGTGCCGAAGGTCGGCACATTGAACATTTTTGCCGTAGACTGGAGAATCGTCGCGGCATTTTTATCGGGGAATATATGTGTATGGGCGTCAATGATCAGCATGTCAGTGCATATGAAGTACAAATAATTGCAGGGTGCGCATCGCGCACCGTTTTAAAAATATCATTGGAAATTGCGCGCGATGCGCACCCTGCTGGTCGAAAAATGAACCGCAGTCTTGCATGAGTGAAATGTCTTCGAAATTAAACTATTGATTTTAAATTAGAAGCCCACAGCTCGTAGAAGAGCTGTGGGCCTGTTGTGAGTGTCGGCAATCAATTATTTTTTGGCTTTGCCATGAGCTTTTTCATCATAGCTGTACTTAACAGCCTGATACGCGTCCCGGAATTTGTTGACCTCATCTTTTACCGGCATATTTTTTATGACGCATTCCTGCATCAGCCCGGCGATGCGCTCCATTTCAGGCTCTTTCATGCCCAGGCGGGTCATTTCCTGAACGCCGATGCGGATGCCGTCGGGATGGTCATGATTGCTGAGCGGCTCATGCGGCAGCATGTTCATGTTGAGGATGATGTCGTTTATTTCAAGCTCTTTTGATACCTTTTCTCCGCCGCCGATATTTGCCACATTGACTGCAACCTGATGGCTCTCCGTAAAGCCGAATTCCTTGCCTTCAACAGTAAATCCGCGCTTGTCAAGTGCGACAGCAAGCGCCCTGGCATTGGCAATAACCTGCGCAGCATAGGCCTCGCCGAATTCCATCATTTCATAGGTGGCAAGGGCAAGCTGGGCCAGCGTGTCAAGGTGATGATTGCTTGAAGAGCCGGGGAAAGCGCCGCGGTCTATTTTGCGCCAGTCTTCAGGGCCCATATTGCTTAGGATGACGCCGCGCTGCGAGCCGAAATATGTCTTGTGGGTGCTGCCGGTAATCAGATACGCGCCATCCTGCAGGGGAGTCTGGAATTTTTTCATGGCGACAAGCCCGAGCACATGGGCGGCATCATACACTATTTTTACCTTGTTTGCCTGGCAGACATCAACCAGCTCTTTAATCGGCTCGGGAAACAGAAACAGGCTTTTGCCGAGCACGATAAGCTTCGGCTTCATTTTTTGAATCAGGTATTTGGTTTTTTCCACATCCATGTGGTAGCCGTCGGGCGTGATGGGGAAATCGATGATGTTTTTCGTGAATTTTCCCAGCGATCCGATACGGTGATGGCTGATATGGCCGCCGCCGGGAGTTGAATTTGCCATGACGATATCATTGGATGAGACGAATTTGCTGAAAACCGCTTCATTGGCATTGGTGCCGCTGATGGGGCGAACTTCGGTGTGGTCGCAGTTGAATAAAATTTTTAAATTTGATTTGAGCTTGCTTTCGATTTCATCAATAAATGTTGTGCCGCGATAGTAGCGCTCGCCGGGGTGGCCTTCGGCATAGCGATGGGCAAAGTCGGATCCGGCAAGAGCCCGTACCCGATTGCTCAGGATGTTTTCACTGGCAATCAGATTGATGGCGCGGCTGCGCCAGTTGTTCTGGCCGTGTATAAGCTTTTCTGTGGCTTCAAATTCATGTTCGAACATATTCGGAACTCCTCTATAGAAGATAAATAAGTGCACGATCTAAAAGATATATTTTATACCATAAAACCGGCATTCATAAAAGCATTTTGTTCATGATATTTTAGATAGTTAACTGAAAAGAGTGCTAAAGGCAATTATCTGCTTTACAAGCTGTGGCGCGTCCTTTACTATCCGCTATCATTGCCATAACTTTAAGTTGAATTATTAGAAATTTTATACGCCGTGAATTATCCTCGCAGGAAAAGAAAATCAGCCGAGCATGAGCCTCATCAGCATACCCGTGAACGATTTGAGCCCAAAGCAGACCGGCAGCTGAAAAAAATTTTTGCCGGTATCGGCACACCGCCTCCGTCAGCTTTCATCCCTGATGATTTCCAGCTTGATGCACTCGAGAAAATTCAGCAGACCGATGTGCTGGTGAGCGCGCCTACGGGCAGCGGGAAAACCTGGATTGCGGTCCAGGCAATGAAGCGGGTGCTTGCTGAAGGCAGGCGCGCCTGGTATGCCTCTCCGCTCAAGGCCCTTTCAAATTCAAAATACCATGAGTTCTGCGCCGAGTTCGGCCAGGATAATGTGGGCGTACTCACCGGCGACCGCAAGGAAAACACGCAATGCGCCTGATTATCGTCGGCACCACGGAGATTCTGAGAAATCAGCTCTATGACTCCATGGCAACAAGCACGGACTTCAGGTCTGACCTGGTCGTGCTTGACGAGGCCCATTATCTGGGCGACCGCGACCGGGGCGTCGTGTGGGAAGAGGTGATGATTTACCTGCCCAGCCGGGTACGGCTTCTTATGCTGTCTGCCACCATACCCGAATGACGCCGAGATTGCCGCATGGCTCAGCGTTGTTCGAAAGCATCCCTGCACCGTGGTGCACTCCGAACGGCGCCCAGTTCCTATCTATCCGCTGTATCTGCTGCCCGATGGCGAACTTGTCCCGCTTTCAGATGCCGACGGCATATCGCCGAAAATCGTACATGCCCTGCAGCAGTCCTCCAAAATGAAATTTCGTCAGGGCAGCGCCATTTCCTATGAGCATATTCTTGAAACGCTTGCCGAGTATAATTTATTGCCGGCAATTTTTTTTCTCAAATCACGCATGGAATGCAATAATGCCCTGCTTGCCTGCAAGACGGCACTTCATTAAGCCTGAGCACGCGGCGCGCCTTCGCGCCCGGATAGAAGACTTTTTAAAAGAATATCCTTTTCTTGAGCGGCACCCGCAGCTGCTCTATGCCGAGCATCACGGCCTTTGCGCCCATCATGGCGGGCAGCTCCCGCACTGGAAGATCGTGCTGGAAAAGCTCATGAATGAGGGCTATCTGGACGCTATTTTTTCAACCTCCACGGTGGCAGCGGGCGTGAATTTCCCTGCCCGAACGGTGGTGCTCACGCAGAGCGATCGTTTTAACGGCCGGGAGTTTGTCAGCCTTTCGGCCAGCGATCTGCACCAGGCAACAGGCCGCGCAGGCCGCCGCGGCAAGGATAAAATCGGCTTTGCCGTCATCGCCCACGGCCCCTTTCAGAACCCGCACCTCATTGACGAGCTTTTTTCAAATAAGCCCGAACCCATTGAAAGCCAGATTACCATCAATTTTTCCATGGCCCTGAACCTGCTGCTCAGCCAGAGCCCTGATGATATTCGCGAGCTGGTCAAAGCATCCTTTGCCGCCTACCAGCGGCTGCCTGCTCTGCAGAGGCTTGAGGCAAGCGCAACCCGGGTCATAGACCGTGTTATGCAGCAGATGGCAGGGTCCGGCTGCCACAGCTTTGATCAGATACTCGAGCGCACTGAATTCCAGCATGTTCAGACACGCAGGCTGTCGCGAACAAAGAAAAAGCGGAAAAATTATATCAAGGCATGCCTGTTTGCCGGCACGGATGTCGAGGGCAATAAAACCGTTGAGGAATTCAGTGAACGGATTCATTCTCTTGAACTGGAGCTGCAGGCGCTTCCCTGCGCCTCATGCCCGGCCCATGCGCTGTGCTATCAGGACCGCAGTGCTCAATTTGTAAAACAGGTGCGCCGGGCACAGGAGCTGGCAGCTGCCCTTGAAGAGTCCCGCAGCTCGCTCTGGCGCGACTTTCAGCGGCATCTTGATTTTCTTGTGCTCACCGGTTATGTCGACGGCGAGGGGAAACTGACTGAGGACGGCTTCTGGGCGTCAAAACTTCGCCTTGATCAGCCGCTTATCATCGCAGAGCTTATTCGCAAGAACATGCTGGGTGATCTTGCCCCTGAGCTGCTTGCCGGCATCATAGCTATTTTTGTAAATGATAAATTCAAGGATATTGATTTGAATCAGGGCATGCACTGGGACAAGCGCCCTCTGCTGTCTGCCTATTACCGGATGAAGAGCGCGGTAGAGGGCATTTTAGCTTTAAAGAAAGAGCATGGTTTTTATGTGCCGCACATGCAGTTTTGGCCTGCCGCTGCGCTGTATAACTGGACGGCGGGAGAAAGCTGGGAGCGCGTCATAGAGCTTACCTCCATCGATGAGGGAGACCTTGCCATGCTTGTGTTTAGAACCGCCGACAATCTGCGGCAGATCGCCTCCCTTGAAGCCACGCATCCGGTGCTGGCAGCAAAAGCCAAAGCTACAATCGAGCTGCTGCTGCGTGAGCCCATGACCATTCCTACCTGAGCCTCCAGCCCCATCAAGCACTGGAACAGTTGTGCAGCGAGGCCAATACGGCATCAGCAATCAACTCTCTAATTCCCCGGCCTCGCAGCGTCAAAATCAGGCAGCTCCTCACGGGCGAAGCATCAGGCCGTTATCTATGGCAAAGCGCACCAGCTCCACCCGGTTGTTCAGCCCCAGCTTTGCATAGATATTGGAGCGGTGAGTCTCAACAGTCCGCTCTGAGATGAAAAGCTTTACGGCAATTTCGCTGTTTGTGTGTCCATAGGCAAGCAGCTGGCAGACCTGCTGCTCGCGCTGGGTAAGAAGGTCTTTTCGGCTCTGACCGGAAGCTTTCGCGTCTGTGGCTCCTATATAGCGGGAGACCAGGCATTTGGTCAGGGAGGGATCAATATACTGCTCGCCGCGCACAACAGCATTGATTGCCTGAAGCAGGTCCGTACCGGTAGATTTCTTAAGCACAAAGCCGCGCACGCCTATTTTGAAAAGTTCCTGCAGGTAATATTCATCATCATGCATCGTTAAAATGACTATCGGCAGCCGCGGCTTCTTCTTCAGGACTTCTTCTGCAACCATGGGCCCGGTCATTCCCGGCATATTTATATCAAGGATGAGCACATCAATATCTTCTTTGCACGCTTTCTTTACCGTTTCATGGCCATCACCTGCTTCAGCGACAACCTGAAATTCTTTTTCTTTCTCTAACAGGGCCCGCAGCCCGCTGCGAAAAACAGCATGATCATCGGCAAGCATTATCTTGGTGTTCATGAAAGCATCTCTCTATGAATGAAATTTAACGCGTACGGTGGTGCCATGGCCGGGCGCGGATTCCAGGATGAATTCACCGCCAAGCATTGATGCGCGCTCGCTCATTCCGGCCAGACCCATGTGGATAGAGTCATCCCGTGCATTGGCTGTGCAATCAAACCCCTGGCCATCATCTTCAATCAGCAGAACAGCCTCGCTTTCGCTTCTCATAAAAACCACGCTGGCCTGATTTGTTTTTGCGTGACGCACGATATTGGTAATGGCCTCCTGGGCAATGCGGTAGAGTGTCACCTCAGTCTTGTACGGAAGGCGTTCAAGGCCGGGGTTACAGAGGCACTGATAGTCTAGAGTCATTCTGGCTGATTTAGCAATGGTATTAATATATCGTTCAAGAGCTTTGTCAATGCCATAATCTTCAAGAATCGCGGGGTGCATGCCCCAGGCCAGCTGGCGAACTTCATCTATCAGTTCAGAGAGCCGCTGCTCGATTATTTTGTGTTTGCGGCAGCTGCCTTGCGCTTCGCTATCCATGGACCGAGCCTCCAGCAGCAGCACTGACAGGGATTGCCCGAGCTGGTCGTGCAGATCCTGCGCAATCCTTCTGCGCTCCAGCTCCTGGGTGATGATGAGCTTCTCAAGCAGTGCCTGCCGGTGTGTCTCTTTTTCTTCAACCTGCCTGCGAAACCCCTGCAGGTTTTCAGCCATCCTATTGAATGCCTCCGCAAATCGGCCTATTTCATCGCTCCAGAAAACGCGCGCCCTTGTGGTAAAGTCACCCTTGCCAATCAGGTTGGTGGCCGCAAGGAGATTTTTTATCGGCCGGGTTATCAGGTAGGTCAATAGAGCTGCCAGGAAAAAACCGAGGATTGCGCACAGTATCGTGGAAAAAAGCAGCAGATTGCTCAGAGCTATCAACCGTTTTCGGATATTCCGGTCACTTTGGCCGACCCTGACGCGGCCTAAAGCCCCATGGGTGAATGGCTGCGCTGCTTCTATGATAAAGCCTTTGGGGCTGCCTAAAATTTCAACAGTAGTATTTTTATCTAACATTCTTACCGGCGGGTACAAATCCACCAAATCAGCCGGAACATTTCCCGCAAAGGTATGGGCAAGTATGCGGTTTGATTGATCTTCGACAATAACATATTCGATATTCGGATCTGCCTTCTTGGCATCCTCCAGAATCATTTTCATGCTCAAAGAATCTTTAATCGTCATTGACCGTTCTAAGCCTGCCTCCAGCAGTGCCGCCACAATGCGTGTTTGGTCTTCAAGCTCATGATAGAGTGTCTGTGCCATGCTGGTGCGGCTTCTATAGAGCACGATGGATCCAAAGATCAACACGACAAACATTCCTGCTCCCAGGATTTTTATAAAAATCGGCACGGAAACAAAGCTGTTGAAGAGACGATTACATAGCCTGTAGAGGCGCTGGAAAAAAAGTGTTATCTGGGGTTCCATAGCTCCGCACACTTCCGCACATCGTTATAGAGAGAATCTTCAGGCATTTCAAAACGGTCTATCCCCATCGCTGCAAGGATTTGTTCCCCTTCGGGTGATTCATCCATGGTGATCAATACCTGCCGAATGCGCTCTTGCAGCGATGGATCTATTTTGGGGTTTACCACTATGGGCGGCATGCCGAATTCAGATGATTTCATGATGATTTTGATTTTGCCGGCCAGGCCGGGATCATCTTCAATCATGCGATCATATACCAGGCCTTGAACAGCTGCACCGTCGACAAAATTTGATGCTACAGCAGAAACAGCCCGGTCGTGACTGCCGGCGATGACATGCTCGCTGAAGAATTGTTTCGCGTTTTCCCCGCGCTGCTGCAGCCACAGCGCAGGATATATCCAGCCGGATTGCGAAATAATATCACAGGATGCAAAGCGCTTTCCCCGCAGGTCCATCAGCGATGCTGCGCTGCTGGCAGCGGGTACAATGATGAATGCCTGATAGGTTATTTTGCCTTTAATGCGCGGAATAGCCAGCAGCTTGAGGCCATAGATCCGCTCGCCGAGAACAAACGGATAGCTGCAGATAAAGCCGATGTCGCAATTGTCGTACTGCAATAAGTCATTTATTTCAGAGTAGCTGGAGCGATGGACCACGACCGGTTCCATGCCGAGACGCTCACCCAGGTACTTCAATAAATTATTGTATAAGGGGAGATTCTTCTCTGGTGACATGATAGGCGCCATTGCTATGCGCAGTTTGGGGGCAGTGGATTCCGGGACCAGGACTCTTTTTTGAATACCCCCCTTATAAGCATTTTCTATGTTCACCCATTTTCTGGGCGTATACAGTTTGTTTAAGAAATTTTGACCGGAAAATTCCATCGTTGTGTAAATACCTGTAATTACCGCTAGGGTAATTAAAAAAACAAAAAAGGCGCGCTTGCGGGACATAAAAATCACCAACCTTATAATGAGATGTATGACTATAACGGCAGGGGAAACCTGTTAATACCGCTACAAAAAACGCTTTTTTTTATTTTATAACATAACCATTTATTAATTTGAAACATTTTTTCGCTCGGTCTTTTCATAAAAGCCCCGTTAAAACATCTTTTTGTAAAGCGCTATGAGCCCCAGTTTTTTATTTTTTTACATGTGCTCTGTACCCCTGAGCCTGCGTGTTTTCCACTGATTTTATGACCTGGCATCGGTAATTATCCGAAGTTTAAAAACTAAAAAAGCGTAGTTTGTACTGTTTTCGTTTTTTTTATTTCAGGTTTTAAATGATCAGAATCAATCAAGAGGCTGATTGCTGAAGAGCGGGATCCAGGGCCTTAAGGTAAAGCTTTATGCTGCAATCCGGGCCCTATGCAACCGGTACCGTGGGCAGATCCATTGCCTATAGTCCCGCTGCGTATCCATACTGGTTATATGATGCAAATAATAATGGTGTTGTTGATGGTGGCGAAGTAGCCTATGGCACGAACTTTGATGCCCGGCTGCTGAAAGCATGCTACAACTACAACTACAGCATTAAGGAACCAAATGCCTGTATCCATAACCCGCTCTATATTGCACAGATTCTGCATGACTCAGCGCGCAATCTGGATGGCGGTGTCGATCTAGCCTGGAGATAGGCTGACCGCATGTATACCTTAAGCAGGCTCTCTTGAATAAAATTTTTAGGGTGTTTTGATGAAAACAGCGTATGTCACAGGGTAGGCGACTTTAAGTTGCACGTGCACAATGTGAAGCTTCAATGAAGCCTTCACGGGGAGTCTGATACCTGAGGCATTTCGTTGTTGAAGATTCAGTTTTTAAAAACAAGCGCATGAACTTCCTGCAACTAATATTCATTATCAATAACACCAGATTTTTATTTCTTACGTACTTTATACGGATAGAAATTAAAGAAACTACGTATTTTCAGGCAAATAACCAATACAAAACAGGTATTTTCCACCTATTGAAAAACTAATCTGTTGCAGAGATAATAAAACAAATAGCAAGTATCTAAAAAACAACAGAAAAATTTTTTTTAGCGCGACTTCGTTTTTTCTGCTGAGACTTTTATTCAAATAATTCATATTTTAGTTATTGAAATTAAGTGGCGTGTTAGCTATATAAAAAGAATTGTCTTAGAACTTTTTACTAATCTCAATGGGAGGACAGGAGAATGAAGAAACACAGTATGCAGTTTATGAGTCTCTGCCTTGTGCTGATGCTGCTTGCCTTTACGGGCGGCGCATGCAAGCCCTGGAAGCCGCCAACGCCGTGCACGACCACGACGACTAGTGCAGCGGTTACGACGACGACCCCTGTAACCACAACGATCCCGGAAACCACAACGATACCGACTACCACGACGACGATGACAGAGGCGGAACTGGCCACGGCTGAATGGTCGAAATCCGGCCATGCTGATAATTCGTCAGATGCCTTCAGAGACTGGGATGATCCTTCGAATCCAAATGCAAAAGTCTCGGCAAGCTGCGCAAGCTGCCATTCAACAGCAGGCTTTTATGAATACCTGCTTACGGAAAACAGATCTATCGCGAATCCTCCTCTGGCAGTGGACAATGTCGGCATAACCTGCGACGCCTGTCATTCCGACAGGGCTTATAACAAGACTTCGGTACTTTTTTCTCAATCCGGCCAAAGGGTTGACTATCCCGGTGAGTCTTCTGTCCTGTGCGGTCAGTGCCATCAGGGCCGTGCCTGGAAGGGCACTGTTGAAAACAAAATCCTGGCAGCCTATCCGGCAGGAGATAATGATAGCACGGTCGACAAAATAACTCCAAGCCTGACCTCGTCCAATTCGCATTATGCTTCCTCCTTTGCAGCCATCAAAGCCAGCAAGTCTCTGATTGCTGTTGATTATGATTTGCCAATCGCCGTCGACCTGGCCCATCCGGGCGGCACAGACTGCATGGTCTGCCATGATCAGCATTCAACAGAGTTCAGACTTGATGCACGGTGCAATACCTGTCATCCCAGCTTTGAAAGTATTGAGGATGTACGTGCGTGGGGAAATGCGGATGTGCTTGATGCAAAGCAAGCCCAGCTCTACAGCGTCATTAGACAATATGCTGCCGACAACACGACCGAAGACGCTGACAACAATACCAAGGACAAAGCCTGCATAATACAGGCAGGATCGTCGAGCTGGTATTATGACACCAACTGCAACGGTGTTCAGGATGCAGGCGAAACCACCACATACAAAAAATTCACTCCGCGCCTTTTAAGGGCGTGCTATAACTATTTAGTCTACAAGAAGGACCCCGGCCTGTTTGCTCACAACAGCAGCTACGCAAATGCGTTTTTAGATGCCTCGATCAATGATATACGGTCGTATAAGCCTTACCCGATTACGGATGCTCAGGAGGCTACGGCGGAATGGGAGCTTGCTGGTCATGCCGATTACAACTCCATGGCATTCAGAGACTGGGACAATGCGTCAAATCCTAATGCCAAAGTACCGGCCGGCTGCGCAAGCTGCCATTCGACATCGGGATTTAATCAGTTCTGTATAAACGGAAAACGCACCGTGGCAAATCCGCCCCTTGCTGTGAACAATTACGGCATAACCTGCTATGCATGTCATGCTCCCCAGGCAGTAGCTCTGACCTCGGTGAAGTTCGAAGCCTCCGGCCAGACGGTTGACAATCCGGGCCTGGCTGCTGTTATCTGCGGCCAGTGCCATCAGGGCCGCGCATGGCAGGCTACTGTCGACACGCAGATTAAAAAAGCCTATCCTGCCGGTGATAATGCTACCACGATCGATAAAATATCCTCAAAAATCGGCACAAGCAATCCGCATTATGCGGCAGCCTTTGCAGCTTCTAAGGCAAGCAAGTCGCGGATCGGCTATGATTATGGTGATCTGACTATTAATGTCGATTCCACCCATCCGGGCGGCACAGACTGCATGGCCTGCCATAACCAGCATTCAACCGAGGTCAAAGTTGGAACAAATTGCCAGCCATGCCATAATTTCGCATCCCTGACAGATCTCGTAAATCAGATGGATACAGCGATTCCGGCGCTTGAAACTCAGCTTCTTGCATTAATTGAGTTTTATGCAGCAGACAATACAACTCTTGATGCTGTCGGCAACACCAAAGCCAAGGCGTGCATTGTTCTTGATAACGCGGCATATCCGTACTGGTTCAAGGATGATGGCAAAAATGGTGACCTTACTGCATGCGATGGCGTGCAGGACAATCCTGTATCCGACAACTCGTATAAATCCCTTACACCGCGGCTTGCACGGGCATGCTACAACCTTCTTGTGAGCCTGAAGGATCCTGGTGCATTTGCCCACAACGAAGCATATATGAGGGCGGTGCTGCAAAAATCTATCGATAATTTAAATGCTTATTTTGATTAAGAAATAAGGCCACGCCTGGGAAGCAGTGGCGTACAGGTAATACAATGTACGCCACTGCAAATTTCTTAGAGATACTTAAACTGCACAGGAGACAGCATATGAAAAAAATTTTAATCACGGGAATACTTTTATTTTCGGCCCTGCTTTTTGCCGGGGCGCAGCAGGTGTCTGCGTATGAAAATGTGACAACAGGGACTTGCATGCCGTGCCATAATTTCACGGCAGGTGCCGGCCTTCACACAACCCATGCCAGCGTGTCTGGCAGTTGCGGCGCATGCCATCCGGGTTCAGTCCCCGGCAAGAATGTCACTTCAGACAAATGCGCCGGCTGTCATCCGACAAGTGAACCGGGCGCATGCAACCTGGTGAATCTGCCGTCTCATGCAGCTGCTACGACACCTACTTGTATAACCTGCCATCCAACCTGTGCGCCGGCCGAATGTATTGATGCCGACAACGATACCTACGGTGTCAACTGCCCTGCAGGTCCTGATTGCGACGATACTGACAACACCACGCATGCAGCATGCTGTGTTGATAACGATGGCGACGGCTACGGCGACAACTGCACGGCAGGACCTGATTGCGATGATACAGACAATGCTACTTTTGATAATTGCGAAATCGACTGCACCCTGAAAGTAGCGCCAAAAAGATTCAGCCGCATAAGAGCTCTTCTGCAGCCTTTTCAGTTTTTTACAATCAGGGCCGACAGGAACAGCGATATTTCTTTTACAGACCCCATTTGTATCTTCTGGGAAAGCGAAGGCATCGATGATGTAATCAAGCTCAGAATTGGCGAGAAACTGATCATTGGTTATGTTCGTGTTTGGGCCAGCCATCTTACAGATGGTGATTTTAAAGTGTCCGTTACTTTCGGCGATATAGACGAGACCCAGTGCGGACCTATTACTGTAAATGGCAGTGGGGCAAGCAGTTTCATTCAAGATAACCGAGTTAAGCTGCAGAACAAGTGCGGTAAATAAAGCAAGCACACGGTTCTGAACGTAAAATTAGTTGATAGCTAAAGAATACAGGCCCGATGCTCAACGCATCGGGCCTTTTACTTTTTTTATTTATATCGGGTTCAATACCCCGCAGCTTTTCATGCATCCAAGCATTCCGGCTAGAGCATGTAACTTTTTCCCATAGCCGTATGCGCCGGGAAGCTTTTGGTTCGTTAGCCCGTGCTATATTCTCGCAGAATACGCCGGTACTTGTGGCACAACAAAGGCTCGAACCGCACTGGCTGTCTCACCAAAAGCTTCCCGGCCTCCGCATGGTTACAATATTTTGTTAAATGCTCTAAAGCCGCAATCCGGAAAAAAAGCATGCTGGATGCCGGATCAAGTCCGGCATGACGAAATGCCTTCAATAGCCCGCTGCTTGCTGCGGGGTGGTTTATTGCGTTTTAGATCATGTATCATTTTTCTGTAGCCTATTTTATTACTGTCATCTCGACCAAAGGTAGAGATCTTTAAAGATTGATGCGCACTGCGCAACCTTCGGACTCGCTGTGATCGAAATGACAATTCAGCTACGAATTTAGAAAAATGCTCTACGGGTCAGGTGCCGGTGAGATAGAAGAGAAATTCGTAGATGGTGTCGATGACGCGGCTGTATGACTGGCTATCTATGCAGCCGCATTTTTCCTGCAGAAAATGGACCTTCTGAAGCGTTGTCGGAATGTAATTGGAGAATTCTTTTTCACTGTCTGAGCGGAAAACCGAATTTTTCGGATTGAGATTTGAATATTCAAGAAGCCCTATTTGATAGGATATTTTTGTAAGCTTTAATGCAGGCATGCGAACTTTGAACCCTTCCGGGTACCCGGCGCTCAGCTGAAAATAGATAGTTGTGAGATTTGTCCGTTCGGAATCGAACATGGCGGCAAAAGCATCATGGGTGGCAGGAAATATTTCCGGGAGAGTCTTTCCTCTCAGAGCATGCTGTGTCGGCCCTACATCCAGAAACTTCACTTCTTCGGTATTATACTTCTCGAGAATGTGAGGCAGCAGGTGAGGGGGTTGCTCGTCTTTCTCCATCGATTTCATCAATCTTTCATCCCCACATCAGGTCAGAAAAAGCTGAAGCTGAAGCTGTGCTGAAACGTTCAAAAACTATAAGCAGAACGGCTACTGCTGTCAATAAAAAACAAGGCATTCTTTATAGTTTGACAACATGTCTTTATATGTTAGATTGAGGTTATTGTTAGTGACAATATGTCTTTTGTGACGTACATATGCCATGGTCATAAATAGCGAAAAATACAGGCATCGGGCACTGGGCATTGACCCCGGACTTGCTGCAACCGGCTTTGCAGTTATCGGCACGTTTAAGCAGGGCGGGGAGTTTTGCTCCTACGGAGCTCATTAAGACTTCATCCAGCCAAAGTACTCCGCAGCGGCTGCAGAAAATATATCTGGGCGTCTGCGATCTCATTGATACCTGGCAGCCTGATGTGATGGTGCTTGAAGATGTGTATGTCTTGACAAGTTTCCGAATGCGGCTGTACAACTTGGCGAGGTTCGGGGCGTTCTGTATCTTGCTGCTCAGCAGCGCGGCATTGAGGTTTTTACTATCCGGCCGACCGAAGTAAAGAGCTGCCTGACGGGCAATGGCATGTTAAAAGAGCAGGTGAGCCAGGCTGTGAAGCGTATGCTGGCAGGCGGGAAGATATAAAGCCCGATCATGCTTCCGATGCCGCGGCCCTCGCGCTGATGGTTTTATCCCGGAAGGGATATTTAAATTGGTAATGCACAATGTATTGC
>CAVRBJ010000034.1:0-179566 GCA_963718965.1 uncultured delta proteobacterium | reverse complement strand
TTTGCTGATTCGCCTGCATACGACAGAACGTCCTTCGGTAGATAGCCGAACTCAGACTGAATATCCTGAAGCAGTGAAATCAGTGTGCCCTGGTCTTTTTTGTAATTTTCAATTATTTGATCAACCTTATTTTTTCGTGGCAATTTCATGGATTGTTCCTGTTTTTTGAAGGTCATCATAAAATTCATCAACGGCCGCCTGTAGCGCAGGTATCAGACTCGGCGGAAAGGTGAAAAAACGCTTTTGCAGAGCCAGATATTCCTGAACCGGTTTGCGGTTTTTCGGTTGCACGGTTAGACGTATCTTGTCGTCTTTAACTTCAAACAACGGAAAGTATCCGGTTAAGACTGCACGGTGGCCGACAGTAAGTGTCTGGTTCGGAGCAAACATCCATCCGGTAGGGCAGGGTGTCATGACTAAAATAAACGCATTAGCGGAACATTCCCGGGCCTGGCGAACCTTTTCAATCAGGTCGAAAGGATAGCTGGGACAGGCCGTTGCAATGTATGCGAAATCTTCTTTGGCCATGACTGCCGGGATGTTCTTTTCCCGCACGGCAGCCCTAACATCCTTCCCGGTAACCGGGTGGTTTCTATCATTGTGGACAAATGGCCGGGGAATGGCTTTGCGGATCAGAGAATCAATTGCGGGTTCATTGTCGAAACAGACAATCACGACATTTTTATTTTTTAAAATGCGCTGAAGCACAACGTAATCCGTATTTAGTATTTTCCGGTCAATTGCAATGACCGGCTTTTTAACCGGCACATGCGCTGTCCGGGACTGCCCGGCAGACTTTTCATTAAAGCTGTCTATGCTTGAAATAAGTTTTTCAAGTGTATCTGCCGTAGTGACACGGTCATGTGAAAAGCTGTTTGCGCTTAGCCCGTCATTTTGACCGTTTAGCCCACCCAGTGCAGGGTCAGCGGAATCGGATATTTTGGAAACAAGCCGCGCGGCCAGGGATTTCGCACATCCCTTACAGGACCGCCTTCCACTAAGAAAGCGTTCCTGACGGGGTAAAATTTTTGGTGCAAATACTGAGAACCTATCCATGAATGAGTTGCCTCCTGAACATATTATTTAGCCAGCCACGGAGCACGTTCTACAGCTATTTCCAGTGATATGCATCCTGTAACACATTGCCGGATACAAAGACCGCAGCCCTTGCAGTACTGTAAATCCGCCTCATAGTATCCGTCTTTATTTTGATAAATGGCACCATCCGGGCAGGACAAATAACATATGCCGCACCGGACACACTTCTCTGTGTCCCATACAGGTCTTTCAAAACGCCAGTCATCATTTTTTTGAAAATTTTCAGTAATGGGGATAACGGATCCAAATGCTGTAGGGGCTTGTTTTTTCATTTTTATCTGCTTGATAAGGTGTTTAAATTTTTTTACCTGCGGATGCCCTCAATTATTCCTGGAATTATTAATAGCAGGGATATCCCATCCTGCTTGCTTTACTCATCAGCAAAGCCGCCATTTCCGGTGTAAACATTTCGATTTTTTTGGCAATAACCGGACGTTCTTTTCGTATGGTATCCAGATGAGGTTTTAAGCCTTCACTGAGGCCCCGGTACATCAAAAAAGGATTCATGGTCCAGGGAAGCTTAGTGTCAATGATTTTATGCAGGTAGTTATGTTCTTCTTCATTAAACAGCCGGTTAAATACCGGATACATGACAAATTCTTTATAATCATGGGTTTCCGCCCAGTTCTTCTGCCACCAGTCAATATAATCCTTTACCCCTTCACGGCTTACCTGCCCCGTATGAAGGGCTGCACACACGGCATTTGCCGCTTTATGCCCTGACAGCAGGGCACCGGTATTTTCCGCTTCCGCAAACCAGCAGCTGTCTCCGACAAATATAATATTATCCTTAAAAGGTTCTTTGGCCGGACTCCAGTTGCTCACCACGGCACAGCGTTCATGGGTAATCTCGACATTTTTAAACCAGTGCCGGTAGTTGCTTTGCCGGGTCAGATATTCAAGCCGTTCCTTGCCCTGAATATACAGCCAGTATTCATCTTTCCGGTAAACACTGGGTAGCATGCAGAACATAATCGTACCCAGCTGACCCGGGCCGTAACAGAGGCCCAGGGCGATCATTTCAGAACGCTCAAACTCAACCCCGGTAATATAATAACTGTTGGCGCGGCCGGTATTGATAAACACCCGGTCACGGTTCAGTCCGGAAATTCTTGCAAGTCTTGAGTTAATACCGTCGGCAGCGATACAGAAGGGCCCTGTCAAAGAATCCCCTTCAGCGGTTTTCACGCGTACCCCCTGCGATGTATTTCGGGCATCCACCACATTGCGGCCCAGATAGTAATCCACGCCCGCCTGCCGGCCTTCCGCATACAGTCCTCCAAGCAGCGCGCCTTTGTCAAAAACAACAGCAGGCAAACCCTTTCCGGAAGCATTTTTTTCGTAATCGCCGATTTCAATACGGTCAACGCCATTGGGTGCTGTGAAATGGAGCGCATAAAACTCGCGGTAATCCCCCGGATAATTAACGGAAAAGTTGTTTACCGGAAAAACCCACCGCTTCTGCTCGCGGGAAAAATACATGTGCTCATTGTAGAAGGAATCCATATTCAAGAGAAACATCTGAGCGCATGATCGCTGAATCTTTGCCGGGTCTGTTTTTCGCTCAATCAAGGCAACTTTTAAACCGTTCTGTGCGGCGGTTTTCGCCGCTTCAAGCCCCGATGTGCCGCCCCCAACTACTACGAGATCATATTTTTGCTTCATTGCTGTTCTTTCAAAATGTGAACAGGTAAACAATTGTTTTTTTGGAAAGACCGCAATTTAGTGATTCTATGAAATAATAACTAGAGAAGTATACCTTTAACATACTACTATCATGTTGAAATTGTCAAGAAAAAAATAGCTGATAATTTTTGTTTTTGTATTCTCTGAGGGGGATACTGTAAAAGAGCTTGTTGAAGGTCAAAAAGGTTGAATAAGCGCTTTTGAATGTATACTGTAGTAGAAATCATGGACAGCAAATGCCCGGTGGAGATCGCCGCTGCCTGTGGCTCATGAGAAAGCCCGGCAAGACGGGAGGGCTTCAACCAATATCAAGATCCCGCATTCGATTATAGAATGATTCTATTACAGGTTCCATTAAGGCTGAGACTTCTTTTAGAAAATTTTTGCCAAAAGGGGTAAGTGAATAATATTTCCTGTTGGCGCCGTGATCCGAAGGTCTTTCAAGGCTTTTCAGTATCCCTTCATGCTCAAGAGTTCTCAGCTTTTTATACAGGTTGTTGCGATCGATATCGAACGTGCCTCCTGTTACAGCGTATACTTTTTCTTTGATTTCATAGGCGTACTGGGGCCCCTGATCAATAAGCGACAGGACAACATACTGCAAAAAACCGCGCTTTATATCAAAGAGCAATTGCTCCAAATGCTTTTCAATTATTTTGCTATCTGAGCTCATGGGATTTCCAGTAATACGTTGTGTTCTTAGTAATATGTTATAAGAATAATACTGTTGAAATTTTATGTCAATAAAAAATTTATTTTTATCGCGGCCATTTCCGGCATGCACCGGGCTTCACAAGGCCGACTTTTCCGGGCCTGTCAAGGCTTGTACCCACAGGCGAACTGCCTAAAGAATACTCATAGCAGGCTGATGAGCGCCTGCGATATGCGCCTGCCCGTGTCGTACGGACGCCGGATGGCTGCATCTGCTAATAAGCCAACATCAGGGGTGCTGAAACGGCATTTGTATTGATGCAACCGGGAACGGACCCTGCCAGATGCTCATTGCATGCGGGCTTTATTCGGTGTGGGTTGCCTGTGGAACTTAAAAATATCTATACACAACCAACTGTACGTGTGGTAAAATAAAATAAAACACGGGGCAGCGGTTCCGCAGAGGTTTTTTATCGCAGGAAAAAATTTGCAGGGCACACTATGGAAAACAAAAAAGCCGAAACGCCAAAGCAGAAAATTAAGGAAAAGTACCACGACCAGATTGTCTTTGATTTGAAAAGAGGCTTTCTGCAATTTATTACTCTCGTCATCATAAACGAAAGCCCCAAATATGTATACGAGATCAAAGCTGAGATTCTTAAACAGACAAGAGGCGGCTTTGATATCGACAGGAATAATCTGTATAAAAAATTGCGCTCCCTGGAAAGCGATGGGGTGCTGAAAAGTCACATGGAACCTTCAGCCCGCGGCGCCAACAGGAAATATTATACGTTAACCAGGCTGGGCAGCGTTTTATTGAAAGAAACCCATGAACTGCTGTATCCACTGATGACATCCCTGCGGCTCAACCTTTTGCAGCCTTCGAAGCCCTAAGGCCTTTTCGGCAAACAGCATAGTGCATTTTATAAAAAGGGTTTGAGTCCTCTGCATCTGCCCATTCCACCACGCCGGCATACGCGGCGCAATTGCCCGCTAAAGATTATTTTGGCAGTATGTGAAAAATTATCCCTGTTGTCGAGCTCGGTGTAATGACACAGAGACGGTCGGCTAGGGCTTATACACGGGCAGAAGCTCCGGTGGAATATTTTCAAGAAAAGGCAGGCGGCTGTCTTTGTCTGAGGTAAGGGCGGTGCGCTGCGGCCAGGTGATCCCCACGGCTTCATCCGCCCAGTTAATGCCCCGGTCGTCTTCGGGATGGTAGTAATCAGTGCATTTATAGAAGAGATCGACGGTGTCGCTCAGCACGCAGAAACCGTGGGCAAACCCCTCAGGGATAAACAGCTGGTAATTATTGTTTTCAGACAGCACCTCGCCCACCCAGCGGCCGAAAGAAGGCGATCCTCTGCGTATGTCAATGGCCACGTCGAAAATTTCCCCCCGCAGCACTGATACCAGTTTTGCCTGGGGAAAGTTGAGCTGATAGTGCATGCCGCGCAGAATGCCCTTTGCGGAGCGGGAGTGATTATCCTGCACAAAAGGCCGGGTTATGCCCAGCCGCTCATATTTTTCAAGCTGGTAGGTTTCTATGAAGAAACCGCGGCTGTCCCGGAAAACATCGGGCTTAATGATGCGCACATCGGGTATTGCCATTTGTATGATCTTAAGCGCCACAGGTCATGCCTCCTCATCTGCCAGCATATCCAGCAGATATTTGCCGTAGGTGCTGTTTTTCATTTCCCCGGCAAGCTTTGCGACCTGCGCCCTGTCGATGAAGCCCCGGCGATAGGCTATCTCCTCGATGCAGGCAATTTTAAGGCCCTGCCGCTCCTCAATGGCCTGCACATAGCTTGATGCCTGCTGCATGGCCTCATGCGTGCCGGTGTCGAGCCATGCAAGCCCCCGGCCCAGCAGTTGTACCCGAAGTTCGCCCCTTCTGAGGTATTCCAGATTCACATCCGTTATTTCCAGTTCGCCGCGCGCCGACGGGTTCATGTTTTCCGCAATGTCAATGACGCTGTTATCGAAAAAGTAAAGGCCGGGTACGGCAAAGCGAGATTTAGGGTGCCTGGGCTTTTCTTCGATTGACAGCACCCTGCCCGTATCGTCGAATTCCACCACGCCGTAGCGTTCAGGGTCTTTTACCGGATAGCCGAAAATAAGCCCGCCCTTTTCAAGCTGCGCTGCGGTGTGCAGAGTTTCGGGGAAACCGTGGCCGTAAAAAAGGTTGTCGCCAAGCACGAGGCAGACCCTGTCGCTGCCGATAAAGGACTTGCCGATGATGAAGGCCTGCGCGATGCCGTCAGGCCGTGGCTGCTCTTCATAGGAAAACGAGAGCCCGAGCTGCGAACCGTCGCCGAACAGGCTGCGGAAATTGGGAAGATCATGGGGCGTGGAAATGATGAGAATATCGCGTATGCCGGCCAGCATCAGGAGAGACAGCGGGTAATAGATGAGCGGCTTGTCATATACCGGGAGAAGTTGTTTGCTGACCGCCCGTGTCACGGGATGCAGCCTGGTGCCGGAACCGCCGGCAAGCACTATGCCCTTCATGAAATGCTCCTTAATGTATTTAGCGTGGTAGTTTTGTGTATCATACTCTGCCGCTGTATAAAACCTTTTTTTGCCATTGCATTTCATGCCGACATGCCGTAGCTTGGAGCAAAAAAAGACAGGGATGCTGCCCGTGTTTGTCATTATCGCTGCGACATATGAAGAGCTGCACGACGCGCTGAAGCGCATGACGCAGGTTCGCCGTGAAAGCCGCCCGGGCATGCATTTTTTTTACGGGCGCATGAACGGCTGTGACCTTCTTCTTGTACAGACAGGGGTGGGCCCGAAAAAGGCCGGTGCTGCGGCAAACAGGATTTTGAAAGATCATGCTCCGCCGGCAGTAGTGTCCATCGGGGCGGCAGGCGCGGCTGACCCTTCGCTGCATGTGGGCGATATAGTCATCATAAAAAATATTTTTCACCATGCAGGCGGGCATTTTGCAGCCGATGCGCTGCGGTCCGAGCTCGTTACCAAGCAGCTGAGGGATGCGGGCATGCCGGTATCACGGGGCGACTGCTTCACCGTCGGCACATTTATTCATACAGCCGGCGAGAAGCAGCACATTTTTGAAACTACCGGCGCGCGGGTGATCGATATGGAAAGCGCTTCGCTTGCCAAACGCTTCTGCCCTGCGGGAGTAGCGTTTCTGGATATACGCATCGTCTCAGATATCAGCCAGGGAGGATGCATTTAATATTGAAGCTTTTTATGCAATGCAAAAAAAAGGCCGGCCGTATCGGAACGAGCGCTTATTTCATCAACATCCCGGGAGAAATCCTGCGGGCGCTGCGGCTGAAAAGAAATGTCCGGCTGGTGGCCGGGCGGATTGCCGACATTATTGAGAGGATTGTTGCTTGAATAATCAAACGGGCAGCCTCCACGCTTCTACAGCAGGTGCCGTTTGAACCATGCAAGGCTTTGCGTGATTGCCTGCCGGCGCTGCTGCGGCTGGGATATGGAATGATCGGCGCCCGGCAGAAAGAGCAGCTCCCTCGGGTCATGCAAAGCCTGGTGTATCAGCTCTGCATGGCGCCAGGGCACAATTTCATCCTCCCTGCCCTGAATGACCTGCACTGATTGCATGCCTGAAACAGCCGCCGTGCAGATTATACGTGCGGGCATCGGAGAAAAATTCCGCTTGAGTTTGCGCAGGTCTTCCCGTGGTATGTTTTTGCTTATCGAAATAAGGTCGCACGGTGTGGCCCACACTGACAGGGCTGCAACAGGATGCCGGGCTGCGTACAGAAGCCCCACATATCCGCCAAGGGAGCTTCCCAGTATGCCATACCTGCCTGAGAGTTTCGCATGGCCGGATAGATGACGCATCACGGCTTCCAGTTCCTGCAGGCGGCGGGTGACCGTGGTATCGGCGATATCGCCCGTACTTTCCCCGCAGCCGCCGAAGTCAAACCGCACCACGGCAAAACCCTCCCGAGAAAATGCTTCCGCTATATGCAGAAACTTGTCGCTTTGCTTGCTGCTGAAAAGCCCATGGCAGGTGATAACCGCCGGAGCCCTGGTTTCGCACAGGTGCAGCACACCATTGATAATTCTGTCCTCAAGCTGTATCTGAAATTTTTCCTGAGTCATTATCTTTTCGGTACCGGCCCTGAGTTTAGGAATTTCGACTGGGTGACCAATCCCATTGAATTTGAGCTTTATGTCATTAACAGCTTGGATAATATCCATGGTATTCTCTCATTTGTATAGCAACAGGGTGCGCACGGCGCACCAGCATGGTTTCTCCTCCATCTGCCTGAGGCCTGTGTGCAGGTGCTTCACCCAGCCCGAACTGCGTATATTGGAATCCTTCCTCGGATCGAAAGGCATATTCCATAAAGTTATAAGCAGATTAGTATTAATCCACACATAACTCAATAACCCAAAAAGCTGTTGTTACACGAAATGGCGGGAGGGAGAGGTCTGGCGGAATAATTAATTACGTATGCACGCTCATTTATGCAATCAGCATTTCGTGCAGCGTTTCTTTGACTTTATCGACTGTATCATGCTGCACTGCACCGATTCTTTTGACGAGCCGTTGTTTATCTATCGTGCGAATCTGATCAAGGGCTATAAAACCGCTCTTTTTTTTGAAAACAATCGAAACCCGCCAGGGGTAGTCACGGGGTGAGGTGGTCATGGGGGCTATCTGAACCGTTCGCAAGCCGCTGTTCATTTCATTGGGCGAGATCACGACACACGGCCTGGTTTTTTTTATTTCCGAGCCTATCGTCGGGTCGAGATTGACAATATAGATGTCGTACTGCTTAATCACCAGTCCAGCTCCTGGTCATCGCCAAGCACATCCGGCAGCAGCAGGCGGTCGTCACCTTCGGCACGCATTTTTTTTGCCTGAAGCGCCCAGCCTTCCCGTGGTGCTTTTTTTAACGGCTTTAAAATGATAGCCCCGTTTTTGACGGTCAGTTCGATTTTGTCGTCAATGCTGGACTGGCTGAGGATTTTATGAGGGATCCGTAAGCCTTTTGAATTGCCAATTTGTATCAGCTTTGCTTCCATAAAGCACGCCTCCTGAATGTAATTACATTTGTAATTATAGTGGCAAGCGGCTGTTCTGTCAATCTAAAGCCTGCAATGCGCGATGTGCTTTGCATGAGAGCAGGGCAGGGGCGCTAAAAAACTGGTTCATGCGATAATAGGCGGACAAGGGGCTGTCAGCCTGTGAGGTGCTTAGTTTGTCAGATTGCGGGCGGCTGTCTACTTGCCCAGCAGCTTTTTCAGCTCGGAGCAGAGCTTTTTGTTTTCTATTTTTTTCTTCACCGCCACGCGGAAATAGCGGTCGGTGAGTCCCTGAAAGTCTTCGCAGGAGCGGATGAGTATGCCTTTGGCAAGCAGCTTTTCCGCCAGCTGCGGAGCATTGAGGCGCGCTGCATCGGCAAGCTTTATGAGCAGGAAATTCGCGCTGCTTTTGAATACGCTCAGGTGCGGCAGTGCCTTCAGATCGGCGGCCAGGGCATCGCGGTTTTCCTGCATGAACTGCAGGGTTTTATGGATATGCGTGGCATCCAGCAGGCTTTCGGTTGCCGCGCGCTGAGCCAGGGCGTTCATGCTCCAGGGCGGCAGCTGCTCGCGCCATTTTTCAACGTTTTTAGGATGGGTGATCGCATAGCCTGCCCGAAGGCCGGGCAGGGCGAAAAACTTGGTCATGGACCGAAGAATCAAAAGGTTTTCAAAGTGCGCTGTTTCTTGCTTTAGTGAATTTTCTTCGGCAAAATCAATAAATGTTTCATCAAGTATCACGGCAGTGCTTTTTTTTGCGGCAACGGCGACCAGATCCCGCAGCATTTTTGTCGGATGCAGCACGCCGGTGGGGCAGCCGGGATTACAGAGGTAGACGGCGCTGTAGCCGCGCTTGAGCTCGTCAAACAGGGCTTTTTCCTGAATCGCAAAGCCGTCCTTCTCGGTTGTGGTAAAGAAAAACACAACGCCCTTGGCGCGCTGATAGGTGTGCTCATACTCGGTGAAGGCCGGTGCAACGATCAGCACGCTTTTGGGTTTCAGCGTATAGGGCAGCAGGTGTATGAACTCGCTTGACCCGTTGCCCGCTATGAAATGGCCTGCCGGGAGTTTGTGATATGCGGCAAGAGCATTGATGAAAGCCTCAGCGTTGGGGTCGGGATAGTTAAGCACGGCTGTCTCGGGAGCGGCAAGGGCTTTTTTTACCCGAGGGGCATAACCGAGCGGATTGATGCTTGCGCTGAAGTCAATGATGGTTTCGGGTTTAACGCCCAGCTGACGGGCAACCTGATAGATGTTCCCACCGTGTTTGCGCTCCACAAACGACTCCTTTATAAGGTTGATTTTCAGGAATGTTTCGTAAACCTTAGTGCTATCAAGTCGTAACATATTGTATTTTCGGCATTTTGTCAACACTCATGAACAATATATATATAAATAGTTTAGAAAAGCCTGATTTTGTTTGCCTGCAGGGTTTATTCACTATAAGATTAGGTATTGGCCCAAGGGGACATTTTTTAAGAGAAAAGCTATGTTTATCAAAGACTTAAGCACATGTGAGCCGTTTCTGGCCGGTGATGCAACGAACCTGAGGGAGCTTTTGCATCCTGACAAGGCAGACCTTAAAATCAACTATAGTCTGGCACATGCCGTGGTTGAACCGGGGCAGACAAGTCTATCTGCACCGGCTGCGCACCTCCGAAGTATATTATATACTGGCAGGTGAAGGTCTTATGCATATTAATGATGAAACCGCCCCTGTGGGGCCTGGGCAGGCAATCTATATTCCGCCGCATGCCGTTCAGTGCCTTTATAATCCGGGATCTGTGGATCTCAGTTTTTTCTGCATTGTCGATCCGGCCTGGCGGCAGGAGGATGAGGAAGTGATGTAAAGGGTTCGGGGTTCAGCATTCAGAGATCGGAGTAGTGGTGGCGCAGTGCGGGTATGCGTTCGGAGTTCGCAGGGGCGTTTGGCTGAACGCCCGTTGTTCGGAGTAAACAGAGGCCCGGAGAGCCTGGCAGGCTGTGGAAATTTTTTCACCAGTGGGGTAGCATTAATATTGAAAAAACAGCGTATGCCGAAGTTTGAAAAAATAGTATCACCGCTTGAGCAGCGGGTTCTGCGCACCATCAAAAAACATGGCATGATCAGCCCGGGAGATCATGTGCTGGCTGCCGTGTCGGGCGGAGCAGATTCCGTTGCCATGCTGCATATGCTGCACGGATTGCAGGAGCATCTGGGCATACAGCTCAGCGTTGCCCATATGGATCATGGCATCAGGGGAGAGGCTGCGCAACGGGAGGCCTTTTTTGTGCAGGGGCTTGCCAGGCGGCTCGGTATTGCCTGCGTGGCCGAGGCCCGGGATGTGCCGGCGCACAAAAGCGCAAGCGGGCTTTCGCTGCAGGAGGCCGCCCGCGAAGTGCGCTACGGTTTTTTTCGTGATGCCATGGCGGCAACAGGGGCAAACAAGCTTGCCCTTGGCCATCATGCAGATGACCAGGCAGAAACCGTGCTCATGCGCCTTGTCCGGGGCGCATCGCTCAAAGGCCTTGCCGGTATTCCTGCCTGCCGCGAGGGGCATATCATCCGGCCCCTTATCTGCATTGAGCGGCGCGAAATTGAAGCCTGGCTGGGCGGGCGCGGCATTGAGTTTGTGCCTGACACGTCGGCCGGCGAGCAGCACTATCTGAGAAATAAAATCCGCCACCAGCTCCTGCCGCTGCTGCGCAAAGAGTATAATCCCGGCATTGTCGCAACACTTGGCCGTACAGCGGCTCTTGTGCGGCAGGATGAGCAGGCTTTAGAAGCGCTGGTGGAGGGCATGGTGAGCAGCCATGTTGCTACACGGCAGGACGAGCATACTATTGCCATAGCAGCGCTGCAGGAAGCAGGTCCCGACCTGTCCGGGCGATGTGTGCGGCGGATTATTGCCGGGCTTAAAGGGGATACGCGGGAGCTGACAGAAAAGCATATTGCAGCCGTTGTCAGGCTTATTGAAAATCCGGGGCCTTCGCGCACGGTGCAGCTGCCGGGCCCGTGGTGCGTGCGCAGGCACTATGGCGCGCTTGTTTTTGCTCGCAGCAGGGGTTGCTCCTGAAACATTTTATTATCAGCCTGGCGAGGTTCCGGAATCACTTGCCATCGTCGAGCTCGGCGTGAGCCTGCGGTTTGAGACTCGTGCACGATTGCCGACAGAAGGGCGGTGTTTAACAATGCCGATAAGCTGGCTGCCTATATTGCCGCAGACAAGTGCTCTGGGGCCGATGACGGTGAGGTCGTGGCAGCCGGGAGATGTTTTTTATCCGTTGGGCGGTCCGGGCAGCAAAAAGCTCAAGGATTTGTTTAGCGACTTGAAGATACCGCCGCTCGAGCGCCGGCGTGTGCCGGTGCTGCTGTTCGGGGATCGCATCGCCTGGGTGTGCGGGTTGCGCCTTGATGAACGCTTCAAGGTTCTGCCGGGCAAGCCATCAGCGCTCAAGGTGACGATGAAACCAGCAGGACATAATTGATATTGTGGCAGCTGTGCGCTTGTGTTATAAAGAACTATTAAAGATTGATGTTTATGTAAAAAGTTTCCCGCCGCGGCGGGAAACCGGAACCCGGAAAATGCCTGACTGCTTTAAAAAACAGGATGCCGGTTTGCAACGGTATGACAATGAAGCTGTATTTTTTACGAGACCATACAGATTACGGCAGAAAACTGAAACCAACTGATTTTATTTCTGTTTACGGCGAGGCCCCCTATGAATCCATTGCATAAAAATATAGCCATCTGGCTTTCAATCGTGCTGATCGTTATACTGCTGTTCAATCTGTTCAGCCAGCCAAAGGGCGTGCGCCAAAAACTGCTTTTCAGCGAATTCAAGACCGCTCTTGAAAAAGGCGAGATTCAGGAAGCAAATATTCAGGGCAACAATATCTATGGCCGCATCACCGGCGGCAAGGAATTTAAAACCTATGCCATTGCCGACTCCGATCTTGTGCGGGATATGGTCGAAAAGGGCGTAACGGTTGATGTGCGGCCCGACGAGCAGTCTTCGTGGTGGATGCAGCTTCTGATTTCGTGGTTCCCCATGCTGCTGCTTATCGGCGTGTGGGTGTTTTTCATGCGCCAGGTCCAGTCGGGCGGCGGCAAGGCCATGTCCTTCGGCAAGAGCCGCGCAAAGCTGCTTGCCGAAAACCAGCAGAAGATAACTTTCGAGGATGTTTCGGGCATCGAAGAGGCCAAGAACGAGGTCGAGGAGATTATCTCGTTTCTGAAAGACCCGAAAAAATTCACCAAGCTCGGGGGCAAAATTCCCAAGGGCGTGATTCTTATCGGCTCGCCGGGCACGGGAAAAACCCTTCTTGCCCGGGCCATCGCCGGTGAGGCCGGGCGTGCCGTTTTTCAGCATCAGCGGCTCTGACTTTGTGGAGATGTTTGTGGGCGTAGGAGCCGCGCGCGTGCGCGATCTGTTCACCCAGGGCAAGAAAAATGCACCCTGCATCATTTTTATTGATGAAATCGATGCCGTAGGCCGTCATCGCGGCGCGGGTCTCGGGGGCGGGCATGACGAGCGCGAGCAGACCCTGAACCAGCTGCTTGTGGAGATGGACGGCTTTGAATCAAACGAGGGTGTTATTCTGGTGGCCGCAACCAACCGGCCCGACGTGCTCGACCCGGCGCTGCTGCGCCCCGGGCGGTTTGACCGCCATATTATAGTGCCGATACCCGATGTCAGGGGCCGCGAAGGCATACTGAAAATACATACCAAGAAGACTCCCCTTGCCGAAGATGTTAATCTCACGGTGATTGCCCGGGGCACGCCGGGTTTTTGCGGAGCAGACCTGGCGAATCTCGTGAACGAAGCGGCCCTGCTGGCCGCTCGCGAGGAATACTGACAAGCTCGGCATGCGGCATTTTGAGCATGCCAAGGACAAGGTTCTCATGGGCGCCGAACGCAAGAGTCTGATCATCAGCCCGCAGGAGAAAAATCTCACTGCCTATCATGAAGCCGGGCATACGCTTGTGGCAAAGATGCTTCCCGGCACCGATCCTATTCACAAGGTCACGATCATACCCCGCGGCATGGCCCTCGGCCTCACGCAGCAGCTTCCCATTGACGAGAAGCATACGTACAAAAGAGATTATCTCAACAACCAGATCGCCATACTGCTTGGCGGCAGGGTGGCAGAAGAGCTGATTTTCAATGATGTGACAACAGGGGCCGGCAATGATATCGAGCGGGCAAGCGATCTGGCCCGCAAGATGGTCTGCGCCTGGGGCATGAGCGATAAGCTCGGGCCGATTACCTATGGCAAAAAAGAGGAGCAGATATTCCTCGGGCGCGAAATCGCTCAGCACCGTGACTTCAGTGAAGCCACGGCGGTCGAGATCGACGCTGAGGTCAGGCGTATTATCGAGGAGAATCACGTGATCGTCAAAAAGCTTCTGAGTGAGAATATCGATACGCTGAAGCGGCTGGCCGAAAACCTGCTTGAACGCGAATCTCTTGATACCGACGAGGTTGACGCTATCGTAAACGGCAAAACGCTTGAGCCGAAACCGGCACCCGAAGAGAAACCAGCAAACAAAGAGCAACCGGCCGCTGAAGAAAAAACCGCTGCCGAAGAAAAACCGGCAGAGCAGGCCGTTGATACGCAAGCCTGAAATGATTTTGGATTTTAGATTGCCGGTTTTGGATTGCATGTCTGTCGGCGTATTGCTTAAGTCAGCGGGTTTTGTGACTGTAGAAGAAATACAGCCTATGTGTAACCCATAATGTCATGGCAAAATCCGCAATCCGCAATCCGCAATCCGCAATCGCCCGCCTTCCCTGGTCTGCCGCAGCCGCACTTTCGACTTTGCCCATGGCCCGTTTATCATGGGCATCCTTAATGTCACGCCTGATTCTTTTTCAGACGGCGGGGCCTATCCTGACACTTCGGCAGCAGTTGCCCGGGGCCTTGAGCTTGCAGCCCAGGGCGCCGATATTATCGATGTCGGCGGCGAGTCGACACGGCCCGGCGCAGAGCCTGTGCCGCTTGCCCGGGAGCTTGCGCGCGTGCTGCCGGTGATACAGGGGCTTGCAGAAAAGACCGATGTTCCCCTGTCAATTGATACCACGAAGGCCGAGGTGGCGCGCCAGGCCCTTGCCGCAGGCGCTCAGATAGTAAACGACGTGAGCGCCCTGCGCTTTGACAGCGCCATGGCCCGGGTTGTTGCCGAAAGCGGCGCGCCGGTTGTGCTCATGCACATGCGCGGCACGCCCGCAACCATGCAGCAGGATACCTGCTATGCAGGCCTGATCGAAGATTTGACAGCCTTTTTTCATGAGCGTCTGGCCGCGGCTGTTGCGGCAGGAATTGCCGAGGATAAAATTATCATCGATCCGGGCATCGGCTTTGCCAAATCGGTTGACAGGGATAATTTTACTATTTTGAACAGCCTGCATGCTTTTGCAGCCCTCGGCAGACCGGTGCTTGTCGGCCCGTCGCGTAAGGCATTTATCGGCAGGGTCACGGGCAGGGATGCAGCGCAGCGCGATGCCGGCACGGCTGCGGCTGTTGCTGTGGCAGTCTATAACGGCGCGCATATCGTGCGTGTACACAATGCTGCCATGATGCGCGATGTTGTGCGGGTTGCTGCGGCCATAAAAAATGCCCGGGAAACTGATATGCTCAGACAGTATCGCTTTGATATGATTACCAGGGAGATATGCTATGGCGAAACTTTCAGTCAATGTCGATCATATTGCAACCGTGCGGCAGGCGCGGCTTATAAACGAGCCTGACCCTGTCACGGCAGCGGCTCTTGCCGAGCTTGCGGGCTGCCAGGGCATTATCGTGCATCTGCGCGAAGACCGGCGGCATATCCAGGACCGCGATGTGGAGATACTGCGCCGGACGATTACGACCAGGCTCAACCTCGAAATGGCGGCGGTGCCGGAAATGGTCGAGATTGCGCGGCGCATCCGGCCCGACATGTCATGCCTGGTTCCGGAGAAGCGGCAGGAGCTTACCACGGAGGGCGGGCTTGATGTTGCGGGGAAGTACAAGCCCATAGCCGAGGCAGTGCGGGGGCTGCAGGAGGCAGGCATTGCGGTGAGCCTTTTTATCGATGCCGATGCCGGGCAGATCAAGGCTGCGCATGAAACAGGCGCTGAATTCATAGAAATTCATACGGGCAGATATGCCGATGCCAAAAGCCGGGCGCAGGAAGATGCCGAGTTTGAGCGAATCGCACAGGGCATTGCTCATGCCGTTTCCCTGGGCCTGAGCGTCAATGTAGGCCACGGGCTTAATTACCGCAACACGCAGCGCCTGGTGCCTCTGAAAGAGATACAGGAGTACAGCATCGGGCACAGCATTATCGCACGGGCGGTGCTTGTCGGCATGGAGCGCGCGGTGCGCGAGATGCTTGCGATTATCAACGGCTGATTTTTAGGCCCGGCAGGAGTTTCCCATGTCACGAGTGGAGAAATGTTGTTTTCGGTACCGGCAGTTTCCGATCATACTGATCCTTGCTGCCTGCATGGTTCTGAGCACGGGCTGCGCCAGCATGAACATGCTGGGTAGCATCGTCAGCGCGGAGTTTGCCAAAGCTCCGGCCGGGGAACGCTCGGTTGCGCGGGTTGAAAAAACAGAAATTCCCGGACCGGAGGCGCCGATTCCGGTGCGAATATATACGCCCGAATGCGCCGGCCCCTTTCCCGTGCTGGTGTATTTCCATGGCGGCGGCTGGGCTTCCGGAAGTCCTGCAACACATGATGATGTGTGCCGGTTTTTATGCAACCGGGCCTCGTGCGTCGTCGTGTCCGTTGATTACCGGCTCGCGCCCAAACATAAATTTCCCGCAGCATTTGATGACGCCTATGCTGCGACGCTCTGGGCTCGAAACAATCCCGGACGCCTGAACAGCGACCCGGAGCGTATTGCCGTTGCCGGTGACAGCTCCGGAGGCAATCTTGCTGCGGCCGTTGCGCTTGCGTCGCGCGATCGCGGCGGGCCGAAACTTGTTTTGCAGGTGCTGGCATTTGCCGCAACCGATCTGGCATCACTTGATACGGACTCCTATCGCCAGAATAATGCCGCAGCCGGCCTTACGCGGGAAAAAGTAATTTATTTTCGTGATCAGTATCTGCCCGGCCCCGCAGACCGCATGAATCCGTATGTATCGCCGCTGCGGGCTGCCGACCATCACGGCCTGCCGCCGGCTCTTATACTGGTTGGAGAAAAAGACGTAGCCCGGGATGACGGACTGCACTATGGGGCAGCACTTGAGAAAAGCGGGGTGCGGGTCAGAACCGTGATGCTTCCCGGCCAGGGTCATGCGGTTGTGCCCTGGGCTCTGGCATCGGAGAAAGCCCGTCCGGCTCTTGATGCCACTGTGCAGGCCCTGAAAGAGGCCTATGGCGTCAAACCCCTCAATAAGGGCAACTGAGGTTCGTGCTATCCTTTTTGAGATTGACGATATACCACAAACCTGCGTAGTGCGGCGTTTGCCTGGGCCATGCCAGGCAGCGGCAACAATGGCGTATTTTTGCATGTTTTCTGCCACAGTGAGCATGCTGCCTGAAGAAGCGATGCCACATGTCTGTTGGCGATAACCATTCAAACCAATCATAACCAATGAAACTGTTGAGCCCGCAGCCGGCAGCCCTTTTGCGGAAAAAGTATCTGCATATCATTCTGCCCGTCTTCATCGGCTCGGTTATCGCCTATCTCGACAGGGTCAATATCGCCTATGCCGCCCTTACGATGAATGCGGATCTGGGCTTCTCAGCGCAGGTCTACGGCGCGGGCGCAGGAATTTTTTTTATAGGCTATGTCATGTTCGAGGTGCCGGGCGCCATCATCGCCGAGCGCTGGAGTCCGCGCATCTGGCTGTCCCGCATTCTTATAACCTGGGGCATTATTTCATGCTTCATGGCATTCGTACACACACCCCGGCAATTCTATCTCGTCCGTTTCCTGCTGGGCGCGGCAGAGGCAAGCTTTTATCCTGTCATATACGCGAGCGTCATACCGCGCTGGTTCACACCGCAGGAGCGGCCTAAAGCCATTGCAATCATGCTCACATCGCTGCAGATCTCGACGATTATCGGCGCGCCCCTTGCCGGCTGGCTTTTAGGTGTTGCGGCTTTTGGACTGCATGGCTGGCAGATGCTGTTCATAGTAGAAGCCATACCCGCCGTAATCTTCGGGGTTATTATACTCTTTCTGCTTGCTGACTGGCCGCAGGATGCTCGATGGCTGACGCCGCAGGAGAAGCAGTATCTCGCTGATGTGTTTGAGCAGGAAACCGCCGCCAAAAAAGCCGCGCGCCACTACACCCTGTGGCAGGCCCTGCGGGACCGCGAGGTGCTGAAACTCTGCTGCATCTATTTTTTGTGGTGCACCGGCTTCTGGGGTTTTAACTACTGGATGCCCACGGCGCTGAAAGAGGTATCGGGCTGGTCGAATCTCGCCATTGGCGGGCTGATCGTCATACCCATGACGCTTTCAATGATTGCCATGATGTATGTTGCCGCTTCATCATCGCGCACGGGTGAGAAGCGCTGGCATGGCGCCGTGCCTTTGTTTGTGGCGGCTCTGGGGATGGGCGCCGGGGCTTTTATACGGGACCCGCAGGTTAATTTTCTGTTTGTCTGCTGTACCGCCATAGGCATGTACGGCGCCTTCGGCGTGTGGTGGTCCTACCCCATGACCTTTCTGTCGGGGGCCGCAGCTGCCGGCGCCGTGGGGCTTATCAATTCCTTCGGCAATGTGGGCGGCTATGTCGGCCCGTATCTCAACGGGTATGTCAAGGATGCAACAGGCTCCTTTCTCTGGGCATCGGTCGCTCTGGCCGGCATGCTTGCCGCCGGAGGCGCGCTCATGCTTACACTCAAAAAAAAGCCGCCTCAAATCTGAGGCGGCTTTAACACCTTATGCTCCAAGAGCCTGCCGAAGCCTGCCGCCAAGTTCGCGGGCCTGATCCATAATTTCCTTTTTATCCCGCACATCATCCATCCCGGCAATGGCGCCGAGTTTGCCGACGATATTCATTTCGCCGTAGCCGACATAGCTCTCCATTATTGCAAGCACGCTGTCCGCGCCATGGCCTGCCACCGCTGATACAAGTGCAGCGGGCTTGCCGGCAAGGGGCTTGCGGCCGTGCATGGCAATTTCGGCCTCCTTGCCGATGCCCATGTAGCCCAGGGCGATGCTGCGGTCCATAAAGCTTTTAAAAAGCCCGGATACATTGCCGTAATAGCAGGGCGAGCCGAACACAATGGCGTCACAGTCGATAAGCTTCTGGTAGAGGTCTGTCATGCCGTCCTGCTGCCAGCACCTGCCTTCAAAGGCGCAGCGCAGGCAGCCCGTGCAGTACCCGATGTTCAGGTCGATGAGCCATATAAGCTCCGACGGGCCGCCCGCCTCCTGCACTACCGCCTCGACAAGAGCGCCGGTATTGCCCTCTTTTCTTCCGCTGCCGCAAATGCCCAGTATCATGGATGACCTCCTGTAAATTGGTTTGATGAAAGGAGCGGCTTTAGCCGCGATTTTCTCTGCCTTGCCAGCTGCTCAGGGCCGCTGCGGCGATGCTGCCGTCGGAGCGGCATATGGCATGGCGGAAGCAGCCGCTTGCCGCGCCATTATCGGGTGCGCATTTCGAGATGACCTGCTCCTCTTCCCGGCATTCTGCCAGAAATTCGATCTGCAGCCGCTGGAGGCGGCATGAACGCCGGGTATCAGGCGGCACGGCCTCAAGCGCCCAGTCTATATAATTGACATTGTTGACATGCTGATTCATGTCAAGATCGCTTGTGCGCACGGTGAATGGCCGCTGCCACGGGCACTGGCCCGGCGGCTCCACCTTGCCGGAAAGCATTGTCGCCAGATCCAGCTCAGGGCCATCCACGGCAAGGTCGCGGACAAAATCAGGGCGCAGGGGCCTGCGGCGGTCGAGATCAAACAGCAGCCATGCGCTTGATCCGAAGCCGATCATGCGCTCGCCGCAGCGCAGCCTGAAAAGGCGTATGGCAAACATGCGCTCAATGCCTGCGGGCCAGGTGTCAACCGTCACCTCATCACACCAGCCCGGAAAGGCCGGCATCTGCACCAGCATGCGCGACAGCACCCAGCTCCGGCGCTGTTCCATCAGTTTCTGCATGCCCACGCCCAGCCGGGTGGCATGGTTTGCTGCCGCTTCCTGAAAATAATTGCACAGGGCCTGGATGGTCACGCAGCCGTCAGGTCCGACTTCGTAATAGCGCGCCCGGAATGTTTCAGACCATATCGTTTCGTGCATTTTTAAACCCAGCATCAATGTGTCGTGCAGTGAGCCTTCTTTCGTGCCCCGTTCATCAGCCGCAATTATCAGAGCCATCAACAAAAAAAGCAAGAATGATATGACGGTACTGCATAGTTTTTTGCTCTGGTGGTGTCTCTGTGGCTTGGTGCATAAAGGGCAAGACCAAAGCGGCCTGCAGCATTGGTCTTGAGGTGCTCTGCAGGGGCTGAGCGGGAAAGAGAGAGGCGTGCTGAGCAAACGGGTTGTCGGTTTGTTGTGAATCGTGGTATATTCCATGGTCAGATACAAACCGACAGCCCGTTTGTGGTATATGATAGCTAAATCACTGCTTGATGCGGCAAAAGCTTTTCTGTGCTGGGACGTGTTCCCTGATCTTGCCATCCAGCTTGTAGCGCTGCAGAATGCCGTGGCCTATTACTATCCGCCGGGAGGCGGCCTGCAGTCGATTGTGCTTTTTTATGACCCGGCGCAGCGGATTTTTCCGAGCCGCTGTTTCTGCTGTTTCATGAAGCAGGGCATGCATGCCAGTGGCGGCAGATGCAGGCAGGCGGCAGGGGAGGGCTCTTCGAACGTCTTATGGCACTTGACACCGGGCCGGAAAAAGTCTCTTTTGAGGCCGAGGCCTGGCGCCTGGGGCAGGAGCTTTTCCGGAGGTTTGGAGAAAACAGGGGCCTCGGGCCGGAGCTTGCAGAGCTGCTTGCAGCCTATGGCAGGAGCTGCACCGAAAGCTATGAGCATTAATGCAGGTGGAGCGCTGCATGATAAAGGGAAAAAAGATTCGGGAGCCTGCGAAGAAAAAGACGGTCGGGGACTATGAGCGCGACCGGCGGCAGATACTTAAAATGGTCCCCAGGCTGCGCAAAATTAAAAAAGGATGCTCATAGAAGGGGGTTGTATGGCGAAAAAATATGCATTGCTTCTGCTGCTGTTTTTGCTGGCCGCATGTTCGGCAAAGAGCATTGCGCCGGATACGCCTGCGCAGGTTGACCCGCGCGAGCAGGATGCGCGCAGCGTGGCGGCTGAGGCTGAGCCGATCGCAGGCAATATACTGGCCGGCCTGGCTGCGGGCGATTATGCCGCCTACAGCCGAGATTTTGACGATAACCTGCGGGGCGTCATGACCGCAGGAAAATTTGTGGCTTTGAAAGAACAGTTTGCAGGGAAGATCGGGGTGTATGAAGCAGGGAAGCACCAGGTCAACAAAATCGAAACATATCCCGACTGTTACAAAATATATTATTTTGTGAAGTTCAGCAGCGTGCAGGCAGCTGACCCGGTCATTATGACAGTGAAGGTTGTAAAAATGCAGAACGGGCTCAAGGTGTCGGATCTGACATACAGCCATGCATTGCTGGGCAAGTGAAGCTTAACAGGGGCGACCGTCCGGTCGCCCCTAACTTTAAAACATGCTCTAAGATTTTTACCTTTCTGCGGCAAGGGCGGCACGGAATGAAGCGAGGATGTCGCAGTGATTGGTTCCTCTTGCCCGGCAGATAAAGCGGCGTTCATTTTCTGATACTGCTTCGATAGTGATGAGCAGCGCTTCACGTGGAAGGGCATCGCTGATACGGTCTGCCCATTCAATGACAGCGACGCCGTCGGTGCCGACATAGTCCTCAAAGCCGATTGCTTCCAGGTCGCTGCTTCCCGACAGGCGGTAGGCGTCAAAATGGTAGAGCGGCACCGGCCCGGGATATTCCTGCAGAATGGTGAAGGTCGGGCTGGTCACTTCACTTTCAGGGGTGTTATTGAGCCCTTCGGCCAGGCCTTTAATGAAGCAGGTTTTACCGGCGCCAAGATCGCCCACGAGTCCTATCACAGAGCCTGCGGTCAGCTGTGCCCCAAGCAGTTTGCCGCGTTCTACAGAAGCGCTGCTGCTGCGGGAAAAAAAAGAAAATTCAAAATAGTCTGTCATGAGTGCCGCCTTTTAGAATGCGCATATTCTCCTATGGTATCACAGCCTGCATTATTGTCAAACCGGGTTGAAAATTTATAAAAAGCCCCTAATTGCATTGTTGTCTTTTCCCTTGACCCGGCTGTGCCGGGTGTGCTACTTAAAGACAGCTTTTTCAGACAAACCAATAAAAGCACAAGATGGCGAATCAGCATGCGGGTACACATCTAGCGGCATACTTTAACCTTCTCCAGCCACGGGGGAGGTTTTTTTTTGGGGCAGGACATGACCGGACAAAAAACAATCATGGATTCGAGCGATATCGACCGGACGCTCAACCGCATTGCTTTTGAATTGTGGGAGCATAACCGGGGCGCAGAAACATTTGCTTTCATAGGCATACGCCGGCGCGGCGTATCCATAGCCAACAGGCTTTCCCGGAAGCTGCAGGAATTCACCGGTGTTCGCATACCGGTCGGCGCGCTTGACATAACGCTGTATCGGGATGATCTTTCCGAGATAGCCTCCCACCCCGTTTTGAAAAAAACCGAAATACCGTTTCCCATCAAGGGCATGAAGATTTATCTGTGCGACGACGTGCTGTATACGGGCAGAACCATCCGGGCGGCGCTTGACGGCATCCATGACCTGGGGCGGCCCGAGGCGATACGCCTGGTGGTGCTCATAGACCGCGGCCACCGCGAGCTTCCCATTCAGCCCGATTATACGGGCAGGAATATAGCCACCATGAAGGGTGAACGGGTTGAAGTGCTGCTGCAGGAAGATGACGGTATCGATCAGGCCTTCATTACAGGGGGTGAGTAATGGAGCTGCGATGCAAAAACCTGCTGTCGATTGGCGATCTTGTCCCCGCGGAAATTACGCATATTCTTGATACCGCCGCATCCATGAAGGAAGTGTCTGACCGGGACATCAAAAAAGTCCCGACGCTGCGCGGCAAAACGGTCATCAACCTTTTTTTTGAGCCCAGCACCCGCACCCGCACCTCATTTGAAATAGCCGGTAAACGGCTCAGCGCAGATGTGGTAAATATTTCAGCCGGCAGCAGCAGCGTGGTAAAAGGCGAAACGCTCCGTGACACGGGTGAGAACCTTCAGGCCATGCACCCTGATCTCATCGTCATCAGGCATTCCTGCGCCGGTGCGCCCAAAATTCTTAGCCGACGTGCTGCCCGCGGCTATCATCAATGCCGGCGACGGAGCCCATGAGCATCCGACGCAGGCCCTGCTTGATGCATTTACCATGCGGGAGCACAAGGGGAGCCCTGGCGGGGCTGAAGGTGGCCATCATCGGCGACATTACCCATAGCCGCGTCGCCCGCTCCAATATTTTTCTGCTCACTATGATGGGAGCGCAGGTGTGCGTGTCGGGGCCGCAGACCATGGTGCCCCGTTTTATCGAGTCCCTGGGCGTGACGTTTATTCCATCGATTATCGATGCGGTTCGGGATGTGGATGTCATCATGATGCTGCGGATTCAGCTTGAGCGCCAGAGCCAGAGTCTTTTTCCGACCACCAGGGAATATTCGCGGTTTTTCGGGCTCACCAGAGCCGTTCTCAGCCATGCCCGGCCTGATGTACTGGTCATGCATCCGGGGCCCGTCAACCGCGGCATAGAAATGTCGGCCGACGTGATCGACGGCCCGAAATCCATAATTCTTGAGCAGGTGACAAACGGCGTCGCCGTGCGCATGGCGCTCATGTACCTTCTGATAGGAAAATAAAGTATGGCGCTGCTTATTAAAAACGGACGCGTGATTGATCCTGCATCGGGAGCCGACGGTATGCTTGATGTGCTGATCGACGGCGGGAAAATACTTGAACTGCGCAAGCAGATTGCGGCAACCGGCAGCATGCAGGTGATTGATGCCGCAGGGCTGCTTGTGGTGCCCGGCCTTATCGACATGCACACGCACCTGCGCGAGCCCGGGCAGGAGTACAAGGAAACCATACAGACAGGCGCCCGCGCTGCTGCAGCAGGCGGTTTTACCGCCATCGCGTGCATGCCCAACACCCGCCCCGTCAATGACAATGCCTCGGTCACCAATTTCATTGTGCATCAGGCCCGCGCAGAGGCATGCGTCAACGTGTATCCCGTTGGCGCCCTTACCAGGGATCTGAAAGGCGAGGCGCTTGCCGAGTATGGCGATATGAAGGAGGCGGGCATTGTCGCGCTTTCCGATGACGGGAAAACGGTCAAAAGCGCTGAGGTGATGCGGCGCTGCCTTGAGTATGCAAAAACATTTTCTCTCCCGGTTATCTGCCACTGCGAAGACGCGGATCTTGCGGCCAGGGGCGTGATGCACGAGGGTATTGTTTCGACCCGCCTGGGCATGCGGGGTATTGCGCCCGCCGCTGAAGAGCTGATTGTGGCCCGCGAGATAACTCTTGCCGAATGGGTCGGGCACCCTGTCCATATAGCCCATGTGAGCACGGCGGGCTCGGTCCGCATTATACGGGAGGCAAAAGGCCGGGGTGCTGCCGTGACCGCAGAAACAGCCCCGCATTATTTTACCTTAACAGATGATGCTGTTGTCTCCTTTGATACAGCGACGAAGGTGAATCCGCCTTTGCGCACGCAGCAGGATGTGGACGCCATCCGGCAGGGGCTTAAAGACGGGACGCTGGATGTTATTGCAAGCGATCATGCCCCGCACTCCTCACTTGAAAAGGATGTGGAGTTCGACAATGCCGCATTCGGCATGATCGGGCTTGAAACGTCACTGCCCCTGACGCTGTCGCTGGTTTCAGAAGGCGTGCTGACTTTTATGCAGGCTTTTGAGAAATACACGGTCAATCCTGCCCGCATTCTGAACCTCCCCAAGGGGCGTATGCAGGCAGGCTTTGATGCCGATATTACCATTATTGACCCGGAAGCAGAGTATGTGATTGACAAAGACCGGCTGTGCTCAAAAAGCAGCAATTCACCTTTCCTCGGCAGACGCTTTAAAGGGCGTGCAGCCTACACTATCGTCGCCGGCTCCATTGTGTATCCTTTTGCCGGCTGATCCCGCCCCTGTATTCTCACTGCTGTCTGTGCTATGATGATGCCGGGTGCAGGGGAGGGGCGAAGCTCGATCCTTCGGCCGGACAATTTCGCTCGACAGGGAAGACATGCATATGACAAAAATTCTGGTTGTTGATGACGAAAAGAGCATACGGGAAATGTTGGAGATATATCTCCAGCGCGAAGGATATGCCGTTTCGTGCGCCTTCGACGGCCAGGATGCCCTTACCCGCTGCGAGCAGGAGTCCTTTGATGTTGTTATAGCCGATATTAAAATGCCCCGGATGGACGGCATCACCCTTCTGCAGCGTGTGCGGGATTTTTCACCGCACACGATTTTTATCATGATTACGGCATTTGCATCATATGAGACGGCCCGGGAGTCCATGCATGAAGACGCCTATGACTATATAACCAAGCCGTTTTATGTCGAGGACATAAAACGCAAAATTGAAGCGGCCCTTGAAAAACGCTCGCAGGCAATAGACCCAAGGCTTTCAGGCGAAAATGCTTCCGGAAAACCACAGAGCCAAGCCTGCGGCATGATCGGCCAGAGCCCGTCGATGAAAAAGGTGCTTGACCTGATCGGGCGGGCGGCTTCAGTCAAGAGCAATGTGCTCATCACCGGCGAGAGCGGCACGGGCAAGGAACTGGTGGCGCGGGCTATTTACAGCAGGAGCAATCGTTCCGAACTGCCGTTTATCGTCATCAACTGCGGCGGCATCCCCGAGACCCTCCTTGAAAGCGAACTGTTTGGTTACAAAAAAGGGGCTTTTACCGGGGCCATTAAGGATAAAATGGGTTTCCTCGAGGCTTCGCACGGCGGCACGCTTTTTCTTGACGAGGTGGGCGAACTGCCGCTTTCGCTGCAGGTAAAATTGTTGCGCATGGTGCAGGAGAAGACGTTTACGCCCGTGGGCGGCACGGACGAGATCAAGGTTGACGTGCGGATAATCTCGGCTACAAATAAAAATCTTGCGCAGAAGGTTGCAGAAGGGTCGTTTCGGGAAGATCTCTACTACCGTCTGAATGTTATCAATATAGCGCTGCCGCCTCTTCGTGAACGACGGGAAGATATTCCGCTGCTGGCGCGGTATTTTCTTGAGCGGTCTGCCCGTGAAACCGGGAAAAATGTGAGCGAAATATCTGATTTTGCCCTTGACTGCCTGATACGGCATGATTTTCCAGGCAATATTCGTGAACTTGAAAATATCATAGAGCGCGGCGTTGCTCTGACAACAACCAGTATTATGCTTCCTGAAGGTCTCGGCGTGTCATGCTCAAGCAGTGCCGGGGAGAGCTGCCCGTTAACGGCTTCTGCCGAGGGCGATTTCAGCATTCCACCGGACGGCGTTTTGCTTGACGCACTCGTTGAGCGCTATGAAAAGGGCTATGTTGAAGAAGCCCTGAAACAATCCAGGGGGTCGATCACGGGGGCAGCCAAGCTGCTGGGGATAACGCTACGGTCGATGCGCTACCGGATTCAGAAGCTGGCCCTTGATGAGATCAGCCTGAGAAAGGACTGATAGCGCATATGCAGGGTGAAGATGTTGTGCATGCTGGTATCGCATGAAAGCACATGAAGCTATGTATAATCTGAAAGGCCGGCTTCAGCTGCTGATGCTTTTCAGGGTTCTGGTGGCAGCTTTTTTTCTCGGCATAGCCACCGTAACACAGCTCCGACGAAGCGATTCTTTTATTACGCCGCATCTTATTTACCTGTATTCGCTTACCGGCGCAGCATTTGTCCTGACCTTCGTCTACGCTTTTCTTCTTTCTTTCCTGAGACGTTTTGTTCTGTTTGCCTATGTCCAGATTATCGTTGATCTTTTTTTAATTACGACGCTGCTTTTTATTACCGGCGGCATCAACAGTATTTTTGCATTTCTCTACAGCGTAGAGATCATTGCCGCCAGCATCTGCCTTTTTATTTCAGGCGGCCTGTTTGCTGCAACCGCAGCAAGCATTCTTTTTCCGCTGCTCATTACCCTTGAGCATTATCAGATTATTTCACCGTTTCATATCGGCGCGCTTACCGCGACAGGATACCAGCAGGAATCTTTATTCTTTCCCATAGTCATTAATGTTGCGGCTTTTTATCTCGTTGCTGTTTTGAGCAGTTTTCTGACCGAGCAGGCACGAAAATCAAGGCAGCAGCTTCAGAAAAAACAGGTGGATCTCGAGCAGCTTGAAGCTTTAAACGAAAAGATAATCGAGAATATTCCCAGCGGGCTTGTGACCCTTAATCAGTTTCGGCACATCATAACTTTTAATCGAGCGGCCGAGGAGATTACCGGCTACCGGTTTGACCAGACGTATATGAAAGGGATAGAGGCCATTTTCCCGGGAATTTCCACTGCCGCTTCGGCGCATGCATCAGGTTCACCCGGGAGTTTCTTGACATCGGGCTTTGAAATGACTTTTGTCAGGCGTGACGGCAGGGCCCTGTGGCTCGGCTTTTCAGGCGCAAGCCTCAAGGGCGGATCAAATGAGGAAATCGGCAATATTCTCATCTTCCAGGACCTTACCGATTTCAGGAACATGCAGGAGCATTTGAAACGAGTGGACAGGCTGGCGGCCGTGGGCAGGCTTGCTGCCGGCATAGCCCATGAAGTGCGGAATCCGCTTGCCTCGATCAGCGGCTCCATTCAGGTGCTGCAAAAAAGTCTGCGGCTGGAGGCCGCAGATAAACGGCTTATGGACATTATTATCAGGGAAAGTGAAAATCTCAGCAACCTGATCTCGGATTTCACGCAGTATGCGCGCGCAGAAGCTCCTGGCAAAGAGCGCGTTGTTTTACACACGGTTGCAGATGAGATTATCGATCTTTTTAAAAACAGCATTGAATGCGGCCCCGGTGTGTCCATCCGTCAGCTTATTCCGAAGCAGATTACCATTACGGCAAACCGTCAGCAAATAAAGCAGGTTTTGTGGAATCTTATTTTGAATGCCGCGCAGGCAATGATTGACAAAAGCGGCGCAATCACTCTCACTGCTGCTGCGGTTGAGTATGGTTGTGAGCCTGTTGCTTTAAAAAGCGCCAGCCCTGAATCTGCAGCAGGAGCCCCCGTTGCGGCATGGGTTGTGCTTACAATAGCCGATGAAGGCTGCGGAATTAAGAACTCGGAAATCAACAGCATTTTCGATCCTTTTTTTACAACTAAAGATGCGGGGAGCGGTCTTGGTTTGTCCATTGTCTATAAAATCATGCAGGAGCATAAAGGCACAATAGCCGTTGAAAGTGAAGAAGGCAAAGGTGCAGTTTTTTCGGTTTTTTTCCCTGCGTGACAGGGCCCGCACGTTGCGCAGGTGTAATAAGCTTTTATATATCAATACTATTACAGCCTCTCATAATCTCATGTCTATCCGCCTTCTGGCCACTGGTAGTGTAAAATTCAAACGTGATCAAGCAGCCGGATATCTTTTCTATCAGCATGGACGCTGCTGATATATTGCATAGCCCATTCTCATGTCCATCGCCGCTCTGTCAGACTACCATTTGCAGCCATAGCCCAGGTTAGGCGAAATTCGAATTAGGAGAAGTTTTTTTAATGGAAAGCCGTTTTGCATGAACGGTAAAACCGGCAGGGTGACATTTTTTGTTAAATTATGACATTTAAAGGCGGCAGGCAATTATTAATTATATATATTTTTTATTTTTTATAATAAATACTAATATTTTATTTTTGGCATTGGTTTTGCAAAAGCTTAGATACAGTAGACACAACGGAAGGAGGTGGAACAAAACCAATAAAAATTTGTTTTTAATAACCCTACAATATTTACTAACTATATAACATGGAAGGAAGACAAAATGATGCTCAAAACAAGAAATGAAAAAGGTTTTACCCTGATCGAACTCATGATCGTCGTGGCAATTATCGGTATTCTGGCTGCAATTGCAGTGCCTAACTTTATTGCCTACAGAAATAAATCACGTATTGCAGCCTGCGTTGCAACAACGGAGTCTTTCCGTGGTGCACTTGCTGGGTTTGCAGCAGACTCAGAGGGAAATCAGTTTCCTGGTGCTTCAGGTAATCCTGGCGAGACTATAGCAAATTGGGCAGATATGGTTACCGTATGCAATGCTAATGGTGCTACTCTTAAGGGTACTGATGCTGCACAGGGAATGGCGTGGGGCTCCAGTGGCGCACCTGGATATGCTGCTTTTATCGGCGGGACTGCTACCCCCTGTGCTTTTAGTGTTTCTGGTCAAGAATGCGGAGATTACACGATTGTTGTAGGGTGTGTTGGCGTGCCAGCCGATTTGCAGGGATCACAGATCGTTGTTAGCCCGGCAGGTATTACAAAACAAACCACCGCCGCCAGCTGATCGTGGATATTTAATAGGTTACCTGAGCAGGGGCTGAAGTGCCCCTGCTTTTTTTTCGAATATGCATAGAATGTCTGAAGCAGGTGCCATGGCTACATTGACTATAGTTTTAGAAAAAACAATAAGCATATGCCTTTTTTTCATACTGGTGCTGGTTCCTTTAATTGTTAACCCTACAGCTATGGATTACTGGTATCGGCCGAAAATTGATTCGGTCTATGGGTTAATCAGCATAATTATCATTGCGGTGTTTGCCAGATTTTTTGTGTGCAAGGTCGGATTCACTGTTCCTAAAGGAGCAGTCGGTTTTTTTTTGCTTTTGTACTGCGGCTCGGCCGTTATATCAACCATCCTGTCAATCGACCGTCATCTCAGCCTGCGTGGTGATATCTGGCGATATGAGGGGCTGTTTACGCTGCTGGCCTATGGAGCGCTGGTTGTTGTTTTTGCAGGGCTCGTTGCATCGCGCATGCAGGCAGAGCAGCTTGTAAAATGGCTGCTTGCCGGCACTTTTTTAGTGGCTTTCTACGGCATTATCCAATACTTTGGCTTTAACCCGACAAGACATTTTATCCCCGAATTGAACTTGGACAATGCGATCGGCAGCACTATCGGTAACGGAAATTTTTTCGGCAAGTTTTTAGTGCTCACGGCGCCTCTGTTTGCAGGATATTGCCTGTATGTAGATGAAAAAAAAACACGGCTCATCTGCTGCATTGCTCTCGTTTGTGTAGTGGTGGCGCTTGTGCTCAGTATGGCCAGGGCAAGCTGGCTGGGTTTTGTCTGTTCAAGCGCACTGTTTTTTTGCCTGGCCGTGCGCTATGGAAGTGCTGATCAAAAAAGGTATCTTGTCGGTTTCGGGGCCGTCATTGCCGGAGCGCTGCTTGTGCTGGGAGTGTTCTCCGCCAGCGGCCTTGGGTCATTTAATCTCGGCAGCGGGCTTGCAGCAAGGGCGCATGCCGCGTTTAATCTGCAGGAGGGGGAAGGCTCGGCAACGAGGCTGTTTATATGGGGAAAAGCTGCTCCTTTGATACTGGAGCGACCCTGGTTCGGCCACGGGCCTGATACGCATGAGAAAGTGTATAAGGAGCTTAATTTTGAATATTTCAAAAGGTTCAAGAGCGAGGGGAACCTTGACAGGGCGCACAATAATTATATTGATCTGTCGATTGCGCAGGGTCTTTTTGGTTTGTTTGCCTACTGTGGCGTTATGGCTTCTTTCCTTTTGTGGCTCTGGCGAACTCTGAAAAGCGAGCGGGACAATCGGCTGAGAATGCTTTTTTGCGCTATTTTTAGCGGATATGCCGGCTATATGGTCAATGATTTTTTCAGCTTCAGCGTTGTAAGTGTTTCTCCAACCTTCTGGGCTCTTATCGGGCTGACCATCAGTTTGAAACGATGGGATGGCGCCGTCCATGAAGCACATAGCTGCACCAGGATTGCATCAGTATGAATAAAAGCTGCCCTCGGGAAATGCTGATCAACCGTTTATGGGGGTTTCAGCTGCCTGAAAAAGCATTTCCGTATTACCGGGGATGCGCCTCCGCCAATGAGGCAACGCTCATGGCGCTGCTTGCTTTTTTTGCGGCAGGCGTTCCCCTGGAAAAAACCAAGGCCGTGCTTTCCGGCATTCTTTCACAGCAGAATGCCGATGGCTCAATCGGCGCGAACAACAGATGCCGGGGTGACGGTATCTGGCTGACAGCGCATTTGGCTATCGTACTGCTTTATTACGGCTATGCGCAACAGATGGGGCACGCCTTGGGCTTTCTGCGTTCTTTAAAGTCCCATACCTCCGCTACAGCCGCACATGACGGGGTTTTGCTGGATGATCAAATCGTCGGGTGGCCCTGGGTGCGCAATACTTTTGGATGGGTCGAGCCAACCGCATGGGCGCTGATCGCCTTCACGTTGAGCGGTCAAGAAAATGACCCGAGGGCAATCAATGGCCGCAAGCTGCTGCTTGACCGGCAAATAGCTTCAGGCGGATGGAATTATGGCAATAAGGAGGTTAAAGGCGCGCAGCTGATTCCTTTCTGGGACACGACATCACTTGCGCTGCTTGCGCTGCACGGATCCCTTGAGAGCGCCGCTGCGGACATAAGCATGCAGGCCATGGTAAAGGCCCTGCCCAGTATCAATTCCCTGTATGGCCTTGCCCTGACAACGGTTTGTCTTGAGGCATACAACAGGGATGCGTCTTTCGCCAGGGATCGTTTATGCGCCCTTATGTCGGAGACAGCCGATGAAGAGCTGAATGTGGCCCATTATGCTTTGGGGGTGATAGCTCTTATGGGAAGGAAGGTTTTCAGCACATGAATCGCCGCCGGTTTTTAAAGCTTTTGTTCGGCGCCGCCAGTGTTGTCGGCTGGGGCGGCTTTGCGGCATGCCGTTCGGAGGCCCGCTGTCCCGTTACCATTCTGCCTGTAGGCGGGTATGCTGATGTCAAGAGCAAAGATATCGCAGAAGTCATGTCCGGGGATGGTCTTGTGCTGCAGGGCAAAAAAGTGCTGTTGAAGCCGAACTTTGTAGAGGTGCATGCGGAGCGTCCGATTAATACCGACATTGCCGTGATCGCAGCGGTTGCGCATGCTTGTCTCAGCCTGGGCGCCGCAGAGGTGGTGGTAGGCGAGGCTTCGGGACACCGTCGCGACCCATGGTTTTCAGTCCTAAACCCTTCCCTCAGGGCTCTTCTTGATAAGCGGGTCCGGTGTCTGGATTTCAATTATGCCGATGCTGTTTTGGTGAAAAACAGCGGTGCTCGAACAGGGCTGCCGAGCTTTTATTTCCCCCGCATACTGGCTGAGTCCCAGGTGGTTATCAATATGCCGAAACTGAAGACGCATCATTGGATGGGCGTTACGCTTTGCAATAAAAATCTATTCGGCACCCTGCCGGGCATCTATTATGGCTGGCCCAAAAATGCTTTGCATTATTGCGGGATTGAAAATTCTATTCTTGATCTGGCTCAGACGGTTCGTCCACACTATAATATCATCGATGGCATTGTCGGCATGGAGGGAGATGGCCCGATTATGGGCAGCGCAAAACAGGTCGGCGCACTGATTTTATCCGCCCACCCTCTTGCCGCAGATGCCACTGCCGCCCGTATTATGGGCTTTGATCCGCTTAAGATTCCTTATCTGGCCATGGCATCCCAGTTTCTCCCCGGCCTTGGGGAAAAGCAGATTTCATATCCGGCCGAGCATCCCCGCAGCTTTGCAACCCGTTTTGCCTGCCTTGATGAATTTAAAAGCATGCAGGGTGGCGTAATTTGGTGAACGCGCATGCAAAAACCATATGGAAACCGGGCCGAACAATATATTGCGTTACCCGGTATTTTTATCCGTATATCGGCGGCATGGAAAAGCAGGCGCTTACCGTCGCCTCAGCCCTTGTCAGGCAGGGCTGGAACGTTGAGGTTATTACAAGCAGGGTTCATCGGTCATGGCCGGCACATCAAGACATAGACAGGGTTTCGATTACCCGTTTGCCTTCTTTCGGTTTTAAATATATCGGGGCCGTAATTTTTTTTATAAACCTTATCGTCTATCTTTATAAAAAAAGACATGCCTGTGAGGTTATTCATTCGTTTCAGGTCGGCTTTACGTCCGCCGCCGCAATTATGATGGCAAAGCTGCTTCAAAAGGCATCAGTGTTAAAGCTTGCTTGCAGCGGCCCGGGAGGTGATATTCAAAATTATGGACGGTCATGGCTGGGGAGGCTGTTTTTGGCCTGTTGCAAGAATGCCGGCGCTATAGTTGTGTTGAATGAAGAAATGCAGCGAGAGCTTGCTGGAATCGGATATCCGGCTGATAAAATAGCTGCTATTCCAAATGGGGTTGATACAGCTGTATATTATCCGCCGGAGAATCGAAGCGATGTGCGACAATTAATGCAGCTGCCCGATGAAAAAATAATTCTTTATGCAGGACGTATATTATTTGCTCAAAAAAGACTGGATTGGCTGGTGCGCGCTATTTCAAGAATAAAGGGCCCGCCATGCTTCAGGCTGTATATAATCGGCGAAGGGCCGGACTCTGATTTGCTGCAAAGACTTTGTGTGAAGTTGTGTGTACATGACAAAGTCCGTATTTTGAATAACGTTGATAATATTGCGCCTTTTTTACAGGCAGCGGATATTTTCATACTGCCGTCTGAATATGAGGGGGTTTCCAACTCCGTTCTTGAAGCAATGGCATCCGGACTTGCCGTTGTCGCAACCGATATCCCCGGCAACAGGGCGCTTCTGGAGGCTGGGGTAACAGGGGTTTTGATACCCTGTGGAGATGATGAAAGATTGATTTCAGCCGTGCAGTCTCTGATGGGTGATGGCCAAAAGGCTGCATCCCTGGGCAGACAAGCGCGGGCACAGGTCTGCCAAAAATATTCCTTGAACAGCATTGCTCGGAAATATTCAGATCTCTATGAGCGTTTGCTCAAAGCGCAACCAACAAAAGTATTGTGAGATCAAGAACAGGTGTGCATGAAGTATCGTCTGCTCAATTTTCTGGTTTGTCCATTATGCGGTAACGCTCTTCACTTGACCGTTTTTGAGGAGGCTGTGCATATAAAGCCTGCGATCATGCCTGCTGTGCGGTGCGGGACATGTTTTCTGGCCGCTCGGGATTCCGGCCTGGATGGCCGCTGTGATGACTGTGCGCGGCGAGAGGTCATACAGGGCCTTTTGCGATGCTCATGCGGGCGGATGTTTCCGGTATTGCACGGGGTTCCCGTGATGCTGCCCGAGGATAGCGGGCCGCTGCGCAAGCTCCATGATGCCTATCCTGAACGCTTTGCAGTGCCCGCGGATTGCTCCGGCAGCCCTAAGGCCATTTCGCGGGAAGGGAGAAAGACCCGGGAGCGCTTCGGCTATGAATGGATGCGGTATCCAGCATGCTTTGATGACGAGGAGCGTGATATTTTTTTTGAGGAGACGCAGCTCGCACCGAACGAGTTGGCCGGCAGGCTGACTCTCGACGCCGGTTGCGGCATGGGCCGGTTTACACGGGTTGCCGGCGCGCAGGGGGGAGAGGTTATCGGCGCAGACTTGAGCGACAGCGTTTACAGGGCACATGAGCTCACAGTGCATATGCCCAATGTGCATATCGTGCAGGCTGATCTGATGCGACTGCCCTTCAGGGCCGCCTCCTTTGATATTATTTACAGCCTCGGCGTGCTGCATCATACGCCGGATACGCAGAAAGCCTTTGCTGCGGTGGCGCGGTATGTGAACCCGGGCGGCATGCTTTCCATATGGGTATACGGCACCGCAGGCCGGTATGCCGATTTTAAGTCAAATCCGCTGCGCCCCGACCGATTGCAGTTTGTGAAAAGTGATTGGGCGAAGCGCCTGTACTGGCTGCTGGTGCTTGCGCGGGAGAACTGCTCAACCGCATTACGGCGTCTAACCGTTATCATGCCCCATAAGCTTCTTTATGCCTGCTGTTATCTTCTGGCGCTGGTCGGGAAAGCACCGCTTTTAAAATATCTGACTTTTTCTGCGCATCATGACTGGCGTGTTCGGCTTCTTGAGAATTTTGACTGGCTTTCCCCCCCCTATCAGTATCATCATACCAAAGAGGAGGTAATCACATGGTATGAAAACCAGCATCTGGATATATTAAAAATGCTTCAGCATGGTTTCATACCAAAGGTGGGGCTTTTGGGAAAATGCAGGAAATAGCATGCAAAGGTTGCTGCAAAATTTTCTTCTGACCTGCATCAGTATTCTTATGGCGGTTCTGTTTTTAGAAATTGTTCTTCGCTGTCTCGGGTTCTCGTATCCCAGCTTTTACAGGTATGACAAAGCTGCGGGAGCTTCGCTTCGACCGGGTGCTGAAGGTCTGTGGCGTGAGGAAGGGAAGGGGTTTGTCAAAATAAACAAGCATGGAATGCGTGATGATCGCGAGATCGGAAAAGAAAAACCTTCAGGGGTCTATCGTATTGCAGTTCTTGGCGATTCTTTTGCTGAAGCATTTCAAATAGATGTAAAAGATTCATTCTGGCGGGTTTTGGAAAACAAGCTGAATGCATGTACTGCTTTCGGCGGCAAAAAAGTTGAGGTTTTAAATTTTGGCGTTTCCGGCTATTCCACTACGCAAGAGCTGCTTGCGCTTCGAAGTACAGTCTGGAATTTTCAGCCTGATATGGTGCTTTTGGCATTGTTTACCGGAAATGATATAAGGGACAATCATCCCGCTCTCTGTCAGATCAATCCCTGCCCTTTTTTTACTTTAAAAAACGGCAGGGTATCGCTTGATCAGACATTATTTCAATCCACCGCGTTTCGTATCAAATCAAGCCAGCTGTATCAGCAAGCGGCAGCCATTCTGGATGATTTCCGGCTGTATCAGTGTGCAAAAAAAATAAAAAAAAATATTTTATTGAAAAACATGTCGCCACGCCAGGAAATCGTAATTCAGGAGAAACTGCCAGCCGATAATCAGACGTCCAAAGCGCTGTCCTCTGCGGAAAAGCGACCAGCCAACGATGCCGGAACGGATAACCTCTTTTATTCCCCCCCGCTATCAAAAGAATGGCATGATGCCTGGCAGATTACAGAAGAACTGCTGTATCAGATGCACCGGGAGGTTGCGGAGAGGGCCTCCAGGTTCCTTCTTGTTACGTTAACAAACGGCATTCAGGTACACCCCGATCCAAAAGTCAGAGCTGACTTTGCACATGAAATTGGCTGTGAAAATCTGCTGTATCCTGATTGGCGAATAGCGTCCTTTGCAGATGCCCATGGGATAGAAAATATTATTCTCGCACCGGCAATGCAGCAGTATGCTCAACAGACAGGGCTCTACCTGCATGGCTTTTCAAATACCAGTATGGGCACGGGGCACTGGAATGAGCATGGACATCGTATAGCAGGAGAAATAATCGCAAAACACCTATGTGCGAGCGGGCATTAACAAGAAGGGTAACGGCAAAACAGGTGTTGTCGGTCTGCTGCCTTTACTCAAGCCGACATTCATCCTTTCAGCTTTTCCCGTCTTTCCATAGAGGCTTTCCGCCTGTGCTGAAGAAACAATGTCCCCTCAGCAGATACTTCATTGCTGTTTTCATAAAGCAGCGGCATGCATCATCAGGTATGCATGCGATCGGCTCGCCGCGCATCCAGGTATTCCGGCGAAAGCCGGAATCCGGGGGGGGGGGGGCAGACTGGATGCCTGATCAAGTCCGGCATGACGAAATGCCTTCAATACCCCGTCCGCTTGCGAAGCCGTGTCACAATGCAAAAGATGGCTTAAAACTCATTTTTTCGAAGGGGCCGAATCCCTCAAAATGAGGGCCGGGGATTTTTATGGTTCTTCCCCACAGGGGGTTCCAGCAGCATGCAGGGAGATGGCCGGTCAAGATCAAAGCATGCTGCACTGTCCTCTTCCAGTACCGATGGAGCAAACGGCCTGAACCTCCCGGTATTTTGTTTTCAGGTGCACTGCAAGCTGCTGCGCAGCAGCTTTACGGTCGCTTATGCTTCACTTTTGCAATGCCTGGCAAAGATGCCTTTTGCATGAGAGAAAACCAGGTCTCATCTCCAAAATGAGCCGCGAGTGATGACCAGCCAAAGCGGCATTCGCACTGGCTGCAGTAAATATAGAATTTGTCGCCCCGAGCACTGTTCACCGTTTTGCGCAGCTCCTGATAGCCTTTGCTGTTCCATACATCCTTAAATGACAATTCTCCGCAATACGGATTTCCAAGATTGAAGGCTTCAAAAACACAATAGCAGGGTAAGATACTGCCATCCGTATCAATTGCAACAAAATTCCACGGCAGCCGGCAGGGCTTTGGGTGTTTCTGGAATTGTACCTGCGATGCTGTGGGCAGCGGCAGGCTCAACTCGAGATGAGGGTACTGCCCGGCAATTTTGCGGGCTCTGGCAAAAACATCCATCATGTGATCTTGATGAAAATAGAGGCTCTCGCTTTTCTCAATATCATTGCAGAGTGAAAGGTATGAGCAATCAAAATAGGCTATTCCCCGGTCTCCCCAGTACCTGATCGCGTCGGGCAGGTCATCGATGGTGGATCTCATGAGCACATAGCGAATGGCTATTTTAGGGCCATTCGCGCCTTCTTCTTGAATGATACGGCGCAGCATATCGATGTTTTTTAAAATTACAGGCAGCTGTGCCTTGATGCGAATACGCTCGACCGTTGATGCCTGTATGCCATCAACAGAAAATCCATGGCGGGTGATCAGCCCTTCGCGAACAATTGTGCGCAAGCGTTCTTCCTGCATGTTCATGCCATTTGAAAGAACGAAAGTCATGAGATTGTAGCGCCGCGCAATCCGCAGAATGTCTTCAAGGTCTTTATGCAGATAGGGCTCTCCGCCCGAACAGATTTTCAGCCAGAGCGCCGTCGGGAATAGCTGGGGGGCGATTTTTTCTACATCAGACAGCGATATCTGCTTGCTGCCGCTGGTTGTATGGTTTTTGCAGAACCTGCAGGCGAGATTGCAGGCGCGGGTAGGTATCAGATCGATCTGAAGCGGCAGCGATCGGCATCTCCGGAACTGCAGCAGGCTCTCTGCGATATTAAGAGACAGATTGGCAATCCGCCTGAGGTTCAAATTAGCCGGGTAGTTCTTTTTTATAAAAGAGAGTTGTTTTTTTAGTGCGTCAGGTATCAGCATAAGAAGTTGATCGGTTTAGGGTCATTGTAGAAAATATTATCATATATTAAGCAGGGGCACAAGCGATGCAGCAAGCGACAGCGGCCTGTTGGTTTAATTGCCTGCACTGTCAGGAGACAGCTTGAACGAAAGCGTGCACCCTGTGCGCATAGGTGTGTTCATTTATTATATACTCATACGCCCGATTGACAATTTCCATTCGGTAATCATGATTTTTAAAGCGCATGATTGCATCATCAGCATTGGATAGATCTTTTTTGATACTGATATAATGTTTGTCTGCCTTGAGTATGCCATTGTAATCGCCCTCAAGTAAAATCTGGCATGTTTTTGTCCCGATCGGTTCGAAGTGCCGGGACGAGATGCATTTGCCGGAGACGTATTGCAGGTGCGGCGATGCAAAAAAAAGCCTGAAAATTTCATCAAACGATGCATCCGGATGCGACTTCACATGGTTTTTTGCTTTTGCAATATGCTCCCCGTGCCTGTCCAGATAATAGGTTCCGGACTCGCCGCCAATGATTGCTTTGGTTGAACGTAAGAACGATGACCAGTCTTTTCGGTGCAGCTTGATTGTGCTGATAGCACACTGCAGGCCCAACGAAGGTCCGTTGCTTTCAAAATGCCGTATCAATTGCGTTCGTTCATTATCACCGATGAAATACGGATACAGTTCTCCCAGGAAACCGATATCGAAATTGCGCGTTAGAGAAGGCTGCGGGGAATAAATTTCCGGATTTAAGGCATGCGGCAAGGGCAGTATTTTTGCTGATTGGCATTCAGCATAGATCCATTGGGCGCTTGCGAGCGGCAGCTGGCTGCAAATATAATCGGGATGAAGCCGCTGCAGCAGAGCAATTTTTTCAGCCATCATATCGTATTCATTGCCGATGAAGACAGCAAGCTTTCCCCTGCGGTCCTGAAACCATGAGGCGAGCCTGCGCATCATGGTCAGATTGTCGCCGAAAGCAGAATGCAGGATAATTATCAACGGCCAGGTTTTTACGGCATCTTTCAGCAGCTTATACTTGATAAGATTGTTGATGTTGCAGACGGTGACATCAAGCCGTGGCGAGGCGCAGAAAGCATCGCGCCAGTCACGGACATACGACAGGTTTTCATAATGCCCCTTGAGGCGGCCGGTTATTTTTTTTTCAAGCCGGGTGCCGCGCAGTGCTTCAGGGGGCCGGCTGGCGGGGCTCAGTCCGAGAACTCCGAAAGCAAGGGTGTCAAAGGTGACGGTTTTCCATCCGTACCCGCTTGCTTCGATAACAAGAGTTTGCAGTTTATCTTTCATGAAGGCATATGAGCGGCATGCCGCGCCATGCAGGATTCAATAAGGGGCAGGTTGGCCTTCGTCCAGCTGATTGTCTTTTGAAGCCCTTCACGCAGGCTTGTCGCTGCGGTAAAGCCCAGAGCGCTGCGGGCTTTGTCGGTGCAGCCGAACCGTTTGCCTGAACGGTCCCAGTCGCGCTGCGGCAGAAAGTTGATGGGCGTTTGATTGCCGGTCAGTTCATTTATAAGGCGGGCAAGATCGCCGATAGCGGTTTCCATGCCGCTTGCCAGATTATAGACATCACCGGGTTTTCCATCTGCGGCACAGCTCAGCAGCCCGGCAACAATATCATCGACATAGATGAAATCCCGGCTTGCCGCGCCGGTGCCCTCAACGGGAATGGCCTCTTCCTTAATTGATTTGTAAATAAAGGTCGGGGTCACATTACGCCAGACCGTGGCATAGGTGCCGCGCCACTTGCCTGCGCCAAGAATTTCTCCGGGGCCGTACACGTTTTGAAAGCGGGCCTTAACCGCCGGGAGCCCGTGTTTCATGAAGTAGTAGTTGAAGTAGAGCTCTCCTATGATTTTTGATATCTGATAGGGGCTGTCAAGATACAGTGATACCGGAGCATCCTCCATGGTTGCACAGGCAGTGTCATAGGTTTTTTCCGCAACGGTACATCCTGCGGAGGCATACACAACCTTATTGATATTCTTGAAGGACTTTATCCGTTCGCACAGCTTCAGTGTTGTCAGGGTATTGTTCTCATGGTCGGCCAGGGGGGCATGCATGGAATTCTGGTTGCCGTGAAATGTTGCAAGGTGAAAAATATACTCACAGACATCCTCAATGCGGGCCAGAACGGAATCATCAGTGATAGAGCCCTCGATGAATTCGACCTCCGGCGCCTGCGGCACATTTAACCGTTCCGCTGACAGCAGGTTGTCGATAATCGTAATTTTTTTCGGCGAGCAGGACAACAATGCTTTGGCGAGATTGCTGCCGACAAAGCCTGCGCCGCCGATGATTAAAAAGTTTTTACCCTGAAACTGTTTCATGAGACACCTCTGAAGCTAGGTAAAGGTATTACTTTGATTTTTCCATGTCACCAGTGCGCAGATGCGTATACGTTTCTGTGATGCCGAATTCCTTATAATATGAGATAGCTTGCCGTACACCGGCATCAAGGGGAGTAGCTGTTTTCCAGCCAAAATCCCCAGCTGTTTTTGATGGATCAAGAAGTATGGTGTAGGTGTCATCCTGCGACCGCGGCCGCACTTCAACATCTTTTTCAAGGGTGATCTCCAGAGCCTTGATGGCTGCGTCAAACAGCTCCTTGATGGCAAAATCGCTGCCCGATGATATGTGATAGGCTCCACGCTGGCCCTTGCCGGCAAGGGCCAGCATCACGCAGTCTATTAAATCAGCTATGTATATAAAATCCCGCCGCGTATCCATGACAAAGCAGGGCTTGTTGCCGGTCAGGCGCTGAAAAAAGGTGGGCAGGGGGCCGCTGATATTGCGCGGACCGTAGGCATTGGCAAGCCGAAAGCTGATGCAGTCAAGTGTGCTGAGCAGTATATACTGCTCGCCGGCAGTTTTGCTGATGGCATAGCTGCTGCCTTCCGGGCGCAGTGGATGAGTAAGGGTAATTGGCTGCTCCAGCGGCCGCAAACCATAGCACAGTGCGGTCTGAAAATAAATAAGCCTTTTTATATTAAGGCGTTCGCATGCTCTTACAACAATTGAAGAGCCAAGGACATTCGTGCGCGCATCCTCTTCCCAGTTGTCAGGGTCTTTGTAAGACGCTGCTGCATGCACGACCTGATCGGGCTTAAAGCCGTCCATTGTTGCATTGAAAAAAGCCGCATCGGCAATCGTTCCCTCAACTATAGTAAGGCCGGGATGCGGCTTTAGATTATCCCGCCTTCCGGTTGCGTAATTATCTACAACCATGACTTGATCGCCGTTTGCCAAAAGCCGGTCTGCCAAATGCGAGCCGATAAACCCTGAACCCCCTGTTATCAATATTTTTTTATTCATGAATCAAAGTCTCCTGCAGTAAGAAGTTGTTTATAAGAAGCGCTTCGATCATGGAACTCCTGCTGCCACAGCTCCAGGCAGAGCAGGCCCCATATCATGCGCCCGAATTTGGGCTCCCGGCCCATAGCTTCAAGCACCTGGCGGTTATTAACCAGGTCTCGTTCAAGAGCATTTCGGGAAGAAAAAATATCACAGACAAAGTCTTTGGCCTCGCCCCGGATCCATTCATGCAGCGGAGTCGGAAATCCCATTTTGTCCTTCCGGCTGTAGATGTCCTCCGGAACCAAGGGCTCGATTACTTTTTTGAAAACATGCTTCATATCGCCGTCTTTAAATTTAATATTAGAGGGTATGGTTGCCGCAAACTCAACCAGGCGATGGTCAAGAAGCGGCACGCGGGATTCAAGGCCGTGGGCCATGCTTACCCGGTCCTCAACATGCAGAAGCGCAGGTAAAAGCGTCTTAAAGTCAAAACGGGTCATGAGATCAAAATAGGATTCTTTGCGGATTTTATTCCAGTTGAAAATGGATTTGAATGTTTCAAATGCTGAATATCCTTCAAGCAGCTCCCAGTTAATGCCTTCTCTGATCTGGGGAGCGCGGTTTATCAGCTTGAAGTAGCGGCGGTCCATGTCTTCAAAAAGGCCTTCCCGCCAGAATTCCTGTAAAAGCGGCTTGTACTGCCGAAGGGCGGTTAAATTGGGGATTATCGATTCATAGGTGACGATGAAATTTCCGGTTTGCATGGTCCCGTCGATTGCCGCTTTTATGCACTGCTCAAAATAGGCAATAAGATAGCGGGTATAGCCGCCGAAAATTTCATCCCCTCCCTGGCCGCCCAGCACCACTTTGCGTGATTTGCTTGCAAGCCCGGAAACCATATACTGGGGAAATGAGCCTGGACCTGCAACGGGGTAATCAAGATGATATATCACCTTTTTGATATTTTCGATAAAATCCGATCCGGTTATATCAATTTCCTGCAGCGGGAAACCGCGCTGCCCGGCAAGAGACCTTGCATAGCGGCTTTCATCAAACTCCTGGCCATAGCAGGCGAATTTTCCGGTAAACCCGATGAGCCCGCTTTCTCCGTTTGCGACGGCAAGGGAGGCAACAGAGCTTGAGTCAAGGCCGCCGCTGATATACGCGCCGATCGGCACATCGCTGCGCAGGTGGAGGCGCACTGAATCGTTGAGGAGCTCGGCGAGCTTTTCTTCGAAATAATTTTCCGTGTGGTCATAATCAATAGTATAGTAAACTTCCCAGTACTGGTGCAACTCGACAGCACCCTTTGCCGCAGTCAGCATCGTGCCGGGCGGCAGTTCGCTGATATCCTTGAAGAGCGTTTTGCCGGCAAGGCAGAACTGAAAGGTGAGATAATCTTTGAAGCCCTCAAGATCCGTTGCCACCTCTTTGACAAAGGGCAGCAGCGCTTTTGCTTCGGAAGCAAAATAAAAGACGCCTCCTGCAACCGTATAATAAAAAGGTTTTATGCCGAAACGGTCTCTGGCGCAAAAAAGCTTTTGGCTTTCGTTATCCCAGAGCGCAAAAGCAAACATCCCATATAAATGGTCAAGGCAGGCAGCGCCCCATCTGCGGTAGGCATGCAGAATAATTTCAGTATCGGACGTCGTGCCAAATTGCTCCTGGCCCAATTCCTCACGAAGCTCCAGGTAATTATATATCTCGCCATTGAAGACAATCCAGTTGCCGGCTTTGTCGGTCATGGGCTGATCTCCGGTTAGAAGATCTATGATACTCAGGCGCTGATGGCCCAGGCATACATGCTCGCGGTCATGCTGCCAGATGCCTTTTCCGTCAGGGCCCCGATGGCGCTGCAGATAATTCATTGCCTCAACATGCCGTTTTAGAAAAGGCAGCTTTTCACCGGAAAGACTCAGGGCACCGCTGATTCCGCACATTATCTTCTCTTAACTAATTATTCTGGTTTTTTGCATTTAGCATAAAGAAACCATCCGCACAGCCTTTCAAAGGGCCGCAGCAGCCGGTCGGGAATATACTGCCCCAGCTTCGGGAGCACCATATACCCTTGTAGTAGCCCTGCAAACATATGTATCTGAGCAAACTGCCGGAGCAGGCTTGCCAGCTCTGCTTTTGTATACACATCACCTTTGGGGTTGCCTGCCCCGTCAACCTCGTTGACCAGCTGGGAGACCGGCAGGCCCTTCTGCAGGCGTTGCAGGGGAAACATGAAGCGATACAGGGCAGAGTTTCGATGATAGACCATGAGCATAAATCTGCCGCCCGGCTTTAAAACTCTGAAAATTTCCGCGACTGCCCGCTGCGTATCCGGGACGTGGTGCAGCACGCCCATTGAGGAGACGCAATCGAAAAAATTATTCTCAAAAGGCAGCTCTTCTGCATTTGCCTGTAAAAAGGAGCCACGCAGCCCGTACAACTGAAAGCGCTTCCGGCATATGGTAACAGCTTGGCTTGATATGTCAACTCCCTGTGCTTCAGCGCCCTGGGCGGCATATCTGCTCAGAACGTAGCCATTTCCGCAGCCGATGTCCAGAACTCTTTTCCCTTTGAAATCAGCATATTCATGGAATTCCGATGAAAACCCGGGAGATTCATTTTTTTCCCGAAGCCTGTCATAGCAGGCAAAGTATTCCCGGGAGCCGGGTTCAAAAGGAACCGCCCATGCGCATAAAGGGTTTTGATCCCAGAATGACTGCACCTGTAGAATATTCGGTTCCTCAGCCTGACCTGAAGGGGCTGCTGTTTTTTTTAACATTTTTATCGACGCTCCGAGATTAATCCGATTTTTTTTAGTGCGGGCTTAAGCACAAACCCAAGAGCTTTTCTTCCGGGAAACGGCCGGTGCAGCAGTGAACGGCAGCGCGCGCGGATTTTTCTGAACGGCATTCCCCGCTCAAGCAGCTGCGCTACCCGTGCAGTATCCCTGCTGTCGTTACAGGGAAAGAGGCCGGCCCGCTTGAGCTCGCTGTCAAAAGCCGCTATGAAATTTTGATAGCTGTATCGGCCTGAAGCAATCATATCCGCATAGGCGTTTTCCGTCAATGCCTGACACAGGGCAGTATCCCGGAGCATTTCCGTGACATTTTCGATATTCGAGAAATCCTTTTTGAGTGGAAGGTAATGGGTCATGGGCTGCATAATGCCGGAGTAGTTCCCCTCAAACAGTATTTGAACAACGCGAAAGGCCGCTGCCTCAAAATGGCGGGGGCTGATGGTGCGATAATAGACAGCGTCTTCACAGCTGCCTGCAACGGCATCATATGCCGCCTGAGAAGCGGTGCTGTGCCCGGCGTCAACGAGCCGGCTGTATGCATCATAAACCCTGTTGTCGAGATCAAAGATAGTTGCTCCAGCTTCGACACCCAGAACGGCCCGGCAGTTTGACAGGAAGTGGAACCATGCATCGCCATAGATGCGATGATGCTCCTCTGTCGCAATATCCAGCCTGAGGCCAGAGCCACGGGCAAGCTCATTGACGCGCTGCCCTATCAGGTGTTTTTCCTGGGCACCCTGACCCATATGGACGGGAAGCTGCCTGGCCCGGTAGCCGATATCAACTGTTCTGGTTTGCCAAGGCCTGGTCATCGCTGCGGCATTATTAATAAGAGCATCGCTGACATAGCCCGGCAGGGTGTATATGATCTTTTGTACCCGGGTGTATTTTTGATAGGTGGCTGCAAAATAGTCCGGTTCAACCAGCGTATAAATGCAGTCAATACCGTGACTGTTGATAAAGTCGAACCTCTGGGGGCAGTAGCGGTGCTCATCCTGGAAAAAAACGATTTTGCAACTTTCCTGACAGCTGTCAAGATATGACAGAAAGTGCCGGTCAAGGTAAAAGGGCAGGAGGGCGAAAAGCGAATAGTGGAGCACAATGATTTCAAACCGCATGGCCTCCAGTGCTGGAGGAAAGCCAAGCTCGGTGTTGACTTTCCAGACTTTAAAGCATGAATACTTCTCGAATGATTCCACATGCTCCAGTATTGTCGGGGCATTTTCAGCAAGAGGATGATGATACAGGAGCAGCATGCCGCTTATTTTCATGGGCGAACCCTGTGCATGTACTTCACCAGTGCATTAAAATAATATACCCCTGTACCGGAAGGCTCTGCCCCCGCGGGATAGAACATGAACCTGAGCCGCGGATGCTTTAGGGGCTTTCCCACAGCGGCATGGTTCCAGGCCATTTTTTTTATGGATCCCGCTTCCAACGCTGTTTCAACAGCAGGCCACAATGATTGTCTGCACTGGGCGGATGTGTCCGCACCGGCCTGATCATAGGGAAGGCTGGTGAAAATGACGCTTTCGTCCTGCGCGTTATACTGCATCTGTATGCGGAAGGGATTAATGGTTCGTACTTTGCATGTCTGGAGCTGTCGTATAAGGCCAAGGCGCATCAGATCTTTGAAAAAGCTCCAAATGTTCACATCATTGAATGGCTCCCGGCTGCACAGATAACGGGCGGCTATTTTTCTTGACAGGCCATCCCTGAAAGCAAAAAAACCCCAGAAGAAAATACGGATCAGAAAAAACCAGCCGCGGATTTGACAAAAAAAGAAGTAGAGCCCAAGTTTAAGGTAATAGGCGGCTGCAAACAAAATAGACAATGGGCTGCGGCGCTGGAGATAGTAGCGGGGATGGATGGGGGCCGGGGAGAGCAAAAGAGAAATCAATCGCTCGATGCGCGCCAGGAAATAGTTCGGCTTCACCGATCGTTTTTTTCGGAACGGCATTCTGTGCTGAAAAATAACATCGTCCACATGCTTTATAAAAGCCCGATACGAATATCTGCCCGATGCAACAATATCATCATATGCATGCTGTACCATGCCCTTCATGAAGGGGGTGTCATGGAGCTTTTCAACAACCTGTTTCATGTTTGAAAAATCTCTTTCAAGGGGGATATAGTGAACCCATGGCTGCAGAATGCCCGAATAATCACCGGGAAACAGAATCAAAGCGGTACGCAGCGCTATTGCCTCAAACATCCGCGGTGATAGTACTTTAATCGGCAGATTGTTTTCATACGGCAGCAAAACTTCTCTCTGAACCTCAAAAAAATCCGCACCGGGATGCTGCGCGAGGTACTCGTCGGTTTTTTTCTGCACGGACCCGTCAAAGTCAGTAATGCTTGTACCGCTTTCCGTCCCAAGCATTGCCTTGCAGGAGCAGATAAAGCTAATCCAGTCTTTACCGTAAATGCGGTCTTCTTCGCGCCAGGCAATATCGCATCGCAAGCCGTACCTGTCTGCACGATCACGAACCCCTTTGGCTATCCAGGCTTTTTCCTGTGCAAACTCACCAAGCCAGTATGGTAAATCCCTGCCCCTGTACCCTATGTCCAGAGGTCTCGTTTCGTAGGGCGGCGACTTGATTGTAAGCAGACTGTCGGGAATATATCCTGCCAGAGTGCTGCAGCTGACAACTCCCGGAAGTCTTGACGCATCCCACACACGGGCGATTTGATCTGTCGGGTAGAGCGTGAAGAGCACATGCATGCCAAGGAAGCGGATCATGGCAGCGATTTGGTCAACCCAGCGGTAGTCGTCCTGGATAAATTGTATTTTAAGCCCCTTGTAATTTTTGATTTTTTCTCTGAAAGCAGGGGATAGATAGATGTCATTTATAATCAGCAGGGAGTAGTGAATAATGAGGACATCAAACTCATCAAGATCAAGAAGCCTGTTTTTTTTTAGAAATCGCGGGTTGAAAATGCATATGTCGTGAGCGGAGAGTTCTGTAAAAGCTGCAATATGATCAAGCAGGGTATTAGCATGGCTCCTGTTGTTGTCGCACAACAGGAGTATGGACAGTTTTTGTCCGTCCGGGATTTCCTGGTCGTCCGGCATTGCCAAAAGGATGCTCCTTGTTACATTATAAAGAAGTTCGTGTTGTTAACCAGGGCCTGTAGTCGACGCATTTTCTTGAGCGCCTTATTTAACCGCTTTTATATAGAGATCAAGGCCCAGGATTCTTCCGATAGTATTGAGCAACAACCACCGGGGGAGAACAGGACGCCCTCTTACATAAGCGCAGGTGCTGAAATTACGGATATCAACAGTTGCAGAAGTAAAATTATCAAAAAGCTTCAGCGCCTCATCCGGCGAGTAATAGTCGGTGTGCGGAGCAGACTGACCCTGGGTATTGGAATCATAAAGCCCCCGAACCTTCCCTTGCAGACGGTTCAGTCTTCCTGACAGAACAGCATACAGACGCAGCAGAGGGACATGAACCAGCTGCCGAAAAGATAGCCGGTTGTACATCGATACGACAGCTGTTCCTCCAGGGGCAAGGACGCGGCACACTTCATTGACAGCCGTTTTTGTGTCTCCTGTATGGTGGAGGCAGCCTATGGCGTACACATAGTCAAAAGAAGCGCTCCTGAAGGGAATCTCCAGCGCTGACCCTCGAAGGGCGCTGTGCGGTGACGGTGTGTCCATAATCATTTGTGAATAGCGCATCATGGAAACGGGGCCTTCGGCAATATCAAGCCCGTGGTAGTCGCAACCGTGAGATATCAAAAGCCTGCCGAGCGTGCCGTACCCCAGGCCGATTTCCAGAACTTTTTTCCCCGCCAGCTTTTTGCTGTTTATATACTGCCCGAGATAGGGATAAAAGGCCAAATACTTCTTGTCAAACATGCGAAGGCTCGATGGCGTTATCTCTGTAATGCCCAGGCTTCTGGCCATAATTGAACCGCAGAGCTCATTCCAGAAAGCTGCATTTTTTGCATCAAGTTCATTTCGCAGTACTGTTGACGGCATGTTGCGCTTAACCTCCTGCTGTAGAGTGTATGCGTACCTGCACAGGGTAGCATATGGAAATAGATTTGTGAATCTGCATATTAAACCGCGACCGGGTCATGCCAGATGGATTCGGCGCGAACAACCCCCCTGGCGCTTGTTGTATTATAGGGCATGGCAAAGCACACATAGTGGTCCGGGCCTGACTTCGGCATATCAAGCGCCGTGAACGTAAGCACCCTTTCTACCCAGTCAATGGTAAGCTTTGATTTTTCACTCCAGTGGTGCATCATCATATCTATTGAATACTGCCCCGGCTGCAGCGTTACCGGCAGCTCTACCGTGACCTCCCATAAGCCGGGTGTGAAGCTCAGCACAGGCCCCCCCCTGTCAATGCTTGTTGCCGTTACAATTCGCAAACCGTCATAGGTTGAAATGCCAATCTCAATGGCAGCATCACGAATGGGTTTTTTCACGTCGTAGAGACAGGTGATGAAGAAGCGCTGCCCGAAAAAAATCTGGCGGACAGGGGCGCCATCCTGGTCTTTTGCCGTAATCTTATGCAAAAGAGCCTCGCCGGTTCCTGCCGGCCGTGGCAAAGTTTCCGGGACAATGCCGTCGCCTTGCAGCGCATTATTTTTGGTCAGGTATGTGTGGAGCACATCCTGGGTCTTCCCGTCACTCTGTATCTGCCCATTATCGATAAGAAGTGTGCGTCCGCAAAACGTTTTTATCGCCTGAATGTTGTGGCTGACAAAAAGAATAGTTCTTCCCTCATGCGTCACATCTCCCATTCTGCCAAGACATTTTTTTTGAAACTGCATGTCTCCGACAGCAAGCACTTCATCAACCAGCAGAACCTCTGTCTCAAGATGCGCTGCCACAGCAAAGGCGAGGCGCACATACATACCGCTCGAGTAATGCTTTACCGGCGTATCGATAAATTTTTCTATTTCTGCAAATGCAACAATCTCATCAAAGCGGCGGTCTATTTCCCGCTTTCTCATCCCCAGGATAGCGCCGTTAAGATACGTGTTTTCCCGGCCTGTCAGTTCAGGATGAAAACCGGTACCCACTTCAAGAAGCGAGCTTACCCTCCCGCTGATGACTGCTGCTCCGGTTGTCGGCTTTGTAATCCGCGCGAGAATCCGCAGCAGTGTGCTTTTGCCGGCGCCATTGCGTCCGATGATCCCAACAGCCTCTCCTCGCAGCACGTCAAATGAGATATCATCCAGTGCCCATATCGTGTTTTCATCGGTAAGGGGCCTGGATTTTTGTCGCATGTACTCAAACGGAGCGACTGCCAGATGCCGTAATCGGGCCAGTGATGATGCTGGCTTTTGACGCGCAACGCCGATGCGGTATCTTTTTCCGAGATGCGAGACATGAACGGCAGTGTCTTTCATTACAGGTCATCCGCAATAGTCTGTTCAGTATGAGAGAAATAGAAAATTCCGGAAACAAGGAGCGCCAGCGACACAAGGAACGACAATGCCAGCGACCATACCGGTGGAGCGGCAGTTCCAAGTAATGACCACCGAAAGCAGTCAATTATGCTGACCATGGGGTTCAGTCGATAGAACAGCTGCCATTTTTCCGGTATCAGGGCTGCCGAGTATGCAACCGGCGTCAGGTACTGCCATACGGTAATTGCAAATCCAAGTCCCATGGCAACATCATGGTATTTTACCGTAAGGCATGCAAGCCACAAACCTATGCCCAGCGCCATCGTACCCGCTATGAAAAGCAACACAGGAAGCATCAACATGTTCCAGCTTGGGGCTATGCGAAAAAAAATGAGCATCGCGATGAGTACAGCAAAGGATGCACAAAAATCAATCAGCGCCGAGAGCACTGATGAGAGGGGAATGAGCAGGCGGGGGAAATAAACTTTTGCAATCAGATGCTGCTGGCTTCGAAGGCTTTGAGCGGCATTATACAGGCCGTTGGCAAAAAATTGCCATGGCAGTAAAGCCACGTACGTAAAAATCGGATAGGGCAGCCCGTCAGACGGAAGGCGCGCCAGGGTTCCAAAAAGAATACTGAATAGCACCATGCTGACAAGCGGATTTATAATGATCCATAAAGGCCCAAGGGCCATCTGGCGGTAGCGTCCGTTGACCTCACGCCAGAGTAAAAAGAAGAGCAGTTCCCGGTACTCCCACAGTTCATGAAAATCAACCGGGCTTCCCAGACCTGGAGGCTGGATTGCAACAACCGGTGTTTCAGGGGTTTTTGCGTCCCAATTCATGCGCTGCTGCCAAAATATTCTGTTTTTCGGTTTAAATAAAATAAAATATAAATATAGTGGAAAGGGGGTTCTATAGCAAATTAAAAAATGACGTCATACGGACTTCGCTAAAAAATAATAAAAGAAGCAAGATTCGTTTCCCTTTGCGGACTTGAATTCAGGTGTGTTTGTTGAGCGGTTGGATTCAGGGGTAATTGCGGTATACGCGTAATGCCGGCGCGCATGTTGTGAAAGCTATGCTGTTGCAGGGATCATAGGAAGCTGTGACCGGTTTGCAAGGCACGTATCAAAAAATTAATTTTATCTACCGTGATGCCCCGCCTTGCAGGCGGGGAGCAGCACTGTTTTTCTTATCTTTCAGCAGGATTTTTTTGCCTGCTTGACGCAAGGCGCTTGCCAATGGCGGTGAAGGGCGCCTCATATATGGTGAAGAAAGCCATGCCGAGCAGAATCGAAAAAGAAGCTACCAATTGCCAGGGAAATCCATAGAGCAGGAGGGTATAGGTGAGCGGAGCATGAAATGCATAAATGCTATACCCTGCTTTGCCTATTTTATGCAGCCCATAGGTTACCGCAATTCCCTCGGGTATCGCAGCGATTGACCAGAAGTCCGACCAGCAGAGCAAAGATTGCTTTGCGAAGCTCTACAAACAACGGGAAATCGGCTATATGGGAAAAGAGCAGCAGGGTAAGCGCAAGCCAGGCTGCACTCAGGGCATATCGGAACTTCAAGGCCATTGCTGAAAAGTCCCTGTCAACGAATTTGGCACCAATCCACCAGTAGGCGGCAAAGCCGATAATGCTGCCGTTATGCCACCAGGATGATAGATTGGGGAAAGCGGTGACGAGCGCTACGCCTAAAACCCAGACGACCAAAAGCAGCAACCACAGGGTTCGCTCAGGGTAGCGGCGCGCAATAAAGACAATGACAACCGGGTACAGCAGGTAGAGCCAGATTTCGACCATCGCGGTATGGAGCGGCGCATTGGCCTGAAATGTGAGTGTGTGCAGCGGGGGCACAAAAGCTGAAAGGCCGATGAGTTTTAAAGCGATATAGGTAAGATCCAGAGCAGTTGTGCCGGAAAGTGCCTTTGTAACAGCAGGGGAGGTCGATAAGCTGATACTGAAGCAGGCGATGCCAAAAAGAGTCGCAAGAAAGTAGACTGGAAGAATTCTGAATGCACGGCGTATGCAATAGCCGGTAATGTCGCCGCCGGTGCGGCGGAGACCATTTCGATGAATGCAGTAGCCGCTTACGACAATAAAGCCAATGACGGCGGGATGTGTCTCGCCGCAGGGCTGAAATATGCCGGCGAAAGTTCCCATGATCCAGGCAAGGACAGGGTGAACTCCGCTCGGACCCTGCGCGAAGGGTACCCAGCTTATCAAATGTGCAAACAGAATCCAAAGCGCCAGAATGGCACGGACGGTGTCTATACCGTTTGATCGTTGCGTGGATACGGAGGAATCAAGCATTTTCAACAATCAGGCTATTGGGGTTAAACTGCTGGGGGAGCCGGGTCTTTTAAACGGATACCCCCCTCGCCCTGATGCATACAGAGCAGAAATAAATAGCGAATTTTTGCTGTATAGGCGGCATGTTTTTTTGCTGCAACCACTTCCTGCATCGCCGGGGCAGTAATAGGGGCCGTCGTGTTTTTATGGGGGCTGTGCTTTTGCCGTACTGGCAGCACCTGCCTTATGCTTGATTTTTTTCAAGAAGCCGCGCAATGCGCGTTGACGCAGGCGTTCCTTCAGTCAGTGCGGGATGCGCTGCTGGCGGCAAACATGATTTGATTGCGGCTTTGATTCGTGCAGGGTCAGGGCCGGTCAGCGTATTCCAGCCGCTCTGCACGGTCTCAACCCATTCTGTTTCCTCGCGCAGTGTAATGCAGGGTACGTTCAGCCAACAGGCTTCTTTCTGCATGCCTCCGGAATCGGTCAAAATCATGCGGGCATTTTGTTCCAGCATGAGCATGTCAAGGTATCCCTGCGGGTCAATTACCCGGATGTTTGGCCAATCAGCCAGGGCGATATGCATATCCTTGACCACTGCTCGTGTCCGGGGATGAAGCGGTAACACCACCGGTTCATCAGCCTGGGCAAGAGCAGAGAGTATGTTGCGCAGATTTGCAGGAATATCGGTGTTTGACGGGCGATGGACAGTGGCCAGCAGATAGCCCTTTTTTTGCAGCTCTAAGTCGGCCATAATTGTCGAGCTCCGGAGGGCAATATTTGAAAAATGCAGGACCGCATCGTACATGGTATCACCCACCAGATGCACGCCTGTTGAAATGCCCTCTTTTGCAAGATTGTCCACCGCAGTCAGCGTGGGACAAAAAAGCAAGTCGGCGCAATGGTCTGTCAATACGCGGTTATGCTCTTCGGGCATCTCCCTGTTGAATGAACGCAAACCGGCTTCTACATGGGCCAGCGGTATATGCAGCTTAACCGCTGCCAGTGCGCCCGCAAGAGTAGAGTTGGTGTCCCCATACACCAGAGCCCAATCAGGTTTTTCCTTCAGGAGAATTTTTTCTATCCCGATCAGCATCTGTCCGGTCTGGCTGCCATGTTTGCCGGAGCCGATATCCAGGTTTACATCCGGCTCTGGCAGCCCCAGCTCATCAAAAAAGACCTGCGACATGCCGTAATCATAATGCTGGCCCGTATGCACCAGAAATTCCTGATGGCCGGCAATTTGCAAAGCTTTGCTGACCGGCGAGGCTTTGATGAATTGCGGGCGTGCGCCGATTATCGTGACGATTTTCATAAAAGGTATCCTGAAATGTAATTCGGAACTAGCGAGCTTTACCTGGCGTCAACATTTTTTGACATTACAGGCTTTCACGAGCAGTTTGTTTTTGTCGTAAAAATATTTCAGCCTCCCACTCAGCGCTACGTATCATGGTTGTTGCGCAAGGGCGACGGCTCCGGTTTCGGGATCATAGGTATAGAGCTCACTATATATTTTTTTGAGGTTGAGATCATTCAAGCTTTGGGGGAATGAGCCATTTTCGGTTTTGTAGCGCATAATCTCGGACTTGATTGTCAGCATGTCGGCCAGCACTTTCGCCCGTTCAGCTTTTTTAACTGCTCCGGTGAGCGTAGAGCCATATTCCCTGACGGGATTTTTGTCGTCCGAGCAGCCTGCAGCAATAAGGGTTGCCAGGGTGATGACCGCCATGATGCGCAGCATAACACTCCCTCCCGTTTAAAAAGTTTTTTTGCTTCTCCACGCCGCAGATTAATGCACCTTCAAGGGGGAGCCAGGCGCATTTTTTTTGATTGTAGTCTAAGCAACAGGCGCTGTCAATACAAGCATACACAGCATGGCCCGGCGATCAGGCAAGCCGGCGCTCACCGGCCGCAAGTTCTTCAACGGCGCTGCGGTCGCAGATGCGAATATGCCGCTTGTCGTCGGACTCAATGATCGCTTCTCTGGTCATGCGGGCAAGAATGCGGGAGAGTGTTTCTGGTATTGTTCCCAGTATGCTTGCCAGCTGTGTTTTTGAAATTTCAAGATTGATGTCATCAGTCCCCTTGTCGCGCTCGCTTAAATATAATAAATATGCCGCGAGCCGGCCAGGCACTTCCCGCAGTGACAAATCTTCTATCAGGCCGGTGAAGCGCTTGAGGCGCAGGGAGAGAACCGAAAGCATGCTGAGGGCAACGGATGGTTCGGTGCGGATGAGATTGATAAAGTCATCGCGGGGTATGAACAGCGTAGTGGTGTCGGACAGGGCTTCGGCATAGGCCGGAAACTTTTGGCCGGTAAAAACCGGCACCTCGCCGAAAGGTTCGCCCTGGCTCATGATGTGCAGTATCTGCTCTTTGCCCTCGGGCGAGGTTTTGTAGACTTTTACCCGTCCCGTAGTAATGATATGAAAACCGGTGCCGGGGTCGCCTTCGGCAAATACGGTCTCGCCACGCTTGAAAAATTTTTTTACGGCGATGCGGGCAAGCGTTTCCAGGTACTGGGGCTCAAGCCCCTGGAAAAGGGGAATATGGGAGAGCTGTTTTGCAATGTTCATGGGCAGCTGCTTCTTCAGTAGTATGGTGCAGGCTATTATTTGCCTGATTTCGACCTGTTTTTTTCTTCTGCAAGCCAATAGGGTGCAAATTTTTATCCTGATATGAAAAATAGCACTTTCCTTTGACCTACGTCAAGGTTTCTCGGGCCATAGTCGGGTATAGTTAAGTCATAAAATACAGCGGCGAACAAAAATTTTTATGCTATACACAATAACATCCCCGCTAAAACCAGTCACTCAAACATACAAGGAGGTAAGCATTATGGCACAGAAAAACATGTTTTGTTACCAGTGTGAACAGACCGCAAAAGGCGAAGGCTGCACCGTCGGCGGCGTATGCGGTAAATCTCCCGATGTGGCGGCACTGCAGGATCTGCTCGTGTATGCCCTGCGCGGCCTTGCCCTGTATGCTCTTGAGGGTATCAAAAAGGGCGTAAAAATTCCCGGCCAGGACGTATTTACCGCCGAGGCCCTGTTTGCCACCCTCACGAACGTGAATTTCGACCAGGACCGGTTTCCGGCCTATATCAAAAAGGCCGTGGAGCTGCGCAGCCAGCTTAAGGCAAAGACCGGCGCAGACCTTAAGGATGCTGCGGCAACATTTACCCCTGCCGCTGATCTGAACGGCCTTATCGAGCAGGGCGCAGCAGTCGGTCTCAAGTCGGACCCCTCGGTTCCCGCCGACCTGCTGTCGCTTCAGCATATCGTGCTGTTTGGCATCAAAGGCGTTGCAGCCTATGCCTTTCATGCCCAGGTGTTCGGGCAGGAGGATGAAAAAGTCTATAATTTCCTGTATGAGGCGCTTGCTGCTCCTTTCAATACGAGCCTTGGCGCCAATGAATGGGTTGGCCTTGCACTAAAGACCGGCGAGATCAATCTGCGCACGATGGAGCTTCTGGATGCGGGCAACACGGGCGCTTTCGGCCATCCCGTGCCCACCAAGGTGCCCCTGGGTGTCAAGAAAGGCAAAGCGATTCTTGTTTCGGGCCATGAGCTTAAAGACCTTGAGGAGCTGTTAAAGCAGACCGAGGGCAAGGGCATTACTGTGTATACGCATGGCGAAATGCTGCCCGCCCACGGCTATCCGGCATTGAAAAAATACAGCCATTTTTACGGCCACTATGGCACGGCATGGCAGAACCAGCTCAAAGAGTTCACGGAATTCCCGGGCGCTATTCTCATGACCACCAACTGCATCCAGCGGCCTGCCGAGAGCTACAAGGGCAATATTTTTACGACCAGCATGGTCGGCTGGCCGGGTGTGGCGCATATCACGGGGCATGACTATGCCTCCGTTATCAAAAAAGCTCTGGAGCTGCCAGGGTTCACTGAGGACAAAGCAGGCACATCGGTCATGGTCGGCTTTGCCCGCAATGCTGTCATGGGCGTGGCAGGAGCCGTGATCGACGCGGTAAAGAGCAAGGCCATCAGGCATTTCTTTCTGGTGGCGGGCTGCGACGGCGCCAAGCCGGGCCGCAACTATTACACCGAATTTGTGGAGAAGGTTCCCAAAGACTGCGTGGTGCTGACGCTTGCCTGCGGCAAGTTCCGGTTTTTCGACAAAGACCTTGGCGATATCGGCGGGATTCCGCGCCTGCTTGACATCGGCCAGTGCAATGACGCCTACTCAGCGGTGCAGATTGCCGTGGCCCTGGCAGGCGCTTTCAACTGCGGGGTGAATGATCTGCCCCTGTCGATGGTGCTGTCATGGTATGAGCAGAAGGCCGTAGCGATACTGCTGACGCTGCTGCATCTGGGAATAAAGGACATACGTCTGGGACCGTCGCTTCCGGCATTCATTACGCCGGGGGTGCTGGATGTGCTCGTGAAGACTTTTGACATCAAGCCTATCAGCACGCCCGATGCGGACCTGAAGGCGATACTGGGATAAGCTGATTTTGGATTTGATTCCTGCGGAATGCTTCGCCGGAATTCGGATTGCTGAATAATCAATTTGTTTCTAATGGGCAGGAGCGGCTGCAGCCGCAAATAAAATAATGCGGATTGAGGAATGCGGAATAGTGCGCTATTGGGCATTCCGAACCCCGCAAGCTATCTTGGATAGGGAGTTCGCGCAATGAAATGCCCCGGACAGGACACGCGGTACTGGAAACCCGCAGACATATTTGAAGCCCCATGCCCTGCCTGCGGCAAGACGGTTGAGTTTTTCAAGGACGATGCTGTGCGGAGGTGCAGGGGCTGCGGGGCCAGGGTGACAAACCCGAACCTTGACTTCGGCTGCGCCACGTACTGCAAGTTTGCGGCGCAGTGCCTCAAGGACATGCCGCCTGAAGTGCTTGCAAAGCAGAAGCATCTTTTTGCCGAGCGCGTGGCCTGCGAAATGCGGGCGTTTTTCGGCGACGATGAGCGCCGCATCAGGCATGCCGAACAGGTGGCTCACTTTGCAGAAAAGATAGCCGGGGGGCAGGAGGCCGACGCGGCCGTGGTGCTGGCAGCCGCCTATCTCCATGACATCGGCATCAAGGATGCCGAGAAGCTCTACGGGAGCACGGCCTCAAAATACCAGGAAGAGCTCGGCCCCCTCACGGCGCGGGGCATCCTGATGGGGCTGCATGCCGAGCCCGCGCTCACCGATGAGGTGTGCGACATCATCGGCCACCACCATCATCCGCGGCCCGAGGAGACGATCAATTTCAAAGTCCTCTATGATGCCGACCTGATAGTAAATATTCAGGAGGGCGATATCGAGAAGCCCCGGGAGCCGGAGAAGCTGGCGGCCCTTATTGAATCGCGTATGCTCACAGCCTCCGGAAAACGTGTTGCCAGGGAGGTTTTTGAGCTGTCAGCTACGTAGCTTGAGCTCAATTTTTATTTTAAACTCTGCACGGTATCCCGATACAAAGCCCCTAAAAAGAGGGGGCGAAAGATTCCCCCTTTAGCAAAGGGGGTTAGGGGGATTTGTCAGGCTGCAAAAAATCCCCCTGTTTCCCCCTTTTTCAAAGGGGGATGAAATAGGAATATTGTTTGTTTTGTATAGAATTAATAGTACCTCCGTGTTTATGGAACGCTGTACTAAGACTGCAGCAGAAAGCAGAACAGGATGAAAGAAAAGCGGAACATTATAGAGATAGATCAGCAACGCTGCAATGGCTGCGGCGACTGCGTGAGCGCCTGCGCCGAAGGCGCCATCGCCATTGTTGAAGGCAAGGCGCGGGTGATTTCCGATACTTTCTGCGACGGCCTGGGCAACTGCATCGGCGAGTGCCCGCAGGACGCGCTGAAAATTGTTGTGCGGGAGGCCGACGATTTTGATGAGGAGGCTGTTGCCCGGCATATGAAAGCCCGCAGCGCTCCTGCAGGCAGCCCCGGCCCCTCCTGCCAATGCCCGTCGTCGGCGGTGCGCCGCATTGAGCCCAAAGCCGGTTTTGCAGCAGGAGCCGTCTGTGAGCGCATCGGCGCTTTCAACCTGGCCTGTTCAGCTGCGCCTTGTGCCTCCCCATGCGCCTTTTCTCAAGGGCGCCGACCTGCTGGTTGCCTCGGACTGTACGGCGTTTGCCCATGCGGGATTTCATCGCGACTTTCTGCAGGGCAGGGTTTTGCTTATGGGTTGCCCGAAGCTTGATGACACCCAGCTGTACGCGGACAAATTTGCTGAAATTTTCAAACAGAATGATATAAAGAGCATTACGGTTGTCGTTATGGAGGTTCCGTGCTGTCAGGGCATGCCGATGATCGTCAAGGCTGGCCTGAAGGCGGCAGGCGCATCAGTGCCACTGGAGACCGTTGTTGTGAGTGTTGGCGGCGATATTGTTGAGCGGCGACAGGAATAAAGCATCGGAACGCTGCAGGAGCATGAAGTCATGGAGTGGGAAAAAGAGGCTGAAGATATAGTTGCTGGTATTGCCATACCGCCCATGATGGCGCAGTTTGTGCGCCTGGACGCAGAGCGCCGGGCGCTGCAGAAGGGGCTGGCTGCGGTCACGGCAGCTTGTGCACAGGCAACCCGGAAGGGGTATGAGCGCACCTTCGGCTGCGAGGCCACAGAGGTGATTCGCCGCATGGGCCGGGGCGAAGATGTGGGCCTGCCTGATGCCTTTTTTGAAGATGATGACGGTGAGCTTTTCAAGATCGAGCTCTGCCCGGCAAAGTACGGCGCCTGCACGGCCGAGAAGCGCGAGATGATGCTCGCTGTGCTTGTGCCCCTGCGTGAAAAGCTTAAGCAGCTTAACGCCACCCGTATTGTTCTTGAAAAGGCCCGCACCCCCCTTATGTCGCACCATGTTTTTCGCATAGCCATTATCGGCTGCCCCAACTGCTGCATGTCGCCGTATTTTAGCGATTTCGGCATCATCTGCCAGCTGCGGCCTGAAGTCAAAACTGAGGGCTGCACGCAATGTCAGGCCTGCGTTAGCATGCTGCACTGAAGGCGCCATAACGCTTCAGGACGGCAATCCCGTTATTGACTATGCGCGGTGCGTTCTGTGCGGAGGCTGTGAAAAGGAATGCAAAAAAGATGTTATTTTCACGAAGGAAAAAGGCTACAAGGTTGTCGTCGGCGGGTCAGGATCGCGCCATCCCCGTATTGCGCAGACCGTTGCTCAATGGACCGATGCAAACGGCGTGACGGCGATACTTGAAAAAGCGCTGACGGCCTATCGGCAGTATCCTGTTGATAAAAAAGAAATATCGTTTCATGAAATGGTCTGTCGTCTTGGTGCCGATGCGTTACTTTAGCAGGCTAGATTACGGAATAGATTTTATGCATTTTTATACGCACATACTGCTGATAGTGCAAGAAAGTCTTTTCTTGACCTACGTCAAATACTACGGAGGTGATTATATAATAATGAGTCGACTAAACAGTGAAGCGGGGAGCGACAAAAACATCAATCGGGAGGAATCATGTTGAAAAGAACAACAATGAAAATGATGTGCGCCGCAGTGCTGATGCTCATGTCTTTCTGCGTCAGCCCATGCGTACACTCCGGGCAGCGTGCAGGTGTCTGTGAAGGACTTCTATAGTTCCGCCCCGGTGGCCGGCGCCACGGTGCTCATGAAGCCGGGCAACTACAGCGCCGTCACCGGCGATAACGGCACAGTGCTTTTCACTGATATCATTCCCTATCGCAACTACAGCGTGAAGGTCACGGCAGCCGGTTATACCGAAGACAAATACGGCACCGGCCGCACCGGCTTTATCCGGGTAGAAACCGGGGTGGCGACGCAGGTCAGCATGCCCATAAAAAAATCGGTCTCTGTCAGCGGCACGGTAACCGATACAAATGGCGAACCCGTTGCCGGCGCCATGGTGGCGCTGGTTGAAGAGCGGCTCGGAGCCATGGAAGCTGTGGCGGCAACCCATACGGGAAGCCAGGGCCAGTACCTGCTGTCGGCATCGGAGGGGGATTACAGCATCCGCGCTGTTGCCGATAACTATTACCAGAGCTCAGAAGACCTGCCTCTTGCCGCAGGCGACACTGCCTCGCGGGATTTCACCATAAAAAAAGGCAGAACATCCCTGCGCTTCCACATCAAACCCACGCAGACCATATACGGAAACTCAGTCACTCTTGATCCAAGCAATCTTCTTCTGAAGTATTTGAACACGATTTATGTTGCCCTGGTCGAGAAACCCGACGGCGCCGAGTTGGTAAAGTCATCCAATACAAGCTTTATCCCCACGCTGCCCGGCGACTACACCTTCGCCATGATGATTATCGACGGCAAAGGGGTTGGCAGTGAAATGGTTGAAACCTTTACCATGCTCAATGATGCGCCCCTTGCATTTCCCTCTGTGATTCCGGGGCCATCGGAGCTGCCGCTGGTGTACAACGGGAAGGCTGCGGCCGTGACAAACGGCCTCAATGCGGTCAAGCCCGGCGGCAAAGTGTACCTGCGCGGCTGGGGTGAAGACAACAACCTGCCGTCGCCGGAAGACTATAATCCCCGTGCCTATAGTTACCAGACAGCAAGCCCTTTGTTTGACCGTTACGGCAATAAGAACGGCGACTGGAGCCAGTCGGCGTTTCGGTTTTGCCTGGACGCTCAAGGACGGCAGCGGCGCTGACCGGTCAACTCTGCTTGATAACAGCACCTCGGAAAACACCAGCTTTACCGTGCCTGCCGATGCGCAAACCGGCGACACCTTCACCGCATCGCTTGTTGTAACCGGTGACGCAGGCCCTGCCAGCGCTCCTGCCGGCGTGACGGTCTATATAGCCGAAGAGATCGGCACAGAGGCCTGCGCCAAATGCCACGGCGACACCTACGCAACATATAAAGACACCAAACATGCCACAGCCGGCGTAGGATGCGAAGCCTGCCATGGCCCGGGGAGCCTGCATCAGGGCGATCCCGCGCGCATTTCCATAACCCACTGGCCCGGCCTGTGCGGCACCTGCCATACGCAGTTTGGCGAGTGGCAGAAGTCGCGCCACTCAGACCCGCTGGCCTTCGGCCATGCGGAAGTGAACCGGGTGCTGCTGACCAACTGCTACAAATGCCATTACACGCAAGGCTTCATTGGCGCGGCAAACTCTAGAAAAAGCTTCGATACATTTAAATATCCAATGCTCAGTACCGAAGTGCCTTCTGATACGCCTAATGTGGGCTGCGATGTGTGCCATGACCCCCACGTGCAGACCGCTGAAAACCCTGCCGGCACCCGCAAGGCAAGCGCCGAGCTGTGCGTAACCTGTCATGAAAAGAAGTGGCAAAACGCGACCTACTCTGGCACAGCCGACGAGATCGGCAATGGCTATCACTGGGCAGACTACTCCGAGTATCAGGGCAGCGGGAACCCGCACCATAATGCCAAGGGCTGCGTCATGTGCCATATGGCCCGTGATATTACCGCTGCCGATAATGCAACCGTGCGCCTTGTGGGCAGCCACACGCTGCGCATGCGGGATATGGGGACTGACGGCGATCCGGGTACGGCTGATGATCTGCTCAATATCAAAGTCTGCCAGGGCTGCCATCCCGGTCTTGAAACATTTGACCGCAACAATGTTCAGACGACACTTAAGGCCAAGTTAAAGAACCTTGAGCAGAGCCTGCTAACAGCCAATCACGGCTTTATGCCGCCGTTTCAGCCCGGCAAATGCGCAACCTGCCACCGCGGCAGCAACCTGCCATTCATCGAGGAGTCGACAGATGAGGTGCTCAAGCATGCCTATCTGAACTTCAGTCTTGTTCTGAATGACCGCAGCTTCGGCATACATAACCCCGGCTATATGGAGCGTCTGCTTGACGACAGCATCGCGACCATCGATCATTTCAAGGACGTGAGCCTTGCCGCGTTTACCGCTCAGGCAGGACTTTTTAAGGTGACACTGAAGTGGACGACAGCCCGCGAGAATGATATTTCCGGCTTTAATGTGTATCGTGCAGTCGGCCCGAAGGGCACGTTTAAAAAGATAAATACTGAATTGATTGCAGCAAAGGGTACAGGCGGTGCTGGTGATTCGTATGAATATGAAGACAGGGGAGCGCTAAGCGGCATTAAATATTATTATAAGATCGAAGACGTGGCCGCAGACCAGACGGCAACGCTCCACAACGGCATTGCCGCCCGTCCGGGTATTTTTGCCCTGCTGAAAGGCCTGCGTGCGGGAGCAGCAGCGGCAGCAGCAGAGCCGGCTGAAAAAAATGTGTTTTTCAGTAAACGGTAAGCAATAGATAGGAGCCAGAAGTCAGAAGCCAGCAGTTCGGAGCGTAGGGGCGCGGTTGTCGCGCCCGATGAGCGGTGCAGGGGCGTATGGCATACGCCCCAGAGTTCGGAGTAAAAAGAATGGAGATTGCAGGGGCAGGTTTCAAACCTGCCCCTGAGTTCGAACTCCATGTCTTTTATTCTGAATTCCGACTACTGAATCCCGGCTTCTTTTCTAAGCTGTTGAACCGAAAAAGGAGTTGCCATGGATGTTCTGGATGTCATCAAACAGCGCAGGAGCATACGGGCATTTGACCGGCGCATGCCGCCGCGAGAGCTTATAGCCCAATGCCTTGAGGCTGCCACCTGGGCACCCAGCGCCACCAATCAGCAGCCCTGGGAGTTTATTGTGCTGACGGGGCGTGCGCTTGAGGCTGTCAATGCCATTACTGAGGAGAAATTTTTTGAGCGCCTGCAGGACAGCCAATGCCTTTGGTGATCCTCCCGAGCCGCTGAAGTCGCGGCAGCAGGAGGTGCTTGACGCCATGATCGCAACGGCTGAAAAGGCCGGCATTGAGCCCAATGAGATATTTGAGAAAAGCCTGCGCTTTTGCGACGCGCCCGTGGCGGTTTATTTTGTCTCCTATAAAGGCACGGATAACCAGTATCAGCTCAGCACTGCCGCGGCCCTTGAAAATTTTCTGCTTGCAGCCCATGCCCGGGGCCTGGGCACCTGCTGGCTCACGGTAACGGTCATCTGCGCCGAGGATATAAAAAAACATCTCGGGATTCCTGATGATCGTGAGCTGCTGGCTGGCGTTGCGCTCGGCTATCCCGCTGAAGGTGCTGCAATCAACACAGTTTCCCCGCATGCGGGCTTCTGTTGACGAGGTGACGCGCTGGCTGGGATTTTAATCATTAAAAGGAGTACGCTATGGCTCAGGACAAAAACAGTGTAAATGCAGGAACCGTGCTGCAGGCAGCAGAGCTTGTGCCGTATCAGCAGGGCTCCATCGTCAGCCGCGAGGTTATCCGCAAGGAGACGGGCACGGTAACGGTGTTTGCCTTTGATGCGGGGCAGGGATTGAGCGAGCACACCGCTCCGTTTGACGCGCTGGTGCAGGTGCTTGACGGCGCGGTGCAGATAAAAATTGCAGGCGCGCCCCATGACCTCAAGGCAGGCGACATGATCATCATGCCCGCAAACAAGCCCCATGCGCTGCAGGCGCTGACGCGTATGAAAATGATGCTCGTGATGATAAAATCCTGATATGTAAAATGACCGTATATAAATAAAGGCGGAGACATGCGCGGCTCCGCCTTTTGCATTGAAAGGTTTCAGTCATGCTGGTTTAACCGTATTACCATCCACTGCCAGAGCAGGCGTTTTTTAATGTGCATCAGGAAGAGATTCCCAATTTGCTGAAACTGGTTTATAAGAGCTTGAACCTTTTTCAAGTCATCTTAGATATGAACGATACAACAAGGAGAAAAGGCATTATGGGAACAGGTAAAGAAAAGATTCTTGGCTATCTCGGCGAAAACCAGTACTGCGTGCTTTGCACCGGCATGGGCGATGATGTGCGGGCAACGCCAGTGCGCTACGCAACCGATGGCATGAACATTCTTATTTATTCTGAAAAATTTACCCGCAAGTTCGCCTATCTGAAAAAAAATCCCAATGTGTCTCTGGCGCTGCACTCAACCGGCCATCCTATTAAAGGTTTGCAGATCTGGGGCACGGCTGAAGTTATCACCGCAAGTGATTCCCGCCATGGTGAATATCTTTTTGCTGAAGCTAAAAAAAGTGAAAAGCTGCGTGAAGCGTGTAAGGTTCTGAACCTGATTCTGGTTGTGCCCCGCAGAATGGTGCTGCTCGAGCAGGTGCCTGAAAAAGGCTACTGGTATTATGTATGGGAGCAGGACAAGCGGGGCCGGGAAAAAGAGCAGGAGATTAAGACCATCCGTGAGCTGAGTAATTTAAAAAAGTAAGCTTAGCAGGCTGTTGAAAAACGCCCATCTGCTGCGTTGTGCTCATCTTGCTTCACTGCGGCGTACGAAAAGTACGCCTCATTTCGCATGATTTCGCACGCCTTGCATCTGAGCATTTTTGAACAGCCTGCATACATTGACTTTTTCAACGCCCTGTTAGAACTGTTTCCTCTTGCGCAAAGATTTATTATTTATGTGCCCCTGTCTCATTTTCGTAAGCATCAAGCTGCTGTCTGCTGCTTGATCTCCCAGCCGGGGAACACAAGCACGGCAGGGTGGCATTTAAGCGCAGTGGCAAGAACCTTCGACCGTTCAATTCCAAGTTGAATGCGGTCGTTTTCAATGGCTGAAATCGTCGACTGCGGTATGCCGGTAAGTTCGGCCAGTCTGTTCTGGCTGAGTTCCTGCAACTCCCGAATGATGCGAACTGATTCCCCCACGGAAACATCAACTGTTTTTTTGGCCCTTCGGTAATTTTTCATTTTATTTTTTCCTGTAGTCATGAGCATTAATATCCAAAACCTGCACGTAGAGCTTCCTGCTTTCAATTTTGTAAATAAGCCTGTATTGAAGCCCCAGCCGGGAAGAACGGAAGCCGGTAAATTGTCCCTTCAGGGCCTCATCATGAAAGCCTTTGATATACCTGCAGGCCTTCCGGGCCGGAAATGACAACAATATCCTTCCACTTTTCGTACCGTTTCAATACCTCCAAAGGGATTCTTGGTATTTTTCGTGTCAACAAGTGATGTTCATATATCTCCCACATACTATAAATGTACTATGCCTTTAAAGGTATGTCAAGTAGCTATCTGGCTGCTGGAGTTGATTCCGCCCAAAAGAATAATGCCGGGGTGGCTTGGTGGCTTGGCGCAGGAATGATCAGTAAGGGGCGCTGCCCCCTTTATGCCGAAACTGTTGCCTCTGGCAAATGGCTTTTGTTTTCTCATTGGACAGCCTCCCCCTGTCTGTTGTATCCTTTTTGAAGTTCACGCGGTTCCACACGGTAATTCAACAACGCACAGGATCGTCTTCTATGACAGAGAAAGCATTTAACCGCATAGAGCTTGCGGAAGCTCTGAAAATTGCCGAGCTTGTTTCATTTGACATCGAGGATCGCGGTCTGCGGGCGGCTGCTGCGCCGGCCCGGGCGGAGAGTATTTGTGCTGGGACAAGCGCTACGTGGTGACGAAACTGCTGGCGCACCTGGATGACCTGCACGCACGAGGCGCGGAGCTGCCTGCCCGGGCGGAAGCCTTTCGTGAAAAGGCGCGCATTGCCGTTGACGAGTACCGTGCCATTGAAAAGCGCCTGGGCCGCATCGTGGAGCGGGACGGAAAGCCCTCCCTTTAAAGCGGAAGGTGAGCAAGATCAGGCAAGATTAGGGACGTTGGGCAAGATTAGGGGACGTTGTGGACAAATTATACTTACTCGCCTACTCTCTATTCAGCATCTTCGCAACCGCCGATGTCGATACGCCAAGCTGTCGGGCTGTTTCAGCAAGCGACAGTCCGTGTTCTCCAACAAACCCTTTGGCTAATTTCTTCCGCAGCTTCCGCAGCAGCTCCCGCCTGCTGCCTGACTGCAATAGCCCTACGGCTATGCCCGCTTTTTTACAAACTGCTGTAAGCTCTTGTTTAACAGTTTTCAGGTTATCACGGGAGTTTATCTGGTATTTAACCGACCCCTGTGCCTGAACCAGCATCTCCTGCACAAATGCGCCGCTTCCAAGTATCCTCGCATCTCCCAGCTCCTGTTCCCCTTGCTTGCGCATCCCCTTCACTACTGACCAGCCACCCATTGAACGGATCAAACCTCCGCCAGTCAGCTCCGGCTGCCGTGCCTGCCTGCTTTGCTCGGTTACAAATTCACGGTAGGCTTTGCGCGCTTGGCCCACTGTTTTGCCGAAAAATTCAAGCACATACTCCCGATCCTGCCAATCGTTTCCCAGCCGGTTCATCACAACACTATGGCCGCACCAGGGATAGCTGTCCAGCTCTTCAAGCGTATGCACAAGACCTGCCCGTAGCGGATTAAGATGGATGTAGCAGACAAGCCTCTGGAAATAGGGATCTTCTTCACAGACTATGGACTTGTAGCGGTTCTGAAAAACATGGCCGTAGCGCTTGTGGCGGCGATTGTATGCACTGGCATATGCCGTGAGCAGCCTGCGCATGAAGCCAGGCACTCCCGTGCGCCCGCTGCGCAGCAGGATATGGGCATGGTTGGTCATTAATGCCCAGGCATAGACTGCCGTTCCGGTTTCTTTTGCCAAATTCCCCATACGGGAAACAAAATGCCTCCGGTCCTCATCATCTTTGACTATCCGCCCCTTTTCAATGCCTCGAATCATTACATGATGCAATGTCCCCGGTGCATCCAGTCTTGCTCCTCGCGGCATACTGCCTCCTTCTGCTTTGTCAGTATTCTTGAATCCAGTAGATATGAAGGTAGCACTGATTTGTACAATTTGTCCACAACGTCCCCTAATTTCCTTCAGCAGGATATAGGCATGGTTGGTCATTAATGCCCAGGCATAGACTGCCGCTTCCCGTTTCTTTTGCCAAATTCCCCATACGGGAAACAAAATGCCTCCGGTCCTCATCATCTTTGACTATCCGCCCCTTTTCCAATGCCTCGAATCATTACATGATGCAATGTCCCCGGTGCATCCAGTCTTGCTCCTCGCGGCATACTGCCTCCTTCTTCTTTGTCAGTATTCTTGCAATCCATTTCCGATATGAAGGTATCATGATTTGTACAATTTGTCCACAACGTCCCCTAATTTTGCTGGTCAACTCGTCGCGCACGGCGATACCCCGGACCCGTTTTTCAATCCAGTCGGACGGATAGCCCTTTTGCTGGTAAAGTTCCCGCATCCGCTGCTGGGAGAGTTCCGGATTTTCGATTTCCTGAACACGCTCATAGCCGACTTTGGCAAGCCATTGTTTAAAAGGCTCTGCTTTTGGGCTGGGAATTGACTGGATTATGCGAAAAGCCGCCTGGGTGTTGACGGCATCGGTTGCATAGCTTTTACCGTCGGCAGAGGTCATTTTCAGTTGTCTACAAATTGTAGACAACTGAAATCCGCTTGTTGCTTGCTCGCGCCGTTTCATTGCCGACCAGTATTTACTTGGCGCATCGCTGTCGGTCAGGGCGGCACAAATGTCAACAACGGAAAAAAACCATTGCTCATCCTGCCATACACGGCGGATTCGCTTTGCACCGAAAACGACGATTTTACCCTGCGCATCGGCAGGGATATTTTCGCCCATGGTTTTATTCCTTTCTGGTGTTTGTATACTGCCGCAGCGGGGGGACTAATGACTTCCTGTTTGCCGTTTCCCCGCCCCTGCTGTTTATTTCACCGCATACGCCACGCGCTTTTCCTTTACTGTAAACTCTATTTTACGTTTCGACCGCTCTTCAACCGCCAGCAGATGATCCAGAGTTTCGAAAACAATGTAAATCCAGAAGCCAGAATTCAGTAGCCACTAGTCAAATACAAAAAATGCTATGCAACCAGTCGCATTTGCGAGCCATAAACAATGCCGGGCCAAAGCTTCTTCTTTCGTTAGTTGAAACATAAAGTCTTCCGGAAACCTTGAAAAATTTCGAATTAATCGAGGACAACAGCCACCGATTAAATTCCCCTTGCTGCTACTTAACGCTTTGAATAAGACCCATGTCTTTTCTAAGCCAGTCATTGACTATTTTTCCGACATCATTGCCTTTTTTCCGGGAGATTTTTTTGATGAATTCCGCCACATCAGTGTCAAGATATACCGGCAGGTTTATTGTGGCTTTCTGGTTGAAGAATTTACCCCTCACGCCTTTTGAGAAATCATACTCACGCTTCATTTCTTTATCCTTCATACTGAAGCCTTTCTTTTCTGTTTGCCTTGCGGGCCGATATGATACGAATGCTGCACGAGCCCGCATTGATTTTTCTGAACGTGTGCACGGCGACGATAACAATACCGCTTTTGTCTTTGCCCATGGTTATCCAACGGTCCTCATCATGGCTGTGCTCATCGTCAAATAGAGAGATTGCAAAAGAATCAAGAAATATGGTTGCGGCTCTTTCAAAGCTGACCTTGTGTTTGGCCAGATTGCTTTTCGCTTTATCGGGATTCCATTCAAAATTGTAATTCAAAAGCAACTCCTGCGATGGATCATTGCTGCACTATATTAGCAGTATCGGATCATAAAAACAATCAATGCGGAATTTAATCCGCAATTAATCGGGACAACAGCCGCCGATTTAATTCTCCCTTCCCCCTTTTCACCCTTGTTTTATGAGTATGCAGCGCGTTTTTCTTTTACAGTGAATCCTATTTTGCGTTTCGGCCGCTCTTCAATTGCCGGCAGATGATCAGGAAAAAGCCCCCTCACCTCAATCCTCTCCCCCGTGCCGGGGGCGAGGAGATAAAAAAATGAATCGTGTACAGCTTGAACCGCCTCCTTCTTTTAAGAATGCATCCAATCGTGCTCTGCCTGCGGGCATTGCCGGTATCTTTGCAGCCCGGCGCACCGCGAGTTACTTCTTCGTGAACTCCCAGTTTGCCGTGCCGCTATAGGCCGGTGCCATGCACGACATGGTGTAGTGGCCGTCAAGGGTGTCGAGGTCGGGGATCGGCACATCGACTATTTGCCCGCACCCGGCGCCTTGTTTAGTTGCGAAATTCACAACGATCGCTATTGTGGAATCGCCGCTTGCAAAGGTCCAGCCTTCAACATAGCCCCATCGCACGGCCGGCTGGGGAAGCTTGCGGACCTTGAATCCATAATCGTCAGTGAAAGGTTTTTCTACAGCGTCGGAGATGATGTACACATTGCCGCCATAGGTAAAAGAGCTTGGCGAAATCTTGGCTGTGCCGCTCATGGTGTAGTTGGTTTCATCGAGGCCGTCATCTTTAAGGGTGAGTGTCACGTCATCAATAGTGATGGTGAATGGCAGCTCCAAAAAGGACCAGCTGATGCTGATTTTGCCCGTAAAATCCCCCGGCTCGCTGATGGTGATCTGTGAGAAAAGTTCGACATTCTGGGCATCGGCGCCCTCACCGTTGGTCAGCTTGACCGAGGCGTTCACCGTCGAGGGCGAGGGTGGCTTGTTAGGTGCGCTGTACCGCGCGGTATCGCTGCTACCATTGATTGTGCCAACCGTGGCATCTCCGCCGGTTACCCCGTTGACATACCACTCCTTTGCGCTTTCAAGAACCCCGAGATAGTTGTCGCAGTGGTAGCCGCGCCAGCCATTGGGATCCGTGCTGACTTTGACCGGGTAGCAGCTGGAAAGCTCCAGTTGGACGGATTCCCCGGGTTTCACTGTTTTTGCCAAAGGCTGCAGCAGCGTTACGGCTACGGGCGCATAATCGGTGAAATGATCGGTCGTGACCGACAGGGTTTTTGCTGCCGCATCGAATGCGGCCCCGGGAAGCCTGCTTCCAATAGCCCTCTGAATCCTGAAAGGCCATACCCATCCCCTCAATGCTGAGTTTAGCCAGATCATCATCCCCGGCCTTAAACATGAGGGTGATCGGCTTGGCAAAGGTGGTGCCGTTTGGCTCCAGGCGATAGCCTGTACCCAGCCCTCCGAACGCAGTATTGGTGATCGGCTGCGCGCTCAGGATAACATCGGATGCGAGGGCTCCGGCAGGAACGGTGATTTCGAGCCGCCCATCCAGCAATGCCAGCGTGCCGCCGGCGGCGCCGATGGTTTTTGTTTCGGGATCGCCGCTTGAAATCCCGGCCGCCGTGGTCTCAGCAACGGGACGGTTGCAGGCTGTAAACGAAATACCGGCTAAAAGAATCAGTACGGCCACATACAGTTTTTTCATACATTTCTCCTTGAGATTAATCGGGAGCAACAGCGCCCATTACCACCTTACCTGCTTTGCCGCATACGCCGCGCGCTTTTTTTTTGCTATAAAACCGATTTTGCGTTTTGGCCGCTCTTCAACCGCCAAAAGATGATCCAGCGTTTCTTAAAACACAAAACATGAATCCAGAATTCAAAGCTCAGAATCAGGAGCCAGAATTCAGTATCCAGCCAAAAGAAAAGGCGTAGATTTATTTTCTCCTCTTTACCGCATATCCAAGCACGGTTTTCCCGTGCTTTAAATCCGATCTGTTTGCGCGGCGGATCGGGCGGTACAGGTGCATCAAGCATATTCATGACGCGCTGAAGAACGCTCACAATAGCCACTTCATGAACATCGAGCCGCTCTTTCAATTCCTTCTCGATGGCAGCAAGCTGTTTAGCAAGCTCCCGGGTATCGCCCAGCATCCTGCGCATACGAATAAATGCCCGAACCACGAAAACGCTCATCTGTACAGCGTGAGGACTATTAAGCACAGCAGCCGCCATTATGGCTCCGTGTTCGGTAAAAGCAAACGGCAGGTATTTAATATTGCCGCCTCTTTTCAAGGTCACAATTTGTGACCTTGAACGCAGGGCATGTTCCGCTTCTTCGGGAGTTAACTGGAATACGAAGTCGTCAGGAAAGCGGTCTGCATTTCTTTTTACAGCCTGATTAAGGACCTTAGGCTGAACACCATACAGACCAGCCAGATCCGAAGCCAGCATTACCTTATGCCCGCGGATCAGGTGGATTTTATTCTCGATCAGTTCAGCCGGAACAAGTTGTTTGGAATCCTCCATGAACCCCTCGTGGCACTGAAAGGAAAGGTATTGGCCTGCGTTTTTTTTAGCGTAAATTTAATTTTAAAGAAGCGAAGGATATTTAATATTAAATAGACATATTAAAAATAATTTTATGTGTCAATGAAATAAATCAGGCATAGATCAGGCTGTCTAGACTGTAGGCGAAAGGCTGAAGACTAAGGGTCGGAGTTCGGGGTTCGTAGGGGCGTTCGGCTGAACGCCCAGGGTTCGGGATTCGGAGGGTTAACTGAAGGAGGAAAAGGAGTCTACGTTTGACTTACCAGATGTAGCAGCATGGGTGTGAAACAGCTACATCCCCTGAGGGCTCTTCCACAGGCGCAAGCCATGCACTTTGGAAAAGTGCATATCATAGGTTATGAGAACAGCGCCAGTCTCGGCAGCGTGTGCGGCTATCCAGACATCGTTGATCGGAATGGGCTTTCCCGCCTTCTTCAGACTGCTTTTTATTTCTCCGAAGAAATCGGCTGTCTCCTGTGTGACATTGACGACATGCACTGTTGATTTTTTCAGAAAAACATTAAGCTGCGTCCTGTTGTCGGATTCTTTTCTGCCACCCTTGAAGCCGGCGTATAATTCCCCGAGTACGATTGCCGATATATAGACGATTTCGGCCTGGGCAAGCGCATCAAGAACAGCGCTGTCACCGGCAAGAAAAGCAACATAGGCATTGGTATCAAGGATGATTTTTTTCATGACCAGTCTTCGGCATCTATTTTTTGAAAATCCTTCACGGTCTGCCTGAATGATCTGGCATCAGCTGCAGACCATGAACCGAAAAGGTCCATGAATTCATCTTTATGCCCCGCCGTTTTTTTCGGCCGTATGCCCAGCGATTCGGCAAGCAGGGATTTTATTGTTTTATTGAGGCTCATTCCCTGGTTTCTCGCCCTCTCCTGCAGCAGCCTATCAAGAGGATCTTCGAGATTATGTATGGTTATTGATTTCATGGCACTCTCCCTTGAACCATTTTTTTATTATATGGTTCATTTTAATTGATGTTGCGACAATATTCAAACGAAATTTGGCCGGACTCATAGCTTTATGTGCATGATGAACAATCAGGGCTAAAACCGCTTGTGTTTTGATGTTCGTTAAATAACCGCAACGGCATAAATGGAGCAATATTGCCATCCCTCCCTCTGAAACAAGGGGGTTTTGATGGGTAGGTGGCGGCAAAACAGACATGCGACTGCCAAAAGCGCCCACTTTGCTATCATAATGCATGGCACCATCAAGCCATTTGCAGCTATTACGCCACCCCAAAAGGCCATACCCAGTCAAAAAAGTGCTGGCAATGCCCTCATTTGCCTTGACTTTTTATGAATAATCTCTATCCTGTTATTTTTGCAAATAAGCCATTGGAGAGCAAAGACCATGGATTTCTGGAGAGTGCCCCTTGATGCCGAAGAGGTCATCGTATCGCGAGGTATAGTGCATCTTGTTGAAGACCGCTGCAAGGGGTGCGGGTACTGCATTGCGTTCTGCCCCAAAAAAATCCTTCAAACCTCAACGAGATTCAATAAAAAAAGCTATCACCCTCCTGAGGTTACAAAACCCGAGGAATGCGTTAACTGCCATTTCTGCGAGATCATCTGCCCTGAGCTTGCCATCTATTCGGTTGAAGCCCCGGGCCCGGAGCCGGCTGGTGAACAGCAGCAGGGTGATGCGGGCTGCACCTGCTGCCCTCCGGTAAAATAGACCGGACAGCTGTGGAGCAGCGCAGGCGCGCAGACCATACAAACATTATTAATTATAGTTAGCGGCACTTCTCATGAGCAATCCAGCAGTTTTAACGGGCGAACATTTTATGACAGGCGATGAAGCCTGCGCAGAGGGCGGGCTTGCCGCAGGTTGCCAGTTTTTCGGCGGCTATCCGATAACTCCTGCAACAGAAATAGCAGAGCATATGTCCTCGCGCCTGCCTCAGGCCGGCGGCACCTATATACAGATGGAGGATGAAATAGCTGCCATGGCATCAATTCTTGGCGCGTCCTGGGCAGGCAAGAAAAGCATGACCTCCACATCAGGCCCTGGCTTCAGCCTCATGATGGAAAATATAGGGCTGGGCATCTGCACCGAAACACCCTGCGTTGTGGTGAATGTGCAGCGCGCAGGCCCCTCCACCGGCCTTCCCACCCTTGGCGCTCAGGGCGATATGATGCAGGCCCGCTGGGGCTCCCACGGCCACTATGAGATCATAGCCTTTGCACCCATGTCGGCGCAGGAAATGTTTTACCACACCATAGATGCTTTTAACCTGAGCGAGAAATACCGCCTGCCCGTTCTGGTGATGTCCGATGAAATCATCGGCCATATGAGTGAAAAGGTGATTATCCCTGATGCTAAAAAGATAAAGACTTTCGAAAGAATCAAGCCCAAGGGCAGGAAAGACCGTTTCAAGCCTTATGAAACAACAGCCTATGGCGTTGCCCCCATGCCCGCAGCCGGAGACGGCTACCGGGTGCATATAACGGGCCTTACCCATGATGAGCGCGGCTATCCGGCCATGTCACCTGAGGCGCAGGAAATAATGATGACGCGCCTGATCGGCAAAATTCAAAATAATCTCGACGATATCATCCGCACTGAGCAGTACCTGATGGATGACGCAGATATCTGCATCGTGTCCTATGGCGCTTCGGCCCGCACAGCCTATGCAGCTGTTGAGGATGCGCGCCGCGACGGCATCAAGGTGGGCCTTCTGCGCCTGATCACGGTCTGGCCTTTTCCTGACGCGCTGGTGAAGGAGCTGTCCCGAAGGGTCAAAGCATTTGTGACCGTTGAGATGAATATGGGGCAGATACACCGCGAAGTAGAGCGCTGCGCCTGCGGCAGGGCAGAGACCGTGCTGGTAGGTCATGCCGGCGGCGCCATCATAGCGCCGGAGCGGGTATATGCCGCGCTCAAAGAGCTGACGCTAAAAAAGAAAAAGTAATCAAACGGGGGCACAGCAGGCGCGGCTTTGAGAAGCGCACCTGCCGGCATTGTCCCGGGAGGCACAACACGCAATGGCAGTACAGGCCAAAAAGGTTACAAGCGAGCCGAAGCATCCACTTGACGATCTTATCCGCACCGACCGGATGCCCCATATCTGGTGCCCGGGCTGCGGCATCGGCACGGTTTTTTCATCATGCCTGCATGCCATGCTGGCAAGCGGCATTGATCTGGATAAAACCGTCATGGTCTCGGGCATCGGCTGCTCGGGCCGCGGCGCCGGGTATGCCAAAGGTCGACTCGTTTCACACCACCCATGGCAGGGCCATACCTTTTGCCACGGGCATGAAGATCGCCAACCCCGACCTGCATATGATCGTGTTCAGCGGCGACGGCGATTTGTTTGCCATCGGCGGCAATCATTTTATTCATGCCGCCCGCAGAAATATCGATATGACCGTCATCTGCATCAATAATCTCAATTACGGCATGACCGGCGGCCAGGTGGCAGCCACAACCCCGAGCCTTGCCCGCACCACCACAACTCCTTTGGGCAACCCGGACGCTCCGTTTAACCTGCCGCTTCTGGCCTATGCATCAGGCGCAACCTATATAGCCCGCTGGACCATGCTGCATACCCGCGAGGTGACCGAATCAATTCAGACCTGCCTGACCAGAAAAGGATTTTCATTTGTCGAGGTGCTGGCGCCCTGCCCGGTCAATTACGGCAGGCGCAACAAGGAGCGCCCCCTTGACACCCTGAAGATGTATCAGGATAAAACGATTATCAAAAACAACGCCAACCCTTCTGAATTAGGGGTGGATTTCAAAAAACGGGTTGTACTGGGGACATTTGTCGATGTCGAAAGGCCGACTTTTACCGAGACCTATGACAAGCTGTATCACAAAGAATAGCATTTCAGGCGGGCACGGGAAGACAGGGAGACAGAAGTCAGAATTCAGGAGTCAGAATCCAGAAGTTGAAATTTAGAAATTGTAGGTTGGGTTAAGCCCGAAGAGAAACCCCTGTGTTTCGTGCCTCAACCCAACCTGCGTTAAAGCAAATGCTTGTGAGGCAGCGAATTTTTAAGGGCGAACCCAACAAATCAAAAATACGGGGTTTTCGTTCTAAGACCATTTAATAAATAAAGGCACACTGCAGATGACAAAAGCAGCAGCAACCACAACAAAAAAAGAAATACTGGTCACGGGCTTCGGCGGCCAGGGCGTCGTGCTTATCGGCAGCATTCTGGGCCAGGCCGCAGCTCTGGGCGATCACCGCGAGAGCACGCAGGTGCAGTCCTACGGCCCCGAATCGCGCGGCGGCTACTGCTGCTCCCAGGTCATAATCGACGACAGGCAGATACAGTACCCCTATATTCGCCGGCCCGACATACTGGTCTGCATGTCACAGACCGGCTATGACAAGTATTGCAATATGATTTTTGATACGACCATGCTCATTACCGATCTGGATCTTGTGAAGCCGACCGGCTTTGACCGCGATTATTATTCCATACCCGCAACGCGCCTGGCCGAGGAGATGGGCCGCAAGATGATAGCCAATATCGTCATGCTCGGCTTTTTTTCCTCTGTCACGCTGGCCGTGTCGCGCAAGTCGGTTGAAGAAGCGGTGAAGGCTTCGGTGCCCAAGGGGACCGAGGAGATGAATCTGAACGCTTTCAAAAAAGGCTGGGACTATGGCGCCGCCATGCTCAAAGGCCGCGAGAAAAAGGCTGCGGGCCATGCGGGAGTTGCGTCATGAAAAAACCCAAAGACCGCCTGCACCGCGTAGCCATCATAGGCGCCACGCCTTCGGGCGTGACTGCGGCCAATAAGCTCGGGGAGCTTGGCATACCGGTCACCCTCATTGATACGGCCATTGACCTGGACGAAAAATTTTCCCGCGATGAATGGATGCTGAAATCCGGGTTGCGGCTCAACTATGCCCACCGCCCGGGCCTTATACGGATTCTGCGCAATCCCGACATACGGCTGCTTATGCCGGCGCGGGTCGATGCGGTCAAGCACAGCAGCCAGGGGTTTTCCATAAAAATCACCCGGCCCCAGACATTTATTGATATAGAAAAATGCACCCTCTGCGGCCGCTGTTATGACAGCTGCCCGGTCAAGCTCGACACTGGCCGCAAAGCCATAATCTACAATGGCCGCCAGAGCCTTCCCGGCCGGGTCGTGATTGAAAAGCGGGGCGATCCGCCCTGCCAGAAAGAGTGCCCGCTGGGCGTCAATGCTCAGGGCTATATCGCCCTGTGCTGCGATGAAAAATATGCTGAAGCACTTGATCTTATCCGGCAGGAAAATGTGCTGCCCGGCATCTGCGGCCGCATCTGCACGCACCCCTGTGAAACAGCCTGCCGCCGGGCAGAGCTTGACGAGGCTATTGCCATCAAGGATATCAAGCGGTTTATTGCAGATACTGCAGCCACTCACTGCCCCCGTCAAAAAGCAGGCAGCCCCTGATAGCGCAGGTGTGGCTGTCATCGGCTCGGGCCCGGCGGGCCTTGCCGCTGCTGCCGAGCTTGCCCGCGCAGGCTGCGCTGTCACGGTGTATGAAAAAGAGCCCCTGCCGGGAGGGCTTCTGCGCTACGGCGTGGGGCGCTACCGCCTGCCCGAGGACATTCTTGACCGCGACATCGACTATATCAAAAGCCTTGGCGTGCGCTTTATCTGCAATCACCAGGTTGATGTTTCTCTGGAGCTTGAAACACTGGCCAGGAAACACAGCGGCGTGATCGTTGCAACCGGCACCTGGCTTGACCGCAAACTGGGCATACCAGGCGAAGACCTTCCCGGGCGTTGAAGGATGCCTGGCGTTTTTAAACCGCATGTACCGCGGCGAGGTAAAAGAGCTGCAGGGCAGGGCGGCCGTCATCGGCGACGGCAACAGCGCCTTTGATCTTGCACGGGCCCTGTGCCGCCTTGGCGCCGAGGTGACCCTGATTTCATGGTTTTCCGAAGACGCCATCCCTGCTGATGCAGACGAGGTGAAGGCTGCAATCGAGGAAGGCGTTGTCATAAAGGCCTCATGCCAGGTTACGGCTTTTGAGGGAAAAGGCGGCAAACTGCGCAGCCTGAAATGCGCTGCCACCAAACCCGGCAAACCTGATGCCGGCGGTATCTGCTGGCCTGTGATAGACCCGAAAAAACCGGGCTGCGAGCTTTCTTTTGACATGGCTTTCGTGGCAATCGGACTGTCGGGCCCTCTGAAAGAAGAAGACGCCCACGGCAGGCTCCATATTACAAAAAATGGTTTTATCAAAACCGATCCGCAGCAGCGCACCAATCTGCAGGGCGTATACGCTGCAGGCGACGGCGTCAGCGGCCCCACATCGGTTGTGGCTTCAATGGCCTCAGGCCGCAACGCAGCCCGCGGGCTGCTTAGCCCATATGCACCGCGACACAGCAACGGGAGATAAGCCCGTTCGCCCTCTGGATTGCGATTTTGCCCCGCTTCCCGTTACTGCGCAGAAAACGCTGCGGCCTGTCATGGCCGAGCTTGAGCCTGCGGTGCGGCGCTCCACGTTTCTGGAAACGGCCCTGGGCTTTAACCGCGAGCAGGTTATGGCCGAGGCGCAGCGGTGCCTGCAGTGCGGCATATGCTCCCAGTGCCTGCAGTGCAGCGCTGCTTGTGAAGCAGTGGGTGCGATACAGCATAATCAAGAGGGAGAAGCCCTTACGGAAAATGCCGGCATTGTCATCATTGCCGACAGGGAGGCTGCCGGCCAGATAAACGGCGATGATGTGATACGGGCCTATGACGCAAAATCCTCCACAGAGGATGTCTATGCGCTTATGGCGCGCGGCTTTGCCGCGGCTGCCAAGGCCCTGGCGCTTCTGGGGGGCAGCGGCGCAAGGCCCAGAGGCCATGGCATGACATTTTCGGTTCCCGATCCGGGCCTGTCACCCGATATCCGCATCGGCGTATTTGCCTGCCGCTGCAATGACTCCAAAGGGTGGCTCGACAGCATGACGCAGTATATGGAAGGCCTTTCTGCCCGGCCCGATATCGCCCATGCCGAAATCATCACAGCTGCCTGCGTCTCAGAGGGCTATTCATCAATTGTGCGCACCATCCGTGAGAAAGGCATTACACGGGCCGTGCTGGCATCATGCGTGTGCTGTTCGCTCAACTTCGTGTGCAGCTCCTGCACGGAGCAGCGCAGCCGTTTGAAAAACAGGCTTTTTACGGGCACGGGCGTGAGCCGCTCCATGGTCGAGGCATGCAATCTGCGCGGCGAGGTTCTGCGGCTGGTGCACAGCAGCCCCGACAGCGCACGGGAGCGCTTTGAAAGCCTTATTGAAAGCTCCATCAACCGGGCCCGGCGCTTAAAGCTTCTGCCGACGCCTTCTCATAACTACAGCTTCACCACCGCCGTGATCGGTGATTCCGCCGCCGCCCGGCAGAGCGCTTTGACCCTTGCAGGCATGGGCTTTGAGGTGCTGCTTTTTGCACCGCCGCAGGACAGCGATGAAGCCCCTGTCATCCACGCCAATATCCATCGTTTTACGGGCGCCACGGTCAGCGCAATCAACGGCTCCAGGGGCGATTTTCAGATATCGTTTCAAATGGGAGATCAGGATACGCAGACCGTTCAGGCCGGCGCGGTGATTCTCGGCGGCAGGCAGGCCAAGAAACTTACCTGCATCCATCAGAAGGAGCTGCCGGGCCGCACCATCTCCTCAGTCATGCAGCAGCAGGGCGTGACAGGCATATCGTTTTTATATCCCGGCGCAACATCGGTTTCCGGGGTGTATATGGCTGATTTCCCCGGCGTAAAACTCTCGGAGCGCGAAAAAGGAGCAGCCGCTGCCGTGCTGGCAGCAGCAGGCATGCCGCGGGGCCCGCGCGCAAGCAGGGGCTTTACCGTCTGCGTTGATGAAGAGCTGTGCCGCGGCTGCGGAAGGTGCGTGCGGCACTGCCCCTATCAGGCAGTTACACTCGGTCCCGGCCCCATCGGCGCCTGGAGCGCAACGGTTGATGATGCGCTGTGCAAAGGCTGCGGCAACTGCATTTCGGTCTGCCCTTCAAATGCTGCGGACAGCCCGTACCGCAATCAGGCTTTTCTCGAACGGGCGCTCGGCGAACTGCTGCTGGAGCGCTGATGAAAAACAGGAGTGATGCTCCCCGCCCGCAAGGCGGGGCATCCCGGTAGATACGATTGATTTTTTAATACGTGCCGCATACGCGGCACATGCCGGACGGAAACTTGTGAAAGAAAATACTGCTGCCATGAAACTTATTGTTTTTATCTGCAACTGGGGCCCCCACACTGCCATGCATACGCTGCAGGAACAGGGCGCCGATATTCCCGACGAAATAGGCCTCATCCGGGTGCCCTGCGCAGGCAGGATCAACCGGGCGCTGCTGCTGCGGGCCTTTGAAATGGGGGCCGACGGCGTAGCGCTTCTCGGGTGCGCAGCAGGCGCCTGCCGCTACGGCAGCGGCACTGAAACAGCTGTGGGCAATATTGATGATATGCAGGAGATTCTTGATCTGCTGGGCATCGGCAGGCAGCGCCTGCGACTCGGTATGTCGCTGCCCGATGAAGCGCCGCAGCTGCTGCAGTTTTTAAAGACCTTCAGCGATGACATCAGGGCTCTTGGCAAAAGCCCGGTTGAGCCGCAGGCTGCGCAGGCTGATAGCGCCGATACGGCAGCGCTGGTGCGCACAATCATTGCGGCCCGCGACATATTTGCCTGCCAGGATTGCGGCAAATGCACATCTGCCTGCCCCCTTGCCCTCACCGGTAAAAATTATTCGCCCCGGGCCATTGCTAACGCGGTTATTACCGGCAATGCGGCATCAGAGGCTGTGCAGAAAGACGTGAGGGCATGCCTTACCTGCGGCCTGTGCCATGAGCGCTGCCCTTCGGATGTGAACTTCCCTGAGTTTATCCGCGATCTGCGCGGCCTTGAGCGGCCTGATACCGAAACCGGCCGCGAGGCGCATGAAGGGTTTTTTCAGTCGCTCATGCGCACCATGGCATCTCCCGGCCTTACCACCCGCAAGTGGCAGTGGCTCGGCAAAGATGTGGCCATCGATGCGGCCAGCAAAACGCTTTTCTGGGGCGGCTGCGCAGCCTATTTCGACTATTTTTTCAGGAATTTTCTTGCCGTTAAAACCCGTGATATTCTCGTCGACAGCCTGAAGCTTCTGAACTTTTTTGATATAAAGCCCGCAGTGTTTGAAGACGAGCGCTGCTGCGGCCATGATCTTCTGTGGGCCGGGGACAAGGAGAATTTTCTGCGCCTGGCCAGGCTCAATGCGCAGGCCATTGCCGACCGCGGCATTGAAGAGATCATCTGCGCCTGCCCGGAATGCTACCGCACATTTGTGCATGATTATCCGGCTCACGGCATTGAACTTCCCTGCAAGGTCACGCATCTCTACGACCTTCTGGAGGCGTGAAATCGATAAGGGCGCTGTGGGTTTTAAAAAGCTTGAGCATACGGTTACGTTTCAGGATCCCTGCCGCCTGAGCAGGCTTGAGGGCAAGGCCGATCTTCCGCGCAAACTTATAAGCCGCCTGAAAACACAGGGCTTTCAGGAGATGCAGGATTATGGAGCTGCCTCCCTGTGCTGCGGCAACTGCGCCTGGACGGGATGTGACGCCTACAGCAAAAAGCTGCAGGTGCTGCGCCTGAAGCAGGCTCGCGCCACGGGCAGCGATCTGCTCATAACCGCATGCCCTAAATGCCAGATTCATCTGACCTGCGCCATGGAAGACCCCATACAGGCAGGCGATATTAAAATTGACATGATGGACTTGACCGGAGTGCTGGTGAAAACGCTCCGATGGGAATAGCGGGTTCAGAGGCAAAACAGTTCGGAGTTGAGAGTTCGGAGTTAGGAGTAATACATCAGGGTTTAAGGTTCAACGGTTAAGGTTCAGGATTTGAGATTTTGCATTTGGGTTTGGTTTTAGGATTCAGGGTTTTTTTTAACCTTGAACTTTTGAACTTTGAACTCCGAACTCCGAACCCTGAACCCTGAATTCCTACACATGGAGGATACATGGAGACACGGACTCAGTCCAAGGCGCATGCACCTGCTGAAGATGCGCCCCGCATCGGCGTCTATGTCTGCCGGTGCGGACTCAATATCGCGCAGACGGTAGACTGCAAGGCCGTGGCGGAAGCCGCAGCAAAGCTTGGCGATGTGGTGGTGGCAAAGGAGATTACCTATGCCTGTTCCACGCCAGGCCAGCAGGAAATCATAAACGACATTGCCGAAGGCGATCTCAACCGGATCGTGGTGGCTTCGTGCTCGCCTCGCCTGCATGAGCCCACATTCCGCAAGATGCTGCTCACGGCAGGACTTAATCCCTACCTGCTTGAAATGGCCAACCTTCGCGAGCAGTGCAGCTGGGTGCATATGCATGAACCGCAGGCAGCAACTGACAAGGCCCTGGATCTGGTGAAGATGGCTGTTGAGCGCGTTCGGCAGCTTATGCCCCTGTACGAGGACATTCTGCCTCTTACCAAGCGCACCATGGTCATCGGCGGCGGCATTGCAGGCATACAGGCCGCCCTTGATCTTGCCGACAACGGCTATGAAGTTCTGCTCGTGGAAAAGCAGCCGTCCATAGGCGGCAGGATGGCGCAGCTCGACAAGACATTTCCCACGATGGACTGCTCGATATGAATACTCGGGCCTAAAATGGCGGATGCCGGTCGGCATCCAAACATTAAGCTGTATACGATGAGCGAAGTCGTCGATGTGAAGGGCTATGTCGGCAACTTCACCGTGACGATTCAGAAAAAAGCCCGCTATGTAGATGAAAAGGAATGCACCTCCTGCGGCGACTGCGCAAAGGTATGCCCCGTGGTGCGGCCCGATGAGTTCAATGTCGGCCTGTCATCCCGCAAGGCCATTTACCGGCCCTTCCCCCAGGCCGTGCCCGCTGCGTTTTTGATCAACAGCGCTGAATGTCTGGGCTATAATCCTGCGGTCTGTTCAAAATGCGTCGAAGCCTGCCAGAAGAAGTGCATCAACTTTCATATGTCAGACGAGCAGATTATTGAGAACATCGGCACCATTGTGGTGGCAACTGGCCTTGACGCCTATAACCCAACAGAGATGGACGAATACGGCTATACGCGGTTTGAAAATATGCTGACCAGCCTTGAGTTTGAGCGCCTGGTCAATTCCGGCGGCCCGAGCAAGGGTGAGCTGATGCGGCCGACAGACAAGAAGCCCCCACGTTCCATCGGATTCATTCAGTGCGTCGGGTCCCGCTCCATGAAAAAGGGCGGCACGTACTGCTCAAATGTCTGCTGCATGAATACGGTAAAAAGCACGCTGGTGCTCAAGGAGCACTATCCCGATATTGATATCAAGGTGTTCTATATCGACATGCGCGCTTTCGGCAAGGGGTTTGAAGACCTCTATATGCGCAGCCGCAGGCTCGGCGTCAACTACGTGCGCGGCCTTCCGGGCGCGGTGCAGGAGAATCCCGACAGGAGCCTGCATATTGTCGTTGAGAACGGCGCCACCGGCAAAATAGAAAACTATGATCTGGACATGATGGTGCTTGCCGTAGGGGTCAAGCCGTCTGAGGATTTTCGAAAAATTCAGGAAATGCTCGGCCTGCAGCTGACTCCCGACGGATTTTACCTTGAGGCCCACCCGAAGCTGCTGCCGGTTGATGCTGCCACGCGGGGCATATTTTTTGCCGGCTGCGCCGAAGGCCCGAAAGATATCAAGGATTCGGTTACGCAGGCCTCAGCCGCGGCAGGACGCGCCGTACGGCTTATGCATAAGGGCGAGATATCATCCGAGCCCATCACCTCCGTTATTAATGCCGAGCAGTGCAAGTCCTGCGGCCGCTGCGTCGAGGTCTGCCCGTATAATGCCATCACGGTTGACACCAAGAAAAAAACGCCAGCTGTTGTCACCACGGCAGCCTGCGCCGGCTGCGGCACCTGCGCTGCCGAGTGCCCCTTCGGCGCCATATCCATGAACCACTATACCGACGGCCAGATCACCGGCCAGATCGACGCCATGCTCGGTGAAAACCCGCAGGATAAAGTGCTGGTGTTTGCCTGCAACTGGTGCTCCTATGCCGGGGCCGACTTTGCCGGCGTGTCGCGGGTGCAGTACCCCCCCAATGTGCGCCTTATCCGCACCATGTGCTCGGGCCGGGTCGATGAAAAATTCGTCTGGCGCGGTTTTGAAAAAGGCGCAAAGGTGATACTGGTCAGCGGCTGCCATATCGGCGACTGCCACTACATCAATGCAAACCACTGGACGGAAAAGCGCGTTGAAAAGATGCACAGAAAAATGGAGAAGCTCGGCCTGCGGACCGAGCGGCTGCAGCTTGCCTGGGTGAGCGCGGCAGAGGGCATTCGCTTTGCCGATGTCATGCACCAGATGGAAAAGCTCCGCCAGGGCGTGACAGCCAGCGAAGTGGAAGAGACGATCAAGGCGCTGCGGAAATAAAAAAGCTTTGTAAGTGACAGACAAAGAGCGTCCGAGCCCCGGTTCGTGCGCTTTTTTTCATGGTGTATGGCTACGTACAACGTCTTACAAACAAGGGCCAATATTAATTTGAGCAGGAAAAATAAGACTGTTTAATCCCAATGCTGTTCATTTAAGAGGTGCCTTCTCCCCTTGAGGGGAGAAGGTCAGGATGAGGGGTGTTGAAAACACAGCAAAAAAACACGGCCCCCTCACCTCGATCCTCTCCCCCGTGCCGGGGGCGAGGAGGTTTTTTGCTTAAATGAACAGTATTGTGTTTAATCCCCCTTTGAAAAAGGGGGATACAGGTTAGCCCGACAATTTACCCTGTTAAAGGGGGAATTTTTTGACCCTTCTTTAGTGGGGCTTTGTACGAATAATTTGACGCAAACGGAAAGACCATGATGTTTAAAGAAATCACCCATGAGCTTGCAAAGCTTGCCGATCCGGAACAAGCCGCGGTGCTGCGGGGGTTTTTTAAGACCGGGCCGGGCCAGTACGGGGAAGGGGATGTGTTCCGGGGCATCAAGGTGCCGGTGCTCAGGCAAATTAGTGAAACAATATGCCGACTCTGCCCCTTGCCGATGCCGAGAATCTGCTGCATGCAGGCCATCATGAAGACCGGCTGCTCGGGCTCCTTTTTCTGATGGCAGATTTGAAAAAGGCGGCGCTGAACTCAGGCGGCAGATTTACCAGCTATATCTTGCCAATACGCGCTTCATCAATAACTGGGATCTTGTGGATGTGTCAGCGCCCCATGTCGTCGGCGCGTACTTGTTTAACAGAAGCAGGGCGCCGCTGCGCCGTCTGGCGCGCTCTGGCATGCTGTGGGAGCGGCGCATCGCCATTGTGGCAACATTTTATTTTATCCGCCGCAATCAGTTCGACGACACGCTGGAAATTGCCCGAATGCTTCTTGATGACAAACATGATTTGATGCACAAGGCCGCCGGTTGGATGCTGCGGGAGGTGGGCAAGCGCGACCGTGAAGCCGAAGAGGTTTTTTTGCGTAAGCACTGTACGTATATGCCCCGCACCATGCTGCGCTATGCCATCGAGCGGTTTCCCCGGCAGGATCGCCTGCTCTATCTCCGCGGCCACAGCTCTGCCCCACCAATCAACGAATGAATTGTATGCTGCAGGGGTAGCTGTAATACTCGCCCCGGCTGGATGCCACGATGGCTCGAATCGTGACCACCAGGGCGAAGATGCCAAAGCCTATCATCATAAGAATGCCGATCAGCACGAAGGACAGCAGCAAGCCTGCCAGCATCGCAATGAGAAACGTGATCTGGAAGTTCATGGCCTGTCGGGCATTGAAGTCGACAAAGCCGTACTGGTCTTTTTTCATCAGCCAGATGACCAGCGGCCCGACAATATTGCCAAGGGGTACTATGCATCCGGCAAACACCGCCACGTGGCAGAACATGCCCCAGTTTTTTTCATCCTGAGGCATTCCGGCTTTGTTTATTGATTCGGGATCACCCATGGGTTCTGACGGTTTGATGTCGTCCATTTTTTATATCTCCTGTACGGGGATTTAAAATGAGGGGCTCCCCAAAATGTATACAGCAGGCCTCTAATTTTCTCCAGAATAAAAATGGCGGCCAAGCAAAACGCTGAGCCGCCATGAGAACTGAGTTGAATTTCCGTGCAGTCCCTTGCTTGTTCACAGGGAAAAGGGAGCAACCGCTCTCCTTTAATGTCTTTACAAGCCGCTTCAGCGGCCTCATGGCCGGCTGGTTAATTAACCCTATTAATAACGCTGGCGCACGTTTTCAGCAATGCCCTGACGCTGGCTTTCAGCAGGGGATTGTCTTCCATGGCTCTGACAAGAGCCGGAGAATATTTGTAGAACAGCTCTGTCGCCTTCTGGCCGTAAAGGGTTTTATTAAGGGCTTGATCTCTGAATATGCGGAGAGCATTCAGGCTTTCGCTGTCATCACTCAGAGCAGCCCGAGCAGCGCACCGCTCTTTAAGTTCGAACCCCCATTGTAAAAGCAATTGATTATTATAATAAAACTGTACATTCCAGTTCCCTGGCATATCCATGGGTTCGGCACCGAATATTTTTATGGATCTGCTCATACACTTAAGACTGAATGAGCTCACCATGGTGGTATCCCCCTCTATATAGAGTTGACCATTGTGATACCATTTTGTTTGAAATGTATCGCCAGCCTTAGCATAAGTAAACGAAACAAAAAAACAGGCGAGTTTATCGTTTTCATAAAAAGCAGGTACGACAGGAAGTTCTGAGGCATCGCAGCTGGATGGCTCAACATCGGTCATGATAGCATTTGTGATGACGACAGCATTGACAGTGCTTGCTGTAAAAAGAAATACAAATCCTGCCAGGAGAATTATTAATCCCTTCATTTTTACCTCTCTTTGAAATAGTGTCATGGCTACCTGGGCCGCAAGGTCAAGATCAACAGGTTGGCCCACATCCCCGAATGACCAGCAGTTATATTTTCGGCATTTGTTAATAAAAAATTAGAGCATTTTTATCCAGCGTGGCGCCCTTTCCGGAGAACTTCAGGATGAAGAGGGCTGAAAAGCTGTTTTGAGGCCAGTGTCGTCATCAACAAAACACGCCGCATATTGTTCATCTTTTTATAACATGTAAACACCTGTGAGTCATACATGCATGAATCAATACCTGGCATGCCCTATCGGTCCGGTGGCTGGATTGAAAATTTCGGAAGCACATGCAGATGCTTCCCTGCTGTACCGCGCTCATCTTGACTGCCTGCCGGCGATATGGTATATATGAATAATTGATCATATGTTCATGGTAAGCCATGGCAAACAAAAATCATGACATCTGTCAGGTGGCGTGCATAAACCCCGGGAAGATAGCCCGTACGCGCACGGCTATGGCCTCTGAGGCCGACTGTGCCGGGCTTGCGGGCATATTTAAAGTGCTGGGTGATGTGACGCGTGTGCGCATACTGAAAGCCCTCTCGATTGAAGAGCTGTGCGTGTGCGACCTGGCGGCGGTGCTTGATCTTACACAGTCTGCGGTTTCTCACCAGTTGAGGCTTCTGCGCGCTGCGCGGCTGGTGAAATACCGCAAAGACGGCAAGGTAGTGTATTACAGCCTTGATGATGACCATGTGAAGACTTTGTTTGAGCAGGGGCTTGAGCATGTGCAGCAGGGGTGAGGGAGAAAGAAAGAAGCCAGAAGTCAGGAGCCGGAATTCAGAAGGAAAAAAAGAGAATGCGCAAGAGAGATGCCGGGATTCGGGAATCAGGATTCAGAAGTCGAGGCTGGAGATAAAATTATATGATAGAGTTGCTGATCACTATACTAAAGGAAAGCTGGCTGGTGCTGAACGAATCAGCCGGTTACTGTCTGTTCGGCATTTTCATGGCAGGGCTGCTGCGGGCTTTTATGGCCGATGATTTTGTGCTGAAACATTTGGGAAAAAATAATATCTCCTCGGTCATCAAGGCGTCGCTTATCGGCGTGCCCATGCCCCTGTGCTCATGCGGCGTCATGCCCGTTGCCATGGGGCTGCGTAAACAGGGCGCGGGCAAGGGCCCTACCACGGCTTTTCTCATTTCAACGCCCGAGTCGGGCGTTGACTCCATTGCCGTTACCTGGGCGCTGCTTGATCCCATCATGACTGTTGTGCGGCCCCTTGCGGCATTCATTACGGCAACCATCGCGGGTATCCTGGTCAACTTTGTGCCCGAGCATAAAGAAAAGGAAGCAGCTCCCGAGCCGGCCTGTTCCTGCTGCTCAGGGGAAGCCGACGGAGCTCATGATTGCAACCATAACCATGCCGGCAATCATAAACAGTCACTTCTTCAGCGCATGCGCTCAGGGCTTTTTTTCGCTTTTGGCGGTCTGCTGGCAGACATGGGTCCTTCGCTGCTTTTCGGCATCCTCATTGCAGGCATGATCAGTGCGCTGGTGCCCCCGGACTTTATCGAGCAGAACCTGGGCGGCGGCATACGGCCCATGCTGGTTATGCTGCTGGTGGGCATACCGCTGTATGTTTGCGCCACGGCATCAACGCCCATTGTTGCAGCCCTTGCTCTGAAAGGCCTTTCGCCGGGAGCGGCCCTTGTTTTTTTGCTTGCGGGGCCCGCAACCAATATGGCCACAATAGCGGTCGTGGCAAAAATTTTAGGCAAGCGTATTGCTGCGGTGTATGTGACCGTCATCGCTTCGGTGTCGCTGCTGCTGGGCATAGCCGTCAACGCCCTTTACAGCATGGCCTCCCTGAGCATCACCGGCTGGATCAGTGCCGAGCACCATGAAGGCGGAGGATTTTTTCCCGTCGCGTTTTCGTTGATTCTTCTTGCGCTCATCCTGAGAGCTACATTCCCCGCGATCCTGAAAAAAAATAGCTGACGGTTTTGTCAACACGCAACACGTGCCGGCATCGTTATTTTGAGCGTCGTGAAGAGTCCTGCTGTTGCAGCACGGTATGAAATTTTTCATTTTGTTTAGAGCATTTTTCTAAATTCTGCAGCCGTATTGTCAGAGATGACAGAAAAAGAGGAGTCTACAGTAAAAAGAAAAATGCTCCAGAATAGCACGGAGGATTTTTTACAAGTTATTTTCAGTCATTTAATGAAAATTTACCTGCAGCCTGCCTGCTGAAAAATACGGAAAAAATAAGAATATGCTAAAATATAACAATTATGCTTAATAAAATTTTATAGTAAATATGGATGTATATTGATTTAACTCGCCTTTTTCTGTATAATAATTAGTATGAAAAGCAATGTCTCGTCTGCATTACTTTACAGCTTGTTTTGAGCGACCGTAGTGCACACAGAAGTTTACACTGCTGAGAACCGGGCTGGCGCTCCGGATTTTAAAGCCTGCAGCGCTCAGCGGTATAGCACATAGATGCGGAGATGCGGCGTATGCCAACACATTTTAAAATTGCCCCAGGTGGCTTTAACAAGGAGAGCAGTATGGAAGACAAGCTTTTTAAGTACTTGACTTTTTTGCGTGATTTCAGCCGCGTGTATACCCAGTCGATCATGGAAGGCAATGTGCCGCTGCAGTCCGACTTGAAGCTGTCGCAGCTCAAGGCCCTCTATGCCTTTCGCGATAAGGATTGCATCACCATGAAGGAATTTGCCTTAAATCTCGGCGTGAAGTTCCCCAATATGACCATGATTGTCGACGGACTCGAGCAGGAAGGCATTGTTGAGCGTGAGCGCGGAAAGGAAGACCGGCGCAAAGTTTTTGTTTCGCTTTCAGCCAGGGGCAAAGAGATACGCGACGGGTTCCTTCTTCAGCGCAGCAAAGTTGCCGAGGATATTTTTGCCCATATTACTGAAAAGGAGCGCGACCTGCTTCTTAAATCGCTTGACCATGTCTGTTCAATATTCGGCAAGTCGTTTGCAGAGCGTATGAATAAAAACACCAAGTGACCCGTCTGACCGGCAGCGTTTGAGACATTCAATCGATTATTTCTTTGCTCACGACGGTTTTTTTGCATGGCTAAAGTGCTTCAGCCTCGCGGGATTACCGAACCGCTGAGGTTTTTGAGTATGAAAAAAATAGTTGCGCAGTTTCTTGCCGCCTCTGCCGGATCGGTTGCAGGCGGAGTTTTGTATGCTTTTTTGTGGCCGCGTATCGACCGCTTTTTTTACGATGCTTTCGGCATTGTCCTTCAGTGCGACGGCTGCCTGGCGCCCTCGCTGAGCCTGCTGTACGTGTTTGTCCCCTGCACAGCTGCATTTTTTATTTTTGTCCTTACCCGTTTATTCGATAAAAGCTGCGGTTGTGCCTGCCTGCTGGGAGCTCTGCTGAGCAGCGTCTGCATCGGCGGCACGATTTCGCTGCTTGCGGTGCAGATTGCAAACGGCATGATTGCGGCAGTTCTTGTGACCTGTATTACAGGCTTAGCGGCAACGGCCGGGTGCATGTATGCAGGGCGGAGTAACATGCCTGCGCCTGCACCAATAAAATAAAACAATGAGGTTATTATGACAATAGATGCGGAACAATGCGTGGGCTGCGGCTGCTATCAGCTTCACCGATGACCGGGCGCTGATTGATGAAGAAGCCTGTACGGATTGCGGCACATGTGCGCGGGGTTGAAGCGCCGGGAAGTTGCTGACGCCCTGCAGGTGGGCAGTGCCTGATTTCATAAAATGTATAACAAAAGCCCCGGCTGGATCGACCGGGGCTTTTGTATGTATGAGCTGGAATTTACTGGACGGTATACATCGTATTTGAGAAGCACTGCCTGCCCTGGTACGGAACATACCCGCCCAGGGGCACAACCATTATCATGTCACCCGTTGCAAGTGCCAGGGGTGTTCCATTGGACAGCGGCTGGCTTTGGGCAGCGCCGGAGGGAACCGTTCCATACGTGACAGGCCCGGAAAATCCCGATTCGGCAGTGGCATAAATGACCCATTTTACGCCCGTCGTGCCGGTAACGATCAGAGCTGTTAAGGGAATATTAGGATTCAGTGCAATAGTATCGCCGGTAAGGTCTATTGTTGGGCTGTTTACTATGCAGAATAAGAGCTCGAGATTCAGATTGACCGGCTGTATCGGGCAGCCCATAAGCGTTTTTTCAGCCCAATACATGAATGTACCTGTCGGTGTGTCAGTTATTTCCTCGGTATAATAGCTCAACAGCATGAGTTTCAGCGCTACGGGGGAGGACAGGGAAAATGCGCCGGCATCATCGGTATAGGCATAGGGGGTGCAGGAGGTCCCGCAGGTATCTTCCCACGTCTGCGGATCAATCAAGTTATCAGAGGCGTAAACGAAAACCCCGGCCTTCGGCGTTCCCTCAACGGTAGCGGTTCCGGACAGTGTGCACAATGAGACCTGTAATTCATTTTCCGGCACAACCTTCAACTCCACAGCAAGGCAGTTCGTGGGGCAGGTTCCTGCCTGAACGGGGATTTCATACTCCCCGAATTTATACAGCTTGCCCCCGCTTGAGCCCGTTATAAGCACTTTCTGCGTCTCGCCGGTCACGCCGTTCTGGTTTATATCCTCACCCGGCGCCTCCGAGCGCATGACATCAACGCAGAATTTGCCGTCTTCGTCGGTAGTCTGGGGAGAGGAGGTGCCGGTATAGGTCAGGCCCTCTACATTGATGGTCGCTCCCGCCACCGGATTGCCATCCGCGTCAACGACAGTGCCGGAAATGCAGGCATGGCTTTCAACGGGCCAGTCGACATTCCAGTAGGAAAAATGCGTCACATCCGATGCCGCAAAGATATCGCCGGTAAAGGTGGCGTTTTTAATGGCGGAAAGCCGGGCTTCGGGGATAATGGTGCCGTTGTCGCTCTCGAGCCAGCCGCTGAGATCAGTTCCCTGCTCGGTTTGACCACGGACCCACTGGCCCGTTTCTTCATTGAAATAATACATGGGCACATCAATGCGGTCCGTGCCGGGATCTGTATCGACCATGGCTCCCCAGGTGTCACGCGGCACCCGCATGCGGATGCGGGCGGGGCTTCCGGATGCGGTTCTCGTCAGGGGCTTGCCGTCGGCATCCTGCAGATCGAAAGCCGTAAACACGCCGGAGATGAGCATGCTGCCTTTGTTGTCTGAAAATGAGCCGGGGAATTTATCGGCCTCTGTTGCCGGATTGAAATTGCGCACGCTGCCGCCGGCAATTTTCGACCAGTTGATCTCGACCGAGCCTGCCTGGTTGCGCCATTTGCCGTTCTTGGCGTCAGTGAGGCTATCCATTTCCACCAGTGTGCCGTCAAAACCGGTAATGGTGAGAAGGGTATTTATCTGCACGGTCTTCAGAAGCGGCGCGTAGCCGTCCAGAGAAAAACGCACAACGCTCTGCATGCCCGCGGCAACGGGCGCATGAATCGTGTAATGGCCATTGCTGTCGGCAGTTGCGGTTGCCCGCTCTCTCAGGCCAATGCGGCCATTGCCGTTGACATCAGTTGACACCGTAATTTTTGCCCCATCAGCAGCCGTCACCGAGCCGCCCTGTTGCGGTGCAAGATAAACAGTGCCGGAAATCGTGATGTGCTGCACCTGCTTGCACCCCTGCTGTGACACAAGCAGCATTAAGCTTGCAGTCAGAACGATGCAGAGATTTCTTTTCATGGGACCCCCTTTTCTGCTAAATTATTAATATATTGTTGGAGTATACCTAACAGTATAGAATATTTCAGTGCCTGCCGGCAATAAAGATCTTTCAAATTTTTCATATCCTGAAAGGGGCTGTAATGAAAAGCTATCGCAAAGAACTCTGGTTCAGCACGGGAACACGCCGCGCTTTTATAAACATCACCGGCGAGGTTGAGGGATGCCTGCGGGAAAGCGGCGTGCGGGAAGGCCTTGCTCTTGTCAATGCGATGCATATTACGGCATCGGTCTTCATCAATGATGATGAAGCGGGCCTGCACCAGGATTATGAAACCTGGCTTGAAGCACTGGCCCCGCATGAGCCAGTATCCCGGTATCGACATAACCGCACGGGCGAGGATAACGGTGATGCACATCTGAAGCGTCAGATTATGGGCCGCGAGGTTGTTGTGGCGGTTACTGACGGCAAGCTTGATTTCGGCCCGTGGGAGCAGATTTTTTACGGCGAGTTCGATGGACGTAGAAAAAAGCGCGTTCTTGTGAAAATCATAGGGGAATAGAAGCAGAGGTTTACTGAATTCAGACTTTTTTGCTGGGAGAAAAACAGGCTTTGTTTATACCGCTTTTTCTTATGTGGGTGGTTCCCCTTGCAGCCATAGAGTGTGGATAATCAGCCATTGACACATGGCTGCATTTTTTTCTATACTGCCCGAAGCTTACGGCACTTCATATCAGGAACACATAAGCATCACCCAACTCAAAGGAGGTTCCGATGAAATGTTATCGGTGTGGAAGCGAGTCTCTCGTAAACGGTGCCATTTACAGCCCGATTCGAACGTCCTTTAGACCACAGGGCGCCAAGTTTCTCACGCTTGAGACCGGGGATATTCAGACAAAAGCCTTCATGTGCAAGAACTGCGGGCATGTTGAGATCATTGGTGACGCCATGAAACTCAGGAGGCTTACCACCGACACGGGGGAATCTTTCGATACTGCCTGATCAGGATTTATAGCAGAAAAGGTTGTGACGGTCGGCTGTGAAAGCTCAACCCGACCTTGTGAACCGGTAGAGATTGACCTAATCGGGGACAGATGTTCCCGATTAATTATATTGAGGGGCTCAATAAGCAAGTGGTTGCCGTGATAATTGATTGCGAACCGATTATTGCTGTCGGCCTTATTGAAGGAGCCGGGCACATGGATTTCGAGCTCCAGGGCGAGTACCTGTTTAATGGGCGGAATATACCATCCGGATGCTACCGCTCGTTGTTTGTTTCTGGTTTTGCAGTGCTCATAGACGCTCAGGGAAGGGATTTGGCGCGGCAGCGGCAGCTCTGCTTCAAGCCTGTAGTACTTCAGGATAATTGGTTTACCCTGCATAATGTGGCCATCGGCCGGGAATTTCACTGGGAGCGGCCGCAGAGCCAGCGCTTTCGCGGCGAGATTGCTTTTAATACCTTCGGCGAGAGCGGCATCACAGCGGTAAACCGTATCGGTCTTGAATCATACCTTGAATCGGTTATTTGTTCGGAGATGAGCCCTGAAAGCGACCCCGAATTTTTAAAGGCCCACTGCGTCATCTCCCGCAGCTGGCTGCTGGCTCAGCTTGAGCTGAAGCGGGCAGCCGGCATGTTCCCAGTTTCTGCTGATGCTGCCTGGACCGATGCGGCCGCCCATAAAAATTTTGACGTCTGCAATGACGACCACTGCCAGCGGTATCACGGCATCAGCCGGGTAAACGGGGCCGCGCAGCAGGCACTTGCCGGGACGCGGGGCCAGGTTCTGGTGTCTGACGGCAAAATCTGCGATACGCGGTTTTCCAAATGCTGCGGCGGCATCAGCGAGCGGTTCTCGGCCTGCTGGCAGGATGTGGATTTTGCATATCTCTCCCCTGTTGCCGACTGCGCTCAAGGCAGCCCGGGCCTCAATCCTCCCGTGAGCACCGAGGCCGATGCGCGGCGTTTCATTCTTGCAAGCCCGCCGGTTTTCTGTAATGTGACGGATCGCGCACTTCTTGCCCGCGTGCTTCCGGACTTTGATTGTGAGACGCAGCAATTTTTTCGCTGGAGCGTCACATTTTCTCAGGATGAGCTGCACAGCCTTTTGCAGCAGAAGACGGGTATCGACTTCGGCGGGATTAAAAGCCTTATACCCCTTGCCCGCGGCGACTCTGGCCGTATTTTTAAATTGAAAATTGCCGGCACAAAGGCTGAAAAGGTTATTGCAAAAGAACTTGCCATACGCCGGGCGCTGTCGCCTACGCATCTTTACAGTTCAGCCTTCATTGTTGAAGCATCTGAAGAGAAAGACGGGATACCCGCAAGCTTTACTCTCCGCGGCGCGGGCTGGGGCCATGGCGTTGGCCTCTGCCAGATAGGGGCGGCGGCCATGGCTGCGCAGGGATACCGCTATGATGCCATTCTTGCCCACTACTTCCGGGGCGCGGCCTTAAAAACCATCTATTGATAAAAGGGTATTTTTTTTGCAGAGCGGCCTGTGTTCGCGATAGAAGCGCGACTAAAGCCGCTCCTACTTCCCGATGAGGCACAGAGAGAGCCAGGGGACATAGGTCACCAGTGCTACGATGATGGCCCCCAGTATGAGAAACGGCACAACCGCGCGGTAAATTTCGGTGAGCGGGCGCTCGAACCGGTAAGCTGAAAAGAAGAGGTTCAAGCCCATGGGCGGCATAAGATAGCCGAGTTCAAGATTCACCAGGAACATGACCCCGAGATGGATCGGGTCGATGCCGTAGGCCGTTGCAATGGGCAGCATGATGCGCACCACCACCACGATGGCGCTGAAGATGTCCATCATGCAGGCCACCACAATGAGCAGAAGGTTCAGGATGATGAGGAAGAGAAATTTTGAATGAATCGTTGCCTGCACCCACTCGCGCAGCAGTGCGGGTATCTCGGCATCGATCAGGTAGTTGGTAAGGCCAAACGCAAACCCCAGAATAATGAGCACGCCGCCTACGATCTCGCCGCATTTGACCATGGTGCGGGGCAGCCCCACGGTGAATGTCAGCGTTTTGTGAATGAAGCATTCAAGAATGATGGCGTAGAGAACGGTCAGGGCCGCGGCTTCCACAAGGGTCGTGAACCCGCCGAAAATTCCCACGATGACGATGACCGGCAGCAGAAGGTCCCACTTGGCAATCGAAACAGCCCTCCGCAGCGTTGAAAAATGAAATGGCGACGATGCGATGCGCTTGAATTTTGACAGCCCTATTCCGAAGCCGGACACAAAAATTACAAGCATCAGCCCCGGGATGAGGCAGGCGATGAACATCCTGTCGATGGGGATGGCTGCCACAACGCCGTAGATGATGATGGGCAGCGACGGCGGAAAGAGCAGCCCGATGGAGCCCGATGCAGTTACCAGTCCCAGAGAGAAGCGCTCAGGGTAAGCTTCTTTCAGCAGCATGGGGAATAGTAGGCCGCCAAGCGCCAGAATTGTAACGCCAGAGGCGCCGGTAAATGTGGTAAAAAACGCGCAGACAAGCACCGTTGCCACGGCCACACCGCCGGGCATCCAGCTGAAAAGTGCGTGAAACAGGTGCACGAGCCGTTTCGAAGCGCCGCCTTCCGAAAGAATATAGCCGGCTAAGGTGAACAGCGGTATTGTCGGCAGCGTGGGTGATGAAACGACGCGGTAGGTTTCAGAGGGTACCGCGGCAAGGGGTATGCCGTCCTTGAAGAAGAGAAAGAGCGCAAGCCCGCCGAAGACGGTAAACAGAGGAGCACCTGCCACCAGCCCCGCGATCAGCACGATGATCGTGGGTATGAGCAGCGCCCCGCGGCTTGCCTCAGGCACAAAGCCGATGCAGAGCATGGCCCCGGCAAGTATGAGGATGGTGATGCGCGCAGCCCGGCCTTTTGCCTTGCGTGTGAAGCTTACAGCCACCATGGCCATGCACACGGGCATGGGTATCTGGGCTATCCAGGTGGGCAGAAACGGCGCCACGTTCATGAGGTTGGCCCGCTCCGCAGAAATCAGCTCGAAGCAGGCGATGACAAACCCGGCGGCAACGGCAACGGCGATAGAGGATTGAAAAACGAAAAGGATTGTTTTAAAAGGCTCTTTTTTAATAAAGTCGCCGGAGGCCATTTTCAGATGGACGCCCTCGCGCGCGGCAAGGGCAGCGCCGATGAAGGCAACCCAGAGCGTGCCGTGGCGAACGTATTCGGCGGCGCCGGGCAGGGTGAGGCTGAAAAATTTGCGCATGCATGCCTCGGCAACAGGCAGCGCAACCATTACGGACATGACGGCAACGGTCGAGACGTTTTCAAACCTGCGCCAGGCGAATTCACCGAAATTTATAAAGCGTCGAACCATGGGAATAAATATATAATTGGTTGGGTGGGCTGTGCCCGCCAAAATATTATTTTTCCCCCGCCCGATACTGGTTGCGAAGCTCGATGGTTGTGTCAAAGATGTCCTTCGGGATGAGCTTTTGCCTGATCTCGGGATAAATCTTCTGCAGCGGGTCGATCCACAACTTCATATCCTGCGGCGGCACTTCCGTGACCTGCAGCCCGTACTTTTTCATTTCGGCAATAGCCTTTCATCCATGCTGCGCACCTCGGCCTGCGACTGCGCAAGAGGTCCTGCGAGGCCTTTATGAAGGCTTTTTGCAGATCGGGCTCGATTTTGTTCCACACGCTTTTCTGAACGACGGTTGCGGCAATGGCGATGCCGTAGCTGACATTGATCATGTGCGGGGCCTTGGCAAAAATCTGCAGCGACAGGGCGAATACGGGCGTATCCATGAAGCCATCGATGAGGCCGGTCTGAAGGGCCGTCATCATTTCGCTCATGGGGACGTCAACAGCATTGAAGCCTGCCTTGGCCCATATTTCTTTGCTTGCCTGGTCGCCGGCAAAGGTGCATATTTTTTTCTTCTGCAGCTCTGCAATGGATCCTGTTTTCTTCGCGGTGAAAAAGTACATATGCCCCAGGTCGCAGTAATTGGTAATAACAAAACCCTTGTCGGCAAAGCGCTTTTCGATCCGCGGGGCAAGCTGCCTGCGCACAGAGTCAAGCTCCTCATAGGATGCCATCATGCCCGGCACCTGCAGTGCGGCATAGGACGGATCGATCTGCATCATGCCGATGGCGGAAATGGTTGCAGCATGGAGCTGGCCGATGCGGATTTTGCGGACCATGTCATCCTCGGAGCCGGCGATGCCGCCGGCATAAATCTTTATCTGCACCTTGCCGCCTGACAGGCGCGTCCATTCATTGGCCATTTTCAGAAGCGAGTCATGGAAAATGGTGCCCTCAGGAGCAAGCGTGGCAAGCTTAATCGTGACAGGCTGCTGCTCGGCATGGGCGATCGGTAGTGCGATCAGGCAGAAGAGCCCTGCGCACAGGGTGGCAATACGTTTTGTGAGCTTCATGGTTTATTCTCCAAGAAAAAGGTCATCTTTTTTCTGCAGAAGATACCTGGCCCGCTTCTGAGCGATGGCGTTCACCAGGCGGTTCTCCGGGCAGGAGTCAAGGTTGAAGGCCAGTATCTTTTGAATGTATTCGTCAAATTCTTTTTTGTTCTGGCTGGGGATGCTGACTGCTTCCACATAGGTGAGCCAGGGCGAAATTTTCTTGCCTGCGGCTAGTGCCTCGGCTTTTTTAAAATACTCGATTGCCTTTTTTGCGTCGCCGCCCATATTGGCCCCGCGGGCTTCATAGGATATGAAGAATTCCTGAATGGAGCCGTTGTCATAGTCAGGATCAAGCTCAAGTGCGCGCTGCATAGTGGCTGCGGCTTCAGGCAGGCGAACGGCTGCTGCAGGGTCGGTTTTGGCAAGGGTTATCCATTTGGCAAGGGCTGCGCCTGCCCAGTAGAGATAGGGAACGCACTCTTTTTTGTCAACGATCCGAACGGCATCAACGCAGTTTACCTCGCAGGCTTTGCCATAATCAGTCGCGCAGAGCTCAAGCCCTTGCCGGGCATAACCGTGGGCGCGCCGGTAAAAGAGTTTTGCCCGGTCGCGCTGGTTCTGGTACATGGCAAAATCGCGATCTTTTAGTTCATCTGCCCTGAGCTCGCAGAAGGCATAGCCGTAGAGCATATAGCCCTGGGCAAGCGACAGGCAGAGGCCCTTGTGCCCCGGCGTTTTTTCAAGCAGGGCTTCCATTGTTTTGAGGCTGAAGGGCAGGGCGCCTTCGATAAGCACAAGATCGCTTTCAGAGGTAAATGCGGTGCCTGCGCCGGAGCCGACGGCGTCGGCAAATGAGTTGACAGCTATTTTTTTAATGGAGCATGCCGGGGAGAACAGCAAAGCGACAAGGCCGCAGCAGAGCATGCTTCTGGAGAATGACGCTTGTTTTTGCCTGCAGGATTGTCTGGAAGAGCTCACGGCGCTAACCTTTCAACAGTAAAAAAATCGAACTTCTTTAATTAATACAGACCCATTCCGAGGTCAATAGAATAGTTGTTGCAGCGTATTGTGCGCCCTGGAATTTTTAGCCGCGGGGCAGATGTTTATAGTGCTTGTTTGACCTGATATTCTGTAGTATGTTTTTAATCCATAATGCAGAAGCCGGAAGCCGGAAGCCGCGGAAAGAAGTTCGGAGTAAAGAGATTCAAGATTCCGGATTCAAAATTTAAGAATAAAATCAATTCATGTAGGGGCGGACCGGCGTGTCTGCCCTGGCTTTTGATCTTGTTGTAGACCATAATAAAGAAAGGTACGCTATGAAGAGAAGAAAAGTACTTGTTTCTGTTGTCGCATTGTTTACCGCAGCTTTGTTTTCAGGTGTTTTTAATAGTGCACAAGCTGTACAGGCTGTGACGGATAATAAAACCTCAAAAAAAATGGAGAACAAAAAAATGGAGAATATCGAAGTTGTTTTTTCAACAAATCAGGGTGACATCACAATTGAACTGTATCCTGACAAGGCCCCCATTACCGTGAAGAACTTTCTTGCCTATGTGGATGAAGGGTTTTTCAGCGACACGATTTTTCACCGGGTTATTCCCAATTTCATGATTCAGGGCGGCGGGTTTACCAAAGACATGAAGCAGAAGCCGACCAAAGCGCCCATAAAGAACGAGGCCGACAATGGCCTTCGCAACAGCCGGGGCACGCTGGCCATGGCGCGTACATCGGTGGTGGACAGCGCCACGGGGCAGTTTTTCATCAACCTTACCGACAACAGCTTTCTTGATAACGGCGTGCGCGATTTCGGCTATGCCGTGTTCGGGAAAGTGGTGAGCGGCATGGATGTCGTGGACAAGATTGCAGCGGTCAAGACGACCACGGTGGCCGGGCAGCAGAATGTGCCGGTGGAGGCCATTATGGTCACCAGCGCAAAGCGTAAGTAAAGAAAATCAGGATTTTGGATTGCGCGGATTCAGGGATTGTTTGAACGAGCCGTTTATCCAAAATCCAATTATTTAAAATAAATCAGTTACTGAGACGGCTATGGCGGCAGGTCCCACCAGCACAGCAGCAAGCGCAGCACAGGCTTTTGGCCAGGCCCTGCCCAAGCTTGTCGTTTTTGTCAATGACAAGTTCGCCCTTGAAAACCGTTTTGCCTGCGACGGCGTCGCATGCAGGCACATGGATATTGCCCGCGATTTCACCCGCCGCTTCGGTGATCTGCTTCTGGGCGTTTACAGCTTCGACCTTGTCGGGCAGCTGCCGCAGGAGGCCGCCGCCCACATTGCTTCCCTTGACAGCCGCGGCATCAAGCCCCAGTTTGTCGAGGCCCTGCTGAAATCCTGGATCATGGCCATACAGTGCCTTGTGAAGCGGGATGCGGCAGACCAGCTTATACCCGCTGTGCAGCATCTTTTAAAGCAGCTGCCTGCCCTGTACGAGCGCCTGCAGCAGCCGCCCGAGGTCCTGCCAGCTGAAGCCCAGCCTTTTTTTGATCTGCTCATGGCTAAAAACCGCAAGTTCGCTGCCGAACATATTCTTTCCCGCATTCGCGACGGCGCCTCCATCGAGCGCGTGTATGAAGACATCCTGCTTCCCGCCCTTGAACGCATGCGCCTTTTATGGCTGCAGAATAAAGTGAGCGCAGTTGATGAGCGCGCCGCGGACGATATCAGCCGCTATGTGATACTGCGTGTCATTGACAGCATTTTCGGCGAGCGCCGCTTTCCCTTCAGGGCGCTTGTTGCCTGCATGCCCGGCGAGCAGGAAGCTCTCGATGTGGAAGTGTTCGCCAATTTTCTTGAAATCAAGGGCTGGTCCGTCTATTTCCTGGGCAGCGATGTGTCCGATGAGGATATTATGTATGCCATTATGAAGAACAGTCCGCAGGCCGTTGTTCTGGCTGTTTCATCAATCGCCGGCCTGCCCGAGGCCCAGCGCCTCATCGCCCAGGTTCGCGATAAATATCCGCAGATAAAACTGGCCGTGCATGGCCGGGCAGCTTTGCTTGCGCGTGAGCGCCTTGCCGCCCAGGTCGATCTGTTCATAAGCGGGCTTGAGGACGGCCACAGCGGGCTTTTGAAGAAGGTGCTGCCCGATGCGTAGCCGTGTAGCCCTCAAAATTCTTCTGCATGACCGCTCGACTACCGCAGGCGCCCTTATCGGCGTTATCGCCATTGTGTTTCTCGTGGGTCAGCAGATATCGGTGCTGTTCGGCCTTTTTACCTACATGTCGGTGCTTGTTGATCATGGCGGCGCCGATATCTGGATATGTTCCAAAAATACCGATAATATCAACGGCGCCGGCTATATTCCCGAGCGGTATGTCGACCGCGTGTCGGGCCTTGCCGAGGTGGCGTGGGCCGAGCCCCTGCTGTTTGGCGGTGCAAGCCTGGTGACGCGCGACGGGAAAAATGAGGCTGTTCAGGTGGTGGGCTTGCGCAATCCCCGAGGTGCTGCCGGGCCGTGGCGGTTCTATCAGGGAGGGCAGGAGGGCCTTCTCGAGTTTGAGGGAGCCACCATAGAGCGGCTCGATGCAAAGCTCTACGGCAGTCCGCAGGTGGGCGACAGCATCGAAATCGGCAATGTGCGCGTGCGCGTGAGCGCTATTACGCAGAGCGTGAAAGGCTTTGCGGGCCGCCTGGTTTTCACCAATATGGTTAAGGCTCAGGAAATTATCAAAAGCCCGCCCGGCCGGTGCAAGGCCGTGCTGGTGAAATTAAAGGATGGCGTCAGCATGCAGGCATCCCTTGAGCGCGTGCGCAGCATACTCCCTGCGGCGGAGGTGCTGAGCGCAGGTGAGCTTTCCCGCAGTACGCGCATTTATTATGTTAAAAATACGGGCATGGGCGGCAGCTTCGGCCTGTCCACCCTGATCGGCGCGCTGGTGGGCATCATTATTATCACCCTTACCATGTACACGGGCGTGCTGCAGCGGCAGAAGGATTTTGCCGTGCTGCGGGCACTGGGAGCGCGCAAGCTCGATATTTTTATCATCGTTCTTGCCCAGTCGCTCATGATCGGCGTTGCGGGCGTTTTTATCGGCTTTCTGCTGCTTGCCGGCTTTCTGCGCGGCACACTCGACTCGCCCCTGCCGAGCTATTTGCCTTTTTGGATTGCGCCCGTGCTGGCAGGCGCGACGCTGTTTATGTGCGTGCTCGGGTCACTGCTTGCCATGCGCAAGGCTATAAGCGTTGAGCCGGCCTCGGTGTTTAGATGAAAAGAACAGGCCTGTAGGCATTTAGGCTGTAGCAGGGGCAAAGACGGAAGACAGAAATCTGAGGTCGGAAGTCAGAATCTCAGGAGCCAGAATCCAGAGTTGAACTCCTAAATCTAAAACTTGAACACTGAACAGTTACTGTTCCGGCGAAAAGGTTTTAGATAAATGCTGCAGCCCATTCTTCAGCTTGAAAGCATCACGCGGGATTTTTCCGACGGCCGGAAGATTCGGCGCGTGCTGTATGAGACCGATCTGTCGGTTTTTCCCGGTGAGTTCACCATCATCGCCGGCCCGTCGGGCAGCGGCAAAACAACGCTGCTCACTATCATGGGGCTCATCCTGAAGCCGACCGAGGGAGAGATAAGCATTCAGAACGAGCGCGTGACTCACCTGCCGGAAAACAGGCTTGCAACGGTGCGGCAGCAGAAGTACGGCTTTGTATTTCAGCAGGCGGAGCTTCTGCCCGCGCTCAATGTGCTTGAAAATGTGGTGGTGGCAAGCGGCATTCAGGGACAAAAGGTGTCGGCAGGCCTGCGCAAAAAGGCAGGCGAGCTGCTCGACGGCTTCGGCATGGGCGACTGCCTTGCCATGACCACCCAGCAGCTGTCCGGCGGCCAGAAGCAGCGCGTGGCCATAGCCCGGGCGCTTATCAATACGCCTGCCCTTCTTTTATGCGATGAGCCCACCTCCGCCCTTGATTCCGAGAGCAGCACCATCGTGCTGGACGCGCTCAAGCAGCTTTCAAAAGATACGACGCGCGGGCTTATCATGGTCACGCATGATCCGCGCGTGTTTCCGTATGCCGACCGTTTGATTAAAATTGAAAACGGCTCAATCGTCTATGATTCGCGCTCGCAGGGCGCACAGGAGGCATGATGAAACTGTCATTCAAGTCGATCGTTATTATAACCGTTTGCATTGCCGGGCTCGCGTTCATCCTTTCGAGCCTCAAAAAATCATCGGCGCCGCCCCAGGTTGCGCCTCCCCAGAAGCTTGCCGATGCGCCCATGCGGCTGTACGGCATGGTGGAGCCCGAAGGCCGGGAGGTGCTGGTGGGGCCGACCATGAGCAAGCGCGTCATCGAGGTGTTTGTGAAGGAGGGCGATGCGGTGAAGGCGGGCCAGCGCCTGTGCACGCTGGAGAGCAATGTCGAGCAGGAGCAGGTGAACCTTGCAGAGTCCCGCATGGCGCTGGCGCAGAAATCGCTGGAGCTGTCAAACGATGATCTCAACCGCACCCGCGGCCTGTATGCCAAGCAGGTTGATTCGGAATATAAATTCACTCAGGCGCAGCTGCAGAATGCCATGGAGCTGAAGCGGCTGAAGGTGGCGGGGTCCGAGCTTGATGTGACCAAGGCCAAATTCGAAGAGACCGTGCTGCGCTCGCCCATCGACGGCGTCGTGTACAAGTTCGACGTGCGCATCGGCGAGACCCTGCAGGCAGGCGATAACTCGAAGATCATTCTCGGAGCAACGCAGCTCTGGGTGCGCCTTGCCGTTGAATCATTCTGGAAAGACAGGGTGAAGGCCGAGGCGGTTTTTAAGGTCTATGATTCGGAAACCAGGGAGTATCTCGGAACGGGCGGCGTTGTGCGCCGCGTGCCCTATATGGGCCGCCGCAATTATCGCACCGAAGATCTGCAGGAGCGTTTCGACACCAAGTTTCAGGATGTGATTCTTGGCGCTCAAGCCCGAGAAGAAGGACATACCCATCGGCCTGTCGGTGATTGCCGAAATTCAATAATGGTTTGATTTGATGTTGTTTATCAGGTGAGGGCGGGTGCCAACCCGCCATTTTTAAATAAAAATTAACGATGGGTTTCGTACGCCGTGGCCGACTGCACCCATCTTGAGAACTGTGCGCGGGAAGCTTTACGCTATAAAATACAAAGCCCCTTTCAATTGCGAAAGGGGCTTTGTATTTACGTATGTCCTCAAGCAAGCGCGTCAGTTGATTTCGATGTAGGCCTTTCTGCTTGAGCTCCTGCATCCACCGGCCCATCTCTTTTTCAAACTGTGCGCCATAGAGGGCGTTCTGGATATCTTTTTTGTGATCCTGCCACGAGCCCCCGGCTGCGTTGTCGCCGTCGCCGCCACCGCCGGCTTTGTCGATTACCTTGATGATGTGAAAGCCGATCTCCGTGCGGAAGACAGGGCTTACCTGGTCTTTTTGCAGGCTGAAGGCCAATCGCTCAATTTCCGGCATCAGCTCGTCTTTATGGAAGATAGCCGATATCGCCGCCAAGTTGAGAGCCTGCGCCCTGGGAGTACTTAACGGCAAGCTTGCCGAAATCCTCTCCAGCCAGTATCTTCCTGTGCAGGTCGTTTGCGGTTTTTTCAATATCGGCTGATTTTGGCAGGAGATGCCTGGCTTGGGATGAGCAGCAGTATCTGCTGAATGCGCACGCTGGGGCCGGACTTGTTCTTTCCTCGCATGTTCTGCTCATAAAACTCCTGCATGTCTTTATCGTTTATATTTATTTTTGAGTGAACGGCGCGCCCGATGGTTCGCGACTGGAGCAGCTCGCCTTCAAGGATTTTTTTATAATCCTCAACAGTTGAGCCCTGCTTTGCAAGCTCCCTGGCAAGCGTTTTAAGGTCGATCTTGTTGCGCCGCAGGACTTCATCAAGGGCATTGGCAACGTCCTTGTCCTTCAGCGTTATCTCAAGTCTTTTTGCCTCCTGCAGAATCAGCTTTTTTTCAATGAGCTGGCCCAGCAGCTGGCGGTCTGCCTCCATATCGACCGGAATTTGCTGCGCTCCCATGAGCAGCATTGATTTGTACTTTTCAAATTCAGACTGCGTAATTATTTCGCCGTTGACGGTAGCCAGTATGCGGTCGACGGTGACGCGGGCTGCGTCAGCGGGGGGGCTGAAGATCAGCAGGGCCAGCGCAAGGGCTATGCAGGTTTTTTTCACGGATAGTACTCCTTTTCAGCAGGAGTTCCATATGTGGATTGAACTCTGGGCCGCTGAGATGTGTTTTTTATAGAGCTGTGCAGCTTGTGTTTGCGTATGCAGGGCATTCTATAGATCATCTGATATGCTAATTATACTCTATATGGAGAGGATGTAAAACATAATTCTTGGATATTTAGGGTTGACTTTGCGAAAACCTGAGCTAAAAACAGAATAAGACTTGGAGCCATATGCAGAACCAGGACTACTCAAAGCTTGACTTAAGCCATATACGCATCAGCCTTGTGCTCAAGTGCTTGATTGCGCTGTGGTCGTTCTGCATCTCCATCACCAGCGAAACGCATGCCGTAGCCGTCTTTTACCTCTTTATCTGCATTTTGTTTGCAGGCCTGTTTGTCTTCCAGCTGAGCTTTTATAATGAGCTGAAAAAGATAAGGAGTGGCAGCCTTGATGACCCGCACCGGAGCTGACGCCAGAGCATTTTTAAAAAGAGCTCTTTTTTCAGGTGCGGCGATAGCATGCCTTATCATTGCAGGAGGAGCCGTGCAGCAAAAGTGCGCAACCTATCCGAAACTTGACCGGCCAGAGGTTCTCCCGGTTTCTGTTTCATCCGCGAAAGGAGCCTCCGTCAGTGCCCATACAGGGCGCTGTGGATTATCACATTCCCGTGGATACGGATGCAGTCATCGCCTGCAGATTTTATTCTGCAGGGCCCCAGGCGCCGGCCATACTGTTTTTTCACGGCAATGGCGAAATCGTGGAGGATTACGAAGAGATCGGCATGAATTATAATCGTCTCGGCATAAGCCTGCTTGCTGCTGAGTACCGTGGCTATGGCAGCAGCACCGGCAGGCCTACTGCAAGCGCCATGATCCGCGATGCCCATACGATTTTTAACGAAGTCAAGAAATGGCGCGCGCAGCAGAAACATACCGGCCCGCTCTTTGTCATGGGCCGCTCCCTCGGCAGCGCCTCGGCCATCGAGCTTGCTGCGCACTATGAGGCCGAGATTGCGGGCCTCATCATTGAAAGCGGGTTTGCCTATACCGAACCCCTGCTGCGGTTTATCGGCGTTGACACGAAGGGCCTGAGTATCACCGAGGCCGACTGCTTCGGTAATTTCGAAAAAATAAAGGAATTCAAAAAACCGCTTCTCGTTATCCATGCACAGTTTGATCAGTTCATTCCTGTGTCGGACGCGGAAGCTCTTATGAAGAACTGCCCTGCCCGGCGCAAACAGCTTAAGGTGATTCCCCTGGCCGATCACAATTCTATTCTGAGTTTCGGGGGGTCCGACTATTTCACGTATATCAAGACATTCATTGACGGGCAGTAGCCATGCAGCGCTGCGCTGACAGTATCAGCACTGGTTGCTTTGAATTACACTGCTGATTCCCGGCGCAGCAGGGAGGCTCCAGGCCCACCCCCGGGCGAGATTGACGAGGAGTCATGCCGGTATGATGAAGAGGAGAAAGAGCCTTGCTGGGAGGAAAAAATTCTCTGCCGCCAGTGCATGCAGGTCATAACCAGCCCTGCTGAGCGCATCGAGGTTCAGGGCTCCCACCGCCACACATTTTCAAATCCCGCAGGCCTTCTTTTTCAGATCGGCTGCTTCAGGCGGGTAAAAGGCTGCGTTGATGCAAGCCCGCCTGAGGCAGAATGGAGCTGGTTTCGCGGGTATGTCTGGCAGGTCGTGCTGTGCAGCGCATGCGCCACACACATGGGCTGGCGCTACACCGGGCCGCAGGACGGTTTTTACGGCCTCATCCTCGACAGGCTCATGCGGGCAAGCTGAAAAGCAGAGAAGAATTCAGGAGCCAGAAGCCAGAATTCAGGAGTCCAGAACGAAAAGGATATCGGAGTTCAAGGGGTCGCCTGTTTTTCTGCGTAAGACAATGGATCCTGAAATGTTTTTGCTATTTTTCATTCTGAATTCCGACTTCTGGATTCTGGCTTCTATTTTTAATACAACCCTAATTGAATTTTCAACATACAATGCAGAAGCGGTTTTTTATCCCTGAGCCAAGAATTTTCGCCCACCGCGGCGATGCCGCTCATTTTCCTGAAAACACGCTCCCCTCATTTCAAAGCGCCGTCGAGATCGGCGCCGATGTGATCGAGACTGACGTGCAGCGAAGCAGAGACGGGCACTTCATGGTCTTTCACGACGACACCATCGACCGGATTACCGAGGGAGCGGGAGGATAGGCGACTACACGCTGGAGGAGCTGAAGCGCTTTGATGCAGGCTATCGCTATTCTGCCGATGGCGAGAGCTTTCCCTTTCGGGGGAAGGGGATAACCATTCCCTCCCTTGAAGAGGCCCTGCGCGAGTTTCCGCAGCAGCGATTCAACGTGGACCTTAAGGCCGATGCCCCATCTCAGGCTGCTGATTATTGCGCCCTTATCAGGCGCTGCAATGCCGTGGAGAGGGTGCTCACCGCATCGGAATTCACCGGCAACCTCAAGGCTGTGCGGAGCCTGCTGCCGGAGATGGCGACTTCGGCCTCGCACAATGAGGTGGCAGGTGTTTTTTTCCTTTATAGAAGCGGGCTGCTTTTTGCAAAGAAGGCTCTGGAAGCAGATGCCCTGCAGATACCTGAATTTTACCGCAGCTGGCATGTCGCTGCCGCCGGGCATGGTGCGTCAGGTGCGAAAAAAGGGCATCCGTGTCCATGTCTGGACAGTCAACAGGGAGGGTGATATGCGCCGCCTTCTGGATGCCGGCGCCGACGGCATTATTACCGACGATCCACGCCTGCTCAAAAAGGTTGTCGGCTCCCGGGCATAATGTCCCGGCCTGTCATTGCAGTCTGGCGGGGCAATGCGAACGGCTTTTGAGGGCAGTTCGGGATTTTACGGGCCGCTTTTTCTTTGACACGCAACCGGCCCCGGCCTATACTCCCCTCATCCAGAACAATTGACAATCAACGCACACTATATGGAGGCGGCGTATGTCTGTTCAACTGCTGAGCAACCCCGGATTGTTATGGTTTATTGCAGGGCTGGTGCTTCTGCTCACGGAGCTGTTCGCCCCGTCCCTTATCCTGATGTTTTTCGGGCTTGGGGCCTGGATTGTGACGGTTCTCTACCTGCTCTTCACAATTGGGCTCCCGACGCAGCTCATTGTTTTTGCGGTTTCCTCCATCCTGCTGCTTGTTTTTCTGCGAAAAAAACTCAAGCCCGTGTTTCTGGGCTATGTTTCATCCAAACATAATTCCGGTCAGAATATGGATGATTTTTTTGAAAAGGAGGCTGTCGTGGTGGCCCGCATAGAGCCCGGCAAACCCGGAAAAGTGGAATTTAACGGGGTCGACTGGGATGCCGTATCGGACTGCATCCTTGACGTTGATGCTCGCGTCAGGATTATAGACAGGAATGGCCTGAGGCTGAAGGTTGCGCCTTTGTAAGCAGGGCTTCGGCTTTATCGGGCGGACACGCAGGCCCGCCCCTGCACGCTGCCCTTGCAGGCATCACTGCCACTGCAGCAGGATGCACTGCTCTACTAACAATTATGACAGGAGGTATTGTGCGATGGGAATTTCTACACTGATTTTAATGGGTCTGGTCATCTTTATTGTGGTGGCATTTCTCAAGACCGTCATGATCGTGCCGCAGAAAAGCGCATTCATTGTCGAGCGCCTGGGCAAATACTCTGCGACCCTTGAAGCCGGCTTTCATATCCTGATACCGTTTATCGACCGGGTATCATACAAGCACACGCTCAAGGAGCAGGCCATTGATGTCCCGCCCCAAACCTGTATAACCAATGACAATATCCCTGTGGAGGTTGATGGCATTTTGTATCTTCAGGTTATAGACCCGAAAAATGCAAGCTACGGCATCAGCAATTACCAGTTCGCATCTGTGCAGCTTTCTCAGACCACGATGCGCTCCGTTATCGGCAGGCTTCCTTTGGACAAGACCTTTGAAGAGCGCGAGACCATCAACAGCTCCATCGTGGCGGCGGTCGACAAGGCGTCCGAGCCCTGGGGCGTTAAGGTCATGCGCTATGAAGTTAAGAATATTGTGCCGCCGCAGACGATCCGGGAGGCCATGGAAAAGCAGATGCGCGCCGAGCGCGAGAAGCGGGCCCTTATTCTCGAATCAGAAGGAGAAAGGCAGTCAAAGATCAACCGGTCGGAAGGTGATAAGCAGGAATTCATACTGCGCTCCGAGGGCGAAAAACAGCGCCGCATCAACGAGGCACAGGGGCGTGCGCAGGAGATCACGCTTGTGGCCGAGGCGACAGCTACCGGTATTGCCGAGATAGCCAAAGCCATCGGTTTGAACAATGGCCCTCAGGCCGTTAACCTGCGGATTGCAGAATTGTACATAGCCCAGTTCGGCAACCTTGCCAAGGCCAACAACACCATGATCGTTCCTTCAAATCTTACGGATATCTCGACCATGGTATCAACCGCCCTTACGGTTATGAAGGGCACGGAGCAGGGCAGCGCTGCCGGCATTGGTAAGCCGGTAGCCTAGCAAGCGAGCCGGCCGGCACGCGGGAAGGCGCATAAAAAATACATACGTTGATTTGTTTGAAGAGCAGAAAGCTGGCGGGGTTCGCACCGCGAACCATCACGGCTGGCGGAGCATTCGGTGCGCAATGCGCATCCTGGCCGCTGAGCCGGTCAGAGCTGCTACGCACTGTTTTTTCCTTGATTGGTTTTAGCTGAATTTTCGGATACAGAGCTTCTAAGCATTCGGGGCAGATGCCGTGAGAGAACTCGGCATCTGTATGCTTATGCAGATATGCTTCTATTTGCAGCCAGGTTCCCTCCTCACCCTTTATTTTTTTGCATGAGCAGCAGATGGGCAAAAGTCCGCTCAGCATTTTTACCCCGGCGGGAGCTTTCTTCTGTTTTGCCAGGAGCTGCTCCAGCTGCTGCTCCGCCTTCAGGCGCCCTTGCCGCTCCTCGATGAGGGTTTCTTTGTTTATTTGCATCTCTGCGGTACTTCGTTCCGCCTGCTCTTCAAGGGACATAGAGTTGGACAGGATGTCATGCATCATCTTGTTGAAATCGTCGATCAGCCGGCCCATTTCACTATTGGTTCCTTTTAACATCCTGAACGTATAGTCTTTGTCCCGGGCGATTTTTTGCATCGTAGCGGCAAGGACGAGAATCGGCGCCGAGACGATTCCCTGGAGAAAAAACGACGGCAGAGCGATGAGCCCCATGCATGAAAGGAAAATAAGGGCCGCAATGATTAAAGTTTTCCGTTTCTGCGACCGGAGCTTGTCCACGTCATGCAGTAGGTAGATGGAGCCCGACTTGCTGGTGCTGATGGTGATATCATGGAACAGATGCAGGTGCTGATCGTCGAAATAATGTGTGTTGTTCGGCATGTGGGCCGTCAGAGCGTTTCTCGGGCTCTCGTCTCTGCTGAACGAGGCGAAGAGCCCGCCCTTTTTGTCATAGATGCAGGCCGCGACGATATGTTTGTCGGCCTCCAGGGCAGAGAGGCTTTTTGCCGCCGCCGCCCGGTCATTAGCCAGCAGCGCCCCGGCGCTGCTGAGCCCGATGATTTCAGCAATAGACTCCAGTTCAGCTACCGCCGTTTTTTGCAACTCGCGGTTGTAATACATACAATAACCGACCGAGGCATAGAGCAGAGCCCCTGCACTGATTAGGATGATAATCAGGTACAGCGACCATATGACCGGTATATCGCGCAGGGTCTGCATGCTACAGCCTTTGTGTAGTGACAAGTCTGTCGGGATTTTTCAGTAGGCGTCCGGATTCAAACACCAATACCTGGCCGCATACTGTATATGTACACGGCGAATTTTATTTTTTTGGTGTAAAAACCGATTATCCCGCCAGGCCGATTTTGCATACCTGGCTCCGTGGGCTATTACAACAGCTCCAGTGCAATCATGAGCGCTATAAGGATAGACCAGGCAAGGATCAGATGAGATGCCGGGGTTTTGTGTCTAAGTACTATCTTGGCTTTCTTGACTCTCATAGAAAAATTTCTTTGTGACTGTATCTCTGGATGTGTATGAGACCTGCTCATGTACTGGACCCTCTGATGACTAAGCTTTTTTCTAAAAAAAATGACCCGAGTTCAGTTGAAAAAATTTCATAACCCTTGCGCTTATCCGGCAAAGGCCGCAACACTGCGCTGGCTCACGAATTCCACTTCTGCCAAAAACCGGAACATCCCTGCTGGGGTTCTCAGGAATTGGAGATAACCATGCAGCCGCTTGGCCCTCTGTTGCATTTTTTTTTATTGAGAGGGCCAGCAGCGCTTGCATTTTTACAAACAATGAGTACCGCCTCCTCCGGGTTGCTGCGCACCAGCACAATCAGTTCCGGCTTTTGCCACGGTTTTTTATCCGGTATTGCCTTCTTGTACATTACTTTCCCCTTGTTTTTTGTTCCAGGGCTATTTATTACTTATGAGGGCCCTCAGCTCCTTCGGGTATATTTTTATACTAATAACAGATACTATTAACTATAAAAGAGGAAATTGTGCAATAGCACTAAGGGCTATATTTTAGGCACAAAAGGGCCTATGGGAGAAAGAGGGTTGCGGGTAGAGGTAATGGTTCAGATGATAATGCGGTTTGTCCGTATCGTATTGATGAACCCGATACGGTTTCTCACGTTCATTTTATTGTACAAACTCGTTATATGATGCTTGACGGTATTCTCTGAGATGCAGAGTTTTTCCGCAATACTTTTATTTGGGGAGCCGTGGAATATCATGGAGGCTATCCGGGTTTCCATGGCGGTGAGGTCATAATCGCTCAGAGTTTTAGCTGGTAGCAAAATTCTTGTCGTTTGCCATCAGGCTGGAAAATTCATTGAGCTGGAGATGAACGTCTTTGAGTTTATTTACAATAGCCTCATTCATAAGGGTTAACTGCTTTGCGGCCGTAATATCCTCGGTCAGTATGGTAATAAAAGCAAGGTCCCCATCCTTATTAAAAGCCCCCTGAATGTGTTGCTTCGTATAAATCGTTTGACCATCTCTGCCGAAAAAGCGGTTCTCAAGAATAAAAAACTCCCTTTGCCTTTCAGGGTTATTTACAATGGTTAGAAAGGTTTCCGTGGTTTGCTTTTTGTCGTCAGGATGCAAAAAACAGGGGAGGCCCTGCCGCATGATATCCTCCCTGCTGCGGCCGAAACACTGTTTCGCAGAACATGTTGGCCTGTAACAGCGCACCTTTTTTATCAAAAATGCAGATGCCGATGGGCGCGTTTTCAAAGCTGAGCCGGAACAGCTCTTCGCTTTCATGGAGTTTCTTTTCAAGCTGCTTGCGTTCAGAGACATCGCGCACGATTATGGTAAAAAAAGGCTCATTGCTGTACCAGTGTAAATTGAAGGTCTGCTCAACGTCAAATTCCGAACCGTCCCTCCTGCGGCCAAGCCCTTCCAAGCAGGTTTATCGCTGCTCAGAGGCTTTCCTGCCTTAATCAGCATGGTAAAAATGTCAGTATGCCGCTTGCGTTGATTTTCAGGCATTATCAGAACGCAGTCCCTGCCGATAATTTCTTCCGGCTTAAAGCCGTATATTTTTTCAGCGCCATGGTTCCATGACACGATACGGCCCTGCCCGTTTGCGGTAATGATTGCATCCGGCGCCGTCTCTGTTAGAGAGCGGTAGCGCGCTTCTTTTTGGCGCAGGGCTGCCTCTGCCCGCAAGCGCGAGGTGATGTCCGTGTGAATGCCAACGAGGCCGATGATCCGGCCGCTCATGTCTTTATTGGCATACGCACGCAGCAATATGTTTAACACCCTTCCGTCCTTTGCGTACATTTCGACTTCTCCCAACCACCGCTCGCCGGACATGATGGTCGCAAAAACCTCCCGGCCGACCTCTTTGGCGACATAAATACTTGCGCTGGGATCGGGCCCGATATCGCCGAACAAATCGTCGAAAGCACTGTTTTGATAATAATGAACGCCTTCGGGAGTTGACATGCCGATAGCGTCTGAAGAGTTTTGAACGGATTCCTTGAAAAGCTGCAGCTCCTTATCGAGCTGCCTGCGCTCGGTTATATCGTGCATGGTTACATATACTTGACAGGGAGTGCTTTCGCCGGTGCGGAACTGGGGAATGGCATTGACGATAACCCATCTATAATCATTTGTCTGGTGATTGAGAACGCCGACAAGCTTGTCTTTGACCGGGATGCCGGTTTTTAACGCAACCATGGAAGGATGCTCTTCGGCAGACAGGGAAGAGCCATCTTCCCGAATCACATCCCAGGCCGGGGCGTGAGAGGTTCTGTTTAAAAATTCCCGCCGGCTCAGCCCGAAAATATGGAGTGCCCTGGGGTTAACTTCAAGGAGCCTGCCATCTGCATCCTGAAAAAAAGCGCCCTGCAGCATTCCCTCAAACAATGTTTTGTATTGTGCATTGCCTGTGCCGGAAGCCTCTTCCCCCGGCTTGCGCTTAGCTTTGTCGTTCATCAGCGTACAGTCTTTCGTTTTGGTGCGCCCGGGAATTTTTTCATGCCCCCCCCTATTTGGCCTGCTGTTATTGATGTAGCTCTACAATGCCCATTCTGAGAACATATCAGGATTTTTTCAAACAATAGATTTTTTGCCGGATCGGCTTCTTTGAGATGACAAAGTGCGCTTAATCCAGCCTCCTGCCAATATGTGTATAAATTTTTTTAAAAAAGAGAGTTCGACTGTGAATGAACTATTTTCTCAACCTGCAGCCCAGCTGCCGTATTTTTTTCATGCCCGGTTGCTTTGAGCTCTATGCCTGTATCTGTGCAGAATGCTCTCCTCGGTTTGCACTCAAACTATAATTTTAATAGAAATATTTCAAGCAAATTATAAATAGCTTATGTAAATAATAAAAAATAATCATTATTGCTCTCTGTTTGCAGCGGCAGGCATCGCAGCAGGCAGGCTGCCAGGATAGAATAAAACCCGATTGACTCCCGCGCGCAGCAATATGCGCAGGGTGCAACAATGCCATAACCTCACTGCATGCGTGGTCTTTATATCACGGAGACTCTTTTTATCTCCAGGCGGTTGGCATCAACATATATTTTTATTTTTTCCTGATGCTCGGCCAAAAGTTTAGTAAACTGTATGCCCATACCGGCAGGGAAGACTTTTGATTTTGGATTTGTCCATACCACACGGCCTTCAACAGTCATAGTCTCCTGATCATCCGGCAGCTGTATATGCATCGTAACTTCGGCATCGATAGGCAAAGGTTGATCAGTCTTCAAAAAAAGACCGCCATTATTCACATTAAGCATATACGATTTTACAAAAGAGCCCTTTTCCCGAAACATTATTTCTATATTTGTTGCTATACGTGGGCTTTCGCGTTCATTTTTCAGCATCAATGCTCCTTTAAAATAATATTTTCAGTGCTGCTCTGTGCACAATATTTTCCGAAGTTCATACCAGCGACTGCATATTTGGCATACTGCAAGTCCCATGAGACGGTTTTTATTGGGCAGCACAGCAGGCTTACGGGGTTTTTTTAACGAGCTGCTTGATCAGGCCATCACTGAGTATGCCCGTAAACCTGATGCCGCTTATCAGCTCATTAAAGCGCTGCCGGGTCCACATGATTTCAGCCTCAGTAGCAATACGCATGATCGTATTCGGTATGGCAATATCCATGACGATAACAGCCCCGGTCTTCAGGCTTTCAGTGCGCGGGAAGCGGGCTGACGCACCACTGGAGCTCAGATTGGCGATCCGGCATTCCTGCTGCTGAGAGTCCTGCCCCTTGATGCTATACATTGCTTGGAGATTAACATTGAAACGTGCATTGGAGCGCATCTTTTCATATAAAGATTCTTCCATGTTCTGCAGTGCTCCTGTACCGGGTTAAAGTTTTACACAACAAACAGAACTCTATCCGCTCCGCTATGGCCCCGGTGTTCCGTCGCTGTCATGACAAGTCCCGGGATATTTTTCAGACACTGCCTGCGCGATACGGGGACTGTATGTGCAAAGCTGCGCACCGCTTGCATTAAACAACCCCTCCTGACTGAAAGATGGATGTAATTATTCCGGTTATCTCAAAAGCTGAAGTTGCCTGCATTAACGATATATATACGCTGACTGGCATACAGTCTAAAAAATTGCCGGGCTTTTTCAGGGCATTAGTTGCTGTAGCTGGTGTCTCCGCAAAATCGGATAATAAAAAACCTGTTTTGCTTTAACTTTGGAGATATCCCGATAATGATATATATGAAATAAAAATAGCGCAATAGCCCAAACAGGTAATTTATTAGCACCATAGTGCTTTTTAAACGACTATTTTTAAGGCAGGAAAGATGGGCGGATAGCACTATCCTGTACCCTTGTCTGGCTGCCCAAATTCTGCATTACGGCTCACCTGCCGGATACATAAAAATCCGGGAAATACTGCTTGACAAACAGAGCATGCAAAAAAATTGACAACTATGCCATGGCCAAGGCGTGACCTGCCGCTTGCAGGCCTGGTTGAGGAATAAAAACCGACCTGAAACTGCAAATAGTGTCTGAACGAAGAGCCATGTATTTGCAGGTTGGGTTAAGTCCGGAAGAAACCGTTGGGTTTCGTACCTCAAGCCAACCGACGCAAAAACAATTGCTTACGAAGAAGTACCGGCATAAGGGCGAACCCAACACATGTATGGTTCCGGGTTTTCGTTCAGCCACTGTTTAGCGGTGGTTGTTCGCAACGGGGCAGGAGTTTATTAGAAACTTGATTTATTCATGTGAATGTATATAATTTACCCCCTGTGAACGAGGGCAGCACGCGGTAGTTTTGTCGTTTCGGGCTTTTATGCAAACGGGTTTTAATGCCCATGGTTATTAATTGAAGTGTAAGGAGAGAACATCATGATACGTGTCGGATTTGTGGGCTGGCGGGGCATGGTCGGCTCGGTGCTTATGGAGCGCATGCTGGCGGAAAAGGATTTTCAGGGCTTTGAGCCGCTTTTTTTTACCACCTCCCAGGTCGGGCAGAAGGGCCCGGATATCGGCGTTGCCATCCCGCCGCTTGAGGATGCCCATGACATAAAGAAACTTTCCGCTCTGGATATCATTGTTACCTGTCAGGGCGGCGATTATACGGGCAGCGTCTACAAGCAGCTGCGCGCAGCGGGCTGGAAGGGCTACTGGATAGACGCGGCCTCGACGCTGCGCATGGAGAAGGAGAGCATCATCGTGCTCGACCCGATCAACCGCGATGTTATCGACCGGGGCCTTGCCGGCGGCATCAAAGACTATATCGGCGGCAACTGCACTGTGTCGCTCATGCTTATGGCTCTTGGCGGCCTTTTCCATAAGGGCCTTATCGAGTGGATGACCTCCATGACCTATCAGGCGTCATCCGGCGCCGGCGCGAAAAACATGCGCGAGCTGGTGGCGCAGATGGCCGGCATCGGCCAGGCTTCGCAGGCCGAGCTGGCAAAGCCTGCTTCGGCAATTCTCGACCTTGACCGGAAGGTGACGTCAATTCTTCGCGACGGCAGCCTGCCCACCGAGAACTTCGGCGCGCCGCTTGCTGCAAGCCTTATTCCCTGGATAGACCGGGCCGTTGAGCAGGGCCAGACCCGCGAGGAGTGGAAGGGCCTCGTGGAGACCAACAAGATTCTGGGCAGAGAGTCCAATCCGATTCCCATCGACGGACTCTGTGTGCGCGTTGGCGCCATGCGCTGCCACAGCCAGGCTCTGACGATCAAGCTTTCCAAGGATGTGCCCCTTGACGAGCTGGTCGCCATCATTGCCGCGGACAACCAGTGGGTCAAGGTTGTGCCGAACACCAAAGAGGCAACGCTTAAGGACCTGACGCCTGCTGCGGTTTCAGGTACACTGACTGTTCCTGTGGGCAGAATTCATACAATGAACATCGGGCCCGACTATCTGACCTGCTTCACCGTAGGAGACCAGCTTCTGTGGGGGGCTGCCGAGCCCATCCGCCGGATTCTTCGAATTGTGCTTGAACATAGAGGGTAGGGCGGCTTCTGAAAAAATGCTGTTCGGCATCAGGCTGCCGCAGCGTTTCAGGGCCATGCGTGCCTGGTTCAGTATGAGGACAGCAGGTAGGCTCGCAGGTTTACCTTGCAGTTTATGAGGCCGAGTTTTTTGCGGATGCTCGCCCGGTGGCATTCGATGGTGCGGGGTGAGAGGCTGGTGATCCCGGCGATTTCCTTGGCCGTCATGCCATGCTTGATCAGGTTGGCGATTTGAATCTCCGAGGGCGTCAGCGACAGGTTGCGTGAAGCCGTCCTGCCGGCAAAAGGCGCAACGATATCCTTCAGATTAGCCTCAATGATAGAGATGGACGAACGCTGTCGTTCGTCGAGGCGCGTTGCCTTCAGCCGATCCAGATAGGGCAGCACCAGTTCATTGACATTTCCCAGCATTCTGTCTTCGTGGGACAGCTTGTCCTCTTCGCGGCCCTGCAATAAAACACGCAGGGCCGTATTCATTTCCTCGAGGTTTTCCGTGCGCTCGCGCACCTTTTCTTCCAGCTGCTCATGGGACCGCCGCAGCTCTTCGAGAACGCGCTTGCGCTCGGATATATCGCGCACGGAGGCCACAATGCCGTTATAATCGCCCGCCTCGGTTTTCAGCACCGCAAGCCGGACCTCGGCCGGAAAAACCGTGCCGTTTTTATGCTTCCAGCGGGCTTCAAAAAGGCTCAGGTCATCTTTGTTGTCCATGGCTTTCATGATCTGCTGAGAGAGTTCAGCGTCAGATTCATCGGCCAGCAGCGATGCGGGCGAGCTGCCGATAAGCTCATCCTGCGTATATCCCGTAATATCCGAGAAAGCCTGGTTGATCATGATGCACTGGCCCTGGGAGTTGGACACATAGATGCCGTCGCGCGTCGTGGCGAAGATGTTTTCAAGAAAAAGCTTTGTAGTGAGAAGCAGTTTTTCAGCCTTGACCCGTATGGTGATATCGCGGCAGATGGCAATGGTTCCTCGGCGGTTGCCCTCCGGGTCTGTCAGCAGCGACAGCGCCGCCTCCATGGGCACGGCAACACCGTTTTTTTTATGCATGTAAAACAGGCCTTGCGCCCGCCCGGTTTCAAAAAGCTGATTGGTGACTTCTATCTGTGAATCATAATAGGCTTTGTCGAGGCAGAGCAGCTCGCCGGTGGTGCACATATGGGTGCCTTCAAACGAAGCGAGCTCCAGCAGGTATTTCCCAACGATGTCTTCGCTGCGCTCATAGCCGAGCATGCTCACCAGCGAGTCGTTGACCGTGACGATCATGCTGTTGAAATCGGTGATCATAATGCCGTCGGCCGAGTGCTGCAGGATATTGCGGTAGTTTTGTTCGATCTCCCAGTTGCCATGCGGGTCGGTCTGATCGCAGGGCTGTTCAATCAGCGTCTGTTTTTCCATGCGCCGGATGATGCCTGCGGCTACGGCCGGCTTGCCGGCCCTGGTGCGCGTTATAACGGAGCGCATGGTCACCAGGATGGGGGCGCCGTCGGGGGAGATGAGCTTTATGGGCAGGGGGGTATGCTCGGAAAGGTAGAAATAATAGAGGCCGAAATCGGCAATCCCTTCACGAACCGATTCTTCAAGGTTGGGAAGCATGCCCTGGTTGATTTCAAAAAATGTTTTGCCTGTGAGGGCCTGCTCGGCATAACCAAGCATATCGCAGAAGGCGGCGTTTGCCTGCAGGATATGCCCGGCGGCATCGACAAAAAAAATGCCCTGCTCCGAGGCTGTATACAGCTGCCTGATGCAGACATTGATATCTTTGGTGATTCGGTTTATTGCCATAGGTGTGCCTTGAAAATATATTGTATAGTATAGGAAAAATTTAAAAATGTACAGACCGACGTCGGCGCCCGGGTGATCGGGCTGATTTATATTGACGGGGGGCGGCTTTTCTTTTAAAACTATGAGCCGCACTATATACAAGCAGGAGGAAGCATCATGATAGACCGCTACAGCCGGGAGATAATGCAGCGCATATGGTCCGACGAAAACCGGTTCAGGACCTGGCTGCAGATCGAGATTAAAGCATGCGAGGCGCTGTGCAAACTTGGGCAGGTGCCCGAGGCTGCGCTGAAAACGATACGGGAAAAGGCCGACTTCAATGTCGAGCGCATTCTTGAAATAGAAAAGGTCACCAGGCACGATGTGATCGCCTTTACTACCTGTGTGGCAGAGTATGTGGGTGATGATGCCCGGTATATTCACTGGGGCATGACATCTTCAGACGTTCTCGACACAAGCTTCAGCATGCAGCTGAAGCAGGCCGCAGAGATTATCCTGCAGGATATCGACGAGCTGCTGGCGGTCATTAAAGACAAGGCCTTCCAGTACAAGGATACCGTCATGATCGGCCGCAGTCACGGCATTCATGCCGAGCCCATAACATTTGGCCTCAAGATGGCGCTGTGGTTTGATGAAATGCAGCGGCAGAAAACCCGGATGCGGGCCGCAGCTGAAAATGTCGCTGTTGGTAAAATTTCCGGCGCCGTGGGCACCTTTGCCTATATCCCGCCGTTTGTGGAGGAGTATGTCTGCGCGGAGCTCGGCCTGAAGCCGGCGCCGGTTTCATCGCAGATCGTGCAGCGGGATATCTATGCCGAGTTTTTTTGCGCCATGGCGCAGGTGGGCTGCTCGCTTGAAAAGTTTTCAACCGAAATACGCCACCTCATGCGCACCGAGGTCTCTGAGGTGTCCGAGTATTTTTCGCCGGGGCAAAAGGGCTCATCGGCCATGCCGCATAAAAAGAACCCCATTCTTTCTGAAAACGTATCAGGCCTTGCCCGCCTCCTGCGGGCCAATGCCCTTGCCGCCATGGAGAATGTGGCACTGTGGCACGAGCGCGATATCAGCCACTCGTCGGTAGAGCGCGTCATCGGCCCTGACAGCACCATCGTGCTGGACTTTATGCTCGCGCGGTTCACCGGGCTTTTGAAAAAACTGCTCGTGTATCCTGAGAACATGCTGGAGAATATGAACAAGACAGGCGGTATTTTTTACTCGCAGCGGATACTGCTGGAGCTGACGCAGCGCGGCGTTTCCCGGGAAGACGGCTACCGGCTGGTGCAGCGAAACGCCCATGCTGCATGGGAAAACCGGGCAACATTCGTTGACACCATCTGCCGTGATGCCGAGGTGACGGCTGTTGTTCCCGCCGCAGAAATCAAAAGTCTCTGCACCCCTGAGTTTTTTACGCGGCATGTCGATACGATTTTTAAGCGGGTGTTTACATAAAGATTTCAGACCTGCCTGACGCAGTCAGATAATTGCCATAGAGAGTATGTTTATAAATGCATTTTTTTTGAAAATCTCACGAGAAGGGACTCTGTAATGGTATCCACCGCAAAATTTGCCAGAAACATTCTGTGTATCGGCGCCGGCTATGTCGGCGGCCCGACTATGGCCATGATCGCGGCACGCTGCCCGCAGTATAAAGTGACCGTTGTGGATATCAATGCCGCCAGGATCGCGGCCTGGAATTCAGACAATCTGCCCATTTACGAGCCGGGCCTCCTTGCCGTTGTCAAAGAGGCGCGGGGCCGCAATCTTTTCTTTTCCACTGACGTTGAGGCTGCCATTAAAGACGCGGAGATAATTTTTGTTTCGGTCAATACGCCAACGAAAACATTCGGCGCGGGCGCCGGCAAGGCCGCGGACCTGCAGTACTGGGAGAAAACCGCACGCATGATTGTGCGGGTATCGACAGCCGATAAGATTATCGTTGAAAAAAGCACGCTGCCGGTCAGGACCGCAGCCGCCATGTCGCGTATTTTGAACGCAAATAAAAAGGGCATGCACTTTGAGGTCCTTTCCAACCCCGAATTTCTTGCTGAAGGCACTGCGATAGCCGATCTTGAGCAACCGGACCGCGTACTCATCGGTGCCCAGGATACGCCCGTCGGCATGAAGGCCCGGGATGTGATCGTAGAAATATATGCCAACTGGGTAGCCCGCGAAAAGATCATAACGAGCAATGTCTGGAGCGCCGAGCTTTCCAAGCTCGTTGCAAATGCCTTTCTTGCGCAGCGCATTTCATCGATCAACTCGATTTCCGTGCTGTGCGAAAAGACCGAGGCTGATGTGGCCGAGGTGTCTCGCGCCATCGGCATGGATTCGCGCATCGGCTCGCGGTTTCTTGCGTCGAGCGTCGGCTTCGGCGGCTCATGTTTTCAAAAAGATATTTTAAACCTTGTCTATATTGCAGAAAGCTACGGCCTGGATGAAGTGGCGCGCTACTGGGAGAGCGTGGTTCTCATAAACAACTACCAGAAGCGGCGGTTTGTCGCCAACATGATTTCGACCATGTTCAACACGGTGGCTGATAAAAGAATTGCCGTGTTCGGGTTTGCCTTCAAGGCCGATACCGGCGACACGCGTGAATCACCTGCAATTGATGTGGTGAGGCAGCTTCTGGACGAGCGCGCCCGGGTGGTGATTACGGATCCGGAAGCCCTTGATAACGCAAAAATCGACCTCGGCGACTGCCTTGACAGGGTTGAAATGGCCAATGATCCGTATGAGGCTGCGAAGGGCGCGCATGCCATTGCGATCTGCACCGAGTGGCGGCAGTACAGGGCTCTTGATTACAAGAAAATATTTGACAGCATGGAGAAGCCCGCCTTCATATTCGATGGCAGGAATCTTCTCGACCACCAGGCTCTCTATGATATTGGGTTCAATGTATTTTCCATCGGCAAACCGGCCCTTAAGCATTTTTAAGACTCCCGTGACAGTTCTTTCATCAGCGGCCGCCGTTGATATCCACGGCGGCCTTTTTTTTCTGCAGCGCAGGCTTTTCCCTGCGACGCGAAGCAATATTTATATTGACACTCAACAGGCTGCATCCTATCCTCCCAGCAGTTAACAACAAGGGCGGTCAACTCAAGATGAAGATTCTGGTCATTCGTCTCAGCGCCATTGGGGATGTTGTGCACACTCTGCCCGCAGTCCATCTTCTTAAAAAGCACCTGCCCGGCTGCAGCATAACCTGGCTGGTGGAAGAGTCTGCCGCAGACTTGATTGCAGGCTATGAGGGGATAGCAGCTGTCATCGTTTCAAAGCGCACGTCATGGCTGCGAGCTTTGCGCGCAGGAAGTGGCGCTGCAGCGTTCAACGAAGCCGCTGCTTTTGTGCGCGAGCTGCGGCGCGATGAATATGACCTGGTGCTTGATTTTCAGGGGCTTTTCAAAAGCGGCATACTTGCGGGTCTGGCCCGCGGGAAGCGCAAAATAGGTTTTGCAGGCGCCAGGGAAGGAGCTGCTTTTTTTTATACCGAACAGGCGCCTGCGCCCGACTTCAACGATCATGCCATTGTGCGGCATAGGGGCCTGCTGCGGTATCTGGGCATCACTGATGATGCCGTAGTTTTTTCTCCGCTCTGGAGAGAGGCGGAGGAGAAAAGCATACAGCGGCTTCTTGACGGGCATACGGCTGACAGCGCAGGACCTCTCATTATTGTGCATCCCTTCGCAGCCTGGCCTACCAAATGCTGGGATACCGGCAGCATGGCAATGGTATGCGACAGCCTGCGAAAAAAATACGATGCCCGCATCGTTTTTGTCGGTGCAGCAGCAGAGTACATGCCTGCCGGCAGCATCATCTCCCGCATGACCGGGCCTGCCATCAATCTTGCCGGCCGCACAACGCTGCGGGAGCTGGCCTGCCTCCTGGCCCGTTCATCTCTCATGGTCGCCATGGACTCGGGCCCCATGCATCTTGCCTGCGCCGCGGGCACGCCGGTTGTGGCGCTTTTCGGCCCCACGGCGCCGTGGCGCACAGGGCCTTTCGGTTCGCAACAGAGTGTTATCAAAAAAGGACTTGTCTGCAGCCCATGCTATAAAAAGAAAACCTGCCCGCTCGGACATCACCGCTGTATGGCTGACATTACGGTTGAAGATGTGCTGCAGGTATGCTCTAATTACCTGCGGCAGGATGCCTGGCGCGAGGCTGTACCTTCAGATGCCTGCATGCATGTCTAAACACTGAATCGTTTTCGGGAGATAGATGCCTATGGCAATCAGCAAAGAACTTTTGGACATTATCGCCTGTCCCAAATGTAAGGGAACTATTTATTTGAACCGGGCCGGCGACGGGCTCATCTGTGAGGCATGTAAGCTGGTGTACCACATCAGGGATGATATACCCATCATGCTGATTGATGAAGCTGCAAAGCTTGAGGCGGAGCAGGCAAAGCCCTGAGCAGGCATTGATGTTTTTGTAATAAGGAAGCAGCGGTTCGGAAGCTTGTGGCTTTTTACGGGTTCTGTTCCGCTTTGCAAAGAGCTTGAGCTGTGAAGGGGTGCGTGCCCCGCCGGGCAGTTCCAGCGCCAGCGCATGATGTATGCCCTGCGCATCTCCCTGCGGACCTTAAACCTTATAATACTCTCTGTACCATGCAACAAATCGCCTGATGCCTTCCCTTACCGGCGTTGAGGGCTGGTAGCCGGTATCGGCCATAAGGTCATCAACATCGGCCCAGGTTGCCTCCACATCCCCGGGCTGCAGGGGCAGCAGCGTTTTTTGCGCTTTTTTCCCAAGCTCTTCTTCAAGCGCATCAATGAAATCAAGCAGGCGCACAGGAGAGCTGTTGCCGATATTATATATTTTATAGGGAGCTGTGCTTGATGAGGGATCAGGGTGTACGCTGTCCCAGGACGGGTTGCCCTGAGGAGGTTTGTCAATGATGCGCACCACGCCCTCGACAATATCGCCGACATAGGTAAAGTCGCGCCGCATCTGCCCGTTGTTGAAGACATCTAGGGGCTTTCCCTCAAGAATTGCTTTGGTAAAGAGAAACAGCGCCATGTCCGGCCTGCCCCAGGGCCCGTAAACGGTGAAAAAACGAAGCCCGGTGGTCGGGATGCCGTAGAGGTGGCTGTAGGTATGGGCCATCAGCTCATTTGCCTTTTTGCTGGCGGCATACAGGCTTACGGGATGATCGGCATTGTGATGTGTTGAAAAAGGCATGCTTTGGTTAAGCCCGTAGACGCTTGAGCTGCTGGCATAGGAGAGATGGCGGACGGGATTGTGCCGGCAGGCCTCAAGAATATTTATAAAGCCGGTGATGTTGCTGTCGATATAGGCATGGGGATTGGTGAGGGAGTAGCGCACCCCAGCCTGCGCGGCAAGGTGGCAGACGCAGTCGAATTGGTAATCCTTGAAAATGCTCAGAAGCGCTTCGCGGTCTTCGAGCTTGAGCTGGATGAATGTGTGCTGCCCACATGCGGAGCTTTGAACAGGCCTGCCGTAGCGTATCTGTTCCCGCTGTATGCCTGTTTCTGCGAGGCGGCCGTATTTCAGGTTGATGTCATAGTAGTCGTTGATGCTGTCGATGCCTACTACTTCATCGCCGCGTTCAAGCAGCCGTTTGGCCAGATGAAATCCGATGAATCCAGCGGTTCCGGTGACCAGAATTTTCATTGCATGCAGCTCCTGACAGTGATCTTTATAAGCCGAGTTTAGGCCAACAGTTGCGACAGTGTCAAGCGCAAACGGATTGACTCTTGAAAAACTACAGGTGATAATGAAAATAATTTTTAATTTTTTGGTGCAGGCATAATGACGGTTCCCGGCTGCATGGCTGAACAGCATCCCCTGAGCGCATATACCACTATCGGTATCGGCGGACGTGCCCGGTATTTTGCAGCTCCTGCATCAATGGGCCATCTGCGGCAGGTGATGTCCTTTGCCCGCGACCGGCGGCTGCCGCTGTATGTGCTGGGCCGGGGCTCAAATGTGCTCATACAGGATGACGGTGTTCAGGGCGTTGTGGCGGTGCTTTCGGGCGCATTTAAGGAGCTTTCGTTTCAGCGGGACGCAGGTATGGTAACGGCCGGCGCAGGTGTGCCGCTCATAAAACTGGGGGCGGCGCTGGCGCGGCAGGGCTATGCCGGATGCGCCTATATGGGGGTTATACCGGGAAGCGTCGGCGGAGCAGTGCGCATGAATGCCGGCACCGGCCAGGGGCAGGAGATCGCCTGCCATCTCATGCATGCCCGCGTGCTTGATCCGGAAAGTCTTAAAGAGCGCCGGCTGGAGCATGGCGAGCTGCAGTTTTCTTACCGGACGAGCATTTTATTCCGGATGCCGCATATTGTTCTTGAAGCCGCATTCAGGCTGCCCGGGCAGCGGGAGGCCGTGTCCGGGCAGGCTCTTGCAGAGATAAAGGCCCTTTTTGCCCGGCGCCGCGCTGCCCATCCCCATAGCCGCCATACGTTTGGATCGACATTTAAAAATCCGGCCGGTGCAGAACATACAGCAGGCTGGTACCTGGAGCATGCCGGCATGAAGGGCATGCGTTCGGGAGGGGCCATGGTGTCCTCTGAGCATGCAAACTGGATCATCAATACGGGAGGGGCCGGAAGCGATGACGTGAAAGAGCTTGTCGAGGCCGGGCGGAGGCGCGTATGCGAGCAGTTCGGTATCATGCTTGAACGGGAAGTGGTCTATATCCCCGAGGATAGAAATAATTCATTGTGAGGCTTCAGTGCCGGCACGCATATCACCGTTTCGCCCCGGTGCCATTGTCCTGCATGCTTTGGGCGCCCCCGGTTTCTTTTCGCAGTGCCGGCAGCAGTTTTTCAATAATCCTTCCAGCCTCCTGTCTGAGCAACTCACTTTGTCCCAGTAGTGTATCAACCGCAGGAGCCATACGGTCATACAGCTTTAGCGCTGCCCTGCCTGATGGTGTCCGCGCAAGCACCTTCTCAGTGTATGAGCTCAGTGTTTCAGCTTCGGCGGAACGCTCGCCGTAGATTTTTTCCGGCGGGCCGGCATGTGTGGTGACCTGGAGTGTGACGGTTGCCGGGGCGCTGTCTTCAGCACCGTCATCCGCCTTGTAGGTGAAGCTGTCCGTGCCGGTATAATCTTTGTCCGGGGTATAGATGAACGAGCCGTCGGCTCTCAGGGCAACGGTGCCATGCGACGGGGCATTTTCGGTAATTGCCGTGAGGCTGTGGCTGTTTGCATCGGTGTCATTGTCAAGCACGCCCGGCGCGGCAACCGAAAGGCTTTTGTTTCTTGCCGTGCTGTAGCGGTCTGCGCGAGCTAAAAGCATGTGGCTGTTGACGGCTATAGTAACCGCTGCCGGGGGGGCCTCTGCAGCCCCTTCTTTTGCCGTGTAGGTAAACCTGTCTGCGCCGGTAAAGCCGGCATCAGGGATATAGAGAAATGAGCCGTCAGCATTCAGGGCAAGGGAGCCATGTGAGGGCATGCGCAGAGGCAGTGCCGTCAGATCCCCGTTGTTTGCCGCGCTGTCATTTTCAAGCACGCCCGGTGATGCCACCAAAAAAGGGGTGTTTGTTTGCGTGCTGTAGCTGTCTGCTGCAGCCGCAGGCTGTGCTTTTACGGCTACAGTTACCCGTACTGCGGTGCTGTTGTCAGTGCCATCGGCTGCCTTGTAGGTAAAGGTGTCGGTTCCTTTGAAATCACGTGCAGGTATATAGGTGAATGAGCCGTCCGCATTAAACGCAAGGTCTCCATGCGACGGAGCGGCAGAAAGGATTGCCGCCAGAGGATCGCTGTCCGGATCTGTGTCATTGACAAGCACGCCGGGGGCTGCCACCGAAAGAAGGCCGTTTTTTTCCGTGGCGCAGCTGTCTGAGGCTGCCGAAGGCACCCTGTTTACTGAGGTTATAGTGGCCGTTGCCGGGGGGCTGTCTTCCGTGCCGTCGCTTGCCTTGTAAATAAAACTGTCGGCGCCTGAAAAGCCTTTGTCGGGGGTATAGATAAAAGATCCATTTGCGCCCATGGCAAGGGTTCCGTGCGACGGGGCTTGTACAAGAAGCGCAGTCAGGCTATGGCCCTGTGCGTCGGTGTCATTGGCAAGCACGCCGGGCGCAACAACTGAAAGAGACTTGTTTTTTTCTGCTCTGTAGCTGTCTGCGCCGGCCGAAAGCCCGTGGCTGTAGACGGCGAGCGTTACCGTTGCAGGGGGGCTGTCTTCGAAGCCGTCTGTTGCCGTGTAGGTGAAACTGTCGGTTCCGCTGAAATCCGCATCAGGGGTATAGGTGAATGAGCCGTCCGCATTCAAAGCAAGAGACCAAACGAAGGACTGCTGGCGGGATTTGCTCTCAGATTGCCACCCTTCAGCATCGCTGTCATTGGCAAGCACCCCGGGAGATTCAATAGAAAGAGGGGTGTTTTTCTCGCCGCCATAGCTGTCCTGGGCAGCAGCAATCCTGCGGCTGTTGATTGTGAGCCTCACTGTCGCAGCAGTGCTGTTGTCCGTGCCGTCAGCTGCCATGTAGGTGAAACTGTCGGTGCCGCTAAAGTCGGCAGAGGGAATATAGGTAAATGAGCCGTTTGCCTGTAAGGCAAGGGTTCCATAGGACGGGCCCGCTACCAGGATTGTTTTTAGAGTATCGCCATTTGCATCGCTGTCATTGTCAAGCACGCCGGGAGCTGCCACCGCAAGCGGAGTATTTTTCCCCGTACTGTAGCTGTCTTCATTTGCCTCAGGCGCGCTGTTTGTTACTGTTAGTGAGACCGTTGCAGGAGGGCTGTTTTCCGCACCGTCGCTCGCCATGTAGGTAAAGCTGTCGGCGCCGGTAAAGTCTGTGTCGGGTATATAGATACATGCGCCATCGGCACTCCGGGTAAGGGCTCCGTGCGATGGGGCTGTTACCGGAATTGCTGTCAGAGCATGGCCCAGCGCATCAGAATCATTGATCAGCACACCGGGGGCGGGAATCTGAAAAGGGGAGTTTTTTTCAACGGTATAGCTGTCCGGCTCTGCCGAAAGGGCATGGCTGGCGACGGTTATCGCGACTCGCGCAGGCGGGCTATTTTGTAAGCCGTCGCCTGCCGTGTAGGTAAAATTGTCAGAGCCGGTAAAGCCAGCTGCGGGGGTATAGATGAACGAGCCATCAGCTTTTAAAGCCAGTTTGCCATGCGACGGGCTACTTGCCGGGAGTGCCGTCAGTTTTGCGCCCTGTGCGGCTGTGTCGTTTGCCAAGATGCCGGGCGCCGCCACCGACAGGGGGGTGCTCTTCCGCGTGCTGTAGCTGTCTGCTGCGGCTGCAAGCGGCGGCGTATAGACCGTTATTGCAACTGTGGCAGCAGTGCTGTTGTCAGCGCTGTCGCGGGCCTTGTAGATAAAAGTGTCGATGCCGGTAAAGCCGGCAGCAGGGGTATAGATGAACGAGCCGTCTGCCTGCAAGGCAAGGCTGCCATGGGTTGGAGCGGCTACTAGAATCGCCCCCGGACTGGCACTGGTCGGCGCGCTGTCATTGTCGAGAACGCCGGGAGGAGGCACTGAAAGGGGGGAGTTTTTTTCTGTTTTATAGGAGTCTGCATAAACTGCAAGTGCAGGGCTGCTGACAGCTATGGTAACAGTTGCCGGTGCGGTGTTTTCCGAACCGTCGTTTGCCTTGTAGGTGAACCAGTCGGCGCCGGTAAAGCCGGTATTCGGTATATACATGAATGAACCGTCGGCATTCAGAGAAAAAATTCCGTGCTCCGGGGCGGCTACCATAATCGCCGTTAGGCTATGGTTGTCTGAGTCTGCATCATTTATCAGAACGCCGGGTGCAGCGACTGATAGAGGGGCATTTTTTTCTGTGGTGTAGCTGTCCGGGGCAGCTGAAATCGCATGGCTCATGACGGTTATCGCTACAATTGCAGGGGCGCTGTATTCCGCTCCGTCGCCTGCCTTATAGGTAAAGCTGTCGGTGCCGGTAAAGCCGGCAGCCGGATTATACAGAAATGATCCTTCAGCATTTAAGGCAACCGTTCCATGCGTGGGAGGTGCTGTGATCTGTGCGGTCAGCTTATGCCCTTCTGCATCGGTGTCATTTATGAGTATGCCGGGCCAGGTAATGGAAAGCGGCGTGTTGAGTACGGTGCTGTAGCCGTCCGCAGCAGCCGAAATTCTGTGGCTGTTGACTGCTACCGTGACCTTTGCCGGGGCGCTGGTGTGCGTGCCGTCGCTGGCCATGTAGGTAAAGCTTTCGGTGCCGGTAAAGCCGGCAGCAGGGGTGTAGATGCATGATCCGTCGGCGTTCAATGCAAGTGTCCCCTGCAACGGGGGGCTTGCGATGATTGCCGTCAGATTGTCCCTGTTTGCATCAGTGTCATTGCCAAGCACCCCGGGAGCGGCAATCATGAAAAAGACATTTTTTTCAGTGCTGTAGCCGTCGGCATGAGCAATGGGGGGCTTGTTTTCAAGGGTTAAGGTGACAGTTGCCGTGTTGCTCGCATACATCCTGTTTCTTGCCGTGTAGGAGAAGCTGTCGGCGCCGGTAAAGCCGATTGTAATAGGGGTATAGATGAACGAGCCGTCAGCATGGAAATCAAGAGTTCCGTGTGCCGGGGCGGCCTTTATGACTGCCGTCAGATTGTCGCCGCCCGGATCTGTATCATTGGCAAGCACGCCGGGCGCGGCAATCGAAAGAGGGTTGTTTTTACTGGCCCTGTAGCTGTCTGCAGCAGCTGATGGCCCTTTGTTTTCTACTCGTATGGTGACTGATGCAGGCGCGCTTGCTGCCGCGCTTTCATGTGCCGAATAGGTGAAATTGTCAGTGCCGGTACCTGTATCAGCGGCGGTATAGGTGAATGAACCGTCGGCTTGCAGGCTAAGGGTCCCGTGCGCCGGGGCTTGTACGATGGCTGCCGTCAGATTGTCGCCGCCCGGATTTATGTCATTGGCAAGGACGCCTGGTTTGGCAATTACAAGCGGGGTGTGCGCGTCTGCGGTGTACATATCCTGCGCCGCAGCAGGCACATCGTTTGCACTGCGGAACGATGGATAGGTCCGGCCATTTAAAATTTTCCAAACATGAACAAAATCCCATCCTGCTGTGCTGAAGGTCTTCCGGGACATCATCTCTGCGGTTGTTCTGCCTGTGCCGCCGGCTGAGGCGGCGCGCTTTGATGTCTGCGTGTCCCAGAAGCAGTTGGCTGCGGCGCCTTTGGCCTTTGCGCCCACCAGGCCCCCTGCGGAAGAGCCTTTGCCGCTTACGGCGCCAGTACTGAAGCAATTGGTGATTGTCCCTGCCGCATTACATCCGACAAGGCCGCCGGCATCGTTACCCGCTGCGCGTACCTGCGCCGTGCTGAAGCAGTTGGTTATGGCGCCGGTAGTATTCCCGACAAGTCCGCCGACACGCGACATGCCTTGTACTGAGCCCGAGCTGTAACAGGTTGTGATGGCGCCTCGCATATTTGAACCCGCAAGGCTGCCGGCAAAAGAGCCGCCCTTTATTGAAACATCGGCAATGCCCGTATTGCTGATTGCTGCACCAGGGCCAATTGCGGAGAATAATCCGATATGGCTGGTTGTGGGCCGGTTGATATGCAAACCCCGCACTTTATAGCCCCTGCCATTGAGCTTGCCGGTGAAACCGGCAGTGGCAGTGCCGATGGGGGAAAACCCTGCGCCATTGTTCCAGGTTTTTGTACCTGCTGCATCGATATCGCCTGCCAGCTCATAGGAACCCGAAAGAGGATAGGCGGGATGAGAGCCTATTTTCTGCAGTTCCTCAATGCTCGTGATGGATATGTCGGCCCCTCGGGCCGCTCCCGGAAGTGCCGCAGCCAGCAGGAGCAGGCACAGTCGGGAGATGAAAAAAAGTATCCTGCAGTGATGATGGAGCATGTATCTTTTTGCCTTGAAACGTCCAGGGTTTTCTTGCGTGGTCTCGTACTGCATGGCGGATTATGAAAGGTGTCGTGCTGCCTGCCGGTTACGCATAGTCGGGCAGCACGTGTTTATTAAATCTTAACATGACACACACATGAAAGAAATGTTTATTTGGCTAACACAGCCCTGTGCGTTCGAGCATTTTTCGCGCATTTTTCTAAAGGCTGTGCCCTTCATAAAAAACACTTTTCGAGAACGAAAACACGATGCGTTCGCCCTGAGCCTGTCGGACGTAATGCTTTGAAACTCAGGTTTGTGCTGAGTCAGGCAAACCGTGAGCTGTTTGAGCGGGCCCTGACTGTTGGCGAGATCAGCGCACGTGACGGCTATGTGTTCTTCAAGAAGGGCTTTACATTGCGCATAGCGATTGCTAAAAACGGCTTTGGCGTCACGATTTTGGCAGCCTGCACCACCGTATTCTCATCAATTATATTGTTTACGGCAAGCTCCGTAATCGAGCGCACCAGCTTTTCCCGCACGCGGGATCTGAACCCCAGGGGGCTGCTTTGCACCAAAAGGTCGAGAATTTTTTCCGAGTTGCCCCGCCACTCAGGACCCCGCTCCTGCAGCGGGGGCTCTTTGGTGATCCACTGGGCGCCGCGGCCGCACTGGAGCATGCCGGCCATAAGGGTAGGCTGGTCGTTCTGCGTCAGCTCCGCGGGCTGCTGCCGGCGCATAATTTCTTCGTTCACAAGCGCAAGGTTCCAGGGGCTGCCCGCCTGGGTTAATCCCGGCCGAACATCGCTTACCAGAGCGCCGTCCGTCCTGTCGGCATAGCGGATAAAAAGCTCCGCCATTTTTTCGCTGGCCTCCACCAGCCAGTCGGCCTCCGGCGGCGGGAAGCGCTCCATTTTGGAGCCCGTCAGCTGCACGCGGGTGATGGGCAGGGGCGCAATGCCTTTTGACAGCCGCTCTTCAAGCCCCTCCAGCAGCGATTCCATGGGCTCGAGCCCCATCAAGAGAAAGCTCACGGTGCCGCGGCCGGGGCCGAAAATATCCCGGGAGGCAATCTGGGCCTCTTTCCAGTATTCATGGGGCCGGAAGCTGTTTTTGCCGGGGCAGATTGCTGCAAAATAGTTCGAGTCAGCGGTCTCAAGGTCAAACTGCGTGCCGTGAAACCCGAGGTCCTTCCATTTCAGCATCTCTGAAAAATTTTCAGGCGGGTAAACATTGGCCACGATATGGAGCTGCGAGAACACCTCCGGGCTGAGGGCCTCGCGGATGGGGGTGATGAAGGTGGCAAGCCGGTCGGTCAGTGTATGCCATTTGTCATGCGGGAATGCGCCGCCATTGAGCGCCACCGTTCCCCGCCAGCCGGCGTCGGTGGCTATTTTTATGATTTCGGCATTGCAGGCCGCCAGATCCTTGAAGGTTTCGGGCGAGAGATGCTCCATGTCCGTCGGGTTATGCGTGTAAAAGCCGCAATAGTGGCACCCCTCGCCCCGGTGGCAGTTATCGCAGTAATAATGGATTACCACGTTCATGAGCTTGACGGTGAAGTAGGTGAGAAAGTTGTCTATGGCCTGGCCATTGCTGAGCTTTATATTGCGCCAGGCAGGCCGCTTGATAAGGTGCGCGGTTTCAAGAAGCGTTGCCTCGTCATAGATGGACGCCCGGTCGCCCTCGAAAACCACCCTCAGGCGCGAGTACGGGTTCATCATGCACTGAACCGGCAGGCCGCTTGTATCAAGTTCAATGGTATCAAATGAGTGCGACTGGCTGAGGGGCTCCTTTGTTTCAAAGCGAACGCCTTCGGACAGTATCCTGGCCTTGATGAAAATATCATTCTTCGTGATCATGGTTCGTGTTCCTCAGGTTTAAGGGTACGGGTGTATGTTTTTATAAGGGTCTTTTCGGATTTACATGAGGTTGCTTGTGCGCTGCGCGAAATATAAAATCATGGCGATTGTATGTCAAGGCAAATATCGGCGCATGATGGTCACGGACGGCTTTGAGGGAGTGCTGCGGCTTTAATCTGCAATGTCGTGCAATCATGTTGCGCCTGGCCCGGAGTGCGGCATGCTTCACTCATTAAGCAAATAATAAGCGACCGTCTCGCAATATCCACTGTTTATATGCTATATTTAAAATAATAGGCAGCCGGGCAGATCAGACCGGCGCTGGTTTCCGGCAACGTGAGGACAGGCAGTGTCCGCATCGGCTATACGGCGGCACCCCTCACGAAGAAACGGCATATGTAAAATTGAAAGGAGCTTTACCATGGGAGATAAAGGCGGGAAAAAAGACAAGAACAAAAGCCAGAAGCAAAAGTCCATGAAGCATGACCAAAAGGAAAAGCATAAGCATGATAAGCAGCCCAAGAGCTTGCTGATGCGCTCCGGCGCCTGACAGCAGAGGGTAGGGGCTTCTTCAACATGCGTCGGTACAGAAAAGAGGTGCGGGCCCTGATGTGTACAAGGGCTCGTCGCCTCTTTGCGTTTTAGCGCCTTTTTCGAGTTTCGCACAATGCGCAGGCGAGCAAGAGTATCATATTCCCGGAAGTGCTATTTTAACCATACAGCTCAGGAGGAAATGATAATGGCACAGAGAAATGAGATCTACAGGTGTGAACTATGCGGAACTATTGTTGTGGTGCTGCACGGCAGCGACGGGGGGCTGGCGTGCTGCGGCAGGGAAATGGTTTTGCTCAAAGAAAACTCCGTAGAGGCTGCACTGGAAAAGCATGTGCCGGTCATCGAACACAAGGGGAGCACCTATACGGTTCAGGTCGGCAGTGTAGCGCACCCCATGGAGGAAAAGCATTATATTGAATTTATCGAGCTTGTGACAGAGGCGCGCGTCTACCGCGCATTTTTAGACCCCGGGAAAAAGCCGATGGCAGAATTTGATGTTCATGGCAAGGTTCTCGGAGCGCGGGCATACTGCAATGTTCATGGTCTGTGGAAGAGCGCCTGGCAGTAGAGTGTTTTTGGGCTGTACTCAAATCATTGATCATACAAAAGCTCCCGGTGGAAGGGTGGCCCCGTAGCCGGCATTGATTGAAGGCCGGGGTCAGTTGCTCCGTGCGGCTGCTTCAGTGTGCAGCAAGCCGTATCGTGAATTTTTCCACCAGCCGAACGGGATGGTATGAAAGCTTTGCCTGCCGCAGGCCGTCGTCGCCAAGGTCCTGCTCGCGGTTGACAAACGCTACGCCGCTCCAGGCATGCTCGCAGAACTGCTGGTTCATGACAGCATAGAGGCCGGGTATCCGGGCATTTGCTTTCTCTATATGAACAACGGCAGTGTCTTTATTTAAAAGCTCGCCGAGCGTAAATGCCTCAACCGCGCCGTTGATTACGATCACCCCGCCCTGTACGCCAAGCCGTTCGCAAGAGCCAAGGAGTTCCCTGATTGCCTCCCATTCACCCATGAGGTTCATATCCTCGCTGCACCGGTTGCAGCCGCACCATGCGTCCTGAAGCTTCAGGCAGGCCTCAGCATGCCCGGCTGTAAGGGGCTCATAGGCAAAGCTGTAGTTCTGACCGGAATTTGTTTACATGGTTTTTTTTGCCGTGATACTTGCGGCCGGCAAGCTGGATAAGATCGCCGGTCGCATATACATAGTCAAAGTGCTCACGCCGGGGCTCGATGGCAAAGCCGGCCTGCGCGGCAAGCTCGCTTGCAAGCCGCTCGTCAGCCCGGACGATGCAGGGTTGCGTCTGTCCCTTTTCCTGCCGCAACCATGAGAGCAGCATGCTGCACCGCTTCAGCTTGCGGCCCCGGCCCCACAGGAGGAAGACAGAAGAGGTCGCCTTGAGCATCCCTGCAGAGAAACAGGAGCGTGTCGCGCCACAGCGACCACTGAGTTGCGTAGTGCCTGCGCCAGATGAAGAGGTTGGTGAAGGTAAGCTCGGAGGTCTCGGGTTGATAGGCCCATAGAATTTCGTGAATCGTATCCCGGTCATCCAGAGTGAGTTCTTTGAAATGCGGGAATACGGGCAGGTTTGCCATGCTGTTTTCGCCTCGTGTGTTTGAGTCTGCATCAGATTAGTACATGCGGCTATTTCATGCAATGGCAATTTTTCAGTCCTTTTTTAGAAAGAATATTGACAGTATGCCGGCGTCTACATATAGTCAAATCAAGGCCCGCACTTACACCAGACACTGGACAAAGCAAGGCGGCTTTCAGGCCGCTGTTTTTTTATATGAGAAGGCAATGAAATCCATCGCAGCCATTGTTTTTGAAAGCCCTTCTGCTCAGCTTGCCGAAACGCTTGCGGAGCAGCCTCTGATTGCAAAGATCATCACGTGCCGTGATCGCCGGGGCAAGTCTGTGGCCGCTGCTCTGGATGAGGCTGCCGCACAGGACTATGCCCTCTTCATCCCTTCAGCGGCAGGCATTACGCTGCCCGGCGGATCTCTTGAGCGGCTTGTGCTGGCCGCCGGCGACCGGGAGGCCGGGCTTGTGTATGCCGACTTTTGGAGCGGCAGCCAGTCGGTCGAGAGCATCAAAAAGCTTGCCCCGTATCAGGGGGGCAGCATCCGGGACGATTTTTCTTTCGGCCCGGTGCAGCTGTACCGCATGGCTGCGGTGAGGAGCGCCATTGAAGCTTACGGCCCGCTGACAGGTTCGCGCTGGGCAGGCCTGTATGAGCTGCGGCTTAAGGTGTCGTGCGTGTCAGCGGTCGTGCATGTAGCCGAGCCATGCTCGCTCATCACAGAGGGCTTTGACCTGAAAGCATCGCAGTTTACCTATGTCGATCCCCGGCAGACGGCGTATCAGCAAGAGATGGAGGCTGTGGCAGCGCAGCATCTGCAGCGCATCGGCGCATACTGCAGAAATGAGCCGCTGCCTGCCCCCGATGATGGAACAAAATATCCCGTGGAGGCAACCATCGTCATTCCCGTGCGCAACCGCGAGCGCACCATTGCCGAGGCCGTACAGAGCGCCCTTTCGCAAAAGACCGATTTCCCGTTCAATGTACTTGTCGTGCAGAATCACTCAACGGACCGAACCGGTGAAATTTTGGACAGGCTTGCATCAGCCGACAGCCGTGTCGTGCATCTGGTGCCTGAGCGCACCGATCTCGGCATCGGCGGCTGCTGGAACGAGGCTGTGCAGTCGGCCCGCTGCGGCCGCTTTGTCTGCCAGCTTGATTCGGATGATCTATATACGGATGAACATACGCTGGCAAAAGTTATAGGCATGCTGCGTGAAGGCAGCTTTGGCATGGTGGTTGGCTCCTATCGTCTTGTTAATTTCAACCTCGAAGAACTGCCGCCCGGCATCATCGACCACCGCGAGTGGAGCGACGACAATGGCCGCAATAATCTGCTGCGCGTAAACGGCATCGGCGCGCCGCGCGCTTTTGCTACAACCCTGCTGCGACAATTTCCGTTTCCCAATGTGAGCTATGGCGAGGACTATGCCGCTGCCCTGCGGATTTCCCGGGATTATACGGTCGGCAGAATCTATGAGCCTGTCTATCTCTGCCGCCGCTGGGAGGACAATACCGATGCAGGGCTGTCAAACGAGCAGGAAGTCCGCTACGCGGAATATAAAGACAGCCTGCGCACGCAGGAGATACGGGAGAGGCAGTTTGTGAATCATTCTATTGTAAGCCGACAGAGCAAAGATTTTTTCTGATATTGTGGAATAATTGAGGGCTGGCCCGCAGTCAACAGTAAACCGTAATATGAAGTTTTTAGAAGCCAGTCAAGAGCACAAGAGGTTGCGATACTGAAAACTGAAGCAGCTAGAGCATTTAACAAAATATTGTAACCATGCGGAGGCCGGGAAGGTTTTGGTGAGGCAGCCAGTGCGGTTCGAGCCTTTGGTGTGCCACCAGTACCGGCGTATCCTGCGAGAATATAGCACGGGCTAACGAACCAAAAGCTTCCCGGCGCATACGGCTATGGTAAAAAGTTAAATGCTCTAACTTCATGCCCCCGACTTGATCTATGCTTTGTACATTTTTTGCGTATTGTGGAACTTTGCCCCAAAAGCTACAATGATTCCATCTTTATTCATCAATGCATCGTTTTTATCCATATCAATGCGATGCTGCGTCCGACACACTTTTATTTTTTTGCCTGCTGTCAAGCAGGTCTATAAAAAAAGGGCCGCAGGATGCGGCCCTTCGAATATCTATGTCGATCCGGTTAAACGCCGTCAGCCTCATCCATCATTTTCTTAAGTTCCTGGCACAGCGCAACGGTGACCTTTGGCAGTCCCTGATCCTGGGCATATGACTCTGTTCCCTCGATAGCTCCCTGGCGCACGCCGCCGGGGATTTTCATCATGATCGCTTTGGCAGCTTCTTCCCAGTCCATATTAAATGTTGCCTTTATTTCCTGCGTGACCTCATTTCTAATTGTGAAAAGCCACACAAGCAGCACGATGCTTCCAATGCCCTTGAGGGCAAAAGCTGCACCAGGGGAGACCAAATCAAACAAAACTCCGCCCATCCCGAGGAAAAACAGCATGCCAATGGGCTGCATGGTGGAAAGGCCGCCCATAACAGCGCCCATTAATGTTATGGGAGCGGCATCCATGGCAAGGGTATTGGCCCCGACAATCGATCCAGCCATGCCGATGCCGGCAAATATTGCAGCAAGAAAGCACACTGGATGGAATGGGCTTGGAGCTATCGCCAGGAGCAGCATGCTGATGCCTGCGCAGAGTACACTGAATAGAATTGTCGGCATCCTGCCTTTTTTTTCGAGCATTACGCCGATAACAGGAAATGCCCCTAAAGATATGACGCCCATAATTATCATGGGAATAATGCCCATGAGCGTAGCTTTGCCGGTATCATAGCCGGCAGCAGGGCCTTCCTTTACGGCCCAGGCAACCAGATAGGTGGCCAGAACCACGATGTCGGCGCGTGTCACCAGACAGCACAAATAGGCGGCTTTCAAAGCCTTGCTCTGCTTTACCAGAGGAAACACATCCTTGAGGCCCTGCTTCTCAGCAGCCTGCTCCGGCATCCGGTCTTTCATGAAAACAGCGGTCAGCACGGCGCCTAATGCCGCAAGCAGCATGCAGGCATCAAAAGCGGCCAGCACGCCCGCTTTTTTTATAATAGCGCCAAATAAGCCAAAGACCACAAGCGAGGCAAATCCAATAGACATCCCATTAAAGGCCATGCCCTTGCCGCGGTCCTTATCTCTGGTATAGTCGCCAACCATGGTAATGAATTGCGGAAAGCCGAGAATGAGCCCTATGCCGACCAAAAAACGCGCCACATAGGATACGAGCAGGCCCGGGGCAAAAGAGGTAAATGAAGCGGCCTTATCAGGTGCGAAGCTCAGCCAGGCGCAGATTGTAGCAGCAATATCGGGCGAAATACCCAGCCCTACAGCAATTTGATTGGAGATTTTAAACAGGTAGAAAGAAACAAACAAAACGATAAAGCCTGCAAGAATCAGAATTTTGCGGCCCGTCTTATCTGACAAAGCCCCGATCAATGCGACAAAAAGCAGGGTCGCGACCTGGCTCATGTTTTGGTAAAAACTGATGATTGTGCCCGCAAAAACCTGATCAATGTTAATGATATCTTTCATGAAGGCCGGCTGAAGAACCGCCGGAACGCTCAGGAACATGCCGATGAGGAAGCTGTTGAAAAACATGAAAAAATAGTTGGTCTTGGACAGACCCGACAAGATGGTGATGCCGGCGAATGTAGGGGCTTTGATTGTGGTTGCGGTTGCGTCAGCCATTTTTCCTCCCGTATGATATTCGTTTTTCATGCATTGTTTTTTTCCGGTATTTCGATTTTAGAAAGTTTATGTTGATGAACCTTTATTGTCAACGATTAATAAACGCATAAGCCATGCTGAATAATGTTGAGATATAACTTTCAGTGTCTGAAGTGACGTATCCTAAACCCCATCCCGCATCTTTCGCCCACATTTGCCTTGACATACAATTGCCCTCATCCTATATTTTAAATTATACAAAGTAAACTCCTATCAGTTATCAGTATAATGAATGCTGTTTAACTAAAACAGGAAGTGCCTGTATCTCCATTGCAGAATCTATCCGCAATCACAATTCAGAGGAGGGGTAATATGAAAAAATTTCGTGCAGCTGCTTTTGTATTTTGTTTATTTTCATTCTTGTACCGCAGTATTCCTTCGCCGACTGGACAAAACTGAAACTTGATGGGTTTGCTGAAAACAGCGACAGCGACGGCGACAACATCACTGATGCGAGCGACAACTGCCCGGGCGTCTACAATCCCGATCAGTCGGACAACGACACCGACGGCTATGGCGATGCCTGCGACAGCAGCACTGCCTTTGCAGTCCTCGATACACAACTGGAATCGGTAACGATTTTCGACAATGCAACGGGCAGCACGAATACCGTCGGTATAGACACCCTCGCCAACTGGTGGACCATGCGCACTGCAGGCGACAGCGGCTGGCTGGTCAAGGGCTGTAACTACGACAAGAATATATTTACCATATGGCATATGGACACCAGCGGCACGATGCGCGGCAGTATGATACCGGCGACCATAGGCGGTATTTTTTATGCGGGCCTGCGAAACGGCACGATCGTGCAAAACGATTTCTATTCCGGGGCGCTTACGCAGACTTCAGGCGACGGCGTTTTACTGAAAACCATAGACGTGCGGCTTGATGTTGAGCAGGCGACAGAGACCCGCATCTGGCATAACTCGGGCGATATAGCCAGCCTGAGCAGCGGCGGATTCGTGGTGGCGCCCGAAAGCGGCCGGCTTGCAGCAGGGGGGGCCGGGTATACGCCCCTGCTCTGCTATTACAGCGACAACCTGGCACTGCAGACCATCAAAGATATCAGCGAGCTGCAGCGCACGCTCATAAACATGGTCGGCATGCCACAGGGAGGGTTCGTCGCCCTGGGCAATATTGACGGCAGCGACCAGATCACCCATTTGTTCCAATTTGACGATGCAGGCGGGCTCATACAGGAGCGGGACATCACCGCTGATATCCCCAATACTGCAAATATGGATTACCGCTATTTTTTGCTTTCCGCAGGCAGCGACGGCGGCGTGACCGTGAGCTTGTATAGCGGGAGCAAAATCTGGGTGTATCAAATGGACGTGCAAAACGTCGCTGCCGCTGCGATGCACGACGTGTCCTTCAACTCCTCTATCAACCCGCCGCTTACCTACGACCTGTCGGGCATGGGAATCTACAACATCGGCGGGATCGGGGGGAGCTGTACGGGCTCCTTAGTACCTCCGTTGACAACAACAACCACGACAACTACTATTGGTGGCAGTAAAATCTGCCCGGTCAAACAGATGCTGGGGGCGGATAATCCTAAACTTGAAAATTTGCGTGATTTTCGCGACAGCAGGCTTGCGCAAAGCGCTGCAGGCCGCAAAGCCATTCAAATTTATTACGACAATGCCGACAGCATAAATGCCGCCTTAGAGCGTAGCCCGGCTTTACAGGCCGTTGCCCGAAGGGTTCTTGAAGCGATTGTGCCTATGGTGGGGAAGAAGTAAAACTGAAACTGCGACATCAAGAAGGCCTGGCTGCTGGAAATAGTGGCCAGGCCATTTTTTTTAAAGTGCATAGAGCGTTTGGTAATCTTGAAATTTCAGGATTTTTATCTGTCCAGCATGAGAGCCGTAATGTGGAGTTTGATTGAGTATCAGTCAACCACAATAGATTGTTATAACGTTCAGAGTCAGAAGCCTTTCCTCAACCGCTGCCCCATATCCTGCCCCGTCATTTGCCTTGACACATAACCGCCCTCGCCCTATATTTGCCACATCCCAAATCGAGTCTATCCATAATCGTTAACAGAAGATGGGCTGTAGATCTATTACATCCCATTTTGGCGACATTATCTAAAAATCGGGGCGCTGCTGCCGGTTGTGAAAATTTTCTTTGATGAGAGGAAGCGCAATGGAAGAAGAGAAGAAAGACGTACTGAGATTCAATAAAATTTTACATGAAGAAATGGGCGGAAGCTGTGCATTAAGGCCCCTTGATCTGCCCCCGGATTTCAAGCTCAGATACTCAGACAAAAAGGACACAAGCGTCTACATCAAAAGTGAGTATCTGGGCTGCGATAAGACAGCAGGAGTACGCATGGGGGAAATGATTTTCGGCAAGTCCATGGTGGTTAATTTCGGCAGTGTGCCGCCTGCTCCCGGGTATGATATTCCCATACTGGGATTTACGTTTGTCCTTGCAGATAGGTTCCTCATATGCGTTCTTGATTTGCATCCTCTTTCAAAAAAAAGTGCCTACATGGAGAGATACCTTGCGCCGCTGAAAAGCGTTTCGGAAAAATATCAGTGGATACCAAAGGCCGAGGGCGGCCGCTCAGAGGTGCATGAATGGGCAAAGGCGTATGACTCAGGCTCATCGTTTTACCGCTGGTGCGACGGAGAATACCTGACAAACGTGGAGGAGGCGTTCAGGGAGTATATGCATGTTTTTTTAACCTGTATACAAAAAGCAGAGCTGATAACCGATCCGGCAGCTCTTGCGGCACATGAGGAGTATATGAAACAATACCGGTATGACTATGCCTATAAAGACCCGGGCGCTAATCCGCTGAAGCATCATTTTGGCGAAGTGTGGGGCGAACGATACATGTCGGAATTTCTTTTTGCGCCATGACATTTTTTTATACCGGCAGATTTTTTGACGAGAGCATTCAAGCCGGCATTACAGACATAATCTGCCGGCTTTTGATTCGGTGCTATGAATGTACAAACCGCCATATTATTTTTTGGAGGAAAACATGGCTGAAATAAAATGGTCAGATGAGGCTCAGGCAGTGTGTGATATGTTCCTCGCCGTTTTCCCGGGCGCAGGCAAAGAAGCAAACAGGATAAAAATAGCAAAGGCTGTGGAATACCAGCTTCTGACAAAAAATCTTGATGAAGCTACAAAAGATATTGTACTGGAGGCGATAGAGAATGCCTTCCCACAGTCCTTTGCGCCTATAACCATGCGGCTCAGGGATCCCAAAGCACTCAGGGAGCTTGCAGTCTCCCAAAAAAAGCTCAACCTGAAAAATCCCTTAGTCAAAGTGAGGCGCTGGGACATGCCTCGCGTCAGGCTGGACAGGCCGGTAAAAAAAGTCCTTGCCCTGCTGGCCGGCCCCCGCAAGGGCGGCAATACAGACTGCATCATGGATGCGATGCTTGATGGCGTGCGGCAAGAGGGCTGCAGTGTTGAGAAGTTTTATTTTTCCGATCTTGCCATAGCGCCCTGCGCCGGATGCATGGCGTGCGAAGCAAAGGAGCTTGAAAACTATTGCGCGATACAGGATGACATGACGGACATATATAGAAAATTTCTTGAATATGACGGGTTTGTGATGGGATTTCCGGTTTACACGGCCCGTGAATGCAGCCAGGCTGCCGTGTTTTTTGACCGCCTGAAAGCGCTGGGGACCAAAGGCCAGTACAACAAACTGGGCAGAATTAGAAAAGGCGGCCTGGTGGTTACCTGGGGCTGGCCTTCGGATGACTCGTACAACCATGTTGCCGAAAACGCGGCGTTTATCCTGAAGATGTTTGGTGTGGAGACAACGGAGGTCGTCACCGGCTGCGGATTCTGGGAAGCCTATTATAAAAAAGGCACGGCAAAGATGGACGAAAAGGGCATGGCCGCTGCAAAACAAGCCGGCAGGGCTCTGGTCACAGGGTAGCTGCTTCACAATTGCCGCAACTTTGATAAAACCGCCGGATGGAATGAATACAGGCAACAAAAGCCTTATAGATGATAAGCATTATGAAGAGATGGTCCGCGCTGAGTGGACCGCACGCTCAACCGTGGCAGCGTGGAGCACGTGGCATGATAAGCAGGCTATCCACACCCGCGCGTTCACGCAGGCAATTATTGAATCAGCCCGTCTAAAGCCGGGGGTTTGCGTGCTTGATCTGGCAAGCGGGACCGGGGAACCGGCACTGTCAATTGCTCAATATATTCAGCCCGGCGGTCTGGTCACGGCAACTGATCTGTCCCCGGAAATGCTGGCGGCCGCCGAACAGAATGCCCGGAGCATGGGACTTGTCAATATCGTATTTAACCAGGCTGATGCCCATCACCTGCCTTTTGCCGATGCATCATTTGACCGGGTGACCTGTCGTATGGGGGTGATGTATTTCTGGAAATGCAGACAGGCGCTGCAGGAAGTTCTGCGTGTGCTAAGGCCTGACGGGGTTGCAGTCTTTGCTGTCTGGGGTTCGGTTGAAAAAAGCCCTTTTTTGATTGATTCTCTGAGACCATTCATAATACGGAAGGAGCTGCCTTCGTTACCTTCTGATGCGCCACATATGATGCGCTTTACAAAGCCGGGAACGCTCTCATCGGAGCTGACGCAGGCGGGGTTTCGTTCAGTATGCGAGATAACCCGTATGCTTGAGATGGCGTGGCCCGGCCCCCCTGAAGAACTATGGAAATACTTTTATGAGCTTGCTGTTCCCCTGCGGCCCTACTTTGAAAGCCTGCCTGCCGGAGATAGGGAATCGGCCATTTCTGAGGTGCTTGGTGCGTACGAAAAAAACTGGGATGGCAGGTACACTCGTATGAATACAGCCATTAACATCGTCTCAGGCATTGGGCCATAATGTGTAGAGGCAACTAAATTTTTGCATGTTACGTTTGGGAATTTTGAATTATTAGGGTTTTGTTTTGTCCAGTTGAGAGCCGTAGTGTGGACTTTTTGGCAGGCAGTCGATACCACAAGATGTTGGGATATAGTATTCAGTGACAGGAGGAACAGACAGTCTTCTAATGTATAACCACTGGGGTTGCTGCTATAAGGTCTGATCAAATCCTTTTGTATAAGTGAGGGCTGTCCAGAGAGGAAAAGGGGGGGGAACACCCTCTCTGGACGTCGTTGCCCTCACTGAATTGTATTCTTAAATATCATTATTTTGAAATGAAAACTACTATAACATCCACCTCAGGATTTATATTTGTCCTGCTTGAGCCGTTTGTCCGCGGTTTCCACCACAAGAGCCCGTCCACAACAATCGGGATAACAATAATTGTGTTGTGTCCCATTACCAGGACGCTTCTTCAGTGTTACTGATTAAACGCTTGAGATTTTTCATGAGCGGCTATACAATGCTGCGAATTTTTGTACACTCTGCAGATGTTCACGCTCACCAGCCATGAACTGCAATCAAACACATGTGAAGGGGCTGTCATGAATAAAAAAATCGGTTTTGACAATGACCTGTATTTAGAAGAGCAAGCCGGCGGGATTCTCAAGCGTGTCGACATGTTCGACAATAAGCTGTATCTTGAATTTGGCGGCAAGCTTCTGTTTGACTACCATGCGGCGCGCGTTCTGCCTGGTTTTGACCCGAATGTCAAAATGAAGCTTCTCCAGAGGCTCAAGGACAGGGCCGATATAATTCTGTGCATCTATGCCGGAGATATAGAGCGGAAAAAAGTAAGGGCCGATTTCGGCATCACCTACGACTCTGACGCGCTCAAGCTCATCGACGACCTGAAGGACTGGGGCATCGACATAACGGCCGTTGTCATAACGCGGTTCGACGATCAGCCTTCGGCAATAATATTCAGAAACAAGCTCGAACGACGGGGTGTGCGGGTGTATGTGCACCGCTTCACCAAGGGCTATCCCACGGACATCGACCTGATCGTCAGCGACGAGGGCTATGGCAGCAACAGCTACATAGAAACCGGCAAACAGCTAGTGGTCATCACCGGCCCGGGGCCGGGCAGCGGCAAGCTTGCCACCTGCCTCTCACAGCTTTATCACGAACACAAGCGCGGCCTTGAGGCGGGATACGCAAAATTCGAGACCTTCCCCGTCTGGAACATGCCGCTGAAGCATCCCGTCAATATTGCCTATGAGGCAGCAACGGCCGACATCATGGACTTTAATCAGATCGACCCGTTTCACCTTGAAGCCCACGGCAAAACCGCTGTGAACTACAACCGCGACGTCGAGGTTTTCCCCGTAGTCAAACGGATTCTCGAACGCATTACCGGCACCGATTCGATCTATAAATCCCCGACCGATATGGGCGTGAACCGTATCGGCTTTGCCATAACCGATGACAGCGTGGTCCAGGAAGCATCACGTCAGGAGCTTATCCGCAGGTTCTTCCGGTACAACTGCGAATATGCCATGGGATTCACCAACAGGGAAACAGCACAGCGGGTTGAACTGCTCATGAGTGAGCTCAACGTGAAGCAGGAAGAGCGCACTGTGGTTGCCGCTGCGCGCCAGGCAGCACAAGAAGCACTGCAGAAGCAAAAGGGGAATCAGGGCATCTACTGCGGGGCGGCCATAGACCTTGCCAATGGCATGCCGCCGGTCAGGGGTGCCAACTCGCCCCTCATGCATGCGGCATCGAGCCTGATCATTAATGCCATAAAACAACTGGCAGGCATTCCGGACACCATACATTTGCTGCCGCAGAACATCATGGAATCAATCGGTAATTTCAAGATCAATATTTTAAAGGCTAAAACCGCAAGCCTTGATCTGGAAGAGACCCTCATCGCGCTGAGCATCAGCGCCATGACAAACCCTGCAGCCCAGATGGCCATAGACAAGCTGCCCGAGCTTCGGGAGTGTGAACTGCATACGACACATATCCCCACCCCCGGCGATGAGGCGGGCCTTCGCCGTCTAGGCATTAATGTGACCAGCGACCCTGATTTTTCGACTAAAAATCTTTTTTTCGTCAAATAAGCAGAAACAGGTAGTGAATTGGCAATGTTGGCAAAGTGCAGCCTTGCGCTAACCTGTCATGAGCCTTTTGGAAAAGTCGGCAGATCGCTTCAACTTTCCAGCAGCATATAGCCCCTGCCATGCTGGGGTCCCCTGTTTTGCTTGACTTTTTATATGATACATTCGGTAATCTTGAATTTTCGGGATTTTGTTTTGTCCAACATGAGCCGTAGTGTGGAATTTTGGGCAGTTTGGTATGATCACAAGATATAGGTGCGCCACCAAGGTATAAAGCGCTAGCGGATGAAAGTTCCGCCCGAGTAATTATCGGTTCAACTCGGTAGCTATCCAGACAGACGGACAGGGAGACCTACCGGCTGAAGCTCTGGAGACAGAAGTACACCGTAAGGGTGGCTGCAAACCGGCAGGCCGTAACGCGCGTGAACCTTGAGCAGGCCTCGAAAGTAAAGATGTGGACGCCGACCCGCCCTATAACCACCGCGCCCATTTTCGACTCTACTATCCTCTATGCTTCTTGAATAAAACTTGGCTTCATCCTTTGTTGGGCGTTTATTCAACCTTTAAATTGTTTCCATCATTAAAAACATTTAATGCAATATACTACTATTTATATGATAAATCTGAGCAGTGTCCCTTGTGAAAAAAAATAATCAACTTTCATGAATCGGTATCATGAGCTTTCTGAAAAAGAATCTTTCTTTCCTTAGCCCCCTGCATCCCATCATTATCTTTTATCTTCTTGGACTGGTGATCTTTTTTATTTTCAGGTCAGCGCTCTGCCTGCAATATTATGCAAGAGTCATGGAAGTTGAGAACAGTCTTCTTAGCTTTGCCATAGGGGTAAGGGTTGATACTATTCTGCTCTGTTATTGTCTGATGCTACCGACACTTGCTCTTCTTATCCTTCCAGCCCCTGTAATCAGCAAAATACGCTGTTTATTCTCACTGTACTTTGCACTGCTTGTCTCTTTATTTGTATTTCTGGAACTAGCCACGTTCCCGTTTCTGGCAGAATTTGATACCCGGCCTGATCGTGTTTTTCTGGAACATGCCGTGCAGATCCGAGAGGTTGCGAGCATGATTTTGAAGGGGTATACGATACCGCTGCTTTTTACTGTATCGGTAACACTGTTGATAAGCTGGGGCAGCTTCAGATTTTTTCAGGCAGTTTTTGAAGGCTTTATTCCTAATGGACTTGCAAAAAAAGTGCTTTTTTTCTTTATCATTACGCCACTTCTGGCTTATGGCGCTCGCTCAAGTTCAAGCTTTGGGGATCCTGCAAATCCCAGTGATTTTGCATTTTCTAAAAGCCATCTGGTAAACCAGCTTTGTCTTAATACAACCTATAATCTAGTGTATGAGTATTGCAGCCAGAAAAATGCGGAAAAAGACCCGGTAAAATTTTATGGTAACATGGATACGCAGGAAATGCTGGACAGGGTGCGCAAAACCGCAAACATATCAAAAGAGGGCTGTACAAACCCCAACATTCCGCTGCTTCATAAACAGCAGTCAAGCGTTCAGCGAACAAGCCCCGTCAATTTAGTTATCATAGTAGAAGAGAGTTTGGGCGCTGAATTTGTGGGCTGTCTCGGGGGGCTTCCCTTAACCCCCAACTTTGATGCGCTCAGTAAAGAGGGACTTTTGTTTACCCGCATGTATGCTACCGGCACACGCACGCTCAGAGGCCTTGAAGCCGTCATTTCGGGATTTCTTCCCACGCCAGCTAAAAGTGTTTTTAAACTTGGACTGTCGAAAAGAAACTTCTTCACCATTGCTGAACTTTTTGAAAGAGGCGGGTATATAACTGAGTTTATCTATGGCGGGGAAAGCAATTTTGACAACATGCATTCGTTTTGTCTGAACAATGGTTTTCAGAACATTTATGATGAGAAAAACATACCAGCACCGGTCTTCAAGGGGAGCTGGGGGTCTCGGATGAAGATCTTTTTGCAAAAGCAAATGAGGTATTCAAATCTCATGGCAGAAAGCCATTTTTTGCGCTGCTGCTTACTACATCCAATCATGATCCTTTTGAATTTCCCGACGGCCGGATTGAACTGTATGAAAAGCCGAAAATGACCCGGAACAATGCTATCAAGTATGCGGATTACGCGCTAGGAAAATTTTTTGAGTCGGCAAAAAAGGAAGCCTATTACAGTAATACGATATTTTTGATTATCGCCGACCACAGTACGCGGCTTGGCGGGAAAGACCTGGTGCCGATACACAAATTCCATATTCCCGCCTTGATTATCGGACCCGATGTACAACCGGGAACATTTGACAGGGTGGCAAGTCAGATTGATATGCCGACGACCCTTCTTGATTTAATGGGGTTCAGTGCCGAGGTGCCTCTTATCGGAAGATCCCTTGCCCATCTTTCTGACAGTGTCAAAGGCCGGGCTATCATCCAGTATGGCGAAGACAATGTGTATCTGGAAGATGATCAGGCGGTTTTGCACCGACCCAAGAAAGAAGCAGCACAGTTCACGTACAAGGATGAAAGATTGATCCCGACACCGCTTGATCCTGAGCTTTTAAAAAACGCACTTGCACATGCACTGCTGCCGGGATACCTCTATTATAACTTTTTACACCGCCTTCCTGAGTAAGCTGTTTTTTCGGTGTAATTTTATTGTTAAATTGGCAGAGCATTTTTTTGAAAGTGAATATTGCGTCACGTCTTGACTGCCATACGAAGCTCAATGCATTGCATGTTAGGTTTTGGTAATATTGAATTTCCCCGGTTTTTCTCGATCCAACATGAGCCGTAGTGTGGAGTTTTTGCTTGGACGTCACAGGCACAAGATATTGCTATATACCCATAGCTTTTTAACTGAAAAAGATATAATACAATTCTATATCATATCAATTCTAGGGTGATGAAACGATGAAGATACAAAAAGCATTGAACATGTTGCCTGTTGTCGTTGCTTGTGGCGTGGTGCTGGTATGTTGCCGGGATGCCCGGGCCTGGGCGGTGCCGGATACGGGGCAGACAAAATGTTACGATAATGCATCAGAAATAACCTGCCCGCAACCGGCCCAGTCTTATTACGGGCAGGATGGCACTTACAGCATCAACGCGCCTTCCTACACCAAGCTTGATGCAAGCGGCGCTGCACTGCCGGATTCGGCCGAAAACTGGGCAATGGTACGCGACGAGGTTACCGGCCTTGTCTGGGAAGAAAAGCACAGCTTGGGTGGCGGAGCAAATTATTCAGACCCCAATGATGCCGACAATTTGTATACCTGGTATGACAACAACTCAGCCACCAATGGCGGTACTCCCGGTACTCCGGGCAACGGCACAGACACGATGGATGTCATCAATACCCTCAATGCGATCAATTATGGCAGTCATAGTGATTGGCGCCTGCCGACGCGGGCAGAACTGCAGAGCCTTGTAAACTACAGCAACTTCGACCCAGCTAACAACACGGTTTTTTTTCCGGATACGCAGGCATTCGGGTACTGGTCGTCCAGCCCCGGTGAAACCGTTTACGCCTGGTACATTGATTTCTACGAGGGCATTGTGAGCACCCAGGGTAAAGACGCCGCAATTTACGTTCGTGCCGTTAGAGGAGGCAAGTCGTCATATAATTTTATCGATAATACCGACGGCACGGTCACGGATATGAACACCGGCCTTATGTGGCAGCAGGCTACAGCGCCAGGTACATACACATGGAAGCAGGCGCTTGCTTACTGCGATAATACGACTCTTGCGGGTCATACAGATTGGCGGCTGCCCACATCAAAAGAGCTGCACAGCATTGTAGACAACAGCAAGTACAACATCGCCATTGACACTGCATTTTTTCCGGACACGCATGCATCCTCTTACTGGACGTCCTCTACATATGCTGACAATCCCGGCTACGCTTGGGACGTAAACTTCTACGGCGGCTACGTGATGAACAACTACGATAAGGACCTCCTCGGTTACGTTCGCTCCGTTCGATTAGGACAGGTGTTTCCTTCGACCAGCACCACGACTGCCCCTCCCTGTATTGATAATGACGGCGATGACTATGGTGTCAACTGCGCTAAAGGCATGGACTGCAACGATAACGATTCCTTTTATAATGAGATTTGTCCGGACTGTGCGGTAAAAGTCATTCCCCAGTACCTGGGCTGGTTTCTAGGTGAAAATGAAAAAACCCGGCGCCTGCTGGTGATCGGCAATAGGGATACAGTTCTTGAAGAAAACACACCTGTTAGATGGGAAACAAGCTATATAGAGGTTTTGAGTCAACGCGTATTCTTCAAACGATTCATGTTTATGAAGGTTAGTATAGATGGTGCGGACCTCGACAAGGGAGAGTACCGTGCACTGATAGGAAACTGCACCGGCAACGTGACCCTGGTGAAATAAGACGAAGCCTCAATTTTGTTTTGGGTAAGTTTTATTATAAATGAATCAACATGGCCTGACTGTTAGAAATAGCGGCCAGGCCTTCTTTATGAAAGTCCGTATTACGTGACATAGTTCAGAAACGTCAATAATGCCATGTTATCTCTGCCAGTAAATATATAGATATATACTTTACAGACCCCATCCTTAATTTCCCATTGCAACAAGCGTGAGACGCTCTGCCGGTATTTTTTATGACTACCCCATGTAAGGATGGAGGTGAACATTGAACCTGTTAGGACGGTAAATTTGTGTTGAATGATTGCTCGTACAAAAAGAGGGCCTGCAACGCCTTGTAATAACTTGACATTGATACTAAACTTTCGTATGCTTATAATTATTTTACAGGCTTTAATTATCAGAACTTGTGTGCCATACAATTTTATTGGAGGTTTGCCATGGAAGAACTGAGACCCGGACCACTGAGCGGTGTGAAAATTCTTGATTTCACCTGGGTGCTTGCAGGTCCTTTCGCCACCAGAACACTTGCCGATATGGGGGCCTATGTTGTCAAGGTCGAGCGCTACAAAGACGGCACCAATGAGCGGCATCTGCCGCTGATCGTTGAGAATGAAGGTGTCAAGCAAAGCTCCTACAATATCAACTGCAACCGCGGCAAAAAAAGCATCTGCGTCAATCTGAAAGACCCCAAGGGCGTGGAGATTATTCATGAGCTTATTAGAAAGAGCGATGTGCTTATGGAAAACTTCGCTCCCGGCGTCATGGATCGCCTGAAGCTGGATTATGACTCAGTCAAAAAAATCAATCCCAAGATCATTTACTGTTCTGTCTCCTGCTTCGGCCACTGGGGCCCTTACTCGCACAAGCCCGGCTATGATATGATTGCCCAGGGTGCAAGCGGCTGGACCGACCAGAGCGAGATTCCCCAGATCGCGCCCGTCTCCATAGGCGACATGAATGCGGCAGTGCATGCTGCCGTTGCCATCTGCGGCGCTCTGTACAGCCGCGAAAAGACCGGCATAGGCCAGAACATCGATATTTCCATGATGGACTGCCTGTTCTCTTTCCATGAAAACACCCTGCCGTGGTATCTGCTGACCAGCGCCATCGGCAAACCAGTGGAGCCGCCCGGATCGGCCGCCTGCATCCCGGCTATGCCCCGTACGGAATTTACAAATGCAAAAACGGCTATATCGTCATCGCCTCGCTCACCCAGCCACGCTGGGAAGGCATCGTGAATGCCATGGGCGAAAAATACAAATGGCTGTTTGACGAGCCGCGCGCGGCCACCGTTTCAACCCGCTGCACACAGGAAAACGCACCCTTCATTCATCAGCTGGTGGAAGAATGGACCATGTCGTGCGAATCTGCTGAAGAAGCCGAGCGCATTCTTGAGCAGCACGAGACACCCTGCCTGCGTACGCGTACCATCAAGGAGCTTGCCGACGATGATGAGCATGTGAAGGCACGCGAAATGATGGTTGAGATCGAACAGCCGTTTGTCGGGAAAATGAAAATGTACGGCAGCCCGCTGAAGATGTCCGAGACGCCATGCGGCGTGCGCGGCCATGGCCCTCTGCTTGGTGAGCATACACGTGAAGTGCTCGGGACGGTGCTTGGCTACGGCAAGGAGCAGATAGATGCGCTCTATTCTGGCGGCATTGTGTTTCAGGAGCCTGCCGTGGAAATGCTTGAGAAAAAATAAACTCCACATGCATGACAACAAAAAAGGGATGGCTTGTAGGCCATCCCTTTTTTGTTGCAGCCGCAGCTGTATGTCAGGAGGAGGGGGTGGTTCCCTCCTGTTTTTCTATCTGCTTCACGACATGCTTGCGCAGCAGATAGGCCTGCCGCGAGATACGGAAAAGGTCCTGTTCAAGCATGTACAGATTTTCCGTCTGTATATTCTGGGCAATAGTTTTTATGGAACTGACCTCGCTTTCAATGGTTTCGTGTTCCGGCTCGATATAGTGGCCCTTATAGAAATAGTCCAGCAGCGAGACGAGATCGGGAGCGCTTTTTTCGCCGCAGCTTTTGCAGACCAGCTGCTGTGTGTCGTTGAGAAAAAGGCCAAAGGGCCGCTGCGGCTCGGTTTTTTTTCCACAGAGAGCGCACAGGCTGGCGATCGCCGAACTGCCCGGTTTGATGGCAAGCTTGATATGTTCCATACCAAATCCTCCTTTCTTTTTTCTGATCGTTTCTATTCTATGTATATTTTAGCACATATTTATGTGTAAAAAACGTTTCCTGGCGGAAAAGATGCGGGCAACTTTTTAAAGCTATCTGTGTTGAAAGATTAGAACATGTTGCAAAACCGGCTGTAGGGAATTTTTAAAAGCTATACGCAAAAGGAGAGTCTGTATGAATGAAATATATGCCTGCATTGCTTCAGGACTGCGAGATGCGGGTCTTCCTGCCAGCACATTTATTGTTGAGCAGTATCTCGGGCGCAATGATTTCAAGGGGCTTATTGATCTGCTGGTGAAGGCACAGGAGAAATGCACCCTTACACAAATGATAAACATGTCATGCAGGGCTGCGGTCTGAATAAAAAAAGAGACATGCTGCGGCCTGTCTCTTTAAGTGTTTCTGGTTGGATCTCCATGCAATTGATTTAGTTCTCCTTAAAGCTCCACTCAGTGCCCTGCGGAGAATCTTTTAAAATAACACCTTTTTCAGCAAGACCGTTTCGGATTTCATCAGATCGGGCCCAGTTCTTCTCCTTGCGGGCGCTCAAACGCTCGGCAATGAGCTGTTCGATCTCCTGCTTGCTTATGCCGCGCGATGCGCTGCCAAGCGCCTTCAATTTTTCAAAATAGGCGGCGGGCTGCTCATTGAGCAATCCGAACACCCTGCCTGCATCCGTAAAGACGTTCTGCGCCTCACGGGCAATCGCTTCATCAAGAGTAAAGCCGGTGTCTTTTTTGCACCGGTCCACAATGCCGTTGAGCGTGCGGGTAAGGCTGTGAAGATGCCCGAGCGCGGCAGCCGTGTTGAAATCATCATCCATGGCTTCCTTGAACTTTTCAGGCAGGCCGCGGACTTCATCCCGTGCGGCCTGCTCAGCTGCATCAAGCCCGCCTTCAGTCTTGGCCGACGTCTTAATGGTTTGAAGATCAAGCAGCAGTGCATAAAACCGCTCAAGGCCTATTTTTGCCTCGGTAAGGTTCTGGTCGGAAAAATCAACCGGGCTTCGATAATGATTGGACAGCAGAAACAGCCGGACCACTTCGGGATGGTAGTTTTGCAGCACGTCGCGGATGGTGAGGAAATTCTTGAGCGACTTTGACATTTTCTCGTGGTTGATGTTCACAAATCCATTGTGAATCCAGTACCGGGCAAAGGGCTTGCCGGTTGTGCATTCAGCCTGGGCGATTTCGTTTTCATGATGAGGGAACACAAGGTCCATGCCGCCGCCATGAATGTCGAATGTTTCGCCAAGGTATTTCTGGCTCATGGCAGAGCATTCTATATGCCAGCCCGGCCGTCCTCTGCCCCACGGACACTCCCAGTATGGCTCGCCCTCTTTGCTTTTTTTCCAGAGAGCAAAATCAAGGGGGCTTCGCTTGCGCTCATCAACCTCAACGCGAGCGCCTGACAGCAAATCGTCGAGGTTCTTGCCCGACAGCCTGCCGTAGTCTGAAAAAGCGCCGACCGAAAAGTAAACATCGCCATCCACCTCGTAGGCCTTGCCCTTGTCGATGAGCGCCTGCACCATGGTTATCATCTCGGGGATATGATGCGTGGCGCGCGGCGTATGCGTGGGCATCTCGACACCCAGTGCCTGCATGTCATCATCAAATTCTTTTATAAAGCGCTCGGAGACCTCGTTGAAGGCAACGCCCTGTTCATTGGCGCGGTTGATGATCTTGTCGTCTATGTCGGTGTAGTTGCGCACGAACGTGACAGCATAGCCTGCTGATGTGAGATATCGCTGGATAACGTCAAAAACGACCATGGCGCGGGCATGGCCGATATGGGAGAAGTCGTAGACGGTGACACCGCAGGCATACATGCCGACTTTGCCCTCACGAAGCGGCACAAAGACTTCCTTTTTGCGGGTCATGGTGTTGTAGATTTTCAGTGCCATAGCTTGATCATCCTCACAAAAACATTTTTTTTCCAGCCTGCAGGCTTTTTACTCAACCATAGCCACGGCCTGCGCCGAAATGCCCTCACCGCTGCCTTCAAAGCCCATGCCTTCGGTGGTCGTGGCCTTGATGTTGACCGCATCGGGGTCTATCTGCAGGGCAGTGGCGACATTGTCGCGCATCTGGTCCATGTACGAAGCCAGCTTTGGCTGCTGAGCCACGATCACGGCATCGATATTGCCGCACCGAAGACCTTTTTCATGAAGTTTGTTTCTGACTTCGACAAGCAGCTGTATGCTTGAGATGCCCCGGTAGCGCTCGTCAGTGTCGGGAAAATGCCTGCCGATATCGCCAAGGCCGGCGGCGCCAAGCAGCGCATCGCACAGTGCATGCAGCAGCACATCGGCATCGGAATGGCCCAGGAGACCCTTTTTATACGGGATGGTTACGCCGCCGAGAATAAGCTGACGGCCTTCCACAAGCTTGTGTGCATCATACCCCAGGCCAACTTTCATGTATGCAGCCTCCTGTGCAGTATCGCTTCGGCAAACAGCAGATCTTCCTGCGTGGTTATCTTGATATTATCGTAGGAGCCCATGATGACCGACACGGGGACGCCCAATCGCTCAACCAGCGATGCATCATCCGTTCCGGCAAACCCTTCTGCAAAAGCCCTGCGGTGCGCCTCGCAGATGAGCTCCCGCTCAAAGGTCTGGGGCGTCTGGATCAGGTACAGACCGTCGCGCTCAAGCGTTCGCTCGATTATACCCGTATCTTTTGCCACCATGGCTGCCGTATCCTTAACCGGCACAGCCATGGTCGTGGCGCGTTTGCTGCATGGTTGTTTCAAGCGCTTCGCAAATCATCTGCACGGTAACAAAGGGGCGTGCGCCATCGTGGATCATGACCAAATCCACTTACTCGGATACAGCGGCAAGACCATTTCGCACCGAGTCCTGCCGCCGGTCGCCGCCCGCCACCACGGTCACAGGCTTTGCTATGGCGCAGCCCTTCACAACCTGCTTCCGGCAAAAATCTTCCTGGCCGGGGCTCACCGTAACAATCAGCTCTGCAATATCCGGTGCCTCTGCAAACACCCGCAGTGTGTGGGCAAGCAGCGGCATGCCCTGAAGGATGATATAGGGCTTTTTGATGCTGCTGCCCATGCGCTCACCACTTCCGGCTGCGGGGATAATTGCCGCGGCTTTCATGTCACATGCGTCTCCATATAAAAAAAGCAGGCCCGAATGACATGGCCTGCTTTAATATTATCCAAAATTGCATAAAAAGAAATGCTAATTTTCAAAGATGGCCGCGATATTTTTCTCTACATGATCCTCTGTTGTTTTCTGGGCTATTGAAAGCTCCTTGACGAGCAGTCCTTTTGCAATATCCATCATGCGGCGTTCACCAAAAGAAAGGTCTTTGCCGATCTTCAGAAGAAACAAGTCCCGAGCACAGCCGCCACCTCATAGACTGATCCTGTTTTAATGCGATCCATATAATCACGGTACCTGCGGTTCCATGTCTGCGCATCCGGAGGTGCTGATTTTTTATCTTTTAATATTTTATACACTTTTGTTGCATCCTTATTGCTGATAATGCTTCTCATGCCAACCTGCTCGACATTATCGGTCGGCACCATGATGGTCATACCATTGCCCAGAATGCGCATTATATAAAACTTTTGTTTTTTATCATGTCCAGACGGACATATCCTTTTCCTCAACAGCCTCTATAACACCTACGCCGTGGGTAGGATAGACCGCCATATCGCCTTTTTTAAACATAGAGCAATCCTCCCAAAATAAAAATATAACAAAAAAGTTAAGAACTTTGGCTGTTCCGTGGCCCCCCACGCCAAGTGCAGGAATTGTTGTACTCATACAGTATGAAACGGTTTTTTCTCGCGCGGGACAGGAAATAGAAACAACCTTGAATCTTATATCAAAATTTTAAAAAAAAGACAACGAAAAATATCGGCGCTATGATGCAGGCGAGGGGTTGGTTGTAAAAAATAAAGTAAATTCAGTATATTGAGGGGTGGATTCTTTGGAGATGGCAGAATATGTTTTTATATGAACGCCATTAAGCGAAGGGCCATAGATGAATACATCAGTGTTATGCTTTGCAAGTTAACCTGGAACCTGCATCGTGCTGTTTGGCTGCAGAAAAGGCAGCAGACGAACTTCTACCTGTTTATCCCGGTTTTGTGTCTGCCGCAGTTCCCGCCGGAGTTTTTTTATCTCACGGCTGAGCCTGAACCTCTGCACCACATCAAGCAGATTCCCCGCTATGACACCAATAAAAAATGGAGCAATGACAATTCCCCAGAGGGGGAACGTATAGGCCATGTCGCTATAATAGGTCAGCGGATACTGCCTGGTTGTTGTGCATGGCAAAATAGATAAGAGCGAAAAGAACCGCAACAATGCAGCAGGTGTTAAAAAAAATTTTCATGACGCCTCAGTGCTCAGCACAAAAACTCTTTGTGCAGATCAAGCTTTTTGATCCTGCTGTTTTGATATGATGCCTGCTATCATCTCGCGGCGAAACCTCCATGAGTTTCCGACCCTGAACCCTGGCAGGTCGCCTTTTTTGACCAGTTTATAGACCGTTATTTTTGAAAGCTTCAAAAAATCGGCCACTTCTTCAACTGTCATGATTTGTGATGATTCTCTTGATGTTGTCATAGCAAACCTCTGCTCCTTTTAAATTTTTTTTAAACTGTTTGATGATTAAAAGGATTAGATTTAATGCTTCAACATTTTGATGATGCCCTATTAATGTATTTTTTAACACATAGAAAAAATAAATCAATAAAAATTTATTATAGCACAATTTAAATAAATAATCATAAAATGACTCCATCTGGTTTAAGCCAATGGCATACTGCATTTTTGAAGGACATTGTTTTTGATGGCCAGAAAAGAATTTCGATGAATAAATGTTTTTGTTTTAAGTTTTCCTGTCAGCCCAATCAGCTGGCTTACATGTGCAAGGTTTTAATTCTGCTGCTGGTCAAGAGGCCTTTTTGATGTCAAGCAGTATAGCCACCTGGAGTATTTAACTAAATCATGTAGCCGGGTTGTCATTTTGAATCCGACGCAGGCGGATGAGAAATCTTTAAAGATCTCTCCCTGAGCCTGCTCTGAGCGAAGTCGAAGGGGTCGCGATGACAGTAAAAAACAGACTGCAAGAAAAAGTTGCATGCTCTACTGGCTGCAGACGGCGGAAGCACTATTCAATATACAGTCAGTTTATTATCTGCTAATAAATTATAAAAAGGCTCGAAGCAATATGCTGGTGCTGCGTTCATTGCAAATAAGGGTTTAAGGGATTATAATAAATTAATGTCTGGTGCTTCTATGCTTCATCAGCAGGGTAACATGCAGCCCTTTGGGTGCTTGAGCACCAGTTCACATAATAAGGTAAAACGCCGGTAAGCGAAACTGCCGGTGCACGTAGCACAAAAAGAGGAATGCGTATGTATGAGATATCAATTCAGACAGTTTTTTCAGCGGCCCATCGGCTGCGGAATTATCAGGGAGATTGCGAGGCATTGCATGGTCATAACTGGAAGGTTCAGGTGACCGTACAAACCCGAGCGCTCAATGACATCGGCCTTGCCCTTGATTTTAAAATGCTGAAAAAAATCACCAATGAAACGCTGGAGCGCCTGGATCATGCCTGCCTCAATGATATTGCTCCGTTTTGCGATATAAACCCTTCATCGGAAAACATCGCCCGTGTGCTTTTCGAAGAAATGAAATCAGGCATTGCAGCTTTTGGCGTCAGTCTGGTAAAGATTTCTGTCTGGGAATCAGATAATGCCTGGGCATCCTATTTTGAAGGGTAATACTGCCATGTCTCTCAAGGATATTCAAAGCCAGAATGACCATCGCCGTATAGAAATCGATAAGGTCGGCGTCAAGGGCATACACTATCCCATAGTTGTGCTCGACAAAATAAACAAGGTGCAGAACACGGTAGCTACGATCAACATGTATGTGAGCCTGCCCCACCACTTTAAGGGCACCCATATGAGCCGCTTCATTGAGGTTCTCAACGCCTATCGCCACGGGATCAGCACGCGGAATATCTCAGAAATACTTATTAAAATAAAGGAGAAGCTCCGGTCCGAATCGGCGCATATCGAAATTTTCTTTCCTTTTTTTATCGAGAAGCAAGCCCCGGTCTCCGGCGCGGCAAGCCTTATGGAATACACCTGTCATCTCGTTGGATCGCACAGGGAGAAGCTCGATCTGATCGTCGGCGTTGAGGTTCCGGTTACGACCCTGTGCCCCTGCTCACGGGAAATAAGCAATTACGGGGCTCATAATCAGCGCAGCCTTGTGCGGGTTCAGGGTCGCTTTAAGAAATTTTTCTGGATTGAGGATCTGATAGCTCTCATCGAGTCATGCGCTGTAAACGAAATTTATCCCCTGCTCAAGCGTCCGGACGAAAAGTTTGTCACTGAAAAGGCCTATGATAACCCCATGTTTGTTGAGGACATCGTTCGCTCCGTCGCGGCGCGTCTGGAGCTTGATAGCAATGTAGCCTGGTATATGATCGAGTCGGAGAATTATGAAAGCATACATAATCACAGTGCCTATGCGCTGGTAGAAAAGCAATAACTGCTTGCGCCGCAGCCATGCGTGCTGTGCAGCGTGCCCGGCAGCTTTTTCGTGCGGGCAAGCATGCAGATATGCTGAAAACTCATCTCAAGGGAGGATCCGTCATGAGTATGTTCACGAAACGAGTGGCCTGTGTATATGCCGCACTGATCTTCATGCTGCTTGCTGCGCCACGATATGCCGAGGCGATGCGTTTTGAATATTCTGCAAGTCAGGACGGATTCTATTTTAAATACCGCATACCTTTTTTTGGTTTTGGCAAGGTAGAACTGGCCGATCCGGAAGACCCGCCGGAGGATATCCAGGTCCGGTTTCTTTTTATAAAGCTTGCCACCATTCAGCTGTCGATTGCTTCTGTAAACCCTGATGCCCAACCGCCTACTCTCTTGCTGAATTATGCTATTACAAGCCGGTTTTCGTCTTCAGCTATATCCGGCGCTCTTCCGGTTCCTTTTGGAGACGGCGGCATCAGGATAAAATTTTTCCGCAAATGGCTTTTATGGACCAAAGGCAATGATGCAGATATACGGCTGCTGCTGACCAGAAAAAAAACAAAGGCTGTTTTTGCTTTTGATATGCCGCAGCTTAAAGGCACATGGAAAGATGAAGCCAACAGTGGGGACAATCAAATCCAGCAGTCAATAACCTATAATGATTTGACCTTTGCAGATATCAGCATGACGTTTTCTTATCCGGCCACTCTTTTCACGAAAGTAAATTACGCTATAACCGTAACACCAAACCCGGCAACTGCCCCTGACAACTCATCAAACTTTGACGGCGAACTGGTGCTGCCAAACGGCAGTTACCATGCCTGGTTTAATGCTGCACAATAAGATGGTATAGCAGGAACTGTGCGCTGCCTGACTGGTGGTTTAATAAACAGGCATGAGCTGTCCCTTGCACACCGGGCAGGTTTTTTTGATTTTTGCTGCAGGCATACTGCAGGCTAGAGAGCTTTTCTTAACAGTAGATTTCTTTTTTTCTGTCATCCCGATCAGCCGCGGCGGAGAAAGATCAGAGGCTGAAGTGCAATCAAGAGGTTACATACAAAGCACCACAAAAGATGGAGCGAAAAACTCCCCCTTTTTCAAAGGGAGATGAAAATAGGCATATTTTTTTATAAAATTTAATATTGCCCCCCCGTGTTTAGGGTCGCTGTACTAAGATTATTGCGCACTGCGCAGCCTGCGGACTCCCTTTATTTGAAATGACAATGCGGCTGCACAATTGTGTGAAATGCTTTTAAGGTTGCCCGGGAGTTTTAAAAATATCACCAGCTGTATCTTGTAAAGAATGTATCTGAAATTTTATGAAACAAATCCGCATCGGCTATCTCTCCACCCTGTACCACACCTCCCACATCCTGAAGCACCAAGGCAGCATTGATGCCGAGGCTTGGCGTTGAGGCGCAGTGGCAGCTGTTTGCAACGGGCCCTGCCATGATCGAGGCTTTTGCGCGGGGGGAGCTCGACCTTGGCTATATCGGTCTTCCTCCTGCCATGATCGGCATCAGCCGCGGCCTGCCCCTGAAGTGCATTGCCGGCGGGCATATTGAGGGTACCGTGATGGTTGGGCCTGCTGCTATGGGCACGGCTCAAGACATGCAAGAGAGGAACGATATTCTTGCGCGGTTTGCAGGCAAAAAAATCGGCGCACCTGCCCGCGGCTCGATTCATGACATTATCATCCGCCACCTGTTGCAAACACAGGGCATTGCCGGAGCTTCGGTGGTCAATTTTTCATGGGCGGATCTTATGCCGCAGGCCATCGCCGACGGCGAGATTGCAGCGGCAGTGGGCACGCCGCCCCTTGCGGCGGTTGCGCAGGCCTGGTACGGCCACAGTATTATCATACCGCCCCGGCTTTTATGGCCTTTTAACCCCAGCTACGGCATCATCGTACAGGAGGCATGCTGAAGGAGCGAAGTTTGCTGGAGGGCTTTATCGGGCTGCATGAGCAGGCCTGCAACCTGATTCGGGAAAATGCCGATGCGGCGGCACAGATTGTGGCGCAGGAACTGAAGGTCAGTCGATGCGGGTTCGTGAAGAGAGTTTTTTCGATTTCACCGCATTACTGTGCGGCCCTGCCTCAGCCCTATCGCGCGGCAACCATGGCATTTGTGCCGGTGCTGCGGGAGCTGGGGTATATTGACCGGGAGCTTTCGGAACAGGAAATTTTTGATCTTTCCTTCATCGGGCAGGTGCATGCCGGGCCGCACCATTACTGATCGTCATGCTTCTTTTTTGCCGGGCAGCCCTCAACCACGACGGTAAACTCGCCCTTTATCACAGCGCTGCCGAGTTTCTCTGCAATGACGGAAAGCGTCCCGTATATGAATTCTTCATGAAGCTTGGTAAGCTCCCGGGCAACAACGGCGCGTCGCTCACCAAGCACTTCGATCATATCGGCAATGGCTGCCTGAATTCTGTAGGGCGATTCATAGAAGATGAGCGTCCGCTCTTCGCCGGCTATTTTTTTGAGCAGATTTTTCCGCTTGCCTGATTTTGGCGGCAGAAATCCTTCAAAGGCAAAACGGTGCACGGCCAGGCCCGAGGCGCTGAGTGCTGCAATGGCTGCGCAGGCGCCGGGCACGGGCACCACGGTAATTTCTGCTGCAATGGCAGCGGCAACAATGCGAAATCCCGGATCTGAAATGGTGGGCGTGCCGGCCTCTGAAACAAGGGCAATATTTTTTCCCTCCTTCAGCTGGCTTACAAGCCAGCCGGTTTTCACCTGCTCATTATGCTCAAAGTAGCTGGTGAGGGGCTTCTTTATGGTATAATGGTTCAAAAGAATTGATGTTTTGCGCGTATCCTCTGCGGCAATGAGATCAACCTCGGCGAGAATGCGCAGCGCCCGCATGGTAATATCTTCGAGATTGCCGATAGGGGTTGAAACGATATAGAGTGTACCTGCCGACATGCCTGGCCGTCCTTTTTTAAAAATGCTTTTGTATAACCGGAGTTTAATGCATCAGGGAGGTGCTGTCCACAGATTATGAAAAAAAAGAGAGCGAACATAAGCCTGTCACCTCAGCTTGAGCAGCTGCTCAGCAGCCATGCTGGCATAGAAGACGGGCTGCACAAAAACAAAAAATTGCTGCAGGAGCTGGCAGGCGCCGTGAAGGCGCTCTCGGACGCCTATGTTGAGCCGGAGAAGTGTGACTGGAAAGCGCTCTACAAAAACACGGCGGCTGTCCATGCCTACCTGCTCTATTACCTGCCGGTAAATCTGGTAAAGCTTTTTCCGCTGCTGGAGGAGCTTGCCAAAGGCGGCGCTTTCGATCTCTCGCAGCGGCAGCATCTGTCCGTCCTTGATATCGGGTGCGGCCCGGGCACGTTCATGCTCGGGTTGCTTGAATATCTCTGCCACGTCAGCAGGCCGGATGCTGCCTGCCCTGAATCAATTTCCCTTACCGGCATCGACCGCAGCAAAGACAATCTGGCTGCGGCAGACAGGCTCATTCGGCAGTATTGCAGCCCTGGCTGCCTGCCTCCGGGCCTTACGGTCACAGCGTCGTTCAGGCAGGGCTCCGTGCTCTCGCCGGACTTTCTGAAAAGCCCCGAACTGTATGATCTTATTATCGCCGGCAATGTGCTTGCAGAGCTGCAGGGAGAAGCTCTTTCCTCCTGTCTGGCTGCAATCACTGATCATCTGGCCCCCGGCGGCGCGCTTATTATTGTAGATCCCGGTACGCGCCGCGCAGCACGGCGCCTGCTTGATGTACGGAACATGCTTCTGCAGAATACGCAGTTGCGGCTGTATGCCCCCTGCCTCTGCGCTGCGCCCTGCCCGCTGCAGGATGATGCCGGGCAGTGGTGCCATGAAAAACTTTTTTGGCAGCCTACGGAGGCTGTTCGCCTGATCGACGGTGTGCTCGGTTTCACCAAAGAAAAAGGGATCAAGTATTCATTTCTCAGTTTTGTAAAGAAGGATGTTGACCGGCTGAGCCTGTATGCCGGCATGCCGCAGGAAAAGCTCTGGCGGGTCGGAAGCTATGTGATTAAAAATAAAGGTGAGGACCGGCTGTGGGTCTGCAATGGACGGCAGCGGCTGCTGCTGCGCCGTCTTGCGCGCAATTGTTCAGCGACAAACAGTGATTTTGAACAGGCCGAGCGGGGCGATATTGTTTTTGTCGACGGCGCCGTGCCCCGCGCTGCATTTCATGATCTGCCGAAAGAGGCGGTATTTACTATACTGCGCTGATAGACCTCCCCCATAGTAGGCCATGACAATTCATTTTGGCAACCCCTCACCCCGACCCTCTCCCACAAAAGGAGAGGGAGGCTCTATTTTTCTCCCCTCCCTTGATGGGAGGGGATGAAGGGGAGGGTGATCTCAACTGATAATTATGCCGGGCACGCTCCGCTTTGCCCAGCCTACAATCTCCCATGTTACATAGCTGTCTGTATAACATCAAAATAGACACAAAATGCAGAACGAGAGCTATTCTTTTTGACAATTTTATTATAATTTGCAATAAGCGGCTTAGGTGGGAATCGGAAATTACAGACGGCTATATAGTAATTGTTCGCTGCAGGAGTAGGATGGGTAAAAACGATTCATCGAAAACGAGAGTGGCTCCGGTGTTTAATCAATTGCTTAATGATGATCCAACTGGGTGCTCATGGTTACCCCGGGAACATACGATAAGGGATGAAAACGACTTTCAGCCTCATTGCGATTACATTCATTATAATCCGGTTAAGCATGGCCATGTACAGTCGCCCAGGGAGTGGCCGCATTCAAGTTTTCGGCGATTCGTAAAAGCCGGTCTTTATGACCCGGCATGGGGCAGTATGCAGAGACCAGAGCTGCCAGAAGAAATTGGGAGAGAATAAATTTTATAAAGATGGTGGGTTTCACCCACCCTACCGGCTGGACGTGGTTTTGCTGCGCTCCACCACGCCAGTGGCCTTTAGCGTTAGGGTGCACATAAAATACAGTAGAGAGGAGTAGAAGTCCATGAAAGTGCCGGCTATGATCACAGGTCTTTTGGTAACTGCAATAATCGTTGCCTCCACTCTGACAGGCAGTGCCATGGAGCAGAAGGTCGATACAAAACCTTCAGAGACTATGTCACCCAGGACCGCCGGCCAGGATATTTCCGGAGAATGGCACGTTGTTGATTCTACCGCCAGGTTCAAAATATCTTTCGTGGATGGAGATATTCATATCGAGGGATGGGATAGCAGCAGTGGAGAAAAATTCAGAATCTCGGATGTGCAATGGGATGGAAGGAGACTACAAGGGATCTTTGTACTGCCTTCAATGAAACGCACAACATTCTCGTACCTCTTATTGATTGACCCCAACACTCTTAAAGGTGCATACAAAGGGAATAATTCCGGCGAGGAAGTGTGGAAGCGGCAATCAATAATCGCGGCTTCCACTCTGACAGGCAGTGCCATGCAGCAGAAGGTCGATACACAACCTTCAGAGACTATGTCACCCAGGACCGCCGGCCAGGATATTTCCGGAGAATGGCACGTTGTTGATTCTACCGCCAGGTTCAAAATATCTTTCGTGGATGGAGATATTCATATCGAGGGATGGGATAGCAGCGATGGAGAAAAATTCAGAATCTCGGATGTGCAATGGGATGGAAAAAGACTAAGCGGGATTTTTGTAATGCCTTCAACCAACGGCACCACATACTCGAACCTCTTATTGATTGATCCCAACACTCTTAAAGGTCCTTACAGGGGTAGTCCTGGCGAGGAAGTGTGGAAGCGGCAATGATTTCATTCTATTTGGTATGATGCATGTAGCATTCAAGAACATGAAACATAGAATAGCCTAACCAATTGTTTCAGCGGCCGGCTTTCAACCGCCGCTGATCATCACGGTCATAATTTTGTTTCAAAGCCGGGATGTCCAGGAAAGAAAGTAAAAAGCTATGCATCCATCAGTTTTTTCCCGTCGCGATTTTATTAAGCTGAGCAGCCTTACCGCTGCGGGGCTTGCGCTTGGCTGTGCGGTCAATCCCGTCACCGGGCAGTCGCAATTGATGCTTGTGTCTGAAGGCGAAGAGATTCAGCTTGACCACCAGAGCTCGCCGTTTCAGATCTCAGCAGACTATGGCATGGTGCAGGACAGCGCCTCTCGCCGCCTATGTCAGCGGGGTGGGCATGCGCCTTGCAAAATTTACCCACCGGCCGCAGATGCCCTATGCCTTCCGCACGGTCAATGCCGTTTATGTCAATGCCTATGCTTTTCCCGGCGGCACAATAGCTGCCACGCGGGGCATTTTGCTGAAACTCAGAAATGAGGCAGAGCTGGCAGCCCTTCTGGGCCATGAGCTCGGGCATGTTAATTCCAGACACACTGCGCAGCAGGTATCAAAAAGTATGATTGCGCAGACACTGCTTGGCAGTGTTGCCCTGATTACGGGCACGGTAAGCCAGGCCCTGGGAAATATTGCTTCGCAAATGGGCATGATCGGCTCCGGTCTTCTGCTTGCTTCTTATAGCCGCGAAGCGGAGCGTCAGGCCGATGCTCTCAGCATGGACTATGCCGTAGCCGCCGGCTACAGCCCTGAAGGCTGCGTGGGGCTTATGGAGATGCTCAAAAGTCTTTCTAAAAATCGTTCCGGAGCTGTTGAGCTGCTTTTTTCAACCCATCCCATGAGCGAGGACCGCTATCAGGCCATGATCGCTGATGCGTCGCAGAAATACGGCGCAGCGCGCAAAAACCCGCTGTACCGCGAGCGCTACATGGATGCGACATCGCGCCTGCGAACGCTGCAGCCTGCAGTAGAGGCGATGCAGAAGGCTGAAGAAGAGCTTGCAAAAAAGCAGTACGGCTCAGCCGAGGCGCTGCTGCGCCGCGCGCTGTCACTTGCCCCGGATGATTATGCCGGGCTTCTCATCATGGCCAAGTGCCAGTTCATGCAGGAGCGCTTCGCTGAGGCGCAGCGCTACGGGCAGCAGGCAAAGCAGGCTTACCCCGGTGAGGCGCAGGGCCATCAGGTGTGCGCCTACGCCTGCATGAAACTGAAAAAATTCGACCTGGCGTATCAGGATTTTTCAACCGTCGAGCGGCTGCTGCCCGGCAATCCCGATAACGCTTTCAGCAAGGGATACTGCCTTGAGCAGATGGGCCGCAAGCCCGATGCCGCACGGGAGTACCAGCGGTATCTCCAGAAGGTGCAGCAGGGCGACAAAGCCCGGTATGCCTATCAGCGCCTTGTGCAGTGGGGGTATATCAGCGGATAATTAATAACAGGTAAACCCCCAGCTCTGCTGGGGGACTCCAAGAGTTTGACAGTTCCGGGAGTATGCAGAAGCAATTTGGGAAAATGATGGATGTCAAACCCGCAAGAAGAAGCGGTAGGGTGGGTGCAACCCACCATTGACGGTCATGAATACATGTGGTGGGTTTCGCTTTGCTACACCCACCCTGCAGCTGCAAAACGCAACTGATCTTGTTTTTGTTTTTCACCGTTTGCGAATAGGCCCCTTTGAGGGGCCAGCAAACGGCAAGCCTCCGGCTCTGCCGGAGGTAGCTGACTCTTCTTTTTAAAGTTTTCGGCGACCGTTACGATAAATTAATAACTGTTGTTTGTTAGAATATGGCCGCTGCTTGTGTGAAGAGAGGAGATATGGACGGAAAAAAACAGCTATGCCCACGCATAAAGACCAATATCAAAACAATATTCGAATTCTCAGGAGTTCGTGTTCCGGGTGATATTTTGAATTTAAGCAGAAGCGGTGTCTTTGTCAGAGCTGACATTCAGCCGCTTGTTGATGAGACGCTATCCCTTCGCTTTTATTTGCCGGGCGACCCTGAGCCACTAGAAGTTGAAGGCCGGACGATATGGATACAAAATACACCCAATGTGCTCCCCGGAATGGGCGTACAATTTGATAATATCCCGCAGTTTGATAAGGAGCGTATACACGCTTTTGTGGAATGCCATATGTATATGGGAAATTAAGTGGACAGCAACTTGCATTTCGGGCTTGAAATGTCGCCGTACCTATAACCCTGCTACTAATTTTCCCACCCTGCCCCTTGCCCGCCTGAAACCGGATTGTTGTATCTGTGGAAAAGTGGTAGTGTTTTTGCGATAGGGTAGCATAAAAAAAAGCACTTAACTCAAAAGAGAGCTAAGTGCTTTTTTTTACTAATAAATTTCTATTTAATCAGCAAATAGAGGTACGGATTAATAATCCATGCCGCCCATGCCGCCCATACCGCCCGGAGGCATTGCGGGCATGCCGGAATCCTTTTTGGGCTTCTCGGCGATCATGCACTCGGTGGTGATGAGCAGTGAGGCAACGCTTGCAGCGTTCTGCAGAGCGCAGCGCACGACCTTTTTCGGATCGATAACGCCGGCCTTGATGAGATCTTCATACACTTCGGTCAGAGCGTTAAAACCGAAAGCGTCTTTGCCTTCCTTTACCTTCTCGATAACAATGGAGCCGTCAAAGCCTGCATTGATTGCGATCCAGCGCAGGGGCTCGACAATCGCCTTGCGAACAAGTTCAAGGCCAAGCTGCTGCTCGTCGGAGTCAAATTTCAGGCCGTCAAGAGCCTTGAGCGAGCGCACGAGGGCGACGCCGCCGCCGGGGACAATGCCTTCTTCAACTGCTGCGCGGGTTGCGTGCAGGGCATCCTCGACGCGGGCCTTTTTCTCCTTCATTTCGGTCTCGGTTGCAGCACCGACATTGATCACGGCGACACCGCCGACGATCTTTGCAAGCCGTTCCTGGAGCTTCTCGCGGTCATAATCAGAGGTGGTCTCTTCGACCTGTGCGCGAATCTGCTTGACGCGGGCTTCAATAGACTTCTTTGTTCCATTGCCTTCAACGATCGTGGAGTTGTCTTTGGTGATGGTAACGCGCTTGGCGCGGCCGAGGTCTTCCATGGTAATGGCCTCAAGCTTAATGCCAAGGTCTTCTGCTATCAGCTTGCCGCCGGTAAGAATGGCGATATCCTCAAGCATTGCCTTGCGGCGGTCGCCGAAGCCCGGAGCTTTAACGGCAGCAACCTTCAGTGTTCCGCGCAGCTTGTTGACCACAAGTGTTGCCAGCGCTTCGCCTTCCACGTCTTCGGCAATGATCATGAAGGGCTTGCCGGCGCGGGCAACCTGCTCGAGTATGGGAAGCAGATCCTTCATATTGCTGATTTTTTTCTCATGGATCAGGATGTAGCAGTCTTCCATTACCACTTCCATGCGCTCGGGATCGGTCACAAAATAGGGTGACAGATAGCCGCGGTCAAACTGCATGCCTTCGACAACGTCCAGCATGGTTTCCATGGTCTTGGATTCTTCAACCGTGATGACGCCTTCTTTTCCGACCTTGTCCATGGCCTCGGCAATGATGTCGCCGATGGTGGAATCGTTATTGGCGGAAATGCTGCCAACCTGGGCGATCTCTTTCTGATCCTTGATCGGCTTGCTCTGCTTCTTCAGATTTTCAATGATTTTTTCAACGGCCTTGTCGATGCCGCGCTTGATTTCCATGGGGTTGTGGCCTGCGGTCACCAGCTTGACGCCTTCGCGGTAAATTGCCTGGGCAAGCACGGTTGCGGTGGTGGTGCCGTCGCCTGCCACATCGCTTGTCTTGCTGGCCACTTCCTTGACCATCTGGGCGCCCATGTTCTCGAACTTGTCCTCAAGATCGATTTCCTTGGCAACGGTCACGCCGTCTTTGGTGACGGTGGGGGAGCCGAAGCTCTTATCGATAATGACGTTTCTGCCCTTGGGTCCAAGGGTCACTTTGACTGCATTGGCAAGAGTATCGACACCCTTGAGCAGCGCAGCTTTTCCGTCCTGAAATCTAATTTCCTTAGCCATTGTCTAGCCTCCACTATATTTTTAGTTGTTGTTTTAAATTACTTCTGGATGATGCCCAGGATATCGTCTTCGCGCAGGATCAGATGCTCTTCGTCGTTGATCTTGATCTCGGTGCCGGCATATTTGCCGAACAGAACGATATCGCCTGCCTTCACCTCGGGTGCAACGCGCGTGCCCTTTTCATTCAATTTTCCGGGGCCAACGGCTATAACTTTTCCTTCCATGGGCTTCTCTTTGGCGCTGTCGGGAATGATGATTCCGCCCTTGGTCTTTTCTTCGCCTTCCAGTCTCTTAACGATGATTCGGTCCTGCAGTGGTCTGATTTTCATACGTTTCCTCCTTTGACTACTTGTTTAATGGTTGCCTTAAACTTGAATAAATTCAAATAGTTAGGCTTTTGGGGGTGTTTTATTGCACCGCACACTAGCAAATGATTGATAATATAAGGTATATCGCAACAGAGTCAAGGCAGGGGGGGCATTTTTTTTTAAAAAACGCGAAAGAAAGCCTGCTTGACTTGAAGACAGTAAACTCTTATCTTTAACTTAAATAATGATTTTGAAAGGAACGGCAATGGGAAATCAGCTTAAAACTGCAGTTTTGCTTGGCGTTTTGACGGCCCTTATCATCATGTTCGGCAGCTCTCTGGGAGGCCAGAACGGCATGATGATAGCCTTTGTTTTTGCCCTGGGCATGAATGTTTTCAGCTATTGGTTCAGCGACAAAATCGTTCTGCGGATGTACAAAGCACAGGAAGCCACCGAAGCCGAGGCCCCCGAGCTTTTCGCCATAGTGCGCCGGCTTACGGCAGCAGCCGGCCTTCCGATGCCCAGGCTGTATATTATACCTGAAGAGTCGCCCAATGCATTTGCCACGGGCCGAAACCCCGAGCATGCCGCTGTGGCCGTAACACAGGGCATCCTGCGGCTTCTCAGCCGCGATGAGCTCGAGGGCGTGCTTGCCCACGAGCTTGCCCATGTACAGAATCGCGATATTCTCATCGGCACCGTAGCAGCCGTTCTGGCAGGTGTGATTACCTATATAGCCCATATGGCGCAGTGGGGGGCTATGTTCGGAGGTTTCTCGCGAGATGATGATGAGGATGGCGGCGGCAGCCTGATCGGCACCATCATTCTTGCCATTGTAGCCCCGATAGCAGCACTGCTCATTCAGATGGCTATTTCCCGCTCCCGGGAATATCTTGCCGATGAAACCGGCGCACGGTTTGTCGGCACGCCCTCGGGGCTTGCCGGAGCGCTTGAAAAGCTGGATTCTGCTTCGCAGCGCGTGCCGCTCAAGGCCAACCCTGCCACGGAGAATATGTTCATTGTTAAGCCTTTTACCGGCGGCGGCATCATGAACCTGTTCAGCACCCATCCGCCCATTCAAGAGCGCGTCCGGCGGCTGCGGGAGCTGCGGTAATTTTGGATTGTACATTTTGGATTGCGGGTTTTTCTGACCGGAATCAATCTTAATGACCGGGATGCCCGGACTTGTAGGCGGGAAGCGTCAAATTCACAATCGCTGTTTCATAGCGCAGCTTTTTCTATCTAATAAAACAGGATCACTTTAAATCCAAAATTCTAATTCCAAAATTCAGGTAAACGTCATGGAAAACAAAGAAACCGACCACCGCCCCTGGGGCTACTATGAAGTGCTGAAGGACGAGCCGTTCTGCAAGGTAAAGAAAATTGTCGTTTATCCCGGCAAACGCCTCAGCCTGCAGCGCCACCGGCGCCGCAGCGAGCACTGGTTTATCGTGCAGGGCCTGGCATCGGTGACGCTTGATGACGCGGTGCTGCACATCTCTGCCGGTCAGGCGGTTGATATTCCCCGCGGGACACAACATCGTGTTGCCAATACCGCAGGCGATGAACTGGCCTTTATTGAAATCCAGACGGGTGATTATTTTGGTGAAGACGATATAGAACGGCTGGAAGACGATTTCGGGAGAGCCTGAGAAAATTTTGTTGGGTTGATGTTTTGAAAGCCGAACGTGTTCGTGTCCCGAAGAATTGTATGCTGATAAGTCCCACTCGGATGGCCTGAAATAATTTTTATATATGCAATCTCGCGGGTTAGCCTATCGGTTGGGATTTGAAAAATTGAACCACATTCATTGCCCACCTGCACGACCGCCATATATACGCACTAAAAGGTACTGTGCCGGACAGTAGTTAATAGACCATTCGCAAAAACAATACCTTGAGCATACAGAGGTGTGCGTGCACCGTCGGGGTTTCGAGCTGTACAGGGGAGAAGATTCTGATGTCGAACAGGGGGCTTTCGCCCACATGGTTGTTAGTACGCAAATTTTTCAATAATTTTTATTTACAGCACTTGCATAACTTTTGTGAAAACTGTATATATTGAAGAAAACTTTTAAGCAGTTTGCCAAATTATGAAAAAGAAAATAATTATTGCCGTTATCGGACTCGTTGTTTTAACTGGCGCCATCGCCGGCATCAAAGGCCTTCAAATCGGCAAAATGATGGGGATGAAAAGACCGGTCATGGTCGAGACGGTCACCGCCGCCGTGGTGCAGCAGCAGTCATGGGAGTCCTCCCTCACGTCCGTTGGATCGCTGGTTGCGGTGCAGGGGGTGATGGTGTCTGCGGAAATGGCCGGCAAGGTCGTTCAAATTGCATTCGAACCGGGCGTTATGGTTCAGGCTGGAGATCTGCTGGTGCAGCAGGACATCGCTGCCGAGTCGGCGCAGCTGCGCTCTGCAGAGGCCACGGTAGCGCTGACCAAACTCAATCTCGAACGCTCACGCAAACTGCTTGCTCAAAAAACCACGCCCCAATCGGAAAATGATAATGCTGATGCCCAGTACAAGCAGGCTGTAGCCCAGGCCGACAATATCCAGGCCGTCATCGCAAAGAAAACCATCAGGGCGCCGTTTGCCGGCGTTCTGGGCATCCGTTTGATTAACCTTGGTCAAATTCTTAATGCCGGCGAGGCTATTGTTTCGCTTCAGGCTCTTGACCCGGTTTTTGTAAATTTTTCCCTGCCGCAGCAGCAGTTCGGGCAAATCAACCCCGGCCTGACCATCCGGGTAAAAACCGACGCGCTGCCCGGTCAGATTATTGACGGAACCATTACCGCCATAAATCCCCAGGTCGAAGCTGCAACGCGCAATATAATGGTGCAGGCGACGATAAAAAACACTCGAGCTGCTTCTGCGGCCCGGCATGTTCGTAAATGTGACCGTGGTGCTCCCTGAGCAGCAAACAGTGCTTGCCATACCGGGCAACATCGGTGCTGAATGCTCCCTACAGCGACTCGGTTTTTATTGTAGAAAATGCCCCTGATAACAGCACCGCTGCAGGCGGTAAGGCGGCCCGCCAGCAGTTTGTGCGCCTGGGTGTGCGGCAGGGCGATTATGTTGCGGTAAAGCCGGGCTGAAGGAAGGCGACATGATTGTCAGCACCGGCGTCTTTAAGCTCCGAAACGGGCAGGCTGTTGCTGTTGATAATACCCTTGCTCCCGAATTCAAGCTTGAGCCAACGCCCAAGGATAGATGACGGAAAGACAGAAGTCAGGATCAGAATCCAGAATCCAGAATCCAGAATCCAGAAGAAAAGGATAAGAAGCCAGAAGCAGGAACAATATTTTATTCTGAATTCTGGCTACTGACTTCTGAATTCCTTTAATGGTTTTATAATGAAATTTACCGACCTGTTCATACGCCGCCCGGTTCTCGCGCTGGTTATTAATCTAATTATCATCATTGCGGGCCTGCAGGCTATCCGCTCGCTCAATGTGCGGCAGTTTCCGCGCAGCGAAAACTCTATCGTCACCGTGCGGACTGTGTATGTCGGGGCCAGTGCCGAGCTGCGTGCGCGGCTTTATCACGACGCCTCTTGAGCGCGCCATTTCCGCTGCCGACGGCATTGACTATATTCAGTCGCAGAGCGCCCAGGGCTTCTCCAGTATCAGCGTCCGGCTGAAGCTCAACTACGATCCTATCAGCGCCCTTTCGGAAATCAGCTCCAAAGTCGACCAGGTGCGGCAGGACCTGCCACCGGAATCCGAAGTGCCCATCATCAATGTCGAATCAGCTGACAGCCAGTTTGCCGCGGCCTATCTCAGCTTCATGTCCGATATTCTCGAGCAGAACCAGATAACCGATTATCTCATCCGCGTCGTGCAGCCGCGGCCTTCGGCCATAGAGGGCATGCAGCGGGCCGAAGATTCTCGGGGCCCGCACATTTGCCATGCGCATCTGGCTCCAGCCCGAGCGCATGGCAGCGCTCAATATCAGCCCCTGCCCAGGTCCGCCAGGCGCTGGCCACCAATAATTATCTTGCCGCGTGGGCCAGACAAAAGGCTCGCTCATTCAGGTGAACCTGACGGCAAATACCGACCTGCACACGGTTGAGGAGTTCAAAAATCTTGTCATTCGCGAGCAGGACGGCGCCATCGTTCGGCTGGAGGATATCGGCCAGATCGTCCTTGGCGCCCAAGACTATGAGGCCGAATGTCAATTCTCGGGCCAGACAGCCGTTTTCATGGGCCTTGTTTACGCTTCCCAATGCCAATACCCTTGATGTCATAAAGCGCGTGCGCAGCGAAATGGAGCTGATAAAAAAAGACTCTGCCGGGCGGCATTCAGGCCGCGCATCGGCTATGACGCAACCGATTATATCAAAACCGCCATCAGCGAGGTGCTCACGACACTTGTCGACACCCTGCTTATCGTCATGCTGGTCATATTTCTGTTTCTGGGCTCAGCGCGCTCGGTGCTTATCCCGATTGTGGCAATTCCCGTGTCGCTCATCGGCGGAGTTTTTCTGATGCAGGTCCATGGGATTTACCATAAATCTGCTGACGCTGCTGGCCATCGTGCTGTCGGTGGGGCTCGTGGTTGATGATGCCATTGTGGTTGTCGAGAATGTCGAGCGCCATCTCAGCGAAGGCCAGTCGCCCCTTGACGCGGCGCTGCTGGGGGCCCGCGAGCTTGTGGGGCCCGTTATCGCCATGACGGTTACGCTGGCGGCGGTGTATGCACCCATCGGCCTGCAGGGCGGTCTTACCGGCGCCCTTTTCAGGGAGTTCGCTTTTACCCTTGCAGGGGCTGTGCATCATTTCGGGTGTTGTCGCCCTTACCCTGTCGCCCGTGATGTGCGCCAAAATGCTGAAGCCGGGCTTGAGCGAGCACGGGCTTGCCGGCCGTATCGAGCGCGATTTCAAAACATTCAGAGCATTCTACGGGCGCCTGCTCAACATAACCCTTGATGCACGCCCCGCAGTGTATCTTGTGTGGCTTGTGCTGGCCCTTGCCGCCATACCCATGTTTATCATGTCTCCTGCCGAGCTTGCTCCCTTAGAGGACCAGGGAGCTATTTTCAGCATTATCGAGGCGCCTGCAAGCTCAACGCTGGAACTGACCACTCATTTTACGGCCGCGGCCGACAAAATTTTTCAGAGCATTCCTGAAAACGACTTTACCTTTCAGATTACATTCCCGACAGGCGGTTTCGGCGGCTTGATAGCCAAGCCCTGGAGCGAGCGAAAGCGCACGGTGCAGCAGATTCTTGCAGAAATTGCAGCAGAAGACTGCGCGCCATACCCGGGCATCAGGCTTATTGTCGATAACCCCTCCGGCGCTGCCCGGCGGCGGCGATTTTCCGGTTGAATTCATCATCGCCTCGACGGCCGAGCCTGCCCAGATTCTTGACCTTGCCCAGCAGATTCAGCTCAAAGGCGACTGCAGAGCGGCATGTTCGCCTTTCCGCCGCTTATCGATGTCAAGATTGATCAGCCCCAGTCCGAGCTTGTGATCGACCGCGACAAGGTGGCAGATCTTGGACTCAATCTCCAGCAGGTCGGCGCCGATGTCGCTTCGATGCTCGGCGGCAACTATGTAAACCGTTTCAATATTTCCGGGCGCAGCTATAAGGTCATCCCGCAGATCAAGCGCGCCGATCGGCTGAATGCCGACCAGCTGCAGAATATGTATGTCAACGGTCCCAAGGGCCAGCTCGTGCCGCTCAGCACGGTGGCCGAGATTAACAACTCCACCGTGCCGCGCTCGCTCAACCGTTTCCAGCAGCTCAACTCCGTAAAGATCAGCGGTGTGGCCATGCGGCCGCTTAATGAAGCCCTGCGTTTTCTTGAAGAAGAAGCCGCAAAGATTCTGCCCGAAGGCTACATCATTGATTATACGGGCGAGTCGCGCCAGCTCAGAACCGAGGGGCAGAAATTCCTTCCGGCTTTCGGGCTTGCCATGGTGCTTATTTTTCTGGTGCTTGCCGCGCAGTTCAACAGCTTCCGTGATCCTCTCGTTATTCTTGCGGGCTCCGTGCCCCTTGCCATGTTCGGAGCCCTTATTTTCATGTTTCTGAAAATGCCCGGCCAGAACATGCCCTTCTGGACAAACGGCTGGACCACGACGCTCAATATTTATTCCCAGGTGGGGCTGGTAACGCTTATCGGCCTTGTTTCTAAAAACGGCATTCTCATCGTCGAGTTCGCCAACAAGCTTCAGGAGCAGGGGCGTTCCAAGCGCGCTGCCGTCATCGAAGCGGCACAGACCCGCATCCGCCCCATTCTCATGATCAGCGTTGCCACCATGGCCGGCCATTTTCCCCTGACGCTGGTCACCGGCGCCGGAGCCGCAGCCAGAAACTCCATCGGCCTGGTGCTTGTGGGCGGCATGGCCATCGGCACGCTGTTTACCCTTTTTGTTATTCCTTCAATCTACATGCTCATCGCCCGCGACCATTCAAAGGGCTAAAGGCAGCTTTCTCAGGCAGGTATCCACGCCGGTTTTTCATTCAATTTGATACATGAATGGCAAAAGCGGCTGAAGCGATACATGCCACCTGCAGATATTTTTCAAACCCTGCGCTTTAGCCTTTTTTCAATTCTTTATCGCCTGTTGACAAAGTTTTCAAAAGGGCATATTCCCCCATACAGCTGGTTTAATCGCAGTGGAGCGGACCTGAAAAGAGGGCGGCATACTGCAGGGAAAATGGTATATGAACAAATAACCGTTTTTATCCCCGAAAGGAGAGACGATGACAAAGCCCGCCTGTTCTTTGGTGTTTCATGCTGCTCACGGCGCTCATCCTGTCGCGTTATAGCGTCTCGTATGCATATGATGTCTCCGCCCTCGACTGCATTTCTTCTTTTGATACAGGAACTCTTCCTCACTATGCCGCCGGCAAGCTTGATGAAATAAAGCGCATGATTGCTTCTTTTCCGCAGAACTCAATCAGCACAAAAAATGAAGAGCAGTCGCTGTATGAACTTATCCGTATTATTAAGACAACGCAATCAAGCTATCATGCGATCAACTACGATGTTTTCGGGTGGAATGATGTGCTTGAATTTTTGTACCGGACAAATGTGGCAGCGGTAAAAAGGGGCATTGAGGTCACCCGGACCTTTATTGTTTCAGAGGACACTTTGCATAATGCCGGCATGCTTGAAAATCTGCTGGGCATTATGGCGACGCACAGCAGGGACGGCATCAAGGTGTATTATGGCCTGCACCGCGAGCTCAGCAAAGACGCGGTCTGACCGTTCGATCTGGCGGATTACCAGGGCCTGCGCTGCCTTCAGGCGACAAACCGTGAGCGGCACAGAGCGCACGATCGGTTGCTTGGACGCCATGGCGTTCCAGCCGCTCCCGCAATCCCTGACGTTGCCCGGTTCGCAGGCGACGCGAGGTTCGCTCACTAAGCCGCCCGGCCGCAGACCACACATACCACTCAGCCGGGTTCAGCGTACCAAGGCCTGGCCGAGCAGACGGCAGGCGAGTTGCCGGGCACACCAGAGGAGTCGGACCGGAGCTTCGGCTTCTTCGCTGGAGAGCAGAGTGCGGACCAGCTCGCTCAACAGATACTCGGTAAACGGAAAGCCTGCGTCAAAGTAGCGGGGACAGACCCAGACCTCGGGCGTCTGCGTATCGCGCTGCCGCAGGACCTGCAGCAGATGCGTCTTGCCGCTGCCTCGCACGCCGCGCACCAGCAGCAGCCGTGTTTCCGGCAACTGCCAGCGAGTCGGTAGTCCGGATCGCGATACTTGTCGATAACGCGGCAAATCTGCGTGAATTCTTCGCCGTGCAGCTCCGGCACATGGCAATGGGCAAACTCGTGCCGGTTTGTCGGAGACCACGAAGGCGTCAAATGGGTTCTCCTCCCCCCGCAGAAACCCGATGGTCTGTTCTCTAGACGCCATCCACATAGTACATGACTTCTCGGCCGAGGATCATGGCGCATTCCGGTTCCGGCAACTGGTACATGGCCTGGGTAAAAGGAGAGAGTCGGACCTGCCGGGCGGCGGCCATCCGCCGCAGCACGTCGTGGAACTGCCCGAGGCTCAAATCCGGCCGCAGCGACCTTGCGAAGCGGTACAGTTGCGGCAACTCCATCGGCCGCATCGGGGACTGTTGTTTTTGCCGGCGCAGCCGCCTGATCAAGTGTCGTTCGAGTTCCGAGTCGACCTTCGCCGCGCCCGCCGCTTGGGAGGGAGATGCAGGCGGGCGACGAGTGGCCCTCCGTCCGATTGGGACTCTGCAGCGACTTCAGCATACGGTCGACGTCCGGCGGCCGCAGCCGTGCCGCGGCGCCGCCAAGGTCTCCCGCAATTGGCCCAACCGCCGCTGCACTTGCTCCACGTCTCCTGACAGCGCCGGCCGTCGGGCCAGGTTCTCCACCCCCCCCGACGCCGCCTGCACCAGACCGCGACACGGGGTCGTGCTCGAGCAGGTAGGCCACGCCGGCCGGGGTAAATCCGTACAGCTCGACCGCTTTGCCTTTTCCCTTTTCCTTTCTGTTCGCCGCGTTTCTCGATCAATCCCCCTCGAACATCGCTGGGCCGCCTGCTTCGCCGGAGCCGTCTTGGACAGAAAAATGCCCGGGTTCGCTTTCGTGCCGTGCAGCGGCCGCGGCACCGCGTCGGCCAACGCCCGCTCGACCGCCTCCAGAACGAGGTCCTCCACACTCGCCGCTCTTGCCATCTGCGTCATCCTTCCTCGTGGCCCATGCCGCCTTTTACTTCCGCAGCAGACGGCTCTCGCTCGCGGCCGGCTGCGAGGCCTCAGTTTGTCCGCAATACGATCGCATTTCCAGCCCGAGCACCGCTTCAGGGTAGAAAACGAAAATCGCAGCGCTGGCGGCCCACGGCGCACCTGGATAGAATTACCTGCACTTCCACGAGTTTGCAGGTATATTTTATCCATGAAACACAAGCCGGAATCCGCCGACGAAGGCCGCCTGGCGAGGGCACTGGAGGTCTTTCGAGCCGAAGGGGGGATGCTGCGGACCAAGGTGGCGATCCACGCCGGCATCCACCCCCGCACGCTGTACGCTTTGCGCGATGCAGGCGCAATTCAGCCGGTCAGCCGCGGGTTCTACCGGCTAACCAGTGCGGCTCCGCTGGGCAGTCCTGATCTGGTGGCCGTGGCGGTGCGGGTTCCCGAGGGCGTCCTCTGCCTGATTTCCGCACTGGCCTTTCATGAACTGACCACGCAGATCCCCCATGAGGTGTACCTGGCGATCCGCCGCGGAGCGGAACCGCCCGAGTAGAGTATCCGCCTGTGCGAGTGATCTGGTTCAGTGGGAGCATTTTTCCGAAGGTATCGAGACGCGACAGATGGACGGGGTGCCAGTACGGGTCTACAGCCGCGAGAAGACGATCGCCGACTGTTTCCGATACCGAAATAAGATTGGCCTCGACACATGTCTCGAGGCACTGCGGCTGTACAAACAACAACGCAAGCTCAACATCGAAGCGCTGCTGCACTACGGGCAACTGCGCCGCGTCACGTCGGTCCTGCGTCCCTACCTCGAAGCCCTGCTGTCCTGAAGCCGCCATGGCCAAACGCAACTTGCGGGACATCGCCGCGTCGATTCGGCAGCGGCTGCAGAACAACGCTCGGGCGACTGGACGGCCGTTCGACGAAGTGCTGCAATACTACGCGATGGAACGCTTTCTCTATCGCCTCGCCCAATCGCCACACGCGGACAAATTCGTCCTGAAGGGGGCATTCGTGCTGACCGCCTGGCGTGCTCCCACAACCCGGCCGACGCGCGACATCGATCTCTTGGGACACATGACGAACAGCGTGGCGGCGGTCACCGACACGATCCGGGCGGTCTACACTCAAGAGGTCGAGCCGGACGGCCTGACTTTCGATCCGCCCACGGTAACCGGACATGTGATCAAGGAGGATGCCGATTATGAGGGGGTCCGGATCACGTTTCGCGGCCACCTGCAGAACAGCCGTCTGGCTATGCAGATTGACGTCGGATTCGGGGACGTGATCGTGCCCGCCGCGTCAATGACTGAGTATCCCACCGTGTTGGACTTCGAGCCGCCCGACTACGGGCTACACCCGCGAGACAACCACGGCGGAAAAGTTCGAGGCCATGGTCAAGCTGGGTCCTTTCAACAGCCGCATGAAGGATTTCTTCGACATCTGGCTGCTCTCCCGCCAGTTCGACTTTGACGGACCGCTGCTCGCACAGGCCGTGCAACGGACGTTCGCCAACCGTGGCACCGCCATGGTGACCGACCCCATCGCCTTCACCACAGCATTTGCCAGCGATCCGACCAAGCAAGCGCAGTGGAAGGCTTTTCTGCGGAAATCGCCGTCGAGGTGGCGCCCGCAAGGATTTGACCATGTGGTTTCCGCAGTGGCCGACTTCCTCCGCCCCATTGCAGAGGCTCTGGCAGAGCCGGGCGTTCTCGCGCGTCTGGCGATCACCAGGACCTTGGCGGTGATATGGCTCATCGCAGAGAAACTGCAACACTAGGAAAGGAAAGGGGACAGACCCCCTTTGTGCGCAGCACCCTGCGGGCCGTTCCGGCAAAAGGGGCTGTCCCCTTTTCCACTACGGAAGATGCTGAAAATGTTGCAGTTTTTTTAAGCGGTCCATACGCCGGCCGCACGAACGGCTCGCTTTCTGGGATTCCATGCAGAATAATGCAGGGTATCAATTCCGATCTCGGTTGGCAGTCTCCCGCTTGATGGACGCCACGAGCACATCGCAGCCGCTCCAGCCCGAAATGCGGCGGCATAACCGCGCGGACGAAACGAGGCGATCAATGGCGACTTTGGTCACGGATCCAGAATTGGAGGAATCGCTCCTGATGAGCCGGCGAGCGATGGGTGGCGATCGGTATGACGAGGTCTGGGAAGGAATCTATGTCATGTCGCCCTTGGCTAACAACGAGCACCAGGCGTTAGTGAGCGACTTGACCACTGTCCTGAATATTGTTGTGGGCTGGACTGGTGAGGGAACTGTTTTTGCCGGCGTCAACGTCAGCGACCGCCGGGAGGACTGGCAGCAGAATTATCGTTGTCCCGACGTGGCGGTTTTTCTCAGGAATACCCAGGCCGAGAACCACGGCGCATTCTGGTTCGGTGGCCCGGACTTCGCGGTAGAAATCACCAGCCGGGGTGACAGGTCAGCGACAAGTTCTCCTTCTACGCGCGTGTGGGTGTCCGTGAATTGCTCGTCCTCGAGCGCGATCCTTGGGTCCTCTCGCTGCATCGCTTGTCCGACGGACGTTTCGAGGCTGCGGGCGATTCCACGGCCGACAATTCGCAAACGCTCACGAGCAGCATTCTGCCTCTGGCATTCCGCGTCCAGGCCCGGGACGGGCGACCGGGCCTGGACATCTGCCGAATCGACGGTTCGCAATCCTGGCGGATCGTCGCACGATGATCGCTTCCTACACCGTCTCCGGTGTGGGATGTTTCCAGTCGCCGCGGTATTCGCGCGCCAGCCGGAGATTGGCTTCGTCGTCGCCAATCACCTGCCCCTTCTCTGCGTCCCAAGCGAGGCTCCGGCCGAGTTCCATCGAGAGGTTCGCCAGGATGCAGGAGGCGGAGGAGATGTGCCCCTGCTCGATATCGGCCACAGGCCTTTCGCCGCTTTGGCGGGCGGCGAGGAAGTTCTGCATGTGCCGCCGCGTGGCGGGAGCGGCAAAGATCTCCGTCTCTTTGTGCGCGAGGTCTTCCGGGTACTTTTCGCGTTCGTCCAGAAAGTCGCCATGTTCCGGATTGCCGCTTCCCTTGGGAATGAAGTCGTATCACCAGACGCTGAGCTTCAGCGTTCCCTTGTCGCCGTACAGAGTGGCACCCCACGGATAGTCCGGTTCCGGATTCTGCCCCCAGTTCCGCTGATTCCACACGAGCTGCACGTCACCGTAGTCGAACAGGGCCGTCTGGGTATCGTGCGTGTTGACATTGGAATCGGGGCGGCATTTCGAATCCCCCGGACCCCGTATAATACTCTTCGGCCAGCCGAGGTCGAGGTGGTAGCGGACCGCATCGAGGAGATAAACGCACAGGTCGCCCGTCTGCCCATTACTGAACTCACGGCACGCCCCGCCAACTGCGCGGGTGAATGCCCGGGCTGAAGTCTCGCCAGGCCGCGGGCCCGACGTACATCTCCCAGTCCAGATATTCGGGTGGCGACTGCCACGGGCGGGAAATCTTCCCAGAGCAAACGTAGTAGCTGTGAATATCGACGTAGGCGACCTTCCCCAGTTTGCCGCTGCGCAGGAAGCGGTCGCGAGCCTCGAGCAGATGGGGAGTGCTGCGCCGCTGCAACCCCACTTGCACCGTGCGGCCATACTTCCGCGCCGCTGCCACCATGGCCTGCCCTTCTACGACGTCATAACTGATCGGCTTTTGGACGTACACGTCCGCGGCGGCCTTGCAGGCCTCCACGCAGGGCAGACAGTGCCAGTGGTCGGGCGTGCCGATCAGCACGATGGCCGGACAGAGCTTCCGAGAGCAGTTTCCGATAATCGCTGAAGGTCGGCGGTCGCTTCTTGGATGCCTGTCGCTGAGCCACCAGGTCTGCTGCCTCAGAACTCAAGCGGCTATCGACATCGCACAGGCCCACGACTTCGACGGGGGCCACCTGGATCAGGTGAAACAAGTCGGTTTTACCGTACCACCCGCAGCCGATCGGCGCTACGCGCAACGCTTCATCACTGGCGGCAGCGGCGAAAGCTCTTGCCTGCAGCCCCGCGAACGCGACGCCGCCGCCGATTCCCGCCTTCATGAAATCCCGCCGATTGATCATCGCTTTTCCTTTCAGCAAAGAACCTATGGAGCCTATTGAACTTTGAGCAGGGAATGTCGCAGTCGCTGCCGCGGCGTGCGCCTGGCTCCACCCGTGTTGTCGGACCACACTTGCTGTGTTACGTCCT
>CAVRBJ010000033.1:0-33923 GCA_963718965.1 uncultured delta proteobacterium | reverse complement strand
TTAAAACAAACCGGCCTTTCGTTTTTAAGAAGCCCCTTGTTTGTTTTCAGTGCCCTGCAGCAGACGTTGAATATTGTCTTTGTGCTTGATGAAGACCAGAAGGCCCATGACGATGCCCAGCGCCACCACCGGCAGGGGATAGCCGTAGACTATGAGCAGCAGGGGCAGGACGATAGCCGCGCTGAGGGAGCCGAGGGACACATATCTTGAAACTGCCACAATGATGACAAACAGCACCAGCACAATCACCAGCGGCGCCGGCGCAAGACAGGCGAAAACGCCGAAGCCGGTTGCCACGCCCTTGCCGCCTTTAAATTTCAGATACACCGGAAACAGATGCCCCAGAAATGCTGCAAGGCCGAAAATGCTGAGAAGTATATAGTCCGTGCCGCCGTTGGCTTCAGGGAAAAGCAGTGAGCCTATATAGACTGAAAAAAAACCCTTGAACATGTCTCCCAGAAACGTGAGCACCCCGAACTTTTTGCCCAGCAGGCGGGTCACATTGGTGGCGCCGATATTGCCGCTGCCGCCGGCGCGAATGTCGGTGGCGGAAAAAAGCCGTGATAGAACCAGCCCCGTAGGGATGGCGCCAAGAAGATATGAGCCGAGAACAAACAGCATTGCGTATACATTCATTCAGAGAACCCGTTATATTTAATTCTGCTGCCGGACAAGATGCGTTTCATTCGGCCCCTGCTCAATAGGCGCAATAAAAAAGCTGTTAAGCTCACCAGGCCGGAGCTTAACAGCTTCATGTGTATTGCAGCAATCGGATTTTCTTAACTCAAAAATCCGAATTCCAAAATTCAAAAATTAATATCTATAATGCTCCGCCTTGTAGGGCCCTTCAATCGGAACGCCGATATAGTCGGCCTGCTGCTTGGTGAGCTTGGTCAGCTTTGCGCCGAGCCGGTCAAGATGCAGGCGGGCAACTTCCTCATCGAGCTTTTTCGGGAGCGTGTAGACCTTTTTCTCAAGCTTCTTGTTGGTGGCAAGCTCGATCTGCGCAAGCACCTGGTTGGTGAAGCTGTTGCTCATGACAAAGCTCGGGTGGCCCGTGGCACATCCCAGGTTCACCAGGCGGCCTTCGGCCAGCACGATGATGGAGCGGCCGGTCTTGAGCTTCCACTTGTCGACCATGGGCTTCACCGGAAACCTTTTTGCATTTTTTTCAAGGTATGCCATGTCGATTTCGCTGTCGAAATGGCCGATATTGCACAGTATGGCCTCGTTTTTCATCTGCTCCATATGCTTGCCCGTCACCACATGAAAATTGCCTGTGGTGGTGACGAAGATGTCGGCAAAATGCACCACCTCTTCCATGGGCAGCACTTCATAGCCGCCCATGAGCGCCTGCAGCGCGCAGATGGGGTCGATTTCGGTCACGATCACCCGGGCGCCGAAGCCCCTCAGCGCCTGCGCGCAGCCCTTGCCCACATCGCCGTAGCCGAGAACCACGCAGGTCTTGCCCGCGATCATGATGTCGGTGGCGCGCTTGATGCCGTCCATAAGGGATTCGCGGCAGCCGTAGAGATTGTCGAACTTCGACTTGGTAACAGAATCATTTACATTGATGGCCGGGAACAGCAGCTCTTTGTCTTCCATCATTTTGTAGAGCCGGTGCACGCCCGTGGTGGTTTCCTCGGAGACGCCGCGGATTTTCTGCGCCACCTTCTGCCAGCGCTTGGGATCCTGCTTATAATTCCCGGCAAGCCGGTCCATAATGATCTGCATTTCGTGGTGGTCCTGCTTTTTCTTGAGAAGCGCGGGCTTCTTTTCGCATTTGACGCCCAGATGTATATAGAGCGTGGCGTCGCCGCCGTCGTCGACGATCAGGTCAGGGCCGGAGCCGTCGGGCCAGGTAAGGGCCATCTCCGTGCACCACCAGTAATCCTCAAGGGATTCGCCCTTCCAGGCAAATACGGCAGCCGTGCCTGCCTTGGCAATGGCGGCGGCAGCATAGTCCTGCGTCGAGAAAATATTGCAGGAGGCCCAGCGGATATCGGCCCCGAGCTTGTGCAGGGTCTCGATAAGCATGGCGGTTTCAATGGTCATATGGAGGCTGCCGGTTATCTTGAGCCCTTTGAGGGGCTTTAAGCTGCCGTATTTTTTGCGGGTTGCCATGAGGCCGGGCATTTCTTTTTCGGCAAGCTGCATCTCCCTGCGGCCCCAGCCGGCAAGAGAGATGTCTTTTACTTTGTTTTTCAGTTTCAGATCAAGTGGCTGTACGCCCGATACGCTCATTTTTGTCTCCTTTAAAAAAAATAGATTACTACAATTACTTACTATAGGGCTGCCGAAAAGCATGCCCTGCCTTGGCAGCAATGATAGTAATCGTTTGGGCTGAAAAGGTCAATCGTTTTCAGGTGCTTGATTTATCCCATTGATTTTTTTATGAAGAAAGCATATATAGTTAGAGTTTACACAAACCCTGGCGCCGTTACAGAATCTTCATGCCGCAGCACGCAACACAGGCCATTGTCCTGCACACGACTGATTACGCGGAATCTGACAGAATCGTATCGCTGTATTCCAGAGATTTCGGCAAGCTGCGCGGTATTGCAAAGGGCGCGAAAAAAAGCCTGCGCCGGTTTGGAAGCTCACTTGAGCCGTTTACGCATAACCAGGTGACGTTCTTCGACCGGGACACGCACGGCCTGGTGCGGCTCGAGCGGTGTCAGATCGTGCGGGCCTATCCCGAGATAGCCGCCGATGTAAAAAAACTCGTGCTGGGAAGCTACCTTCTGGAGCTGGTTGACACGCTCACGGCGGAGAAGGAAAAGCATCCCGAGATCTTTGACCTGCTGCAGTTTTTCACCGAGCTTTTAATCGGGAAGGATTTTCGCGAAGAGCTGCTGCGGCTTTTTGAGCTGCGGCTTTTCTGCTACCTCGGGTACCAGCCCCAGTTTCAGCAGTGTATGCTGTGCCGGGGCCAGTTCGACCTGCAGGAGAGCTACAAATTTTCTGTACAGCGCGGCGGCATCGTTTGCCCGCGCTGCCAGGGGCAGGTGCCCGAGCTGCTGCCGCTGTCAAACGGCACCATCCGGCTTTTTCAACAGGCCCAGGGTCTTGATTTCGCAAAGCTCTCGCGGCTTTATTTTTCGCAGACCGCCCACGATGAGAGCAGGCGCATTTTCGGCAGGTTTCTCGAGTTTCACATCGGCCACCGGCCGCGGTCGCTTGAAATAATGGGGCAGCTCTCTTAAGTAGTATGCCAGATCAGACAGTAGATCGTCCCAACCTCGGTCTTTTAAAGACCATCTGCAGCGTGATCGCTATCTGACTTTTATGTGCACAACCCGTACAGTCGCTGAGCCCATTCAGGAGCTCAATACGCAAGGAAGGTATAACACATGCAAAAGCAAGCATCTTTCATTGGTATCGACATTTCAAAGAACTCTCTTGATGTCCACATACTGCCCGAGGACACACGGCACAGTTATCCGTATGAACCTCAGAAAGTAAAAGCGCTCATCAGGAAACTCAAACAGCTCAAGCCTGTGCTTATTGTCATGGAAGCAACCGGTGGCTATGAGCTTGTCGTTGCCTCTAAACTTGCCGAGGCAAAACTACCCGTGGCTGTAGTTAATCCACGACAGGTCAGGGATTATGCCCGGGCTATCGGCAAACTAGCAAAAACCGATGCCATCGACGCTTACGTGATCGCGCGGTTTGCCCAGGATGTACAGCCTGAAGCACGAGAACAACTGACGATCAAAGAACAGCAGCTCAAAGAGCTTATTATGCGCCGCCAACAGCTTATTGACATGCGCACAGCTACAAAAACCGCCTATCCCGGGTCTTCTCCCAGCGTATGCATTGCAGGAGGACTTTTTTGTGACGCTTCAAGAAATGATACTGGCTCTTCAAACCTACTGGGCCAATAAAAACTGCGTGCTGCAGCAGCCCTATGACATGGAAGTCGGCGCTGGCACATTTCATCCAGGCAACCTTTCTCCGGTGCCTCGGCCCCGAGCCATGGAATGTGGCCTATGTACAGCCGTCGCGCCGCCCCAAAGACGGCCGCTACGGCGAAAACCCAAACCGGCTGCAGCATTACTACCAGTTCCAGGTTATCATGAAGCCCTCGCCCATGGACATTCAGGAGCTGTATCTGGAAAGCCTGAGCAGTCTCGGCATCAAACCGCTGGAGCATGATATCCGATTCGTGGAAGATGACTGGGAGTCGCCTACGCTTGGCGCCTGGGGCCTTGGGCTGGGAAGTGTGGCTCGACGGCATGGAGATCACCCAGTTCACCTATTTCCAGCAGGCAGGCGGCATCGATCTCAAGCCCGTATGCGCCGAGATCACCTACGGCATCGAGCGCATCGCCATGTACCTGCAGCAGAAGAACAGCGTCTTTGACATCGAGTGGGCGCCCGGCATCACCTATGGTGATGTGTTTCATCAAAATGAAGTTGAATATTCAAAATACAATTTTGAGACCTCCAATGCCGCTATGCTGTTCAGCCTCTTCAATATGTATGAGCAGGAATTTAAAGACACGACTAGCAAAGGGTCTGGTGATGCCGGCATATGATTACTGCCTCAAGTGCTCTCATGTGTTCAATTTGCTTGATGCGCGAGGCGCCATCAGCGTCACCGAGCGCACGGGCTATATCGCCCGCGTGAGAAACCTTGCCCGCGCCGCTGCCGAGGCCTATCTTGCCCAGCGCGAAGCACTGGGTTTTCCGCTGTTGAAAAAGATGAATTAAAAATCGGGCAGGTTTGAGTCCTGCCCCTGCAGAAAAATCTGTTTTGCAAAGAAGAATTGACTGTTTGTTATATAAGGATCACCGTATGACTGACGAACTACTGCTTGAAATCGGCACCGAAGAGATCCCCGCGGCATTTATGCCCGATGCCCTTGCTGCTCTGAAATCGCTCATGGAAAAAGAGCTGACCGCCCGGCGCATTGCGTTCAGGGAAATCGAAACCTTCGGCACGCCCCGGCGCCTCGCGCTTATGGCCTCCAGGGTAGCGCACATGCAGACGGATCTTGTGTCAGAAAAGCTCGGGCCTGCAAAAAACATCGCATTCGACCAGGACGGCAAACCAACCAAGTCAGCCATTGGTTTTGCCAAAGGCCAGGGCATCGACATCAGTGAGGTGACCATACTCTCCACGGACAAAGGCGAGTATATCTGCGCCAAAAAGCATGAAAAGGGCGTGGCAACCCAAAGCCTGCTGCCTGATATTTTAGTGAAGGTGATAAGCCAGCTGCCATTCCCCAAATCCATGCGCTGGAAGGATCTGGATACGCGCTTTGCCCGGCCCATTCACTGGATTGTGGCTCTCTTTAATAACGCAGTCGTGCCCTTCACCTACGCCAATATCGATTCCGGCGACACCACGCGAGGGCACCGTTTCATGGCGCCTGCCCCCGTCAGGGTCACGGATTGCGCAACGTATCTGGATACTCTAAAAAAGGCCTGGGTGGTCATCGATCAGAACCAGCGCAAAAAAATGATCATCGAGAAGCTGCACGAGCTTGCAAAAAAGGCGGGCGGCGTGCCGGATGCCGACGAGAAGCTGCTGCAGGAAGTGATGTTTCTCATCGAGGCGCCTTTCCCCGTGCTGTGCAGCTTTGAAAAAGAATTTCTCGATCTTCCCAAAGAGGTGCTTGTCACGACTATGAAGAAGCACCAGAAATATTTCCCCGTGCTTGACGCTGCAGGCAGTGCCCTCAATTACTTTATCGCTGTCAATAATACCGATGTGGCGGATCCTGCCGTGGTCGTGCAGGGCCATGAGCGGGTGCTGCGGGCGCGCCTGTCTGATGCCCGTTTCTTCTTTGCCGAAGATCAAAAAAAGTCGCTTGCGGCAATGACCGAATCTTTGAAAAACGTGCTCTACCAGAAGCAGCTGGGCACGTCCTATGAAAAGATGGAGCGGTTCCGGGCCCTTGCCGTGCACATGGCCGAAGCCCTCATGAACCCCACGATCAAGCCCAAGGTCGAGCGGGCGGCCTATCTGTGCAAGGCCGATCTGGTGAGCGAAATGGTCGGCGAATTTCCTGAGCTGCAGGGTATCATGGGCCGCGAGTATGCCCGCCTTGCCGGCGAGCCCGAACCGATTTACCAGGCCATATGTGAGCATTACCTGCCGCGCTTTGCAGGCGACGGCCTGCCTGCAACAGATGTGGGGGCCGTGGTGAGCATCGCAGACAAGCTTGACACCATCGTGGGCTGTTTCGGCGTCGGGCTTATCCCCACCGGTGCCGCCGACCCCTATGCCCTGCGGCGGCAGTGCATCGGCATCATCAATATTATTTTGCAGAAAAAATATACTGTCTCGCTTGCGGAGCTGGTGGCAACTGCCGTGGAGTTGCTTGCGGCAAAGATCACGCGATCAAAAGAGGATATTATACATGACGCGCTCGCTTTTTTCAGCGGCAGGCTTTCAAATCAGCTCACCGCGCAGGGCCGGCCCTATGACGTGGTGGACGCGGTGCTTTCCCTCGGGATCGATAATCTGACCGACAGCTGCAACCGCATCGAAGCCCTGCAGGAGATGAAAACGGATGCAAACTTCGAGGCCCTGTCCGTGTCGTTCAAGCGCGTTGTAAACATACTGAAATCGGGCAGGCCCGAGGCCGGCGTCGACCCCTCGGTGTTTGAGCATGATGCCGAGCGCAAGCTCTACCAGAAATATCTCGAAATCCGCGACAAGGTGCTTGAGCTTATGGCTCAGAAAATGTACCTTGACGCCCTCAGGCTTATTTCCACCATTCGTGAAACGGTTGACGGATTTTTTGATAATGTCCTTGTAATGGCCGAGGATTCGAAGGTGCGGCAGAACAGGCTTTCGCTGCTGAGCGAAATAAATTCCCTGTTTACCAATTTTGCCGACTTTTCAAAAATAGCAATCGAATGAATGAATAAATTGAAGGAGGAATAGGATTATGGCTAAAAAGTATGTGTATTATTTCGGCTCGGGAAAGGCCGAAGGCAAGGCCACCATGAAAGAGCTTCTGGGCGGCAAGGGCGCAAACCTTGCCGAGATGTGCCTGATCGGGCTGCCCGTGCCCGCCGGGTTCACCATTACCACCGAGTGCTGCGTCGATTATTTCAAAGCAGGCGGCAAATATGCCGGCAGCCTTGACGGCGAAGTGAAGGCAGCTCTGAAGAAGGTCGAAAAGGATATGGGCATGGGGTTCGGCGATCCAAAAAATCCGCTGCTCATTTCCTGCCGCTCCGGCGCCCGCTCATCCATGCCCGGCATGATGGAGACGGTGCTTAATGTGGGCCTGTCCTCAAAAACCATTCCCGGCATGATTAAAAAGACGGGCAATGAGCGCTTTGTGTATGATGCCTACCGCCGTCTTATCATGATGTATGCCGATGTGGTCATGGAAAAGGCCGAAGGCATCGAGCCTGGAGAAGGCAAGGGCATCCGCAAGCAGCTGGATGAAATGCTTGGCGACTATAAAAAGAAAAAAGGCTGCAAGCTGGACACCGATCTCACTGCCGATGATCTTAAGAAACTGGTAGAGGCCTTCAAGAAAAAAGTCAAGCAGGTGCTCAAGAAAGACTTCCCCGATGATCCCTGGAAACAGCTCTGGGGCGGCATCGGCGCGGTGTTCAAAAGCTGGAACGGCAAGCGCGCCATCTCCTACCGCCGCATTGAAAACATTCCCGATGAGTGGGGCACGGCGGTAAATGTTCAGTCCATGGTGTTCGGCAATATGGGCGAGTCATCTGCTACCGGCGTGGCATTTACGCGCAACCCGGCAACGGGCGAAAACAAGTTCTACGGCGAGTGGCTCGTCAATGCCCAGGGCGAGGACGTGGTTGCCGGCATCCGCACCCCCAACCCTCTGAACAATGAAACGAAAAACGACCAGAACAGGCATCTGCCGTCGCTGCAGCAGGCCATGCCCGCGATTTACAAGCAGCTCATGGGCTTCCGCGCACGGCTTGAAAAACACTACAGCGACATGCAGGACATTGAGTTCACCATTCAGGAAGGCACGCTCTACATGCTGCAATGCCGGGGCGGCAAGCGCACGGGAACCGCAGCACTTAATATGGCCATGGATATGCTGGCGGAAAAACTCATCGATGAGAAGACCGCCATCGGCCGCGTCGAGCCAACGCATCTTGACCAGCTTCTGCATCCCTTTGTCGATCCTGCGGCCGAGAAAAAGGCCAAAGTCATCACGAGAGGTCTTCCCGCAGGCCCCGGCGGCGCAACAGGCCTTATAGTCTTTACCTCTGAAGAGGCGGTGAAGCTGAACAAGCAGGGTAAAAAAGTTATTCTCGTGCGTGAAGAGACCAATCCCGAAGATATCGAGGGTATGCGCGCGGCCCAGGGCGTACTGACTGCCCGCGGCGGCATGACCTCACACGCGGCCCTTGTTGCCCGCGGCTGGGGCAAGTGCTGCATTGTCGGCGCCGGCGAGATTCACGCATCGGTATCGGCAAAGAAAATGGTCGTCAAAGGCATGACCTACAAAGAGGGCGATTTGATTACCCTGAATGGAACGCTGGGCACGGTGTACCAGGGCCAGCTCCCGATGATCGACGCATCGGAGAATCCCCGTTTCAAGAAGTTCATGCAGATTGTCGATAAGTACCGCACGCTGGGCGTTCGCACCAATGCCGACACCCCGGCTGATGCTAAAATCGCCCGCGCTTTCGGCGCCGAAGGTATCGGCCTTTTCCGCACCGAGCATATGTTCTACGGCATTGGCGCTGACAAGCCCCTGTTTCTGCTGCGCAAGATGATCTTAAGCTCCACTGTGGCCGAGCGCCGCAAAGCTTTAAATGAGCTTTCCGTTTTTGTAAAGCGCGACATCAAAAACACCATACAAGCCATGGAAGGCCTGCCCGTAACGATCCGGCTGCTTGACCCGCCCCTGCACGAATTCGTGCCTCAGGGCGCTGCGAAGCAGGCAGAGCTTGCAAAGGCTTTGGGCATCAAGGTCGATGACGTGCGCAAGCGCGGCGAGGCCCTGCATGAGTCCAACCCCATGATGGGCCACCGCGGCGTGCGCCTGGGCGTCACCTTCCCTGAAATAACCGAGATGCAGGTGCGGGCAATTCTTGAGGCTGCTGCCGAACTGAACAAGGCGAAGAAAAAGTGCAAGCCTGAAATCATGGTTCCCGTCACCTGCGATGCCAGCGAGGTCAAGGATCAGAAAGCCATCATAGCCCGCGTGCACGCTGAGGTGTGCAAAAAGATGAAAGTTAAGGAAATCGCCCACATGGTCGGCACCATGATCGAAATACCGCGCGCGGCACTGCTGGCCGACCGCCTGGCCGTTGAGTCCGAGTTCTTCTCATTCGGGACCAATGACCTCACGCAGATGACCTTCGGCTTCAGCCGCGATGATATCGGCGGCTTCCTGCCCGATTATCTCGACAAGAAGCTGCTCCCGGCTGACCCGTTTCAGACCATCGATCAGGGCGGCGTCGGGCAGCTGATTAAAATGGCTGTTGAGAAGGGCCGCTCAACCCGCAAGGACCTGAAAGTCGGCATCTGCGGCGAGCAGGGCGGCGAGCCCGCATCGGTTGCGTTCTGCCACAAGATGGGCCTCAATTATGTGAGCTGTTCGCCTTTCCGCGTTCCCATTGCCCGCCTTGCCGCAGCACAGGCCGCCATCAAGGCCGGCGCGGTGAAAAAGGCCGCCCCCAAAGCAAAAAAGAAGTGATTTGTAGGGGCAGACCTGCGTGTCTGCCCTTTTATGAATAAAAAGCCCTGCACGGTCTTGTCTGTACAGGGCTTTTTTCTCGCCCGGGCCTTACCGCTCTGCCTGCCAAAGGTAGAAGGCTCCTGCGAAAAAAATCATGATTATGGCCCCGGTTTCTTCTTCTGTCCGGCATGAAATATGTGGTAATCTTATTTTAATAACCGAGAGTATTTTTCTTTTTACTATAGACTGTTTATCTATTCTGCAATCTCGACCGCAGGGAGAGATCTTAGGCGGAAGTACAGTCAAGGTGTTAAGATTGATGCTCAATGGCGCAACCTTCGGAGTCACATTCGTTCGAAAATGACAATGGGCACACTATTTAGAAAAACGCTCTAACACTACGCAGCACTATAAGCCAGCTCAGGAGACCCCGATGAATCAGCACCCCGATGAAAACAAAAAAGTGTTTGGCTGGAGAGGCAAAATTCTGCGGGTCGATCTTTCGACCTTTCGGATATGGGATGAAGACTTGCATCAGAAATACATGGACGAGTATATAGGCGGCTCGGGCATCAATGCGCGGCTGCTCTATGATCTCATGATTGACGATCCCCGTGCCGATGCCCTGGCTCCCGGTAGCCCGCTCATTATCGGCTGCGGGCCGCTGGTGGGCACGCGGTTTCCCTGTGCCAGCCGTTTCACGGTAACGGCAAAAAGTCCGCTGACAGGCATTTTTGGCGACAGCAATGCAGGAGGCTGGTTCCCGGTGCGCCTGAAGCAGGCAGGCTATGACCATATCGTTATTCAGGGCAAGGCGGACAAGCCTTCGGCGCTGCTGATCGAGCCGGGGCAAACACCCCGCATCGTCGATGCCGCTGAGGTCTGGGGCCTTGATACATATGCCACCGATAAAAAGCTTCATGAAATCTATGGCGACTGCGAAACACTGCGGATCGGCCCGGCAGGGGAAGCCCTGGTGCGCTACGCCAACATCCTCTCGGGCACCAGGCGCACGAGCACCAATGGCCGCACGGGCATGGGATGTGTCATGGGCTCCAAGAACCTGAAGGCCATTATTATCAAGGTTGGCGAGCACCTGAGCCCTGTGCCCACGGCAGATGAGCAGGCAACAAACAAGCTTGCAAAATACTACCGCGACGTCTGGCTCAAGGGGCCGGGCACAACGCTCAAGCGGCAGTACGGCACGCTCACGAATTTTTCCCAGATAGCCGAGCACACCCGCGTGAAAAACGAGCAGGAACCCCTGACCAAAGAGCAGCTTGACGCCTATGATCTTGACCTGTTCACCGGCACGTTTAAAACCGGCCAGACCGCCTGCTACGGCTGCCCGGTTGCCTGCAGCCAGAAATGGGAAATAAAAGAAGGCCCGTACAAGGGCGATACCGGCGATAAGGTCGAATACGGGCACCTGCTCAGCCTGGGTCCCTGTATCGGCGTTTTTGATTTTTCCACGATGCTGCACTTTGCCGATATCTGCAACCGGCTGGGTATGGACTGCATACAGTTCGGCTACAATATGGCAACAGCCATGGAATGCTTTCAGCGCGGAATTGTAAGCTCAGAGGAGCTTGGCGGGATACAGCTTGGCTGGGGCGATGCCCCGGCAATTGAAAAGCTGCTGCGGCAGACGGCCCGGCGCGAGGGCTTCGGCAACCTGCTGGCCGAAAGCGCCCGCGAGATGGGGGCAAAAATAGGCCCTGATGCCGTGCCGTATGGATCGCATACCAAGGGCATGTCGTTTCCGTTCAGCTGCACCTATGCTCTTCCCATGAGCCTTGCATCATCTGTTGCCGCCCGCGGCGGCGACCACCTGAAGGGCCATCCCTTTGCCTCTATCATCGGCCACACGGAAATGCTGGAAAAAATGTTCGGCAAGGATGTGCCGCCCGAGGCCGGCGATCATACCAGCCCCGTGGCAAAAGGCAGGGTTGTCTGGTGGCAGGAAAACTATAAGATGGTCCTGGACTGCCTCGGGCTGTGTTTCCTGCCCGTTATTAATTCCAATGTCTGGTGCGATCCGCTGATCATGATTAAAGAAATGGGAGCGATGTACCAGACCATAACCGGCCGGAATGCCCGCGACCTGTTCATCTCGGCGGAGCGGGCCTATCAGATCGAGCGCTGCTTCAATGCTCTGCAGGGCATTAGCCGCAAAGATGACACGAGGATAGGCACCCTGCGCGGGGAGAAAAGCCCTATCGATCTTCCGGGCATGCTGGATGAATATTATGTGTACCGGGGCTGCTCGCAGAACGGGCTCCCTACGCGCAAGCGGCTGCAGGAAATCGGCATGGCTGATGTTGCAGACGATCTGGCGCGCCATAACAAGCTGTCGGATACCGAGCAGCCCGCCATTGAAGAGCTTATAAAGGATTCATCTGATAGTGTCGGATAACGGCCTGCCGGTCGCGCGGGTTATTTTTTTTTAGAGATTTCGGCGCAGTTCTATGGCCCGCTTTTGCTTGACACCCCTTGGGCTTTTCCCGATAATGGCCCTGCCGGAAGGCCCGATGGTTTTTGGTTGACAGCCGTTGCAGCCTGCACATTACCAAGCCACCGGCAGCAAACATTCGATGAGCCACAAGTATAAACACGGGTCGCGTCAGAAAGCTATGAACAAACTGCAAAACCTGATTCATCAAAACAAAATTTTTCAGCTCTTCGAACCGTTTATTCCCGGGGACCACCACAAAACCTGGACGGCTGCAGACTATGCCCGAAGTCTGCTTGAACGCCGGGAAGGCCCTGTGCGCGTGCTTGATCTTGGCTGCGGCGCGGGCCATTCCCGTGATTTTTTTCGCAGCATCAATGCGCAGTGCAGCTGGCACGGTGCCGAAGTCGAAGGCTCGCCTGAGCTGCTCGCAGAAGGGGTTCACAGAAAAGCCATTACCTTTTTTGATGGCGTGAACCTCCCCTGGGAAGATGGGGCTTTTGACCTCGTCTACACAAACCAGGTTCTTGAGCATGTGCGCAAGCCCGATGCTCTGCTTGCCGATGTTTTTCGCGTGCTTAAACCCGGCGGAGCGCTGGTGGGATCGGTTTCCTATCTTGAGCCCTATCACTCGCTGAGTCTTTTTAACTATACTCCCTACGGGCTTATAACTGTTTTGCGCGATGCAGGGTTTCATGTTGCCGAGCTCAGGCCGGGCCATGACTACTGGAGCGTCATTCTCCGCCAGATGCTGGGCGGCGGCTCGCGGATCAGTACACTTTTGAGATGGGTCTCACCTTTTAATTCGGCGGTACGCATGCTCGGAGGCATATGCCGACTGGACAGCAAAATACGCAATTTTCTCAAAATCCAGTTTGCCGGCCACATCTGTTTTTTAGCGTATAAAAAAGTTGATTTAAGCGTAGAGCGCCTTCAATGCAATACGACAGATGCAATAAAAAAAATCGGCATACTGTGGGGCGGGGGGCTTGGGGATCTGCTGATGATCAGGCCGCTTTTAGCAGCCGCTCATGCTGATACCAGGCTTGCAACATATTTCTGCACCTCGGCATCGCATGCAACCGAGCTGTATCAGGAATTTTGCGCTCCTACCACGGTTGTGCAGTTCCCGCGAAATGTCCGTGAGCTGCTGCCGGCGATAAAGAAGTGGCGGCATTTTTTTGATCTGCTGTATCTTGGCCCCTATCCGAGCCTGAAAACACGCATGCTGGCACACCTGCTGCAGCCTGAAAAAATTTGGAGCAAACGGCACGGGCAGGCGCAGCCCTTTCTGCTGGAACAGATTTTATGCGACTGTGCGGCTCTTGGTTTGCGCAGTCAGAGAGCGGCAAAAGATTTTATATCATTTCTGCCCTGGCAGCTTGACAGTGCGATGACGCCATTTCCAGAAAAACAACCTTTTGTTGTCATGCATGCCGGAGCAAAGCAGCGCTGGAAAACAACCAGGTGGCCGGCTGAAAACTGGGCGGTTCTTACAAAAAAGGTTCTTGATGAAACGTCCTTCGGTATCTGTTTTGTCGGCGTGGCCTCAGAGGAGCCGATCATTGCACAAATTATGGCCGGCCTGACCTCTGACAGACAGGGGCGGATACGACGGTTCATCTCTTTGCCCGTGCGGGATACGGCCCAGCTCATCAGTGAAAGCAGAGGGGTCATCTGCCATAATTCCGGCATTCTTCATCTCTCCACGTTTCTGGGTAAAAAAACCGTCTGCATTACCGGATCATCAGCCCGCTACTGGCAGCCGCCGTATCCATGGGTAAAAAATATTACCTCTACTGCCTGCACCCGTGCATGCAACCGCTATACATGCGCCATGCCGTTCTACCGGGCAAAATGTATAAAAAGCATACCCGTTGAAAATGTCTGGCAGGCAATCAGAGAGCATGGGCTTCTGGAGGAAGCAGAATAGCAGCAAAACATACTATATGCAAAGTGTTGAACCCGTTACGTTGTGAGTCTTAGGCTTGAAGTAGTGCTGGTACAAAGACACTAGACGCTTCGGGAGATCCTTCTCACCCGGCCCATTGACCGTCTATGCCTCCTCGATACCTCCGGCGATTCTAAAGAGCTGGAATGTTTGCAAACGGCCCTGAGTTGTCACGCATCGTGTGCGGCAGCCCCGTATCACTTCTTTACCCCCAGCAATCGAGACAGGTCCCAGCAGAGATGCCGGTAGATTTTTCCGTCTATCATTGCCCGAGCGCTTCGTTCTTTTCGGTCTTTGTAAATATCAGCCGCATGCTGAAGTATCCATTTTCTCGATGTAAACAGCACACCCCAGGGATTGAATATCTCAACAGGGCTGAGCCCTGAACGGCGGCGATTCTTTTTTTCAAATGCACCTGAAATTTTTCCAAGTGCTGTTTTGATGCAATAATAGACCTCGCCCACGGGGATCAGCCACAAGGGAAAATTTAAAAGCTCAACCAGCACGCGATTTTTTTCCATCTGGGATATCTGAAACAAAGAGCGAGGCCCCGCTGTATTTGATTCTTTATGATACACCACAGCATTGCTTATGCTCACGCCTTTATAAGATTTTGCATGCAGCCTCATGCACACATCCAGGTCTTCCAGATAGGCAAAGAAAAGCTCATCGAAAAACTGTGTTTTATTTATTCTAACCGCCTCGATGCTTTCCCTTGAAAATATGGCGGCGGCAGCGCAGGCGCTGAATATTTTCCTTGTTTCCTCCCCCCCCACGGTACCGCCTGTGGGCGTTCATTGAAACGCCGCTGCCGTCGGGCAATAAAACATCGCCATCGGAACAGATCAAGTCCGTCTCCGGGTAATACATAATTCGTGATGAGGCAAAATCCGCATGTGAGGCCACAAGTCCAAAAACGAGATTTTGCAGCCAGTCTTTCTCTACCAGACAATCATTATTAAGGAGGACAATGTATGGAAAACCATTTTCCATTGCCCAGTTTATGCCGTCGTTACAGCCCCCGGCAAAGCCTCTGTTTGATTCATTGCCGATCAGGTGTATCTCGGGATACAATTCTTTAATCTTCCCCCCCTCATGATTTGCTGATCCATTATCAACAAGAACAAGCTCATACTTAGCGTATGTCAACTTTCGGAGTGATTGAAGACACTCTACTGTATCATCAAAACCATTCCAGTTAAGTATAATGATGGCGACCGAAGGCTGTTGAGTCATGTGGAGCGGATGAAATAGAGGTTAATGATGCAGGTAGAGTTTTTGTAGCCTTCTTCTTTTCTTTCGCTGCATCCATTTCGGCACAAGGCCCGAGGCGATAAGCCAGCGGGTAAAGCAGTAGAAATATTTTTTTACTGCATATGCTGTCCACTGCCGAACGACGGGAGTCGCGGTATCCCAGCATCCGCATGATGTATATATTTTTCGATAGATGTTTTGTATACCGTGCCAGGACTTTTTTTAAAGCCTTAAAATATGAAGCATTCAGGCTGCCCTTCGACTCATGATGCAATATTACGGGTAGCACAAAAACCCCTAATCCAAAAGCTTGTATGCGCAAACAGTATTCAACCACGTAAAGATGCCAGTTGTCACAAACGATTTCATCAAGCTGATGCTGTTCAAATACCTGCCGCGGAATAATGGCGCAGCATTCATCAACGGTCATGACACTCGTGGGTTTTTCTATCTTGCGCCCTGCATTTCTGGGAGGCCTGCCATGCCTGATATTCGAAATTAATTTTTTTTCTTCAGCGCTGTTTCCGGCAACCCCGGCAACCCCAAGGTTCGGAAGCGCATTAAGCATCAATTCTACATCTGCAAGCCAGCTGGTTGAGGAAAAGCTGATATCCTGATGGGCAAACATAATATAGGCGCTGTCGGCGTGTATGCTCCGCGCGCCATGATTTAATGCCTCTGCAGCAGAGCTGAAGGCCCCCGTACCGTTATCAAGAGCAATGAGATCAAACTGTGCGCTCTGGATCTGAAGGCTTTTCAGCAAATAATCTGAAAAAATTTTTTTATTATTATAAACGCAGACAATCGTTATCATAGCTGCTTTCGCTCATACAATCGAATCATAGTAACCCTTTTCGGCATAATGTTCTCAGGCTATAAGAAAAGAAAAATTCCCTAGCGTGCAACTTCCCCTCGCGCAAACGCTTCGGGATCCTCTCGGGATGGCCAGCTGCCCCCATAGGCTCGCCAGAGAGCCTCTTTCTGCCTTATTGCCGTTTCAAGCTCTGCTAGCATCGGTGCTGAGCTGTCTGAAAATTTTCGGGCAAAAAGGACCTCTCTTTTTCCATAGAAATCTTCTTGCATGACCGCAAACCCCGCCTGCAGTTTCTGAAGCTGCCCTGGATTCAGCACAGCCGGCCCGCTACCCCCCGACCACTGGGAAAAAGTAATATTGCCGGCAATGGACTGTTTAAAGACGGAATTTCCCAGAATCGTTTGAAAAAACATTTCGTCAGGGATGAGCGTATGCCGGTAAAAATTGCAGATATCCGGTTCTGTCTCTCTGAAACGAAGGACATATTGACAGGCCTCCCGCGACAGTGCCCACCACTGGCTCCCGGCACAGGGGATAAGGCCTCTAAGAGCATCCTGGTAATCACGCCTGCGGCGAAAGATCCTTGTGTTAAAAACCGTTTTTTTAAGAAGCCGGCTGAGCAAACAGGTTGACTGCAGCTGATACTCGGTCAGCCGGGAGATATGCTTCCCCGCATCCTCACAGGGCATTTTAACCAGATTTATAAACTCCCTGCCTCGGTTTCTTTGAAAAAAAGCTTCTATATACCGAGGGCTCTGGAGCGGGTAATCAACGCCGCTTAAGAGCACGAGATATTCACAGCCGCAGGGGGTGTTCAGGGCCTCTTGTACAAGAAGGAGCGTTGCCTCAACCAGTGAGAACTCACCCCAGTGGATTTCAACGCGCCGTTTGATAAAAAAAACATTGGGGGCTTGGTTGCGCTGAAACGGATAAAGGGGAGAGTTTTTATCGATATGAATGAAAAAAAAACTATCGACGGTGGATAAAAATTTTATAAGTCTGAGCAAATGCCCGGGATTATTATGTGCAAGGATCAGATACGCAATTTTCATCAAGGTTCATCCAACGGTGATAGACTTTGGGTTTAGTTTATCAAAAGAAATTTTTTTGTACAATCCCGAATGTCCTTCCCGGCCTCACCCCTTTAGTATTGTTGGGCTTTTGCCTTGACACATAATCGTCGTCATTTTATATTCTGCCTACCCTCACTCTATTTTTTATCAGTCGGCCGAGCGATTATGAAAGGCAAAAAGAAGGCATTATGTATAAAAAAATTGATGGTTCCAGTTACAATACCGACAAGGGAAAATCCGATTATTTAAAAACTTATGAAAAGCTGTTTGCCTCTCTGATGCACCAGGATATAGCTCTGCTAGAACTGGGAATATATCAGGGGGGCTCCCTGTATATGTGGCGGGATTATTTTGAAAAAGGTGTTATTGTTGGCCTGGATATAGCTGTTCCACCCATTGCTGATCCGACGGGCCGGATACGGGTTTATCCTGGAAAACAGCAGAATAAAGCGCTTCTGGATCGCATAGCCAAGGAAAACGCGCCGAAGGGCTTTGACATCATCATTGATGACTGCTCGCATATTGGAGAAATCACTAAAACAACTTTCTGGCATCTGTTCAACAAACATCTCAAGCCTGGTGGAATGTATGTCATTGAGGATTGGGGGACGGGGTACTGGAAAAACTGGTTGGATGGAAAGCTTTATTTGTTAGGGGATAAACAGGAAAATCCTTCGTTCCGGACCCTGCTTTCTGCTTGGATTGAATCCATCATGAAAAAAATACCGCTTTTTCCCGTAGGCAATAAACCCGTTATTGCCTATTATAAGCAACAATTTTCAAGCCATAGCTATGGCTTGGTCGGATTTATCAAGGCGCTTGTCGATGAATGCGGCGCGGCCGACATCACTCGGCCTGAAAATAAGACAGGCCTTCAAAGGCAGTCCCGTTTTCAGGAGATTCGGATACTTCCCGGTCTTGCTATTGTTATTAAATGCGGATCGCCTTTATGAAAGTTCTGAGTCCCATACCCTATGGCAGCGGCGCCTATGTCGTGCATAAAATGCTTGAGTCCGGAATCACCGGGTATGCGGTTGCCAGCTACAATCCCTATTGGAGCCTTTTCCCCCCGGCACTTTTTGCCGTAGCCCGTGGCGGACATCCGGACATTGTTCATACCGCACCTGATTACGGCATCTTTTTCCACAGAAAGCGCGTCCCGCTTGTCGCAACCCTGCATAACTTCCTGCTCGACCCTTTCATGCACCCCTACAGCAGCGCAGCGCAGCGCATACACTATGCCACCGATTTGCGTCTTTTTACGCTCCAATCTCTTGCGCGGGCCGCGGCAGTAACGAGCGTTAGCAGATTTACCGCACTGATAGCCCGGCAGGAACTTGGCTTTCAGGCTGATATCAGGGTCATTTATAACGGTATCGACAGCGAGGTCTTCAAACCGCCAGCGCAGAAAAATACACAGGGCCCCATCAGAGTCCTTTTCAGCGGCAATTTGACACGGCGAAAAGGCGCGCATCTGCTGCCGCGTATTGCTGAAAAGCTTCAGAAGGGCATTATCATTGAGTACACCCGGGGGCTGCAAACTAAAGCGACGCATTTTGACACTCCCCGGCTCAGGGACCTGGGGGCTGTTGCATATGCCGATATGCCGGCGCTCTACCGCCAGGCAGATATACTGCTGTTCCCGACCATCCGAGAGGGCCTGAGTCTTTCGGCCATGGAGGCCATGTCCTCAGGATTGCCTGTCGTCACGACCGGCAGCTCCTCCATGCCCGAGTTGATTGAGGACGGGGTGGGCGGTTTTCTCTGCGATCTTGACGATATCGATGCATTTGCCGACAGGATCAACATGCTTGCCGATTCCCCGTCCCTGCGCAGGCGGATGGGAGACTTCAACCGGCAGCGTGTTGAAATCAGCTTTACCCTTGAACGGATGGTTCAGAATTACAAAGATTTGTTTATCGAGGTGCTTGACAGGGGACTATGATGGCCTGACGGGCATCCTGAAAGGCGCGCAGCAAAGTGCTTTTAGCGGTGCTAAGGTCCTAAACTTTATACAGCGCAGCAGCGCCCGCGCCAACAGAGAAAGCGTTTTTAGCACGAGCACCAACAGCCGCTGCGGCTTGTTATCAAACATGAAAAACGTCAGCAGATAGTGCGACCTGGCTATATGATATTCATAAAAAAATGATGCCATCCGGGCAGACACACTGCCGGCATGGTCAATGATAATGTCGGGCAGGCAGAGCACCGGCGCGGCGTTTGCGTATGCGCGGACACTGAATTCAACATCTTCGCCGTACATGAAAAAAGCTTCGCTGAATAGCCCGTTTCGCTCAAGAAACGCCTTGTCGAACAGAAGCGCACATCCCGTCAGATAAAAAAGCCAGCCCGACGCGCTTTTTGGCCGCTTCCTGAGAATAAGTCCGAAGTATCGATGGTAGTAGGTGCCTGCACAAATCTGCCCAGCCCACCGGATGGAGGGAGCAATGAGAGCACCCGGATGCTTAGCATAGGCGGCCTGCAAAATTTCACCCGATCCCGCAAGCATGACGGCATCGTTGTTCAGCAGTAAAAAGCGGCGAAATCCCTTTTCGAGGGCCGCCCGCAATCCCTTGTTCACCCCTGCGGCAAAGCCGAGATTCTCTTCGGGAAAAAGAAAAACTACGTCATTTTGCGACTTAAACAGCTTTTCAAGAGAGTCCCTTTCAGCAGCGCTTGCCGAATTGTCAACGATAAAAAAAGCCGCGTTGTCAACATGCCGCCTGACGGATTCAGCGCAGGCGCCCGTATCCTCATGGCCGAAATAGTTGAGTATGATAACTGCCGTCCGGTCGTTCATGACAAACCTATCTTTTTACACAGCGCTTTTTTATAATGTGGAGAAAATAACCGTATTTTACCATGAGCATTTTCAAGGTTATGAGCCACCATTCAGCGCTTGTCAGCGGGTATTTCCGACGTTGGAGGATAAGAGCCATGCGGAAGCCGTCTGCCATCCGCCGTCTGTTGCGCGCCATTGATGAGCTGTGAATTCTATACACGGCAAGCGTGCGGTCAATATGGCAGATACGGGGCTTGAGGCTGAAGATATTCATCCAGCAGTCCCAGTCTTCATGGTCGGGGAGCTGCTCGTTGAAGCGGATCTGCTTTTCGGTAAAGAAAACCGATTCAAACAGAAAGCAGTGGATGGGAATGGACAGGTGCGTTTCCCATCGTAAAATAAGATCATGCAAAGGATTGCTGAAAATCAGCCGCGCAGAAAGGTTTAAGGGAATGCGGCCCTGCAACGCCGCGTCTGCACAATAAAAGTCGGAATAAGAAAGAGCGGGTGAACGCTCTGTTGAAAGGGTGTGCACTTGAAGCTGCAGCTTTTCCCGGTCGATAACATCATCGGCGTCAAGAAACTGAATATACCGGCCGCGCGCCTCGGCCAGACCACGGTTCCGCGCGGCTGAAAGCCCGCGGTTGGGCTGTTCAACCAGCCGTATCCGGCCGTCATGTTGCATGCAGGGAAGAACCGCATCTCTGCTGCCGTCGGTTGACCCGTCGTTTATGACAATGCACTCCCAGTCGGCGCAGGTCTGCTGCAGTACGCTCTGCAGGGCATCGCCGATATAGCGCTCCTGGTTGTACAGGGGGATTATGACTGATACTGCCGGAGAAGTTGCCATGCTGTAAGACGGGTTAATAGTAAAAGGTTATGTCGCCGACCCTGACGACATTTGTCTTCAAAAGGATCCTTCTGTGCAGCGGCGGCATTATGGAAAGCAGCAGGTGTATGTAGCCGGTAACCTGCGCCGGACAGGTCCGGACCGCCTCAAGCAGAAAACGCCGGCCCCGGGAGCTCTCGCCTTTCAGAAAATACAGTATGGCAAGGGCCTTCAAATGCGCATAGTGGATGCGGGGATATTTGCCGATGTCGGCAGCATGCTTGCTCAGCAGTCTGCTCCGGGCATCTATCTTGGCATCAAGGCTTGCTGAAATCTGCATGCCGTGAATATAATGTTTGGCCAGCGGCTCGGGAATAAAATCAAACTCGCAGATTCTGGCAATGCGCAGCCACATGTCCCAGTCCTGACAGCCCGGCAGTGATTCATCAAAGCCTCCTGCCTGCTTGAAGCACTCCCTTTTTATAAGAGGGGTCGGGCTTCCCAGAATGCAGCCCTTCAAAAGTTCCGCATAGACAGCGCCCCGATGAACCGGCTCATAAGTTAAAACAATGGCATTACTTGCGGCCGAAACATGATAAAAGCCGCTGTGGACAAGGCCAACCCGCTCAGGCGCGCTGTCAAAGAGGCGGAGTTGCTTTTCCAGCTTTTCCGGGAGCCATTCGTCATCATCATCAAGCAGCGCGATATATCGGCCCTGCGCCTGCCGGAGCCCTCGGTTGCGGCTTGCGGGCGCGCCTGCCGCGACTTCGTTTTTGAGATAGAGGAGCCGACCGTCAGCGATGCCCCTTACCACTTCCCCGGTGTTATCGGTTGAGCCATCATCAACCACGATGCACTCGAGGTCTGCAAAGGTCTGTCCGAGAACACTGGCAATGGCCCGGATGACGAGAGGCGCCCTGTTGTGCGTGGGGATGACAACGCTGACAAGGGGTGGCTGTGCTCCGGTATTTTCTGGTTGCATGGTCTTTAACCTTCAGGCCGCGCGGGACACTCGCCCGTTCGCCCCATGATTTTTTGTATCCCGCTTACGACTATGCCCATATTTAATGCCAACGGACGAGCATGTCAAGAGCCCAGTTCTGCAGATAGTAGTCGCCCCGCAGCAGCTGGGGAGTATACTGAACAATGTTTTTGCCGGTAAAAGAAAACAGCTCAAGCAAACGCTTGCATATCCTGCGCCACCTGGGGGTCTGCTCATAAGCATCCCAGCATGCAAGGCCATGGGCGTAGGCGGATTTCAGCAGCCACCACACCGACATTCTCGGCAGGGTCATAATATGGTCAACCCGCAGCTCGGGATCAAATCCGATCACAAAGCCTTTTTGCCGCATCCATACCTGCAGCAGACTCTCTTCTCCGTATCCGATTCTTTTTCCGCGCATGCCCAACGTAGTCGGAAAGCCGCCAGAGACTCAAGCACGGATTTCTTAAAAGCGCTTTCGCCGACGGCTATTTCGCCTGTTTCCAGGATGCCGATTTTGTCCAGCTGTCCGCTGTTGGTTTCATAAGCATCCTGAAACCATTTTGGTTTCCCGTATTTGTAAAACGGCAGAACACCCCTCCGAAGCAGTCAAAGGGATAGGTTTCGATCACATACAAAATGCGCTCTAAAAAATCGACCGGCGCCAGTTCGTCGGAATCAAAGTAGACAATCCAGTCAGCCCGCGCCTCTTTATAGCCGCGATTGCGGGCAAAGGCGATTCCCTGCATGAGCTCAAGACAACAGCGGCAATTTGCATGGCGTGCCTCAAAGTCGCGAACTACCTCCTGCGTGCCGTCGCTCGAGTTGTTATCGACGACCAGTATTTCATACACAGAAGGTGCAACCGTCTGACGCACCAGCGACTCAAGCGCCCCTAAAAGCAGGTCAGCCCGGTTGTAGGTGCAGACAATGACTGATAATTTCAATTGCGACATGCTACTGTGGTTTAACCAGTCTAGTGCGGCCGAGAGTTCTTTGATGCCGCTGGTTATGATGCCCAAATTTTCAGCCAGGGGCTGTGCCATATCAAAGGCCCAGTTCTGTATATAATAATCGCTTTTGCCCCACAGTCGCGGCGTCAACTTTCTGCTTTTTATACAGGGGAATCAGGAGCTCAAGAGCCCTCTTGATAATGCGACGCCATGAAACCATCTCGCCATAGGCAGCCCAGAATGCCAAACCGTGATAGTACTCGGCTTTAATCAGCCACCAAAGCGAAAGCTTGTAGGTGTTGACAACATGCTCGATGCGCAACTGCGGGTCGAAACCTATACTATAGCCTTTCTGCCGCATTTTAGTCTGCAGCAACGTTTCTTCTCCATAGGCGATTCTGCTGCCCGTCATGCCCATGTCGGTGGAAAATCCGCCGCAAGCCTCCAGAACCGATTTTTTAAAAGCGCTTACCCCTCCGGAGATATTTTTTTTTCCAGAATGCCGACCTGATCCAGAAGCCGGCCATTGGAAGCATAGGTGTCGCGAAACCATTTTGGCTTTCCATACTTGTACCAGGGCAAAAACATGCCGCCAACGGCATCAAAGGGATACTGGTCGGTGATATACAGTATTCTCTCGACAAAATCCGGATATGCCTTTGCATCATCATCCATATAGGCGACCCAGGCGGCCTGAGCTTCCCGATACCCTCTGTTCCGGGCATGGGAGAGTCCCTGTGCGAATTCTGTCATAACGCGGCAGGTGGCATGGCTCACGGCAAAATCCTGACTGAGCTGCAGCGTTCGGTCTGCTGAGTTATTATGAACCACCAGTATTTCATAGGCATGCGGATCGGCTGTCTGGCGGGCAAGCGACTCAAGCGCCTCTCCAGCAAATCGGCACGATTATAGGTGCAGACGATAACGGATAGCCTTACCATAATACATTAACCGAGCTTGCTGTCCAGAAGAGATCAGCAGCAAGCATGATCCCGCCTTTTTTGAATGATGCACATATCCGCTGATCCCAGAGCCTGGGCGGTTTCGGTAAAAGAGCTCCATATTTCCCGATTATTTTCCTGCATTTTGAAAGGACAAAAAGATCGATCACGGCATCTTTTATTGCCGCAGGATCATCGCGATGAAGACTTTGTTTTTCATGCGTAACAATGTGATTTGGAAACGCCGCCTGCATCGTGTATTCCTCCTGAGGAGAATCAGTGGCAAGAAAAAATGTAACCCCGGGGTCTGCTTCAACTTCTCTGTGCATAGCAGCAAGGAAAAGCTCTGTCGGGCTGTTTTCTATGGCAAATGTCCTGATCGCCTCTGCGTATCTGGACACCTATCACATTTTGCAGGGCATTCGTATAACGAATCTATGATCAGCTCGCAGCTCCGGCACGGGCACAAAGGCCTTGAACAGAACAGCCGCCGGATAAAAAGCGGTGCAGGTAGCAATATGCACGGGATCGTGCTGCGCTAAAAGCCGGAAATCATATTGTTGCGCCAGCAGCCTGTCTATGTCGGGCTGCCGTAACCGAAAGCGACTTCTCAACGCTGATGGTATCAATCAGCTCATGAGCGTTTTTAAAAAAAAACTTATTTTTGTTTTTGTAAATAATCCGGCTAACCATATCGGGCGCGATTAAATAGATCGTCAAAACGGCAGCCGAGGGTTCCATCGATATTCCAGACAATTGTCAGGGGGCGATTGAGGGCATGCGCAAGCGCACAAGCGCTCGCGCAAGCCCTCAATCTGTTGCAGAGGCCGCCGAGGGGCTCAATAATTATTCTGCATAGCGCAATTCCCAGCATGTTTATGCCGTCACGGTTGTTATCCCTGGTGATCGCGGTCGCGTTTAAGCCAGCGCGGCTCTCCGCCTTGTGCCCATCGCCTGCTGCACAAAGTGTTCACATGCCTTGGTTTTGAACAAGCGTATTTATTATATACTCTCCAACTTTAACGGGAGCTGGCATACAAGATTCGCAATATTTCATATTCTTTTCTCTGATCCCTTGCATTGCATTCTTGTTTTGAAGGAGCGAATGTATTATTGAAGGAATCTGTTCATACTTTTCTTCATCTGCTGATAGATATTCTCTGCTGCCAAATGTATTCATCGTATAGTCGCCGGATCTTTCTAATCCAAGACGAAAAAAAGTTAATATCTGTTTCAAGAAGAACAGGCCATTGCGGGAACGGTGTATGGTCGACGACTATACATGCTCCCGGTCGCAAGAGGTCCGACATCCGCCAGGGTATGCATAAAGCACGCTCCAGCGCGCAAAATTACAATTTTTGCACGGGAACATACATCCCACAGCTTATCGTAGGGCATTACGTTTTCAGCAGAAGCTGACATTTGACTTCAGCAGGCGATCCTTATAGTAGTTCATAAAATGCGCCAGCAGCTCGGGGGATTGCCCATGGAAAATGCAGTGCAATACTTTTTCCCCCTTGACCCTGGAAAGCTGCTCGAAAATTCGAATATTATGTTCGTAAGAGCCCCAGGGGCGCGTAATGTGAACGACATCAATATCCTTGGCGGTTCTCCTGAACGATTTTAAGTTCGCTTCATATTGCGCAACCAGCAGGCTGCCAGTTAACTATCTTTTTCACATTCGCGGATACTTCTGCCGTGCCAGAATTACTTTTAAATATACAGCAACCATATTCTGAACTGCCGGCTGCCGCATTATTTTATCATCATGGGGATCAATTGCTAAAGATGACCGCAGCTTTTCCTGTTTTTAATAAATATACGCCAACATGCTCGTCAATAGGCGCTGTGTTTTTTTCAAGCCAGGCCTTCATTTTCCTGTTCAGGGCAAAGGCGCTGAAAAAATTTATCTGGTGAAACTTGCAGCTGCCAGCCTGTTTCGGTTTAAGATATTGCCGCACTCCTTCAAAGTAATAGCTCTGATAGCCATAGGGGGCTTTGTTTTTTGACATATGACGCATGTGCAGCTTCTGCATGATGCTCTCTTTTCAGGGTGCGACCCTGCGCCAAACAGCGCTTTCGTTAGCCGCAGGGGTATATTTGCCATTGTCCTGGCCTTGCTGGCAACAAAAAAAGTTTTGCCGCGCCGCCACCGAATGATCGTGATCGCCGTTTAGGGCCTGGGACAGCACCTGCTGGGACTGCTGCAAAAGGGCCGCGACGGTATTTTCCGGTCGCAGCAAAGCAATGCGTTGCCGCGCTTTGTCCGCTAGAAGCAGTTTTTTTTCTTCTGGCAGCAGTAAAGCGGTCTCGATAGACCGAAGCAGGCCTTGCGCATCGTCTACACCTTTGCACAAAGCTGCTTATGCCATCATCAATCAACTGTTCAAAGCTTGTTCCCCGTGTGCCTATAACTATTTTTCCGCAGGCCATGGCCTCCAGGCAGGTGTTCGGGAAATTATCTATCCTGGAGGGCAGCACGACGGCGCTGGCATGCTCGATAATGGGCAGAAGCTGTGCATGCGGCAAAACCCCGGGGTAAATAATTTTATAATGCAAGGCCCCAGCCTGCGCGCGGACATAATCAATCATTGCGCCGTCATTGAACCGCATGTCCTTCCCTACAAAGACAAAAAAAAGTTCCGGATATTTTTGAAGCAGCGGCAATATACAATCACCAATTGTTTTACTTCAGCAACCCTATTGAACCGAAAAACAAAAGATACTTTTTTCCTGCGCAGATGGCAGCATAGGGTCTGCCACTCCTTTGTTCGCTGGTGTGGTTATAAGGGCTTTCCACCAGATGGACTTTTTTCTTGGGTTAGCTTTTCAACCTGCTCGGCAACTGTTTTGCCGGGCCCGATGAGCCTGTCGGTTTTTTTTATAGCGACCGCTTCAAAGAGACTGTGCAAATTTTCTGTGCAAAGCGGGCCTATTGCTGTAGCAGCATCCACAGCGACTGAAGGCTTGATATGCGAACAACTGAAGGAATGGCCCGCGGCCTGAAAAGGGCCGTGGCCGTGTAGCTGGCAAACTGAGCAATAGCAAAGGTGCTTTGCGACGACTCTGGCACAGCAATGCCCGTCCAGTTCCAGCTTTGCCACAGCCACTGCAGCGGTCTGGGCAAAAACGCGATTTCTGAAAGCTCTTATGAAAAAAGGAACATCGCTCTGAACATTGACACGAAAAACAGCAATGCCTTCATGCAGAAGCTCTGCATTCCTGCTGCAGCAACAAACAGTACAGGCCGACGGCCCAATCCCAGCGCCCGGGCCACCCTATAAAAGGTAGCTTGCAAGGCCACCGTCAAAATTGGCCTCAGTTACATATCGCGTTACGAATGCTATTTTCATGAGCAAGATGGATTCAACTTATAGTTTTATGAAACTTTTTATGCTGCGTAGCAGCTTTTCCTTGCATATATCTTTGTAATATATGGGGCTTTCACTTGGAAGAATATTAAACTGACGGCGCGTCAGCTCCAATGAGCAGAGTTTCACCACATTTTCGAAATGGTCGCTGCTGGATGTCAAAAACGCCTTCCACAAACGCTTCAGCCCCTGAGAATACAATATATTCAGCTCGCAAAGTCCCGGAGAAAAAAACAGGGCTCAAGCCGGTCGATCAAATTTCCCCTGAGCCATTCTGACCATGCATGGTAATTTTTTTTAAGCTGTTGATCTTTTCCAAAGTTCCATCAGGAGCAACACCGGTCCGCGCCCAGGGCAGCGAATAGAGTCTGCCATCCAACAGCTTGAACAGCTGATAATAAATTTCATCTGTCTGTCTTCGGTGCGCGAAGCGACCACATATAGGAGACGACATGGTCACTCGTGAACGCCTGATGGACGCTGCAGTACTGGCAGATAATCCATTGTATGGCAAATCATTCTGCGCATATAGTTTTGCAGATCCACGCTCACGCCGTACCGATCTGATCAGGGGCTTTCTCCCCCTCCCAGGCGGTTGCGCCATCTTTCTCAGCTGCCGCAAGCGTCTCCGGAACTAATGAAGGATGGATTAAATGCCGGTGGTTTCTTTTTTATTGGAGGTAACGAGCAGTCTGACAAATGCTGAGAGCTGTACTCCGCCCTGCCGATGCTGTCGCCGAAACTTGCTGGCAATGACAAGATCATCAGGCTCGGCATTTCTGAACCAGTCCATTCCGTGAAGATGAAGCTGCAATGGCGAAGACCCTCCCCAGACGGCGCCGGCGGAGAACATTGATCCGGAAACAAGTCTCCTTGTCATAAGCGGTACAATGAGAACTTCCCCAGTCGTACCAGGCGGTGATCTGCCGCGCGTAGGCAACATCGCGGCTCTCAGGCATACCCCATGTTACACATTTAATTTCAGCAGCTAAGCCGGGCTCAGCTTTTTGAGCAATCCGGCAATTACCCGGCTGTCAAGGCCGCCCGTAAGCAGCAAAAAAATCCGCGCAGCCTGTTGCGCTGCCATGTGGAGTTCTTCCTCCGAAGCAAGCTCCCGCAGTTTGTGCGGATTGCGCAGCGGTCATCTGGCGCATCCCATGAACTATCGGCGGCCGCCTTGCAATGGTGCCATCCCCCCGGAGCGTGGCCCGCCACGGTATTCGGTTAACTCCCTGCAGAAGGGTGCGATTCCCAGCATATAATTAAATTCGAGCAGCTCAAAGAACGCTACTGGGTCAACTCTGCGGTTTTCCGCAGGTACGGCAGAAAAAATCTCTTCTGCCGTATCCGCTACAACAACCTGCCCATCTAGCTGCGTCCAGTAGGGACAAAAGCAGCCAAAATTCTGTGTCTCGATGCTTTCCGATCCGAGCATCTTTTTTCAGCATGATCAGCTTTCAGAATGCTGTTGGCTAAAGACTCTTGAGCAGATCAATCCTGTGGCGGCTTATCATGTGCGCTCCCGTAATGAGCTCGCGTCCCCGCTGCCGCACATCGATATATTTTTCAGGAGCTTTGCGATATTCCCGAACCCGCTCCACAAATGTTTCTTTTGTAAAAAGCAGGGAGTTGGTTTCATTAAAGCCAAGCAGATCAATATCCCGGCAGTATTGCCCGATAAGAAGGGCGCCAGCCGATGCGATTTCAAAATATTTCGGCGTGACGAGGTCGTATTTCGGGTCCGAGGAGCCGGCTGCAACCATAGCACCGAATGTGGCAAGCCACTGAAAATAGTCGGCATCAGTCATGACTTTGTTCTAACCCCTGGAATTTGAGTGGCGGCGATACCTTGCTGCTGTCTGCACCAGTTTCTGACGTCATAGGCGTGACTTCGCAGCCCCCCCGAAAATTGCTATCTCGGGGCTCTGGGCCTCGATTCGGTGGCAAGAAAGAAATTGATTCGGAACGGCCCAGGGGAAATTAACAAATTTTTCCCGGGGAAAATCAGGAAAATGATAAAAGAAACGGATGCTGGTACTGCGACAGGACGAACGTTATTTCATTGCTCCGCACATACTCTTGAAGCCAGCCTAGTTTTATTGTGCGGATCACTTACAAAAACACCTATGATATGCCGTGATTTTTTGTCATAGCTGATTTTTGGAGCAGCCCAGCCCGGCTCCATGGAAATGATGTACTTTAATTTTTTTTTATGCAGCGCGTAATCCAGTCGTGAAAGAAACAAGCAATAGGATCGAAGACCCGCAGGATTTCCCGTACCATGTGTGGGGGCAAATACGCTTACCCATTGATTCTCCGCATGGAACTTCCAGTCAAGAACGAGGCCGTAGTCTGATTTTTTTGTGAGCTGTTTAAATTCATAGCTCTTTCTTCAATATGCCGATCCATGAGTTTTTGACATTGAGTATGTTGCCGACGATTATTTTTTCTTTAACAGCCGTTCAATACCCTGCATTACCTCGTCAATCCATTCAAAATGATGACGATAGATAGGCGTGAAGTCATGCCACAGAATGAAGCCGCCGGGCCGCACTCTGTCAAGTATGAGCCGGGTATCCGAGTACACAAACTCCTTATCATGGCATCCGTCAACATAGACAAGCGACACATTGTTAATATGGTCAGGGGAACGACCCAGGTTTTGGTGTTAGCGTATATACTGTTCAGATATCCGAGACAAATTTTTGCTCGCGGTAAAAAGAGCCGGTTTCATCGCGGCTCAGGCAGTCTGGTTTTAAGCTTCCCGCCCTCGGCATAATCCTCCGGGGGGATATTGACCGGTGTAGACTGTCGACCGAGGGGAATTAGCGGCCATGCGGGCCGCGCTTCTGCCGAGATGGGTGCCGATATCGAGCATGTTTCCGGCTCTGCATTTGCCGCAATTGAACGAAGGCTATTGATCCGGTTCGTGAATTGATGTCGGTGATAAAGTTGACCTTATCAAGGTCGTCTTCAATAAGAATTGCTTTTTTCGCTAAAGATAAAAAAATCCTTAAGGCCTTCTTTTGAATCCAGGAGGAAGCATTTTTTCGCTCAAGAACACCCTTATTGAAAGCGTGTGCAGACCGCCTAAGGGTGGCTGTATGGAATTTGCGCAAAAAGGATACAAGCCTTTTATTCATAAAGAATCTAGTTTTTGTTTTATGTCAGATTTTGAAATTATAATATTTGCGCTGTAAGCAAAATTCCCGCATTCTTTTAAAAAATCAGCTTTAGAATGAAACTCCAGTAAGTTTATTTCAGAATAAATATGAAAACCATTTTCCTTTAAGTATGCATAAAATTCCCAAGCGGTAAACCCAGCTTCTAAATAATTTTCGTGGCTTACTTCCAGCAGAATTGCAGGGTCATATTTTTCAATCGTACTTATTGCCCGATGGAGGAAAAAAGGCTCGTGGCCATCAACATCGACTTTTATAAAATCTAGTTTTTTAATGTTAAGTTCCGACCATATCATCTAGTTTTTCTAATTTTATAGATTCGGTTTTTTGTGGGGCTTTTTGACAATACCCAATGGAGTGTTGCCGAACTGTCTCCTATGGAAATTGTGACCTTCTCGGATTTATCGGATAATCCTAAGAACGAAAATTCGCACATTTTTTAATTTGTTTGCTAAAATATTTTTTTCAAGAATCTGCCTGTAATCTGGCTGTTGGCTCAAAACAAAAAATCTGGCCTGCTTCGCCGACAACTTTAGAGAGCAGAACACTGTAATAGCCGATATTTGCGCCAACATCAAAGGCAACATCACCGGGTTTTACTAATTTTTTAACAAGACGGGTACTATGAGGTTCAAAAATACCTTCGTCGATCATGCTTCTATCCAGGTACTTTGCAGGATTAAGCCAGTAAAACAATCCGTCCTTTGTCTTATACAAATTAAGACCGCAATTCGTTTCTGATAAGCTTGGATTTTTTTAGAAATTTAGAAATGATTTTTTTCATGGCACCCTTCTGTTATCCAATCCACCTGGGGGGCAAGTTTAGCTCTGAAAGTATCTCCGAGATACGCCCTCATTATATTGCCCTGTATTTAACAACATGTAGGTTTATCTTTATTGTTTTCAGACTGAAAAACATGATCTAACATTGTAAATGCCTGCACGAATAATAATAGAGTATGCCGCTGGCCCAAGAATATTCTTCGAAGGAATCATCGCTTCAGACATGTAAAGACCTGGCTCGACAGTGGGCATGCCATTATTATTTTCATCATGGAAACTGCGAAACAGGATTGTGTCATCCGTATCGCACAAATCAAAATAGACCCGCAGCCCTTTTGTTTTCTCAAAAACGCTGTACTGCGATCCTGATATGCAGCGGTTTGCTGCTGTCGACCCAATCAACCGGTGCAGCGTCCTGCGTAAGAGTCAATGCTCTCAAATTTAAAAACCGGGTCCCGTCGGCAGATGTGCAATTGCTATATCAATGCCTTCAAGCCTGGTGCTGTCTGTGCTGCTCTGTAAATACCGCTCTACAGCCTCTGATGCTGAACCCTCGAATACGCCACAGCCGCCACTGAGCACAATACCTTTCTGCACAGCTGCCGCACCGCCCCATATTGTGGCTTACAAACAGTACCGTTCGTCCTTGGTTTCTGCTGACATCATTCATTTTCCCCAGGCATTTTTTCTGAAACTCCGCATCTCCTACTGCCAGAACCTCATCAACAATTAAAATTTCTGGCTCCAGATGGGCTGCAACCGCAAATGCCAGCCGGACATACATGCCGCTTGAATAGCGCTTCACGGGAGTATCGATAAACTTTTCAACGCCGGAAAAATCGACTATTTCATCCAGCTTGCGCTGAATTTCGTTTTTGCGCATGCCAAGGATGGCGCCGTTCATAAAAATATTCTCGCGGCCGGTCAGCTCCGGATGAAATCCCGTGCCGACTTCCAGCAGGCTTGCAATCCGGCCCTTGATCTTAACCTCGCCCGCTGTCGGCGCGGTGACCTGGGAGAGAATTTTAAGCAGGGTGCTCTTGCCTGCGCCGTTGCGGCCGATGATTCCCACAGCCTCTCCCTGGTGCACACTTCAAAGCTGATATCCCGCAAGGCCCAGATGGTTTCTCCTTCTCGATTGCCATGGTCTGCCAGGCCGATTTTCTCATAGGGGTCCGGCCTGCCGAGCTTTTTCGCCCCCCAGCGCTTCAGATCGCCGTAGAACGTACCGGTGCCGATCACTCCCAGGCGGTAGGATTTTGAAAGATTTTCGATTGAAATTACCGTTTCTGCCATTTACACGGTATCCATAAAAGTGTTTTCCACATGGTTGAAAACAAGAATGCCGACGAGCAGCATGAGGGCGGTAAAACCGGCACTGTACAGCAAAAAAACCGGCTCAACGGAGCTGGTGCCCAGAAAGCCCAGACGAAACACCTCGATAATCGGCGTAATCGGGTTTGCCAGCAGCAGCCACTGCCATTTTTCCGGCACGCTTGAAAGCGGGTAAATCACCGGCGAGGCGTACATGAACAGCTGCATGCCGAAGGTCACCAGATGCTGCAGATCACGATATTTTGTCGTCAGCGAGGATACGATAATGCCCATGCCCAGGCCAAGCACCGCCATGAGGAAAATTAAAACCGGAAGGGCAGTATCCAGAGTGTGGGTTTCATGTTGAGCCGGTAAGTAAAAAATACAGCAGGAAGACAATAAACAGCCCAAACCGGATGGCAAAAGCGATTAAATTGGAAATGACTATAGAAACTGGCACGGTCAGGCGCGGAAAATAGACCTTACCGAAAATGCCCGCATTGGCTGGTGAAGGTGTTTGATGTGCTGAGAAGGCAGGTGGAAAAATAAAACCAGACGGTGTTGCCGGCCATATAAAAAATAAAGGGCGGCAAACCGTCGGTGGACAGTTTTGCAATATTGCCGAAAATGACCGTGAACACGATGGTTGTCATAATCGGCTGGATCAAATGCCAGATCGGCCCTAAAATGGTTTGTTTGTATATGGCGACAAAATCACGCCAGACCATGAGGCGGATAAGATCGCGGTAGCGCCACAGATCACCAAGGCGCAGATCCCACCAGGCTCGCTGGGGGCGGATAACAATATCCCATGTGTTTTGCTTATCTATAATATTTTGAGCAGCCATGTGTTATTTATGCATAAAATTTATTTATTTGTGCCTTCGTAAAACGCTACAGAAAGAAACAGGCGCATTTGTCTTTACGTTACTTTTTTGCCTCCCAGATGAGTACATGGGGCCGCTGCTGGAGCTTTTTCTGAAATTGCGGGTATTCATCGCGGCGACCACCAGAGAGCGGACTTCGTTGATATATTTTTCGGTTTTCTGGGAAAGGTCAGCCAAATGCCCCATATTAATGCTGCCGACAAGCAGAAGATCGACAATGCCAGTATCTTTGCCTTCGGCATAGTCATCAATGAGATAGGCCCTTCAACTTCCCCAGACGAATGACGATACCGTCGATAACCTTGTGAATACCCATTACTTTTGCAACGATGGACTTAAGCTCAGGGAACAGTGGATGCTGCTCATTTGCCAGTTAGATCAACTGTGCCGTTTTTTTTTGTATTGAGAAAACCGGCACTTGTGAGCTGTGCGCAAGCTCGCCGCAACAGCATTTGTCGAGACGTCAAAAACCTTGGCAAGCTCGCGCAAATAGGAGCTTGTGCCCGCGCTGCAAAAGGAAAGAATTAGAAGCTTAACTGTAGCTGCTTAGAAAAATAAATAAGCCTGTTGAATAGACTGGCCACTGATAGCCGATGATAGAGTAGTTTTTCTAACTTGTAATATAGCAAGGAATTTTGGGTGATTGCAAAAGATTTTAAGCTGTTTGCCAAAAATCAGCATGATGGCATGAACATCATCAAAGCTATCTCCCCTGCT